>CAWIGI010000001.1:0-53277 GCA_963835685.1 Miltoncostaeaceae bacterium
CAGGTCGCCGACCGGGATGCGCCGGCTGGCGAGGGGCTGGCCGGGCCCATGGCCTGCGTCGCGGTCGGTCGGCACTGGGTTACGGTGGGCCAGGGTCAGGGCCGCGCACAGGCGAGGCGCTGCCCAGCCCGAGGGCCGTGCGCACCAGGCCCGGCGCCTCGCGGAGCGGAGCCACGGCCAGCGCGGCGGGTGAGACGTCGGCCGCACCCAGGGGCAGGCGCACACGCAGAGCGCCGGGCAGGATGGCGAACTCGAGCGGAGGGTCGAGTGAGAGCGCCTCGCCGTCCACCCCGACGGCGACCTGGGCGCCGGAGTCGATGGTGAACGCCGTGGCATCCCACTCCTGCCAGCCCGGGTACCGGCGCACCTGGCCCGCGGCCTCGAGTGCGAGAAGCTCGGCCGCCGAGGCCGAGCCCGGGACGTTCACCACCACCACGCCAAGGCGGCCGGAGTCCAGGCGGACTCGCGACCCGAGTCCATCCAGGCGGGCCAGGCTGTACGGGTTGTTGGAGATCAGGATGACGTGGGCTCCTCGCTGCGCCTCGCCGTCCGGGCCCACGAAGCGCAGATCGAGCGGCTCGGCCTTCGGCCCGAGCAGCTCGGGGAGCGTCTCCGAGATGGTGGCCCGCTTGGCCTCGCGGTAGCCCGGTCGCTGCACGGCCTCGGCGTACACGCCGAGCGAGGCGTTGTTCACGAAGACCCGGTCGCCCACTCGCGCCAAGTCGATGGGCCGCTCCACGGCCGGCCCGAAGGCCTCGAGGGCGCCGACCACGTCGTCCCGGTCCAGGCCCAGGTCCATGGCCAGGTGGTTCCGAGTGCCTGCCGGGACGCACACGTAGGCCGCACCGTGCGCAGCGGCCACCGAGGCCACCAGGGCCTGGGAGCCGTCGCCTCCGGCCATGCCGATGACATCGGCTCCCCCGGCGACGGCGCGCTCGGCCAGCTCGCGCAGGTCGTCCCCCGGACGGAGCAGGACCGGCTCGATGCCACGCCGGCGCGCCTCCGCCTCCAGGTGGAAGCGCTCCACCTTCCCATCCCCCGACTTCGGGTTCATGATCAGCACCGGCTGGTGGGCGGCCAGCACCGGCCGGCCCTCGGGTGCGGCCGCGCGGAGCGTCGCGAGGTCTCGGCCGAGCGCGTACCGGGCCAGGGCCACGGCGGCGAGGACCAGGACGAGAACCACCAGGAGGCCGGCCAGATCTCCCGCGAGCAGGACGAGCGCGCCGGCCAGGGCCAGGGCGCCGACCACGGCGCCCAGGATCCGCGCGAAGCCCTGGCCCACCAGGGCCCACCAAGCGCCGGCAGCCGCCAGCAGGACGAGGAGCAATGCCCCGACCAGCTCCCCGGGGCTGGAGATCAGTACGACCAGAATCGCGACGAGCGCGCCGGCGAGCCCGACCAGGGCGAGGACGGCGGCGGCTCGGCGGCGGCCGAGGTGCGGCTGAGGGCTCGTCAGCGCGGCGCTCTCACGTACGCTCAGCCCGATCGGGACGGGAATCCGACCCATGGGAGGGCGAGATGGACATCCTGAACATCGAGAGCAAGGAGACCGTCTCTCGCGAGGAGGCGGCGGCACGCCTGCGCGCCTTCGCGGACGGACTGGCCTCCCATAACGAGGTCGAGCTCGAGTGGGGTGACAAGCATCTGCGCCTCCATGTCGCCGACGAGGTCCGGCTCGAGATCGAGATCGAGGTCGGCGAGGATGAGACGGAGCTCGAGATCGAGCTCAAATGGAGCCGCTGAGGCCGGTGTTTGCGCGGGGCACCGGCTCGCAGGCCTCGAGGAGCTCGTAGTCGCGCTCGTTGCGGTCGGCGTAGCCGGTGGAGAACACCGTGATGGCGCGGTCGAAGGCATCCTTCTTCCCGAGATAAGCCGCGGCATGCCCTTGGGGACCATCGCCTCAATCTCGGCTGAGCCCCCCGGTGGCGGAGCTTCGCAGGATCAGCGAGCTCCGCGGCGGCTCCACGCGCGTTGAAATCCGCTCAGAGGCCGGTCGTGGCCGCCACGCGCCCGGCTTTGACGGCCTCGGCCAGCGCCCGATGGTCACGTTCGTTCTGGTCGGCGTAGGCTTCGGCGAAGGTCTGGATCGCGCGGTCGAAGGCGTCGCCGCCGCCGAGGTACGCGGCGATGGCGACCCGGTCGCCCGAGCGGGCGTGCGCCCGGGCGAGCGTCCAGCCGCAGGCCTCCCCGTAGATCGCCATGAGCTTGGGTGACATGGTCTCGACCACCGCCGAGGCCTTCGCGTCCCAGAGCTGGCGGACGTAGAAGTCTCGCGGCTGGCCGTCGAGCCCGGCCGGCACCCGCTGCCAGCCC
This sequence comes from Miltoncostaeaceae bacterium, assembly GCA_963835685.1. Classification (GTDB taxonomy): domain Bacteria; phylum Actinomycetota; class Thermoleophilia; order Miltoncostaeales; family Miltoncostaeaceae; genus DATAGF01. Next base: position 2,314 of record CAWIGI010000001.1, read on the forward strand.
AGGAAGATGTCGCTCGCCGCCTGCATCAGCCGCTGGCCCTCGACCACCCGCCGGCCGTGGTTGGCGAACTCGCTGGCCCCGAGGTAGGGCTCGAGCACCGAGGCCCCGGCCTCCTTGGCCTGGAGGAACAGGGGGTCCTGGTCGTCGCGGCCGAGGAGCAGGACGATCCACGCGCGCGTTCCCACGCTGCCGACCCCGACCACCTTGCGGGCCATGTGCACGTAGCGGTAGCCCTCGAGCAGGCGGCGTCGATCGCCCTGGAGGGAGCGCCGGTAGGTGCGAAGGAGGGAGCGGATCTCGGCCTCGAGCTGATCCTGGTCGATGTGCTGAGCCAGCTCCTCGACGGGCACGATCAGGGGCGGGTCGCTGATGATGCGGAGCTCGCCGTCCACCCGCCGGGTGATCTTGGCGAAGGCCCGCAGGTGGTCCTTGGCCCTGCGCCTTGGCGACGTTGCGGTCGAAGGTCTTGGCCGCGGCTCCGCTCACCGCGCTCCGCCAACGGCGCTGCATCTCCTCCACGTCCAGCCGCGAGTACCAGACCTGGAGGTTGGACATGGTCGCGAACTGGGCCAAGGCCGTCCGGTAGGCGCGTACAACCCCCTGCACGAGGTTTCGCCGCCGGGCGTCGTCCACACCGGACTCGCGGGCGGCGATGGCGAAGCTGGCGGCCAGGCGCTTGACGTCCCACTCCCATGGGCCGGGCAGGGTCTCGTCGAAGTCGTTGATATCGAAGACGAGGCCGCGCTCCGGTGAGGCGAAGCCGCCGAAGTTGGAGAGGTGGGCGTCGCCGCAGAGCTGCACCGGCAGTCCCGACCTGGGCGTGGGCGCCAGGTCAGCGGCCATGATCGCCGCCGCGCCGCGGTAGAAGGCGAAGGCCGAGGTGAGCATGCGGCCGTGACGGATCGGGACGAGATCCTGCACCCGGCTCAGCGCCTGCTTCTCGAGGATCTCCACGGGGTCGCGCCCCTTGGCCGGCGTCCAGTCGGCGTGGCTCGCGCGCGGAGTCTCGAGACGTGCCGCCTTGCCGCGCGCGGCGCGCTCGCCCACCGTGAGGTGGGGCACCGCTCCTGCGGCCGACGGCGGCGGTGCAGAGGTCCGGGACGGACTCATGGCGTGCTCCTTAGATCGAGATCGGGCGCGGCGGGGACGGCGTCGCTGCCGCTGACGCCCCGAGCGGCTCTCCTTCCTGCGGCGGACGTCCATGCTCGATCGCAAGGACTCGGCGCAGGAGAGCGCGGAGGCTCATCCATCATGGCTTTGTTTCACTACACGGCCAGTGTGATCGGGAACGTCAGGACCCAGACGAGGGTCCCGAGGAAGATCACCGCGGCGAGCACGAGCACCGAGATTTGCGCTCCGAGCGCGGGCAGGCGCGTGCTGATCCCGGCCAGGAAGAGCGAGGCCGCCAGGAGCACGACGGCGAGAACGTAGTTGTCGGCGCGCTGGATGTTTCGCCGCGCCTCTTCCGAGAGCGCGACGGCGCGGGCCTCGAGGGCTTCCGCCTCCTCGAGCGCGGCGAGCTGATACTCCGGCATCTCGAAGGGCGTGAGCGGGGCGTCCGGATTCCGTAGGGGCTGGGTCGCGATCCAGGCATCGAACGCCGGTTTGAACTCCGGCCGGAACCGGCGGCGATAGAACCCGGCCAGCTCGGTCCTGCGGCCCTCGTAGGCGTTGACCCACTCGGTGAAGGTGGCCACGTCGATCTGCGCCTGCCGATTGGCGACGTCCGACTGGCGCGTGGACTCCACCCGGGCCGCGCTCGCGGCGGCGAACGACTCGGCCTGCTTGCCGTGCCAGCGCGAGGACTGATAGCCCGCCCAGGCGGTCGCGAGGGCCGCAACCGAGAGGAGCACCGCGGTCGCGATGTCCACCCACCGGGCGGCGCCTCGAGATGCGCCCCGGTCGCTCATCGCGGCTCCCGGGCCATCCCGCGGGCGTCGCACGGAGGCGGCTCGTCGACGCCCGCGATCGCGCTCTGCTCCTCCAGGATCTCGATCGCCCGCTCCATCGCCGTGGGCCCGAGGCCCCCGACGCCCTCGTGGAAGGGGTCGTCGAGCGCGCCGATGAGCAGCAGCGTCGCGGTGACGACGACGACGACGCAGCCCATGAGCGCCGCCTGCACCCACGCCCTCTCGCCGCGGTCGGCGAAGATGAGCATGTACCCCACGATCAGGACGGCGGTCAGCAGCAGGACGACCCACACCGTGATGGGGATCACGCCGACCGCGCCGTGGATCCTGTCGTTGCGGGCGACCTCTCGCTCCGAGTTCTGCTCGAGCCAGTGGTCGTACGCCGATCCCTCCGCCGCGCTCGCCGGCTCGGCCGACTGGAGCGTTCGAAAGAGCCGCGCGCCCCACGGGTTGATCGTCTGCCCGATCGTTCCGGCCTCCATGGCCGGCCATTCCTCGTGGACCACGGAGCGCGCGTAGCAGACGAGCTGCCCCGAGAGCTCGCCGCGCACGTCCGGCGGCATGAGCTGGGCGGTCTCGTAGAGCTGGGCGACGAGCGTCGCCTCGGCCTCCGCGCCGCCCCGCGATTGGTCGTAGCTCTCGAACGCGAGGAACACCATGAAGCCGATGAGCAGGGCGAAGCCCGTCGCCAGCACCCCGAAGATGCCGGCCGCACGGTCGCCGTCGGCGAAGAAGCTGCCCTCGGGCGCTCGACGCCGGACCAGGAGCATCGCCGTGATCGCCACCGTCGCGGCCGCGATGACGATCAGGGCTGCCCAGACGATGTTCACCGCGGCACGCCGACAGCCGGCCCGGTGGAGTGCGCCCCTCGGGCGGCGAGATCACCCAGGTGACTCGCGCCGCGGCCGCGTCGCGCAGCCCGCACGAGGGGAGCCTGCCGCCGTGCGGGCGGGCCTCCGGGCGCACCCCGTGGCCGGAAACCATCCCCGCGCGCGAGCAGGCGCGCACGATCGCGCGAACGATCGGGGCGGTCCCACTGGGTCGGCGCAGCGCCGGACATGAACTCGATGACGCTCATCGCCGTCGCGTTCCCGGGGAGCTGCGCTGTGTGCGCACCGCGACCCGCGTCAGCTCCTTTCGCCGAGAGCGCGAGCCGATTCTCGGCGGTCCTCGGTGGGCCCGGCCTCGCTCGTGCGAGTCGCCGGGATGAACCGACCTACCGTTCCGCGCCGATCTCGACACCTCGCCCTTGGCCGGAGGGCGATCGTAGGAGGCGGCATCGGGATCCGGCATCGTCCAGAAGGGGCGATTGAACGCGTTGCCGGCCGGACGCCTGCGTTACGTCACCCGGGTGATTCGAGCGCCGGCAGGCGGGCATACGCCCGCAGGAGCCTATGATCGCTCCGAGCGAGCGCTCGCGAAGCGCACACACGGAGGCCGCGGGAGGCAGCCGATGAGCGACGAGGGGAATCGACCAGACCGTGCTCCCGATCCGCTGCACTCTTTCGGTGGCGTCATCAACCGGACGAGCGTTCCCGTCAAGACGGTCCCGCCGCCGGTCCGATCAGGGCGCCCCGCGCGCTGGCAGTGCCGGCGGACGCAGCCCGGGGCCCGTCGTCATCTCGGGATCCACGGGCGACGGGCCAGCACCGCGCGGGACGTCGCCCTCCTCGCGGTCGCATCAGTCTGCAGCTGGCTGCTGGCGAGGCACTTGCTGCCGTCCGACGTCGATGCCGCGGTCATTCCGACGCTCGTCATCATGGGGAGGAGGCACTTCAAGCGCGGCCAGCGAGAGGCGGAGCACGAGGCAAAGCACCCAGCCGTGAGGGCCGTGCTCGCCGCCTGGAACAAGGGTGACTTCAGCGAGGCCGAGAAGTACGTCGCATCGGACTTGGTCATCCACATGAACGGCTTCGTCTACGACTCGGGTCCCGAGGGCGACGGCCCCGCGATGGCGCGGGAGAGCGTCGAGTACTGGCGTGCGATCATGCCCGACGTCAAGATGGAGCTCTCACAGGAGATCCGCGAGAAGGATCGGATCGCGATCGAATGGCTGATCACGGGCACGCACACGGGCGAGGTGCCCGAGCTGCCGGCGAGCGGCAATCTGATCGAGGTTCAAGGCTCCGCGTTCCTGACGCTCGAGGACGACAAGATCATCAAGGTCAGCACAGTCTTCGACGCACTCGCTCTCGCGGTCCAGACGAACGCCGCCGCGGCGCCGGCCTGGTGGCCGGGGCGCCGCGATGCCCCGTGAGTGGACCAGCTCCGCCGGGGCGGCAGAACTCTCGGCGGTCTGCTCTCGTGGAGCGCATGCTCATCCGCCTCGCTCAGGTGCTCGCCTCAGCCCTTGGCGCCTAGACCGTATGGAGCGCCGGGCTCGTGCCGGCGCCCCGCTCATGCGTGATCGTGGGTTGCCGCCGGGATCTGGCCCGGCGGTAGATCCACAGTCATGGGAGGCGCCGGCATGGGCAACGGTACTTTTGTCGGCCTGGACGTGCACGCCAGGAGCGTGGTCGCCGGGCTGATCGACGAGGACACGGGCGAGCTGCGGGTGACGCGCGCCCCTCACCGCACCGAGGAACTGGTGGGCTGGCTGGATGGCCTGGCCGACCCCGTGCAGGTGACCTACGAGGCCGGGCCGACCGGATTCGGCCTGGCGCGCGCGTGCCAGGCGGCGGGCATCGAGTGCCTGGTGGCCGCCCCGAGCCTGATCGCGCGCTCGCCGGCCGGGCGCGGGCGCAAGAGCGACGTCTCAGACGCCGAGCACCTGGCGCGGCTGCTGCGCGCTGGTGAGCTCACCGGCGTGAGGGTTCCCGATCCGGTCGACGAGGCCGCCCGCGACCTTGTGCGTGCCCGCGAGGATGCGCGCGCCGACCTGATGCGCGCGCGCCATCGCCTCTCCAAGCTGCTGCTGCGCCACGGGCTGATCTACGAGTCGGGCCGCGCCTGGACGGCCCGCCACGACTCCTGGCTGCGGGCCCAGCGCCTCGAGCATCCCGGTGCCCGGGCGGCCTTGCAGGACTACTACGGGGCCGCCCTCGACGCGGGGCTGCGGCGCGATCGCCTCGATCAGCAGATCACCCAGATGGCCGCCGAACCGCGCTGGGCAGCGTGCGTGGCACGGCTGTGCTGCCTGCGCGGGGTGAGCACCCTGACCGCCTTTGCCCTGTGCGTGGAGATCGGCGACTGGCGGCGCCTGTCGGGCGCGAGCATCGGCGCCTACCTCGGCCTGGTGCCCGCAGAGAGTCAATCGGGCACCCGCCACGTTCGCGGGCCGATCACCAAGGCCGGCAACCGCCACGCCCGACGGCTGCTGGTCGAGGCGGCCTGGCACCACCGCCGGCCGCTGCGCGCCAGCGCCGAGATCGAGCGCCGCCGCCAGGGCCAGCGCCCCGAGGTGCGGGCCCGTGCCGAGCGGGCCGGCCAGCGCCTGCACCACCGCTGGACGCACCTGCAGGGCCGGCGCGGGCTGCGCTCGACGGTCGTGGCGACCGGGGTGGCGCGCGAGCTGGCGGGCTGGTGCTGGAGCCTGGCCGTGATGGAGTAGGCCCCGGCGAGCATCCTGGGCGAGGAGAGCGCGCCGGCCGGCCGGCCAAGGACGCCGCGAGGGGCGATGCGCGATACAGCTATGAGCAGCCCGCGGGCCACGCTCGATCCTAGACAGCGCCCCGCCCCCGCCGGACACCCGGTCATGCGGTACCCAACCCGCGCATATCAGCCTGACCGCGACCGTCGAGCGCCACCCCGGCGCGCTCTCCTGGCCCATGAAAAAGGCCCGCTCACGCAGGCCCTCCTCGCCGTGCCTCTTGACAGGAATCACTCCATATCAGCTGTTCTCGCGGGCGCTTTCCACGACACTGAGGCTCCGAGGTCCGACCGCTCGGGGTCGGGGACAAGGAGCCCATATCCCGCGAGCGCCGCAAGGCCGCTGACGCCGATGACGGCGAGTCAGAGGCCGATGATCGAGCCGCGCGAGCGCCCGCTCTTCTCGAAGCCCGTCGTCGCGGCAATCGAGCGCGCCGAGAGCGAGCACCGCGAACACGCCCGCTGGCCCGAGCAACCCCGAGGCGCCAGGCGCACCGCTGAGCGCCCCCACCCGCCCTCCAGCGGGCCGGCTTTGGGCGACTCGTCGCCTCACGAGGGCGAGGCTCCCATGGCGCGGCGGCTCCCATCAAGAGCCACGCGCATCGGTGGCCATCGACTCGTGCCGTGGGCGCCACGGCACGGCCGTCGAGCCGGCGATTCGACGAGCGCCGGGCAGCCCTGCCCTTGCGGCGACCCGCTGCGTTCCGATCACCCCCATGTGGCCGATGCGGCCCCAGCCTCGGGGGGTCGAGGCTTCGGACGGGCCGGCGCTCAGCGGTTTGGAGCTCGGTCCGACATTCATCGGCCGGCCGCGGGCCCGCGCCCCGCCGGCCCTTCACTGGGAGGTTGCGCGATGTCCACGGACACCTACCAGCCGTCGGCGTGGAGCGGCTGGATCATCTTCGCCTCCGCGGTGATGTTCACGCTCGGCGCCATCGACATCATCCAGGGCATCACGGCCCTGGCGAAGGACGGGACCTACCTCATCACCGAGGCGGATCTCCTGGTCACGACCAACTTCACGACCTGGGGATGGGCCCTCATCATCTGGGGGATCGTGCTGATGCTTGCGGCCGCGGCGCTCTGGGCCGGCAAGGAGTGGGGTCGCTGGTTCGCCATCGTCGCGGTCATCGTCAACGGCATCGGTCAGATCGCCTGGTTCCCGGCCTTTCCACTGTGGAGCCTGCTCGCCATCGGGCTCGAGATCGCGGTCCTGTACGCGCTCACGGCGGGCTGGAAGGAGGCCAAGCAGGATCTGAGGCCCTGAACGGGCACGGAGGAGTTCGGCCGGTCGGTCCGCTGCTCTGACGGGGCGACGCGGGCCCCTGGCGGACAGGCCTCGCCCTTCGGCGTGAAGCGGCGCGGGCCACTTGACTGAGTCAAGCCCCATTACGTGGTGGACTTTCCGGCGCCGGCCCAGCGCTCCCTCAAGGGCTGGCTGGCCGGCGCACACGCCCCGGATCCTGACTAGCCGGGTAGCTGGACCAGCGGTGACGAGGTGCACCTCCTCTCCGCCTGAGCTGGAGGGGGGCGCGGTGCCTTGCCTCGGCGCCCGCCGTGATGGCGGACATGTCGCGCGTCCGTCTCGCTACCGCGCGGTGCCAACGAGGCGCACGCGGAAGAAGGTTGATCCCCTTTGGACCGGTCCCACTCTCGCGGCACGCTACCCGTGGGGGCGCTCCGCGCGGCCGCTTCACCCACTTGGGACGATGCCCGGATCCGGGCCAATGCGCGAACCTCGCGCCACTTGTCCAAAGGGAGGTCGCCCGATGCTCAGATACGCGCTCGCGGCGCTCGCCGTCTGCCTCGCCCTCGTCGGGGCGGTGGCGTGTGGCGACGACGACTCCGAGGGCCAGACCACAGCGCCGAGCCAGACCGCGGCGGCGAGCCAGGAGGTCTGCTCCAGCGTGGCCGATGTCCAGCAGGCCGCCGGCACCCTCGGTGCGCTCGACCCGGCGAACACCACGCTCACCCAGCTTCAGACCGCCGTCACCGATCTGCAGAGCGCGGCCTCGGGGCTGGCGTCGGCCGCATCCGCCGCCTCGAGCGCGGACCAGGAGGCGCTGTCGAGCGCCGTTCGACGGGCTCAGGTCGGCCGGGCAGTCGGCCGAGCAGGACCTCGCCGCGGGCGAATCGCCTCAGCAGGCCCTTGCCGCTGTGGGCGCCGCCGTGGTCCCGGTCGCGCAGGCCGCGGACGCCCTCGGCCCGACTGCCCCGGCGGAGCCGGGACCACCACGGGGTGACCTGAGCGGCCCCCGCCGACGAGAGGGTCGGCGGGGGCCACACCCCCTTCTCGTCGACGGCGAGCTCGCCCGAGGGTTCTTGGGAGGTTCTCGCTCCGGCAGTCCCCACTTAGTGAAGCGACCGCGAGAGGGCCGCCCGCAGCGCGGTGCCAGAGGAGGTCCCGCCCGTTGCGACGGCCGACCGACATCGAGCCGTCGTGCCAGGAGCCGGGCTCCCCCGGCGGTGGAAGTCCCGGCCTCGGCGGCGGCTCTGGCCGCGGCGCCGAGAAGGCCAGCTGGACCTCAGCGGCGGCGGGCGACCCGGCGAGATGTGCGCCGTGCGACCCTGCGCGATCCCATCATGTTGACCTCCTCTGGTCGTGGGTGTTCAAGATGCTACTTCTGCCCCGCGCTCTGCTCCAAGGCGTGGAGCTCTGCGGCCTCCTCGGCCGTGACCAGCCCGAGCTCGATCAGGTCGAGCGGGCTGATGAATCCGTCGCTGATGCGGAACCCGCCCGCGCGGGCGATCGCGTCGCGCAGCGGCACCGCCCAGTGGTGCTCGATCAGCAGCAGGGCCGCCGCCGAGTCGTTGGGGATGTCCTCCAGGATGTCCCAGGCATCCTCGTCGTCGAAGACATGCACCCCTTCCGCGCCCGCCTCGGCGCCGGCCAGCGCCCCGGCCTCCATCCCCTCCTCGCCCTCGATGCCGAGGCCGATCAGGGCGCCGATCGTGGTGCCCAGCTCGACGGCTTCGTCCTTGGTCAGGTTGCTCAGGTGGGCGACCTCGATCTCCCGGCGGCGTCCTTGTGGACCGCCAGGGCGTCGATGACGCGCACGGTGTCGCTCTCGCGCAGCCGCTCCAGCTCGGCGATGATCTCGCCGTGGAACTCCGGGTGCTGGAAGCCCAGCACGATCAGTTGCACTGGTCCGATGGCCATGGCCACTCCTCTCTCATGGGTGTCCGCTCGTGACGCGGCTCGACCTGCTTCGCCCTGACGCGTCGAGGTGGGCGTTCATGCAGCCAGTTGTAAGTGCACGATATGGACTCGGCCCCCCGGATGGTGGGCTCGCGGTAAGGCAAGCCCGCCGAATTCGCCTTCGAGCTCCGCTTCCTGCCCGGGCGCAAGGGAGGTCGCGATGAGGGTGCCGCCGTGCTCTCGGAGCGGCCCAAGGTCCTCGTCCTGGTCGCCGTCGCTGAGAAGAAGCGCCACGGCCGTCGTGCCGGGAACCAGGGCCTCGCGGGCCCGCGCAAGGAATTCCTCGTCGACGCCGGCGTTGATCAGCGCTCCGAGCAGCGCCCCCGCGCTCGGGCCGTATGAGCTGCCCGGAACGGGAACGACGAGGATGAGCCCGAAGAGAGCCTCCCAGAACATGCCCGGCAAGCCGCGCCCGGAGCCCGGGCGGCCAGTGGTCTCGACGGCGTAGCTGCCGGAGTCGGCAACGCTCACTGTGGCGGCCGACGCGAAGCAGTCCACGTCCAGGCATCCGGCTCGCAGGTCCCGCAGGGCGCGTGCCGCAGACCCCGGTCCCGCGAAGACGCTGAGCAGCAATTCGCTCACCTCAGGGGAGAGCTTGGCCCGGTCAGCGAACCGGCGCATCACCCCCTACGGGCGATTGGTCGCGGGCCAAGACCCCGTACCGGCGCGCGCGCGCGACCGCGTCGGCGCGTCCGCTCGCATCGAGCTTGGCGTAGATCGACCTCACATGGGCCTTGACCGTGTTCCGCGAGATGTGGAGCGTCTCGCCGATCTCGGCCAGGGACAGGTGCGTCGGCAGCAGCTCCAGCACCTTGAGCTCGGCGACGGTGAGCGGCTGGCCGAGCACGCCGGCGCCGCCGCGGGCCGCCTCGAGCGCCCGCTCCTCACAGACGAGCAGCCGGGGGAGGATGCCCGCGTCAGGGTAGTTGGCGAGCTCGCGCCGCGCCTCCTCCAGCAACGCTCCCGCCACCGGGAGGTCGCCGAGGGCAAGGGCGGCCCGGCCCAGCAGCACGCGCGTCCGGATCGACAGCCAGGGAGCTGCGGCGGCCCGGGGAAGGACCGATCGCGCCTTCTCGAGATGGGCCCGCGCGCGCGTGAGGTCACCGCTTCGGGCGCCGAGGCACGCGGCGGCGGTGTTGACGGAGGCGCTGAAGGTGTTGTCTCCGAGACCCTGTTCGGCGATGAGCGCCAGCCCCTCCCGAACCCTCGCCTCGGCCGCGTCAAGATGGCCCTCCTCCAGGGTCATCTGCGCCATCACCCCGATGGCAAGGAGCGTGGCCGGACCCCGGCCGCCCCGAGCGCCGAGCCCTCCTCGAGGAGGGGCACCGCCTCTGCGGTCCGCCCGAGCAACATCCGGCTGCAGCCGAGGCCGACCGCCGCGATCTCGTGCGCCCGGTGTCCGGCGGGGAGGAGGCGATAGGCGGTGAGCGCGTCGGCGCGCATCCGGTTCACCCCCTCCCAGCCGTACACCCCCCGGATGAGTGCCAGGGCGGCCTCAAGCGACGGCTCGTCGTAGGGGCCGCGCCCGCGCCAGGGCGCGCCCTCGGCGACCAAGACGTAGCGCCGCGCCCGGTCCTTCTCCCCGTACAGCGCCATCACCCAGGCCGCGGTCAAGGCCAGCGGCGCCGAGTCGGCGAACTCGCCCTCCGGAAACGCCCCCAACCAGCGACGCACGGTGGCCAGGCGACCCACGACGACGAGCCCGCGCCCCAAGTCCACCACGAGCTCGGCCGCTCGGCGCATGTCCTTCGCGGCCAGCGCGTGCTGCACGGCCCCCTCGGGCGTCCCCTTCCGCTCGTGCCAGCGCGAGGCCCGGCGGTGGAGCGACGGCGCGGATCGCGCGTTCCGGCGGGCGAGCTCGGCGCGAAGGACGTCCCGGAAGAGGTGGTGGTAGCGGTACCACTCGCGCCGGCGATCGAGGGGCACGACGAAGAGGTTCGAGTGCTCGAGCGTGGCGATCTCCTGCGCCGAATCCTCGCGACCGAGCACGGCGTCGCACAGCGGCGCCGAGAAGCGGTCCAGGACCGACGTCCGCAGCAGGAAGGAGAGCCGCTCGGCCGGCAGGCGTGTGAGCAGCTCGCCGGAGAGGTAATCCACCAGATCGCGGTCGTCGCCGGCCACCCCGATCCCTGAGCCGCGCCCGTCGCCGCCGTCCCGGAGCGCGAGCGCGGCGAGGTAGACGGCCGCGGGCCACCCCTCGGTGGACTCGTGCAGCGCGTCCAGGTTCTGCCTCTCGAGCGGCGCGCCGGTCGCTCGCATGAGGTCCTCCACCTCCGTGCGGCTGAGCGCCAGGTCGCCCCAACCGAGCTCCAGCAGCCGCCCCCGCACGCGCAGGCTGCCCAGGGGCAGGGCCGGCGTGTCGCGGGAGGCGACCAGGAGCTGGGCGCCGGGCGGGAGGTGCTGGCAGAGGAAGGACAGGACGGCAACGCCCTTGGGGCTGTCGACCAGGTGCAGGTCGTCCACGGCGAGGGCCACGTTGCCGGCGGCGTGGAGGCTGTTGACGAGGCCGGGTAGGACAATCCGCTCGATCGCCGGCGCCGGCGTGCCCAGGCTGGCGAACACGCGGGGATCGACCGGCGCGACGCGGTCGATGGCGGTGGCCAGCTCGAGGGCCAGGAGGACCGGGTCGGCGTCGGTCGCGTCGAGCGAGAGCCAGACGAACGGGCGAGCGGCGACGGCCGCGTACTGGGACAGGAGGACGGTCTTGCCGTAGCCGGCGGGGGCGCTGACGACCACGACTGACGCCTCGGATCCGGCGAGATGGCCCAACAAGCCGACGCGCTCGATGAGCTCGGGCCGGGCCGGGGGCGGATGGAGCTTGGTCTCGAGGACGATGCTGGGGTCCAACCCCTGCAACTGGGCACTCCGCGGTACCGGCGCAGCAGATTCAGCCTCTCACGCCCCAGGCTTCGAGGAGATTCTCGACTTTGGGCATTAGAGGCGTCTGAACGTGACCTGCACGGCTCGTTAATGCGGCGCCGCGGCGCGTGCCCTGGCCGGGGGGCTGATCCTGTCGGTGGCAACCACGGCCCGCCTGGCTACGCCGCCGTGCAGCGGGGCTCATCCGAGCCTGCGGCGATCATCGCTGCCGCTGCATTGGCCGGCGGCGTTCATCCTGCTCCTCCAGCGCCCCGGGCGCGCCCGGGCCTGGTCAGAGTGGCCGTGGCCACAGCGCTCGCCCCGAGGCCGTCTGGCCTCACGGGCGGTAGGACTGTCCGCTGGGGACACGAACTCGACGGTGATGGTCGGAGAGACGAGGATCGAGCGTCGGGTTGACAGATGGATCGACCGCGCCACGACGCCCCGGGCAGCCGCGGTCGTCATCGCCACCGTGACGGGGGTGATGACCGTCGTGACCGGGCTGCTGATGACGGTCATCGACCACGACAGCTTTCCCTCGCTCGGCGGCGGCCTCTGGTGGGCCATCCAGACGGTGACGACGGTCGGCTACGGCGACCACGTTCCCGAGAGCGCAGGCGGCCAGATCCTGGCGGCGCTGGTCATGCTCCTGGGGATCGGCTTCATCACGGTGGTCACCGCGGCGATCACCAGCATCTTCGTGGCTCGGTCGGGCAGGCAGGCTCAGGCCCGGAGTGGCGATCCGTTGGCGGAGCAGCTGGGGCGGATGGACGAGCGCCTCGAGCGGATCGAAGCCGCGCTGCGCGAGCGCGGTTAGCGCCTCTGGCTCGCTCAGAGGTCCGGTTGCTGCACCCGTTCGCCGCCACGCGAGCCGCCGGGCGTCCCGTGGCCTGCCATCGGGGTGCGCCTCTTACACCTGCAGGGGTGAAGCTCCCGCCGTTGGGCTCGCTCGGATGCGCGCCCGCTCGGCGTCGAAGAGGTGCGCCCGGCGATGCTCGCACAGGCGGGCGTCAGCGGCCCGGAAGTCCCAGGGTCGGTGGCGAGGCTTCGGCCTCGGCCTCGACCGGATCAGGGCGGCACGCCGACCAGCCCCAGCGGCCCCGGCCGCACCCCGGCGGCGATCGCCTCGAGGCTGTCGGGGAGGTGACGTGATTGAGGTATCCGGCGCCGCCGCCCCGACGCCCACGTCCTCCTCGACGACTGCGAGGTATGACCGCCCCGTCTTAGGTAGCGGCGCCCTCTGCTCGCGCAGTGGGCCCGATCAGCGCCCCGATGATCCAGAAGATAGGCAAGAAGAACCCGATGATGAACATGATCCAGTGGCCCTTCGCCAGCGCGGTGAACGCGAACATGAAGAACACGATCAGCCAGATGATGAACAGCGCTCCTCCGAATCCCCACCACATCTCTGCTCCTTCCCACGTTGTCCATAGGAGCCCCAAGGCGCCTCGGGCGGCGCACTACTGGGGCGGGTGCCTTAGGGGCCTCGTGCGGGGTGGGCCGCGGCTTCCACCTCCCCCGCGGCGCCGGTCTCGGCGCTCACCAGAGGCCGGGCCGAGCGTCATGAGGAATTGCGTCAGGGCGAGCAGCCCGAGGACGAGACGACCGCCCTGCTCCGGGGTCGGGAGCTCACGGTCGCGTCGGGGTTCTCAAGCGGAGTGGGGCTCCCGGCGCCGTCGGCCCGGTCATGAGGCCGGGCGCCGACAGCTCGGCGAGGAGGCGGCGCGCGCGGTCGTAGGGGGGCGACCAACGCCCGCCGGGGTGCCGTGGATGGAGCGCGCGATCCTCCATGTCGGCTCGCTTGACGGCCCGGGCGATGGCCCCCGGGCGCCCGGGGGCGAGGGCGATCGCGCGCACCTCAGCGAGGAACGCCTCATCGTCTGCCTCGCCTGGCCCCCGTGTGAGGAGACGCAGCGCGGCGAGCTGATCCGAAGCCAGGCCGGCGGCCGCGAGCTCAAGCTCGCCCACCCGCGTCCACTCAAGCACGTCGTGAAGCCAGGCGACGCTGCGTGCGAACCCGGGAACGCCCGAGGCGACGCGGCGGACGTGGGCGATGAAGGGCTGACCGCTCGGCTCGATCTGCCCGTGGTGTGCCCGCTCCGCGATCGTCCGGGCCCGCGCACAGGCGATTCCTCGGCCGTCATCAGGGCGCCTCCGCGCCGCCGGACGTTGGCGAACTGGGCGCCCATGCCCCGAGACCTCGAGGCCAGCAGCCCTGGGCACGGATGGCGGCCCGGCGGTCGTCTCGGTCCCGCTTCGACTGGGTGCTCTGCCCGCCGGCATGGCCGCTCCTCGAGGTTGCGCCGGTCGAACTTCAGTCAAACCCGCAGCCGCTCGGCCCGGTATCGCCCAAATGGGGCGAAAATGCGCTCGTGAAGGAGCGACCCCCTTGGCACCCCTGGCCGTGACGAGTGGATCGCTCCGGTGGTCGGCGGGTGCGGCTGCGTGCTCCCGGCGTGCTCCCGAGCGCGCAACCTGGACCCATCTCGGCCCACTCAGGCCATCTCCGCCCACCTGGCCGGATCGCCCCCTAGAGCGGATCTCGCACGACGAGGGCAATCGCGGCGGCCGCGCCCGAGAGGTTGAGGGCCTTGTGGGCCGTATGGCCCGTGGAGGTTCAAGTCCTCTCGGGCGCACCTCGAGAACCCCGCTCCGGCGGGGTTTTTTCGCGGCTCAGGGACGCCCCGGGGAGCGGTCACCGAGAGTGACGCCGTCGCGTTGCGCTCCCAGCCCGGCGGAGCATCGCCTGCCACTGCCGAATTGGCGTCGGATCTCGACTAGTCGCCGGCTACAGCCCCGTCTGGGCCTCGAGCCGTCCGCTGGCGACGGCCTCCTTGAGGAGCTCGTAGTCGCGCTCGTTGCGGTCGGCGTAAGCGGTAGCGAACACCGCGATGGCGCGGTCGAAGGCGTCCTTCTTGCCGAGATAGGCCGCGATCGCGGCCGGGTCGCCCGAGCGGGCGTGGGCCCGGGCCAGGGTCCAGGCGCACATCACGGCATAGATGCGCATGCCCTTGGGGACCATCGCGTCGATCTCGGCTGAGCCCTTCCAATCCCGCAGCTGCCGCACGTAGTAATCGCGCTCAGCGCCGTCGAGGCCGTCCGCGACGCGCAGCCATCCCAAGAAGATGTCGCTCGCGGCCTGCATGAGCCTTTGACCCGAGACCACCCGGTGACCGGCGTTGCGATAGTCGCTGCGTCCGGCGAACTCCTCGAGCACCGACGGCTCGGCCTCCTTGATCTGGAGGAAGAGCGGGTCGCGCTGGTCGCGGCCGAGCATCAGGGCGATCCAGGCCCGCGTCCCCACGCTGCCCACCCCCACCACCTTGCGCGCCAGGTCAACGAACTCGTACCGCTCCAGCAGACGACGGCGGTCGATCTCAAGGGTGCGCCGGTACTCGCGCAGGCGGGCGTGCGCCCACTCGAGGAGGTTCCCGGCCGTCCCGTCGGGCAGGAGATCGCGCACCGGGACGATCAGCGGGGCGTCGGCCACGATGCGCGGCTGGCCGTCCACCTCGTGGGTCAGCCGCTCGAGGGCCTGCATGCTGTCCTTGGTGCGCGCCTTGGCGATGCTCTTGTCGGCTTGCTTCGCGAGCTTGCGCGAGACGGTGGCCCCGTAGCGCGCGGCGATCTGCTCAATGTCGAACCCGGTGTAGAAGACGTCCAGGTTCGGCCGCCCGGCAATTCCGCCATCGCGGTCCTGTAGGCGCGGACGCACGCCCGAACGATCCCATCCCGGTCCGCGTCCGCGAAGCCCCGGTCACGGCCGGCCACCTCGAGGCTGGCCGCGAGGCGCTTCACGTCCCACTCGAATGGTCCCGGGAGGGTCTCGTCGAAGTCGTTGATGTCGAAGAGCAGGCGCCGCTCGGGACTGCCGAAGAGGCCGAAGTTCGAGAGGTGGGCGTCCCCGCAGAGCTGGACGCGCAGGCTGGTCGTCGGCGTGGTGGCGAGGTCGCTGGCCATGATCAGGGCGGCGCCCCGGTAGAAGGTGAACGGCGAGACCAGCATGCGCCCGTAGCGGATCGGCACGAGCTCGGGCACGCGGGTCGTCGCCTGGCGCTCGAGCAGGGCGACCGGGTCCGGGCGGTCGGGGCCGGGGTCGAACTCGGCGTGGGCCGAGCGGGGCACGTCCGCCCGCGAGGCCTGGCCGCGCGCGACCCGCTCGGCCACGCTGGGATGCTCGACCTTGGCCTTGGTCGGGACGCGGCGGTCGTCTTGGGCGCTGGTGGACATGTCGGGACTTCCTTCGAGTCGTCGGAACGGGAGGCGGGGTTCCGGAGATCCGGCCGATCACACCCTCCGAAGGCGGGCCCCGGTCAGGGCCGTCTCTCGCCGGGACCTCGTCCGGAAGGTGATCGTTGTTCGATGGGACCAGTGCTAACCGACCGCGAATGCCCCGGCATCCCCCAATTCAGGTGATGCGATCCGAATGGCGGGCCATGCGGCTGACGTCGCTCAGCGGCACCAGGCCGAACCAGGGCTCGAGCCGGCACTCGGTGATGCGCCCGAAGCGATGCCCGTGCCCGGCTTGAGCGGGGCGCCGGTGCCACGAGCTCGCCCCGCGCGAGCGTCCGCGAAGCCCCGGTCCCACTCGCGCGGCACCACTGCCCCTGGGCGCGCCCCGCGGCCTGCTTCACCCATTCTGGAGGATGCCGGCTCCGGGTCGATCCGCGAGCCTCGCGCCAATACTCGAGGGAGGTCGCCCGATGCTCAGATACGCGCTCGCCGCGCTCGCCGTCTGCCTCGCCCTGGTCGGGGCGGTGGCGTGCGGCGACGACGACTCCGACAGCCAGACCGCGGCGCCGGCCCAGACCACGGCGAGCCAGGTCTGTTCCAGCGTCGCCGACGTCCAGCAGGCCGCCGACTCCCTCAGGGGGCTCGACCCGGCGAACACCACGGCGACCCAGCTCCAGACCGCCGTCACGGATCTGCAGAGCGCGGCCTCGGGGCTGGCGTCGGCCGCTTCCGCCGCCTCGAGCGCCGACCGGGAGGCGCTGTCGAGCGCCGTCGACGGGCTCAGGTCGGCCGCCCAGTCGGCCGCTCAGGGCGTCGCCTCGGGCGAATCGCCCCAGCAGGCCCTCGCCCCTGTGGGCGCCGCCGTCGCCCCGGTCGAGCAGGCCGCGGACGCCCTCGGCCCCGACTGCCCCGGCACAGGCGGGACCACCACGGGGTGACGTGTCCGCCCCCGCCGACGAGGGTCGGCGGGGGCCGGTCAGCCGGCGGCGGTCGAGGAAGGGGGCTCGTCCAGGGCGCCACGCAGCCAGTCGAAGCTGCCGGCGGCCTGATCGAGGCCCGCGATGAACTCGGCGCGCGAGCCATGCCAGCTGTCGCGGGCCCGCTCGGCGGCCGCGGCGACGACGACGGCCGCCTCGCCCGGGTCGGCGCAGCGGACGACGAGGACCGATGCGCGCGGACCGGCCTCGGCGAGCATCTCCCGGAGGCGCTGGGCCTCGGCGTCGACGTGCGTCCCGTGCTTCCGGGCGGCCTGGACCACGGTCCTGCCGCCCTTGAGCGCCGACATGATGCCCATCAGCCCGGCCAGGCTGGCGACGGCGACCCCGGTCCCGGCCGCGACCACGCCGCTGGTCGTCAGCAGCCGGGACTGAGAGACCGAGAACGAGCCGTCGGCATTGCCGCTGACCAGGAACGCGGCCGCGCCGCCCTTCTGGGCCTTCTTCCGGAAGTCGCGACCGAGCGAGCCCAGCATGCGCTCGGCAGCGTGGCGGTTGGCGAAGATCGCGACGACGACCGCCTCCGAGGCGGACCCCAGCGTGGGGTGGCCCGAGGCCGCGGCGGACTCACCCGCCGCGTCGCCGCCGTCCGGCGTTCTGGAGTGCGTCACACCCGCATCAAAGCCCCGAAGCGTCGGCACGGCATCACCCGATCGGGAGGATGTGCGAAGCCCTTCCCGGTGAGCCTGTGACGATCGCCGATCACCCGATCTGGACGATGCGCGCGGCGATCGGAGAACCGAGGCTCGGCCCCGACATCATCGGTCGCTGGCGGGCCCGCGCCCGCCGGCCTCGGCACGGGAGGTAGCGCGTTGTCCACGGATACCTACGAAGAGGGATCGGCGTGGAGTGGATGGGTCATCTTCGCCGCCATCGTGATGTTCACGATCGGCGCCGTCGACATCATCCAGGGCCTCGCGGCCCTGCTGAAGGACGAGGTCTACGCCGTCACCGACTCGGGTCTCCTCGTCAGCACCAACTTCACGACCTGGGGCTGGACCCTTCTCATCTGGGGGATCGTGCTGATCCTCGCGGGCGCGGCGCTCTTCTCAGGCAAGGAGTGGGGCCGCTGGTTCGCGATCGTGGCCCTCGTCATCAACATGATCGGCCAAATCGCCTGGTTCCCGGCCTACCCGCTGTGGAGCCTGGTCGCCATCGGGCTCGGGGTCGTGGTCCTGTACGCGCTCACGGCGGGCTGGAAGTCGGCGAAGGTTGACCTGAGGACCTGAGGTCGGGTCCTCGGGGTGGTTCGCGGTCTCGCCCCGGCGGGACCGCGTGGCCACGCGGTCCCGGCCTGGTGAATCGAGGCGTGGGGGTCTCACCGTGGGGAGCCCGGGGCTCCCGGCACTCGAACCCGAGCACGTGCCCGGCGGCGATCAGCGCGCGCGATCCTCCAAGCGGGCCAGGCGCTCTTCGATCGAGCTCAGGTGGCGCAGCAGCTCGGCCTGGCGCTCCCGGTTGTCGCGCTCCTCGTCGCTGCTCGCCTCGCGCTGGTTCTTGTCGATCAGCGTGGCGGTCACGACGCCGGTCAGGATGGGGAAGAACGCCATCGTGAAGAGGATCATGATCGACGCGACGACGCGCCCCGCGCCGTTGGTCGGCGTGACGTCGCCGTAGCCGACCGTTCCCACGGTGACGACGGCCCACCAGAGCGCCTCCCAGAAGGAGTCGAACGCGTCCCGGTCGAGCAGGAAGGCGAACAGCGCCCCGAGCGTCGCGACCGCGATGGCCGCGACGGCGATCCCCGCAAGGGCGGCGCGGGGCGTCACGCCCAACAAGAGCCCTCGCCGCCGCTCCTGCCGCTTCTGCACCCTCTCCGGGGCGGGGGGCGGGTCGGCTATGACGCGCTCGGACATGTGCCTAGTCCTCCCCGCTGGGCGTTCTCACCCGACCCCGGGCCTTGCGGTGACGACAGCCGCTCGACTCAGCGGCGGCGGGCGACCCGCCGTGAGGTCCGTCGTGCGACCCTGCGCGATCCCATCATGTCGAACTCCTTCGTGGTGAGTGCCGGTTGCGATGCTATGCCTATGCCCCGCCCTGCTCCAGGGCGTGGAGCTCCTCGGCCTCCTCGGCCGTGACCAGCCCGAGCTCGATCAGGTCGAGCGGGCTGATGAAGCCGTCGCTGATGCGGAAGCCGCCTGCGCGGGCGACGGCGTCGCGCAGCGGCACGGCCCAGTGGTGCTCGATCAGCAGCAGGGCCGCCGCCGAGTCGTTGGGGATCTCCTCCAGCACGTCCCAGGCGTCCTCGTCGTCGAAGACCTGAACGCCGTCCTCGCCCGCCTCGGCGCCGGCCCGGGCGCCTGCCTCCATCCCCTCCTCGCCCTCGACGCCGAGGCCGATCAGGGCGCCCACCTTGCTGCCCAGCTCGATGGCCTCGTCCTTGGTCAGGTTGCTCAGGTGGGCGACCTCGATCTCGCCGCCGGCGTCCTTGTGCACGGCCAAGGCGTCGATGACGCGCACCGTGTCGCTCTCGCGCAGCCGCTCCAGCTCGGCGATGATCTCGCCGTGGAACTCCGGGTGCTGGAAGCCCAGCACGATCAGTTGCACGGGTCCGATGGCCATGTCACTCCTCTTTCTTGGGTGTCCGCTCACGGTGCGCTCGGCGTGCCGGTGGCGTGATCGCCTCGAGCTCGCCCTGCGTGATCGCGTGTGGTCCGGAAGCGTCGGGGCGATCGTAGGAGGGGGCATCGCCTTCCGGCATCATCCAGAACGGACGATCCACGCACGCGCCGCATCGGGCCACAGACGAACCTGACCCGGGCCTGACTGCCCGCCGGCCACCACCCCCGAGGCTCGTTGTCCAGGCGCGCGGGCGCCATGTAGCTTTCCCGGCCGTGGCGGTCGCGGACCACCCCTCCTTCGGCCTCATCGAGGCGAAGCTCGCGCCGCCCTCGATTCGCCCCGGAACCGTGGCGAAGACGGACGTGATCGCTCGCCTGTGCGCGTCGCCGCTGCCGTTCGCCAGCGTCATCGCCCCCGCCGGGTACGGCAAGACGACGCTGCTGGGGCTGTGGGCCGAGACGGATCCGCGTCCGTTCGCGTGGGTCGCCCTCGACGGGCGGGACGATGACGCCGTCCTGCTCCTGCAGTACATCGCGGCCGCGCTCAACCGTGTCGAGCCGCTCGCGCCCGAGGTGTTCGACGCGCTGTCCGGCCCGGGCGGCTCGAACTGGTCGACCCGCGTCCCGCGCCTCGGGAGCGCGCTGACGACCCTCGAGCGTCCCGTCGTGCTCGTGCTCGACGACCTGCACGCGATCGCGAACCCAGCCTGCCTCGACGTGCTCGCCGCGCTGTGCGAGCACGTTCCGGCGGGGTCGCTGATCGCCATCGCGAGCAGGGCGGAGCCGAGCCTGCCGCTCGCCCGCTGGCGGACGCAGGGGCGGCTGCACGAGATCGGTATGGCCGATCTCCGGCTCGACCAGCAGGAGGCGGCCGCGCTGCTGAGCGGCGCGGGCGTCGCGCTCGACCCGACCGAGGTCGCCGACCTGACCGAGCGAACGGAGGGCTGGCCGGCCGGCCTCCATCTCGCCGCGCTCTCGCTGCGGGCCGGGGCGCCGGACCCGGCGCGTGCCGAGGCGTTCGCCGGCCACGATCGGTTTGTCTCGGACTACTTCCGCTTCGAGCTCATGTCCCGGCTGCCGGAGGCCGAGGCCCGGTTCCTCATGCAAACGTCGGTGCTCGAGATGATGTGCGGCGGCCTCTGCGACGCGGTGCTCGAGACCACGGGGTCCACGGCGACGCTCGAGTCGCTCGTGCGCTCGAACGGCTTCGTCGTGCCGCTCGACCGGCGAGGCGAGTGGTACCGCTACCACCACCTGTTCGGCGAGCTTCTGCGGCGCGAGCTCGAGCGCCGCGACCCCGAGGTGGTGGCCACGCTCAACGCCCGCGCGATGGCGTGGTGCGTGGCCAAGGACCTGCCTGAGGCGGCGGTCCGCTACGGACAGGCCGCGGGCGAGACGGCGGCCGTCGCGGAGCAGGTCGCCCGGCTCGCACTGAGGCTCCACTACGGCGGGCGCCTTGAGACCCTCGAGCAGTGGCTCGAGTGGTTCGACGACGACGACCTGGTGCGGTTCCCCGCGATCGCCGTCTTCGGGGCCTGGGCGCGCGCGCTGACCGGGCGGTCGGCCGATGCCCAGCGATGGCTCGCGCTCGCCGATGGGGCCACCTCCGCCATCCCGCTCTATGACGGCAGCGCCACGATCGAGCCCTGGGTCGCCACTCTGCGCGCGGCCATGATGGCGGACGGCGTCGAGCGCGCACTCGCGGACGCGGAGCGGGCCCTCGAGCTGCTCCCCCAGGGAAGCGACTGGCGACCGACCGCGCTGGTCGTCCGAGGCATCGCCCGGGCGCTGCTCGGCGCCGCCGATCAGGCGCGAGCCGACCTCGCGGCGGGCGTCAACGAGGCGCAGGCCAGCGGCGCCGTGGAGGAGTGCTTCATCGCGCAGGCGGAGCTCGCGCTGCTCGCGGCGCGGCAGGACGCCTGGGACGAGGCCGGGCGCCAGGCACGGCGGGCGCAGGCGCTGGTCGAGGAGACGGGCCTCGGCGACTACTCGACGAGCGCCATCGCGCATGTCGCGACGGCGCGCGTCGCGCTCCACGACGGGCGGCAGGCGGATGCCCACGAGGCGCTGACGCGCACACACCGCCTGCGGCCCCTGCTCGACCACTCCTTCCCCTGGCTGGCCGTCGGGGTCGGGCTCGAGCTCACCCGCGCCCACCTCGCGCTGGGCGAGGTCCCCGCGGCCCGCACGGTGTTCTCCGAGGCCGAAGAGGTGCTGGAGCTCCGCCCGGACCTGGGCTCGCTCGTCGAGGAGGCGCGGGAGCTGCGCGAGCGCCTGGCGGCGACCTCGGGCTCGGCCGGCGCCTGGGCGATGAGCCTGACCGGCGCGGAGCTCAGGCTGCTTCCGTATCTCGCCACCCATCTCACGTTCCCGGAGATCGGCGCGCGCCTGTTCATCTCACGCAACACGGTCAAGACCGAGGCCCTCGCGATCTACCGCAAGCTGGATGCGTCCTCGCGAAGCAAGGCGATCGAGCGCGCGGTCGAGGTCGGGCTCCTGGACAGCTCGATCTACCCGCCGCGGAGGGATGTCATCCAGGATGGATGACGCGCCGGGAGGGTGCAGCCGGTCACAATGGAACCCGCCGATGGCCGACTACAAGGAGCACCTTCGCCGGCTCGCAGTGCACGACGACGCGCTCGTCGAGCTGATCGCCGCGGACGGCAGCGCATTCGGCGCGTCGGTGCTCGACGAGCGGTCGGCGGCACTCGTGCGCGTCGCAGCGACCATCGCCGTCAACGCGGCGCCCGCCTCGTTCCAGCGTGCCGTGACGCTCGCCCTTGCGGCCGGGGCGACGAGGGACGAGGTCGTGGCCACCCTCGAGGCGGTGACTCCGGTGACCGGTGCGGCGCGAGTCGTCTCGGCCGCCCCAAAGCTCGCGCTCGCGCTCGGCTACGACGTCGAGGCCGCGCTCGAGGAGCTCGACCCGTGACGGGCTAGACCGGCTCGATCTCGCTCGGTCGCCAGGTCTGGTCGAAGAACGGCTGCAGCGGGTTGTAGAGCCGCAGGATCACGAAGAAGCCCTTGCCCGGGACGGTCTGGAGCCAGTTGTCGCCCTTGCCCTCGGGGGCCGTGGGCCCCATGTAGATGTCCGTGGAGCCGTCGGGGTTGGTCTCGACCGCCCCCTTCTGGCTGCTGAGGTCCGGCTTCGGCTGGTCGGTCTGCAGCATCGAGCGCGTCTGGCGGTCGTAGAGGATCACCGACCAGAAGCGGCTCTGCGGGATGTCGGCCGGCAGGGTGAGCCGGTAGTTGCGGCCCCCGTCAAGGAACTCCCCGTCGCCGCCGCGCATCGCGATGAGGTACTGGGAGCCGATGCCGGTCAGGCGCATGCACATCGCCGGGGTGACGCCGGTGGCGGGATAGAGGAACCAGATGCGCGAGTTGAGCTTGCGGGCCCCGTCGCTCGGGCTCGGCACGACGCCCTCGGCGGTGACCTGCGGCGGGGGGTCGAGGAACTCGTAGCCGCCGACCCAGAGCCCGTTGACCCACCATGAGCCGGGGTAGACCGCGAAGCCCTCCTCCTCCCGCGGCGCGAACGCGATCGTGCGCGCCGTGGCGTTGCCCACGACGACGGCGTCCTCGAGGACCTTGCGCACGCGCTTGTCGGGCGCGAAGGGGGTGCCCTTGACGATCCCGACGGACGCCAGCATCCCCATCAGCTCGGGCTCACCCGCCCCGGCCGGCTCCTGCTGCACCAGCTCGTCGACGGTCTCCCAGTAGCCGAAGTCGTTCGGCGCGATCGTGTTGAAGGCGACGCCCGACCCCTCGATGAACCGCTGCTCGGGGACCTGGGCGACCGGGGCGAGGGTCGGGACCTCGCCGGCGAGGAACGCCGCCACCGCCGTGCCCTCGGCGGCCGGCACATAGGGGGAGATGCGGACGCCCTCACGGATCGCCTCCACCGCGGGCCCGGGATCGCCGTCGACCATGAACGCCCGGCCGAGCACCACCACCCGCTTGGTGCGCGCGTGCGAGACGTGGAAGCCCCCGTCCGGGAGCGGCCCGTCGTAGCCGGGCCCGACGATCAGGTAGCGGCCCCCCTGGGCCCGGTCGGGGCCGGGGAGGCCGAAGTCGGTGACCCAGCGGAACCACATGTCGTCGATCGTGCCGAGGATCCCCGACGGCGGGCCGAGCGGTGGGACGTCGAGCACCATCGGCCCGTCGCTCAGGTCCATGAAGGAGAGGAAGTAGACCGTGTCGCAGTTGCCGGTGAGGAACAGCGAGGCCGAGTCCATCAGGTCCGAGAACAGCAGGATCTCGTTGTCCTCGACCCCAATCGAGAGGAACCCCCGCCGGATCGCGGCCAGCGACGCGCCGGGGTAGGCACCGATGAACGCCTCGACCCCGCGCAGGAAGTCGAGGTGGTCGTAGAGCAGCTCGGCGGTCGCCGCCGACGGCGCGCCGTCGTCGAACTCCAGCGTGCCGAGCCGGCTGTCGACGCGGTCCGGGGTCGAGATCGAGCGCAGCGTCTCGGCCGAGACGCCCGTCTTCTTCGTCTTGGTCTTCCTCTTCTTGGCGGTGCTCATCCCGTCTTCCTCCCTTTCGAGAACGAGGCCCCTCGCAGCCTGAGACGACCGTATGCGCCGACCGAGCCGGGTCGCATCATCCAATCCAGGTGAGCCTGGGCGTCGGCTCCACGGCCCAGTTGCCAACCGGCCCCGAGCGCCCTCAATCCTCCAAATCAGGTGATGCGATGCGAATGGCCTGCCGCATAGGGTCGGCCGGACCCGCCCGTAGCGCGGGGCGTCTGACCGGGAGATGGCGCAGTGAGCACGGAGGGACCGCCCATTGAGGAGGCGGACGCGATAACGGGCTCGGGCCCGGTCCCCAGGCTCGGGATCTTGGCCTGGAGCTTCGTGGGGGTCGTGGTGGCGCTCGTCATCCTGGTCTTCGCGTTGGCCGCGGTGAGCGAGATCGTGCTCCCCCTGATATTCGCGGCCGTTCTGGCCGTGATCTTCCGACCCCTGGTCGGGAAGCTCGGGCGCCACGGCCTCAAGCCCAGCCTGGCCGCCGGCGTGGTCGTCCTCGGCCTGCTCGCCGTCGGTGCCGTCGTCGTGATCGCGACCGCGCAGGGCGTGATCGACCAGACAGCTGAGATCGGTGACTCGGTCAACGCGGCGATCGCCTACGCGGTCGACGAGCTCGGTCTCGATCAGGCCCACCTGGAAGATGTCCGGACGGCGATCGAGGAGGCGTCCCCGGAGGTCACCGGCGGCTTCGTCACCAAGCTGGTCTCCGGCGTCAACGCGCTGCTCGGCGTGGCCAGCGGCCTGATCCTCGGCGCGCTCATCATGTACTACCTGCTCAAGGACGGCGCCAGGCTCCGGCGCTCCGTCGTCGCGCAGATCGACCCCTCGATCCGGGGCGAGGTCGACGGCTTCATCGGTGAGGCGTGCCGGATCCTCCGCGACTACGGGCGGGGCCGCACCGCCATGTCCGCGATCGTGGCGGTGGTCGTCGCCCTCGCCGCCCTGATCCTCGGCCTTCCGCTCGTGTTCACCATCCTCGTGGTGAACTTCATCGGCGGCTACATCCCCTACATCGGCGCGTTCCTCGGCGGCGGGCTCGCCGTGATCGTCGCCCTCGGCGACGGCGGGCTCGATGTGGCCGTCGTCATGCTGGTGGTGGTCGTCGCCTCGAACCTGCTGCTCGAGAACTTCGTGGAGCCCAAGGTGATGGGCCGCACCCTCGACATCCACCCGCTGGTCGTGCTCGTCGTCACGGCGCTGGGCGGCTTCCTCGCCGGCATCGTCGGCCTCATCCTGGCCGTGCCCTTCACCGTGATCGCCGCCAAGGCGATCGGCCGCCTTCGGGCGAGGGGCTTCTTCAAGCTGGTGGCCGACCGAGCCCAGCCGGCCGTGCAGAAGATGCTCGACTGACGCGGCCCCGCTCGCCGAGGTACCGGCGACCCGAGAGCGTCGAGGCACGCACTTGATCACCGCTCCGTGCTCCCCGCGTGCTCCCGAGCGCGCAACCTGAACCCATCTCGGCCCACTCGGGCCACCTCGGCCCACCTGGACAGATCGCTCTCCTGGAGCGGGATCACGCACAGGAGGGCGATCCCGCCAACCGCGCGCGGGAGGTTGAGGGCCTTGTGGGCCGTATGGCCCGTGGAGGTTCAAGTCCTCTCGGGCGCACCTGTGGAAAGCCCCGCATTCGTCTACTTGGGGCCGGTGCGGGGCGATCAGCATTCCCCAGGCCTGGGGGTGCTGAGGTTTTGCCGCCGCCGTGGAAAATAGCCCAGATTGACTCTCAGGGACCGGCCGAATTGAGGAACCGGCCACGCGCCCGCCGGGGGTAGGATTCGCCGCCGTCGACAGGGGCGGCGGTCACGGGTCCGGAGCCAAGGGAGGGTCCGATGGAAGACGCAGCGCTCGAGCGCCGGATGGCCGCAGACGGCTGGACCTGGGACGGCGTGGGACCGGACGACATCGAGGGCCGGTTCGTCAAGCCCGGCCACCCCCCGCTGACCATCGAAGACGCGTGGGAGTACCTGCGGGGGAGGGAGGATCCAGGCGACGAGCTGCGCGGCTGACGCGGGTCCTGGCTGGCCGTTGGACTACTCCTCGGTGATGAGCTGGCATCGGCGCTCGGGGCTGCCCGCCCCGGCGCCGGCGGACCTGCTGCACTTGGCCCCTCTCGGGCGACCGGCGGGTCGCCCTGGATCGGGCGCTCGCGGTCAACGCCCCTTCCGGCGGCTCGAGGCTGAGCGGGCCCGCCTGATCGCAGGCCGGTGGAGGTTCAAGTCCTCTCGGGCGCAGCTTAGGAAGCCCCGCACACGCGGGGTTTTCGTCTACTTGGGCCGGTGTTGGCCGCACGCTCGGAGGCGTCCGCCGCTCCTCTCAGATCGACCCACGGGGGTCGGTCCGAGTCCCTTCGCTCAACCATGCCTCCGCCTCGGCACGCTCGGCGTTCGAGAAGAGCTTCACGTCGCCCGGAAGTTCATCCCATGGGGTTCGTGCCCGAAGGGGCGGCAATGTATGTCCGGGCGGCGCCGCGCTCACCCCACGTGGCTCTGACCCGGGAGTCGAACCCTCCGAGCAATCTCCAGATTCACGGCGAACTCACGACTCGTGCGGTGCACGAGGACGGGCGAACGACGCTCCAGCGACCAAGCACTCAGCTCGGCGCACCACGCGCTTTTGGAATCAGAGCCGCCCTGACCCTAGGAAGCGGCGGCGGGTCCTGTCAAATGCGGATCCTTGCGCGAACGCCCGTCCTCGGAGAAGCTGGCCGGACCGAGGGGGATTGATGGCGCCGGCCGCCACGGTTCACGTCAACCTGCTCGACGGCTTCGAGGTCCGATGCGAGGGCGAGCGCCTCGCGCTGCCCCCGGTCGCGCAGCGCCTCGTCGCGTTCTTGGCCCTGCGCGACCGGCCCCTGCAGCGCCTGCACGTCGCCGGCGTGCTGTGGTTGGACGCGAGCGAGGAGCGCTCCTGCGCGAACCTGAGGTCGGCGCTCTGGCGCCTGCGCCGCCCGGGTCACGAGCTGGTGGAGGTGACGGCGAGCCACGTCGGCCTCTCACCGGAGGTCACGGTCGACGTGCGCCGCATGGTCACCGCCGCCCGGCGCCTGCTCGACGGCGGCGGCGGGTGGGACGGGGCGCTCGACGGTGCCCTTACCGGCGAGCTGCTGCCCGACTGGTACGACGACTGGGTCCTGGTCGAGCGCGAGCGCCTGCGCCAGCTCCAGCTCCACGCGCTCGAGCGGCTGTCGGAGCATTTCCTCGAGGCGCGCCGCTTCGGCCACGCCGCCGAGGCGGCGCTGGCGGCCGTCGGGATCGAGCCGCTGCGCGAGAGCGCCCACCGGGCCCTGGTGAGGGTGCACCTGGCCGAGGGCAACCGCGGAGAGGCCGTTCTGCAGTACCGCGCCTACCGGGACCGGTTGGGGGAGGCGCTCGGGCTGGCGCCCTCGCCCCTCATGGAGGCCCTCTTCGACGACATGGGGTGACGCCGCCGTGATGCCGCGGTGACGGCCGCGGCGACGCCCGGGCGACGACCCCCTCCATAGCTTCGCCGCGAGCCCGCCTCGGGCAGTCGCGAGCGGAGGCAGCGTCGATGCCAGTGCAGACCAGTTACCCGGGCGTCTACATCGAGGAGCGCCCCTCGGGGGTGCGGACGATCGTCGGCGTCGCCACCTCGGTCACCGCCTTCGTCGGCGCGACCCGCATGGGCCGCTCCGACACCCCGGTCAGGATCACCAGCCTGCCGGACTACGTCCGCGTCTTCGGACCCCCCATGGACGCGGACAGCCCCATGGGCCACTGCGTCGGGCACTTCTTCGCCAACGGCGGGTCCGAGGCCGTGGTCGTGCGCATCCTGCACGCCGACGCCACGTTCGCGACGGCCACGCTCCAGAGCGCCGCCCCGGCGGACGTGCTCGTCCTCAGCGCGATCGGCAGGGGCGCCTGGGCCACCAGGGCCGGGGGCGTCGGTCTGGAGGCGGCGGTCAACCGCGGGGCCTCGGCGAACCCGGCGGACCTCTTCAACCTCACGATCACCCAGCGCGGGATCGACCCGCGGACGAACGCCTCCGTCGTCGTCGCGGAGGAGGTGCACCGCAACCTGTCGATGTCGCCCGCGCACAGCAGATACGTCCTGAAGGCGCTCGGGAGCTCGTCGCTGGTGACGGGAGCGCTCGCCACCCCCGAGCCGACATCGTCGGACCCGGGCACGTCCGTCGGCGCGGGCCAGGTGCCCGACCCGCTGACGCTCTCGGCCGCCAACAACCGGCTCCTGGTCTCGGAGGACTCCGGCCCGTCGGTCGAGGTCACGCTCTTCCCGGCCGAGGTCGCGAACGGGGCGAGCGTCGACAAGAACCCGGTCCTGATCACCAACGAGCTCCGCAACAACGCCCTGCCGAACGCGGGCCTGTCGGCGACGGCCAACGTCTCCGGGGGCGTGATCACGATCTCCTCGGGCACCCCGGGCCTCGACTCTGCGATCACGGTGACGCCGGCGCCGGGCGGCGACGCCAGCCGCGATCTCCAGCTCGGGCTGACCTACGGGGGCGAGGAGGTGTCCGGATCGGCCGGGGTCCGCCCGGCCGACACGGGGGCCACGCCGGCCCCCTTCGAGGGCGGTGAGGACGGCAGCCCCGTGGACGCCGGCGACTTCGTGCCGAGCACGCGCATCGGCGGGGTCTACTCGCTCGGCCAGCGCCTCTTCCCGCGCTTCAACCTGCTCTGCCTCCCGGGGCTCACGTCCGCCGACGAGGTCCAGGTGATGGACGCCCTCTCGTACTGCCGCGACGAGCGGGCCGTGATGATCGTCGACACCCCTGCCGGCTGGACCACGGACCCGCCCGACGTCGGCGGGCTGCCCGCGTTCGGGGAGCACGGCGCGATCTACTACCCGCGCCTCGTGCTCACCGAGCGGACCGCGGCGGGCGCCACGACGACGCTCGACCTCCCCCCGTGCGGCGCGGTCGCGGGCGCCATCGCCCGCATCGACACGACCCGCGGCGTGTGGAAGGCGCCGGCCGGGCTCGAGGCGGGGATCGTGGGCTTCGCCGACCTGTCGGTGCCGACCGACGACGACCTCTCGGGCCTGCTCAACCCGCGCGGCGTCAACGTGCTGCGCGCCTTCCCCGGCGCCGGGACGGTCGTCTGGGGCGCGCGCACGCTCAAGGGCGACGACAACCAGGCCTCCGAGTTCAAGTACCTGCCGGTCCGGCGGCTGACCAACCACATCGCGTCGTCGCTCTACCTCGGCACCCAGTTCGCCGTGTTCGAGCCCAACGACCCCGACCTCTGGGCGCAGCTCCGGCTCGCCGTCGGGACCTTCATGCGCACGCTCTTCCGGCAGGGGGCGTTCCAGCAGAGCGCGCAGCGATCTGAGTCGGACAGCTTCTTCGTCGTGTGCGACGAGACCTCGAACCCGCAGTCCGAGATCGACCTCGGCCGCGTGAACGTGATCGTCGGCTTCGCCCCCCTGAAGCCGGCTGAGTTCGTCGTCATCACGATCACCCAGATCTCCCAGCTCGAGGAGTAGGTCATGGCGCAGTTCACCGTCAACGCGCACCGCTTCGACCCCTACAAGGCCTACATGTTCAGGGTGCTGTGGGATGGCCAGTACGTGGCCGGCCTCTCCAAGATGAGCGCCCTCAAGCGCACCACCGAGCCGGTCACCCACCGTGTGGGCGGCGACCCGTCCCACGAGCGCAAGAGCCCGGGGAAGACGACCTACGACGCCGTCACCTTGGAGCGCGGGGTCACCCACGACAAGGCCTTCGAGGAGTGGGCCGACCTCATCCACTCCCTCGACAGCCCCATCAAGCTGAAGAGCTTCCGCAAGGACGTCATCGTCAACGTCTTCAACGAGGCCGACCAGAAGGTCCTCTCCTACAAGCTCTTCCGCTGCTGGGTCTCGGAGTACCAGGCCGTTCCGCCGCTCGACGCCGCGACGGCGGGGGTGGCGATCGAGACCCTGAAGCTGGAGACGGAGGGCTGGGAGCGCGACGAGTCGGTGACCGAGCCGACCGAGGTCTGAGGCGCCGGTGTCCGGGTCCGCCGCGCTGGCGGCGCTCGAGGGGCCGGCGACCGAGCTCGACCAGGCGCTCGCCCTGCTGCGCGCCTGCGGGGTCGAGCGGCCCGAGGCGCTGCCGCTCGGCGCGGGCGACCGGATGCTCCTCGAGCTGCACCGGAGGCTCGTGGGGCGCGACCCTGAGCTGACCGCCGCCTGCCCGGAGTGCGGCGAGGTGAGCGCCGTCTGGCTCTCGCCGGACGCCGTCCCTCCGGCCGCCCCCCGGTGCGCCCTGGCCGGACCCGGCGGCGGCCTGCGCGAGCCGACCTACGCCGACCTGGCCGGCCTGCCGGCCGACGCGGCCGCCGCCGAGCGGGAGCTGCTCGCGCGCTGCGCGGTGGGCGCGCCGTCCCGCGCGCCCGGGCGGGCCGACCTCGAGGCGGCCGACGACTCGCTCTGCGGCCCCCTCGGCCTGGAGTGCGTCGGCTGCGGCGCGGCCGTGGAGGTGCACGTCAACGTCCAGCGCGTCGCCCTCGGCGGGCTGGTCCGCGCGGCGGCGGCGCGGCGACGTGGAGGTCCACCTGCTCGCTCGCGGCTACGGCTGGCCCCTCGAGACCATCGAGGCCCTCCCCGACGCCCGCCG
This sequence comes from Miltoncostaeaceae bacterium, assembly GCA_963835685.1. Taxonomy (GTDB): domain Bacteria; phylum Actinomycetota; class Thermoleophilia; order Miltoncostaeales; family Miltoncostaeaceae; genus DATAGF01. Next base: position 32,765 of record CAWIGI010000001.1, read on the forward strand.
CCGCCGCCTCGCCGGCCTGGTGGCGGACGGCCGATGAGCGGCCCCGCCGCCGGGGCGGTGCCCATGCTCCTGGCCAGGGCGCGGCGGCCGGCCGTCGCCGAGCGCGACCTCGCCTCCCCCCTCGGCGCCGTCACCGTCGTCGAGGCGCCCCCCCTCGTCTCCCTCGTCCCGGCCGAGCCCCCCTGGGGCCTGCCGGCGAGCCATCGGCCAATTGGCCACGCGCGACAGCGCCAATTGGCACACGGCGCGCAGACCGGGGCCCCAGGGGCCGCCCGGAGCTCCCGCCGGCTCCGCCCGACGCGGTGCCGCGGCCGGCACCGCGGCCCGCGGAGGGCGCCCGTCCGCAGCCGCGCCCGGCGACGCAGCCCCCGGCCACCCTGGCCAATTGGCCACGCGCCGACGTGCCAATTGGCCACGCGCCCAGCGGCCCGGCCCCCGGCCCCCTCCCCGAGATCCCGGCTCCGGAGCCACGGGACGGGGCGCCGGCCAAATTGGCCGGCGGCCTCCGCGCCAATTGGCACGCCGGCGCCCAGCCCCCCCGCGCCGCCGCCTCCAGCGCCGCCCGCCCGGCCCGAGGGGGGCGCCGCCGCGCCGTCGTCGTCCCCCGAGGACGCGCCTCCGGCCCCGCCCGCCGCGGCGGCCGCGGTGGCGCGGGAGGTTCAGCCGCCGGCGCCCGCGCGGCCGCTCGCCGACGCCGGGCGGACCCGGGGGCGCCCGGCCTCCACGGCGTCCCGCCGGAGGACCGGGACGAGGCGCCGCCGTCGGTGGTGATCGAGCGGATCCAGGTGATCACGCCCCCGGCCGCGCCCCCGGAGGCCGACCCGTTCGCCTCGCTGGCCGCCCGCCGGACGGCCGCCGCCCGCGGGGCGGGGGACCGCTGATGGCGGGCGCGACGGCCATCCAGGGCGTCAACGACACCCTGAAGCGGCTGACCGGCGACGCCGTGGCCGCGCTTACGCCGCGGCCGACGGTCACGGTGGGGCCGCTGGACCGCGACGACGACGCGCTGCGCCTGAACTGGTTCCTCTACCGCATCAGCCCCAACCCGAGCTTCCGCAACATGGAGCCGCCGCTGACCGGGTGGCGCTCCCGCCGCGGCAGGCCGCCGCTGGCCCTCCAGCTGCAGTACCTGCTCACGGCGTTCCCCGCGACGGCGACCAACGGGGGGGACCAGGAGCAGTTCGCCCACGCGGCCCTGGCGGCGGCGATGCAGGCGCTCCACGCCAACGCGATCATCCCGGAGGGCGAGGCCGTGCTCTCCCCGTTGGCGACGCCGCTGGTGGAGCCGCTGCGCGTCACCGTGGATGAGCTCGACCTCGAGGCGATCGCCAAGCTCTGGACGGCCTCGACCCAGCCGATCCGCCTGTCGGTCGGCTATCTCGTGAGCCTGGTCGTGGTGGACTCGCTCGAGGAGAGCGCGCCCGGCCCGCCGGTGAGGGAGCGGCGGGTGGTCGTCGTACCGTCGATGGGCCCTCGCCTGACCGCCCTCGCTCCGACGCGCGCGTCCTTCGGGGACGACTTGGTGGTCACGGCGCACGGCCTCACGACGGGCGCCGCCTTCTCGCTGGCGCGGGAGCCGGAGGACCCGCCGGGCCCGGAGGGGGGCTGGGCCATGGCCGTCGCCCCCGGGCCGGCGCCCGGGACCGTGACGACCGCCATCCCGAGGGCCGACCTGTCGCCGGGCGCCCGGCGGCTCGAGGTGGTCGCGTCGGAGGCCGGCCTGCCGGTCGGGCGCGACGCGATCGGCGTGACCGTCGTCCCGCTCGTCACCGGGCCTGCGACGCCGGTCGCGGCTGGCGCGCCGGTCTCCCTGGAGACCGCACACGCCGCCCCCGACGTGGAGGTCTTCGTCGCAGGAGCGCGGCTCCCTGACGACGACGTGGAGTTCGTCTCGGCGACGGAGGTGCGCGTCACGCTGCCCGCGGCGACGCCCGCCGGGCCCGCCGAGGTGACGCTGCGGGCGGGGCGGGTGGCCGGCCCGGTCGCGACCGTCGAGGTCGCCGCGTGACGCCCGACCCGCGCCTCGCCGCGCACCTCGCGGCGCTGACCGTCGCGCTCGAGGCCTACCTCGAGCGCCTGAGCGTCCTCTGGGCCGCGGCGACCGACGTCGGCCGGGTCATGGCCTCGGTCGGCGCGCGGCCGCAGCCGGACGCCGTCGCCCGCGAGGCCGTGGCGAGGGCGCTGGGGGCCGTCCGCTCCGCCGGCGAGGGCCCCCTGTGCCGGATCGCGACGGCGCTCGGGCTGGCGGCGGGGGAGGAGGCCCTGGTCGCCGCGGCGTGGTGGGCGGAGGCCGACCCCCACCTGGCGATCGCCCTCGGCTGCGCGCACGACGACGCCGGGCGGCGCCACGCCACGGCCGCCCTGGTGCGCCTGGTCATGGAGCCGTTCGGGATCGAGGTGCCGCCTGCCGTCGAGGACGGCGACGCCCTCGTCCGCTGCGGCGTCGTGGAGCCCGGGGCGGGCGCCTCGGGGGCGCCCTCCTGACCCCGGTCGCCCGCCGCGCTCTCGCCGGCGAGGCCCCGCGCGGGGCGGTCAACGCCGGGCCGCCCCCGCGCCGCCTCGCCGGGCTCCGGGCCGCGCTGGCGCGCCACCTGCGCGCCGGGGAGGGCGGGCCCGTCGTGCTGCGCGGCCCGCAGGGCGTCGGGCGCCGCGCGCTCGCCGCGGCCGCCGTCCGCGAGGCCGGCCGGGTCCCGGTCGGGCCCGAGCACCCGGGCCCGCAGCTGCGGCTCCTCGCCCGGCTGGGCGAGGCCGTGCCGGTGGTCCCCGCGGAGGCCCTGCCCGAGCTCGCGTGGGACCCTCGGGACCCGCTCGTCGCCTGGGCGCCCCCGGGCCGGCGCCGGCGGGGCACGTGGTGGACGTCCCCGCCCCGAGCCACGCCGAGCGCGCGCGGCGGTGGCGCCGCGAGCTGCCCGCGGCCGGGCTCGGCCGGCGCGCTGCCGACCGGCTTGCCCGCGCCATGGCCTCGCGATTCGCCTTCACCGAGGGCGACATCGCCGCCGTCGCGGCCCGCGCGCGGGCCGAGGCCGAGTGGCACGGCCGGGCCCTCGACGCCGAGCTCGTCTGGGAGGCGGCGCGCCGCCACCCCCAGCACGCGCTCGACCGGGTGGCGGCGCTCGTGGCGCCGGCCTTCGCCCTCGACGACCTGGTGCTGGAGCCGGACGCCCGCCGCAAGCTCGACGAGCTGGTGGCGCACGTCGCCCTCCAGCACGTCGTGCTCGACGACTGGGGCTTCCGCCGGCGGCTGCCGCGCGGCCAGGGCGTGGCCGCGCTGTTCGCCGGGCCCGCCCGGCACGGGCAAGACGATGGCCGCCGAGGCCGTCGCGCGCGGCGCTGGGCCAGGACCTCTACCGGATCGACCTCTCGGCTGTCGTCTCCAAGTACATCGGCGAGACCGAGAAGAACCTCGGCGACGGCCTTCGACGAGGCCGAGCGCGCCGGCGCCGTGCTCCTCTTCGACGAGGCCGACGCGCTCTTCGGCAAGCGCACCGAGGTGCGCGACGCCCACGACCGCTACGCGAACCTGGAGGTCAACTACCTCCTCCAGCGCGTGGAGACCTTCACCGGGCTGGTGATCCTGGCCACCAACCGCGGCGCGGCCATCGACGACGCCTTCCTGCGCCGCCTGCGCTTCGTCGATCCGCTTCGAGGTGCCCGACGCGCGCCCTGCGGCGCGAGCTCTGGCGCCGGGCCTTCCCCCGCGAGGCCGCGCTGGCGCGCCTCGCCCTGGGAGTCCCTGGCCGAGGCGGAGCTCGCCGGCGGCAACATCCAGTAGCGCCGCGCTCGCCGCCGCCTTCCTGGCCGCGGGCGACGGCGGGGCCATCGCCGGCCGCCACGTCGAGCACGCGCTGCGGCGCGAGTACGAGAAGCTCGGCAAGGCCTGGCCCCGGCAGGCGCTCGCCCGGCCGGAGGCCGCCGCGTGACGGCCGCGCGGCGCCTGCGCGTGGAGGTCGGCTCACGGCCGGTCCCCGCGCTGCTGCGGCCGGCCATCGAGGCGCGCCTGGCCGGCCGGCCGGCGCCGGCGGGGCCCGAGGGCGCCGTCGCCGAGGCCGTGGCCGCGGCGGTCGCGCCGCACTGGCGGGCCAGCCCTCCGCCGGAGGGACGATGGCGCTGATCAAGGGGATCCTCGCCTCGTTCGACGACCCCCTGCTCGGGGTCGTGCCGACCGTGGTCGTCTTCCAGTACAACCCCGACCAGGTCACCAGGGTCTTCCGGGACGAGAGCGGCGCCGAGGCGTCGAAGCCCACCGGGGCGGCATTGAACGTGGCCCGGCCCGCCCCTGAGGAGTACACCCTCGCGCTGGAGCTGGACGCCACCGACGGGCTCGAGCGGGGAGGGCCGTTGACGTCGGTCTTCGGCATCGCCCCCCGCATCGCGGCGATCGAGATGCTGATGCAGCCGGTCGGCTCGTCGCTGCTCGGCGGCTTGGCGGGGAAGCTCCTGGGCACCGGCGGCGGGTCGGCCGTGCCGGCGGGGCGCCTGCCGCTGACGCTGTTGATCTGGGGGCCCGCCCGCGTCACCCCGGTGCGCCTGACCTCTCTCACGGTCCGTGAGACGGCCTTCGACGAGCTGCTCAACCCGATCCACGCGACGGCGGACATCGGCCTGCGCGTCCTGCGCTCGGCCGACCTCGCGGCCGACCAGACCATCGCCAGGGCGGCCGCAGACTACTACCAGGGCCTGCGCGAGGCGAAGGCGGTCCTGCAGTTGCCGCAGATGATCGAGCTCGGCGGATGAGCCCCCTCGACGCCACCTCGCGGTACGCGGAGCTCCCCGAGATCGAGGTCGTCGCCGCCGACGGCTCGGTGCGGCGGCTCGGCGCGCCCCGCGCTGTGCCGGCGCCGCCGGCCTCCTCGGCCTACGTCGTCCGCGCGGGCGATCGCCTCGACCTCCTCGGCCTCGTGGCGACCGGCGACTCGACGCGCTGGTGGGCCCTCGCGGACGCCAACCCGTGGCTCGACCCGACCCGCCTCGAGCGCCCAGGCCTGAGGATCCGGCTGCCCGATGCCTGACACGACCCTCATGGTCGAGATCGACGGCGAGCAGCTGGATCCGGGCGCGCTCGCCGAGCTGCCGGACGTCCAGGTCGAGGAGGCCGCCGGCGAGGCCGACGCCGCCACCCTGGTCGCGCGCCTCCAGCCCGGCGACGACGGCGAGTGGTCGGGCGCGCTCGACGCCCTGGCCGCCCCCCGGGTCCCCGTGGTCGTCGAGATCTCGAGGGGCGGCAGCGCCTACAGGTTCGACGGCCGGGCGGCGCAGGCGACCTGGCGCATCGACCCGGACAGCGGCTCCCAGCTCACGGTCAAGGCGGTCAACCGGGTGCTCGACCTCGACGCCGAGGAGAAGGTCGTGGCCTGGCCGGGCACCTCGGAGAGCGCGATCGCCGAGGCGATCTTCTCCTCCAACGGACTGCTCGCGCAGGTCGAGGCCACGCCGGACGCGCCCGATCCGGACGTCCACGTGCTCCTGCAGCGCGACAGCGACTGGGCCTTCCTGCGGAAGCTGGCCGCCCGCTGGGGCTACGCCGTCTACCTCGAGTCGGAGGCCGGTCGCGTGGTGGGGCACTTCCACCCACTCGACCCGCTGGCCGAGCCGCAGGCCGAGCTGTCCCTGGGCTTCGGCGGAGACGGCGCCGCGGTCAACGTGGAGGCGGACCTCGTCGCGGGCCGCCTCGTCCGCGCCAGCCGCATCCCGGCCCTGACGGACGCCGCGCGCAGCGGCGAGTCGCGCGGCGACGACGAGCCCCAGGGGGCCGTCTCGCTCGGCGGGCAGACGACCGTGCTGCTGGCGCCGGCAGATTTGGCGGGCGAGGTCGAGCCGGCCGACGCGGCCGAGGGGCTCGCCCGGCGCTCGGCGTTCGGCCTCCGCCTGACGACGGAGGTCAACGCCGACGCGCTCGGCATCGTGCTGCGCGCGCGCCGGCCCGTCCTCGTGCGCGGGCTCGGCTCGGCCCTGTCGGGCCGGTGGCTGGTCGATCGGGTGCGCCACGGCGTGACGGCCGAGCGCCACACGCAGCGGCTGACGCTGGTGCGCAACGCCATGGAGCTGGCGGGCGACGAGCCGTTCGGGGCCGTCGCGGCGGGGGGTCTCCTGCCGTGAGCGGCCGCTTCGTCGGCAAGTTCCCGGGCATCGTGGTCAACAACGCCGACCCGAAGTCCCTGGGCCGTCTGCGCGTGCAGGTCCCCGAGGTCTTCGGCGAGGAGACCACCGGGTGGTGCCTGCCGTGCAGCCCCTATGCCGGCCAGGCGGTGGGGCTCGCGGCCGTGCCGCCGGCCGGCAGCCTCGTCTACGTCGAGTGGACGGGCGGGGACCCGACGCGCGTGCCCATCTGGTCGGGCGGGAGCTGGCCGGACGGCGCGGGGGTGCCGGACGCGGGGCCCGAGGCGCTCGTGCTCACGACGCCGGCGGGCCACCGGATCGTGCTGCGGGACACGTCGGGGAGCGAGACCGTCGAGGTCGAGGCCGCGTCGGGTGCCAAGCTCACGCTGGGCGGCGACGGCGTCGCGATCGAGTTCGGCAGCCAGTCGATCTCGATGACGCGCTCGTCGATCTCCCTCAACGGCGGCGCGCTCGAGGTGCAGCTGATGGCCCACCTCCTCGACGCCGCGACCACGATGATGTGCCCGCATGGCGGCAGCGTCTCGGCGACGCCCGGCGCGACGCGGATGAGCCTGGGCGGGGCGCCGCCGCTGCTGGTCAACGACGTCATGACGATCGCCGGCTGCCCACTGAACATCTCCGGCGCACCGTCGCCCTGCCTGCGGGTGCAGTGGACGATGCCGGCGACGCGGGTCAGCGTGGAGGGCACGCCCGCGCTGCTGTCGTCGTCGGTCGGGCTGTGCCTGAACGCGGCCGGCGCGCCCCAGGGCACCGTGCTCGCCACCGGCTTCCAGACCCGGGTGCAGGGGCAGTGACGGCGGCGCGCCACCCCTACCGCCTCGCCCCGGCGCGCCGCCTCGCCGACGCGGACGGGGAGCGCCACGTCGCCGACCTCGTTCGGCTGGTGCTGCTGACCGGGCCGCGCGAGCGGCTGCACCGACCGGACTTCGGCGCCGGCCTCGGCGCGGCCGCCGTCTTCGAGCCGCTCGACGGGGCGCTGCGCGGCGTCGTCGAGGTCCGGGCCCGCGGCTCGCTCGACCGGGCGCTTGGCGACCGCATCGAGGTGACCGAGGTCGCCGTCGGCAGCGAGGGCGAGTCAACGCTCACGGCCGCGGTGACCTACCGCCTGCGGCCCGGCGGGGACCTCGTCCGCGAGGAGGTGTCGCGTGGCGGCTGAGGTCGGCCTCCAGCCCACGTGCCCCCCGCTGCGGCGCCCCGAGCGCCTGCTGACCGCACCCGGCGTCCACGGGCTGCGCGCGGCCCAGTCGCGCGTGGCGGGCGCCGCGCGGGCGCTGGACGTCTGGCTGTGGGGCGACCCGCCCGCCGAGCTGGTCGACCCCGCCCTCTGGACGCTCGTCCCGCCGCCTGGGGGCGCGGCGGTCGCGGTGACCGGCGCCGCGGCGGTCGCGGCGCCGACGCCGCACGTCGAGCTGGCGCTCGCCGGTGCGCCGGACCTGGGCCGCTACCGCCTCGAGGTCGCGCCTCCCGCCGCGGTGCCCTTCGATCCGCTGCGCACCTGGCTGGCGGTGCGGCTGCGTCCCGAATGCCCGGACCTCGACGCCTGCTTCGACGCCCCGCCGCCGGCGCCGCTCGCGCCGCCCTCGCCGGTGCACGACTACCTGGCGCGCGACTGGCGCTCGCTGCGGCAGGCCCTCGTCGAGCACCTCGTGCGGCAGGACCCCGCGGCGGACCTCTCCATCGCCGACCCGACCATCACCCTGGTCGAGCTCTTCGCCCACGTCGGGGACCTCCTCCACTACCGCCTCGACCGGGTCGCCACCGAGGCTTACCTCGACACGGCCCGCCGCAGGACCTCGGTCAAGCGCCACGCCCGCCTGGTCAACTTCGCCGTCAGCGATGGCGCGGCGGCCCGGGCGCCCGTGCTCGTGGCCCTCGCGCCGCGCGCCGCCGACGTCGCCGTCTCGCCGGACGACGTCGCCGCCGACGCCGCCGGGTCGCCGCTGGCCTTCACGCTCGAGTCCGCGCTGACCGCGAGGGCCGCGCTGGGCGAGATCGCGATCTACGACTGGGGGGAGGAGGCCTGCTGCCTGCCCGCCGGGGCGACCGAGTGCGTCCTGGTGCGGCCCCGCCCGGCCGACCCGCTCGGCGACGCCTGGCTCGCGCCCGGCGATCTCCTGGCCTTCGAGGTCGTCGACCCCGACGACCGCGCCCGCCACGCCTCGTGGGCCCAGCGCGGGCAGGACTGGCCCACGGACGCCGCCGGCGCCGAGCGCTTCCGCGAGCCGCTGCCGAGCCGCGCCGCCCAGGTGGTGGAGCTGACGGCCGTCGAGCCCTTCGGCGACCCGCTGCTCGGCGCCGCGCTCGAGCTGTCGCTCGTGCGCTGGCGGCCCGAGGAGGCCCTCGTCCGGGCCTACCCGGTGGGCGTGGACGCGGGATCGGGAGCGGACGAGGTGACCGTGGCGCGCGGGAACCTGGTCCGCGCCCACCACGGCCGCGCCGTCGGCGGGCCGGCGGGGACGGCGGTCGCCCTCCGCGAGCCCGACTGTGCAGGGCGCCGGCCCGCCCCGCCTCGGACGCATGGTCGCTGCTGGCGGCGGCCGAGGCCGGGCTCGCCCTCGACGAGTCGGGCACGCCCCACCGGCTCGAGGTCAACGTGGAGCTGCCCTCCGGCGCGACCTCCCGGGCGGAGCCCGTGGCGACCCTGCTCGAGGCCCCGCCGAGCGGGTTCGCCGTCGCGGTGGACGTCGAGGGCGACGAGCCGCCGATCCTGCGCTTCTCGACGGGCGCGGTGGGCGCCGCGCCGCCGCTCGGGAGCGCCGTCACCGCGACCTACGAGGTGGGCGGCGGCGCGGCCGGCAACCTGCCGGCGAACGCGCTCGCCGTGCTGGAGCGCGGGACACTCGAGCCGGATGGGATTATCGCCTGGTCCGCCGTCGCCGGGGCGACGGCGCGGAACCCGGTGGCGGCGGCGGGAGGCGCCGACCCCATGCCGCTCGAGGTGGCGCGCCGCGACGCGCCCGAGGCCTTCGCGGTCGAGCCGCGCCGGGCGGTGCTGCCGCTCGACCACGCGGCGACGGCGGCCCGTGACCCGCTGGTCGAGCGGGCGATGGCCCGGCGGGAGTGGTCGGGCTCGTGGCCGGTCGTGACGACGGTGGTCAACCTCCGCGTCCAGGAGCCGGCGGCCGCGGCCGCGGCCCAGGCCGGCATCGCCGCCGCCATCGATGACGTCCGCATGCTCGGGACCGAGGCCGCGGTCGTCGAGGGGGCCGCGGTCGGGCTGCTCGTGGCGCTCGACGTCTGCGCCCGGCCGGGGTCCGACCCCGAGTCGGTGCGGCGCGAGGTGCTCGCGCTGCTGCGGCCCGGCAGCGCTGAGCGCCCCGGCCTCTTCCACCCCTCGCGGCTCGCGCTGGGCGCGGCCGTGTACACCTCGGCCGTCCAGGCGGCGGTCGCCGCGCTCCCGAGCGTGGACGCCGTCGAGGTGACCGAGGCCCGCCGGCTGAGCGAGCCGCCGGGCACCGTGCACACACGGTCCTCACGTTCGCCCCCGACGAGGTGCCGGTGCTCGACGACGACCCGGCGCGGCCCGAGCGCGGGCGCCTGGACGTGAGCGTGAGGGGCGGCCGGTGAGCTGCGCCCCGCCCCGGCCGTGCGGCGAGGCCGCGGCCGGCCTCGGCCTGGTGCCCCCGCCTCCGGGCCTGCGGCACCTGCGCCGCCGGGTCGGCGAGTGGGACGGGTTCCGCCGCGAGCTGATGGCGGCCGTCGAGCGGACCGTCGTCGACGGCGAGCCGCTCGGCCTGCGGTGGGACGTCGAGGGCGACCCGCGCGCCGAGCTGCTGGCCGAGCTGTGGGCCTACGTCGCCGAGGGCGTCGCCGCCTACTCGGAGCTGACCGCCGCCGAGGCCTACCTGGGGACCGCGTCGGACTGGACCGACCTCAGCCGCCTCGCGGCTCTCGTGGGCTTCCGCCCGCAGCCGCGCGTCGCGGCCCAGGGGTGGGTGCGGGCCGAGGTCAACCCCGGCGCCGACCCCGTGGTGCCGGCGGGAACGCGTGTGCAGGCACCGGGCACGCCGGCCCGGCCGGCCCAGGTCTTCGAGGTCAGCGCCGACACGGCGCTGCGCTCGGACTGGGACCGCCTCACGGCCACCTGGGTGCCCGAGGCCGCCGCGCCGGCGGGGCGCGACGTGAGGTTCCTCGGCGACCCCGGCTTCCGGCTGGGCGACCGGGTGCTGATCGTGGAGGAGACGCCCCCGGAGGGCTCGCCGGTGACCGAGCCCTCCTGGGACGTCTGGGGGACCGACGTCTGGCTGCAGTGGTGGACCTGGCTCCTGTTCCTGCTGGACCTCGCGGGGGCCGCGACCCCCCTCGCGGTGGCGTCGGTCGTCGCGCGTCGCGACGAGCTGGGCACCGCCGTCGTGACCTTCGACCGGGACGTGGCCGAGTTCCTGACCGACCCCGCCGCCCCCTACGCCGCCTACCGCATCACCGACACGGCGGCCTCCGCTCGCCGCCTGGAGAAGGTGGTCCGCATCCCGGAGAGCGGGACGACGGCGGAGGACGTGGACCTGACCTACGCCGTCGCCGGCCCGATCGGGCCGGACACCGTCATCCTCGACGCGGCCCTCGACGACCTCTCCCTGGGCCAGCTGGTCGCGGTGGTCAACTGGTCGCTGATCCGCTGCGACGTGGTTCGCGTGACCCGGCACGAGATCGTCGAGTGGGAGGTCGCCCCGGGAACGCCCTCGCGGGCGTCGAAGCTCACCCTCGCCCCTGAGGCCGGCAAGGACGACATCCCGTCGCTCGACGCCACCCAGGTCACGGTCCACGTCCTCGACCGGCGCGTGGTCGCGCGCCACTATGTGCTCCCGGCCGACGCGCCGGGCGGCGCGGTGCCCCAGGTTCGGCTCCACCCCCGGCCGGCGGCCGTTCCCCCTCGGGTCGCGCTGAGGCTCTCGGGCGGCTGGGAGGTGTTCGACTGCGTCGAGTCGGCCGCGCAGGAGGAGCTGCCTGCCGGCGGCGCGGCCGGGAGCGCGCCCGGCGGGTTGATCGTCAACCTCGACCGGGCCCCCTCCGGCGCGCTGGGCGACGGGGCCTCGGCCGAGGCGAGCGCGAACATGCTGCGCGTCCGCCATGGCGCCACGACCCAGGCGACCCTCGGGAGCGGCGACGCCACGGGGGCCGGGCAGCGGATGACGACGCCGGACGCGCCCATCGCCTATGACCTCGACGAGGCCGGGGCCCCGGTCCCCAGCATGGTCCTGCGGGTCGACGGGGTGCAGTGGCCGGAGGTCCCGAGCCTGTACGGCGCGGGGCCGGCCGAGGTCTACGCGGTGCGCCTCGGACGCCGACGGGGCGGTCACCGTGGCCTTCGGCGACGGGGTGCAGGGCGCCCGCCTGCCCACCGGGCGCGGCAACGTCGCCGGCGACCTACCGCGTCGGCGGGGGGACCGCCGGCGAGGTCGAGTCGGAGGCGATCGACGCGCTGCTCGGCAGCGTCCGCGGCGTCAAGCGGGTGAGCGGCGCGGGGCCGACCTCGGGGGGCGCCGACCAGGACGACGAGGCCCGCATCCGCTCGCTGGCGCCCCGGCGCGCGCGGGCGTTCGGGCGGGCCGTCTCGGCCCAGGACCTCGTCAACCTCGCCCTCGGCTACCCCGGGGTGACGCACGCCGCGGCCTGGCACGGGGCCGGCCCGCCCGGCCACCCCTGCGGCGCGACGGGGCTCCACCTCGCGATCGCGAGGGCGTCGGCGGCCGGCCCGCGGGCGCCCCTGGCCGAGGAGGTCGCCTCGCTCGCCGCCTACCTCGACGCCCGCCGGGACGCGACCGTCCCGCTCTGCGTCTGCGCGGGGGTCGTGACGACGGTCGCGGTCACGGCGTCGCTCGCCGTGGACCCCCGCCGCGACGCGGCCGCCGTCGCCGCCACGGCGGCGACCGCGCTGCTCGACCCCCTCGGGCCGCTCGCGCCCGCGGCGCGGGCGCTCGGCGAGCCGCTCGACCGCTCCGACCTGCTGGCCGTGCTCCACGGCGCCGAGGGCGTGGTCGGCGTCGCCGCGCTCGACCTGCCCGGCGCCGGCGAGCTGGGCCGGCGGGCCGCCGAGCGCTGGGAGCTGCTGGTGCTGGGCGCGCCCGCAGTGACGGGGGCGGCGGCGTGACGACGCGCATCGGCGACTGGCTTCCGCCCGCGCTGCGGGACGCCCCCGAGCAGCCGGCGGGCGAGCCCCGTCTCCTCGACGCGCTGCTGGCGGCGGTCGAGGGACAGCGGGCGCTCCTGGCCGACGATGTCGCCCGGCTCTGGGACGACCTCTTCATCGAGAGCTGCGCCGACTGGGCGGTCCCCTACATCGGCGCGCTCCTGGGGCTCCCGCCCGACGCCGAGCCGCCTCGAGGTCGCCTACGCGGTGGCCCTGCGCCGCCGCAAGGGCACGCCGGCCGCCCTGGAGGACTTCGCCGAGGTGCTCACCGGCTGGACCGCCCGGGTGCTCGAGGGCTGGGAGATCACCATCTGGGCCCAGCGCCTGGGGCACCCCGGCCCGCCGCGGGTCGCGACGGTCGACCTGCGCGAGGGCGCCCGCTCGCGGATCGGGACGCCGTTCGAGCGCGTGCGCCGCAGCGTCATCCCCGTCGGGGCCCTGGTCGCCGCGGGCGGCCACCGTGGTCGTCTGGCCGTGGGAGGTGCGGACGTACCTGGCGACGGAGTGCGCGCCGCTCGGCGCGCGGCGCTTCGCCCTCCACCCGCTCGGCGCGGAGGCGCCGCCCTACCTGCACCCGCGCCGGCTGCGCCTGAGCAGCGACGTCGGCGGGTCGGCGGCGGAGGCCCGCACCGGCGACGAGCTCGACGCCCCGGTCCGCGCCACCTACGCGGTCGTCGAGGCGCTCGCGGGCCCGGGCAGATCTCCTACGGGGCGGCGTGGGCGCTGAGCGCCGCGCATCCCCTCGCCGCAGGGCGTCGCTGGCGCGCCTACGCTCCTCGAGCTGACGGCCGACGGGGCCCCCGTGGGCTGGCCGGACATCCGCTTCGGCGCCCTTCCCCCGGGCGGGCCGGCCCCGGCGCCCCCGGCGGCCGGCGCAGGCCGTGGTCGACCTGGCCCGCGGCCACGTTGAGCTGGGCGCCGGGCTCGCCGGCCCCCTCCGGGCGACGTGGCACCGGCCGCTGCCGGGGTCGCTCGGGGCGCTGGCCGGCGACGGCGACGCCGATCCGCTCGCGCGGGTCGTGGTGACCGTCAACCCGGCCCTGCCGGCGGCGGGCGACAACGTCCACACTCTGGCAGGACGCGATCGCCCTGGCGCAGAGCCGCAGCGCCGCCCTCGTCGCCGGAGCCGGCCTCCGCCGGCCATCCGGAGGTCGAGATCCGGCTGGAGACCTCCGACCGCCTCGCCGCGCCGCCCGCGGCCGCCTTCACCCCGACGCTGCCGCGCTGGCGCGTCGTCGCCCCGCGCCTCGTGACCCCGACCGTCGTCGGCGACCTCGCGCTCGACCTCGGCGGGCGGCGTGCCTCACGCTCGAGGGTTTCGCGCTCGTCGGGCGACCTGCGCGCTCGGGGGCGGCGCTCGACGGCGTGCTCCTGCGCCACCTGACGATGAACCCGCCGCGCGGGCGCCGCCCTGCGGGTCGAGCCGCGGCGCCTGGGGGCTCGCCCTGCGCGGCCGAGCGCTGCGTCCTCGGCGCCGATGCGCGCCGACCTCGGCGGCGCTCGCCGATCGTCCTGCGGGACTGCGTGGTGGACGGCCGCGGCGGAGCGCCTGCGGGTGTGCGGCGGCGACCCCGCCGGCTCGGCCGTCGACGCCGTGGCCGGCGGCGGCCCGCTTCGACCCGGCCCTGACCGCGAGCGGCGTCACGTTCGCCGGGCCGGTGCGCGTCGAGGCGGTCGAACGCGGTCGACTGCATGTTCGCCGACGGGGTCGCGGGCGGTGCAGCAGCAGGAGGGGTGCCTGCGCCACTGCTTCCTCGGCCCGACCCCTGCGCGCGCCGCCGTCCCACCCGCCGCACCTACCGCTGCGGCCCGTTCCCCGACCCCACCTTCGCCTCGGTCGGCTTCGAGGCGGCCGGCTACTACGCCTCGGCACTCGAGCCCGACCACCCGCTGCTCTCGGCGGCCGAGCGACGGCGGCGAGGTCGGCGCCTACCACCACGCCGCGCCGGGCGGCGCCGCATCGCGCCGCCTGCGGCGGCGGGTTGCACGAGTTCGTCCCGCTCGGCCTGCGCTCGCGCCTGGTCCTCGCCCCCTGGGAGGAATGATGATCGGCGACTACACCGAAGGTCCCCCTGCGGCCGGACGAGCGCTGGACCGGCGGCGCGGATGCAGGAGGGCCGGGTCCTGCTCGACCACGAGTGGAACCTCAACCTCGACGCCGCCGCGCGCGCGGCCGAGTGCGGCGGCGGCGCGACGTCATCGGGCCGGCCGGGGTCGCCGGAGGGCAGCGACGCCTTCGCCGGTCGCGGTGACCACCTCAGGGGCGCTGGACCTCAGCGTGCGGCCGGGACGGATGTGGGTCGGCGGGATGCTCGGCGCTGCGCCCCGGCCCCGTTCGCCTACTCGGCCCAGGACCAGATCGACGCACCTCCCGGCCGCGGGCCGCGCGTTCGTCTACCTCGACGCATTCGCCGAGCACGTCCAGCCGGCCGAGAGCCCCGACGAGCTCGATCGACCCGGCGCTCGCCCCGATCGACACCGCGGCCCGGACGCCGGGTCGGCTACCGGGTGCGCTGTCGGCCCACGGCGGCGGCCACCTGCGCCAGGCCGCTGGCCGAGGTGGCGGACCCCGGGCTCTCCGAGCGGGCGGCTCGACCGTGACCCGCACCGGCGCGGCCGCGCCGGCCGATCCGTGCGCGCCGCCCGGGGATCCGCTGGGCCGGGTGCCCGACGGCCTCTTCCGCGTCGAGGTGCTCGACTCCGGCGCGGCCGCCGCCGCGCGCTTCGCCTGGTCGTTCGAGAACGGGGCGGCGGCGGTGGCCGTCGCCGAGCGTCGCCGGCGACACGGTCACCCTGCGGCCCTCGCAGGCGGTGGCGTTCTCCGACGGCGACCTGCGTCGAGGTCTCGTGGCTCGCGCGCCGGGCCGACCGCGTCGACCACGGGGCGCTCTACACGGTGGACGAGGTGACGCCGGCCGCCGGCGGCGACGTCCTGCGCGCTCGACCGCGCCGTCACGGCGCCGGCCGGCGCCGACGGGCCTGGTCGTGCGACGCTGGGACGGGCAGGTCGTCGGCGCCGCGACCGCGCGGCCGGCGGCCTTCCGCGGCGACGACCTCGGGGTGCGCTTCAGCGCGGCCGCCGGGACCTACCTCGCCGGCGACTGGTGGGGCGCGCGGCTGCGCGAGGCCGAGGGCGACGGCATCGAGCACCGCACCGACGCACCGCCCGACGGCGTGCGCCATGCCTTCGCGCCGCTCGCGCTGGTCGACCTCGACGGCCCGGACCGTGCTCGCCGACTGCCGCCCGATCTTCCGCAACCTCGTCGACCTCGATCCCGCGGGAGCGTGCACCGTCGTCGCCGCGCCCCGGCGACGACCTGCAGGCGGCGGTCGACGCGCTGCCGCCCGAGGGCGGCGAGCTGTGCCTCGCCGCGGGGCTCTACCCGCTCGACGCCCCCCTTGTGGTCGCGGGGCGCGTGCGCGTGGTCATCAGCGGCGCGGGCCCCGCGACGGTGCTGCGCGCGATCGGCCGGGAGGCGGCGGTGGTCGTGGACCGCTGTCGCGAGGTCGAGGTCCGCCACCTGCGCGCCGAGGGCGGCTCGCCCGGCGCGCCGCCCGGCAGCCCCCATCTCAACGGCGCGCTCACCTTCGTCGCGTCGAGCGACGTGGGGGTGGCCGACTGCATCCTGACCTGCCCCGACTCGTCCGGGCTCGCCCAGACCTGCCTCACCGTCCGGGGCGGCGAGGGCGGGCTGCCCGAGCGTGTCCGCATCGAGCGCAACCGCGCTCGAGGTCGGCTCGTGGCAGGGCGGCCTGCTGGTGGTCGACGCCGGGCGCGTCCTGCTCGCGGGCAATCAGGTCGGGCTCCGCGAGGACGCGGGCGGGGGGGCGGCCCTCGCCGCCGGCGGTGGGCAGGCCCTGGCGCGCGCGCTCGTCCTCCTGCTGGCCCAGGGCATGCGGAGCGGGCCGGAGGACGGGGCCCGGGAGATCGACGTCCCGGGGTCCCCGGCGGGCCTCTTCGTCGTGCCGGGCTCGGACGCCGAGGAGTTCGTCGAGAGCTTCGCGAAGATGGTCACGGCGGCGTTCGTCGAGCGCCAGGGCGGGGCGCAGAAGGCCCTGCGGGCGTTCGCCCGCCGCCTCGCCCAGGGCCAGGACGTGGCCCGCCTGTCGCCGGCGGCGCGGGCCGCCCTCGACCGCCTGCGGGGGGAGTGGCGGGCGGTCGCCCAGGGCATCGTCGTCGCCGGCGCCCGCCTGGGGACGGCCCAGGTCCACGACAACCAGGTGGCCGGCGCCGTGCAGGGCATCCACGTGGGCGTGTCGTTCGCGGACGTCCCCGGCCGCGAGCAGGCGGACGAGGTCGTCCTGCGCGGCAACGTGGTGCACTGCACCGTGCCGCGGGCGTACGATCGAGACCGTCACGCCGTCTTCGTGGGGAACGCCCGCAGCGTGCACATCATCGACACCGTCGCCACCGTCACCCGCACCGGGCAGGCCGTCGGCGACGACCCGCCGTCCCCAATGGAGGGGATCCGGCTGCACGGGCACTTCGGCCCCTTCCTCGCCGTGCGCAACTCGAGCCTCAAGGGCGTCACCGTCGGCGTCCGCGTGAGGCCGCTCCAGCCGATCCCGAAGCAGCGGATGTGGCTGGTCTCGGAGACGATGGCCGACGGCGCGGGCCTGGCCCTGGCCGCCCCGGGCTCGGTGGACCGCGCGCGGAACGTGCCGTGAGCCGGGCCCTCGCCCTCGAGCCGCCGGCCGCGGCCCGCCCCACCGCCGCGGCGCCCGTGCGCGCCCGTCCCGTGAGGCGCGCCCTGGCGGCTCCCGGGGGCGAGCTCGCCAGGGTCGCCCTGCGGCGCAGCTGCCCCTGTGGGGGGACGCCGGGCCCGACCGGCGAGTGCGCCCAGTGCCGGGCGCGGCGCCTGCAGCGCCAAGAGCTGCCGAGCCCGGCCGAGGCGGAGCAGCGGGCGCGGGACGTGGCCAAGCGCGTCCGCGACGGCATCATCGGGGTCGCCGAGGGGATCCAGGAGATGGCCGAGGCGCTCGGCGAGAAGGCCGAGCGCGCGGCGGAGGTCGCCGAGCAGGCCGGCGAGCGCGCCGTCGAGGAGGTGGAGGCGGAGGCCGAGCGCTGGTGGACCTCAGGGACCGGGCAGACCACCCAGATGGACTTCGACGGCTTCGAGCTGCGCGTGAGCGGCGCCATGCCCCTCACAGCGCCGGCGGTCTCGGGCCTGCGCGCCACCAACCCGAAGGCCGGCGGCGTCGACTGGACCGGGTCCGACAAGCAGGAGGTGCCCGACAAGGGACCGATCCCCGAGGGCAAGTACTACCTCGAGCCGTCCGAGGTGGAGACGGCCAAGGCGCACGGCTTCTCCTCCGGGCCGTGGGGCAACTACCGCACGCGGCTCCACGAGTCCTGGACGACGGCCGTCTGGCGCGCCGCGACGACCGAGCGCACGGCGGGCTTCTTCCTCCACCAGGACGGCGGCAACGACGGCACCGCGGGCTGCATCGGCCTCTCGACCGACAAGGACAACAGGGCCGTGCACGGCCTGATCATGGCCAACGCCGCGCCGATCCCCGTCTACGTGAAGTACCTGCCGCCGTCCAAGGTCGCTCCCGGCACCCCGCCGGCCGCCGCCGGGGTCCAGCGCTCGAGCCTGCTGGTGGGGTCCGCGAGCGACCCGGCCGAGGCCGAGGCCGACCGCGTCGCCGAGCGCGCGATGCGCGGGGACGAGCCCCTCGGCGTCGCGCGGTCGGCGGCCGGGGGCGCGGGAGAGGGTCCGGCTCCGCCGATCGTCCACGAGGTGCTGCGCGGCCCCGGCGCGCCCCTCGAGGCCGCGATCCGCGGCGACTTCGAGCACCGCCTCGGGCTCGACCTCTCAGGGGTGCGCGTCCACGACGGCGACCGGGCTGCCGAGTCGGCGCGGGCGGTGGACGCGGCGGCCTACACCGTGGGGAGCGACGTCGTCTTCGGCGCGGGGCGCTACGCGCCGCAGTCGCCGGCCGGGCGGCGGCTGCTCGCCCACGAGCTGGCTCACGTGGCACAGCAGGCCGGGCCTGCCGAGCCCGAGCTCGCCCGATCTCCGTCGGCGTCAACCCTCAGGAGGGTCACGCTGGACCCGTCGTGCGACGCGTCCCAGGCCGAGGTCCTGGGCAACGTCACGCGAGCGCAGGCGTCGGCGGCGGGCTGGGCGCGCGCCGCCCTGTCGGCCCTCGATCGTCCCGAGGACGTCGGGTCGCTGCTCCGGCGCCACTTCGGGGTGGAGCTGGCGGACATCGCGTCGATCGCCGTGGTCCGTGCGTACTTCCAGTCGATCCTGAGGGTCCTCGAGGCCGACGGTTTCACGTACCACTGCCTGGAGTCGTCGCACGCGTGGTGCAGGGACGACGAGGGGAAGAAGATCGCCGCGCGGGCGCCGTCACCCGGCAGCGACATCTACTTCTGCGATCCCTACCCCCACCAGGACTTCTTCGGCCACCGGTCGCTCATCGACACGCTGCTGCACGAGGCGGCCCACGCCCAGCACGCCGCCTTCAACCACGATACGTACGAGGACGACAGCGACTATCCCGGCTCCTCGCCCCGCACCAACGCGGACTCCTACGCATGCTTCGCCCGCGACGTCGCCCTGGGATCGGCGGAGCGGCTCGAGCTCGGCGTCGGCCAGGTGGTCGGCGCGGACCAGTTCTACATCTCCTTCGGCGGCTCGTCGATCGTCGGCGGCCCGGCGCTCGAGATCGTCAACCTGCAGCTCGGCGCCCGGACGATCTTCACACCGGAGACGCAGGAGGGTGCGCCCGCCCGACTCCTCAGCGTCGGCGATGTCGGGGTCCACCTCACGCCGGTGGGACGCACCGCGTACATCGACCTCACCACGGGAGGCTTCTTCGGAGCGAACATCGCCGATGCCACGGTGATGGCGGGCATCGCGGCGCACATCAGCGCCGGCTACCGGAGCGACCGGATCGACTTCGGCCTCGACGCCCAGCAGCTCTGGGACCTCGCCGGCGGGGAGGACCTGCTGCTGGTCGGGGTCCGGGGCACCGTGAACTTCTGACGTGGCTCGCGGCGTCCGAGCGACCCTGCGGCCGGTAGCGGGTCAACCGCCGCCGCGCGCCCCGGCGCGCGGCCTGCGACGGCCCGCCCCGCGGCGGGGGCCGGGCGAGCTGAGCCGCGTCGCGGCGAGGCGGCTGCAGCGGCAGTCGCCCCCGACCTCGGCCCCGGCGCCGCCCCAGGGGCAGGCCGCGCCGACGGCACCGCCGACGGCCACCTATCAGGCGCCCGCGGCCGACCGCTTCAACTACGTCTTCGTGATGGGCACCGGGGGCGTCTTCGCGCTGGCGGACCACTTCGCGAAGGCGTACTACCCGGGGCACACGATCAAGCACGGGACCAGCCTCTGCGGCATCCTCGAGGCCATCCGGGCGGACGTCAACGTCCGGGTCGCCGACGACCCCCGCCGCCTGGTCGGGCAGGTCGTCATCATCACCCACGGCCTGGCCGACGGCCGGGTGCTGTTCCCGCTCAACGACGGCGACAAGGACGAGTGGGTGCGGCCGGAGGACGTGGCGACGATCCTCTCGACCGACTGGATCACCCGCACGAGCCTCGGCTGCCGTTTCGCGGCCCGGGCCGTCGCCGGCGCCTCGGACGCCACCACCTGGGTCAACGTCAAAGGCTGCAACCTCGGTCAGAACCCGGCGGCGGTGGACGCCCTCCGCGCGCTCTTCGGCGGCCAGGCGACAGTGACCGCGCCGAAGGCGACGGTCCGCATCGAGAACCTGAGCTACGGCGCAGGGGTGCCCGGCCGCCGGACGGCCGCCGAGGCGATCTCCTGGATGGTCAGGAACCTCTACCTGCCGCCCGACGCAGAGGCCTGGGCGCCTGAGCGCAAGGAGGAGTTCGTCAAGGGCCTCTTCGCCGCGAACGCGGGGCCGGCGGGGATCCCATCGGACGCCCTCGTTCTGCCTGGCGGCGCCAAGGTACCCCCGTCCGATCCCCGGTATCAGGAGAACATCGCGGTCTCGCGCCCCACACCGTGACGGGCGGGCCGAGCGGCGCCCGCGTCGGCATCAGAGCCGCGCCGTCTGAGCGGCCCCCGATGCCTCCTGAGCGGCCCGGCCGCGTGGTCGTCAGCGCGTCGCGAGCCGTGCGAGGACCTCGTCGAGGCGAGCGTAGGTCTCATTGAGGCCGCGCTCCATACCCGACGCGAGCATGCCGTCGCGCTCCTCGGTCGTGTGGAAGAGCGAGGTGGACGTGACGCGCGTGCGGTCGCCGAGATCCTCGAAGACGGCTTCTCCACCGAGACGTGGCCCGGCATGCCCTTGG
>CAWIGI010000002.1:0-82556 GCA_963835685.1 Miltoncostaeaceae bacterium
TGATCGCCGGCGCGATCGACAAGTACGTCTACATGCTGACCCATACGGTCTTCCAGCAGCGCTTCCGCTTGAAGTACTCGGAGTTCGAGGAGGTCAACGACCCGCGCGAGATCCGCGGCCCGATCCTGCGCGAGGCGCTCTGCCGCCACTGGACCGGCAGCCCTCTGGAGATCGCCTCGGTGGCCGACATCCCCGCCGGCACGGGCCTGGGCTCGTCGGGGGCGTTCACGGTCTGCTTGCTGAAGGCCCTGAGCCTGGGCGGCCGGATGTCGAGCACCCCCGAGGCCGATCGCCGAGGCCGCCTGCCACATCGAGATCGACGTCCTCGGCGAGCCGTCGGGCAAGCAGGACCAGTACGTCGCCGCCCACGGGGGCATCTGCGCCTACACCTTCAGCCAGGGACGACCGGTGGACCGTGGAGCCGCTGCGGGCTCTCGAGCGCGAGACGCTGCAGAGGATGAGCGACGGCTTCCTGCTCTTCTTCACCGGCGAGACGCGGAAGGCGACCGACATCCTCACTGACCAGGACACGCGCACCCGCAGCCTCGACGGGGACGATGGTGGCCAACCTCGACCGCACCAAGGAGATCGGGCTCGAGAGCCGGACACTGCTGGAGGCGGGCAGCCTCACGGCCTACGGCCTGCTGCATGCACGAGCACTGGCTCCAACAAGCGCGCGCGCTCGGCCGGCATGTCCACCGAGCCGCGTGAACGAGCTCTACGAGGGTCGCCCGCGGGGCCGGGGCGGTCGGGGGCAAGCTCGTCGGCGCCGGCGGGGGCGGCTTCCTGTTGCTGTACGCGCCCGACCCCGGCCCCGTGCGGGAGGCCATGGCGCGGGCCGGGGCGCCCCGAGGTGCGCTTCGGCTTCGACTTCCAGGGCTGCTTCGGCCAGGAGTACTGTGACGACGGTCTCGGTGGGCATCGTGGGCTGCGGCCTGATGGGCTGCAAGCGGGCGGCCGCCCTCGGCCCGACCGGGCCGTGGCGGTGTGCGACGCCGACCCCAGGCCGGGCCGAGGTGCTGGCGGCCGGAGCGGCGCCGGGCCCGAACCTCGACGCCCTGCTGGAGCGCCGCCCCCACGTCGTGGTGGTGGCCACGACCCACGACGCCCTCGCCGCGACCGCCTGCCGGGCTCTCGAGGGCGGGCGCCCACGCCCTGTCGAGAAGCCCGCCGGCCGCACGGTCGCGGAGGTCGACCGCATCGCTGCCGCCGCGAGAGCGGCCGGGCGGCTGAGTGAAGGTCGGCTTCAACCACCGCTTTCACCCTGGCATCATGCGCGCGCGTCTCGGAGGTCCGGGACGGGCTCCACGGCGAGCCGATGTACATGCGCGCCCGCTACGGCCACGGCGGCCGGCTCGGCTACGACCGCGAGTGGCGGGCCGTGCCCGAGGTCTCGGGGGGCGGCGAGCTGCTCGACCAGGGGATGCACCTGCTCGACCTCAGCCACTGGCTGCTGGGGCCGCTGCCGCTGCACTCGGCGCTGCTGCGCACGAGCTACTGGGACATGCCGGTGGAGGACAACGCGGTGCTCACGCTGGCCGAGCCCGGTGGCGCGGGCCCCTTCTCGACGTTCCACGTGAGCTGGTCGGAGTGGAAGAACGAGTTCGCGCTCGACGTCTATACGCGCACGACCAAGCTCGCGGTCAGCGGGCTGGCCGGCTCCTACGGTCCCCAGACGCTGCGCATCTGGCGGATGGGCCCGGAGATGGGGCCGCCCGAGCTGGAGGAGGTCGCCTACCCGGCGACGGACCGGTCGTGGGAGGCCGAATGGGCCCACTTCCGGCCAGGCTCGCCGATCCGGCGGGCCGCCGCTGCTCGGCGACCTGGAGTCGGCCCGCTACGGGCTCGCCCGCGCCGAGGAGGCCTACCGGCGAGCCGGCCGGCTCCGGCGTCGGGCGGAGCGGGTGAGCGCGTGACCCTCGCCGCCCCCGGCCTGCTCGCCGGGCTGCGCCCGCCGCCCGGCCGGGACGCGCGCCGGCCTTCGACGACGGCTGGGTGGTGGACGGCTGCGGGGCGCGCGCGCCGTACCTCGCCTACCTCGACGCCGGCGCCGAGGGCTGGTCGGCCGAGCTCGAGGCGCTGCACGTCGACTCGAGCCTCGAGCACCCGATCGACGTGCTGACGCGGGCGACCGCCGTGGCCGCGCTGCGCGGCGCCCGCCTCGGCTCCCGCCCCTCGCTGGTCGACGTGGGCTGCAGCTCGGGGCACATGCTCGCCGACCTGCGGGCGGAGTGGCCCGGCGCGGTGCTCGCCGGCGTCAACGCCGAGGCCGCCGGGCTGCCCGGGGCCCACGCCGCGGTGCCCGACGTCGCGCTCTTCCACGCCAGCGCGACCGACCTGCCCTTCGCCGACGGGGCGGCCGACGCGCTGGTGGCCCTCAACCTGCTCGAGCACCTGCCCGACGACGGCACGGCGCTGGCCGAGTTCGCGCGCGTGCTGCGGCCCGGGCGGCCGGGCCGTGGTCGTGGTGCCCGCCAACCCGCGCCTCTACGACTACTACGACGCCCACCTGCGCCACGAGCGCCGCTACGGGCGCGACGAGCTGGCCGAGCGGGCCCGCGACGCGGACCTGGCGCCGGTGGCGTCGCACGGCGGTCGGCAGCGTCGTCTACCCGGCCTTCTGGGTCGGTGAAGACGCGCAACCGCCGCCGCCGCGTCGGGCCCGGGTGAGGCGCGGCCGTCGCGTGGAGCGCGACATCGCCAGCTCGTCGGCGTCGCGGCTCGCGCGGGCCGCGTTCCGCCTCGAGGCCGAGCTGCTGCGCCGCGGCGTCCGGCCGCGGCGCGGCATCCGCCAGGCGCGTCGTGCTGGAGCGGCCGGCGTGACCGCCTACCTGGTCACCGGCGGCGCGGGCTTCATCGGCAGCCACGTGACGCGGCGGCTCGCCGAGGACCCGGCGGCGCTCGGTCGTGGTCTACGACAACCTCACCTCGGGGCGGCTCGAGCACCTCGGCGACGCTCTCGACGAGGGCCGCGTGCGGCTCGTGACCGCCGACCTGAAGGACCTCGAGCCGCTCGTCGAGGCCATGGAGGGCATCGACCACGTCTTCCACTTCGCCGCCAACCCGGACATCGCCAAGGCCATGGCGGACCCGTCGGTCAACTTCTGGGAGGGCACCTTCCTCACCAACAACGTCCTCGAGGCGATGCGGCGGGCCGGGGTGGGGCGGCTGACCTACGCCTCGGGCAGCGGTGTCTACGGCGACGTCGGCGAGCTGCCCGTGCACGAGGACCTGCCGCTGTGGCCGATCTCGCCCTACGGCGCCTCCAAGCTCGGCTGCGAGGCGATGATCAGCGCCTACTGCCACATGTTCGGCATGCGCGCGCTGATGCTGCGCTTCGCCAACGTGGTCGGGCCCGAACCAGACCCACGGCGTGGCCTACGACTTCATCCGGCGCCTGCGCGAGACCCGGCCGAGCTGACGATCCTCGGCGACGGCAGCCAGAGCAAGTCCTACGTCCACGTGAACGACGTGGTCGATGCCCTCACCGGGCTCTTCCCGGAGGAGGGCCCCGCGTCCGGGTCCTGAACGTCGCGACCGAGGACTACCTGACGGTGCTGGAGATCGCCGACCTGGTGGCCGAGCGGCTCGGAATCGAGGGCGTCGAGTACCGCCTCGGCGAGGGCGCCCGCGGCTGGAAGGGCGACGTGCCGGTGGTGCGCTTCGACAGCTCGCGCGCCCGCGCGCTGCGGGTGGTCGAACGCGCGCACCTCGCGCGAGGCGATGGCCGCCGTCGATCGACGCGATGATCGCCCAGGTCGAGGCGGAGGAGGCGGCCCGTGGCTGACCGCGAGCGGTCCGCCGCGCGCTGGGCGTCAGCCGAGCGCGCGCCTGAGCCCGGGTCGGCTGTCGCGGCCGCCGGTCCATCGTCCTCGCGATCGGGGGCCTGTCATCCTCGTGGACGGGCGCCGCACAGGTGGACCGCGCGACGAGCGGCCGGCGAACCTGCACCTGCTCCTCGCCGAGGCCTTCCGCCACGGGGCAGACGAGCCTGCTCGTCGACCCGCCGCCGGAGCTCCTCGCCCTCGACGATCCATACGACCCGGCTCAGAACGCCGGCCGTACGCCATCAACGACGCGTCCCTCTACGAGGGAAAGTGGTACCTCTACTTCGGTCCCGTCCCGGCTGCGCTGCTGCTTCCTGCCGCTCCGCGTCGCCGGATACGACCTCACCGACAACTGGGCCGGCCCCGCTCTTGGCGTTCGGGGCCTACGCCTGCGCGGCGGCGCTGCTGCTGGTCCTCATCGCGCCGCTTCATGCCCCGCACGCCCGACGGCGTGGCGACTCGTGGCCGTCGCCGGGCCTCGGCCTCGGCAACCTGGTGCTCTTCCTCCTGCGCCGGCCCGGAGGTCTACGAGACCGCGATCGCGGCGGGCCAACTCTTCCTGTTCGCCGGCGCCCTGCTGCTGGTCGTCGGGACCCTGCGCGGACCGTCCGTCGCTGGCGCTGATCGCGCTCGGGAGCCTGAGCCTGGGCTGGCGGTCGGCTCCCGCGCCAACATGGCCCTCGCCGCGCCGCTGCTCGTCTGGTCGTGGTGGCGCGCGCTCGGCCCGCGGGCCGGGTGGAGCCGCGGGGCCGTCGTCAGGACCGCCGCCGCCGCGGCCGTGCCCTTCGCCCTCTGCCTGGCGGGCCTCGGCGGTCTACAACGTCGTGCGCTTCGGGTCGCCGACGGAGTTCGGCCTGAGCTACCAGACCGGCGGGCTCAACTCGCGGGAGCTCGACTTCTTCTCGCTCGACCGGCTCCTGCCGGGCGCGTGGTTCTACCTCGTCCAGCCGCCGTCCTTCGGCTGGGACTTCCCCTTCATCACGCTCGCGCCCGACTACCCCGGCTCGCCTTCCGGACGACTACGGCGTCGAGCTCGTCGCCGGCATGCTCCCGGTCATGCCGATCCTCGTCGCCCTCGCCGCGACGCCCGTCATCGTCAGGCGCTCGCGCGGGCCGGGAAGCCGCGACGTCATGGTCGTTCTGCGGGGTCCTGCTGGGCGTGGCGCTCGGCGCTGCTGCTCCTGCCGGTGCTGACGCTGCCCGGCGCGACCGAGCGCCTGCTGGTCGACACGTCGAGCCTGCTCCTGATCGCCGCCCTCCTCGCGTGGCTGTGGCTGGCGGACCGCGCTGCGGCTCGTGCCGGCCCGCCGCGGGCTCGTCCTCGGCCTCGGCGCCGGCGGCGCTCGCCTACGGCGCCGATCGTGAACCTGGCGCTCGGCGTCGTCGGGCTACAACGACGCGCTGCGCCTCACGCGCCCCGCAGACCTACGAGCGCCTCGAGCGCGCCTTCTCGTGGGTCCCGGTCCTGGCGGCGAAGGCGCAGCGGCGAGCCGCTGCTGCTGCGAGGTGCGCTCCGCCGGCTCGAACGGGAGAAATCCAGCTCGCCTCCCCGGGGCCGGGCGTCGTCGACGTCGGAGGGCGACTTCTTCCGGAATCCCGGCGCTGCCGCCACGATCGGTCGTGGACCTGGTCGTGCACCGGCTCAGACGGCGTCGGCGCCGCGCAGCGCCTGGTGCGGCGGCAGACCGTCGTCCGGGCCGGGCTCGAGGGCGGCGGTCTCCAGCGGATGCAGGTCAGGTTCGAGCTCGTCCGGATCGGCGGACGCGCCGCCGCCGGCCGGGGCGCCCCGGCCCCGGGCTCGGGCTGTGGCCCGACGCCGAGGTGGTCGGGTGGAATCCGCGATGAGGCGCCCGGCGCGCGACCGATACGATGCCGCCGCAGGTGCCCGATGCCCCCGTCACCGTCCATGGCTGACGCCCGCCTGCCCGGGCTCGAGGACCCCGCGAACGTCGTCCACGGCTGGGACGAGGCCCACCGGCGCAGCCCCGCGCCGCGGCACCGCCGCCGCCTCGTGGTGGACATCGTCCGCGGCCTCGGGGTGCGCGACTGCCTCGACGCCGGCTGCGGGCAGCCGTACCTGCTCGAGCGAGCTCCAGCGCGAGCTCGGGCTCGAGACCTACGGCTGCGACCTCTCGGACCGCACGATGGAGGACAGCGCCGGCAGCCCGGTCGCGCGCGAGTTCCGCGTGCTCGACCTCGTCGAAGGAGACCTGGCCCGGGCGCGACGTTCGACCTCGTGATCTGCTCGGAGGTGCTCGAGCACATCCCCGACTGGCCCGCGGCCGTCGCCAACCTCGCCCGGATGGCGCGCCGCTACGTGCTCATCACGGTCCCGACCGGCAAGGTGCGGGCGATGGACCGCATGGTCGGCCACACCCAGCACTTCGCCGGCCCGGAGCTGGTCGCCGCGCTGGGCGCGGCCGGCTGCCGGCCGCTGTCGGTGCGCCGATGGGGCTTTCCCTTCCACTCGCTCTACCGCGTCGCGATCAGCTGCCAGGCCGAGCGCGTCTACGACGCGTTCGCGGGCGGCGACGGCCTACGGGCCGGGCAGGAGGCTGCGTCTCCGAGGCCCTCTACGGCCTCTTCTTCGCCAACGACCTGTTCCGCACCGGCGACGAGCTGATCGTGCTGGCGCGGGCGCCGGGCGCGGCGAGGCGAGGCGGCCGCGTGAGCAGCCCCCTGCCCGAGCGCGAGGTCGCTCGCCCCCGAGCTCGCCGAGCCGATCGCGCCGATCCCGGGCTACGTCTCGATCGTGACCCCCTGCCTGAACGAGGAGCTGGTGGTCGGCGAGTTCGTCGACTGGTGCCACGAGGGCCTCGCGCGGGCCGGGCGTCGAGGGCGAGATCGTGATCGTCGACAGCTCCACCGACCGCTCGGCCGAGATCGCCGAGGCCCACGGCGCGCGCGTCTGCGCACGCCCAGGCGCGGGCCTGGGCCGCGCGTACATCGACGCCGTCCCCCAGCTGCGCGGCGAGTGGATCATCATGGGCGACTGCGACCTCACGTACGACTTCCGCGAGATCCGGCCCTTCGTGGACCAGCTCGCCGAGGGGTACGAGTTCGTCATGGGCAGCCGCTTCCGCGGCTACATCGAGCCCGGCGCGATGCCCAAGCTCCACCAGTTCTTCGGCACGCCCGCTGACGACCTGGATCCTCAACCGGATGTACGGCTCGCGGTTCAGCGACATCCACTGCGGCATGCGGGCGATGACCGCCGACGCGCTGAGGCGGATCGACCTCCAGAGCCAGTCGTGGGAGTACGCCTCGGAGATGGTCGTCAAGGCGGCCAAGCTGCGCCTGCGGACGACCGAGGTGCCGGTGCGCTTCTTCAAGGACCGCGACGGGCCGCGAGAGCCACCACAAGCGCGCCGGCTGGTGGTCGCCCTGGGCCGCCGGCTGGCGCAACCTCAGCGTGATGTTCCTCTACGCGCCCGACTTCTTCCTCGATCGTGCCGGGGCTCGTGCTGCTGCTCGCTCGGGCTCGCGCTGTCGCTCGCGCTCGCCGGCGGGCCGATCGAGATCGGCGGCGCTCGGGCTCGACCTGCACTGGATGCTGCTGGGGGTCGCGCTGACCCTGCTCGGCTACAGCGCGCTGCAGCTCGGGGTGCTCGCGCGCGTCCACTACGACTTCGACCCGGCGTTCACCGACCGGGTCGCTGCGGCGGTTGACGATCGACCGCGGGCAGCCTCGTCGCCGGGGTGCTGCTGCTGGCGGGGCTCGTCCTCGACGCGATCCTGCTGGAGGACTGGATCAGCCACGGCTTCCGGCTGACGGACGCTCTCCTACTTCGGCGCCCTCGGCCTGCTGCTGATCGTGCTCGGGTTCCAGACCTTCACCTTCACGCTCCTGGTGCAGATGCTCGGGCGCCGCCGCGCCGGCGCGCGGCGGTGAGCGCGCGCACGGCCGCGGGCCGCCGCGAGTCCTACGGCGAGCGCGGCCTGAGCCCGGTCGACCGCCTCGGGGTGGCCCTGTCGGTGCGCGCGGTGCTGCGCGGCGCGCCCCTGTCGCCGCCGCCGCGGGTCCTCGACCTCGGGCTGCGGCCACGAGGCCACCCTGCTGCGGGCGCTGGCGCCGCGGATCGCCTCGGGCGTGGGCGTCGACCTGCGCGTCTCGGACGAGGCCAAGCGGACGCCGGGGCTGAGCTTCGTCGAGGCGCCGATCGAGGAGGCCCTGCCCGCGGTCGCGGACGGCTCCGCCGACCTCGTCCTGCTGATCTCGGTGCTCGAGCACCTCGACGACGCGCCGTCGGGCGCTGGCCGAGTGCCGGCGGGTGCTCGCGCCCGGCGGGGTGCTGATCGTCAACGTGCCGACCTGGGCCGGCAAGACGTTCCTCGAGCTGTCGGCCTTCCGCCTCGGCCTGTCGCCGGCGTGCGAGATGGACGACCACCGCATGTACTACGGCCGCCGCGACCTCTGGCCGCTGCTGGTGCGGGCCGGCTTCCGCCCGAGCCGCATCCGCCTGCGCTACCACAAGCTCGGCCTCAACCTGTTCGCCCGGGCGACCGCCTCCTGACGCGCGCGCCGCGCGGGCGCCGGTAGAGTGCCGCGCGTGGCGGGAGCGGCCATGGGCGGGCGCACGGGAGGAGGGGCGGCCGCGGATCGGCGGCGCGCCGCTGGCTGCGCCGGCTGATCCCGGCCGAGGTGCAGGCGCCGGCGCCCGGGCTCGCGCGCCGGCTGGTCGCGCGCACGGGCTACTTCCGCCTGCGCACCTGGGCGGCCGCGCACGGCGAGGCGGTCCCCGACGCCGCGCTCTACCAGCCGCTCTACTCGCCCTGGCTCGGCGACCCCGACTTCGAGCGCGCCTACGCCGCGGCCGCGGGCCGCACGCTGGTGAGCCGCGACCGCTGCTACGTGCTCTGGCGCACGCTGCAGCCAGGCGCTGGCGCTCGACGGGGACCTGGTCGAGTGCGGCGTCTTCCGCGGCGGCACGGCGCTGCTCGAGGCGACGACGGTGCGCGAGCGCGGTCGGCGAGCGGCCGCTGCACCTGGTCGACAGCTTCGCGGGCATGCCGCGCACCACCGACGGCGTGGACCGCTTCGAGGAGGGCGACCTCGGCTCGACGTCGGTCGAGGCGGTGCGGCGGGCGCTCGCGCCCGTTCCCGTTCGCCCGCGTCCACGAGGGCGTGATCCCCGCGGTCCTCGAGGAGGTCGGCGCCGAGCGCGTCGCGTGGGCCCACATCGACGTCGACATCTACGCCGCCGTGCGGGACTGCCTCGAGTACCTGTACCCGCGCATGGCGCCCGGCGGGATGATCGTGCTCGACGACTACGGCTTCCCGAGCTGCCCGGGCGCCCGCCGCGCGGTGGACGAGTTCTTCGCCGGCCGGCCCCGGAGGCGCCCCTCTGCCTTCCGACCGGCCAATGCCTGATCGTCAAGCTGCCGTAGCCGCCCCGCCGGGCGCGCCGCGCACGCTCGGCGCGGCCATCCGCGGGCGCGGCCGCCGGCTGCTGCGCGCCGAGACGCATCGTCCTCGGCCGTCTGCGCGCTCGTCGTCTGCGCCTTCTACTTCTGGACGGCCTACAGCGGCGGCCCGGGCAGCGGCTACTACGCGGCCCTGACCGACGCCTTCGAGCACGGCCAGACCTCGCTGTCGCACCCCGCCGCCGCCGGAGCTGCTGGCGCTCGACGACCCCTACGACCCGGTCCAGAACGCAGCCGTACCGGCTCCACGACGCGAGCCTCTACGAGGGCCGCTGGTACCTCTACTTCGGCCCGACGCCCGGTCGTCCTCTACCTGCCGCTGCGCGCGGTCGGCGTCGACGTCGAGCGACGAGCTCGCGAGCGCGCTCTTCGCCTCGGCCGGCTTCCTCTTCGCGCTGGCGCTGATGCGCTTCCTCATCGGGCGCTACCGGCCGCGGACCTCGCTCGCGACCCGCGCGGTCGCCGTCGCTGCTGCTCGGGCTCGCGAACGTCGCCCCGTTCCTGCCTGCGCCGGCCCGCGGTCTACGAGGTGGCGATCGCCGCCGGCTACTGCTTCCTGCTCGCGGCGCTCTACCTCACGCTGACCGGTGCGCTGCGGGCACGGCCCGAGCCTCGCGCGCCTGGCCGGCGGGAGCCTCGCCCTGGGGCTCGCCGCCGGGGCGCGGCCGCACCTGCTGCTCGCCGCTGCCGATCCTCGTCTGGGCCTGGTGGCGCGGCGCTGCGCGCGCGCGGCGGGCTGCGCGCGCCGCGCGGGCGCGCTGCTCGCCTGGCCGCGGCGATCGCCGGCCCGCTCGGCGTCTGCCTCGTGCTGCTCGCCGTCTACAACCTCGTCCGGTTCGGGTCGCTGACCGAGTTCGGCGCAGACGTACCAGCTCGGCGGCATCAAGACGAGCACGCTCGACCGCTTCGACGCTCGGCCGCCTGGTCCCCGGGCTCTTCTTCTACCTGCTCGCCCCGCCGAGCGTGGACCTGCGTCTTCCCGTTCGCCCACCTGACGCCCGACGCTACCCGGGGACGCTCGCGCCCGAGTACGCCGTCGGGCATCGAGCTGGTGGCCGGGGCGCTCGCCACGACGCCGCTGCTCGTGCTGGCCTTCGCGGCGCCGGTCGCTGCTCGCGCGCGAGCGGCGGGCGGCGCGCGAGGACATGGTCGTCGCGTCGCTGCTCCTGCTGGTCGCGCTGCTCGTGATGGCCGTGCCGCTGCTGACCTTCAACGGGGCGACGATGCGCTACGAGGTGGACTGCGTCACCCTGCTGATGCTCGCCGCCCTCCTGGTCTGGCTGCGGGTCGAGGAGCGCGCTCCGCGGGCGCCGCCGGCTCGGCGGCGCCGTCCGTGGCCGTCGCGGCCTCGCGGCGCTGCGTCGCGGTGCTGCTTCGGGCTCGCCTTCTCGATGACCGGCTACTGCGACAGCCTGCGCGCGCACAACCCCGCGACCTACGCGCGCATCGAGGGCGCCTTCGACTGGGTCCCGACCCTCGCCGCCCGCCTGCGCGGCGAGCCCGTCGTGCTGGAGGTCGGCCCGCGCCGCGCCGAGCGCGGTCACGGCCGTCGAGGCTCGCGGCGCCCGGCGCGGGCGTCGTGGACCTGCGGCTGACCTACGTCGCCAACCCGGCGCTCCCGCCGGGACTCGATCGTCGCCTGGCCGTGTGAGGGCTCGGACGGCGTCGATCCGCCGCTATCCCGCGTCGTCCCGAGCACGATGAGCGTCCGCGCCGGCCTCGACGGCTCGGGCGTCCAGCACGTGCTCGATCCGCTGCGATCCTGCCGCGCGGTGCCGCCGGCGCCGGCTCCCGCGCCCGGCCGGGCTTCGCGGCCGACGTCGGCGTGGCCGGATGGGCCGGCCGGATGAGCCGGCCTCCGGCGCGACGGGTACGATGCCCGCGACAGTGGGAGCCCCATCCGTCGTGTCCGGCCGGCGTCGGCGGCCTGGTCCAGCGCCTGCCGAGGCCGGCCGTGCTGTCGAAGTTCGCCCTCACGGGCGCGCTCGTCGGCCTGACCCACCTCGGGCTCGTGAGCGCTGATGGTCGCTCGCGGGGGTGCCGATCCAGGTCGCGCTGGCGCTGGCGTACGCGGTCGCGCTCGTCGCTGCACTTCACGCTCAACCGCCAGTGGGTCTTCGCCGCCGACTCCGGCTACGCCCTCCACTTCAGCCGCCCAGGGGGTGCGCTACCTGCTCGCCGCGGCGTTCTCCTACGCCGGCACCGCCATCGGCGGTGGCGGTGCTGCCCGGCCTGCTCGGCATCCCCGAGCTCGCGGCGTTCTTCCTCATGACCGCGGTGATGGCCTGCATCACGTTCGCGATCCTGCACCTGTGGGTGTTCCGCGCCGCCGCCGGACGAGGCCGCGTGAGCCGGCCGCTCGTCTCCGTGGTGGTCCCCTGCCTCAACGAGGAGGACAACGTCCGCCCGCTCTACGAGCGGCTGCGCGCGACGCTCGTGGCGGCCGAGGTCGACTACGAGGTCATCTTCAGCCTCGACCCCTGCACCGACGCGACCGAGGACCGCATCCGCGAGATCCGGCTGCTCGACCCGGCGGTCAAGATGCTGCGCCTGTCGCGCCGCTTCGGCCAGCCGGCGGCGACGCTGGCCGGCATCCGCATGGCCTCGGGCGACGCGGTCGTGGTCATCGACTGCGACCTGCAGGACCCGCCGGAGCTGATCGGCGAGATGATCGCGCGCTGGTCGCAGGGCTTCGACGTGGTCTACGCGCAGCGGCGCTCGCGCGCCGGCGAGACGCTGCCCAAGCGCATCGTCGCCGCGCTCGGCTACCGGGTCATCCGCCGCGTCGCCGAGGTCGAGATCCCGCCCAACACGGGCGACTTCCGCCTCATGAGCCGGCGGGTGGTCGACGAGGTGCTGCGCCTCAACGAGACCCACGGCTTCCTGCGCGGGCTCACCGCGCTGGTCGGCTTCCCCCAGGCGAGCGTGCTCTACGACCGCGACCCGCGGGCGAGCGGCGACGGCAAGTACAACCGCTTCACCGGCTCGGTGCGGATCGGGCTCAACGGGATCATCGGCTTCTCGCGCTACCCGCTCCAGATCATCACCTGGATCGGCCTGATCACCTTCACCTTCGCGATGGTGCTCGCGCTCGTCTACCTGTGCCTGCGGCTCGCGGGCATCGAGATCGTCTGGGGCAACCCGACCCTGGTCATCATCATCTCCTTCTTCAGCGGGATCCAGCTCCTGAGCCTCGGGGTGATCGGCGAGTACGTCGGGCGCATCTACGACGAGGTCAAGCGGCGGCCGCTCTTCGTCGGTCGACGCGCTCGAGGGCTTCGAGCGGCCGATGGCCGAGCTCGAGGAGACGCCGGCGCCGGCGCGCGAGCGCTCCTCGACCTGACGCCGGCGCGCCGCAGGGCGGCGTGCCGCCGGTCGCGATCCTCGCCGGCGGCCTGGGCACGCGCCTCGGCGCGGCGGCCGGCGGGCTGCCGAAGGGGATGGTGCCGGTCGCCGGCCGGCCGTTCCTCGAGCACGTGATGGAGCGGCTCGCGCGCGGCGGCGCGCCGCGGGTCGTGATCTGCCGCGGCCACCTCGGCGAGGCGATCGAGGCCGGCCTCGGCGACGGCGGCCGCTTCGGGCTGTCGATCGCCTACTCGGACGAGGGCTCGCGGCCGATCGGCACGGCCGGCGCGCTGCGGCGGGCGCTGCCGCTGCTGGGCGAGCGCTTCCTCGTCATGTACGGCGACACCTACCTGCGCGTCAACTACGCCGCCGTCGCCGCCCGGCACGAGCGCTCGCGGGCTCGCCGGCCTGATGACGGTGCTGCGCAACCGCGGCCGCTGGGGACCGAGCAACGCCGTCTACGCGCGGGGCCGGGTGCTGGCCTACGACAAGCGCTCGCCGCCGCCGGGCGCCGAGTGGATCGACTACGGCCTGCTCGGCGCTGACGCCCGCGCGCGCTCGAGGGAGACGAGCCCGACCTGGCCGACGTCCTCCACCGCCTCGCCGAGCGCGGGCCGGCTCGCGGGGATGCCGGTGCGCGCGCGCTTCTACGAGATCGGCACCCCCGAGGCGCTCGCGGAGACGAGCCGGTTCCTCAGCCGGCGACACCCGTGACGCTCAGGTCCTCGCACCCGCAGGATCACCGGCCGCCGGTCGCCCGGGCCGCCGCGCCGGCGCCGCGGGTCGCGCCGTCAGCGTCACGGGCGTCGTCGCCGCGCGGGGGCAGGAGCGAGGTCGATCGCCAGCGTCGCGACGGCGCGTCCGGCTGGCAGCCGCCGCTCGACGGCCGCGCTGCTCGGCGGCGAGCGTCACGGTCCGCGGCCTGCCGTAGGCTGGTGACCGTCATCCGCAGCCGCGCGCGCCGCGGCCGTGCGCGTCGCGGTTCGACACGACCACCTCCGCGGGCCCGCGCGTCTGGGCGAAGACGCCGAGCCGTCCGTGCTCGATGGGCGGGTACCAGCCGGGCCCGTAGGTCGTGACGTCGAGGCGCGGGCGCCGTCGCACAGCGAGTAGGCGGCGTTCGCCCACATCGGCGTCGGTCGGTGGTCACCGGCTGGGGCCGCGACTGTGAGCACGTGGGTCCACGGCCGGCTCGGGCGCCACTCGGGCTGCCCCGCCGCCGGTGAGGTAGGAGGCCGTCGTGCCGAGCCCCACCGCCGTCAGGTCGGGGCCGCGATCGCCGAAGTAGGTCGCCATCATCCGGTACTGGAACGACCGGTCGTCCGTCGCCGGCGCCCTCCACCAGCACGGTCGAGCCCGGCGGCAGGGCGGCGAGCGCGCGCGCCCATCTCGACGTCGGCGTCCCGGAACCCGGGTCGCTCCGGGGTCGACGGACGCCTGCGAGGTTCTGGCTGGTGACGGCGATCCAGATCGCGGCGACGCACGCCCAGCGCGATCAGGCGCAGGGCCCGGCCGCGCGCGGCGCGGCCGGGCAGCAGCCCGATCACGACGAGCCCCGCGAGGACCGCGCCGCCCGACAGCAGCCCCTTGTAGACCTGGTACGGGCAGCTCGTCGGCGATCCGGTAGCGGACCAGGATCGCGGCCGTCGTCACGAGGACCCCGGCGGCGATCGCCAGCGAGCGTCGCCCGGCGGGCGTCGAGCCGGCCCCGGGGAACCAGCGCGATGACGCACGCGACGGCGACCACGACGAGCGGCCGTCAGCCCCAGCCAGCCGATGCTCGACCGCGAGAAGAGGTGGAACGAAGGGCGTCGTAGCCGAGGAAGAGGGCGGCGTAGGCCTCGTCCGAGTAGAAGCCGCCGCGCCACCTGGACGGGCGTGTCGTCGAGGTAAGAGGAGGTTCTGGACCCCCCGCACCACCTGGATCGGCGAGACGACGAGCACGGCGGCGGCGAAGCCGGCGATGACGGCGGCGGCGCGCCCGGCCCGCGCGCGCGAGGCCCGGCCCGCCCAGCCGCCCGAGCGGCGGCCGCGAGCGACCGGCGCCGGACGGGACCAGCAGCAGGGCGATCGCCACGATCGGCAGCACGAGCCACGGCGCCATCGCCGGGTAGACGCCGAGCACGCTGCCGCCGGCGAGCGCGGCGACGACCAGCCGCCTCCAGCCGGGCGCCGCCGCCAGCAGGGCGAATGCCGCCAGCGCGAAGGGCCAGAGGCAGATGCTCACGAACTGGGTCGTGTAGTTCTCGGCGAAGGGGAGCACCAGCACCGGGCTCGCGACGGCCACCGCCACGAGCGCCGTGACGGCCGTCGGCAGGCGGGGGCGGAGCGCGCTCGCGAGCGCCGCCCAGCCGCCGACCGCCGCCGCCAGGCCCACGGCCGCCGCCGGGTTCACCACCTCGAAGCCCTGGCGGCCGAGGAGGGTGGCGAGCGTCGCGGCGACGTGCTCGAAGCCGAAGCCGAAGTCGAAGTGCATCGGTGTTCCACGGCACGAAGGTCAGCGGCTCGGCCAGGCTCGGCGCGACGTCGCGCGGGAAGGGGTGGTCCTTGAGCCAGTCCACCAGGATCGCGTAGCCCCAGCCGTCGTTGTTGCGTCACCGCGAGGGTCGTCGCGAAGCCCTGCGTCGATCGTCGGGATCAGGATCAGCGACGCCGGCGACCGCGCCCCGCGGCCAGCACCGCGGCCTCGGGCCAGGTGGGGCGCAGCGCGCCGCGCGAGCGCTGGCGAGGCGGCCGCCGGGCGCGGCCCGCCGGAGCCGGAGCGCGACCGCGACCGCGAGCGCGGCGACGACGATGGCCAGGGCGACGGGCGCCGGCCCGGTAGCCCGGCATGAGCGCGCCGAGCGGGTAGAGCAGCGTGACCAGGACGCAGAGCCCGAGCGGGACGGTCGCGAAGCCCACCCAGCGGCCGCGGTGGTCGAGCAGCCCGGCGAGCGCGACGCCGGCGAGCAGGCAGAGGCACCAGCCCGAGCCCGTAGATGCTCAGGACGGCGGCCATCAGGCGTCGCCGCCCTCCGCGGCGAGACCCGGCCGGCGGCGAGCGCGAGCGCGTCCAGCCAGACGGCGCGCACGCGGTCCCAGCTGCACGACTCCGCCACGAACCGGCCGCCCCTGGCGGCCGATCGCGTCGCGCCAGCGGCCGGGCGCTCGCCAGCAGGTCGAGCATCGCGGCGTACTCGTCGGCGTCGCGGTACCAGAGGCCGCCGCCCGACGCGGCGCGACTGGCCCACCAGCACCGGCGAGGCGGCGTTCGCCAGCGTCGGGCCGGCCGTGGCTCCACGCCTCCAGCTGCACGAGCGACAGGCTCTCGTACGGCGACGGCACGCACGACGACCGCCGCTCCGGCCAGCGCGTCGTGCTTGACGGCGTCCTCGACGTAGCCCAGCCGGTGCAGCCACGGGTGGGCCGGCAGGGGCGCGTCGCCGCCGCCGACGAGCACCAGGTCGAGGCCGTCCGGCACGGCCCGCCGGTAGCGGGCGTGGTGCTCGACGAGCTCGCCCA
The DNA here is from genome assembly GCA_963835685.1 of Miltoncostaeaceae bacterium. Lineage (GTDB taxonomy): Bacteria > Actinomycetota > Thermoleophilia > Miltoncostaeales > Miltoncostaeaceae > DATAGF01. The sequence goes on from CAWIGI010000002.1 coordinate 16,098, forward strand.
CGCCCTTCGAGAGGTCGATCCGCCCGACGCAGAGCGCGTAGGGCGCGCGTCGACCCCGAGGCGCCGCCATCCGGCGCCGGGTCGGACGGCGGGCGGCGGGGTCGAGGCCCCAGCCGGCGACGCGGGCGCGGTCGTCGCCCACGCCGAAGCGCTCGCGCGCCAGCTCGCGCTCCTCCTCGGTGGAGAAGATCAGGGCGCGAGCGGCGTCGAAGACGCCGCGGAAGATCGCCAGCCGGGCCGGCGGCTCGTCGTGCAGCGTCGGCACGAGCAGCGCGCGGTCGCGCCACGATGCCGATCGCGTCGGCCGTCGTGCGGTAGAGGTAGGTGACGAAGGCCACGGCGTCGTAGCGGCCGCCCTCGTCGCGCAGGTGGGCCGACCAGGCCGGGCGCGTCCGGGCCCTGGGCGTCCATCCAGCGCCGCGCGAGCGCCGCGTCGTCCGGGCGCCGCGTAGGCGCGGGCGCTAGAGCGGCGTCGAAGGCGGCGCCGTCGCGCTCGCGCGCCACCGGGAAGCGCACCACCCGCACCCCCTCGACGTCCTGCTCGCCGGCCGGGTAGTGGTTGGCCCAGGTGCGGTAGTCGAGGGCGCAGGTCGTCAGGACGGTCAGGTCGAGGTCGCCCGCCAGCAGCCGGGCGACCCGGCGCGCGAGCTGCTCGGCGCCGCCGTTCACCTCGGGCCCGTAGCGCTGCACCACCAGCGCCACCCGCGACGGCGCGCGCCATCAGGCCCCCAGCAGCGGCGACAGCGCGGTCCGCAGGCCGGGGACGATCGCCTCCGGGCGCAGCTCGGCGTGGCGCCGCGCCGCGGCGGCGGCGAGCGCCGGCGCGGGTCGCCTCGCGACGAGACCACCTCGTGCAGGGCCTCGGCCGCCAGCGGCAGCAGGTCGGGCTCGTCGACCAGCAGGCCCGCGCCGCCGAGCGTCTCCGGGACGGCGGCCGCGCGGCGGGCGACCACCGGCACCCCGCGCGCGAGCGCCTCGACCAGCGGGCGCGCAGAAGCCCTCGTGCTCGGACATGCAGAGGTAGGCGTCGGCCCGCGCGTAGACGCCGGTCGCGCTCGGCGTCGCGAGACCCGGCCGGCGAAGCGCACCCCGCCGACGCCGATCCGCGCCGACCAGGTCCTCGAGCGCCCGCCGGTAGCCCTCGAAGCCGCCGTCGCTGCCGACCAGCGTGAGGGTCGCGTCGGGCGCGCGGTGGCGCGCGGTAGAGGGCGAAGGCCCGCACGACGTCGTCGATGCGCTTGTTGGGCACGATCCGCCCCACCGAGACGACCGAGGGCGGCGAGCCGGCCGGGCGCGCCGGGGCGCGGCGCGCGCGGGACGTCGAGGATCAGCGGCACCACGCGGGCCTCGCCCACGCCCGGCCTCGCGCAGCTCGAGCGCGTTGAAGCGGGAGTCGGCGACCAGCGCCGCCGCCCGGCCGCGCAGGCGCGGCAGCTCGGCGCGGGCGCGGTCGCAGGCGTCGGCGAGGCCGGGGTTGTAGGCGCGGATCAGCGACCCCGGCGTCACGTTGTGGTAGCAGACGCCGAGGGGCGCGCCCGACGCGAGGGCGGCCTCGACGGCCCGGCTCCACACCGAGTAGTGCAGCACCAGGGCGTCGGCGCCCTCGAGGTCGCCGGCCGCGCGCGCCCAGCCGCCGCACCGTCCCCTCGAGCTCGGGGTGGACGTGCTCGGCGACGATCTGGCCGTCGGCGCCCCAGCCGCGCAGGATCGCGCCAGGCCAGGGCCTGGCCGGTGACGGCGTCGCCGGGCGCGGCGGCCGCGATGAGCTGGTGCACCCGCATCAGGCGGCGAGCCGCTCGGCGACGGCCGCCAGGCGCTCCTGCACCGCGGGCCAGCCGTACTCCTCGAGGGCGTAGGCGCGCCCCGCGGGCGCCCATGCGCTCGCGCTCGCCGGGGTCGTCCAGCAGCCGCGCCACCGCGGCGCGGAACTCGTCGTAGGACGGCGAACGTCATGCCGCCGCCCGAGCGCGCGACGTGGTCGCTCATCACCTCGGAGCCGGCGGCCACGATCGCCGGCGTGCCCTCCAGCCAGGCCTCCATCAGCACGATCGACAGGCTCTCCATCTCGGAGGGGTTCACGAGCGCGACCGCGCCGGCGTAGACGGCGCGCTTCTCCTCCTCGGAGACGTAGCCGAGCTCGACCACGCGGCCGCGCGCCGCCGGCGGCGGCCGGTAGCCGCCGCGGCCCATCAGCACGAGCGCGGGCGCGTCCGGGCGCTCGGCCGCGAGGCGCACCACGTGCTCGACCGCGACCTGCACGCGCTTGCCCTCCTCCAGGCGCCCGGCGTAGACGAGGTAGGGGCCGAGGTCCCGCAGCGGCCGCGGGCGGCGGCCGCGGCGGGCCCGTCGGGCGGGTCGAAGCCCATCCCCACCACGCCGCCGTCGCGCACCGGGGCGATGCGCCGGGCCAGCCGCTCCTCGGCGGGGGCGTTGAAGAGGCCCCCGCGCACGGCGCCCAGCACGCGCGCGCACGGTCGCGCAGGCGCGCGTAGGGCTCGTCGTGCAGGCAGGGCAGCAGGGCGCTGCGCTCGGGCGCCGCCTGGGCGCCCCAGAGCGTGGTGCCGAACAGGTAGGGCGACAGCACGCGCAGGTCGTGGCCGTCGTCGTCCTCGAGGAACTCCTGCATGCCCGGGCGACCAGACGCTGTTCGCGAGCCACTCGAGCTCGTCGGCGTAGCCGGCCCGCCCGGAGAGGATCGCGGCGTGCAGGGCGTCGTAGCGGCGCGCCGTCGCGCGGGCCCACCGGGAAGCGGTGCACCGTCGACGCCGTCCTCGACGCGTCGTGCCCGCGGGCAGCTCGTCGGCCCAGGTCACGTGGTCGCGCGCGCAGGTCGTGGCGACCTCGGCGCTCCAGCCCATCGCCGCGCAGCGCGTCGCCAGCGCCCGCACCAGCGTCTCGGCGCCGCCCCGCGATCCCGCGCCCGTAGCGCGGCACCACCCACAGGATCCGCATGCCGGCTAGCGGCGCGCCAGGACGGCGTAGTCCTGCCAGCCGTAGATGACGCCGTTGAGCTGCTCGGCCAGCCGGTCAACGTGCCGCGCCAGCGGCTCGTCGCCGGGCGCCGGCAGCGGCAGGCGCTCGGGGTCGGGGACCGGCGACAGGCGCAGGATCTCGACCTCCGAGAAGCCGGCGCTCTCGCAGAGGAAGGCCAGCGTCTCGGGGTGCACCGGCCGCAGGTGGGTGGGGTCGCGGTGGAAGTTGATCGAGCCGGCGACCAGCGACTCGGGGTTGGGGGTCTCGACGATCAGGAGCCCGCCCTCCGGCAGCGCCGTCGGCCGCCGCGCCCACCAGCCGCGCGACGACGGCCGGGCGGCAGGTGCTCCACGAGGTGGCTGGCGACGATGGCGTCGACCTCGCCCGGCGCCGAGCGCCCTCGACGTGGGCGACGGCGTCCTCGCGGCGCACCTCCAGGCCCTTCTCGGCCACCAGGTCGACGAAGTCCGGCTCGGTGTCGACGCCGTAGGCCGGCACGCCCGGCGTCGCGCATCAGCTCCAGCAGCTCGCCGCGCCCGCAGCCCGAGGTCGACGGCCCGCCGGCGGCCCTCGAGGTGGCTGGCGGTAGACCTCCTGGCGCTCGCGCACGGTCTCCTCGGCGCCGCGGAAGCGGGCCTCGAAGGCCAGGTAGTCGACGCCCTGGTCGCTCGGCGCGCGCCGGCGCGGCGGCGCGGGACGCCCGCCGGCGCGGCCGCGGCCGGCGCGGCCGGCGCGGCGGCGCTCCAGCCGGGCCAGGCGCGGCCCGAGCTGCAGGCGCTGCAGCTGGCGCCTCGAGGCCCTCGATCGCGGCCGAGCGAGGCCGACCAGGTCGGCGGCCACGCGCTCGCGGCGTCCGCCGCCTCGGCCGGCGGCGCGTCTCCGCCCACGCGCGCGCGTCCCGCGCCGCGGCCTCGGCGGCGGCGATGCCGGCGTCGGCCTGGCGGGCGAGGTCGTCGAAGACGTGGACCAGCAGCCGCAGCAGGACCTTCTTGACGGCCGTCAGCGGCTTGCCGACCACCGGCTTGGTCGAGTAGGCGAGCTCGGGCCGGAAGCGCACGCGCGCCTCGGGCGGCGGCGGCGCGCAGCGCCTGGCCCGCTGAGGTCGTCGGCGTAGAGGCCCTCGCGCCTTGGCGCGGGCGACCCGCTCGCGCAGGTCGTCGACCAGCGCCTCGACGTCGATGACGGGCGGCTCAGCCATCGACCGTGATCCTCGTCCGGGCGCCGCTCGGCTCCTCGGACGACCGACCAGCGGCCGTCGAACCGCACGAGGCCGACGCCGCCGGTGCGCGCGAAGACCGACAGCTCGAAGCGGCGGTCGATCCAGTGGTAGACCTCGCTCTCGTCGGCCGAGGTGACCGCCACGGTCAGCAGGAAGCGCCCCTCGTGCAGCGGCAGCCGGTCGATGGCGAAGGCGGCCGTGCCGCGGCCCTCCACCGACTCGACCGGCGTAGGTGTCGCGGCGGGTGTTGGTCCCGTAGCAGAGGGTCCCGTCGATCGCGCGGATCTCGACGCCGAAGTTGGGCGTCGCGACCCGCTCGCGGGCCAGGAAGTCGATCTCGATCGACGAGCGGCCCGCCGCTCTCGAAGCGGTCGGTCGCGCCGTCCGGGCCGAGCGGTGCGCACGGCCGTGATCGCGACCGTGCGCGTGCCCCACTCGTCGGAGGCCTCGGCAGGGCGCGGGTCGCCTCGGCCGCCGGGCGTCCTCTCCCGCACCAGCGCCCGCCGGTAGGTGGCCAGGACGTCGCCGGGGCGGCCCTCGGCGACCAGCTCGCCGTGCTCCAGCAGGATGGCGCGGTCGCAGACCCGCTCGACGGCCTCGGCGTCGTGCGAGACGAACACGACCGTCCCGCCGCCGCGGCGGTACTCGAAGATGCGCCCGAAGCACTTGCGCTGGAAGGCCTCGTCGCCCACCGCGAGCACCTCGTCCAGCAGCAGCACGTCGGAGTTGACGTGCGACGCCACCGCGAAGCCGAGGCGCATGTACATGCCGGACGAGTAGGTGCGCACCGGCTTGTCGATGAAGTCCTCGAGCTCCGAGAAGGCGACGATCTCCTCCATGCGCGCGTCGACCTCGCGCCGCGACAGGCCCTGGATGGCGGCGTTCATGTAGACGTTCTCGCGCCCGGTGAAGTCGGGGTGGAAGCCGGCGCCGAGCTCGAGCATCGACGCCACCCGGCCGCCGACCTCGACGCGTCCCCTCGTGCGGCGGGATGATGCCGGCGAGCAGCTTCAGCAGGGTGCTCTTGCCCGAGCCGTTCTCGCCGACGATGCCGAGCGCCTCGCCGGGCGCGACGTCGAGGTCCACGTCGCGCAGCGCCCACAGCTCGGTGTAGCGCCCCCGCCGGCGGCGCAGCAGCGCCTCCTTCAGGGTCGCGTTGCGCTCGTGGAAGATGCGGAAGCGGCGCGACACCCCCCGAGCCCGGACCTCGCCGGGCCGCACGGAGCCGCTCAGAGCTCCACCGCCATCTCGGGCTCCAGGCGCCGGAACGTCAGCACGCCGACGACGGCGAAGACGACCGTGGCGACGCCGACGTAGACCAGCCCGCCGGCCGAGGGCCAGTCGCCGAAGAAGCGCGACGTCGTGGACGGCCTCGACCAGCGGCGTCAGCGGGTTCCCGTAGCGCAGCACCTCGATCGCCCAGCCGCTCTCGGACACGTGGCCGGGAGCTGGTCGAGCGAGTAGAAGATCGGCGTCAGGAAGATCCAGGGCAGCAGCAGCGCCTCGAGGATGTGCTGCACGTCGCGGAAGTAGACGTTCAGCGCCGCCAGCGCCAGCGACAGGCCCGCCGTCATCACGAACAGGCAGGCCACGCAGGACCGGCAGCAGCCACCATCGTGCGTGCGGGCCTCGGGCTGCAGGGCGAGGTTCACCGGGATCAGCACGGCCAGCATCACCGCGAAGGTCACCAGGTGGCTCATGGTGGTGGCGAGCGGGACGATCGAGCGCTCGAACGCCACCTTCTTCACCAGGTTGGCGTTGGCGACCAGGCTCGCCGCCCCCGCCTCGAGGCCGGCGGCGAAGAACACCCACACCGTCAGGCCGGTCAGCAGGAAGGCCGGGTAGTGGTCGAAGGGCACCGCGGTGAAGATCACCGAGAACACCAGCGTGTAGGCGCCCAGCATCACGAGCGGGGTGACCAGCGACCAGACGATCCCGAGCGCCGACCCCTTGTAGCGGGCCCGCACCTCGCGCCGCAGCATGCTCGTGAACAGCTCGCGCTGCTGGATCACCCCCGCGATCACCGGCTGAATCTAGCCGATGCCGGCGGATCCCCCGTGTACCGTGGGGCCGATGGCGCCGCTCGCCACGAGCCTTCCCGGCATGGTCGTGCTCGAGCCGAAGGTGCACCGCGACGGCGCGCGGGTTCTTCGTCGAGACCTTCCGCGCCGAGCGGCTCGCCGAGCTCGGCGATCGCACGAGCGCCTGGGTGCAGGACAACCACTCGCGCTCCGAGCGCGGGGTGCTGCGCGGCATGCACTTCTCGGTCGGCGAGGGCCAGGCGAAGCTCGTGCGCTGCGCGCGCGGGGCGATCCTCGACGTCGCCGTGGACATCCGCCGCGGCTCGCCCACCTACGGGCGCTGGGACGCGGTGCGCCTCGACGACGTCGGCCTGCCGCGCGGTCTACCTGCCGGTCGGCTTCGCGCACGGCTTCGTGGTGGTGAGCGACGTGGCCGACGTGCGTCTACAAGTGCTCCGCCTATTACGACCCCGAGCTCGAGCGGGGCTTCGCCTGGGACGACCCGGACGTCGGCATCGCGCTGGCCCGAGATCGACATCGAGGTCTCCGAGCGCGACGCGGCCGCCCCGCGGCTGCGCGAGATCGCCCACGAGATCCCCTTCGCCTACTCGCGCGGAGCGCTCCAGCACCGAGCTCGCAGAGCCGGAGGTAGGCGTCGGCGCAGGCGTCCCAGGAGTAGCGCTCGCGCGCCCGGGCGGCGGCCCGGCGCGCCGAGCTCGCGCCGCCGGCTCGGCGTCGGCGACCAGCGCGCCGAGGGCCTCGGCGAGCGCCGCGGCGCCGCCGGCCAGCGGGAAGGTCGGCGGCGGCGTCGCCGACGGTCTCGACGTTCGGCGGGTGGTCGCTCACCAGCAGCGCGGCGCCGGCCGCCATGCCCTCGACGATCACGGGGTGGGTGCCGCCGACCTCGGTGGGCACGCACATGACGCCGCAGCGGTGGACGAGCTCGGCGTAGCCGTCGCCGAACACGTAGCCGGGGAAGCGCACGCCCGTCGCCGGCGGCGGCGCGAAGGCCGGCGATGTAGTCGGCGGCGTAGGGCGCGTCGCCCACGACCACGAGCGGCCAGTCGGGGGCGAGCCGGCGGTGCGCCTCCACCAGCAGGTGGGCGTTGTTCTCGGGCTCCAGCCGGCCCACGAACAGGACGAACCGCCCGGGCTCGACGCCCAGCCGCCGGCACCACCCGGCGTCGCCCGGGGTCGGGCGAGCTCGGCGCCGTAGGGGATCCAGGCGATCCGGCGCCCGTAGCGCTCCTCGTAGGCGTCGGCGACCGCCCGCGAGTCGGTCACCGCGAGCGACGCGGCGGCGGGGGCGATGCGCTCGGCCATCCGCAGGTACGCGCGCGCCGGCCCCGACCACTTGGCGCGCTCCGAGTCCAGCCCGTCGATCTGGAGGACGGCCGGGATGCCGGCCAGCCGGGCGAGCGGCACGGCCGGGGCGTTGCCGGCGATGAAGTAGAGCGCCACGTCCGGGCGCTCCCGCGCGGCCAGGTGGGCGGTGCTCACCAGCGTGTGGGCGAGGGTGTCGAGGTGCTTGCTGCGGACCGTGGGCAGGTGCACCAGCCGCGCCCCGGCGTGGGTCGCGCGCCGCTCGGTCATGTGGGGGCGGCAGTAGACGGTCACCTCGTGGCCGCGCGCGGTGAAGCGCTCGGCGAGGTGCTCGACGGCGGTCTCGAAGCCGCTGTAGGCCGCCGGGATCCCGCGCGTGCCGACCATGGCGATCCTCACGCGGCCTCCCGCACGGCCGCCCAGGCGGCGCGGCCCATGGCCTCCTGGGTGTAGCGCGCCGCCCGCGGCCGGGCCCGCGGCGCGGAGCCGCGCGGCGACCTCGGGGTCGAGCGCCCGCCGCAGGCCGTCGGCGATCGCCGCGCGGCGTCGGCTCGACCAGGATCGCCGCGTCGCCGGCCACCTCGGGGATCGCCCCGCGGTCGCTGGCCACGACCGGGCAGCCGCAGGCCATCGCCTCGAGCACCGGCAGCCCGAAGCCCTCGTAGTGCGACGGGTAGGCCGTGCACCGCGGCGGCGCGGTAGAGGTCGGCGAGGTCCTCGTCGCCCACGGGCCCGAGCCAGCGCCCGCCGGACGTCGCGCGGCGATCGGCCTCGCCGTCGCGGCCCGGCTTGCCCACCAGCGCGAGCGGCGGGCGGTCCGGGCCCATGCTCCTGCACGGCCGCGCCGAGGGCCGCGAGGTTCTTGCGCGGCCCCAGGTCGCCGACCGCCAGCACGTAGCCCTCGATGCCGAAGCGCTCGCGCACCCGCTCGGCCGCGCCGTCCGCCGGCGCGAAGGCCGGCGCCGCGTGGGGGCTCACGACGCGCACCTTGCCCGGGTCGATGCGCAGGGCCTGGGCGACGTCGCGCGCGCGCGGTCTCCGACAGGGCCAGCACGAGCCGGGCCTTCCGCGCCGAGCGCGGCACGAGCCCGCGCAGCACGGCCCGCGCGCGCGCTCCGAGCCACTCGGGGTTCGTCATGAAGGTCGCGTCGTGCACGGCCAGCAGCATCGGGCAGGGCGACCAGCCCGGCGACACGTAGGTGAAGACGGCGGCGTCGGCGCCGAGGTCGGCGAGCGCGCGCGGCGCGGCGCGGGCGAGCCGCGGGACGTCGGCCGCCGGCACGCCGATCGTCCGGCCCGAAGCCGCTCGAGCTGCCGCGCGCCCTCCGGCGTGGCCACGAGCGAGGCGACGGCGTCCCCGTGCTCGGCGGTCGCCGCCATGGCGGCGACGAGGGTCGTCGCGTAGCGGGCTGTTGCCCGCGTCGCCTGCCGCGCGTCTGACCGACCATGTGGCAGTCGACCGCCGCCAGGGTCACGCCGTCCGAGGCGTCCCGGTAGGCGTCGAGCAGGCCCCGCGCCGTGCGCTCCCACGTGAAGGTCGCGGCCCGCTCGCGTCCGGCGCGGGCGCGCCGGCCGCCCGCTCCTCGGCGCCCTCGGTCGGCCGCCGCCGAGATCGCGGCGGCCCACGCGCCGGGGTCGTCGGGCGGCAGGTAGGTCGCCGCGTCCCCGCCGACCTCGCGCAGCGCCGGCGTGTCGGAGGCGAGCACGGGCACCCCCGCCGCCATCGCCTCCAGCACCGGCAGGCCGAAGCCCTCCTTGCGCGAGGGCACCAGCACCGCGGCCGCGCCCGAGCGCGCAGCGCCGCCAGGCGGCCCGCCGAGAGCATCCCGAGCCAGCGCACGCGGTCGCCGGCGCCGGCGCGGGCCGCGAGGCCGCGCAGCCGCCGCTCGCGCCGCGGCCGACCAGGGGCCGGCCATCACGAGCCCGATCCCGGGGGCGGCGCGCGCGATCGCCTCGACGGCGACCGCGGCGTTCTTGTGCGGCTCGATCGCGCCCGAGTAGAGCACGTAGGGGCCCTCGGGCGGCGTCGCCCTGCGGGGCGGCCGGCTCGGGGACGCCCCAGGGGACCACCCGCACCCGCGCCCGCGTCGACGCGCGCGAGGCGCGCGACGTCGGCCGCCGTCTCGGCCGAGGGCGTCAGCACCAGCCGCGCCCGGCGCCAGGCGGCGCAGGTAGCGCCGGTAGGCGAGGGCCTGGCCGGCGCGGCCGGGGCCGGCGAGGTACTCGTCGGCGAAGCAGGCCGGGATCAGGTCGTGGCAGGTCACGACCGTGCGCCCCGGCGGCACCAGCGCGGGCTGGACGGCGTGGAACACGCCGTCGCCGGCCAGCCGGCGCGCGGCGCGCTCGCCGACGGCCGCGGGCCACGGGATCGGGCAGCCGGTGCAGCGGCCAGCGCGGCCAGGCGACCTCGCGGGCGGCGAAGCCGTCGGGCGCCTCCTGGCCGCGGCGCACCAGCAGCGCCGGGCGCTCGTCTCGGCCGGCGGGCGCCGCCAGGGCCGCGATCACCCCGCGGACGGCGGTGCCGATGCCCCGCGCCGAGTGCCCGTCCGAGAGCGGCGTCGCGTCGAGCAGGACCGGGACGGGCATCCGGCGCGAAAGCCTACTCCGCCCCGCGTAGTCTCGCCCGCGTGCCCGCGTCCTCCCACGCGAGCCACGCGATGAGCCTCCGCGCGCGCCCTCGCCGGCAGCGCCCCCGGGGCGTCCGGGTCGATCGACCGCGCCATCGCCGCGCCTCGTCGGGCCTGCGCCGCGCGCGTCGGCGGCCGGACGGCGGCGACGGCCGCGGCGGCGGGTACGGCGCGCTCTGGCGCCCGCGCGACGAGGAGCGAGGCCCGCCGGCTGATCCTCAACGACGCCGACCCCGAGGCCTTCGAGCGCGCCGGCCGCGCGGACGCCGAGCGCATCGCGCCCTGATCGACGCCGACGCCGTCGTCCTCGACCTGGGCTGCGGCATCGGCCGCGTCGCGCGCTACGTGGCCCCGATGTGCCGGACGCTGTGGGCGGTCAACGCGTCGGAGGTCATGCTCGGCCACGCGCGCCGGCGCCTCGCCGGGACTCGGCAACGTCCGGTTCGCCCGCTGCGAGGGGACCGAGCATGCCGGCCGTCGCCGACGACGCCGTCGACGTCGCCTACTCGCTCCTCACGCTGCAGCACCTCGAGCGCGAGGACGCCTTCGCCCTGCTGCGCGACCTCCGCGCGGATTGTGCGCCCGGGCGGGCGCGCCTACCTGACCTTCCCCAACCTGCTCAGCGACACCTACCTGGCGCGCTTCATCGCGCACGTCGACGCGCGGCGAGGTCGCCAACCCGGCCCGCGCCCGCGTCTACACGCCCCAGGAGGTCGAGCGCCTGCTGCCGGCCGCCGGCTTCGCGGTCGAGCGCCTGGACGCCGGCGTCGAGATCGTCGCCGTCTGCGGGACGCCCCGGCCTGAGGTCGCCGCCCGCGCGGCCGCTCGCCGGCGCGAGGCGCGCAGGGCGTCCTCGTCGCTGCCGCGTCGCCGCCGCCAGGCGGGCCCAGCGGCCCGCCCCCCAGGTGTCCGCGACCCGGATCCGCCAGGCGCGGGCGCGCGGCGATCCCGCGCGGCGATCCGGTCGCCGTCGCCGACAGCCGCCGCGCCCAGGCCACCTGCGCGCGGTAGGCGGGGCGGTAGCGGCCGACCGCGGCGAGCAGGCGCTGCCGCAGAGCGGCCGGGAGGTCGAGGCCGGCGACGAAGGGCCGCAGCAGGTCGACCGTTGCCGCCTCGGCGAAGCCCTCCTCGAACGCCAGCCCCGACCGGGAGCCCGTCACGTCCTCGACGGCGAGCGGTCCCGTCGCGTGGAGGGTCTCGTGGAGGAGCAGGGCGAGCGCCATCGTCATCCGGTCGGCGTCCGCCCGCGAGGGGACGGCGCCCCCCAGGCGCGCGCCCGTCCGCTGCGGCCGACGACCTCCAGGACGTCCGTGGCGGCGGGCCCGAGGAAGATCGTCGCCCTGGAGCGTCGTGAAGCCGGAGTACGCGCGCGCGTCGGCCACGCCGAGGATGCGCCGCCACGCGGCCGGGGTGCGCGCCACCCGCAGGCCCCCGGCGAGGCGGACCCCGCGGCGGGCGTGGAACCGCCGGGCCTGCCGGTGGACCCACGCGACCGCGGCACCCGGCGCCTCCCCGGCGCGCGCGCTCGGCGTGGGCGGCCGCGCCACGCGCGCGTCGGCCGCCTGCGCGGCGCTCGGCAGGCGGATCGCGATCGGCGCGCTCTCGGCGAGGTTGCCCAGGCGGTCGCGCACGCGCACCGTCACCGTGTGCAGGCCCACCCCGGGCAGCCGCACGGCCACGCGCCCGGGCGCCGACGCGCCCGGCGAGGTCCAGTCCTCCGCGCTGCCGGCGGGACCGACGCGCGGCGGGGCGGCGCCGGCGAGCCCCACGCCCGGGCTGGGGTCGATCGCGGTGTAGGCGATCTCGGCGATCCCGGTCGGCCCGCTCGGCGGCCGGACGACGCGGACGTCCGCGAGCACCGGCGGCGTGTGGTCCGACAGCACCGTCCCGAGGACCCGCTCGGCGACGTTCCCCGCCCGGTCGCGCGTCCGGGCGCGCACGAGGTGGCGGCCGTCGGGCAGCCCCGCGAGGCTCGTCCGGGCGACCTTGCGCCCGTCGCCCGGCGCCGGCTGCTGGGCGAAGGCGACCCACGCGCCGCCGGCCCCGCCGCCCGGGTCGGCGTTGACCTCGACGACCACCGGCTCGCCGGGGTCGGTCCCCGAGAGGGCGTCGGACTGGATCCAGTCCGCGACCACGGTCCCGCCCTCCGGGGTGAGGATGCACCGAGGAGAGGCTCGGCGGCGTCCGGTCGAGGTGGAGGACGCCGAGATCGAGAGGCGAGTTCTCGACGCCATCGACGACGACGCGCACTCGATGCGCGCCCTTCAAGCTCATCGACGTCGAGAACTCAGACGCGTTCGACGCCGGTACAAGAGCGGCCCGTCGAGCGCTGGCGCTGCGTCTCCCAAGCGCCCGAGCTCGATGCCGTCGGGCGCGGTGTTGACCTGGACGACAGCGGGTCCGGCCAAGCCCGCCCCGAAGTCATTCTGCGTCCAGCCGGCCAGCAGCTGTCTGGCTGGCGCTCCATGAGCTCGGAGACAGCGCCGGATCGCTCAGCGATGGCGCACCGATCCCCGTCGCGGGGCCGCTGAGCAGCGCCGCGAGGGTGACACCGGTCGCGATGGTCCGCCTCGTCATGGGCGCGGCACGCTACTACCTCACCGTCACGGCGATCACCCCCGATCGGACCGGAAGGAGGGGCCACCCCACCTCGGTGGGGACGCTGACGCGCATCGGGATGGTCAGCCCACGGAGGTTGAAGGCCCACGGGATGGCGAAGGTGCCGTCGCGGCGGATGCGGGCGTTCACCACCGGCCGCCAGGTCCGGCGCAGGGGGTCGCGCCACTCGAGGACGATGCCCTTGCGCGATCCCAGCCCGATGTCGGCGGGGGCCGGGAACAGGCGGCCCGAGAACAGCACCTGCTGGCCGGGCGCTGGTGGCGCTCGACGACGCGGCCAGGCTGACCCGGGGCCGGACCTCCACCACCACCGCCGGGGCGCGCGCGGGCAGCAGCTCGCGCCCGGCGGGGACGCCGATGCGCAGCGGGCCGCCGGCCAGGGGCCGGGCGACCAGCCGGAAGCGCCCGTCCCGCCGCGTCAGCGCCCGGCCGACGAGGGCGCCGCGGTGTCCTCGCGCCCGGACCTCCGCGCCGGCGATGGGCCGTCCCCGGGCATCGCGCAGGCGGCCCGACACCGCGACCGTCCCGCCGATCGCGATGCGCGAGACGATGACGCGCCGCCCTCCGACGCGGCCGTGCCGACCCCGCGCGACCGTGAGGGAGAGCCGCGCGCTCCGGAGGCGCGCGAACGGGTCGGCCGCCGTGCTGCCGGCGCCGGCGCGGAACGCGGGCCTCGGCCTGGCGCGCGGCCACGTTGCCGGCCGCGTCGGCGGCGACGAGCGCGGAACGTCCGCTCGCCCCGGGGGACGGACGAGACGTCGACCGACATGCTGCCGGCGCCGTCGGAGGCCTGCTGGCTCGCGAGCGTGCGCCACGCGCCGCCGTCGCGCCACTGGACGGTGGCGGTCTCGACGCCGGCGAGGGCGTCCTCGGCGACCCAGGAGGCGGTGAGCATCCCGTGCGCCGGGCGCGAACGTCGGCGCGCGCGATCGCCGGCGGGGAGCGGTCGACGCGGACGGTGACGCGGCGCTCGGTGGCGAGCCGCTCCCCGAACGGCCCGCCGTTGCGCACGAGCACGCGCACGAGGTGGCGGCCGTCGGGCAGGCCGGCGAGCTCGACAGGGACCACGCGGCGGCCGGGGGCGGCGGCGGCCGAGCTCCGGGTCAGCCACGTCCCGCCCTCGCCGCCGTCGCCCGCCGCGTTCACGTCAACCTGGGTCGCCCCCAGCCCCAGCGCGCTCTGCAGGTTGTCGGTGGCGGTGAGGTCGAGCTCGAGGCTCCGCACCCATCCGCTCGGGACGTCGTGCAGCTCGAGCGAGGGGGGCGTCGTGTCGACGACGATCCGGTCCGGTGCCGCGGTCACGCCCGCGTTGCCCGCCCCGTCGTGCGCGACGACCCGCCACGCGTGGACCCCGTCGGGGACCCCGACCGCGGCCGTCGCGCCGTGCGGTCCCGGCCCCCCGCGGTCGCGAGCGTCTCCCACGCCCCCGCCGTCGATCCGTCGCCGGCCGCGTTCACCTGCGCCTCGCTCGCGCCGGGCCCGCTGAGGTTGTCGTCGACGGCCCACCGGACGGCCGCGCCTCCCGCCGGGGTCGGTGACGTCGCGAGGCCCCTCGAGGCCGGCGGCGTGCGGTCGAGGTGGATCACGCCGCCGGCCGCGGCGCCCCCGGTGCCGTCGCCGTCAACCTGGACCACGAGGTGGTGCACGCCGTCGCCGAAGCCGTCGAGCGGCACCGCGGCGGAGTGGTCCCCGACCCCCGGCGCCGCGGCCCACCGGACGTGGCCGGCGATCGAGATGCGCTGGAGGCCCGTGCCGTCGCTGCCGAAGTTGTCGCCGGCGGACCAGTCGACCTGGACGGCGTTGGCGCCGGCGTTGATCCAGCCGGGGGTGACGTGGCGCAGGACCACCGAGGGCGGCGCGACGTCGCGCACGAGCACCCGCGGGTTGTCGATGAACCAGCCCCGCGCGTGCTGGGCGCGCGCCTCCACCTGGGTGAGCGCCAGGTGGACGTTGCACTGGCCGCCCGGCAGCGGGATGTGGTACCCGCGCCCGCCGGCGGGCGACTGGGGCATGCCCACGTCGCCCTCGCTCCAGAGCACCTGCCGGTTGCCCGTGACGGCCACGGCGAGGGAGCTGGGCGCCTGGGTGCGCAGCGCGCCGAACAGCACCGCGGCGATCTCGCTGCCCGGGACCGGGCATCCCCAGTTCATCTCCCAGAAGTTGCCGGTGCCGGCGGGGTTGAGCGCCGGCGCCTGCACGAGCCAGACGGGTCCGGCGTGCACCGAGGCGGCGATCCCCGGCCGGGCGGCCCAGATCGACGAGCCGTACGGGTAGACCGCCCCCTCGGTGGCCTGCGCGGCGGCGGGCGCCGCGCCGAGGGCGACGATCGCGCCCAGCGCCGCGATGCGCCCCGCGAGCCTCACGGGCCGAACTCGAGCGCGACGGCCGTGGGGGCCGGCGCCGGCGCGGAAGCCGGAGCGGGGGCCGGCGCCGGCGCGGGAGCCGGAGCGGGCGCGGGAGCCGGAGCGGGCGGGGAGGCGGCGGGCGACGACGGCGCCGCGGCCGCGCGCGCCGCGACCCGGGCCGGCGGCGGATCGGGACGCGCCGGCAGGGCCGCCGTGCGGGGCCGCCGGGCAGCCTGTGCGACCTGGCGGCTCGCCCCGGCGGCGGCGGCGCGGCGGCGAGCCGTCGCGAAGGGCGCGGTCCTGGTCGCCGGGGTCCGCGGTGCCGGCGACGCGGCGGCCCCGCTGGGCGACGCCGCGACGCGCTCGATCGCCGCGGTCCGGAGCGGCGGCGCGTCCTGTCTGACCGCATCGGCCACGAGCGGCGCGCCCGCGGCGCCGGCGACCGCGACCGCCGCCGTGCCCGCCCCGACCTTCGCCAGCGCGCCGCTCGGCAGCTCCAGCGCCATCTGCACGGCGTTGCCCGCCTTGACCGTCGCCCCGCCGGCGACCCGCTCCCACCAGACGAGCGCGGGGCTCGGGTCGGGCGGCCGGGCAGCGACGGTTCCGGAGGCCAGGAACGCGAGCGGCACGAGGGCGGCGAGCCACTCGTTCGACTCGCGCCGGTTGCGCAGGACGGCGCGGCACGGGCCGCAGTGGCGGACGTGGCGCGCGACCGCGCGGCGCTCGCGGCCCGTGGCGGAGCCGGTGGAGACCCTGTCGATCTCGGGCAGCAGCCGCTCGCAGACGTCGCCCGAGGCCAACCGCACCTCCCAGGCCTGCAGGCTCGCCCGCCCCTCGAGCACCGAGCGCTCGACCTTGCGCAGCGAGAAGCCCGTGAGCTCGCGGATCCGTCCGTAGCTCGCGCCGGCGCTCTGGAGGATCAGGCAGACGCGCTGCGCGTCGGTCAGGCCCGCGAGGCCGTCCTGGATGAAGCGGTAGCGCTCGCGCCACTCGGCCACGGCGTCGATCGCCGGCGCGTCTGCGACCTGCTCGGCGAACGTCTCGGCGACGTCCGCCGCCGCGCCCGGCCCTTCCCGGCGGCGGGCCCGCGCCACCGCGAGCGCCTCGTTGCGGAGCACCGTGTGGAGCCACGCCATGAAGGGCCGCGGCTCGGTCACCGGCGCGTCGACGAGCGCGATCTCCATGCTCCGCTGGTACGCGTCCTCGGCGTCGTGCAGGGAGCGGGTGTACCTGGCGGCGAAGCGGATGAGCCCGGGCGCCTTGCCCATCGCCATGCACGCGGCGGCTCGTCGCTGCTCGGAGGTGGGGGACGGTAGGCGGGGCTCGCTCATGTAGAAAAGTACGAAAACGTACCACTCGGCGCGGTGAGGGTTCCAGGATCGATGGTGAGGCCCGCCGTTCGGCGCGGCGCCCCCGTCAGAGGGCCCGCGCCTGGCGCTTCCACCCCCTCGACCGGCGGCGCGCCCACGGCGGAAGTCCGCTATTTGCGGGAGAAACGGGCCGAGCCGCTAGGCTCCCGGCGCCGATGGCGCCCCACGTGCACACCCAGGCGTTCCGCGTGGTCATGGCGGAGGTCAACGCGAGCCAGATCCACTTCACCGCCATCTACCGGTGGATGGATCGCGGCATGTCGGAGTGGCTCGCCGAGATCGGGCGGCCGTTCACGCGCATCCTCGCCGAGGGCCCCGGCATCCCGATCGTGGACAGCCGCTGCGCCTTCCTCGGGCGGATCCTGCTCGACGACGAGATCGTCCTGACCACGACGGTCGGAGGCCTCGGCAGGACCTCCTTCCGCAGCCGGCACGAGTTCAGGCGCGGGTCCGAGGTGGTCGCGCGCGGCGAGCTCGTCCACGTGTGCGTGAACCGCGCCACCCGCGAGCCGGTGCCCGTGCCGGACTGGCTTCGCGAGCGGGCCCAGGTCGACGACGGCGTGCCGGCCGACGGCACCTGAACGGCGCGCTTGCGTCACAGGTGCGTCTGGAGCCGTGACGCGCCGGGCCCGCATCCTCTTCGCGACCGGTCGATCGAGGAGGGGGCATGGAGCCGCGCGAGCCAGGGAGGTACGCATGGATCGTGCCCGGCCGCCTCGCGGTGGCCGAGCGGCCGGGGCGCGGCGGGCGCAGCCACCGCCGCGAGCTGCGGATCGCCGAGCAGGCCTGGTGGCGCGGGCAGGGCGTCACCGCCGTCGTCTCGTGCATGCGGAGCCGCCACGGCCTGGCCGAGTACGCCGAGGACGGGCTCGTGGTGCGCTGGCACCCGCTGCGCGATCCCGAGCAGGCCCGCAAGGAGCTGCCGGCCGCCGTGGAGGCGGCGCGGGAGCTCCTCGACGCCGGCGAGGGGGCGGTGCTCGTGCACTGCGACCGGGCCAACGAGTGGCTGGCGGCCGTCAACGCCGCCCTGCGGCTCGGCCTGGGCCTCGCGCGCACGCCCCGGACCGCGCTGCGCGCGGCGGAGGCGGACGGGCTGCCTGTAGGGTCCCTGGCGGCGTCGATCGTGGGCCGCCGCCGCGCCCCTGCGGCGGCGTGACGGGGGTGGTCGGGGCCGTGTGGACCGCATCGCGAGCGCCCGCTCCGGCGCCTCCGGCCGGCTCGGCGCGCCCGCGCTCCCCGAAAGCGCCTGACCCTGCCAGAGCCAGTCCCAGCCACGTCGCCCGCCACGGGCCGCCGACCGCGGCTGCGAGGCCGCCGGGCGCGGCGGGGCCGCGCGCGCGGGGATCGCCCGCCGCTGGTCCTCGTGGACGGCCGGATGGCCCGTCGGAGGCGCACGGGCATCGCGACCTACGTGCTCGAGCTGAAGAGCGCCATGGAGCGCAAGCCGGCGTCCGACCTGCGGATCGAGTGGGTCTTCGGGCCGCCCGGGCTGCCGCGCCGCGGGCGCCTGACCTCGTTGGGGAACCTGTTCCTCGACGTCCTCTGGCTCCACCTCCTGCTCCCGCTGACCGCCTGGCGGCGCAAGGCGGACGTCCTGCACGCCCCGGCCGCCTGGGGGCCGTGGTGGTGCCCGTGCCCGACGGTCGTGACGATGCACGACCTCGCCTGGGAACGCGTCCCCGAGGCCTTCCCCGAGGACTTCCGCCGCTACGCGCGCCGCTCCGCCCGCCGCTCGGTGGGGCGGGCCGCCCGGGTGATCGCGGTGTCGGAGTCGACCTCGCGCGACCTGCGAGAGCTCTACGGGGTCCCGGCCGAGCGCGTGCGCGTGGTCCCGAACGGCGTCGACCCCGACACGCGGCCCCCGCGCCCGCGGGAGCCGTTCATCCTGAGCGTCGGGGTCCTGGAGGAGCGCAAGCGGATCGCCGAGCTCGCCGCCGGCCACGCCCTCTACATGGCCCGCGCGCCCGCCGACCCGCCGCCGTGCCGGCTCGTCGTCGTCGGAGGGTCGGGCGGCGACGAGGAGCGGGTGCGGGCGGCCGCGGGCCCGGGGTGCGAGATCCGGGGGTTCGTCCGCCGGGAGGTGGTGCTCGACCTCTACCGCCGCGCGACCCTCCTGGCCTACCCGTCGGCGTACGAGGGCTTCGGGCTGCCGGTCGCCGAGGCGATGGCGGCCGGCTGCCCGGTGCTGTGCGCGCGCAACTCGGCGCTGGTCGAGGTGGGGGGCAGGGCCGCCATCTTCCTGGACGACGTGACCCCCGAGGGGATCGCGCGGGCCCTGGCCGAGGCGCTGGCGGACCGCGAGGCGCTGGCCCGCCGCGGGGAGGAGGGCCGCGCCGAGGCCGCCCGCTACTCCTGGCCCGCGGCGGCGACGGCGACGCGCGACGTCTACCGGCAGGCGCTCCGCCCGTGACCCAGGCGCCGCGGCCTCCTCAGTGGCGGCCGCTCGTCGCGCACAGCTACCGCCTCGGGGCCGGGTGGGCCGCGCGCGGGCTGCGCGGCGGCGGCTGGCCCGAGCCGCGCGCCGGCCTCTACCGGCTGCTCGTGCCGCTGGAGCCGTGGCGCTTCTACGAGCTCGCGCGGGTGGCCGCGGAGCCGTTCGGCGGCGACTGCCTCGACGTCGCGAGCCCGAAGCTCCTCGCGAGCCTGCTCCAGCAGGCAGGGGCGCGGGCGCTGGGTGGCGGTCAACCTGCTGCCGGACGAGATCGCGCGCTGGCGGGCGCTCGACCCGGCGCTCGACCTGCGCGTGGAGGACGCGCGGGCCCTGTCGTTCGCGGACCGCTCCTTCGACGCCGTCGCGTGCGTCTCGGTGATCGAGCACGTGGAGGGCGACGGCGACGCCGCGGCGATGGCCGAGATCTGGCGGGTGCTCCGCCCGGGCGGCGTGCTGCACCTGACGACGAACGTCGCGGCCCGCGCCCACGACGTGCTCGCCGACCGCCCCGTCTACGGCGCGGCCCCGGCGGCCGGCGGGCGCCATTTCTTCGAGCGGCGCTACTCGGCGCGGACCCTGGGGGAGCGGCTGCTCGCCCAGCCCTGGGAGGTGGCGGCCGAGGAGTACGTCGTGGAGCGGCGGCCGCTGCACCGCGGCTTCTTCGCGGCGCGGCCGGCGTCGTTCCTCGGGGGAGGGTTGCTCCCGCTCGTCGCCCCGGGCAACTTCGCGCGCGTGGGCGGGCCGGACCAGGTCCCGCCCGGCCAGCACGGCGTGGCCTACCTGCGCCTGCGAAAGCCCGCCTGACAGCCGTCGAGGCGTCCCCGGGCGCCGATCGGCCGCCCAGGAGGGCCGCGTCCCGGGCCGAAGATCCTCCGCATGCACCCCATCGGCAGTACGATCGCGTCGTGAGCGGAGCGCGAGGCCACGGAACGGCCGGGGAGGGAGGGTGACCACCCGGCCAAGCACCCGCCCGCCGGCCGGCCCGGCCCGGCCAGCGGGGCGCGCCGAGCGGGGCTCGGTACGGCGCGACGCCCGGTTCCTGCCCCTGCTCGCCGGCCCGGCGGGGACGGCGGCCGTGCGGCGGCTGCTGTCGGTCGCCGTCCTCGTGGCGATGGACGTGACCGCCGTCTTCGCCGGCATCTACGCGGCCCTGGCGTTCAAGCTGTGGGTGCGCGGCGACCCGGTCAACGCGGGGGCGATCTGGGCGGTGGAGCAGAAGGCGCTCCCGGTGGCGGCCACCACGCTGGTCCTGGTCTTCGCCAAGAACCGCCTCTACGGGCCCCGCGAGCAGCGCGGCGGCGCGGCGCGGATCCTCTCCTCGGTGACCCTCGCGACGGTGATCGTGCTGGCGGTCGTGCTCATCGCCGGATGGCGCTTCGACACCTACTACATCTTCTACGCGTCCTGGATCCTGGTCGGCGCGGCGGTGCTGGCGCTGCGCGCCAGCTACGACAGCGTCACGGCGCTCGTGCTCGACGCCCTCCACTTCGAGCGGCGGGCGCTCCTGGTGGGCGCCCCGGCGCTCGTGTCGACGATCGCCGAGAGCCTCGAGCGCTCCGACGCCCGCCAGGGCGTGCCGTACCGGGTGGTCGGCCGCGAGCAGCTCGTGGCGGGGGTGGGGCTCGAGGACGCCGCGGGGCAGGCGGGCCGCCTGCGGGAGGCGCTGGACCCGGCGCGAGTGGACGAGGTGATCCTGACCGGCTGGTCGGGCGACGACGCCCCGGTGCTGGATCTGCTCGAGGTCTGCCGGCGCCGCGGCCTGCCCGTGCGGCTCGCGCCCACGACGGCCGAGCTGCTGTCGCACGCGGTCCAGGCGATCCCGGCCCCCGGGCTGCCGCTGTTCGAGCTGCGGCCGCCGGTGCTCGGCGGCGCGGCCTTCCTGGCCAAGCGGGCGTTCGACATCGTCGTCGGGTCGCTGATCGGCCTGGTCGCGGCGCCCGTCATCGGCGTCGCCGCGCTCGCGATCAAGCTCGAGGACCGCGGGCCGGTGATCCACCGCAGCCGCCGGGTCGGGGTCGAGGAGTCAACCTTCACCTGCTTCAAGCTGCGGACCATGCGCGTGGGGGCCGAGGGCGAGCAGTCGCGCCTGGAGACCCGCAACGAGGCCACCGGGGCGATCTTCAAGATCCGCGACGACCCGCGCATCACGAGGGTGGGGCGGGTGCTCCGCCGCTACTCGATCGACGAGCTCCCGCAGCTCTGGAACGTCCTGCGCGGCGAGATGTCGCTGGTCGGCCCGCGGCCGCTCCCGATCCGCGACTACGAGCGCCTCGACGACCTGCACCGCAAGCGCTACCTGGTGCTGCCCGGCCTGACCGGCCTCTGGCAGGTCAGCGGCCGCAGCGACCTGTCGTTCGACGAGCTGGTGCGGCTCGACTTCTACTACATCGAGACGTGGTCGATCTGGCTCGACCTGACCATCATCGCGCGGACGATCCCGGTCGTGCTCGGGCGGAAGGGCGCGTACTGAGCGACCCCGACGAGCTGCTCCTGCGCCTGGCCCGCGACGGCGCGGACCCGCCCCTGCCGCCGCTGCGAGTCGGCGAGCCGGCGCCGTCGGCCCGGCGCGGCGCGGCGGGGGCGCTGGTGTCGGGAGCCAGGCGCGCCGTGCTGCGCCTGATCTCGCCGTCGCTCGCCGAGCTCATCGGCCAGCTCGAGCGCGACCGCCACCGCCAGCGGGCCGAGATCGAGCGCCTCAGCAAGCGCGGTCAACGCCCTGGAGCGCGAGCGGCGCGGCTGAGCTCGTGCGGCTGGCGTTCGTCGTCCAGCGGTACGGGGAGGAGGTGGCGGGGGGCGCCGAGGCCCTCTGCCGGGCGACGGCCCACGCGCTGGCCGGCGCGGCGACGCGGTGGAGGTCTACACGACCACCGCGCGCGACTACCTGCGCTGGGAGCCGCACTGGCGCGAGGGGGCCGAGCAGGACGGGCCGGTGGTCGTGCGGCGCTTCCACGCCGACGCCCCGGACCCGCGCCGGTCGGCCGACCTGGCACGGTCGCTGGCGCTCGGGGGAGGCGGACCCGAGGACGAGCGCGACTGGGCCCGCGCGCAGGGGCCGGTGGCGCCGGGGCTCCTCGCGGCCCTCGACGCGGCGGCGGGCCGCTACGAGGCCGTGGCGCTGTGGACGTACCTCTACGCCACCACCCAGCTCGCGATCGGGCCGGCGCGCGAGCGCTCGGTGCTCGTGCCGCTGGCCCACGACGAGCCCATGCTGCGCTTCGGCCTCACCCGGGCGGTCGTCCGCGCCGCGGCCGGCCTGGCCTTCATGACGCCCGAGGAGCGCCGCCTGGTGGACGACCTGCACGGCGTCGGCGACCGTCCCGAGGCGATCGTGGGGGCCGGCATCGACCCCGCTCCCCGGGGGACGGCGTCCGGGCCCGCGCCGCCCACCCGCGGCTGCCCCCGCGCTTCGCGCTCTATCTGGGGCGCGTCGACGCGGCCAAGGGCGTCGACGCCCTCGTGCGGGCGCACGAGGCCTACCGGCGCGCCGGGGGCCCGCTCGGGCTCGTGCTCGCCGGCCGCCCCGCCGGCGGCCTGCGGCTGCCCGGGTGGGTCGTCACGACCGGCTTCGTCAACGCGCAGGCGCGCGCGGACCTGCTCGACGCCGCCGAGGTCGTCGCGCTGCCGTCGCCGCACGAGAGCCTGTCGCTGGCTGCGCTCGAGGCCTGGCGCGCGGGGCGGCCGACGCTGGCGAACGCGCGCTCCGAGGTGCTCGCCGGCCAGAGCGCGCGCTCGGGCGGCGGCCTGCTCTACGACGGCGCCCCCACCTACGCCGGCCAGCTCTCCCGGCTCGCGTCGGACCCCGAGCTGCGGGCGATGCTCGGCGGCCGGGGGCAGCGCTTCTCGGCCGGGCAGACCTGGGACGCGTGCGCGCGCCGCTGGCGCGCCCTCCTTGCGAGGGTGCGGCGCCCCCTCGCGTGAGTCCGGTCACGCGGGGACGATGCCGGTCTCGCGCTGCCAGGCCCGCAGCGTCGACCAGGCGAGCACCAGCCCGCTGAACTCCCCGGCCGGCGCGACGCGCGCGAGCACCTCCCGCGGCGTCGGGCGGCGGCCGTCGAACCAGGCCCGCGCCGCGACCCGGACCGTCGCCGAGTCGACCGCCGGCCGGTCGAAGTGCCCCATCAGCAGCACCAGGAACCCGGCCGTCGCCGGCCCCACCCCCGCGAGCCCCTGGAGCTCGGCGTACGTGCGCTCGCCGTCGCCGGTCGCCGAGGCGGCCTCGATCTCGGCGAGGGTGCCGTCGATCGCCGACCGCGCCGCGGCCAGGATCGCGCCGCCGCGGTAGCCGACGCGGGCCTCGGCGCGCAGCCAGTCCTCGCCGGCCCGCAGGAGGGCGGCGGGCTCGGGGAAGGCGCCGCCCTCGCCGAGCGCCGCGATCCGGTTGATGGTGACGACGGCCTGGCGCCAGGTGGTGTTGGTGCCGCAGATCCCCTTGACGACGTCCTCGTAGAGCGACGGGCCGGCCAGCAGCCGGCCGCCGCCGTAGGCCGCCAGGTCGCGGGCGAGGCCCGGGTCGACCGCCTCGGCGGCCTCCGGGAAGCCGGTCAGGTCGGCGTCGAGCTGCAGCATCCGCGCCACCCGCGCGGCCGCCGCCTCCCGCGCGGCCGGCGACAGCGGCGGGGTCGCGGACACCCGCACCCCGCCGTCCGCGTCCCGCATGCGGAGGGTCACGGGGCCGTCGCCGTAGGCCTCCGTCCGGCGCAGGACCGCGCCCTCGGCGTCCCAGGCGAAGGGGGCCGTCTGGAACCAGCCGTGGCTCACGGCGACCGCCGGGAGCCGGAACGGCCCCCGGGCGGCCAGGGTCAGCTGGGAGTGCGGGCTCAGAGCAGCGGCAGGTACCGCTCGATCTCGTACGGGGTCACCTGGACGCGGTACTCGTCCCACTCGGCGCGCTTCAGGTCGACGAAGCGCGAGTGGATGTGCTCGCCGAAGGCCTTCAGCAGCAGCTCGCTGGCGGCGCCGAGCTCGATGGCCTCGCCCAGCGACTCGGGCAGCTGCTCGATGCCGGCGCGCTCGCGCTCCTCGTGGGTGAGGTCGTAGAGGTTCCGCTCCATCGGCGGCGGCAGCTCGTAGCCCTGCTCGATCCCCTCCAGGCCCGCGTGCAGCATCGCCGCGAAGGTCAGGTAGGGGTTGCAGGCGGGATCGGGGCAGCGGAACTCGGCCCGGGTCGCGCGCTCCTTGCCCGGGTGGTAGACGGGCACGCGCACCAGGGCGGAGCGGTTGCGCCGGCTCCAGGCCGAGTAGACCGGCGCCTCGTAGCCCAGCACGAGGCGCTTGTAGGAGTTGACCCACTGCGCGAACACGCACGAGATCTCGCGCGCGTGGCGCAGGAGGCCGGCGATGAAGCCCCTGGCCTCGGCCGACAGGTAGGACTCGTCGTCGGGGTCGAAGAAGGCGTTCTTGTCGCCCCGGAACAGGCTCTGGTGGACGTGCATGCCGCTGCCGTTCTCGCCGAAGAGCGGCTTCGGCATGAAGGTCGCGTAGCAGCCGTTCTTGTGCGCGATCTCCTTCACGATCGTGCGGTAGGTCATGACGTTGTCGGCCATCTGCAGGCCGTCGGCGAAGCGCATGTCGATCTCGTGCTGCGAGGGGCCGACCTCGTGGTGCGAGTACTCGACCTTGATGCCCATCTCCTCGAGCGCCATCACCGTGTCGCGGCGCAGGTCGCTCGCCTCGTCGAGCGTGGTGAGGTCGAAGTAGCCGCCCTTGTCGAGCACCTCGGTGGCGTCGGAGCCGCGGAAGTAGAAGTACTCGAGCTCCGGGCCGAGGTAGAAGTGGTCGTAGCCCATCCCCTTGGCGCGCTCGAGCGCCCGCCGCATCACGTAGCGCGGGTCGCCCTCGTAGGGCTCGCCGCCCGGCACGTTCACGTCGCAGAACATGCGCGCCACCGCGCGCTCCTGGGGGCGGTAGGGGAGGATCGCGAAGGTGTCGGGGTCGGGCATCGCGATCATGTCCGACTCCTCGATGGCGTTGAAGCCGGTGATCGAGGACCCGTCGAAGCCCATCCCGCCCTCCATGGCGTCGTCCAGCTCCTCCTTGGTGATGGCGAAGCTCTTGAGCTGCCCGAGGATGTCCGTGAACCAGAGCCGGATGAACTTCACGTCCCGCTCCTCGACGGCCGCCGTGACCTCGTCTCGCGTCATCCTGCCTCCCTCTGCGCGTTCGCCTTCCTGACGTGCCGGCGGCAGCCTCCCAGAGCGCGGACGGGCCCGTCCACCCCGGGCACGAGGGTGGCGGGCCCGCCTGCGCCCAGCGCGGGCGAGCCGGCTACTTGATGAAGAGGATCTCGGAGTATTTCGGCAGCGGCCACAGGTCGTCGGCGACGGTGCGCTCGAGGACGTCGGCGATGCGCCGCACCTCCGCCATCGCGGGGAGCACCGTGTCGCGCATGTAGACCGCCTCCTCCATCAGGCCCTCGGGGTGGCCGACGTTCGCGTCCTGCAGCACCGCGATCGCCGCGGCGAAGTCGCCCGCGAGCGCCGCCGTCTGCTTGGCGAGCGCGGTGAGCCCGGCCTCCTTCAGCAGCACCAGGTGGCGCGCCGCCGCGGGCAGGAGCATCGTCGCCGCGATGTCCGCGGCCGTCTCGGCCTCGGTGTTCACCGTGATGACGTACTGCTCGAGCATCACGTCGTAGCGCGCGTGCAGCTCGCGCTCGTCGAGCACCCCGTAGTTGCTGAACGCGGCGACGGTCTGCTCGGAGATCAGCTCCGGCAGGGCGTCCGGCGTGGTGCGCAGGTTCAGGAGCCCCCGCTTGGCGGCCTCCTTGTGCCACCCCTCGTCGTAGTTGTCGCCGCCGAAGATGACCGGCCGCGCCGTCGTGTACGCGGCTCCGATGACCGACGGCAGGGCCTTCTCGAAGGGCTTGCCGGGCTTCTTCTTGGTGCCCGCCATCGCGGCCTCGAGGTCCTCGCAGAGCGAGTCGATGGCCTCGGCGACGATCGTGTTCAGCACCGTGTTCGGCAGGCTCGGCGACTGGCTGGAGCCGAGCGCGCGGAACTCGAACTTGTTGCCCGTGAAGGCGAACGGGCTGGTGCGGTTGCGGTCGCCCGTGTCCTTGGGCAGCGGCGGCAGCACCGGCGTGCCCAGGCCCAGCAGCTCCCCGGCGGCGCTGACGCCGGCGACCCCGGACGCGATCGCGTCGAAGACGCCCTCGAGCTCCGCGCCGAGGAAGATCGAGATGATCGCCGGGGGCGCCTCGTTCGCGCCGAGGCGGTGGTCCTGGCCGGCCGCCGCGATCGACGCCCGCAGCAGGCCCTGGTGCTTGTGGACCGCGGCGATCACGGCCGTGGCGAAGAACAGGAACTGCAGGTTGTCGTGCGGCGTCTCGCCGGGGTCGAGGAGGTTCTGGCCGCCGTCGGTGCCCATCGACCAGTTGTTGTGCTTGCCCGAGCCGTTGACGCCGGCGAAGGGCTTCTCGTGGAGGAGGCAGACCAGGTCGTAGCGGCGGGCCACGGTCTGCATCACCTGCATGCAGAGCTGCTGGTGGTCGGTGCCGACGTTCGACCCCTCGAAGACCGGGGCGATCTCGTACTGGGCCGGCGCGACCTCGTTGTGGCGCGTCTTGATCGGCACGCCGAGCTTGGCCAGCTCCAGCTCGGTCTCGAGCATGCAGGCGAGCACCCGCTCGGGGATCGAGCCGAAGTAGTGGTCGTCGAGCTCGTGCCCCTTGGGCGGCTTGGCGCCGAAGAGGGTGCGGCCGGTGTTCACGAGGTCGGGGCGCTCGTAGTAGAACGTCTCGTCGATCAGGAAGTACTCCTGCTCGGGGCCGATCGTCGTGAAGACGCGCCCCGTGCTGCGGTCGCCGAAGAGGCCGAGCGCGCGCAGGGCGGCCTTGTTCAGGGCCTCCATGGAGCGCAGCAGCGGGATCTTGGTGTCGAGCGCCTCGCCGGTCCACGAGGCGAACGCCGTCGGGATGCAGAGGACGGCCCCGTTGGGGTTCTCGATGATGAACGCCGGGCTCGTGGGGTCCCAGGCCGTGTAGCCGCGCGCCTCGAAGGTGACGCGGATGCCGCCGGTCGGGAAGCTCGAGGCGTCCGGCTCGCCCTTGATCAGCTCCACCCCGCTGAATGTCGCCAAGGCGGTCCCGTCGCCCACGGGGCCGAAGAACGAGTCGTGCTTCTCGGCCGTCGAGCCGGTGAGCGGCTGGAACCAGTGGGTGAAGTGGGTCGCGCCCTTCTCGAGTGCCCAGTCCTTCATCGCCGCGGCCACCTGGTCGGCGAGGCCGGGGTCGAGCGGCTCCCCGAGCTCGATCGTGGCCTGCAGCCGCCGGAAGACGTCCCTCGGCAGGCGCTGGCGCTGCGCGACGGGGCCGAACACGTTGGCGCCGAACACGCCGGTGCCGGGCGCGGTCAGGTCGGCGGTGCCGATCGAGCCGTTCGGGCTCCACTGGGCGGCGAGGACGTTCTTCTGGCGGACTCTGGGCATGGCCTGGGCGGCCCTCCTTTTCCGGGCGTGGCAGCGCTGGATGATATGCGCGGGCCCCGCTCCGCCGCTTTGTGACGCGGGGCCAAACGCCGTCCGCGATCTTTCGCCCGGTGGACAAAGCACGCTCGCTGCGGCGCGGCGCGCTTGAAACCGGCGGGGCCGTCCCCCATCCTCGGGGCGGTGACGACCCGAACCAGGACCGCGGCCGCCGCGCCCGCCGGCCGGGCGCTGCTCGCCGACCTGGCGCTCGTCCCGTCGCTGGCCGGCGCCCGGCGCGTGCCGCCCTCGGCCGACCTCGAGCGGCCCGTGTCGGCCCTCGCCCTGCCCGACGCGGCGGCGCCCGACGAGCCCGGCGCGCTGCTCCTCTGCCCGGGCGCCCCGCCGGACGAGGTCCCCGATGGGTGCGCCGGCGTGGTGTGCCGCGAGCCGCCGGCCGCCGGCCTGGGCGTGCCCGCGCTCGTCCTGCCGTCCGGCGCCTCGTGGAGCGCGGTGATCGCCGACCTCGTCGCGGCGCTCGAGCAGGGCTCGGGGCTGGCGGGCGCGCTCGCGGCGCGCGCGGCGCTGCGGGCGCCGCTCGTCGAGGACCAGGGCTTCCCCGGCCTGGCCGCGGCCGCGCGCGGCGTCCTCGGCGCGCCGGTCGCGATCCTGGACGAGTACCTCGACCTGCGCGGCGCGGCCGGCCTCGCCGAGGAGCACGAGACGGCCCTCGAGGCCGCGGTGGTGCGCGCCCGCGGCCACGGCCCGGCCTCGGTCGTCGGGCCGTTCATGGAGGAGGAGATGCCGGGGCGCAGCAGGGTCGTGGTGAGCGGCGCCGACGGCCCCATCGGCGTGCTGGTCACCTGGATCGCCCCGCCGCTGACCCCGGCGGCCGCGGCGGCGATCGGCGAGCTGGGCGACGCCTACGCCCTCGAGCGGGCCCGCGAGGAGGTGCGCACCGAGACCGAGTCGCGCCTGCGCGGCGACCTCATCGAGGAGCTGATGGCCGGCGAGGCCGTCAGCCGCGAGTCGCTCGTGCGCCGGGCGCGCCACCTGGGCGCCGACCTGTCGCGCGGGGCGGTCGCCCTCATCGGCAAGCTGCAGGACCCGCACACCGAGGGCCGCGTCATCACCGACCCGCGCCTGACGCGCCGCTTCCTGCAGCAGGCGCGCGCCGCGATGGACATGCACTGGCCCCGGGCGCTGGTCGACTGGAACGAGGGCCGCCTGCTCGCGCTGCTGCCGCCCGCCGTGGGCGCGGGGGACGACCCGCCGCGCGAGGAGGTCGAGGCCCAGGCCTTCACGCTCGGCAAGCGCCTGCTCGGCGCGACCGCCGAGACCGTGCCGGGCCTCGTCCTGACGCTCGCGCTCTCGCGCTTCACGCCCGAGCCGGAGCGCCTCGGGTCGGCCCTCGACGAGTCGCGCCTGGCCCTGGCGATCGGCGAGCGGCTCGGCCGCGTGGGCGAGGTCGTGACCTTCGAGGAGACCGGGACCTACAAGCTCCTCTTCCAGATCTTCGCCGACCGGCCCGAGGAGCTGAGCTCGTTCTACGACCAGACCCTCGCGCCGCTCGTGCGCTACGACGAGCAGTACCAGACCGAGCTGGTCGGGACCCTCTCGACCTACCTCGGCCACGACTGCAACCTCGCGGCCACCGCCAGCACCCTCTACACGCACCGCCACACGGTGCGCTACCGCCTCGACCGGATCGCCGAGCTGTCGGGCCTCGACATCGCCAAGACCGACGACCGGGAGAAGCTCTCGCTCGGCCTGAAGGCCATGCGCCTGCTGGGCCGGCGCGTCTCGACGGTGGCCGAACGCCGCCCCCGTCGCGGTCCTAGGCGAACGGTCTCGAGGCACGGGCTGGCCGTGTCCAGGCGGCCAGCCCCGGCGCAGCCGGTGCCGCCGGTCTGCGAAGGCCCCGGCCAGGGGCCGGATGTGCGCGTCCCCACGCGCCCGCAAGAGGCGCGTGGTACGCCGTCGCCTCAGGCCGGCCTGATCTGGAAGCCGTAGTCCGGGTCGGGGTCGGGCGTTTCCGCGACGGCCCGGACGATCGTCTGCATGTCGCACAGCGGCGGCAGCTCGCGCCCGGCGCCGGCCACGAGCCGGAGCAGGTACAGCTCGGGGTCGTCGGTGTAGGGCGGGTGGACCGTCCGCGGCGCGATGGCGGGGAGCTCACGGGCGAGGTCGGCGATCGAGATCGGGCCGCGCTCCTCCACCAGCCGGTACACGACCTCGCGGGCCGGCAGCAGCTCGAGGGCGCCCTCCAGGTGCTCCGGGACCCGCGGCCGGGCCGTGGTCACCAGCAGATCGGCCGGCGCGTACTGAGCGTCCGGATCGAGCGTCTTCTGGGCTCTGCGCGCCACCTACACCTCCGGGTCGCCCGCGGGGAGCGTACCCCACGCCGTCCGCAGTCCACCGGCGATCCGGCGCGCGAGCGCCCCCGGGTTGCCGTCCCCGACCGGCGCGCCGTCGACCGCGACCACCGCCAGCGCCCCGGTCACGGCGTTGGTCAGGACGATCTCGCGAGCCCCCCGCCAGACCGGCTCGGGCAGCTCCTGCTCGCGGACGTCGCCGGCCTCCATGGCGACGGCCCGCGCCACCCCGGCGAGCAGCCCCCGGGCCGGGGCCGTGAACGCGCCGCCGCCCGTCGCGACGAAGACGTTCGCGAGCGCGGCCTCGCCGAGGCGCCCGTCGGCGTCCAGCAGCAGCGCGTGGTCCGCGCCGGCCGCCTCGGCGCTCCGCTGGGCCGCGCGGTGTCCCGCGTAGGAGAGCGTCTTGTGCTCGGCGATGCGGTTCCCCGGCCACCAGGCGCCCCGCACGCTGATCGCCGTGACCGCCGCCGGCTCGGCGGGCGCCGGCTCCTCCGGGGAGACCTCCACCAGCAGCGTGGGCCGCGGGGTGGCGGTCAGGCGCACCCGCGCCGGACGCGCGCCGGAGGCGGCGAGCGCCTCGGCGACCGCGGCGCGCATCCGCTCGCGCGACGGCATCGGCGCCATGCCCAGCGCCTGGGCCGACGCCGCGACCCGGTCGAGGTGGTGCTCCAGGAGGCCGACGCGGCCGCCCTCGGCGCGCATGGTCTCGAACAGCCCCTCCCCCCACCGCACCGCCGGGTCGTCGATGGACAGCGCGGCGGCGCCGGGAGGCACGAGCGCGCCGTCCAGCCAGACGGCCCTGCCGGCAGGCGCTGCGCTCACCCGCCGATGGCGCTGAGGAAGGGCGCGGCCTTGGCCCAGGCCTCGGCCCGCTCGGCCTCGGGGTCGGAGTCCCACACCACGGCCCCGCCGCACCAGTAGCGCGCCTCCCCCCGGCCAGCCAGGCCGTGCGGATCGCGACGCTGGCCTCGAGCGAGCCGTCGGCGCCCAGCGCGACGACGCTCCCGTAGGCGGGGCCGCGCCCCACGGGCTCGAGGTCGCGGATGACCTCCATCGCGCGGACCTTGGGGCAGCCGGTGACCGAGCCGCCGGGGAAGACCGCCCGCAGCAGGTCGGCCGGGCCGGCGTCCTCGCGCAGGTCGGCGACCACCTCGCTGACCAGGTGCTCCACGTAGGGGGTCGGGAGGGCGTCGAACAGGCGCGCCACGCGCACGCCCCCCGGGCGCGCGACCCGGCCGAGGTCGTTGCGGACGAGGTCGACGATCATCACGTGCTCGGCGCGGTCCTTCGCGCTCACGGCCAGCTCGCCCATCATCCCCAGCGGCGCGGTGCCCTTGATGGGCTCGCTGCGCGCGACCCCGTCGCGCAGGCTCACCAGCAGCTCGGGCGAGGCCGAGGCGACGGCGCCCTCCGGCAGATCGAGGTACGCGCGCCGCGCCGCCGGCCCGGCGGCGCTCCAGAGGCGCCGCGCGAGCGCGAGGGGAGGCTCGTCCCAGGGCACCGTCAGGCGCTGGGCCAGGTTGACCTGGTAGCAGTCGCCCGCCCGGATCAGCTCGCGCGCCGCCTCGACCGCCGCCCGGTAGGCGTCGCCGGGCAGCGAGGTGGCCGCCTGCCGCGCCACCGGCGGCGGCAGCGGCGCGAGCGGCGCCGCGCCGGCGACCGCCGCGGCCAGGTCGTCGAGCTCGCGCTCGCCGGCCGCCGAGGCGACCAGGCAGCGCCCGTCGTCGTCGATCAGCGCGACCGTGTCGTAGCGGGCGAGCGCCGCGAGCGGCGGCCCGCCCGGGTCGGGCCGCGGCTCCGGCAGCCGCTCGACGGTGCCGCCGAGGTCGTAGGCGAGCAGCCCGATCCAGCCGCCGGCCATCGCGGCGCCGTCCGGCCGTGCCTCTGGGGGGCGGGCGAGGGCGTCCCAAACGGCCGGCCCGACGACGACCTCGGCCGGGTCGGCGGCCACGGCCGTGACGCCGCCGTGGCGCACGAGCGCGGGCCGCTCCCTCCCCGCGAGCGCCGCGAGCGCGGCAACCGGGTCGACCGGCCCGGCCAGCGCCCGGACCGCGACCCCCTCGGCGTGTGTGAGAATGCCCGCCGAGACGTCCCCGGCCGAAGGAGTCGCTCCGTGCCGCACCCGGCTGACGCTAGCAAGGCGCCATGAGGCAGACGCTCGCCTTCCAGGCGACCGGCTTCGACTGCTCGCCGGTGCAGGTCGAGATCGAGGACGGCGGCGAGCCCGTGGACGAGGCGGCGCTCCCGGTCGCGCTGCTCGCCTTCGAGAGCGGCCCGAACGTCGTGCTCACGCTCCCGCTCGCCGCGACCGACGCCGAGAACATGATGAACGCGTTCACGCAGGCCGAGCCCCACCGGCAGGACGTCCCCGACGCCGGGAACTGGCAGCCGCAGCCCGCCGGCCTCTCCGAGGGCCTCTTCTGGGCGCTCCAGCCGAGCGTCGTGGGCGTGGCGGTCACGCCGCCGCAGCAGACGCCGGACGGGCTGGTGCCGCACTGGACCCTGGCGTTCGACGACGAGGACGGAAGCCAGGTCCAGATCGCCGTCAGCGACCCGATGTGCGTGCAGATCGTGCGGTCGCTCGCCCAGGTCGCGCACGGCGAGCTGGAGTCCCCGGAGACAAACGAGGAATAGCCGCCGGGTTTCTGTTATTTTGGCCCCGCTCAGCGACGCGGGCGGGGGAGATGAGCGCGACCGAGTGGAGAGAGCGGCTCCTCGAGCGGATGCCGCCGGACCTGGCCGAGGAGATCGACATCTTCGAGGGCCAGATGGAGCTGCGCCGCCGCGGGGCGGTCGAGGACCGCGTCTTCGCCGAGACGCGGCTGCGGCGCGGCGTGTACGGCCAGCGCTACGACAACGGCCAGCGCCACGACGGCGTCGCCTCGCGGCAGCTCGAGTTCCCGTCGGGCGATCTGACCAAGGGCCCCGAGACCCTGTGGGACGCGCCGGGCATGGTGCGCATCAAGGTCCCCTACGGCGGCATCACGCCCGACCAGCTCGAGGTGATCGCCGAGCTCGCCGAGGAGTACTCGGACGCCATCCTGCACGTGACCACGCGCCAGGACGTCCAGCTCCACTACGTCCACATCGACGACACGCCCACCCTCATGCGCCGGCTGGCGGCGGTGGGCATCACCACCCGCGAGGCCTGCGGCAACGGCGTCCGCAACCTCACCGCCTGCCCGCTGGCGGGGGTGTGCCACACCGAGGCGTTCGACACGACCCCCTACGCCGCCGCGCTCTTCCGCTTCCTGCTCGGCCACCCGGACTGCCAGGACTTCGGGCGCAAGTTCAAGCCCGCGTTCTCGGGCTGCGCGGGCGAGGCCTGCGGCCTGGTGATGATGCACGACTTCGGCGGCATCGCCCGCCGGTCGGTCGTCGACGGCGTCGAGCGGCGGGCGTTCGACATCTACGTCGGCGGCGGCCTCGGCACGACCCCCCACCAGGCGAAGCCCCTCTACGAGGACCACCCGGTCGAGGAGCTGCTGCCGACGGCCCAGGCGATCGCGCGCGTCTTCGGCCGCCTCGGCGAGAAGCAGAACCGCAACCGCGCGCGCATCAAGTTCCTCGTCGCCAAGCTGGGCATCGACGAGTTCCGCCGGCTGGTCGACGAGGAGCGGGCGCTCCTGCCCCACGACGACCGCTGGACCTCGTACCTGCCCCACGTGGAGGACTTCACGGAGTCGCCCCTGCGCGAGCCCGTGGCGGTCGCCTCGAACGGCGCCGGCCACCCCGAGGGCTACGCCGCGTGGGCCCGCACGAACGTCTACCGCCAGCGCCAGCCGGGGTACGCGGTGGCGACGATCGCACTGCCCCTGGGCGACATCAGCTCCGAGCAGACCCGCAAGCTCGCCGATGTGGCCCGCCGCTACGTCGGCGACACCGTGCGGACGACGGTCGAGCAGAACATCGTCCTGCGCTGGGTGGCCGAGAGCGACCTCCCCGCCCTCTACGCCGACCTGGTGGCGATCGACCTGGCCGCGCCCGGGGCCGGGACGATCGTCGACGTGACCGCCTGCCCGGGCACCGACACCTGCAAGCTCGGCATCGCCTCGTCGCGCGGGCTGGCCGGCGAGCTCCGCACGCGCCTGGGCGCGCGCCAGTTCGAGCTCGACGAGGCCGTCCGCGGCCTGCGCATCAAGGTGAGCGGCTGCTTCAACTCGTGCGGCCAGCACCACGTGGCCGACATCGGCTTCTTCGGCAACAGCCGGAAGATCGACGGCGTCACGGTGCCCCACTTCCAGGTCGTC
The DNA here is from genome assembly GCA_963835685.1 of Miltoncostaeaceae bacterium. Taxonomy (GTDB): domain Bacteria; phylum Actinomycetota; class Thermoleophilia; order Miltoncostaeales; family Miltoncostaeaceae; genus DATAGF01. Next base: position 50,047 of record CAWIGI010000002.1, read on the forward strand.
CTCGGCGGCCGCTGGCGCGAGAACGCGGGCTCCTACGGCCTGGCCATCGGCGCGGTCCCCTCCAAGCGCATCCCCGAGGTCGTGGACGTCATCACGGCGAAGTACGTCGCGGGGCGCGACGGCGAGGAGACCTTCCAGGACTACATCGCCCGCCTGGGCAAGGTGGAGCTGGGGGCGCTCATCGCCGAGCTCAAGACCGTGCCCCCGCGCGAGGAGGACCCCTCCTACTACACCGACTGGGGCGACGCCCGCGTCTTCACGATGGGCGACCTCGGCGTCGGCGAGTGCGCGGGCGAGGTCATCTCCAAGACCGAGCTCGAGCTCACCCAGGCCGAGAGCATCGCCTTCGACGCCCAGGTGGCGCTGGAGGAGGGCGACCTCGCGCGCGCCGACGAGCGGGCGTACGCGGCGATGGTCGCGGGCGCCCGGGCGCTCGTCCGCACCGAGAACCCCAACGTGCCCGACGACCCCGACGCCATCGTGGACGAGTTCCGGGAGCGCTTCTACGACACCGAGCGCTTCTTCGACCGCTTCGCCAAGGGCCGTTTCGCCCGGCCCCTCTTCGACCGCCACGAGGCGGCCCCCGCCGTCCACGAGCCGGAGGCGACCCGGGTGCTCGTCGAGGAGGCCCAGCTCTTCATCGACGCGGTCCACGCCGTCGAGATCCGCGAGGCCGGCGCGCAGTCGGCGCTCGTGTAGGAGCCGCGATGGGCACCGCGACCGCCACCGAGATCGCCCGCATCGGCGCCAAGCTCTACGCCGAGAACCCCGAGGTCATCGACCTGCCGGCCTACATCCCGCTCTTCCACGGCTGGATCCAGGCCGGCGGCCTCGACGGCGTCCCGATCGACGTCGCCGACTACGGCCACGTCCCGGACGGCCCGGGGGTGATCCTGATCGGGCACGAGGCCGACCGCTCGCTCGACCTGGGCGAGGGGCGGCCAGGCGTCGTCTACCAGCGCAAGCGGCAGGGCACGGGCTCCCTGGAGGACCGCCTCGCCGCGGCCATCGAGGCGGCCGACGGTCTGGCGGACGCGCTCGAGGCCGACCCCGCGGCGGGCGGCGTGCGCTTCGGCCGCGACGAGATCCTCCTGCGGATCAACGACCGCCTGAACGCCCCGAACGACGACGCGACGCTCGACGCGCTGCGCCCCGCGATCGAGGCGGCTCTCGCGACCGTGCGCCCGGGCCGCGCGGCGAGCGTCGAGCGGGTGACCGAGGACCCGAAGGGCCCCTTCCGCGTCAGGGTGCGCCTGGCGTAGTCCCCCACCCGCGGGCCCGCGCCCGGCGCTAGGCGCGGGCCTACGGGGTGGCGATGCCCCTCACGCCCACAATGAGCAGATCGGGATGGCGGCGAGCCTGTCGCCGAGCCCATACGCGGAGGGCCCGGTGTGGAGGACGACGCCGAGCACGAACCGCTGGCCCAGCTGATCGCGGAGCCAGGCGAGATGCCGCGCGTCGTCACGCCGCGGCGCGGCGGTGGCCTTGACCTCGAGGCCGACGATTCGGCCGGCGCCGAGCTCCAGCACCAGATCGACCTCGTGGCGGCCGGCTTCGGTCCGCAGGTGATGAAGGCGGGCCTCAGGCGTCCGCGGGAGCTCCGGGCGCAGCTGCGCGACCACGAACGTCTCGAGAAGGCGCCCGAGAAGATCGCCGTCGGCGAGCACGTCGGCAGCGCGGACGCCGATGACCGAGCTCCAGAGGCCCGTGTCGACGACGACGCGCTTCGGCTGCAGGACCAGGCGCTTCAACCGGCTCGTGGTCCACGCGGGGATCGACTCGACGAGGAAGAGCGACTCCAGGAGCGCCTCGTACCGCTCGGCCGTCCTGCGAGCCACGCCGGCCGCGCGGAAGATGGTGGCATGGTCGCTGACGCCCGCCGTGACGATCGCGTAGGCCTGGAGATATGCGGCGAGCCGCGGGGTGTCCGCGTCGATCCCGAGCGATGCGAGATCACGTCCGAGGAGCTGCTCGAGGTAGCCGCCGTACCACCGTCGGCGCCCCCGCTCGCCGAGGGACAGGACAGGCTCGGGAAACCCTCCCGTCAAGGCGAGGTCAACGTAGCCCGCCAAGTCCGGCAACTCTGACGGGAGGGCGTCGCCCTCCGCCTCTCCGGCTCCGAGGCGCTCGAGAAACGAGGGCCCCGAGGTGCGGCCGAGCCGCTCGCGCACCGAGAGGGTCGTCATGGGAAGGCCGACGAGCCGCCCGGTCCCCGGCCACGTCGCCTGGCCGAGTGGCGCGCGAACCGATCCTGAGAGGATGAATCGCCCGGCCGTCGCATCGGCGTCAACGGCACGCTTCACGGCACCGACGATCGCCGGAACCTCCTGCCACTCATCGAGGAGAATCGGGACGTCGGTGAGCCGGCGGAGGGCGGCGTCGGGGTCGGCCTCGAAGGCCGCGGCGCGCGCGGGCACGTCGAGGCGCACCGTGGTCGCCGCGAGGCGCATCGCAGAGGTCGTCTTCCCACACGCACGAGGGCCGGTCAGGAGGACGGCGGGGTGCTCCGCGAGCATCTCGGCGAGCAAGGGGTTGACGAGCCGCGGGACGTAGTCGCCCATCGCCCGCCACGGTACCACTCTCACGCAGCTCTGACTGCCACTCCTACGCAACTCTCGCTGCGACTTTCACGCAGGTGGGAGTGACACTCTCACGCAGCGTCCCCGTCGCGCGGCCTTTCCTCGGTCGGCGAGGCTGTGTTCGGAGTTCAGCGCCCGGAAGAGCCCTGCCCGAGGGCCCGCGCCAGGCGTGACTCAGCAGCAGGGTCTTGCCGATCCCCGGCTCGCCAGAGATCAGCAGCGACTCGCTCTCGCCCGAGCGCGCGGCAGCGATCACCGCCTCGACCCGGGCGGCTTCCACCCCACGCCCGATGATCCAGGGGCGACTTCCCTTACTTCGCCCCCCGCGCCACCCCGAGGGGGGCGCGGGCCCCGAAACCTACGCGGCGACCGGCTCCGCGGCGCGCTCGAGGCTGCGGACGGCGCCGACCAGCTCGGTCGGCCGCTCGACGGCCACGTTGTGACCCGAGTGGAGCATGTGGAAGCGGGCGTTCTGCATCCACGCCGACAGCTCGCGCTGCACCTCGACGGGCACGGCGCGGTCGGCGTCGCCGGCGAGGACGATCACGGGCACGTCGACCTGGGCGAGCGCCCCGCGCACGTCCGGGCGCGTCCCCATGGCCTCGGCCGCGAGGGCGACGCCCTCTGCGCCCGCCTGCTCGCGCAGGGCGCGGGCGGCGCGGGTCCAGCGGTCCTGGCCCTCGGCGTCCTCGCCGCGGGGGTTGGCGCCGGAGACCACCAGGCCGGAGACCAGGCCGGGATGGCCGAGCGCCAGGGCGAGCCCGGCGGCTGCCCCGAGGCCGACCCCGACCAGGATCGCCCCGCCGCCCTCGGCCGCCGTGAGGCGGGCGACGTCGGAGGCGAAGTCGTCGATGCTCCACGGGCCGCCGGGCGTCGGCGAGCGCCCGTGCCCGCGCAGGTCGGGTGCGATGATGCGGTAGGTGCCGGCGAGCTCGCCCAGCGCGTCGATCATGCTCTCGCCGGTCTGCCCCAGGTCGTGCAGCGCCACCAGGGGAGGCCCGTCCCCGGTACGGTGGACGGCGAGCTCGATGGCGGGGGGAAGCGAAGGCATCGACGGCGCTCCTTCAACCACTGTGATACAGGTTTACCGGTGAGACTACGCCCGGCCAGGCGGCTCGTCAAACGATGACAAGCCTGTCCAGCTTCGCCCCGTCGGCGGGCCGCCCGGCGCTCGATCTCTGCAATACCAGACTGAGCGAGCGGGAACTTCTCATCGGTCCGGCAGACCTCGAGCGGTGGTTCGTGGCGGCCGGCCTCTCCGATCATGCACCGCGCGTGACGCGGAGTGAACTGGTCGCGGCGAAGATGTTGCGCGACGGTCTCCGCCAGGCGCTCCTGGCGGGCGACGGGCCGGCGGTCGCCGCCCTCGCCGAGGGCTGGCTCGGGCGGGCGCCGGGCCGGCTGTGCGTCGAGCCGGACACCCTGCGGCCCCGCTTCGCGCCGGCGGCGCAGACCTCCTGCTGCCTGCTGGTCGACGCGGTGCTCGACGCCCTCGACCTGGTCCGCGACTCGCCGGGACGGGTGCGCGAGTGCGCCGACCCGCGCTGCCCCGTCCTGTTCCTGGACACCAGCCGCAACCGCAGCCGGCGCTGGTGCTCGATGGAGCGCTGCGGCGCGCGGGCCAAGGCGTCGGCCTACTACCGGAGGCACCGGGCCCCGACGTAGACTCCCGCGATCCGGGAGCGCGTGTGAGGATCCTGTACGGCGTGGTGGGCGAGGGGATGGGCCACGCCACCCGCTCGCGCGTGGTGATCGAGCACCTCCTCGCGGGCGGTCACGATGTGCGCGTCGTCGCCTCGGGGCGCGCGAGGGCCTACCTGGCCGAGCGGGTCGCCCTGGTCGGCGACATCTGGGGCCTCACGATGGCCTACGACGAGAACGAGGTGCGCCGCTGGCAGACGCTCGCCCGCAACCTGCAGGGCGCGGTCTCGGGCTGGCCGCGGAACGTCCGCGAGTACTTCCGCATCGCCGAGGCATTCGCGCCCGAGGCGGTGGTGAGCGACTTCGAGAGCTTCGTCTGGCTCTTCGGCCGGCGCCACCGCCTGCCGGTCATCAGCGTCAACAACATCCAGATCATCGACCGCTGCCGCCACGACGAGGGCATCGTCGGCGTCGACCGGGGGGACTTCGAGCTCGCCCGGGCGCTCGTGCGGTGGAAGCTGCCCGGCTGCCGCCATTACCTGGTGACCACGTTCTTCCGGCCGCCGCTCCGCAGGCCGAGGACGACCCTGGTGCCCTCGATCCTGCGCCCGGAGATCCTCGCCGCCGCCTCCGAGCCGGGCGACCACCTGCTCGTCTACCAGACGGCCGAGGGCAACGAGGGGCTGCCGGCGACCCTCGCCGCGTCGGGCCTTCCGAGCCGCGTCTACGGCTTCCGCCGCGACCTCGATGCCGACGTCCGCGACGGCCGCATCCTCTACCGCCCGTTCAGCGAGGCCGGGTTCATCGACGACCTCCGCACCGCCGCGGGCGTGCTGACCGGCGGGGGGTTCACCCTGCTGTCCGAGTGCGTCCACCTGGGCGTGCCCGCGCTCTCGATCCCGCTGGCCGGCCAGTTCGAGCAGGTGCTGAACGCGCGCTACCTCGAGCGACTCGGCTACGGCATGTACGCCCCCCACGCGACCGACGCCGTCATCGCCGCCTTCGCCGAGCGCCTCGCCGACTGCCGGGCGGCCCTGCGCGATGCCGAGCGGACGGGCAACGGACCGGCCCTCGCGGCGGTCGACGAGCAGCTGGCGGCGGTCGCGTGAACGAGGCGGTCCGCGTCGGCGTCCTCTGCGCTCTGGCGCTGTGGTTCGCCCTGATCGAGATCGAGATCGAGGGCCGGCACGGCTGGGCGATCCGCCTCCCCACCTGGTTCCGCACCCGCGGCCCGGCCGGGCGGGTCTACGGCGCGCTCTCCGGCGGCAAGCCCCTCACGGGATACCACCTGTTCATGGCCTCCCTGCCCCTGGTGATCCTCCACCTGCCGTTCGGCTACGGCGTCAACTGGTCGTGGGCGGCCGAGGTCATGGTGCTCGCCACCTACCTCGCCTTCACGATCGGGTGGGACTACCTGTGGTTCATCCTCAACCCGGCGTTCGGGCTGGGGCGCTTCCGGCGCGGCGAGGTCTGGTGGTACTCCGGGCCCTGGATCGGCCGCCTGCCGTGGGAGTACTACCTCGCCGTCGCGGCCTCGTTCGCGGTGGCGGCGATCGCCTGGCCGCTGGGGCGCGGCGCCGCGGCGCTGGCCGAGCAGGGGCGCCTGGTGCTGGGCCTGGCGCTCCTGTGCCTGCTCGCGATGGCCGTCGCACCCGCCTACCGGCGCTGGTACCGCTGGATGCGCCGGCCCGAGGCCGACGAGCACGACGCGGTCGCGGCTGCGGCCGCCGAGCGCGAGCCGTGAGAGGATCGCGCCCGATGGCCGACCTCGACGTGCGCCAGACCTTGCTCACGGGTGCGGCCGTCGTCGGCGTCGGCGCGGTCGCAGGCCTCGTCGTCGGCGCGCTGTCCGAGGGGAGCGCCGGCTTCTGGGCGTTCCTCGGCATGGGGGCGGGGGCGGTCATCGCCATCGCCGTCCTGTCGGTGCGGGTGTTCAAGGCCCTCTGAGGGCGCGTCAGGCGTCGAGGCGGCGCGACAGGAAGTCGTTCACGGCGGCCGCGAACTCCTCGGGGCGCTCCAGCGCGGTGAGGTGCCCGGCCCCCGGGATGACGACCAGCTCGGCGCCGGGGATGCCCTCCGCGAGCGTCTCCGAGAAGTGCGGGGGCGTGAGCGCGTCCTCGGATCCCACCAGCACCAGCGTCGGCGCGGCGATCCGCGCCAGGTCCGGGCGCCGGTCGGCGCGGCCGGCGAGCGCCTCGAGCGCCCGGGCGATCGCCTCGGGATCCTGTGCGTCCGCGATCGCCCGGGCCGCGTCCCGGGCGGCGTCGTCGCCCGGCGCGACGAGCCGCGGCACGAAGTCGTCGAGGAACGCGGCGAGCCCGGCGTCGCGCACCAGGGCGGCGGCCCGGTGGCGGCCCTCGGCCGCCTCGGCGGTGTCCGGCTCGGCCCGGGTGTCCGCCAGCACGAGCGCGGCCACCCGTCCCGGGTGGCGCGCCGCCAGCGCCAGCGCCGCGTACCCGCCGAGCGACAGCCCGCACACCGCGGCGCGCCCGCCGCGCATCGCCGCGATGCGCGCGGCGACGCCGTCGGCGAAGCCGTCGACCGATGCGGCGTCGACCGCCGGCGCGGCGCCGAGGCCGGGGAACTCGGGGGTGACGATCTCCCGGTCCGCCGCGAGCAGGGGCGCGACCGCGGCCCAGAGGGAGGCGTCCAGCGGGAAGGCGTGCAGCAGCACGAGGGGGGTCGGCTCGGCCATCGCGCCACTCTAGTCGCCGTCCCCGGCGCGCGGGACGCGGGGGAGGACGGGGCGCTACCGTGTGCCGGTGAGCACACGCGCCGCGCCGCCCCCGGGTCAGGAGCGCGCCGCCAGGCGGGCCTCGGCGGCCTCGTCCCGACCGGCGCGGTCGCGCGGGCGGGGGACACCCTGGTCCTGGCGCTGGTCGTGGAGGTCCACCCCGAGGGGGCCGTGCTGCCCCTGCTCGTCCTGTCCGACGCTCCCGGCCTGCTCGGCTGGGATCCGGCCCAGGGCCTGCGGGTCCGGGACGACGCCGGCCGCGAGTACGAGGTCGGCGCCCTGGCGCAGCAGGCCGGGCTCGGCGCGCTGCAGACGGCGGTCTGGATCGAGCCGGCGCCGCCCCCCGACGCGCGCCGCCTGCAGCTCGAGGCCACCGGGCTCATGCGCACCGCCGTCGCGCGCGGCGGCGGGGGCGTGGAGCGGCCCCTGGCAGGCGAGGCCTGGGAGCTCGAGATCGACCTCGTGCCCGGCCGCACCGCGGTCGAGCCCCCGCCCGAGCCGCCCGAAGGGGCCCCCGAGGGCCGCCCCGCGCACGTGCCGGCGCGCACCTTCGGCGGATTCCGCGACCTGGTGCCGATCGGCCAGGCGCGGATGGCCGAGGGAGCGGCGGTCTGCCTCTGGGCCCTCGAGCGCTACGAGGACCGCGCGGTCCTGAGCCTCGGCACGCTGGGGGACGACCCGCTACGGGTGGGCCCGATCACCCCCGGCGCCGGCGCGGTCGAGGTCTGGGACGACCGGGGCCGCCGCTACGGCGTCGCCCCCATCCACGGCGCGGCCCGGCCCGGCTGGAGCGAGACCAGCCTCGAGGTCGTCCCCGCCGTCGATCCCGAGGCGCGGGCGCTCGCGGTGCGCCTGTCGGGCCTCCCCTGCGAGGGGCCTGGGCCGGACGGGGGCGAGGCGCTGGCCGGGCCGTTCACCTTCGGCGTCGCGGTCCCCCCGCCGTCGTGACCGGCCCCGTCTGGGTCGTGGTCCCGACCTACGACGAGGCCGACAACGTCGTCCCGCTCACGCGGGCGGCCCTCGCCGCGCTGGACCGCGCGGGCATCGACGGCCGGGTGCTGGTCGTCGACGACGGCTCGCCCGACGGCACCGCCGACCTGGCCGAGTCCTTCGCCCGCGAGGAGCCCCGGGTCGCCGTGATGCGCCGCCCCCGCAAGCAGGGGATCGGGCCCGCCTACCGCGACGGCTTCCGCCGGGCGCTCGCCGAGGGCGCCGCCCTGGTGGTGGAGATGGACTGCGACTTCTCCCACGACCCGGCGCGCCTGCCCGGCCTGGTCGCGGCCGCCGACGGCGCCGACCTGGTGCTCGGCTCGCGCTACGTGCCGGGCGGCGGCGTGGCGCGCTGGGGCCCGCTGCGGCGGGCGGTCAGCCGCGGAGGTTGCTTGTACGCGCAACTGATCCTGGGGGTGCCGGTCCGCGACCTCACCGGCGGCTTCAAGTGCTTCCGGCGCGAGGTGCTCGAGGCCATCCCGCTCGACCAGGTCACGGCCGCGGGGTACGGCTTCCAGATCGAGATGACCTACCGGGCGCTGCTGGCGGGCTTCCGCGTGGTGGAGGTGCCGATCACCTTCGTCGAGCGCGAGCACGGCAGCTCCAAGATGAGCCGCGGGATCGTCTGGGAGGCGGCGGTGCTGGTGCCGAGGCTGCGGCGGCTGCGCCGCCGGCGCCCGGCCGAGCGGCCGGACGGCGTCGGCGTCCCGGAGGTCCCGGTCGAGTAGGTCCGCGCCGGACCCCGGAGGATCACGGCGCCGCGCCGAGCGCACCGGCGCGCAGCGCCGCCTCGGGGTCCTGCGGGTCGAGCACCCGCACCCGCGCCCAGGCCTCGAGGGCCTCGGGGCCGTCGCCGAGGAACCGCGCGAGGGCGCGCCACGCGGCGGGGTTGTCGGGCTGCACCTCGACGGCCTCGCGGTAGGCGCCCAGCGCCCGGGCGGGCTGGCCGAGGTCGGTGAAGGCGGCCCCGCGCAGCAGCAGCGGGGCGAGCGCGAGGGGGTTCGCGGCCCGGGCGTCGCCGGCGCGGGCGAGCGCCGCCTGCGGGTCGCCGCGGGCGAGGGCGTCCTCGCCCTGCGCTGCGGCGCGGGCCGACCACCACGGCAGGGCCGCGCTCGCCACCGCCAGCGCCGCGACGCCCGCGAGCGCGCCGGCGGCGAGGGGGCCCGGACGCGCGGCGGCGCCGGGCGCGCGGCCGGGCGCCGCGGCGGCGAGCACGACCCCGGCGGCGGCGAGGGCCGGGACCGTCAGGGCCGGGATCGCCCAGGCCCAGTCGATCGATGCCTGCAGCGCGAAGGCGGCGAGGACGGCGAGCGGCAGCCCGATCTCCGGGCCGACCCCGATCCGCGCGGCGCGGAGGACGCCCCAGACGACCGCGCCGACCAGCGCGGCGAGGAGGGCGGTCCCCACCAGCCCCGTCCCCGACAGGAAGCGCAGCCCGACGCCGTGGGGCTCGCGGGTGGCGAGCGCGTCGTCGCTGTTCCGCCGCTCCTGCAGGTGCACGAGGGCGAAGCCGCCGGCGCCCTGGCCGAGCAGGGGCGAGTCCTCGAAGCCGCGCCAGGCCTCGCCCCACCAGGCGCGGCGCTGGTTGGCCGACGCGCTGACGAGCCGGCCGGGGTCGTTGGCCACCGCGTCGCCGCCCTCCCCGCGCAGCTCGGACACCCGGTCGTCGGCCCAGTCGCGGCCCTGGGGGCTGGCGGCCGTGCCGGCGACGACGATCAGGCACAGCGCGACGGCGACGCCGACCGCGATGAGGCGCGGGCGGCCCCGGGCGCCGAGCCCCAGGCGCCCCCAGGCCCAGACGATCGCCGGCCCGAGGACGGCGGCGAGGGCGAGCCCGGCCGCGAGCCGCCACCCGAGGCCCGCCCCGGCGTCCTCGCGCAGGTCGACGGGGATCGCGTCCGACGACAGGAGGGTGTCGGTGAGGCCGTGGGCCGCCGGCCACGCGGCGCCCGCGGCCCCGGCGACGAGCGCGGCGAGCGCCGGGCCGCGCCGGGGGATGAGCGCGAGCGTGACGGCGACCGCCATCGCGGCGGCGAGCAGGCCGCCCCGCGAGTAGGTCAGCACCAGCGCGACGCCGTACGCGGCGATCGCGGCGCCGGCGAGCGGCAGCGCCCAGCGGCGCCGGTCGCCGGCGAGCCACAGCAGCCCGGGGAGCGCCATCGCGGCCACGAGGGCGAGGGCGTTCCAGTACCCGACGGGCTCGGCGAGGCGGGCGAGGTCGCGGTCGGAGCCGAGCAGGCCGGGGACGATCTTGGTGCCGAGGGCGATGGCGACCGGCAGCGCGGCGGCCGCCGACAGGCCGAGGCCGAGCGCGACGGGCGCCCGCGGAATGAGGGCGCCCAGGCTGAGCCCGAGGGCCAGGGCCGCGAGGGCGATCGCCTGGCGGTCGGCGTCGATCCAGGCGAGGTCCGGGGCGGCGGCCCACACGATCGAGAGCCCCGACCAGAGCGCGATGCCCGCGGCGGCGGCCAGGGCGAGCCGCGCCGGGCCCGACCGCAGGGCGGCGCGGTCCCAGGCCAGGACGACCGCGATGGCGGCGAGCGGCGCCCCGATCGCGAGGGCGAGGAAGGCGCCGGTGGGCCCGTCGCCGCCGAGGCCGTCGCCGGGGTCGATCCCGCCGCCGGACGCGGCGAGGAGCGACCACCCCGCGAGGGCCGCGATCCCGATGATCTGGGGCATCCTGGCCGCCGGGCGCGCTTGTCCGCCCCCCGGGGCGCCGCTACGATCGGCGGCGCCCTGGGGGCGGTCGACCCCCGCGTCCTTCACCGGGTGGATGCCCTGCTCCGACGCCCCGCTTCGCTCGTCATCATGCTCGCGTTGGCGCTCCTCGGCCAGGCGGCCACATCGCTCGCCGACGGGCGGGACGTCTTGGCCGACGTGGAGGATAACGGCCGCATCGACGGCTGCTACAGCCGCGCCGAGCTCACCGAGGGGCTCGATCTGCTCTCGCCCAACGACCGCCTCTACGGCGTGAAGGCCGACCTCATCGCCCAGGCCCAGATCACCAACGTCGAGCGGCCGGGCGTGCCCTGCGGGAGCCGGGCCGCCGCCGAGGCGGGCCCGGCCGGCGACGACTCGGGCGGGTCGCTCGGGGTCTTCCTCGGGGCGGCCGCGGCCGCAGGCGCCATCGCGGTGGGCGCCGCCGTCTGGGCGCGGCGCGCCGGCGGCTCCGGGTGAGGCGCCTCGTCAAGGACGTGCTGCTGCCGGTGGCGGTGGCGGTCGCCCTCGCGTTCGTCATCCAGGCCTCGGTGGCCAAGCCGTACGAGATCCCCACGCCGTCGATGACCCCCACCATCGAGCCCGGCGACCGGATCATCGCCAACCGCCTCGTCTACCGCTTCCGCGACATCGAGCGCGGGGACATCATCGTCTTCGACCCGCCGCCGTCGGCCGTCCGCGAGTGCAGCGTGGCGGAGTCCGGCGGCGGGGACATCCCGTTCGTCAAGCGCGTCATCGGGCTGCCCGGCGACCGGGTCGAGGTGAGCGCCGAGGACGGCACGACGCTCGTCAACGGCGAGCCCTTCGTGATCGACGGCCCGGTGCCCGACACGTACAACGGCGAGGGCATGACCTGGCCGGTGGTGCCGGAGGGCAAGCTGCTCGTGCTCGGCGACAACCGGGCGAGCTCGTGCGACTCGCACCAGTGGCGGCCCGACCCCTTCCTCCCCGAGGAGAACGTCATCGGCCAGGCGGAGATCACCTACTGGCCGCTCGACCATCTGGGCTTCCTGAACTAGGCGGACATACGCCCCTCTCCCGGCTCCGCCTGGCGGCGGGGCGCGCCGTCCGAGGGGCTAGGTGGAACGTTCTGCGCACGGTACGGCGAAAGTCCCGGCCGAGGGCTTGCATCGTCTGCCACATGTGGGAGGATGCGCCCCCACCACGCTGAATATGGGGTGGCGATCAGTGCCCGTACACCAGGGATAGCGTTCTCGCATGCTCTGCCCGTTCTGCGACAACCCCGAGCACCGCGTCGTCGAGTCGCGCGTCGCCGACACGAAGGACGCGATCCGGCGCCGCCGGGAGTGCTTGCGGTGCGAGCGGCGCTTCACGACCTACGAGCGCGGCGAGGAGATGCCGCTGGTGGTCGTCAAGAGCTCGGGCGAGCGTCAGCCCTTCGACCGGGCGAAGCTCCTCGAGGGGCTCCAGCGCGCCTGCCACAAGCGGCAGGTGCCGACGGCGGCGCTCGAGCTGGCGGTGCGCGACATCGAGGCCGAGCTGCGCAACCGCCTGCGCCAGGAGGTCCGCAGCTCGCAGATCGGCGAGCTGGCGCTGCGCCGCCTGAAGGAGATCGACCCGGTCGCCTACGTGCGATTCGCCTCGGTCTACCGCGCGTTCGAGGACGTGGACGAGTTCGAGGACGAGCTCGCCCGCCTCGAGCGCGAGCCTCCCCTGCCCCGGGGCCAGTACCCGCTCGACGAGGAGATCTTCGAGACGCTCGACGCGGGCCCGACGCTGCCCGGCCGCGCTACCCTGACCGCTCTGCCAGGTGGTCGCGAAGGTGCCGCTGCGAGCGCGATGACGACCACCAAGGAGCGAGACGATGGCGACTGACGCGCCGCCCACGATGACAGACCAGGCGCTTCGGATCCCCCGCCGCTTCACCCGTCCCGGGGTCCACCCGTACGACGAGCTCGCCTGGGGCCCGCGCGAGGCCGTCATCGTCGAGCCCGCCCGCGACGACCGGCCCGAGCGCGAGGTCTTCCGCCAGGACGACTGCGAGTTCCCGCTGGACTGGTCGGACACGGCGGTGCGCATCGTCGCCTCGAAGTACTTCCGCTACAGCAGGGACGACCCGCGCCGCGAGCGCAGCCTGCGCCAGGTCGTTCGACCGGGTGGTCGACACCATCCGCCACCACGGCGCCGCGGGGGGCTACTTCGCCGACGACGAGGAGGCGGAGACCTTCGCCCAGGAGCTGCGGCACATCCTCGTGACGCAGAAGGCGGCGTTCAACTCCCCGGTCTGGTTCAACTGCGGCGTTGACGTCGCGGCGCGCGAGCCCGATCCCGACCGGATCCTGGACGTCGACGAGCCGCCGGTCGGGGAGGGCGAGCCGCGCGTCAACCAGGCCTCGGCGTGCTTCATCCTGTCGGTCAACGACACCATGCCGTCCATCCAGCGCTGGATCGCCTCGGAGTCGGAGATCTTCCGCGGCGGGTCGGGCGCCGGCGTGAACCTGTCGCGCCTGCGCGGCGACGGCGAGCCCCTGTCCAACGGCGGCCAGGCGTCGGGTCCCGTCAGCTTCATGCGCTGGGCCGACTCCGGCGCCGGGTCGATCAAGTCCGGCGGCGGCACCCGGCGGGCCGCGAAGATGGTGATCCTCGACGCGGACCACCCCGACATCCTCGAGTTCGTGCGCTCCAAGGCGCACGAGGAGCAGAAGGCCTACGCGCTCGGCGAGATGGGCTACGACCTGGGCCTGAACGGCGACGCCTGGCGCTCCATCCAGTTCCAGAACGCCAACAACTCGGTGCGGCTCACCGACGACTTCTTCCGCCGCGTCGCCGACGGCGAGACCTGGCAGACCCGCACCGTGGCCACGGGCGAGGTCACGAGGGAGATGCCGGCCGCCGAGCTGCTGCGCGAGATCGCCGAGGCGGCGTGGGCCTGCGGCGATCCGGGCGATCCAGTACGAGGACACCATCCAGCGCTGGCACACCAGCCCGAACGCCGGCCGCATCTCGGCCTCCAACCCCTGTTCGGAATACCTGCACATCGACGACTCGGCCTGCAACCTGGCGTCGATCAACCTCATGGAGTTCCTCGGCGACGACGGCGCGTTCGCGGTCGACGACTTCCGCCACGCCGTGCGCGTGATGCTCACCGCGCAGGAGATCATCGTCACGCCGGCCAGCTACCCGACCAAGCGGATCGGCGACAACGCGCGCGCCTACCGCCAGCTCGGGCTCGGCTATACCAACCTCGGCTCGCTGCTGATGTGCCAGGGCCTCGCGTACGACTCCGACGGGGGCCGCGCGTGGGCCGGGGCGATCACGGCGCTGCTGCAGGGCGAGGCCTACGCGCAGTCCGCGCGCATGGCCGCGCGCGTGGGCGCCTATGAGGGCTACGAGGCCGACCGCGAGGCGCAGGACCGCGTGGTGCGCATGCACCGCGACGCGGCCCTCGACCTGCCGGCCGAGGCGGCGGGGTTCAGCTACGCCGAGGTGCGCGCCGCCGCGGCCACGGCCCTGGACGACGCCGTCGCCCTCGGCCAGTCGGAGGGGCGCCTCGGGGCCCCGGGCTACCGCAACGCCCAGGTCAGCGTCATCGCGCCGACCGGCACGATCAGCTTCATGATGGACGCCCAGACCACCGGCATCGAGCCGGCGATCGGGCTCATCAGCTACAAGACGCTCGTCGGCGGCGGCTACATGAAGCTGGTCAACACCGACGTCGAGCGGGCGCTCACGGCGCTCGGCTACGACGGGGACCAGCGCACGGCGATCCTGGCCCACGTGGACGCCACCGGCGCCATCGAGGGCGCCCCCGGCCTCGACGCGGAGCACCTGCCGGTGTTCGACTGCGCCTTCGGCGTGCCCGGAGGGCGCACGATCGCGCCGGAGGGCCACGTCCGCATGATGGCCGCGGTGCAGCCCTTCGTCTCGGGCGCGATCAGCAAGACGGTGAACCTGCCCAACGACGCCACGGTCGAGGACGTCAGCGACATCTACACGCTCGGCTGGCGGCTCGGCCTGAAGGCGATCGCCATCTATCGGGACGGCTCGAAGCGCACCCAGCCGCTCTCGACGACCGCGGGCGATGCGGCGTCCGCGTCGGCGGCCGAGGCCCCGGCGCCGGTGCGACGGCGTCTGCCGGACGACCGCGCGGCGATGACCCACAAGTTCAGCGTCGGGGGCCAGGAGGGCTACATCACGGTCGGCCTCTACGACGACGGCTCGCCCGGCGAGGTCTTCGTGAAGATGAGCAAGCAGGGGTCGACGGTCTCGGGCCTGATGGACTCGGTCGCCATCGCATGGTCGATGGCGCTCCAGCACGGCGTGCCCGTCGAGAGCCTCATCTCCAAGTACATCGACCACCGCTTCGAGCCGTCCGGGTTCACGGGCAACCCGCGGATCCCGATGGCCCGCTCGGTCGTGGACTACCTCGCCCGCTGGATGGCCTCGCGCTTCCTCTCGGAGGAGGACCAGCGGCTGGCCGGCGTGCTCCCGCTCACGACGCCGGCGCCCCCGGCCGAGGGCGACGAGGAGGACGTCCCCGACGACCAGCTCTCCTTCCGCGACGTCGCCGCGCCGGCCGGGGAGGGGGACGGCGACGGCGCCCGCTCCAGGCTCGTCCTGCAGAGCACGGGCCAGGTCTGCGACTCGTGCGGCAGCTCGGACCTGGTGAGGTCCGGCACCTGCCTCACCTGCCGCACCTGCGGCGCGACCAGCGGGTGCGGATAGCGACGGGCGGACGCCTCGGCCGCGAGACCACAGTGGTCGAGGGGGAGCGCTTTCTGCCGACGGCCAAACCCGTATGGGTCACGGTCGCCGGACCGCAATTACGCACAAGCGATAGCTGCTTGACAGCTATGGAGCGGCTGGCTGGGCCAGCCTCTCCCTCCGCCCTCGACTCCCTCACAGTAGCGGAGCGTTGGACGCGAGATGATCGCCGGATGTCGGTCTGTGCGGGTTGGTTCGTTTCCCTTCTTTGCGGGCTTCCAGGCGAGCGCCTCGCCTGCAGGGCCGCGTAGGACGGTCACGGGCAGTGCGCGTGGTCATCGTCGGCGCCGGGGTGGTCGGCCTCTGCCTGGCCCGGGGCCTGCGCCGGCGGGGGCTCGATCCGGTCGTGGTCGAGCGCGCCCCGGCCGGCGCCTACCGCCCGCGGCCGTTCATGCTCCCGTACCACGGCTTCGAGGCGCTCGAGGACGCCGGCGCGCTCGAGCCGGTACGGGGCGTCGCCTGGGAGATCGCGCCGCGGCCCGACGGGACGCCGGTGGCCCTGGCGGCGCCGTTCGTGCGGGTGAGCGAGATCCTCGCCGACGGCGTCCCCGTGGCGCACGAGCGGGAGGTGACCGGCCTCCTGCGCGACGCGGGCCGCGTGACCGGCGTGCGGCTGCGGGACGCGTCCGGCGGCGAGCGCGACGAGCCGGCCGACCTGGTCGTGGCCTGCGACGGCGTCCGTTCGCCGACGCGGGCGATGGCGGGGATCGACGCCGAGATCTCCCTCGCCGAGGGCGCCCACCTGTCGTTCATGAGCTCCGCGGTCATCGATCGCCCGTTCGCGCTGCACTACCAGGCCGACGGCCGCCAGGTGGGCCTGCTCGGCTGGCCGGACGGCTCGGCGGGCTGGTGGGACATCGAGCGCTGCGGCCGCGAGGCCGCCCTGGCGCCCGGCCTGGACGCCTTCCGCGCCGCCTTCGCCCGCCTGATCCCCGAGGCGGCGCCGGCCCTCGAGGCCATCACCTCGGTGGAGCAGCTCGTCTACCGCGAGGTCGAGGAGGTGCGCTGCGAGCGCTGGTGGGTGCCCGGGCTCGTGGTCATCGGTGACGCGGCCCACGCCGTCGGCCCCGAGGCGGGCCTGGGCGCGGGCCTGGGCCTCGGCGACGCGCTCGCGCTGGCGGTGGCGCTCGAGCGGAACCGGGACCCGGACGGCGCCTGCGCCGACTACGAGCTCTGGCGGCGGCCGGCCGTGCGGCCCTACGAGGAGATCGGCGCCGCCGGCGCCCGGGTGGCGCGCGGCGGCGTCAAGCCCCCCGAGGAGCGCTGGCCGCCGCCATAGCCCCGCGATGGCGCTACGCCCCCTCCAGCGCCTCGCGCCGCCAGAGCGGCTCCTGGCCGAAGCGGGCGGCGAGCCGGTTAACGACGTCGCCATCGGCAACCTGGCCGCCACGGCCGAGCTGCTCGCGATCGACTTCTACACGCGGGGGATCGAGTCGGGCTTCTTCAAGGCCGACGTGCTCGGCTACATGGTCGCGTCGCGCAAGAGCGAGCAGGACCACTACGACGCGCTCGCCAAGGTGCTCGGCATGGAGATCCCCAGGGGCCTCACCTTCGGCTACCCGGACGCGACCTTCGCCTCGGCGGAGAGCATCGCGACGACCGGCACCGCCCTCGAGGAGGCGTTCGTGGGCGCGTACATGGGCGCCATCCCGGCGCTGAAGGACGACGGCCTGAAGGTGGTCGCGGCCCAGATCGGCGCCAACGAGGCCCAGCACCTGACGACCTTCAGGTCGCTGGCCGCCGACGGCAGGCTGGTCCCCAACCCCTCGCTGCCCAAGGTGCTGACGGCGGCGGAGGCGACGGCGGCCGTCACGCCCTTCCTGAGCTGATCGCGGGCCGGCGGCGCGACCCCGGCCGCCGCGCCCCGCCCCCTCAGCCGCGCACGCGGTACCCGACGACCCCGCTCACGGCGTGGCCGTCGGTGCCGGTCACCCGCCAGACGATCCGGTAGGCGCCGGCCTGCTTCTTGGGCCCCGGTCGCTTCAGCTCGACCACCACCCGCGAGGCGTTGGCTGAGGAGACGTACTTCCGCTTGACGAGGTTCCCCTCCCCGTTGCGGGTGGCCCTGACCCTGCCGACCCGCACGACCGGGCCCGTGAAGACGATCGTCACCCTCGCGGGCGTGCGCGCGAGGACGGAGCCGCTCCTCGGGGTGCTCGACTCGACCCCGGTGTGGCCGAGGGCGGTGGCGGCGCCGGCGGCCGCGACGCAGGATGCCGCGGCCAGCGCCGCGAGGGTGGCGGCGCGCCGCAGGGCGGGCGCGTTCGTGGCCGACAGCCGTCCCATCGAAGGGTCAGTATGACCCCCGGCGTGTGCGACCATCGCGATGTGAGGTCTCCCATGCCTCTGATCGCCGCCGCCGGCTTCATGGCCCTGGCCGTCGCGCTCACCGCGCTCGCCTCGGGCGGCGTGTCCCACCTCGGCCATTCGGGGCCCTCCGCGCAGGCGACGACCGACCTGGGCGAGCTGTGGGCGGTGCCGCCGGTGGAGGTCGCCGCCATCCTCATCGCCGCCGCGCTCTACGCCGGGCGGGTCCGCCGCGTCTCCGGCGTGGTGCCGGGGTGGCGGCAGGCGTCCTTCGCCGCGGGGATCGTGGTGCTGCTCGTCGCCGTGTGCTCGCCGCTCGGCGGCATCGCCCAGCAGGGCCTGCTCAGCGCCCACATGCTCCAGCACACGCTGATCGGCGCCGTGGCGCCGCTCCTCCTGCTGCTCGGCATGCCGCGGGCGTTCCTCGAGCCGCTACTGTCGCCCGCCTGGCGACGCCGCCTCGGACGGGTGCTGCACCCGACCGTCGCCTTCCCGCTCTGGGCCGTCGGGACGATCGTCTGGTTGCTCCCGGCGGTGCACCACGAGGTGCTCGAGAGCGCGCCGCTCTGGATCCTGCAGCAGGCGTCGTTCCTGGCCCTCGGGCTGGTCCTCTGGGCGCCGGTCGTCGAGAGCCTCCCCGCGCCCGACTGGTTCTCGACGGGGTGGAAGTGCGGCTACATGGTCGGGGTCTGGGTCGTCGGGCTGTCGATCGCGAACGTCTACTGGTTCTCGGGGACCGCCTTCTACGACTCGCACGCCGCCGCGGCGGCGGCCTGGAGCGTCGAGCCGCTCGAGGACCAGGCGAACGCCGGGACCGTGATGATGGTGCTGCACTGCCTGCTGGCGTTCGGGGCGATCGCGGTGCTCTTCTTCCGCCAGGCCCGCGAGGGCGAGCTGCGCCAGCGGCTGCTCGAGGCCGGCATCGACCCGGACCGGGTCGAGCGCGCCACGCGCGCCGGCACGGCCGACGCGCTCGCCCGGGCGCACGGGGTCCCCGTCCGCACGCGCGCCGGCATCGACTGACCGCCCCGCCCGCCGGCTACGCCGCCCGGCAGTCCCCGCAGCGCCCCCAGAGGATCACGTCGTGGCCGTCAACCTCGAACTCGGCGCCGGTCGCGGCCGCGTCGAGCGCCCGCTCGAGGCCGGGGTCCTCGAACGGCCGCACCACCCCGCAGTCAACGCACACGACGTGGTGGTGGTGCTCCCCGCCCGGCATCGCGGGCTCGTACCGGGCCACGCCGCCGCCCAGGTCGAGGCGCTGCACCAGCCCCAGGCTCACGAGCAGGTCCAGCACCCGGTAGACGCTCGCGATCCCCACCGCGCGGCCCTCGCCGCGGAGCTGGTCGAAGATCTCCTGCGCCGAGCGGCAGCAGTCCTGGGCCGCGAGCGACTCGATCACGGCGCGGCGCGCGCCGCCGGAGCGGTGCCCCGCGCGGGCCACCCGGTCGAGCGCGTGGCCCGCCCAGAGCGCGCCCGGGTCGCCGGCGCGGGAGCGCGCGGGCGCCATCAGTGCGCCTCGTCGTGGTCGTGGCGGTGCACCGGGTCCATGACCAGCTCGGACCCTCCCGGGAGCTCGGCGAGCACGAGCCCGAAGGTCTCCGTCACCGCCTCCCGGGTGAGCACCTCGGCCGGCGGCCCGTAGCCGACGACGCGCCCGGCGAGCAGCAGGGCGCCCTCGGCGCCGAGCGCGTCGGTGACGTCGTGGGTGCAGACGATGACGGCGGCGCCCCGGCGCCGCTCCTCGGCCAGGGCGCCGGCCAGCAGCTCGCGCCCCGCCAGGTCGAGGCCGGAGGTCGGCTCGTCGAGGATCAGCAGCTCGGCTCGCCACGCCAGCGACTGGGCGAGGTGGACCCGCTGGCGCTGCCCCCCGACAGGCTCCCGAGCGGCTCGTCGGCCAGGTCGGCGATGCCCATCCGCTCCATGCTGTCGCGGACCAGCCGGCGGTCGTCGCCGGTCATGCGGCCGACCAGGCCCCGGGCCGCGAACCGGCCCATCGCGACCACGTCGATCGCCCGAAGGGGCAGGACGAAGCCCGTGGGCTGGAACTGGCCGAGGTAGGCGACGCGCGCGGGGGCGGCGCCGGGCCGCCGGCCGAGCACCTGGAGGGCGCCGCCGAGCGGCGGGAGGAGTCCGGCGACGGTCTTGACGAGGGTGGACTTGCCGGAGCCGTTGGTGCCGAGCACGGCCAGGGTCGCCCCCGGGGCGAGCTCCAGCGTCAGCCCCTCGACCACCGGGCGGCCGCCGTAGCCCACGGCGAGGCCGTCTGCGGCGAGCGCGGCGCTGCTCACGCGGGGCTGGCGCGGAGGGCCGGCCGGCGCAGGGACTGCACGGTCAGCGCGACGAAGAAGACGGCGACCTCCACGAGGACGATGGCCGCCCCCGCCGCCAGGTCGTAGTGGTAGGAGAGCAGCAGCCCGGCGACCACGGACAGCGCGCCGAGAACGGCGGCGAGGGCCATCATCGCCCCGATCCGCCGGGCGAGCAGCGCGGCCGTCGCGGGGGGCGCGACGAGCATCCCGAACACCAGCAGGGTGCCCACCGTCTGGAAGGAGACGACGACCGTCAGGGCGACCATCCCCAGCAGCAGCCACTCGTAGAGCTCGGCCGAGAAGCCGGCGACCTGCGCGTGCTCGCGATCGAAGGCCAGCAGCAGGAACGGGCGCGCGCAGGCCGCCGCGACCGCCGCGACGGCGACGGCGGCGCCGAGCTGGAGCCAGACGTCGGGCCACGAGATGCCGAGCACCTCGCCGAAGAGGATGCGGGTGAGATCGCCGCTGAAGCTGTCCGAGCGCGAGACGATCACGACGCCCAGCGCCAGCATGCCGACGAACAGGAGGCCGATCGCGGTGTCGCCCGACAGCCGCGAGCGCCGCCGCACGACGCCCACGCCGGCGATCATGACGGCCGCGCCCACGACCGCCCCGCCGATGCCCGGGAGCCCGAGCAGGATCGCGCCGGCGATGCCCGGGAGGACCCCGTGGGCGAGCGCGTCGCCGATGAACGCGAGGCCCCGGAGGACGACGAAGGTGCCGACGATCGCGCAGGCCACGGCGACGAGGCAACCGGCAACCAGCGCGCGCAGCATGAACTCGTTGTCGAGGAACGGGTCGATCAGCGCGCTCATGGGCCCCCGAGGCCGTCGGCCACGGCGGCTGCGGCCTCGCGCATGAAGGTGGCATATGAGCCGTCGTCCGGCAGCGTGTGCGTCCCGATCTCCACGACGCGCGCGCCGGTCTCGTCGGCGATCGCGTCGGCGACGCCCTCGGGCGTGCCGATCTCGTTGAAGATGGCTGGCACGCCGGCCGCGCGCACCTCGTCGCGCAGCCGGGCCAGGCCCTCCGCCGACACCTGGGCCTGGGAGCTGAGCGACGGGATGACCGTCCCGACGACGTCGAAGCCGTAGCGGTCGGCGAAGTAGCCCATGGACTCGTGCCCGGTGACGAGCTTGCGCCGGGCGGGCGGCACGCTCGCGAGGGTCTCGCGGACCTCCCGGTCCAGGGCTTCCAGGCCGGCGGTCACCTCGCCGGCGCGGCCGGCGAGCTCGAGGCCCAGGTCGCGCTCGAGCGCCGGCGCGAGCGCGAGCGCGACGTCGCGCATGGCCAGGGGATCCATCCAGATGTGCGGGTCCTCGCCCGAGTGGCCGTGCTCCTCCTCGCCCTCGTGGTGCTCCTCACCCTCCCCCTCGGCGACCTCGCGCAGCGCCACGTGGTCCGTCGCCGTGAACACCGGCACCCCGTCCTCGCGCGCCCGCTCGAGGGCGTCCTCGAGGCCCTCCTCGAGGTCGAGCCCGTTCTCCACGACGACGTCGGCGTCGGCGACGGCCTCGATGTCCTTGGCCGAGGGCTGGAAGTCGTGGGGGTCGATGCCGTTCGGCATCACGACCTCGACCCGGGCCGCGTCGCCCACGAGGTCCTCCACCACCGTCGCGAGCATGGGGGTCGTGACGACGACCGTCGGCGCGGACCCGGCCGCGTCGTCCGAGCCGCAGGCGGCCGCCCCATCAGGGAGGCGCAGAGGAGGGCCGCGCGGCGGCGGCGCGTCGCGGCACGGGACGGCGGTGGAGCCCGCGCGCCAGGCCATAATAGGAATGACTATCAGAAACATCCTCGAGAGAACCAGCCCGGGCCGGCCGCGTATCGTGGGGCCGTGCGCGCCGGCCTCGCGAGCATCCCGGCCCCGTCGGTGCGCGACCTCGAGCTCGGGCCGCTCGACATCCGCCTCTATGCCCTCTGCATCCTCGCGGGCGTGGTGGTCGCGACCTGGCTCACCATGCGCCGCTGGAAGGAGCAGGGGGGCGACCCGGACCTCGTCCTCGAGGTGGCGCTGTGGTCGGTCCTGTTCGGCCTGATCGGCGCGCGGCTCTACCACGTCATCACGAGCTCGGAGGAGATCGGCGACGAGTGGTACTCGCCGATCGCGATCTGGGAGGGGGGCCTCGGCATCTGGGGCGGCGTCGCCCTCGGCGTCGCCGCGGGCGCCTACGTCACCCACCGCCGCGGGGCCAGCGTGCTGGCGATGATGGACGCCGCGGCCCCGGGGATCCTCATCGCCCAGGGCATCGGACGCCTCGGCAACTACTTCAACCAGGAGCTCTTCGGCGGCCCCACCGACCTGCCCTGGGGCCTCGAGGTCGACCCGGACCGGCGCCCGGACGCCTACCCGGACAACCCGACGTTCCACCCCACCTTCCTCTACGAGATGCTGTGGGACTTCGCCGGCGCCGCGCTCATCATCTGGGCGGGCAGGCGGTTCCGCATCCGGCCGCCCGGGGTGTTCTGCCTCTACGTGGCGGTGTACTCGCTGGGGCGGCTCCTGTGGGAGGAGCAACTGCGCGTCAACCCGTCGCGCGAGTTCCTCGGCCAGCGGCTGAACTTCTGGGTGGCCCTGGTGCTCTTCCTCGGCGCGATCGCGGCCTTCGTCTGGTCGCAGCGCCGCGCGCCGGTCGAGCCGCCGGTCGGGCCGCCGGACGTCCCGCGCACGCCCGGCGGCCGCGCCCGGCCGGCTCGCAAGCGCGCTTAGCCGGTCGTCAGGGCCTGCCCGCTCCAGAGGCAGTCGGGCCCTGCCTGGCTCGCGGCAATCACGATCGTCGCAACGTGTGGGACGCCGCCGGAATCGGTGTAGCCGAGCTGCCACGTCGCCATCTGCACGCCGGCGGCGCTCACGGAGGTGCTCGCGCCGGGGGCGAGCGCGCTGGCCCCGACGACCGGGGTGCTCCCCGGGTCCTCGATCGCCGAGCGGGCCAGGGTCAGGAGCGCGGGCGAGGTGTTGGCGACCGTGGCCTGCTTCGGGCCGACGTCGGGGCAGTTCACCGAGAAGGTCGCGATTCCGGGAAGCGCGAGCAGAACGGACGGCGGTCCGCCAGGCGTCACGAGCAGCCGCAGCCGCCCGCTCACGAGCTCTCCCTTGCCCGTGACGACCTGACCGGGGACGATGTTCGCCGCGGTGACGGTGCCGCCGGCGATCTTCGCGCCGGTCACGGCGTTCGGCCCCAGCTTCTCCGTCGTGACGCTGCCGTTGCCCAGCGCGGGCCCAGTGACGGCGCCGGCCGCGAGCTTCGCCGCGGTCACCGAGCCCTGCGCGAGCGCGGCGCCCCCGACCGACCCGGCGCCGAGGTCGGCGGCGCGGACGGCGCCGGGCGCGAGCTTGGCCGAGTTGACGGCGTTGGCGCGGATCTTCGCCGCGCTCACGGCGTTGTTCTTGATCTTGGGCGTCGTGACGGCGTTGTTCTTGAAGCTGGCCCGTGCCGATCTTCGTGGCGGCGTAGCCGGCGCCGCTGAGCGCGACGAGCAGCGCGATCGTCGCGATGATCGTCGCGGGGTGGAGCAGCCTCTCCTTGGAGAGCATCGCCTCGCCTTCCGTCCGGGGTCGGGACGGGGCGAGCCTCTGGCGGCGCGGCCGGGCGCGCTCAGGCCGGGGGCATCCGCTCCCCGGCGCGCACCGGCACCGCGAGCCGGTTCTCGGGCGGCGCCAGGGGGCAGCTCCAGCGGGGGTCGTACGCGCACGACGGGTTGTAGGCGTAGTTGAAGTCGAGCATCAGCCGCGCCCCGTCGGCGCTCGCCCCGAGGTCGGCGCCCTTCACGGTGTCGAGCAGGTAGCGGCCGCCGCCGTAGGTCTCCCCGCCGGCGAGCGCGTCGCGGAAGGGCAGGAACAGCCCGCCGCCGTAGCCCTCGAGCCAGTAGACCGCCAGCGACACCGCCTCGCCGGCGAGCGTCGGCCGCACGTACCCGATCCGCGTGAAGCGGGTCGGCTCCCCGGTGCTCGTGGGGATGGTCAGCTCGGCCCCGTCGGGGTCGGGCTCGAGCGGCGCCTCCACGCGCATGTCGGGCCGGTGGGGGAAGTACGGCACGCCCGCGAACTCCTCGCGCTCGGCGGCCGGCAGCGGGCTGGCCGGGTGCTCGGCGAAGAGCTCGTCGCGCTCGCCGCGGAAGGCCGCGCACGCCGCGGGGGCCCCGTCGGCGCCGCGCACCGCCGCGTACATCGCGTGCACCCGCCGCTTCCAGTCCATCAGCTCCAGGCGGGGGTGCCCCATCAGCCGGGGTGGGTGACCGCCCCCTCGGACGCCGAGGACACGAGCGCCGCGTACTTGGCGAGCACGCCGCGCGTGTAGCGCGCCGGCGGGGGCGTCCAGTCGGCCAGGCGCCGAGCGATCTCGTCGTCGGGCAGGTCGAGCCGCAGCTCGCGGGCGTGAACGTCGAGCACGATCGTGTCGGCCTCCCGCACGGCCGCGATCGGCCCGCCGCGGGCGGCCTCGGGGGCGATGTGGCCCACCATCAGCCCGTGGGTCGCGCCCGAGAAGCGGCCGTCGGTGATCAGCGCGACCTCGTCGCCGATCCCCTCGCCGACGATGGCCGCGGTGACGTGGAGCATCTCGCGCATCCCCGGCCCGCCGGCGGGCCCCTCGTAGCGGATCACGACCACGTCGCCGGGGCGGATGAGGCGCTGCACCACGGCCGCGAAGGCGTCCTCCTCCGAGTCGAAGACGCGCGCCGGGCCGACGTGCAGGCGCCGCTCGTGGCCGGCCAGCTTCACCACCGAGCCCTCGGGCGCGAGGTTGCCGCGCAGGATCGCCAGGCCCCCGGTGGGGGACAGCGGCGCCTCCACCGGCAGGATCACCTCCTGGCCCGGGGTCTCGCGCGCGTCCGCGGCGATCTCCCCCAGCGTGCGGCCGTCAACGTTGCGGGCGCCGGCGTGCACGAGGCCGGCCTTCGCGAGCTCGCGGGTCATCACGGCCACGCCGCCCGCCTCGTGGAGGTCGGTGGCGACGAAGCGCCCGCCCGGGGTGAGGCTGGCGACGATCGGCGTGCGCTCGGCGATGGCGTCGAAGTCGTCGATCGTCAGCGGGATGCCGAGCTCCCACGCGATGGCCAGCAGGTGCAGGACGCCGTTGGTCGAGCCGCCGCTCGCCGCGATGCCGGCGATGGCGTTGTCGATCGACTCGCGGGTGATGATCTGCGAGGGGCGCACGTCGTCGCGCACCAGCCGCATCGCCAGGCGTCCGGCCTCGAGGGCGGCCCCCTCCTTGTCGGGGTGCAGGGCGGGCACCCCGTTCAGCCCGGCCGGGCTGATGCCGAGCAGGTCGAGCGCCATCGACATCGTGTTGGCGGTGAACTGCCCGCCGCAGGCGCCGGCGCCTGGGCAGGCGACGCTCTCGAGCGCGTGGACCTCCTCCGGCCCGACCCGGCCCGCGGCGTGGGCGCCGACGACCTCGAAGACGTCCTGGATGGTCACGTCCCGCCCGTGGAAGCGCCCGGGCGCGATCGAGCCGTTGTAGAGGACGAGCCCGGGGACGTCGAGGCGCGCCAGCGCCATGACGGCGGCGGGGATGGTCTTGTCGCAGCCCACCAGGCAGACGAGGCCGTCGAACAGGTGGCCGCGCGCGGCGAGCTCGATCGAGTCGGCGATGACCTCGCGCGAGACCAGCGAGCAGCGCATCCCCTCGGTGCCCATGGAGACCCCGTCCGACACCGAGACCGTGTTCAGCTCGACGGGCATGCCCCCCGCCTCGCGGATCCCGGCCTTGACGTGCACCGCCAGCTCGCGCTGGTTGAGGTTGCACGGCATCGTCTCGATCCAGGTCGTCGCGACCCCCACGAGGGGGCGGGCGAGGTCCTCGTCGGTGAAGCCGACGCCCTTGAGCATCGCCCGGGCCGGCGCGCGGTCGGGCCCGTCGGTGATGGCGGCGCTGTGGCGCTTGGCCGGGTCGCTCGGCCCGTAGGGGTTCGCAGGCATCGGCCGGAGCGTAGCCGAGCGGTCGAGCCGCTCAGGTCGGCGAGGCCGCCGCCACGACCGGGCCGCCGTGGCCGCAGGGCCGGCCTCGGGGCCCGGCCCGGCGGCCTCCTAGTCCTCCTCCTCGCCCCGGGCCCTGGCGCCCAGGGCCGCCAGGGTGAAGAGGGCGAAGATGATCCCCATGACGAAGGGGAGATATCCGGCCTCGTGCCGCTCGTCCCAGCCGATCCACAGCAGCAGCGCCGACAGCACCGCCAGCCCCGCCAGCATCCAGACCGGAAGTCCCCTCATCGCACGCTCCGTGGTCGCCGCGTCGCACGGGAGCCTAGCGGCGCGGCGCCCGGCCGGGCGTGCCGATCGTCCCTGGTAGTGTCCCGCGCCATGGCCGCGGAGCACGTGGAGGTCCGCGTCGAGGCGCGCGGCGACGCGACCCTCGTGCGCGTGGTGGGCGTCATGGACGCCCTCGCGCTGGCCGAGGTGTCGCGCGAGCTCACCGACGCCCAGCGCGGCCCCGGGGCGGTCTACGTCGACCTCGAGGCGGTCACGTTCATCGACAGCCGCGGCCTCGGCGCGCTGCTGGCCGCCAACGAGCGCGCGCGCGAGGGCGCCCCGCCGGTGCGGATCTACCGGCCCTCGGACGCGGTCCAGCGCCTCCTCGACGTCTCGGGGGTCCGGGGGGTCCTGACCGAGGTCGAGGAGCTGCCGGCCGCCTAGGCTCGGGGCGTGCAGCGCGCGCCGGATCGCCGGTCGATCCCCGAGCTCCCCGAGGGCATCGTCGCCGTGCTGGCCACGGTCGGCCCGTCCGGGCCCGCGGCGATTCCGGTGAGCGCCCTGCTGCGCGCCGGCCCTGACCGGCTGCTCTTCGCCCTCGCGCAGACGCGCGGGAGCACCGCCCGGCTGCGGGCCGACCCGCGCGCGGCCGTGTCGGTGAACGGGCCCGGCCTGTCGCTGTGCGTCGAGGGGGTCGCCCGGATCGCGGCCGACCCCCTCCCGGGCGCCGAGTTCATGGTCGCCTTCCGGCTCGAGGCGGAGCGCGTCAGGGACGCGCGGGGGCCGGCCACCGAGGTGGACGAGGGGATCCGCTGGCGCTGGACGACCGAGGAGGCCGCGGCGCGTCACCGCGCCGTCATGGCCGCCCTGGCCGCGCTCCTCTCCTAGGCCCGGAGCCACCCCTCGAACCTCTGGCGGCGCAGCTCGATCGAGCCGGGGATGCGCTCCACGGGGACCTCGGCCACGACCTTGTAGAGCCCCGGCTCGGTCGGCGTCCACGAGCCGGCGAGCGCGCCGCCCGGCCCGATCGTCAGGTCCAGCGCGATCTGGGTGCCGATCACCTCGAGCCGCCAGGACAGGCCGGCGAAGGACGGGTCGGTGACCCCCCCGACCGTCACGCTCCGGCCCCTGGCCACCGGGGTCGCCCGCCCCGGATACGAGCCGAGGGGCGGATCGAACCCCACCGTCGCGGCGGCGGCGCCGGGCAGGGCGCGCAGGTCGAGGGCGGCGGGCGCCGACGCGTTGCCGGCCGCGTCGACCAGCCGCACGGTCGCCGTCGCGGCCCCCGCCGCCAGCGGGACGCTCACGGTCCCAGCTCCCGACGGCCCGGCCAGGAGGCCGGGCACGGTGTCCGGGTCGACCCGCGCCACGGTGCCGGCCTGGTCAACGAGCACCGACGCGACCCCCGCCCCCGACGCAGACGCACTGACGTCCACGCTCAGCTCCGCGCCGCCCCCGAACGAGCGGACGATCCTCGCGCCGGCGAGCGACAGCCGCGGGGGGGTGCGGTCGAGCCAGGTGACGCGGACGCGCGTCGAGCCCCGCGGGCCCCTGCCGAGGACGCGCAGCCGGAACGCGCCCGGCACGACCAGCGAGCTCCCAGGACGGAAGAGCTGGCGCAACAGGCACGAGGTGTCGGACGTGCAGCGGGAGGCCGGAGGGACCGCCGGCACCCTGAGCGGCTTCGGGAACACGTCCTCGTCGATCCCGAGGACGTAGCGCGAGGGCGCTCGCGCCACGGCGACTCCGGCCGGCAGACGCACCGGCCGGCGGGCGTAGCGCGGGGTGGTGGCGGTGCGCGCCTCGACGAGCCAGTCGAATCCCGCGGTGCGCAGCCGGAGCAGCGTCGGCCGGGAGGACTGCAGCGGGCGCACGGCCACCGCGCGGCCGCGCCCCTCCGGGGCGTCCTGCACCGGGGCGAGGCCCAGGACCGCCAGCTCGTAGGCGCCGGGGCGGTCGCCGAGGTTGCCCATCAGATCGAGCTGGTCGCCGAACTCGTTGACTCCCCGCGGGCGGGCCGCGCAGGTCGCCGGCCGGAAGGGCCGCGGGCAGGCCCGCGGGTTCGTGGCGTGGTCGAGGCCCAGGACGTGCCCGAGCTCGTGGGCCGCGGTGCGCGTCCTGCGGGTCCAGGCGCGCCCCTGCAGAGCGATCCACCCGGAGGTCGCGTAGCTCTCGCCGTCGGTCCGGGAGGGCTGGATGAAGAGCGGGATGCCGCCGTCCAGGGTCACGCCGCGGGCCTCGGCGGCGTGGATGGCCGCCCTGAAGTCGGCGTCGTCGGCGCTCACCCCGGTCGTCGTCCTCCGGTACGCCGGCGCGACCTCGCCGGTGACGCGCAGCCGGCCGTAGGAGATCCGGTCCCAGTACGCAGTAAGCTGCCGCAGGCCGCGCTCGAGCTGTGCGCGCGCGACGGGGCGCTCGCCCGGGCGCTCCAGGGGGAGCACCAGGACCCGGACCTCGCGGGGGTCGAGGGGCACCGCGCCCGCGGCCGCCGCGGCGACGAGCAGCGCGAGGAGGGCGCCACCGAGGGCGCCGAGGAGGGGACCGCTCCCGGCCACGCAGGAACGATAGCCGCGGGGCGCCGGGACCCGGCGCGGCCCGGCATGCGCCGCTAGATGCCGGCGCCCGCGGCGCTCTCGGCGAACACCCGCTCGTTTCGGGGCCGGACGAAGATGGTGCCGCCCGTCTCGAGCCCGAGCGCGTCTGCGACCTCGCGCGTGACCTGCGCGGACATGCGCTCACCGTCGCGCTCACGCCGCAGGTTGACGCGCACCTCCCACCCGAGGTAGACGAGGCGCTCGATCGTGGCGGGCGACGTGACGCCGTTGGCGCGGGCGCTCAGCTCGATGTCGTGGGGGCGCACGAACGTCTCGCCGAGGCGGTTGACGCTCCCCATGAAGGTCATGACGAACTGGTTGACCGGGTGCTCGTAGAGCTCGCGCGGCGGCCCCACCTGCTCGATGCGGCCCTGGTTCATCACGGCGATGCTGTCGGCGACCTCCATCGCCTCCTCCTGGTCGTGCGTGACCAGCACCGTGGTCTGGTGGACCTCCTCGTGCAGACGGCGCAGCCAGGCCCGCAGCTCCTTGCGCACGCGCGCGTCGAGCGCGCCGAACGGCTCGTCCAGCAGGAGCACCTTGGGCTCGACGGCCAGCGCCCGGGCGAGCGCCATGCGCTGGCGCTGGCCGCCCGAGAGCTGGCTCGGGTAGCGGCCGGCCAGGCCCTCGAGCTGCACGAGCGCGATCAGCTCGTCAACGCGGTCGCGGACCTCGGCCTTCGAGCGGCGGCGGATCTTCAGCCCGAAGGCGATGTTCTCGCGCACGGTCATGTGCTTGAAGGCGGCGTAGTGCTGGAACACGAAGCCGACGCCGCGCTTCTGGGTGGGGACGGCGGTGGCGTCCTCGCCGGAGATCTCGACCCGCCCGGCGTCGGGGGCCTCGAGGCCGGCGATGACGCGCAGCAGGGTGGACTTGCCGGAGCCGGACGGGCCGAGGAGCGCGGTCAGCGAGCCGCCCGCCACCTCGAGGTTGACGTCGTCGAGGGCGACGAAGTCGCCGAAGCGCTTGGTGATGTTAGTGACCGTGATCGCCACGGACCCCGTCCTTTCGGTTGAGCAGGTTCATCACGAGGACGGTGGCCAGGGCGAGGAGCGCCAGGACCACCGATGCGCTGTACGCGGACACGTAGTCGAACGACTGGTACTGCTCCTCCACGTGGAGGGTCATGGTCTGGGTCTTCTCGGCGATCGAGCCCGAGACCACGCGCACGGCGCCGTACTCGCCGAGCGCGCGTGCCGTCGTGAGCACGACGCCGTAGATCAGGCCCCACTTGATCGCGGGCAGGGTGATGCGCCGGAACGTGCTGAAGGCCCCGGAGCCGAGGGTCGCGGCCGCCTCCTCCTGCTCGGTCCCCACCTCGCGCAGGACCGGGACCACCTCGCGCACGACGAACGGCAGGCAGATGAAGATCGTCGCGAGGATCATCCCGGGGAGGGCGAAGATCACCTGCACCCCCGCGTCCTCGGCCGCCGGCCCGAACCAGCCCTCGTTGCCCCACACGAGGATCAGCGCGAGGCCGACGACGACGGGGGAGAGCGCGAGCGGGAGGTCGATGAGGGCGCTGATCAGCGGCTTCCCGGGCACGCGGCGCCGCACCAGGATGAGGGCCGCCGCGACGCCGAAGACGGCGTTGAGCGGCACGGCGATCGCCGTGATGAGGAGCGTCAGCTTGAGCGCGTGCACCGCGGCCGGGGCCGTGATCGCGTCCCATGCCGCGCCGAAGCCGTCGTCGAACGCGTTCCAGAAGACCAGCGCCAGCGGCGCCGCCAGGATCACCGCCAGGTACCCCAGCGCCAGGAATCGGAGCGCGTAGCGGCTCGCGCGCCCCGGGGCCTTATCGATCATGGCGGGAGCTCCAGCGCTCGGCGCCGGACAGGATCAGGAGGGCGGCCAGCGACAGCACGAGCAGGAAGACCGACACGGCCGCCGCGGCGTCGCTGTTGTCGGACTCGATCTGGCTGTAGATGTAGAAGGAGGCGACCTGGTCGTCGAAGGGGATGTTCCCCGTGATCAGCACGAGCGAGCCGAACTCGCCGAGCGCCCGCGAGAAGGCCAGTCCGCACCCGCCGACCACCGCCGGCAGCAGGTTGGCAGGATGATGCGGCGGAAGATGGTCAGCGGGCGGGCGCCGAGCGACGCGGCCGCCTGCTCCATCTCCCGGTCGAGCTCGAGCAGGACGGGCTGCACGGCCCGCACCACCAAGGGCAGCGTCACGAGCAGCAGGGCGACGACGAGGCCGGCCTTGCGTGAACCTATGTTGATGCCCGTCGGCCCGCGCGGCCCGAAGAGGCCAGCAGCGTCAGCCCGGCGACGATCGTGGGCAGGGCGAAGGGCAGGTCGATGAGCGAGTCGACCAGCCCCTGCCCGGGAAGCGGTCGCGCATGAATACTCAGGTGATCAGGGCCCCCATTACGGCGTTGATGACGGTCACGATCTGCCGAGACGACAGGGTCAGCCGGACCCGTACCAGGGCCTGGTCGTTGGTGATCGCCTCCCAGAACCGGCTCCAGCCGCTCGTCGAAGGCGCCGGCCGTCAGGGCCGCCAGCGGGATGAGCACGATGATGCTCATGAGGAGCACCGCGATGCCCATCCCGAGCGGGGCGACGGCGCGCCCCGCTCCAAAGGCGACCCGGGGGGGCCCGGGCTGCTCGGGGCCGCACGACTCATCTTCCTGGCTGAACCCCCTGCCGGCGAAGATGTCCGCCATGACGCCCTGGTCGGGGTCGAAGAACTCGTCCCGGAAGGCCTCCCAGCCGCCGATTCGACGTTGACCTTCGAAGAGGCCGGGCGGGTCGGGGTAGGTGGAGTGTGTTCGCCTGGGCGACGGTCGGGCAGCACCGAGCGGTAGCCCTTGGCCGCGAAGACCTCCTGCGCCGGCCGGCTGAGGGCATAGTTGACGAACGCCTTGGCGGCGGCCGGGTTGCCGCTGGTCGGGCCGTCGCGGCGAGCGGGTTCGGGATCAGGATCGTCTAGTCGGGGATGACGTACTCGATGTCCTCGCCCTTCTGCTGGGCCGCGATCGCCTCGTTCTCGTAGGCGAGCAGGACGTCGCCCTTGCCGCCGGCGAACACCTGGAGTGCCTCGCGGGCGCCCTTGGGCTGCACCGGGGTGTTCGCGAACAGCTGCTGCGAGGTAGCCGACGCCTGACTTCTCCGTCCTGCCCCGCTGGGTCCGCGCCCCGAAGGCCGCGCAGAGGCTCCAGCGGGCGCCACCCGAGGTGAACGGGTTCGGCGTGATGACCTCGACGTCGTCCTTCAGCAGGTCGTCCCACGTCCGGATCTCCTTGGGGTTGCCCTTGCGCACGGCGAAGACGACGACCCAGTGGCTGACGAAGCCCTTGGTGGCGTTCGACGTCCAGTCGCGTGACCTTGCCCGCCTCCACGAGTCGCTTCCATGTCCGGCTCCAGCGCGAGGGCCAAGGTCGGCCTCGAGTGCCAGCCTCGACGGCGCGACTCTGCTCGCCTGAGGGGCCGTAGGACTGCTCGAAGTCGATCACCTCGCCCGCCGGGGTGGCCTTGAACGCCGTGATGACCTCCTCGTGGACCTCACGCGGCGTGGTGAACCCCACGAGCGTGACCTTGGCGTCGCCCCCTCCCGCCGCGTTGCCGCTGGCGTCGTCGTCGCCGCCCCCGCAGCCGGCGATGACCGCCAGGCTGGCCGCGGCGAGGGCGAGCGGCGCGAGAAGGGCTCTGGAGGCTGGGTGATGTAGGATCACTCCCACACTCCTTGGTCGGCAACGGGGCCAAGCGGGTGAGTCGCGCCCT
>CAWIGI010000003.1:0-2500 GCA_963835685.1 Miltoncostaeaceae bacterium
CCCAGGCCCTGGTGGCGTCGTGGTGAGCACGGCGGCCGCGCCGGCGGTCGGCGCCCGGGACGGGGGGCGCCTCGACGAGGCCTTCTTCGCCCGGCCCGTCGCCGAGGTCGCGGTGGGCCTGGTCGGCTGCGTCCTCGCGGTCGGCGGGGTCGGCGGCATGATCGTCGAGGCCGAGCGCTACCAGCAGGACGACGCCGCCTCCCACAGCTTCCGCGGGCCGCGCGGTCGCGCGGCGGTCATGTTCGGCCCGCCCGGCCGCCTCTACGTCTACCGCTGGTACGGCCTCCACTGGTGCGCCAACCTCGTCTGCGAGCCCGAGGGTAGGGGGCGGCGGTGCTCGTCCGGGCGGTCGCGCCGACGCACGGGCTCGAGACCATGCGCGGCCGCCGGGGCGGCGTAGCCGACCGCCTGCTGTGCGCGGGCCCCGGGCGCCTGTGCGCCGCGCTCGGCGATCGACCGCGCGCCTCGACGGCGCCACCGCCACCGGCCCCGGGGCCGCGGTGCGGCTGTACGGGCGGACCGGCCCGGTCGAGGTCGGAGCGGCCCGCGGATCGGGATCACCAAGGCGGCCGAGCGGCCCTGGCGCTTCGGGCTGGCGGGCTCCCCGTACCTGTCGCGGCCCTTCCCGCGGCCGTGAGCGACGCCGAGCGCCTGGCCGCGCGCGCGGTTGACGTCGTGCCCCCCGGCGGGCTCGAGGAGAAGCTGCGCCTCGGCCGCCCGCTGCGGGTGAAGCTCGGCGTCGACCCAACGGCGCCCGACATCCACCTCGGCCACGCGGTCGTCCTCGGCAAGCTGCGCGAGTTCCAGGACGCCGGCCACCTGGCCGTGCTGGTCATCGGCGACTGGACGGCCCGCGTCGGCGACCCGTCGGGCCGCACCTCCACGCGGCCGATGCTCAGCGCGGACGAGATCGAGCAGAACGCCGCCACCTACCGCGAGCAGGCCTTCCGCATCCTCGACCCCGATCGGACGGAGACCCGCGCCAACGGCGAGTGGTTCTCGCGGATGGGCCTCGAGGAGGTGTTCCGCCTGGCCGGCTCGGCGACCGTCAACCAGCTGCTGCGGCGCAACGACTTCGCAGAGCGGATGGGCGACGACCGGCCGGTGTCGGTGCTCGAGCTGCTCTACCCGCTGATGCAGGCCTACGACTCGGTCGAGCTGCGCGCCGACGTCGAGCTCGGCGGCACCGACCAGCTCTTCAACCTCATGCTCGCGCGCGAGATCCAGGCCGCCTACGGCCAGCCGCCCCAGGTCGCCATGACGATGCCGATCCTCCCCGGCCTGGACGGCGTGCGGAAGATGAGCAAGTCGCTCGCCAACCACGTCGGGGTCGCCGACCCCCCCGAGGAGCAGTTCGGGCGCACGATGAGCATCCGGACGACGCCCTGGCCGAGTGGTACCGGCTGCTCGCGCCCGGGCGAGCCGCCCCGGCCGGGCCGCCGGCCGACGACAAGCGGCGCCTCGCGCGCCTGATCGCCGAGCGCTTCGGCGGCGAGGGGGCCGGGCGCGCCGCCGAGGAGCACTTCGACCGGGTGGTGCGCGACCGGCGGGCGCCGGAGGAGGTGCCGGCGGTCGCGATCGCGCCCGGCGAGCGTCCACCTGCCGGCGCTGCTGGCGGACCACCTCGGGGGTTCGCGTCGCGCAGCGAGGCGCGGCGGCTCATCGCCGGCGGCGGCGTGTCCCTGGACGGCGAGCCGGTCACCGAGCTCGACCTGCCCGCCGAGCGCCTCGACGGCCGCGTGATCCGGGCCGGCAAGCGGCGTTTCGCCCGGCTGCGGGTGAGGGCGGAGCCGCTGACGGGCCCGGGCGGGCCCGCGGGCGCCTTGACCTGCGGGGACCCGGCGGTATACTCCCTCGACCTTCCGGGAGGCGTGCGCCTGCCGGTGGGACAGGAACCCGATTGAGACCACCTCTTCGACCTCCATCCGATGGAGACGCCCGCGTAACGAGGCGCGCTATGCGCCCGCGCAGGGGCCTCCGGAAGGTGCGGGGGCCGCGAAGGTGGGAGATCGGGTCGACTGGCCGGCCGCGGGAGCGGTCGCCACGATCCTTGAAAACTGAACAGCATGCATTCGAGGCCCCGGGCTCGTCCCGGGGCCGGGATGGCCAGGTTTTAGAACGAACCCCGTTGACCCGGCGGCCCGGCGCGAGCCGCGCCTCTCGGGAAGGCAGCAACAAGCTCGGATCACCCGCGCTCCTCGGAGGAGCGGGTCGTCTCCGATTTTCTTCACGGAGAGTTTGATCCTGGCTCAGGACGAACGCTGGCGGCGTGCTTAACACATGCAAGTCGAGCGAGAAACCCTCTTCGGAGGGGAGTACAGCGGCGAACGGGTGAGTAACACGTGGGCAACCTGCCCCAAGGAGCGGGACAACCCGGGGAAACCCGGGCTAATACCGCATGTTCCGCGGTGCCTGAAGGCACCTCGGGAAATGGTAGCTTCGGCCTCCGCCTTGGGATGGGCCCGCGGCGCATTAGCTTGTTGGTGAGGTAACGGCTCAC
>CAWIGI010000003.1:5000-80558 GCA_963835685.1 Miltoncostaeaceae bacterium
AATATATTTTGGTATAGCCTCCTGCGTTCAGTCGTGGTTGTAAAGCACTGTTTGGCCTAGGGGCCCTACCAGGTTACCGAAGTCATATAAACTCTGAATGCCACGACTCCAGAGCAGGGGAGTCAGACGGCGGGGGATAAGCTTCGTCGTCGAGAGGGAAAGAGCCCAGACCACCAGCTAAGGGCCCTAAGCGCTGGCTAAGTGGAAAACGTTGTGCGAGTGCACAGACAACCAGGATGTTGGCTTAGAGGCAGCCATTCGTCTAAGGAGTGCGTAATAGCTCACTGGTCAAGTGCTCGTGCGCGGATAATGTAACGGGGCTCAAGCCAGCCCCCGAAGCTGTGGGCGTCGCCATTCGGCGGCGCGGTAGGAGAGCGTTCCCAGCGCAGCGAAGCGATCGCGGCAAGCGGTCGTGGAGCGCTGGGAAGTGAGAATGCCGGTATAAGTAACGAAAGAGGAGTGAGAAACTCCTCCACCGGATGCCCAAGGTTTCCTGAGTAAAGCTAATCTGCTCAGGGTTAGTCGGGACCTAAGCCGAGGCCGACAGGCGTAGGCGATGGCGAACAGGTTGATATTCCTGTACCGCGTCTCCCGCGTTACTACCGAAGGGGGGACGGGGAAGGGTAGGCGAACCGTGGCGCTGGTTGACCACGGACAACCCGGTAGGAGGGGGTTCCAGGAAAATCCGGGGCCCCACTACCTCCGAGAGGGGATGTCGGTCGGCGTAAGCCGGCAAGTCGTCGAGCCCATGCCCCCGAGAAAAGCCTCTAGGGAGTGGGAACGCGCCCGTACCAAAACCGACACAGGTGGGCAGGTAGAGCATACCGAGGTGATCGAGAGAACCCTCGTTAAGGAACTCGGCAAAATTGTCCCGTAACTTCGGGAGAAGGGACGCCCCGGTAGGGTGACCGGCTTCGCGCCGCGAGCCCGAGGGGGCCGCAGAGAATTGGCCCAACCGACTGTTTACCAAAAACACAGGTCTCTGCGAAGTCGAAAGACGACGTATAGGGGCTGACGCC
This sequence comes from Miltoncostaeaceae bacterium, assembly GCA_963835685.1. Classification (GTDB taxonomy): domain Bacteria; phylum Actinomycetota; class Thermoleophilia; order Miltoncostaeales; family Miltoncostaeaceae; genus DATAGF01. The sequence continues at coordinate 6,020 of CAWIGI010000003.1, forward strand.
TGCCCGGTGCCGGAAGGTCAAGTAGAGAGGTTAGCCTTCGGGCGAAGCTTCGAAACCAAGCCCCGGTAAACGGCGGCCGTAACTATAACGGTCCTAAGGTAGCGAAATTCCTTGTCGGGTAAGTTCCGACCTGCACGAATGGCGTAACGAGTTGGGCGCTGTCTCAACGAGGGACTCGGTGAAATTGTAGTATCGGTGAAGATGCCGATTACCCGCCACAAGACGGAAAGACCCCGTGAACCTTTACTGCAGCTTGATATTGGGGTCTGGGATACCCTGTCCAGGATAGGTGGGAGGCTGTGAAGCGGTGGCGTCAGCTGCCGTGGAGCCACCCTTGGGATACCACCCTGGGTGTTCTGGGCTTCTAACGGGAGGCCGTGATCCGGCTCTCGAACAGTGTCAGGTGGGCAGTTTGACTGGGGCGGTCGCCTCCTAAAATGTAACGGAGGCGCGCAAAGGTTCCCTCAGCACGGTTGGAAATCGTGCGTAGAGTGTAAAGGCACAAGGGAGCTTGACTGCGAGACTGACAGGTCGAGCAGGCACGAAAGTGGGCCTTAGTGATCCGGCGGTAGAGAGTGGAATTGCCGTCGCTCAACGGATAAAAGGTACTCCGGGGATAACAGGCTTATCCTCCCCAAGAGTCCACATCGACGGGAGGGTTTGGCACCTCGATGTCGGCTCGTCGCATCCTGGGGCTGGAGTTGGTCCCAAGGGTTGGGCTGTTCGCCCATTAAAGCGGTACGCGAGCTGGGTTCAGAACGTCGTGAGACAGTTCGGTCCCTATCTGTGGTGGGCGTTGGAGATTTGAGGGGAGTCGTCCCTAGTACGAGAGGACCGGGACGAACGGACCTCTGGTGTATCAGTTGTCGTGCCAACGGCACTGCTGGCTAGCTACGTCCGGACGGGATAACCGCTGAAAGCATCTAAGCGGGAAGCCCACCTCGAGATGAGATCTCCCACCCCTTCGAGGGGGTAAGGCTCCAGGTAGACCACCTGGTTGATAGGCTGGATGTGTACGCGCCGCGAGGCGTTCAGCAGACCAGTACTAATCCGCCGAGGGCTTGACCAGCTTTGAGCGCACCGAACGCCGCTATGCAGTCTTGAGGGTACGTACCCTCACGGGTTCCCGGTGGCCGTAGCGAGGGGGACACACCTCTTCCCATTCCGAACAGAGTCGTTAAGCCCCTCAGCGCCGATGGTACTCCGAGCGAAGGCTCGCGGGAGAGTAGGTCGCCGCCGGGATTGAGCATGACGAGAGAGCCGCCCGACCGCTATGGTCCGGCGGCTTTCGTCGTTGACGGGAAGGAAGCGGTGGCGGAGGGCGCGATCGTGGTCACGGGCGGGACCGGCGGCCTTGGCCTGGGCGTCTGCCGGGTGCTCCAGGAGACCGGCCGGCCGCTGGTGGTGACCTGGGTGGTCGAGCGGGAGCGCGACCGGGCAGCCGAGGCGCTCGGCGACGGGGTGGCGCTGCGCGAGGCCGACGTCTCCGACCCGGACGCGGTTGGACGCCCTGGCCGCCGAGCTCGATGCGGGCGAGGGCGTCTGGGCGCTCGTGCACCTGGTGGGCGGCTTCCACGATGGCGACCCGGTCGCCTCGCTGGATCTCGACGCGTGGGGGCGCCAGTTCGATCTCAACGCGCGCTCGGCGGCCGTGACCATGCGCGCGTTCCTGCCGGGCATGGTCCGGCGCCGGGGCGGGCGGGTCGTGGCGGTCGGCAGCCGCGCGGCGCTGCGCCCCTATGCGGGCGCCAGCGCCTACGCGGCGTCAAAGGCAGGGCTGATCGCCCTGGTGGCGGCGGCCTCCGAGGAGGTGAAGCAGGACGGCGTCACCGTCAACTGCGTCCTGCCGAGCGTCATCGACACGCCCGGCCAACCGGGCGGCGCAGGGGGATGCCGACCACTCCCGGTGGGTGAAACCCGAGGAGATCGGGCACGTGGTCCGCTTCCTGACCTCGCCGGAGGCGAGCGCCGTCACGGGCGCCGCCCTGCCCGTGTACGGGCGCGCGTAGGGCGGCGCCGACGCGGCGGCGGAGCGCCCGCCAGCGCGCCCTGCGGCGCGCCGCCATGGCGGCCTGGACGACGGCGCGGTGGAGAAGCTCCTCGTGCTCGCGAGGCCCGTTGGGGGGCCGCTCCCAGTCCCTCGGCCGCAGGTACATCGCCGCTCCCTCGCCGTCGCGGGTTGAACTGCCTCAAGGTTCGCGCGCCTTGGCGATAAGCACAAATCCGGTTAGCATTGGTTTCGATCATGGAACGTGATGGACATGTCCATCGAGATGGATGGCTGCGGATCGAGCTTCGCCACCTGGCGGCGCTGCGCGCCGTGGCGGAGGAGGGCTCGTTCGGCGCGGCGGCCGCGAAGCTGGGGTACACCCAGTCGGCCGTCTCGCAGCAGATCGCCACGCTCGAGCGGGCCGTCGGGGAGCGCCTGATCGACCGGCCGGGCGGGCCGCGGCGGGTGTCGCTGACGGAGGCCGGCGAGATCCTGCTGAGCCACGCCGAGCGCGTGGTCGCGGGCATGGAGGCGGCCTGGGCGGACCTTCAGGCGCTCGCCGCCGGCGACGCCGGCACGCTGCGGGTGGGGACCTACCAGAGCGTCGGCGCCCGCATCCTGCCCGACCTGATGCGCCGCTTCGTGGCCGTCCGCCCGGGGGTGGAGGTCCACCTCATCGAGTCGACCTCGGATCAGGAGCTGCTGGACCTGGTCGAGCGGGGCGAGACCGACCTGAGCTTCACGGTGCTGCCGCTGCCCGAGGGGCCCTTCGAGGCGGTCGAGCTGATGCGAGACCCCTTCGTCGTGATCGTCGCGGCCGACTCGGACCTCGCTGGCGCGCGGCGCGCCTCCCGTCGCTGGCGGAGATGGGCGACCTGTCGATCATCGGCAGCCGCCACTGCTTCGCCGGCGAGCAGGCCGAGCGCTTCCTCGAGAGCCGGGGCGTGGTGCTGAACGTCGTTTTCCGCTCCGACGACAACGGCACGGTGCAGGGACTGGTCGGCGCCGGGATGGCCGCCGCCCTGATGCCGCTCCTGGCCGTCGAGCCCAACGACGACCAGGTCGTCGCGCTGGGCGACGCCCGAGGGGCTGCCGCCGCGGCGGATCGCCCTCGCCTGGCACCGGCACCGCGCGCTGTCGCCCGCGGCGCGGACCTTCGTCGACTGCGCCGTCGATCTCTGCGCCTCGCTCGGCACCGAGGCGTCGACGCCGGAGGGCGTCGGTACGATCGCGCCCGGATGACGAGCCCGACGACGCGGCCGCGCGCAGGGGCTCGACTGCGTGGTCGTGGGCGGCGGCCTCGCGGGCCTGGCCTGCGCCCACGGGCTCGTGAGCGGCGGGGCGCACGGTGCACGTGGTGGAGGCGGCGGACGCCCCCGGGGGGCGGGCGCGGACCGTCTGGCACCGGGGGCGCCCGGTGGACCGCGGCTTCCAGGTGCTCCTGAGGGCGTACCCGCGGGCGCGCGCGCTCGTGCGGGCGGTCGGGATCCCGCGGCGCGATCTGCGCCCGGTCAGCGGCGGCGTCGTCTTCGTGCACGGCGACGGCCGCCTCGACCGCCTCGGCTCCTCGGTGGTCGCGCCGCTGCGCTTCACCGGCCTGTCGCGCGCCGACCGGGGGCGGCTCGCGGCGCTCGGCGCCGAGGTCCTTGGCAGGCCCGCCGACGCCCTCCTCGCGCAGGAGGAGCAGGGCGTCAGCACCGAGGAGCTCCTGCGCCGGCGGGGCTTCTCCGACGACGCGGTCGAGGAGTTCTTCCGGCCCCTCTTCGGCGTGATGCTGCTCGATCGCTCGCTCGGAGCCGACACCGGCTACTTCCGCTTCCTGATGGGCATGCTCGCCCGGGGGCCGGCGGTGATCCCGAGCGACGGGCTGGGGATGATCGCCGAGTGGACGTCGGCGGCCGTGCGCCAGGGCGGCGGCACCGTTGACCTGAACGTGCGCGCCACCCGCCTCGAGCCTGACGCGGCGGGCCTCCGGGTCGCCGCGGTGGCGACCGACGACGGTCGGCGCCTGGAGGCGCGCCAGGTGGTCCTCGCCACCGAGGCCCCGGCGGCGGCGGACCTCCTGGCCCCGCTCGACCCGGCGTCCGCCGCCCGCGTGCCCTCCGGCGCCGCGTCGTCGGCGACGGCGGCGTTCGCCCTGCGCACGCCGCTCTACCGGGGCCGCGCGATCCTGCTGAACGCCGACCGCGACGGGGATGGGGCCGGGCGGGTTGACCTCATCTGCCAGACGACCAACATCACCCGCCCCGGCGCGCCGGAGGGTCCGCACATCCTGCTCGCCACGCGGGTGACGACCGGGGGAGGCGGCGCGGACGGGCTGGTCGAGGCGACCGGCGACCTCGTGCGCCGCTGGGCGCCCGGCTACGACTGGGCCGGCCTCGCCGAGCAGATCGGGGTCTACGAGCACCGGTTCGCGCAGTTCCGGCCCGTCAGCGGGGTGCGGCGCGACCTGCCGGGGCCGCGAACGGCGCTCGAGAACCTGGTGCTGGCGGGCGACCTCACCACGCACCCCTCCATCGAGGGCGCGGTGGACAGCGGGGGGCGCGCGGCGGACATCGTCGACGCGCTGCTGCCGTGAAGGTCGTCGCGGGACGACGGGTGTTCTCGGTCGAGGAGGTGAGCGCCCGCCTCGCCTCGATGTTCGAGGGCCTGCGCTCGTTCTGGGTCGAGGCCGAGGTCGAGGACCTGCGGCCGTCGCGCGGCCAGGTGCGCTTCACCCTCCGTGGCGGGCACTCCATCGACGCCTCGATGAACGGGATCGTCTACGAGCGGCTCCCCCACAAGCCCGCGGACGGCGCGCTGGTGCACGCTTACGGGCGGATGGAGTTCTGGCGCGCCCGGGGCCAGGTCAGCATGCGGGTCGAGCGGCTCGAGCTGGCGGGGGAGGGCCTGCTGCGGGCGCAGGTTGAGGAGCTGCGCGCCCGCCTGGCGGCCGAGGGCCTCCTGGACGCGGCCCGCAAGCGCCGACCGCCGCTGCTGCCGCGCCGCGTCGGCCTGGTGACGAGCGCCGACGCGGCTGCCCGTCAGGACGTGCTCACGAACGTCTGGGCGCGCCTGCCCGAGGCCGACATCGTCGTCGTGGACGTGCCCGTCCAGGGCGACGACGCGCCCCGTCTGATCGCGCGGGCGCTGCGGCACCTGGACCGCACGCCGGCCGTCGACGTGATCGTGGTCGCCCGCGGGGGCGGGTCGCTCGAGGACCTGATGGCCTTCAACAGCGAGCCGGTCTGCCGCGCCGTGGCGGACGCCGCGACGCCGGTCGTCTCGGCCGTCGGCCACGAGCGCGACGTCACGCTGTGCGACCTCGTCGCCGACCTCCGCGTCTCCACGCCCTCGGCCGCGGCCGCGGCCGTCGTGCCGAGCAGGGAGGCGGTCGAGACCCATCTGGCCGACGCGCGGCAGGCGCTCGGCCGGGGGCTGCTGCGCGGCCGCGCCGGCGCGGAGGAGGCGCTGCGGGGCCGCTCCGCCGCCCTGGCGAGGGCGCTGAGGGGCCGCGGGGAGATCGCTCGTGACCGGGCCGAGCGGCTGGGCCCGCGCCTCGCGCCGGCCCTGCGGCGCGCCGCGGCCGCGGCGGGGACGCGCGCCGACCGCGCCGAGGCGATGCTCGCCCTGCTCTCGCCCGGGCGGACCGTGGCGCGGGGCTATGCGATCGTCCGCGAGGCCGACGGCGGCCGGGTCGTGGCCGACGCCGCGGGCGTCGAGCCGGGCCGGGAGCTGTCGATCGAGCTGCGCGACGGCCGCCTCGGGGCCACTGCGACAGGGAGGGTGCCGTGACGGCCGAGGGCCAAGCCGACGCCCCGCTGACCTTCGAGGAGGCCCTGCGCCGCCTCGACGAGGTCGTCGCGCGGCTCGAGGGGGGCGATGTCGGGCTCGAGGAGGCGGTCGCGCTCTTCGAGCAGGGGCAAGCGTACCTTGCCGCGTGCCGCGAGCGGCTGGCGGCGGCTCAGCGGCGGATCGAGGAGCTCACGGCCGAGGACCTTCCCGCCGCGCCCGGCGAGCCGCCCCCCGGGAAGCCCGAGCCGCCGTTCTGAGTCATCGCCTCCGGCCGCAGCGCCCGCCGGGCGCGCCAGCGCTCGAGGCGGGCGATGTCGCGCTCGATCCGGCTGAGGGGGACCTGACAGCCGGCGTTCCCGACGTTGGCGTAGGACAGCAGCCGGTCCTCGTCGGCGCGCAGGGTCATCCACTTGGCGAGCACGTCGTCCCCCCGGGGCAGCAGGGGCGTCCCCGAGCCGCCGCGGTCGGGGAACTGCACGCAGTACTCGCGCACGGGCGCCATCGAGCGCGGCAGCAGGGCGACGACCGGCAGGTGGGGGTAGATGAGGTAGCGGTAGCGCGGCGGCCCGCCCGGCGGCCGGCCGGCCCGCGCGCCGCGCCGGCCGGTCACGCAGATGAACCCGAGCTCGCGGAACTGGTCCCACTCGTCCTCGTTGACGACCGATCGCAGCAGCTCCAGCGACCGCCGCTCGGCCTGCTCGGGGGGCAGGGGGGCCTCGCGGATCCAGGACGGCAGCGCCCGCCGGCCCCCGCGCGGGCGCAGTCGCCGCCGCCCGAGGGTCGGCCCCCCCATGACGGCCGCCAGCGCGCCCAGCGTCACCACCAGGACGACGACCCCGAGCCCGCCCACGGCGGCCTAGCCGCCGATCGCGCCGCCGGCGGCGCGCGGCCAGAACAGCACCCGCTCCGCGTCCTCGGGGATCTCCTCGAAGTCGGTGATGAGCACTGCCTCGCGCCGGCCGGTGCCGGCGTCCGCGACCGGGACCGCGGCCCACATGCCCTCGTCGAGCTGGCGCCGGAACTCGCGCAGCAGCACCTCGCGCTCGTCGGCGAGGGCCGGGTCGCCCTCGGCGATCAGGGTCTCGCCGTACCCGGGCATCATCCGTAGGAGCCTCATGTGCAGCCGTTATATCGACCGCGGCGGGGGCGGCGCAACGATGGGAGCGAGCCTGCGACCGTGACGCCACCCGTCCTGCGCGACGTGCGCGCCGAGCTGCCGTGCCTGGCGGCGACGACCTACCTGAACAGCGGCGCGATCGGGCCGCTCGCGCTGCCCGCGGCCAGGGCGCTGCAGGCCTGGGCCGCCGGCGCCCCGGCGCGGGCGCGGGGATCGCTGGAGGGCTTCGGGCGCATCGCGGCCCAGGCCGCGGCCCTGCGCGCCGCCGCGGGCCGCCTGGTGGGCGCCGCGCCGGGCACGGTCGCGCTGACGGCCAACACCACCCACGGGCTGAACCTCGTGGCCTGGGGGATCGACTGGCGGCCCGGCGACGAGATCGTCACGACGGCACTCGAGCACCCGGGCCTGACCGTGCCCCTGGCCATCGTGGCCCGCCGCACGGGCGCCCGCCTGCGCGTGATCGACGCCGAGCGCGCCGGCGGCGACCTCGCGGCGGAGGTCGGCCGGATCGCCGGTCCGCGGACCCGCCTGGTGGCCCTCTCGCACGTCTCCTGGGCCACCGGGGCCGCGCTCGACGTGGCCGGCGCGGCCCGCGCGGCCCGCGCCGTCGGCGCCCTGACCGCCGTGGACGGCGCCCAGTCGGTGGGCACGATCCCGGTCGACGCGGCGGCGCTCGGCGTTGACGCGTACGCCTTCCCCTCCCACAAGTGGCTGCTCGGGCCCGAGGGCGTCGGTGCGCTCTGGGTCAGGCCGGAGGCCATGGAGCGCATCGACGTCACCGTAGCGGGGCTGGAGAGCGCCGCGGGCGGCGCGGCGCACGGGGAGGACGGCGCCATGGAGCCCCACCCCTCGGCCCGCCGCTACGAGGCCTCGACCCCGCCGGCCGCCCTGCTCGCCGCGTGGGAGGCGAGCCTCGCGTGGCTCGAGGGGCTCGGCTGGCCCTGGATCCACGCCCGGGTCCGCGAGGCCCAGGCCGCCGCGCGCGAGGCCCTCGCGCGGGTGCCGGGCGTGGAGGTGCTGACGCCCCCGGGGCCCCAGGGCGGCCTCGTGACCTTCAGCGTGGCCGGACGGGCCCCCGCGGAGGCGGCCGCGGAGCTGGCCGCGGGGGGCGTCGTCGTGCGCTCGCTGCCGCGCCCCGAGGCGTTGCGGGCATCGGTCGGGTTCTTCACCGACGACGCCGACGTGGCGCGTCTGGCGGCGGCCGTCGCCGCGCTGTCCTCCTGCTAGCTTCCGAGGACGTGAGCCAGGACAGGCTGGTCATCCGGGGCGGCCGGGCGCTGTCCGGCACCATCGTGCCGAGCGGGAACAAGAACGCCGCTCTGCCGATCCTCGCCGCCTGCCTGCTCACCGACGAGGAGGTCGTGCTCGACAACGTGCCCGACATCCTCGACGTGCACGTGATGCTCGCCCTGCTCGACGACCTCGGGGTGAGCGTGCGCGACGAGGGCCCCAACTGCCTGGCGCTGCGGGCCGACCGGGTGAGGACCACCCAGCTCGACCCCGACCTGTGCCGCCGCCTGCGGGCGTCGCTGCTGCTGGCCGGGCCCCTGCTCGCCCGCTGCGGCCAGGTGGAGCTCCCCCTGGCCGGCGGCGACTTCATCGGGCGCCGGCGCGTGGACACCCACCTGCTCGCCTTCCGTGGGCTGGGCGCCGAGTGCGTCGTCAACCGCACCTACAGGCTCAGCCACGCCGGGCTCCGCGGCGCCGACATCTTCCTCGACGAGGCGTCCGTGACCGCGACCGAGAACGCCCTCATGGCGGCGGTCACGGCGGCCGGGCGGACCGTCGTCATGAACGCCGCCGGGGAGCCCCACGTCCAGGACCTGGCGCGGTTCCTCGTGGCGCTCGGGGCCCGGATCGACGGCATCGGCACCAACCGGCTGATCGTGGACGGCGTCGAGCGGCTGTCGGGCGGGCGCTTCCGGATCGGCCCCGACCACATCGAGATCGCCTCGTTCATCGGTCTCGGCGCCATCACCGGCTCCGACCTGACCATCGCCGACGTGCGGGCCGAGGACCTGCGAATGATCAACCTCACGTTCGAGCGCCTCGGGATCCGGGTCGAGCTCGACGGCGACGCCCTCCGCGTGCCGCCGGAGCAGGACCTGCGGGTCGTGGCGGACGAGGGCGACGCGATCCCCAAGATCGACGACGGCATCTGGCCGGCCTTCCCCGCCGACCTCACGAGCATCGCCACGGCCGTGGCCACCCAGGCCCACGGCACCGTGATGATCTTCGAGAAGATGTTCGAGAACCGGCTGTTCTTCGTGGACAAGCTGGTGTCGATGGGCGCGCGGATCGTCCTCTGCGACCCGCACCGGGCCGTCGTCAGCGGCCCTTCGCAGCTCTTCGGGGAGCGGCTGGAGAGCCCCGACATCCGCGCCGGCATGGCGATGCTGATCGCCAGCCTCGCCGCGACGGGGACGAGCACGATCGGCAACGTCGGCCAGATCGACCGCGGCTACGAGCGCATCGACGAGCGCCTGCAGGCCGTCGGGGCGGAGATCGAGCGCGTCCGTGAGTGAGGTCCCGCCCGCCGCCCTGCCCGCCGGCGCCAAGGACGTGCTGGCGGTCGAGGCGCAGGAGCTGCGCGAGGTCGAGGCGGCGCTGCGCGAGCGCTTCAGGCGCTACGGGTACCGCGAGGTGATGACCCCGGTCCTGGAGTTCGCCGACGTCATCGACCGCGCCCAGGAGGGCGGGCTGCGCGAGGCCTTCCGCCTCTTCGACGACCACGGCCGCGTGCTGGTGCTGCGCCCCGACCTCACGATCCCGGTCGCCCGCCTGGTGGCCACGCGCATGGCGGACCACCCCGGCCCGGTGAGGGCCTTCTACCTGGCGCGCGCCTTCCGGCCGGTGCCCGCCGGGCGCCCGCGCGCCTCGGAGCAGCGCCAGGCCGGCGTGGAGCTCGTGGGCGCGAACGGCCCCGGCGCCGACGCCGAGGCCATCGCCCTGCTCGCCGACAGCCTCGCGGCCACCGGGCTCGAGGGCCTGCGGATCGGGGTGGCCGACGTCTCGCTGACGGCGGCGGTGCTCGACGGCGTCGTGCCCGATCCGGAGGCGCGCGCCGCCCTGCGCGCCGCGCTCGCCGCCCGCGACCTCGCCGGCTGGCGCCGCCTCGCCCGCGGGGCGGGGGAGCCGACCGGCCTCCTGGAGCGCCTGCCCACCCTGCGCGGCGGCGCCGAGACGCTGGACCGGCTCGGGGAGGCCGTCCCGGCGGCCGCGGCGGCCTGCGAGGGCCTGCGCCGGACCCTGGGCCTCGTCGCGGAGCACGGCGTCGCCGACGCGGTCGTGATCGACCTGGGCGTGATGCGCGACTGGCCGTACTACTCGGGGGTGGTCTACGAGGCGTACGCGCCCGGGGTCGGCGAGCCCGTGGCGATGGGCGGGCGCTACGACGGCCTCGCCGGGCGGTTCGGGCGCGAGCGCCCGGCCGTCGGCTTCGGCATCGCCCTCGACGCCCTCCACCGCGCTCTCATGGCCGCCGGCGCCGCGGACCCGCCGCCGCGCGAGGGCGTGGTGCTGGTGGGCGGGCTCGACGAGGACCCGGCCGGGGCCGCGGCGGCGCGGCGCGCCGGGCTGGCGGTCGTGGCGCTGGCCGCATCCGAGGAGAGCCTCGCGGAGGACCTCGCCGAGGCCGACGGGTGGCGGTTCGTGGCCCGCCGCAGCGGCACCGGCTACGCGGTGCTCGACCGCGCCACCGGCGAGCGGCGCTCCGGCGTCGCCCGGCTGGAGGAGGCGCTCCCATCGCCGGGCTGAGGATCTGCGTGCCGCTCGGGGCGCTCTTCGACGACGCGGTGGCCGCGCTGGAGGCGGCGGGGCTGGACGTCGCGCCCCTGCGGGACGCCGGCCGGCGCCTCGTCGTGCAGGACGGAGGGGGCACGACCTACATCACGACCCGCCCGTCGGACGTGCCCGTCTACGTCGAGAGCGGGGCGGCCGACCTCGGCATCCTCGGGAAGGACGTCCTGCTCGAGCGCTCCCCGGACGTCTACGAGCTGCTCGACCTGGGGTTCGGCCACTGCCGGATGGTCTACGCCACGTCCGCGGGCGAGGACCCGACCCCCGCGGCCCTCGAGCACCTCGGGGTCGTCCGCGTCGCGACCAAGTACCCCGTCACGACGGCCGCCCACTTCACGGCCACCGGGCGGCAGGCCGAGGTGGTGAAGGTCAACGGCTCCGTCGAGCTCGCGCCGCTCGTCGGGCTGGCGCACGGCATCGTCAACCTCGTGGCGACCGGGCGCACGCTGCGCGACAACGGGCTCGTGGAGCGCGAGGAGCTGTTCGCCTCGTCCGCGCGCCTGATCGCCAACCGCGTCAGTCAGACGCTCAAGGCCGACGCGATCGACCGCCTGGCCGACCGCCTCGACCCGGGGGCGCCGTGAGCGCGCCCCCGCGTCGCGCCCGCCTGCGCGCGGGCGGGGCCCAGGCCATCGCCCACACCCTCCGCCCCGGGGCCGACGTCGAGGGGCTGCGCGAGGGCGTCGCCGCGACCCTCGACGACGTCCGCGCGCGGGGGGACGACGCGCTCGTCAACTCGGCGCGCCGGTTCGACTGCGCCGGCTTCACGCACGACCGGCTGCGCGTGCCGCCGGCGGCGATCGAACGGGCCGCCGAGCGCCTCGGCGACGACCTGCGGGCGGCCGTCGTCGCCGCGTCGGCGCAGGTGCGGATCGTCGCCGAGGCCCTGCTGCCGGACGACCGCCACGTGACGCTCCCCTACGGCCAGCGCGTCTCGGTGCGCCGCGTCCCGGTGGACTCGGCGGGCTGCTACGTGCCCGGGGGGCGCGCCGCGTACCCCTCGAGCCTGGTGATGGCGGCGGTCCCCGCGCAGGTCGCCGGCGTCGGGCGCGTCGTCGTCGTGAGCCCGCCAGGCGACGACGGACGCCCCGCGCCGGCCATCCTCGCGACGGCGGGCCTCCTCGGCGTGGAGGAGGTCTACGCGGCGGGCGGCGCGGCCGCGATCGGGGCGCTCGCCTATGGCACCGCCTCGATCGCCCCGGTCGCGGTGGTGGCCGGGCCGGGGAGCCCCTGGGTGCAGGAGGCGAAGCGCCAGGTCGCCGGCACGGTCGGCATCGACGGGCTCGCGGGCCCCAGCGAGGTCATGATCATCGCCGACTCCGGAGCGGACCCGGCCGCGATGGCCCTCGACCTGCTGGCCCAGGCCGAGCACGGCCCCGACTCGCCGGCGGTGCTGGCGAGCGACGACCCCGAGGTCGTGGACGCCGTCGCCGCCGCGCTGGAGGGCCTCCCGGAGGCGATCGGCCCCATCACCCTCGTCGAGTGTGCCAGCATGCCGCTGGCGATCGAGCTCGCGGAGGCCTTCGCCCCGGAGCACCTGGAGGTCGCGACCCGCGATCCCCAGGCGGTCGCGTCCGAGATCACGCGGGCGGGGGCGGTGTTCGTGGGGCCCAACTGCGCCACCGCGTTCGGCGACTACGTCGCGGGCTCCAACCACGTCCTGCCCACCGGGGGCGCCGCGCGCCACGCGTCGGCCCTGGGGCCAACCACGTTCCTGCGGAGGATGTCGGTGGTCGAGATGACCGACGAGGCGGTCGAGGCGCTGACGCCCCACCTGGCGGCGCTGGCCGACGCCGAGGGCTTCCCCATGCACCGCCGCTCGGCCGAGGCGAGGGTGCGCCCGTGAGCAGGGCGGCCGAGGTGCGCAGGGCCACGCGCGAGACCGACGTGCGCGTGCGCGTGGTTCTCGACGGCTCGGGGACGTCGGACGTCTCGACCGGCGTCGGGTTCCTCGACCACCTGCTGACGCTGCTGGCGCGCCACTCGCTGATCGACCTGGAGGTCGCTGCCACCGGCGACCTGGAGACCGGCAGTCACCACACGGCCGAGGACGTCGGCATCACGCTCGGGCAGGCGCTGGCGAAGGCGCTGGGCGACCGGGCGGGCATCGAGCGCTACGGCTGGGCGGCCGTGCCCATGGACGAGTGCCTCGCCCTGGCGGCCATCGACCTGTCCGGGCGCCCGTACGCCGCGGTGGACGTCCCGCTGCCCGACCTCGTCATCGGCGGGCTCGAGACCGAGACCCTCCCCGAGTTCCTTCGCGGGCTCGCCAACCATGCCGGCCTCACGCTGCACGTGCGCCTGTTGGCGCCGGGCGGCGCCCACCACGCGATGGAGGGAAGCATCAAGGCCGTGGCCAAGGCGCTGGCGATCGCGGTCGCGCCCAACCCGCGGGTGGCGGGCATCCCGTTAACCAAGGGGACCCTGTGAGCGGGCCCACCCGGCTCGCCGTGCTCGACTACCGGGTCAGCAACCTGCGCAGCGCGACGAAGGCCCTCGAGCTCCTGGGGGCCGACGTGCGCGTGACCGGCGACCCGGCCGAGGTGCCCGGCGCCGACGCCGTCGTGCTGCCCGGCGTGGGCCACTTCGGCGAGGCGATGCGGCGGCTCCGCACCCTCGGGCTCGACCGGGCGGTGCTGCGCGCCGTCGACGAGGGCGTGCCCGTCCTCGGCTTCTGCGTGGGCCTGCAGCTGCTCTTCTCCGAGAGCGAGGAGAGCCCGGGCGTGTCGGGCTTGGGGGTGCTGCCCGGACCCGTGCGGCGCCTGAAGACCGACCGCAAGCTGCCGCACATCGGCTGGAGCACGGTCGAGTGGGAGCCCGGCAGCGGCCTCGGCCCGGAAAGCGGGCGGCCCGCCGAGTCGACGTACTACTTCGTCCACAGCTTCGCGCCCGAGCCCGAGGACGGAGCGCTCGTGCTGGGCCGGGCGCGCCACGGCGCCGAGTTCTGCGCCGCCGCGGGCCGTCCCGGCGTGACCGGGCTGCAGTTCCACCCCGAGAAGTCGAGCGCCGCGGGGCTCGCGCTGCTCGGGCGCTGGCTCGCGGGGGTCCGCGCCGCCAGCGGCGCCCCGATCACGTGATCGACCTCTACCCGGCCATCGATCTGCAGGGCGGCCGCGCGGTGCGGCTGCGCCGCGGCGACTTCGCCCAGTTGACCGTCTTCAGCGACGACCCGGTGGCGCAGGCCCGGGCGTTCGCCGAGGCGGGCGCGTCGGTGCTCCACGTGGTCGATCTGGACGGCGCGCGGCAGGGCCAGCCGGTGCACGCGGCGCTGGTGGCGAGCATCGCGGCCGCGTTCCCGGGCACGGTGCACCTGGGCGGCGGGCTGCGATCGCGCGCGGCGATCGAGACCGCCATGGCGACCGGCGTCAACCGGGTCGTCGTGGGAACCGCGGTCCTCGAGGACCGCACGCTGCTCGAGTGGGCCGTCGACCGCCTGGGCGACGGCCTCGTGGTGGGCCTGGACGCCCGCCAGGGGAAGGTGGCGACGCACGGCTGGACCCAGATCTCCGACCGAGAGGCGGTCGAGGTCGCCACCGGTCTGGTGTCCATGGGCGTGCGCCGCCTGGCCTACACCGACATCAACCGCGACGGGACCCTCGGCGGCCCGAACCTGGCGGCGCTGCGGCGGCTGGCCGAGGCGGCCCCTCCACTCAAGCTGATCGCCTCGGGCGGCGTGTCGTCGCTCGACGACCTCCGGCGGCTGCGCGGGCTGCGCCTGCCGAACCTGACGGGGGTCATCGTCGGGCGCGCGCTCTACGAGGGCCGCTTCACGGTGGCGGAGGGCCTGGAGGCCCTCGCGGCCCGGAGCGCCGCATGATCCGCGTGATCCCGTGCCTGGACGTGGACCGCGGCCGGGTCGTCAAGGGCGTCAACTTCGTCGGCCTGCGCGACGCGGGTGACCCGGTGGAGCTCGCCGCGCGCTACGACCACGAGGGGGCCGACGAGCTGGTGTTCCTGGACATCACGGCGAGCCACGAGGGGCGGGGCACGATCGTCGAGCTGGCGCGCCGGACCGCCGAGGAGGTCTTCATCCCCTTCACCATCGGCGGCGGGCTGCGCTCGGAGGAGGACATCCGCGAGGTGCTCGCGGCCGGGGCCGACAAGGTCTCCCTCAACTCGGCCGCCATCCGCGACCCCGGCCTGATCGAGCGCGGCTCGGCCCGGTTCGGGGCCCAGTGCATCGTCGTCGCGATCGATGCGAAGCGCCGAGAGCGCGGTTCCGGCTGGGAGGTCTTCCTCAACGGGGGGCGCCTCCCGACCGGGCGCGAGGCCGTCGTATGGGCCGCCGAGGCGGCCGGGCGCGGGGCGGGCGAGCTGCTCGTCACCAGCATGGACCGCGACGGGACCCAGGACGGCTTCGACGTCGAGCTGCTGGCGGCGGTGGCGGAGGCCGCGCCGGTGCCGGTGATCGCCTCCGGCGGGGCCGGGCGCCTCGAGCACTTCGCCGAGGCGGTCGCCGACGGCCACGCCGACGCGGTGCTCGCGGCCTCGGTCTTCCACGACGGCGTCTACTCCATCGCCCAGGTGAAGGACGCGATGGCCGGCGCCGGCGTCCCCGTCAGGAGATAGGCGGAAGTCCCCGGAGCCAGTCCTCGAAGCTCGTCGGCGCGAGGTGGGCGTCCGGGCCGGGCAGCAGCGCCTCGCCGACGTCGGCCGCGGCGACCGGCTGCACCAGCACCGGCGGCAGGGCGGCCACGCCGTCGCGCTCGGTCCAGCCGGCGACCATCTCGGCGAACTCGTGGAACTGGGTCGCGGGGAGGATCGTGAAGGGCACCGGGCCGGCCTCGACGATCTCCTCCTGGCGGCGCTTGCCGGCGTAGTGGGCGTTGCCCTCGACGCGGTCGACCCCGGCGATCGAGAGCAGCACGTGGTGGCCGACGCCGGCGCGCTCCTCGGCGGCGAGCAGGCGCTCGGTCATGGCGCCGAAGGCCGCCCGCGCGTCCTCCGGGTCCGGCTCCGTGACGTTCGTGACGTCGACCGCGGCCCCGGCGCCGGCGAGCGCCTGGTCGAGGCCCTCGCCGGTGGCGACGTCGATCCCTCGCGAGCGGGCGACGACGACCGCCTCGTGCCCGGCCCGCTCGAGGGCGTCCACGGTGTGGCGGCCCACGAGCCCGGTCCCGCCGATCACCGCGATGCGCACGGCCGGAACATATCCTCCCTCGTCCGATGTCCGATCCGAGCCGTGAACGGGGCCGCCGTCCGCCGCCGCCGACCGACGCCCAGCGCCGCTTCACCGCGGTCGAGGCCGCCGGCTGGAGCGAGCGGGCGGGGATCTATGACCGCCTCACGGCCCGGATCACCCTCACCCTGGCCGCGCCGCTGCTCGACGCCGCCGGGGTCGGCGCCGGCACCCGCGTCCTCGACCTCGGCTGCGGGCCCGGGGTCGTGTGCGGCCTGGCGGCCGAGCGCGGCGCCCTGCCCACCGGCGTCGACGTGTCGCCCGGGATGCTCGCCGAGGCTCGCAGGCTGCACCCCGCCCTCGCCTTCGTCGAGGCGGACGCCGTCGCGCTGCCGTTCGCGGACGGGGCCTTCGACGCGTGCGTCGGCGGCTTCGTCCTCAACCACCTTCCCGCCCCCGATGCGGCGGCGGCCGAGCTCGCCCGGGTGCTGGCGCCGGGCGGCGCCCTGGCCCTCTCGCTGTGGGAGCCCCCGGCGCGGAACCGCTGGCTCGGGATCGTCGGCGAGGCCCTCGCGGAGGTCGGCGTCCCCACGCCCGCCGACCTGGCCGGCGGGCCCGACCCCTACCGGTTCGCGGACCGCGAGGAGATGCTCGGGCTGCTCCGGCGCGCCGGCCTCGGCGACGCCCGGGTCGAGCGGGTCGAGACCATGGCCCGGTGCCGCGACAACGACGAGCTCTGGGAGGGGGTCCTCGGCGGATCGGTGCGGACCTCGACGACCATCCTCCGCCAGCCCGAGGAGGTCCGGCGGCGGGTGCGTGCGGCGGTGGACCGTCGCCTTCGGGCCCACCGGACGCCGCGCGGGCTCGAGCTCCCCGCGAGGGCCGTGATCGGCGTCGGCCGCCGGTGACGCCGGCCGCGCTGCTGCGCGCCGCGCTCGAGACGGGCGCGGTCGGGCCCCTGGCCGAGTCGTACGCGGGCGACGCGGTCCTCGACGCGGGGCTGCCGGGCGGGCGGGTGCGGGCGACCGGCCAAGAGGCGATCGCGGCCCGCCTCGCAGGCTGGTACGGCGACCGGGGCCGGATCGTCGAGTGGTCGGCCGTCGAGCATCCCGACGGCGTCGCGATCTGGTGCGAGCGGATCGGCGGGGAGGGCCCGGTGCGCCAGCGTCACTACCTGCGCACCCGCGCGGGACGGATCGAGGGTCACTGGATCTACGGTGCCCCGCCGCGGACCGCCGCGCCGGCCCTGGCGAGCGCCGACGCTTCCCCGCCGCCCGCGCTCCTCGCCCGGCAGGGCACGCCCGCGGAGGTCCGCCCCATCGTCTCGAGCGGCTGGTCCGGGGACGCCCTCGTGGGCGTCGCCATGGCCGACGGGCGCCGGCTCGTGGCGAAGCGCGTCGTGCCCGGTGGCGGATGGATCGCCGGACACACCGAGGATGCGGGACGGGAGGGCCTGCTCGTCACGGAGGGCTGGATCGAGCGGATGCCGTCGGCGCTCGACCACACCCTCGTCAACGCCCAGCGCGGGGACCGCGCGTGGTGGATCCTCATGCGGGACGTCTCGGAGTTCCTCTGGCCGCCGCAGGGGCGCATCGCGCGCGAGGAGAACAGGCAGGTACTGGCGGCGGCGGACCGGATGTGGACGGCGTTCTGGGAGGTCCGGGTGCCCCCGGCCGCGACCCTCGCCCGGCGGCTCGACCTCCTGTCGCCCGAGGTGGCGCGGCGCGAGCGCGGGGGCCTCGATCTGCTGCCGAACCAGCTCGAGGCCGCCTGGGAGGCGTTCGCGGAGGCGGCGCCGCGAGACGTGGCCGAGCCGGTGCTGGCGGTGCTGGCCGACCCGGAGCCGTTGGCCGCCTGGCTCGAGGCGCGCGGGTCGACGCTCCTGCACGGCGACCTGCGGGACGAGCACCTCGGCCGCGACGGCGAGCGGGTGGTGCTGATCGACTGGGGCCTGGCGACGCAGGGCCATCCCGTGGTGGACCTCTCCTGGTACCTCATGCACTGCGCCTGGCGCATCGACGCCACCCGCGACGAGATCGTCGAGGACTTCCGCCGCGCCCGCGGCGAGGCCGACGACCCCGAGGCCGTCGAGGTGGGGCTCCTGACCGGGCTGGTCCAGTACGGCTGGATCATCGGCCACAGCGCCCTGATCCATCCCGACCCGGCCGAGCGGGCCTGGGCGCGCGACGAGCTCGCGTGGTGGGTGCCGCGGGCGCGCCGCGCCCTGGCCGCCTGGTCGCCGCCGGCCGCCCCGGCGTCCGCGCCGCCGCCCCGGTGACGCCGGCCCGCCGCTCAGGCGGGGACGCGGGCGACCGCGTAGATGGCGTCCACGCCGATCTCGCGCACCGGCCCGGAGCGCAGACGCGCGAGATCGAGGCGCCGCACCTGCTCGGCCGCCGCCGGCCCGATCGCCTCGACATAGCTCCGCAGCGCGCTCCCCATCACGCAGCGCCACCAGTCCTCCGGGGAGGCGAGCGGACGCGTGCCCCGCTCGAGCGTCACGTCGGCATCGGGCGAGCCGGCCTCGCGCAGCAGCGTGCGCACGGTCTCGGGGGTCGTCGGTCCGGGTCCAGGGCGGCCGGACCTCGATGTCGGGGCGCACGGCCCGCACGCTGCGGCGGAAGGAGTCGAGCATCGGGGCGAAGAAGCCCGGCCCCAGGACGGTCACGGCGAGCCGGCCGCCCGGGCGCACCAGCCCGCGGAGCCGGCGCACGAGCGCGGCCATGTCGTCGGCGAAGAACACGCCGAGGGCGCAGATGACGACGTCGAAGCGCTCCCCGCCCGTGTCGAGCCGGGTCATGTCCGCCGCGCGCACCTCCACCTGCGCGAGGCCCCGCGCGGCCGCCTCGTCGCGAGCCACGGCCAGCATGGGCTCGGCGTAGTCGACGCCGAGCACCCGGCCGGACGGCCCGACGGCCTCTGCGGCCGGGATCGTCGCCGCCCCGGTGCCGCACGCGACGTCGATCACGCTCAGCCCGTGGAGCGGCCCGAGCCGCTCGACCGTCCGCTGCCCGGCGACGGCCCAGAAGTCGCGGGCCGCGTCGGCGTAGTCGCGCGCCGCCGTCCCGTAGGTGGCCCGGGCGTCGAATCCGGCGAGGGCGCGGTCGTCGCGATCGGCGGTCATCGGGCGATTGTCCACCGCCGGGCGGGGCGTCCGCTAGCGTCCGCCGGGACGTGAGGACCATCCGCACCGACGCGGCGCCGGCGCCGGTCACGGGCGCCACCTACAGCCAGGCCGCCGCCGGGGCCCCCGGCGAGGTCGTGTTCGTCTCGGGCCAGCTGGGGATCGATCCGGGCACCGGGGCGCTCGTGAGCGACGACGTGCACGAGCAGACCGCGCTCGCCCTGCGGCACGTGGCCGCGATCCTCGCCGAGGCGGGCGCGGGCCTGGGCGACGTCGTCAAGACGACGGTCTACCTGGCGGACCTGCCGGCGGACTTCGCCGCGATGAACGAGGTCTACGCGCACGCCTTCTCGGGGCACGCCCCGGCGCGGGCCACCGTGGGCGTCGCCGCGCTCCCGCTCGGCGCGCGGGTCGAGATCGAGGCCGTCGCCGTCGTCCCGGAGGGGTGACGGCGGCGTGTCCCAGCGGGCGCCTACTCGGCCCAGGTGCGGCGCTCGAGCAGGCTGTCGAGCGCGATGCGGTCGAGGTAGTCCGGGGCCTCGGAGAGCGGCCGGCCGGCGTTGGCCGGGTCCTCGACCCATGCGCGGAAGCGCGCCTGGGCCTCGTCGAAGCGTTCCTGGAGCTCCGTCAGCGTGAGCCCCTCGAAGCGCGCGAAGGCCTCGACCAGCTCGGGCGCCATCGGCGCGACGGCCGCCAGCTTGCGGGAGACCGGGTCGTAGGCCACGAGCAGGAGCTTAGCCGCGCCCTGGCGCTGCTGGCCGCGCACCCCCTGGTGCGCCGGGTGACGCCGCACCTCGACGGCGAGGTCAGCGTGGTGGGCGGCGCGGTCCGCGACGCGCTCCTCGGCCGCCCCGCGGGGCCCGAGCTCGACCTGGTGGTGGAGGGCGACGCCCCGGCCCTCGCGCGCCGGCTGGGCCGGGAGCTGGGCGGCCGCGTGATCGTCCACCCGCGCTTCGCGACGGCCGCGGTCGAGCTGCCCCACGGCGCGCGTCTCGACCTCGTCACGGCGCGCCGCGAGAGCTACTCCCGGCCCGGGGCGCTCCCGGACGTGACCCCGGGCACCCTCGCCGACGACCTCGCACGCCGCGACTTCACGATCAACGCCGTCGCGCGGCGGCTGTCGGGCGCCGGCGCGGGCGACCTGGTCGACCCGCACGGGGGGGTCGCCGACGCGGATGCCGGCATCGTGCGGGCGCTGCGCGCCGACGCCTTCGAGGAGGACCCCAGCCGGCTGGTGCGGGCGGCGCGGTACGCCGCCCGCCTGGGCTTCCTGCTGTCCGGGGACACCGCGGCCGCGGCCCGCGAGGCCGCCCCCGGCCTGGACCCAGGGAGCGCGCGCGTCGCCGACGAGCTGATGCGGCTCGCCCGGGAGCCCACGGCCCCGAGCGCCCTCGCGCTGCTCGGCAGCCTGGGCGTCCCGTGGCTGTCCGGGCCCCGCGAGGCCGGCCTGCGGGACCGGTTCGCGGCCATCGACGACGCCCTTGCGCGGCCGGGCGCGCCCGAGGTCCCGGCGTGGCCCCTGCGCCTGGGCGAGGCGCTCGACCCCGAGACCCTCGCCGGGGCCGCGCTGCCCGGATGGGCCCGAGGCCTCGGCGCCGAGGAGCGCGCCGGCGCCGACCTCGCCGAGCGCCTCCGGCCGGGCGTCACGCCGTCGGAGGCCGACCGGCTGCTGCGCGCCGCCCCGCCGGCGACGGCGGTCGGGGCGCTGGCGCGCGGGGCCGAGGCGGTCGGCACCTGGTGGGACCGCGACCGCGACCGGGAGCCGGCCGTGCGCGGCGCCGACCTCGTGCGCGCGGGGGTCCCCCCGGGCCCCGCGATCGGGCGCGCCCTCGCCGAGGTCCGCGCCGCGGTGCTGGACGGCCGCGTGGCAGGGCCGGAGGAGCAGCTGGCCCTGGCCCTGCGGGTCGCCCGCGAGGGCCGGTGACCGAGCCGGAGCTGATCGAGGTCGCGACGGGCGCGCCCGCCCGCGCGGTCTTCAGCACCAGGCGCGGCGGCGTCAGCGAGGGGCCGCTCGCGACGCTCAACCTGGGCTCGGACAGGGGCGACGCGGACGGCGCGGTGCGCGCGAACCGGCAGCGGGTCTGCGACGCGGTCGGCCTGGACGCCGGGGGCGTGAGCCTCGGCCGCCAGGTCCACGGCGCCGCGGTGCGGGTGCTCGACGCGCCCTCGCGGCCGGGCCTCTTCGCGGGGGGCCTGCGGGGGTGGCCGGAGGGCGACGCCCTGGCGACGCGGAGGCCTGGGCTCGGGCTGATGGTGCTCGCGGCCGACTGCCTGCCGGTGCTGCTCTGGCGCCGCGACGAGCCCGGCGTGGCGGCCGCCCACGCCGGCTGGCGGGGGCTCGTCGGCGGGGTCGTCGCCGCGGCGGTGAGGGCCCTGGACCGCCCCGAGCGCATCGGCGCCGCGATCGGCCCCGGCGTCGGGCCCTGCTGCTACCCGGTCTCCGCGGAGGTCCGCGACCGCTTCGCGGCGGCCTTCGGGGAGGCCGTCGTGCGCCCGCCGGCCGTTGACCTCGCCGCGGCGGCCCGCGCGGCGCTCGTCGCGGAGGGCGTCGAGGCGTCGGCGATCGCGACCGTGCAGGCCTGCACGAGCTGCGACCGCGACCGCTTCTACTCCTTCCGCCGCGACGGCGAGGCCAGCGGGCGGCAGGGAGGGCTGGTGTGGGCGACCAGGTGACGATCGACCCCGAGGCCCTTCGCGCGGCCCTCGCCGAGGCCCGCGAGCGCCTCGACGAGGCCTGCGCGCGGGCGGGCAGGCCCCCCGGCGCGGCCGAGCTCGTCCTCGCGGGCAAGTACGTCCCTCTCGACCAGACGGCGGCGCTGGTGGAGGCGGGGGTCGAGGTGGTGGGGGAGAACCGCCTCCAGGACCTGCGGGTGCGCCGGGAGGCGGCCGGCGAGCGGCTGGCCTTCGACTTCATCGGCCACCTGCAGCGCAAGAAGGCACGCGAGGTGATGGGGGCGGTGCGCCTGCTGCACTCGCTCGACTCCCTGCCACTGGCCGTCGCGATCGCCGCGCGCGCGGAAGGTCCGACGCGGGTCCTCGTCGAAGTCAACCTCGCCGGAGAGCTCACCAAAGGTGGTATCGTGCCGCCCCAGCTTCGGGCGTTCATGGAGGATGTGTCGGAGCAGACCGATCTCGTGATCGGCGGCCTGATGGCGATGCCACCGTTCCAGACCGACGCCGAGCTCAGCCGCCCGCACTTCGCCGCAGCGCGCCTCCTCGCCGAGGATCTCGCGGCCGAGTGGCGGGGGCGTCATGATCTGTCAGACCTCTCGATGGGGACGAGCCAGGACTACCTCGTCGCCGCCGAGGAGGGCGCGACGAAGGTCCGCGTGGGCCGCGGCATCCTCGACAAGGCCCTGATCACCACACCGGGAATGGCGTAGATGGCCGTCAGCGACCTCTGGCACCGCACCCTCGTCTACTTCGGGATGGCCGACGAGGCGGACGACTACGACGACGAGTTCGTCGACGACGACCGCGGCTACGACGAGGAGCGGGAGCGCGACCGGGAGCGCCGCGCCTCGGCCTCGGCGCACGAGGACCTCGAGCGCAGCTACCGCGAGCGCCCCAACGTGCGCCGCCTCGGCCCGCGCCGCCGCGACCCCGACTTCGACGACATCTTCGCCGAGGAGGCGCCCCGCGGCCGGCCGAGCCCCGTGCGCTCGGTCGAGTCGCGCCCGCAGCCGGCCGAGGTGCACCTGGTCGTGCCGAAGAGCTTCAACGACGCGCAGCAGATCGCCGACAAGTTCAAGGGCACGATCCCGGTCATCCTCAACCTCCAGAGCGCCGAGACCGACCTCGCCAAGCGGCTGATCGACTTCTCCAGCGGGCTCACCTACGCCCTCGACGGCGGCATGCAGCGCGTGGCCGACAAGGTCTTCATGCTGACGCCGCGCAACGTCGAGGTGTCGGCCGAGGAGCGGGCGCGCCTGCTGGAGAAGGGCTTCTTCAACCAGTACTGATGGCGGAGCCGCCGGCCCTCTGGCCGGGCCGCGTGTCCGTGGTGGGCGTCGGCGCGATGGGCCGGGCGCTCGCGGCGGGGCTGGTGCGCGGCCACGCCGGCCTGGCCGAGCGGCTCGCCGTCGCCGACGCCGTCCCCGCGGCGGTCGAGGCGGCGCTGGCGGACTCGGGCGGGCACCCGGCGTCGGTCGAGGAGGCGGCCGGCGCCGACCTCGTGTGCCTCGCGGTCAAGCCCGCGGATGCCGGGGCCGCGCTCGCCGAGGTCGCGCCGGCGATGGGGCACGGCGCGGTGCTCCTCTCCGTCGTCGCCGGCTGGGAGCTGGACCGCCTGGCCGCCGCGGCCCCGGGGGCGGCTCTCGCGCGGACGATGCCCAACCTGGCGGTGCGCCACGGCGCCGGGGTCGTCGCGCTGGCGACGAGGGGCCTCGATCCGGGCCGGGAGGCCGAGCTGATCGGCTTCCTGCGCCCGCTGGGGGCGGTCGTCCCCCTTCCGGAGGGCCTCTTCGGGCCCGCGACGGCGCTCGCGGGCAGCGGCCCGGGGCTGCTCGCGCTGGTGGCGGAGGGGTTGGAGGAGGGGGCCGTGGCGGCGGGTCTGAGCCGCCCGCAGGCGCGCGAGCTGACGGCGGCCGCGCTGGCGGGGACGGCCGCGCTGCTCGCCGACGGCACCGACCCCGCCCTGCTGCGCCAGCGCGTGAGCTCCCCCGCGGGGGCGACGCTGGCGGGCCTCGCGGTGCTCGAGCGCGGCGCCGTCCGCGCCCACGTCGCCGACGCGGTGCTGGCCGCGGCGCGGAGGGCCGCAGAGCTGTAGGCCCCGGCGCACGTCCGGCCTCCTTTACGCTCCCTCACCGTGGAGCAACTGGAGACCTACGTCTCGGCGCTGTTCACGGTGTTCATCATCGTGATCTTCATCCGGATCCTGCTGTCGTTCCTGCCGGTGGCCCCCCGGTCGCGCTGGACGCGCGCGATCTGGGACTTCGTGCACCAGAGCACGGAGTGGTTCCTGGGGTTCTTCCGGCGCTTCATCCCGCCGCTCGGCATGTTCGACCTGTCTCCGATCGTCGCGCTGCTGGTGCTCTACATCCTCCGGAACCTCGTCCTGGCGCTCCTGGACAGCTTCTGACCACCTCGCTCCCCCAATGGCTCTCGGTCCGCGACGGGGTGACCCTCGTGGCGGTCACAGCCGAGCCGAACCCGCGTCCGCGGCGTCAGCTTTGCCGGCCGGCGAGCGAGCGCTTCACGAGTCGCCGCTCCGAGCGAGGGGGGTGGCTTCTTCCGGCGCCAGCCCCGGCGAAGCCGGTGCGCCGGTGTGCCGAGGGCCCCGGCCAGGGGCCCTCGGCGCGTCCCGCCGCCCCCGCGAGAGGGGCGGCGTACGCCTTGTCGCCCGACGGCCGGGGCGGCGCGGGATGACGTCCGTCAAGCCGACCACCCGCGACGCGGTCCGGCAGGCCATCGAGCGCCGCCGCAGGCGCCAGACCAAGGCGCGCTGGTGGCGCTTCGGCGCGCTCGCGGTGCTCGTGCTGGTGCTCGACCAGATCTCGAAGGCCGTCGTCCGCGCCACCCTCGACCCGCGCGAGGCCATCGAGGTGTTCCCGGGGCTCGACATCTCCCGCGTGACCAACGAGGGCATCGCCTTCGGGCTCTTCCCGGGCCGGCAGGCGGCGGTCGCGGTGCTGACCGTGGTCGCGCTCTGCGCGATCGCCATCGCCCTGGCCGGCCTGGTCGCGCGCAACAACATCGTGGCGGCGGGGGCCGGCCTCCTCGTGGGCGGCAGCCTCGGCAACCTCATCGACCGCCTCTCGCGAGGCGCGGTCACCGACTTCATCGACCTGACGCGCTGGCCGGCGTTCAACGTCGCCGACATCGGCATCACGGTCGGGGCGGCGCTGATCGTCCTCGGCCTGCTGCGCGACGGGGAGGAGGACGCCGATGAGGGCGAGCCCGGCTGACCCGGCGCCGGTGCGCCTCGCCGTGGCCGGGGACGCCGCGGGCCGCCGCCTGGACGCGGTGGTCGGGGCGCTCGACGAGGTGGGCAGCCGCGCCGAGGCCCAGCGCCTGATCGAGGCCGGGAGGGTGCTCGTGGACGGCCGCCCGGTGCCGAAGCGCCACCTCCTGGCGGAGGGCGAGTCGGTCGAGGTGCGCCCGGCGCCGGCGCGGCCCGCGGACATCGAGCCCGAGGAGATGCCGCTCACGGTGCGGTACGAGGACGAGCACCTGCTGGTGGTTGACAAGCCCGCCGGCGTGGTCGTGCACCCGAGCGCCGGCCATCGCGGCGGGACGCTGGTGCACGGCCTCGTGGCCCGCGACATCGCCGGCGGCGGCGACCCGGCGCGCCCCGGGATCGTCCACCGCCTCGACCGCGACACGTCCGGCCTGCTGGTCGTGGCCCGCTCCGAGCGCGCGCACCGGCGCCTGCAGCGGGCGCTTCGCGACCGGCGGCTCTCGAGGGTCTATCTGGCGCTCGTCCACGGCGCCGCGCCGCCCGCCCTCACGATCGACCGTCCCGTGGGGCGCGACCGCCGGGTCCGCACGCGCATGGCCGTCGGCGCGCCGGACGCGCGGGAGGCCGTCACGCACCTGCGCCGGCTCGAGGAGCTCGGGCGGTTCAGCCTCCTGGAGGCCCGCCTCGAGACCGGGAGGACCCATCAGATCCGGGTGCACCTGGAGTCGGTCGGCCACCCCGTCGTCGGCGACCGCGTCTACGGCCGCCGCGCGGAGTCGCTCGGGCTCGAGCGCCAGTTCCTGCACGCCGCCCGCCTCGCGTTCCCCCACCCCGAGACGGGCGAGCCGGTCGAGGTGGAGAGCCCGCTGCCCGACGACCTGCGCCGCGCCCTGGCGCTCGCGCGGCGCGCTCGCGCTTCCGCGACGTGAAGCCCCCGCGCGCTAACATCGCGGACCGCAGCACTTCCGACCCCTCTCCCCGGCGCGATTCTCGCCAGATGGCGGTGCCCGGGGCGTCCTCGCCCCCGACGGCGGGCGCTCCCGGTTCCATCGGCCCGCGCCGGCGCCCGACGCCGAAACCGCAGCACAGGAGCCGCCCGTGGCCACCGTCACCATGAAGCAACTGCTGGAGTCCGGGGTCCACTTCGGACACCAGACCCGCCGCTGGAACCCGAAGATGAAGCGCTACATCTTCGGAGAGCGCGGCGGCATCTACATCATCGACCTCCAGCAGACCATCGTCCTGCTGCAGGAGGCGATGGACATCGTCCGCGAGATCGCCGAGCGGGGCGGCACGGCGCTCTTCGTGGGCACCAAGAAGCAGTGCCAGGACGCCGTCCAGGAGCACGCGACCCGGGCGGGGATGCCGTTCGTCTCGCATCGCTGGCTCGGCGGCCTGCTGACCAACTGGGGGACCATCTCCCAGCGCATCCGCCGCCTGCACGAGCTGCGCAACCAGAAGCGGGAGGGCCAGCTCGAGCTGCTGCCGACGCGCGAGCGCCTCGCGCGCGAGGGTGAGCTGGCCAAGCTCGAGACCAACCTCGGCGGCGTCGCCGACATGCAGCGGCTGCCGGACGCGGTGGTGATCGTTGACCTCAAGAAGGAGGCGATCGGGGTGCGCGAGGCGAACCGCCTCGGCCTCGCGGTGATCGGCCTGGTGGACACCAACTGCGACCCCGACGAGGCGACGTACGTCATCCCCGGCAACGACGACGCCATCCGCTCGTGCAACCTGATCCTGGGCGCGCTCGCGGACGCGATCATCGAGGGCAAGGGCGGCCTGCCGGCGTCGGGCATCCCGGCCGAGGGCGAGGACGATACGGGCGGGGCGCCCGGCGAGCCGGCCGCCGAGGAGCCGCCGGAGCCGGCCGCCGAGGAGCCGCCGGAGCCGGCCGCCGAGGAGCCGCCGGAGCCGGCCGCCGAGGAGCCGCCGGAGCCGGCCGCCGAGGAGCCGCCGGAGCCGGCCGCCGAGGAGCCGCCGGAGCCGGAGCCGGTCGCCGAGGAGCCCGAGACCACCGCCGAGGAGCCGGCCGTGGAGGCCGCGCCCGCGGCCGACGGAGAGGACGCCGCGTGAGCACCACCATCCCCGCCAAGCTCGTCAAGGACCTGCGGGAGAGGACCGGCGCCGGGATGATGGACTGCAAGCGGGCCCTCGAGGAGGCCGGCGGCGACATCGAGGCGGCGGCCACGGCGCTGCGCACGAAGGGCCTCGCCGACGCCGCCAAGCGCGCCGACCGGGCCGCCAACGAGGGCATCGTGGACAGCTACATCCACGCCGGCGGCCGCGTCGGGGTGCTGGTCGAGGTGAATTGCGAGACCGACTTCGTCGCCCGGACCGACCAGTTCCGCGAGTTCGTCCACGAGATCGCCCTCCACGTCGCGGCCCTGAAGCCGCGCTACGTCAGCGCCGACGAGGTGCCCGAGGCGTACCTCGCGGCCGAGCGGGCGATCTACGAGGCCCAGGCCGCGGACGTGCCGGAGCACGTCCGCGAGCGAGCCGTCGAGGGCAAGCTCGCCAAGCACCTCAAGTCCATCTGCCTCCTGGACCAGGAGTACGTGCGGGACCAGGGCGAGAAGCGGCCCCGGACGGTCGAGGAGCTGCGGGCGGAGGCGGCGGGGGCGCTGGGCGAGAACATCACCATCCGGCGCTTCAGCCTCTTCGAGCTTGGCCAGTAGGGCCGACCCCGGCGACGATGTGCGGCCCGGCCGGGCGCCGGGCGACGCGGTGTTCTCCCGGGTCGTGCTGAAGCTCTCGGGCGAGGCGCTGCTGGGGGACGAGCCCTACGGCATCGATCCGGACCGGATCGCGGCGATCGCGCGCCAGGTGCACGGCGCGGTGGAGCGCGGCGTCGATGTCGCGATCGTGGTGGGGGCGGGGAACATCTTCCGTGGCCTCCAGGGCATGGCGATCGGAATGGATCGCGCGACGGCCGACTACATGGGCATGATCGCGACGGTGCTGAACGCCCTGGCCATCCAGGACGCCCTCGAGCGGCTCGGCCTGACCACTCGCGTGCAGTCGGCGATCGCCATGCAGGAGGTCGCGGAGCCCTACATCAGGCGCCGCGCGATCCGGCACCTGGAGAAGGGCCGGGTCGTCATCTTCGCCGGCGGGACGGGCAACCCGTTCTTCACGACCGACACCACCGCGGCGCTGCGGGCGCTCGAGATCGGGGCCGAGTGCATCCTGATGGCCAAGAACCGCGTCGAGGGCGTGCTCGACGCCGACCCGCGCGAGGTGCCCGGCGCCAAGCTGATCCCCAGGATCAGCCACATGCAGGCGATCGAGCGGGGGCTGAAGGTCATGGACGCGACCGCCCTGACGCTCTGCATGGACAACGGACTGCCAATCTTCGTCTTCAACATGGGCGACGAGGCCAACATCGGGCGGCTGCTGGACGGCGAGCAGATCGGCACGATGGTGGTCACCGAGTGACCGATCGAGGGGGGCGGCGGTGGAGGATCGGCTGAAGGACGCCAAGCGGCGGATGGACGGCGCGGCGAAGGCGCTCGCGAGCGAGTTCCAGACGGTGCGCACCGGGCGGGCGTTCGACCGGGCTCCTCGACCGCGTCGCCGTCGACGCCTACGGGACGCGCACCCCGCTCAACCAGCTCGCGACGATCCAGGCGCCCGAGCCGCGCCTGCTCACGGTGCAGCCGTACGACCGCAGCATCATGGCCTCGGTGGAGAAGGCGATCATGGAGTCGGACCTCGGGCTCACGCCCAACAACGACGGCCAGATCATCCGGCTCCCCGTGCCCGAGCTCACCGAGGAGCGGCGCAAGGAGATGGTTCGGCTCGTCCACAAGATGGCCGAGGAGGCGCGCGTGGCCGTGCGCAACGTCCGCCGCGACGTCCTCAATGAGATGAAGCGGGCCGAGAAGAGCGGCGACCTCTCGCGGGACGAGCTCTCGCGGGGCCAGGACGAGGTGCAGAAGCTCACCGACGCCGAGGTGAAGGCCATCGACGACCTGATGGCGCGCAAAGAGGCCGAGATCCTCGAGGTCTGACGCGGCGTGACGATCAGGACGCGGCTGCGCACGGCCCGCTCCGTCCTGGGGCTCGGCCGCGCGGCCCCCCAGGAGCGGCCCGCCGGCCTCACCGATGTCCCGGCGTCGGTGGCGATCATCATGGACGGGAACGGCCGATGGGCCCGCGACCGCCACCTTCCGGTTGGGGCCGGCCACCGCGCCGGCGCGCGGGCGCTGAAGCGGGTCGTGCGCGCCGCCGGCGACGCCGGCATCAAGGACCTCACGGTCTTCTCGTTCTCCACCGAGAACTGGTCGCGCCCCCTCGACGAGGTTGACGACCTGATGGGCCTCTTCTGCGAGCTCATCGACCGCGAGGTCCCCGAGCTGCACGCGGAGCGCGTCCAGATCCGCTTCATCGGCCGGTGCGACGACCTCGACGAGGCGCTGCGGGCGAAGATCGCCGAGGCGGAGGCGCTCACGGCGGAGAACGACCGCCTGCGCCTGTTCATCGCCATGAATTACGGCGGGCGCCAGGAGATCCTCGACGCGGCGCGCCGCTTCGCGATCGAGTGCGGGCCCGACGCCGGCGAGGCCGAGTTCGCGCGCCTGCTGTACGGCCCCGACCTGCGCGACCCCGAGCTCGTGATCCGCACGAGCGGCGAGCAGCGCCTCTCGAATTTCCTCCTCTGGCAGTCCGCCTACGCCGAGCTGCACTTCTCGCCGCGGCTGTGGCCGGACTTCACGCCCGAGGACCTCGAGCTGGCGCTCGCCGACTACGCGCGGCGCCACCGCCGATTCGGCGGGCGGTGAGCCCCGGCCTCACGAGCCGCCTCGCGATCGCGATCCCCGGGATCGCGCTCGCGATCGCGGTGGTGGCGATCGGCGGCGCGCCCTTCGCGATCGTCGCCGCCGCGATCGGCGTGCTCGGCCTCTACGAGCTCTACAGCCTCACCGCCGCCCAGCGGCCGCTGCGCTGGGCGGGCTACGCGGGCACGCTCCTGATCGTGCTCCTGGCCTGGGGCTACGACCCGGGGGAGCGCGGCATGCTGGTCGGCGCCGGCATCGCGCTGTTCATGGTCGCGGTCGCCGGCCTCATCCTGCCGCGCCGCGAGGACATCACCGCGCGGATGGCGACGACCCTGCTCGGCGTGGTCTATCTGGGCCTGCCGCTCGGGATCCTCGTGCTGACCCGCGAGCTGCCCGACGGCGCGGGGGCCGTGGTGAACGTCCTCGTGGGCGTGTGGGTCTTCGACACGGCCTCGTACGTCGGCGGCCGGCTCTGGGGGCGCACCCCGATCGCCCCGCGCATCTCGCCGGCGAAGACCGTCGAGGGCGCCGTCATCGGCCTCGCGGCCGGCACGCTGGCGGTGTGGATCGCGGGGCTCTACATGGACTGGATCGACGGCTGGCAGTCGCTGGTGCTGGGCCTGGTCATCTGCCCGGCCGCCTACCTCGGCGACCTCTTCGAGTCGATGCTCAAGCGCGACGCCGGCGCCAAGGACTCCGGCCGCCTCCTTCTGGCTCACGGCGGCGTCCTCGACCGCTTCGACGCCCTCCTGTTCGGGACCGTCGCCGCGTACTTCGTGACGATCTGGCTGGTGTACTAAGGCGTACCACGCGCCTCTTGCGGGCGCGTGGGGACGCGCAAATGCACCCTGGCCGGGCGCATTTGCAGACCGGCGGCACCGGCTGCGCCGGGGCTGGCCGCCGGGAGAAGCACCTCGGACCGAACGGTGGCCGCGGTGGTCCTGACCTTTCCGGCGCCCGCCCCGCCGCAGGCGGTGCGCCGGTCTGCGAAAGGCCTCGGCCAGAGGCCCTTTCGCGCGTCTCAGCGGGCCCGCAAGAGGCCCGCTGTACGCTTGGCACGGTGAACCTCGAGCTGCTGACCGAGCTGTGCGAGACGCCGGGGGCGCCCGGGCGCGAGGAGCGCATCCGCGAGGTGGCCCGGCGCGAGCTCTCGGCCAACGCCGACGAGGTGACGGTTGACCCGCTCGGGAGCCTGGTCGCACGCCGCGCCGGGCGCGGCGGCCCGCGCCTGATGCTGTCGGCCCACATGGACGAGATCGGCTTCATGGTCAGCCACGTCGAGGAGGCCGGCCAGCTGCGGCTGCTGCCCCTCGGCGGCTTCGACCCCAAGACCCTCACGGCGCAGCGCGTCGTCGTGCACGGCCGCGAGGACCTCCTCGGGGTGCTCGGCACCAAGCCGGTCCACCTCATGAGCGACGAGGACAAGCGCAAGCCGGCCAAGCTCGAGGACTACTTCGTCGACGTCGGCCTGCCGGGCGAGCGGGTGCGCGAGCTGGTGCGGCCCGGGGACGTGGTCACCAGGGAGCGGGGGATGGCCCGGCTCGGCGACCTCGTCACCTGCAAGAGCCTGGACAACCGGGCCGGCCTCTACGTCATGGTCGAGGCGTTCCGGGCGCTGGCCGACCACGAGTGCGAGGTCGTCGCCGTGGCGACCGTGCAGGAGGAGGTCGGGCTCCGCGGCGCCCGGGTCGCGGCGTCGCGCCTCCGTCCCCGGATCGGCCTCGCGATCGACATCACGCTGGCCAACGACGGGCCCGACGCCAAGCCCCACGAGCGGATCACGGCCCTCGGGGCTGGCGCCGCCGTGAAGGTCTACGACACGAGCGCCATCGTGCCGCGGGAGGTCGTTGACCATCTCGTCGCGATCGCCGAGGAGCGCGGCATCCCGCATCAGCTCGAGGTCATGCCCCGCGGCGGCACCGACACCCGCGAGCTCGCCCTGTCCGGCGACGGCGCCCCCGCGGGCTGCGTCTCCATCCCGACCCGATACGTCCACCAGGTCGTCGAGGCCTGTCACCCGGACGACCTCGACGCCTCGGTCCGCCTGGTGACGGCCTTCTGCGAGACGGCCCAGGCCCTGGTGGACTGACCGGCGCCGGCGTCGATCGGCGCTCCCACACGCGCATGCGGGCGCGTGCGGGGACCCCCGCTACACTCGACCGGTGATCCGCGTCCTCGTCCTGGGCTCCACGGGGTCCATCGGCGTGCAGGCCCTCGAGGTGATCGAGGCCGCGCCCGACATGGTCGCCTGCGGCCTCACGTGCGCCAGGAGCGCGCGCGCGATGGCGGAGCAGGCGCGTGCCCACGGGGTCGCCCACACCGCCTGCGCCGACGACACGCCGGACCTGGGCGAGCTCATGGACACGAGCGAGCCGGACATCGTGCTGAACGCGATCGTGGGGGCGGCGGGGCTGCGGTGGACGCTGGCCGCGCTCGACCGCGGGCTGCCGGTCGCGCTCGCCAACAAGGAGAGCCTCGTCGTCGGCGGCGAGCTGGTGACGCGGGCGCGCGATCGGGCCGGCGCCCCCCTCGTCCCGGTCGACTCCGAGCACTCCGCCCTCCTCCAGCTCCTGGAGGGGGTTCCCCGCGAGCGCGTCGTCGCCGGGGTCCTCACCGCCTCCGGCGGGCCCTTCCGCGGCAGGGCGGCCGAGGAGCTCGAGTCCGTCACGCCGGCGCAGGCCCTGCGCCACCCCACCTGGGACATGGGGGGCCGGATCACGATCGACTCGGCGACGCTCATGAACAAGGGCTTCGAGGTGATCGAGGCCCATCACCTCTTCGGGCTGTCCTACGACCGGATCGAGGTCGTCGTCCACCCGCAGTCCCTCGTGCACGCCATGGCGCGGCTGGACGACGGGAGCGTCCTCGCCCACTGCGGCCCGCCCGACATGAGGGTCCCGATCGGCTACGCCCTCCGGCATCCCGCCCCGCCCCCGCCGGGGCGCGCCGATGGACCTGGTGGGCCGCCGGCTCGACTTCGAGGCGCCCGACGAGACCGCCTTCCCCTGCCTCGCCCTTGCGCGCGAGGCCGGCCGCGAGGGGGGGACGGCGCCCGCGGTGCTCAACGCGGCCGACGAGGTGGCGGTGGCGGCCTTCCTCGCGGAGCGCATCGGGTTCATGGACATCGCGCGCGTCGTGACGGCGGCGCTCGAGGCCGTCCCCGCCGCACCGGCCGACACGCTGGAGGGCGTGCTCGACGCCGACGCCCGCTCGCGCGAGGCGGCCCGGGCCGCCATCGAGGGGGTGCCGGCGTGGTCGGCCTGAACATCCTCTGGTTCGTCCTGATCCTGATGTTCCTCGTGCTCGTGCACGAGGCCGGGCACATGGTCGTCGCCAAGTGGTGCGGGATGCGCGTCGAGCGCTTCTCGATCTTCTTCGGCAAGCCCCTCTGGTCGTTCCGGCGCGGCGAGACCGAGTACGGCTTCGGCTGGCTGCCGCTCGGCGGCTACGTGAAGATCAGCGGGATGACCCGAGGGGAGGAGATGCCCCCCGAGGTCGAGCCGCGCGCCTACTACAACATGCCCGCGTGGAAGAAGATCGTGACGATCCTCGCCGGGCCGGCCGTCAACATCCTCCTGGCCGTGATGATCTTCGCCGCGATCTTCTGGATCGGCATCCCGACCCTCCGCGTCACCGACACGGTCGGGGCCGTCACCCCTGGCCAGGCCGCCGCGCAGGCGGGCCTGCAGCCCGGCGACCGCTTCGTCGCGATCGACGACGTCCAGGTGAACGGCGACCCGGAGCGCCTGCGGCAGGAGCTCCTGGAGGGCGAGCCCGGGGACCGGGTCGTGCTCACGCTGGAGCGCGACGGCCGGACGATCCGCCGCGCCGCCACGCTCCAGCAGCTCGACGACGTGGCCGGGCGGCGCACCGGGCTCGGCTTCACCTTCGACGGGGTCGAGGGGCCGACCCAGCAGTACGGGTTCGTCCGCGGCCTCGAGGAGGGGCTCGACTTCACGTACTTCGTGATCAAGGCGAACGTCGAGGTGTTCGGCGACATCTTCACCAGCGAGGAGGCCCGCGGGCAGGTGTCGAGCGTCGTGGGGGTGGGCGCCGTCTTCAACGAGGTCTCCGACGAGGGCATCATCACGCTGCTGCGCTTCGTCGGCGTCATCAGCCTGGCACTCGGCATCTTCAACCTGCTGCCGATCCTCCCCCTCGACGGCGGCCACATCCTGTTCGCGCTGATCGAGAAGGCGAAGGGGTCGGCGCTCAGCCGCGCGACCTACGAGCGGGCCTCCTTCATCGGCCTCGCCCTCGTCCTCGTGGTCTTCGTCTTCGCGCTCCAGAACGACATCGGCCGCATCACCGGCGAGGGCTTCCAGGTCGACCGTTAGGGTGGGCGCATGAGCGGGACCGTGTCGCGACGCCGGAGCCGGGCCTGCCGCGTGGGCGAGGTCGTCGTCGGCGGGGGTGCCCCCGTGGTGGTCCAGTCGATGACCAACACCGACACGGCCGACGCGCCCGCGACCGCCCGCCAGGTGGCCGAGCTGGCCGAGGCCGGGTCGGAGATCGTCCGCATCACGGTCAACAACCGCGCCGCCGCCGCCAGGGTGGCCGAGATCCGCGAGCGCCTGCGCGACGAGCACGGCATCGACGTCCCGCTGGTCGGCGACTTCCACTACAACGGCCACACGCTGCTGCGCGAGTTCCCGGACTGCGCCGAGGCCCTCGACAAGTACCGCATCAACCCCGGCAACGTCGGCCGCGGCGCCCGCCACGACGCCAACTTCGCGACGATGGTGCAGGCGGCGATCGACCACGACAAACCGGTCCGGATCGGGGTCAACGCGGGCTCGCTCGACCCGGAGCTGCTCGACCGCCTGATGGACGAGAACGGCCGGCGCGCCGAGCCCCTCGGCGCCGACGAGGTGCTGCGCGAGGCGATGGTCCAGAGCGCCGTCACGTCGGCCGAGGCGGCCGAGGAGCTGGGCCTGCCGGGAGACCGGGTCGTCCTGTCGTGCAAGACGAGCCGCCTGCAGGACATGGTGGCCGTCTACCGGGAGCTCGCGGCGCGATGCGCCCACCCGCTGCACCTGGGGCTCACCGAGGCCGGGATGGGCAGCAAGGGCATCGTCTCGACCACCGCGGCGCTCGGGATCCTCCTGCAGGACGGCATCGGCGACACGATCCGCGCGAGCCTCACACCGGAGCCCGGCGGCGACCGGTCCCTCGAGGTGCGCGTGTGCCGGGAGCTCCTCCAGAGCCTGGGCCTGCGCTCCTTTCGCCCGGAGGTCACCGCCTGCCCGGGCTGCGGGCGCACCACCAGCACGGTCTTCCAGGAGCTGGCCCAGGTCATCGAGCGGCACCTCGAGGCCCGCATGGCCGAGTGGCGCGCCGAGCGGCCGGGTGCCGCCGAGCTGAAGGTCGCGGTGATGGGGTGCATCGTCAACGGCCCCGGCGAGAGCCGCGCCGCCGACATCGGCATCAGCCTGCCCGGCACGGGCGAGCAGCCGCGCGCCCCGGTCTACGTCGACGGGGAGAAGGTCCGCACGCTGGAGGGGCCGACGCTCGCCGAGGACTTCATCGCGATGGTCGAGGACTACGTCGTGACCCGCTTCCCGCTCGCGACCGCCGCGGCCCCCGGGTGACGTCGGAGGCCCGGATCGGGGCGCCGGAGGGCTGGGGCCTGCCGGACGCGCCCGTCGGCGGCTCCGTGCGCCTGAGCGGCCGTCTCTGGCCGACCCTGCGCGACCCGCCGGCCGACGCCGAGGCCGTCAGCCACATCCTCATGGTGCGGGCCGGCCTCGTTCGCCAGCTCGCCGCGGGCCTCTACACGCTGCTGCCCTTCGGGCTGCGGACCATCCGCCGCGCCGAGGCGATCATCCGCGAGGAGATGGACCGCATCGGGGCCCAGGAGCTCCAGATGCCGATCCTGCACCCGGCCGAGATCTGGGCCGCGACCGGCCGCTACCCGCTGCCGGAGCAGTTCCGGCTCGAGGACCGCGCCGGCCGCGAGATGGTGCTCGGCATGACGCACGAGGAGATCATCACCTGGCACGCGGCGCGGGAGATCCGCTCCTACCGCGACCTGCCGCAGGCCTGGTACCAGATCCAGACCAAGCTCCGCGACGAGCCGCGCGCCAAGAGCGGGATGCTGCGCGTGCGCGAGTTCACGATGAAGGACTCGTACTCGCTCGACCGCGATGAGGCCGGCCTCGACGCCTCCTACCAGGCGCACGCGCGGGCCTACGCGCGGATCATGGACCGGTGCGGCCTGCGCTGGTACATGGTCGAGAGCGACACCGGGATGATGGGCGGGACCGGGGCCCACGAGTTCATGGCGCCCAGCCCCGCCGGCGAGGACAGGATCGTCCGCGACCCGGGCGGGGGATACGCGGCGAACGTGGAGGTGGCGGGCTCGGTCCCGCGCGAGCCCGACTTCGGCGAGACGCCCGACGCGCCCGCGCCGTTCGACACGCCGGGCGTGGGCACGATCGAGGAGCTTGCCGCCTTCACCGGCCTGCCCCCGGCGCGGCTGGCCAAGAGCGTGGTCGTGGTCGCCGAGGACGGGCCGGTGCTCGCGCTGGTGCGCGGCGAGCACGCGCTTCACGAGAAGAAGCTGGGCCGCATCGTCGGCGCCCACCGCCCGGCCCACCCCGAGGAGATCCGCGAGTGGTTCGGCGCCGACCCCGGGTCGCTCGGGCCGGTCGGCCTGCCCGCGGGCTCGCCGGTGCGCGTGGTCGCCGACGAGACGCTGTCGCGCGGCCACTACGTCACCGGCGCCAACCGCGACGGCGTGCACCTGAGCGGGGTGGTGCTGGGCCGGGACTTCCAGGCCCGCACCGCCGACATCCGCGAGGTCCTGGTGGGGGAGGCCGACGCCGCGTCGGGCGCCGCCCTCGTGATGGAGCCGGTCATCGAGGTCGGGAACATCTTCAAGCTGGGGACGCGCTACTCCGAGCCGCTCGGGGCGACCTACCTCGACGCCGACGGGAGGGAGCGGCCGATCGTGATGGGCTGCTACGGCATCGGCCCCGGCCGGATCGCCGCGGCGGCCATCGAGCAGGGCCACGACGAGGCCGGGATCGTCTGGCCGCGGGCGATCGCCCCCTTCGACGTCCACCTGGTCCTGATCGGCGCTCCGGACACCCCGCAGTCCGGGCTGGCGGACCGGCTCTACGAGGAGCTGTCCGCGCTCGGACTCGAGGTGCTCTACGACGACCGCGCCGACACCAAGCCCGGGGAGAAGTTCGTGGAGGCCGAGCTGCTGGGATGCCCGGTCCGGGTGACCGTGGGCGCCCGCACGCTCCCGGACGGTCCGGTCGAGGTGCAGGTCCGGCGCGGGCGGGAGCGGCGCGACGTGCCCCTGGAGGGGGCGGCCGCCGGGATCCACGCCCTCTGGGAGGCCTGCGACTGAGATGACCGGGATCCGCCTGCAGCACGTGGGGTTCACCTTCCCGCCCGGCCGGGCGGACGACGTGCGCGCCTTCTACGGCGGGACGCTCGGCATCCCGGAGATGCCGGTGCCGCCGGAGGTGGCCGACAAGGGCTGGGTGTGGTTCGCGACCCGCGACGAGGGCATCGAGCTGCACTTCATCCCCCACGAGACGCCGCCCGATCCGGCCCGCCGCCACCACTTCTGCCTCCAGGTCGCCGACCTGGCGGCGACGCAGCGGCGCCTGGAGGCCGCCGGCGCGCCGCTCATCGACGCGGGCAGCCGCATCCACGGCCGCGAGCGGCTCTTCACCCGCGACCCGCTGGGGAACCTGGTCGAGCTGGTCGAGTTCGTCGAGCTGAGCTAGGGTTCGCGAACCTCGGGGCGTGGCGCAGCCTGGTAGCGCACCCGGCTGGGGGCCGGGCGGTCGCTGGTTCGAATCCAGTCGCCCCGACTGAGGCGGGCCGGAACGCCCCGGCGCCTCCTGGTCGAGGCGGAGGATGGCCAATTGGCCACGTCGCCTGTGGCCAATTGGCCGGCGCCCCCCAAGAATGGCGCGATGCAGCGGAGGTCCCGTCTCGCATGGCTGCCCAACGCCCTCACGCTCGCGCGGCTGGCGGCGCTCCCGGTGCTGCTGGTCGTCCTGATCCGGGCCGAGGGGCCGACCTCGGTGCCGGCGGCGATCATCTTCGGCGTCGTCGGGGCCACCGACTTCCTGGACGGTGTGCTCGCCAGGCGCCTCGGCGCGGAGAGCCGCTTCGGCCGCATCGCCGACCCGCTCGCCGACCGCCTGCTGGTGCTGACCGGCCTCGTCGGCGTGATCCTGCTCGACCGGCTGCACCCGGTCGGGCCGGCGATCCTGATGTTCCGGGAGACCTTCGTCGTCGTCGCCTACGCGTGGCTCCTGCGACGCGGCATCGAGATGCGGGTGGACATGGCCGGCAAGGTGTCGTCGGCGCTCACGATGGTGGCCACCGGCGGGGCGATCCTGCTCGACCAGGCCTGGGTCGACGCCCTCTTCTGGGCCGCCGTCGCGCTCGCCGCCGTGACCCTCCTGAACTACTCGAGACAGGCCGCCAAGGCCCTGCGCGCCGGGGGGACGGCCTCGACCACCCCATGAGGGTTCGCCCATGACCGCTATGCTGGACCGGTCGGCACACGAGGAGCAGCGATGGACGCCCAGCCCGACCTCAGCGCGCTCACGGACGCGCAGCTGAAGGATCTGATCCGCGAGCTCACCGAGGAGGAGCGCGAGGTCTCGAAGGCGCGGCGCCTGCTGCACGGCCGGATCGAGCTGGCCAAGAGCGAGCTGGTCGGCCGCCTGCGCGGCCGCGACGAGGGCGAGCTGTCGGTCGTCGATGTGGACGCGCTGAGCCGGATCCTGGCCGGGCGGCTCCCCGACCTCGACCGGCTCGAGGGTGAGCGCGACTGACACGGCGGTCCTGCGAGGGGAGGGGGGAGTCGGGATGTACTGCCCCGAATGCGGGTTCCACAACAGCGACGCCCACAAGTACTGCGGGCGCTGCGGCGCCCTGCTGATCGCCGAGAACCAGGGGACCGGCGAGATCACCGGGCCGTTCGCGATCAGCGACGAGGAGGCCGAGACGGGCGCGTGGCAGGGCCCCGCGATCGACGGCCCGACCCTGGCGGTGCGCTCCGGGGGGCCGCCGGGGGCGATCTTCTCGCTCGACCGCGACACCGTGACGGTCGGCCGCGAGCCCACATCGGACGTGTTCCTCGACGACGTCACCGTGTCGCGCAACCACGCCGTGATCATCCGCCGGGGCGAAGGGACCTCCCTCCGCGACCTCGGCAGCCTGAACGGCACGTACGTCAACCGGCGCCGGATCGAGCAGGAGGAGGTGCTCGAGGACGGCGACGAGCTCCAGATCGGCAAGTTCCGCCTCACCTATCTCGCCGGATGACCGAGCCGCGCCTCATCCCCGACGACGACCCCCCGGCGGACGGCGGGGGCGGGGGCGCGGCCCGGGCCGACGGCAGCCTGACCATCGGCGCGGTCTGCGATCTGCTGCAGGCGGACTTCCCGTCGATCTCCATCTCGAAGATCCGCTACCTCGAGGACCAGAAGCTCATCTCGCCGAAGCGGACGCCGGGCGGCTACCGCCTCTACTCGCCGCTCGAGGTCGAGCGCCTGCGCACCATCCTCCGCCTTCAGCGCGACGAGTTCCTCCCGCTGCGGGTGATCCGCCAGGAGCTCGAGTCCTCCAGCACGGGCGCGTTCAGCGTCGCCAACCAGGCCAAGCAGCTCAAGCGCGCCCAGCTCGCCGAGCCCGCCCCCACGCGCCGCTACTCCCCCGAGGAGATCCTGGCGACGACCGGCGCCGACCCGGGGCTGCTGCGGGCGCTGGAGGAGTACGGCCTGGTCGGCGGCCGCATCGGGGAGGGGTTCGACGAGACCGACCGGGAGGTGGTGCAGACCGCGCTCGAGCTTGCGTCGTACGGCGTGGAGCCGCGGCACCTGCGGATCTTCCGCGTGGCGGCGGAGCGCGAGGCGGGCCTCCTGGAGCAGCTCCTGGCCGTGGGCATCCGCTCGCGGAACCCCGAGCGCCGGCGCGAGGCGCTCGAGGCCCTCGAGAACCTCGCCGCCCTCGCCGCCCACATGCGCCACCTCATGCTGATCTCCGAGCTGCGCCAGATCGCCAGCGGGTGAGCGCCGGCGCCTTCGACATCGACGCCGCGATCCGCAAGATCCCCGACCACCCCCACCCGGGGATCCTCTTCTACGACCTGATGCCGCTCTTCCAGAGCCCGGCGGGGCTCACGGCCTGCGTCGACCGCATGGCCGCTTGGGCCCGCGAGCGTCAGCCCGAGCTGGTCCTCGCCGCGGAGGCCCGGGGGCTGATCCTCGGCGGAGCGCTCGCCCAGGCGCTCGGGGTGGGCGTCACGGCGGCGCGCAAGGCCGGCAGGCTTCCCTGGGAGACGGTCGCCGAGT
This sequence comes from Miltoncostaeaceae bacterium, assembly GCA_963835685.1. GTDB lineage: Bacteria > Actinomycetota > Thermoleophilia > Miltoncostaeales > Miltoncostaeaceae > DATAGF01. Next base: position 45,950 of record CAWIGI010000003.1, read on the forward strand.
CGTACACGCTCGAGTACGGCACCGACGCGATCGAGGTCCACCGCGACGCGGTCAGGCCCGGCCAGAAGGTGCTCGTGCACGACGACCTGCTCGCGACGGGCGGCACGGCCCTCGCGCTGTGCCGGCTGGTGGAGCGGCTCGGGGGCGTCGTCGTGGGCATCGCGGTCGTGGTCGAGCTCGCCTTCCTCGCCGGGCGCGAGGCCCTGCGAGGCTACGACGTCCTGTCCCTGGTCACGTACGACAGCGAGGCGGCATGAGAGGGCTCATCGGGGTCGACATCGGCGGCAGCGGGATCAAGGGCGCGGTCGTCGAGCCGCGGCGCGGCGCCCTCAAGAGCGAGCGGATACGGGTCGCGACGCCGCAGCCGGCGGTCCCCGACGCGGTGGTGGCGGCCACCGCCGGCCTCATCGCGGAGCTGGGCGTCGACGAGGGTCCGGTGGGGATCGGCCTCCCGAGCCCGATCGTGGGCGGCACGGCGATGATGGCCGCCAACATCGACAAGAGCTGGGTCGGCGTGAACGCCGTCGAGGCGTTCTCGGAGGCCGTCGGCCGCGAGTGCGTCGTCCTCAACGACGCCGACGCGGCCGGGCTCGCGGAGGTCCGCTTCGGCGCGGGGAAGGGCGTGCGGGGGGTGGTGCTGCTGCTCACGCTCGGGACCGGGATCGGCTCGGCGCTGTTCGTCGACGGGATCCTGGTGCCGAACACCGAGCTGGGCCACATCCAGATCCGCGGGAGGGACGCGGAGCGGCGGGCCTCGGCGGGCGCGCGCGAGCGCAAGGGGCTCTCGTACCGCCAGTGGGCGCCGCTGCTGGACGAGTACCTCGACCGCGTGGACGCCCTGATCTGGCCGGACCTGGTCATCCTCGGCGGCGGCGCCTCCAAGCGCGCCGACCGGTTCCTGCCGCTGCTCGACGTGAGGCCGCCCGTGGTCGCTGCGACCCTGCTCAACGAGGCGGGGATCATCGGCGCCGCGAAGCGCGCCCGCGAGCTGCTCGCCCCGGCGCCGCGGCCCAAGGCCCGGCCGCGCCGGAGGCAGCGGAGCCCGGCGGCGGCCTGACCCGGCCGGCCGCCGTGGGGCAGATGATCGAGTTCGACGAGGAGGCCTCGCGGGCGGTCGAGGAGGTCTACGGCACCGCCGACGTCGTCGAGCAGCGGCGGGTCGTCATGGAGGCACTCGCGCCGAGGCCTGGGGAGCGGGCGCTCGACCTGGGGTGCGGCCCGGGGCTGCTCGCGTGCCAGATCGCCCGCGCGGTCGGCTCCGGGGGCCGTGTCGTGGGCATCGACGCAAGCCCCAGCATGCTGGCGATGGCCGCGCGCCGGGACGTGCGGGCCCGCGGCCGCGCCGGTCGAGGTCGTCGAGGGCGATGTGGGAGGGCCGCTCCCCGTCGAGGACGGGATCGCCGAACTCGCCGTCGCGACGCAGGTCTACGAGTACGTCCCCGACATGCCCGCCGCGCTCGCCGAGGCGCGCCGTGCGCTGGCGCCCGGCGGGCGCCTGCTGGTGCTCGACACCGACTGGGACTCGGTCGTCTGGCGCTCGCCGGACGACGGGCTGATGCGCCGGGTGCTCGCCGCCTGGGACGAGCACCTGGCCCACCGCGACCTGCCGCGACGGCTGCCCCAGCTCCTGCGCGAGGCCGGTTTCGCGCTCGAGTCGGCCTCCGTCGTGCCCCTCCTGAACGTCGGCGACGCCCGCGACACCTACAGCGGCGGCCTGCTGGGGCTGATCGCGGGGTTCGTTCCCGGGCGCGGCGGGGTGAGCGGCGACGAGGCGGAGGCCTGGGCCGCCGGCCTTCGCGAGATGGGGGACGACTACTTCTTCGCGATGAACCGGTTCATGTTCCTGGCGAGGCGCTGAGGTCGGTCAGGCGCGGGCGATCAGCGAGTGCCACTCGTTCTCGAGCCGGTACGCGCCGCCCGCCGTCCGGTAGGGCGCCGCCGCCTCGAGGACCGCCGCCGCGACGGCCTCCTCGCCCCGGGCCTCGATCGCCTCGACGACCGGGCCGGGCGACAGCAGCCTGCGGAGCAGGGCCGCCTCGTCGGCGAACTCGAGCGCGAACCGCGCGTCGAAGGCGGCCAGCGGCGTCAGCCCGGCCTCGGTGGCCAATCCCTCCAGCACGCCCGGCTGCGAGAGCGGGGGCGCGGACGGGGCGATCGGCGCCGGGCGCAGCGCCCGGATGGCCTGCAGGACGGGGGTGAGGTCGCACCGCTCGGCCCGCCCCCAGACCTGGATCAGCACTGTCGCGCCGGGCTTGGCGACGCGGCTCGCCTCGCGGAGGGCCGCGACCATGTCGTCGGCGAAGAAGAACGAGTTGAAGCCCGTCACGAGGTCGAAGGCGTCGTCGCCCCAGGGGAGGCGCTGCATGTCGCCGATCCGCAGGTCCGCCTCCGGCAGCCGGCGGCGCGCGACCTCCAGCAGCCCCTCGGAGGCGTCGAGCCCGGAGGTCCGCGCGCCCCGGTCGGCGGCCATCCGGAGGAACACGCCCGAGCCGCACCCGATGTCGAGGACCGCGTGTCCGGGCGCGATCCCCACGCGCGCGATCGCGGCCTCGTACTTCGGTGCCTCGGCGGCCTCCTCCTCGGCCCAGGCCTCCGCCCGGGCGCCCCAGAGGCTGCCGTGCCGCACGGCGCTCAGGGTCGTCATACCGGAGTTGTATACTACGGAACAGAGTTATGGCGAACGATGAGCTGAGCCTCTTCTCGTACGAGATCATGGGCCTGGTCGGCCGCACCGGCGCCGGCGCCCACGATCTCCTGCGCATGGCCCGGCGCGGCCGGATCCTCGACTGGGCCGGCGAGAGCCAGTACTACGCCGAGCCCAAGCGGCTGGCCGCTCTCGGCTACCTGGACGCGAGCAAGGCGCCCGGCAAGACCCGTGAGCGGACGGTCTACACGCTGACCGACAAGGGCCTGAAGGCCCTGCGCGAGTACGCGCGGACGCCGGCCCGCCTCACCCCGCTGAAGAGCGAGCCGCTGCTGCGCCTGCTGATCGCCGACCTGGTCGGCGATGCCCCGACCCGCGAGAGCCTCGCGGCGTTGCGGGCCGACATCGCCGACATCCGGTCGCGGCTCGACGAAGGGGAGGCCAGCGCCCGCTCGCTCCCGCACCGCGAGGTCTACCTGCTGCTGGTCATCGGCTTCCTGCGGCGGTTCCTCGACCTCCACGCCGACCTGATCGACGAGGTCGAGACCGGCCTCCCCGAGGCCGGCCGGGAGGGTCAGGCGGCCGCGAGGTAGGAGCGCTCGAGGTGGGCGATGAGGGCGTCGGAGCCGAGCTCGCGCCCGGTCGCCCGCCGCATCAGCTCCGCCGTCTCGAAGCGGGCGCCGTGGCGGTGCACGTGCTCGCCCATGAACGCCAGGATGTCGCGCAGGCGTCCCTCCTCGACCGCCCGCTCGATCCCGCCCAGCTCGGCGTCGGCGGCCTCGGCGAGCTGGGCCGCGTAGAGGTTGCCCAGGGTGTAGGTCGGGAAGTAGCCGAACAGGCCGTGCGCCCAGTGGATGTCCTGCATGGCGCCGAGCGCGTCGGTCGGCGGGCGGATCCCCACGAGGCGCTCCATGCCGTCGGCGAAGACGGGCGGCAGGTCGTTGACGTCGAGATCGCCGCGGATCAGCGCGAGCTCGATCTCGAACCGCAGGACGATGTGGAGGTTGTAGGTCACCTCGTCGGCGTCCACGCGGATGAGCGAGGGCCGGACGACCTTCGCGGCGCGGTGAAGCAGCGCCGGGTCGAGGCCCGTCATCGCCTCCGGGAAGCGGCGCCGCAGGGCGGGCTCGAGCGCGCCCCAGAACGCCAGGGTGCGGCCGATCTGGTTCTCCCAGAAGCGCGATTGCGACTCGTGCGCCCCGAGGGACGGCGCGTCGTGCAGCGGCGTGCGGTTGACGTCGGGCGGCAGCCCCTGCTCGTAGAGAGCGTGCCCCAGCTCGTGCATGACGGTCGAGATGTTGCTCAGGGGGCTGTCGCGCGCGATCCGCGTGGTGAATCGCACGTCGCCGGCGTGCGGCGAGCTCGTGAAGGGGTGGGCCGAGCGGTCGATCACCCCCGCCGACGCGTCGAACCCGACCAGGGCGGCGATGTCGCCGGCGAGCGCCATCTGACCCTCCTCGGGCCAATCGCGTGGAGGCAGCTCGACCGTCTCGCGCCGCGACGCGGCGGCGACGATCGGCGCCAGCCGCTCGCGCAGGTCGGCGAAGACCGGCTCGAGGCCGGCCGCGCGCGCGCCGGGCTCGAACTGGTCGAGGAGGGCGTCGTAGGGCTCGTCGCCGATCCCCACCGCCGCGGCCTCGCGGCGCTTGAGCTCCACGACGCGGCGCAGCGGCGCGGCGTAGGCCGCGAAGTCGTCGGCCTCGCGGGCCTCGATCCAGGCCGACACGCACCGCGAGCACGCCTCGGTGATCTCGCGCACGAGCGTCTCCGGCACGCGCAGCGCGCGATCCCGCTCCCGCGCCGCCAGGCGCAGCATGGCGCGGGCGTCGTCGTCGAGGGCGTCCGGGTCCGCCCGCAGCGCGTCGAGCGCCTCGCCGGCGTCGGGGCGCACGATCTCGCGGTGGCGCAGCGCGGCGAGCGTGCCGAGCTGGCGGGCCCGCCCCTCGGCGCCCGCGGGCGGCATCGACGTCTCGCGGTCCCACTCCAGCAGCCCCGCGGCGCCCGCGAGGTCCGCGAGGGTGCCCGCCCACTCGGCGAACCGCTCCCACTCGGGTGACGAGCGCCCCGGCACCGGGCCATCCTAGTGCTCCGTTCCGCGGGCGTATCCTGGGTGCCGTGGGCACCGTGCAGCGACCCGAGCCGCCCGCGTGGCTGCGCCGGTGGGAGGACCTGCACATCGGCGCGCAGATCGCCATCGTGGCGCCGGTGGCGGTCCTCCTGCTCTGGGCCGCCCACGTGTTCCTGCTGAACCAGCCGGTTTGGCGCGGGCTCACCTACGGCGTGTTCTGGGGCATCCTCGCGACGGCCGCGGTCGTGGGCGCCACGCGCTCGGAACGCGCCCGCCGGGAGGCCCGGCGGCGCTAGCTCACGGGGTCGCGGACACCGCCGATCTGAACTCGGAGACCACCTGGTTCAGTTCCCGAAGCTTGCTCTGCATCGCTTCGGAGTCGCCCGATTCGGCGGCATCGAGGAAACCATCGAGGACCTCGCTCGCCTGGGGTCCCAGCTTCGCGACCCTCCCGCGTTGGCCCTCGAGGGTCGCGTTGTCGAACTGCTGATCGCTGATGCTCGCGATCGCGGCGTCGAACCGGTCGAGCTCGGCCCTCGCCTCGGGGACCCTCGCCTGCAGGTCCTCGAGGCTCGTCGTGCCCTGGAGGAGGCTGGAGAAGCTCCGCAGCGACGCCACCGCCACGCCGACGTCCTCGCGGTACTGGGCGGTCTCGCCGCGAGCCCCCGTCGTGTCCGTCGTCGGCTCGGGGGCGGTCGCGGTCGCCCCGCCGGCCGTGGAGGCGCCCTCGTCGTCCTCGCGTCCGCAGATCGTGAGCCCCAGCTCGCGGGCCTTGGCCCGCGCCTCCTCCTGGAGGCGCTCGAGCTCAGGGCTGACGTCTCGCAGGACGACCTGGGGGTCCTCGCCGTTCTGGATCCGCTCGACCGCCTGCCGGGCAAGGTCTCGGCGCTGCTGATTGAGGTCTTGCGCCTCGTCGAAGGCGGTCTGGAGCTCGTCCGGTGGATCCAGCTCGCCGAGCCTCGCAAGCTGGTCGTCCGCGACCGACAGCGCCTGCTCCAACGAGGGCGCGACCTGGTCGGCGGTCGTGGGCTCGGGGATCGTCGCGACCCGCTCGTCGCCTTCCGCGCAGATGGCGTCGGCCTGCTCGCGGAACTCGTCGGCGCTCATCGAGTCGGAGCCCCCGCCGCAGCCGGCGATGAGGGCGGCCGCGCCGAGGGCGGCGAGGCCCGCGAGGGGCCGGCGGCGGACGAGCGGCATCGGCGGATCTCCTCCGGGGACGACCGCGGACCCTAGCGGGCGCCCTGGGACCGCGCGACCCGCGCGCGGCTAGACTGGCGCGACCCCCTCAGGAGGAGCCGCATGCCGATCGACACGGCCGTCGTTGACGCCCTCAACGCCCAGCTGGGGCGCGAGCTCGAGGCCCACCTCCAGTACCTGCAGGTGTCGAGCTGGTTCGACGCGGAGGGCCTTCCCGAGCTGACGAGGTTCTTCTCGAGCCAGGCGGCCGAGGAGCACGGGCACGCGATGAAGTTCCTGGCCTTCATCCAGGACGTCGGCGGATCGGTGGCCATCCCCAGCCTGAACGCCCCCAAGGCGACCTTCGAGAACGCCGAGGAGGCGGTGGCGCTGAGCCTGGACTGGGAGGCCTCGGTGACGGCGCACATCGACGCCGCCGTGGACCTCGCGGTCGAGAAGAACGACCACGCGACGCAGGTCTTCCTCCAGTGGTTCGTCACCGAGCAGGTCGAGGAGGTCAAGACGATGTCCGAGCTCCTGCAGATCGTGCGGCGGGCGGGCGAGGACAACCTGCTCCTGGTGGAGGAGTACGTGGCCCGCTCCGCGGGCGGGGGCGGCGACGGGTAGACGGCCCCGCCCGCCCGATCGGTAGGCTGGCCGGGCCGGAGGGCCGACGAGGGAGGGGAGATGGCCGAGCCGAGCCCGGACGACGAGCGCCGTGCCCACCCGCGCGCGTCGGCCGAGCTGCCGGCGCGCGTGATCGCCGGAGGGGCGGTCGTCGAGGCCCAGAGCGTCAACCTGAGCCAGGGCGGCGTCCTCCTGGCCGGCACGGACTTCCCCTCGTCGGCCCAGGTGAGGATCGAGATCGAGCTCGCTGAGATGGGCTGGCACGCGCTCGACGCCGAGGTCGTCCGCCACGACGCGCGCGACCGGGGCGCGCTGGCGGCCCGCTTCGCCGAGGCCGCGACCGGCGGCGGCCGGGAGGCGATCAGGGCGTTCTTCGAAACCCGATTGAATTCCTAGAGCGGATGAGCGCCTCATATCGGGCGCTCATGCGCGCCTCCGGCCCCTGGCCGGGGCCTCCGGCAGACCGGCGCACCGGCTTCGCCGGGGCGGGCGCCGGGAAAGACCAACCCGGGGCGGGGCGCCCGCGCGCTAACTCACACGCCAGCCCACGTCCAGGGTCTCGCCGTGGACGATCGCGTAGACGGGCCGGGCTCGGCGCGGGTGGAAGACCACGGACATCGTCTCGCCGTCCGACAGGGCGAGCTCCTGCGGGAGGCGCCGGAAGCTCACGGTGGTGCGGGCCCCGTCGCGGTCGGCGAAGAGGGCCTCGTAGCGCAGCCCCAGCCACCCCTTCTGCAGGCGGGGCCGGCCCACGCAGCGCGCGCCGATCATGGCGGAGAAGGTCTCGCGGCACGCCGGGCACGCGATGCGCACGACCCGGCCGCCCGCGTCGGGCACGCGGCTGCGGGTGGCGCAGGACGGGCACGGGAGCTCGCGGACGGTCGCCGGCGCCTCGGCGGGCACCGCGCGGGAGCCGTCGCGACGGAGCCGGTCGTAGCGCCGCCGCCGGGCGGGGTCGCCGAGCACGTGCCACGCGGCGTTCGCCCGCTTCGTGATCTCCTCGGCCCGCTGGCGCTGGGCGGGGTCGCGGAACCGGTCCGGATGGAAGGCGACCAGGAGGAAGCGCCACGCCGCGTGGATCTCCTGAGTCGTGGCCTTCGGGGCGACGTCAAGCGCCCGGTAGTGGTCGTCGCCCTCGCTCACCCGTGCCGACAGCATGACGCGATGCGTAGGCTGCCGCCGTGGAGGACCCCCGTCCGATCGGAGCGCGGCTCCGCGAGGCAAGGATGCGGCAGGGGCTGGATCTGTCCGACTGCGCGGCGGCGACGCGCATCCGGGAGCGATATCTGGTGGCGATCGAGGACGATCGCTTCGAGTCGCTGCCCGACCCCGCCTACGTGAACGGCTTCGTGCGCGCCTACGCCGCCCACCTCGGCGTGCAGGTCGAGGGCCCCGAGCGGACGCTGCCCTCGGAAGGCGCCCCGTCCCAGACCCGCCCGCGGCCCGTGCACGTGCCGGCCACCCGCGCCACCGCCCGCGGGGTCGGCGCGCGATCGGGCCGCTGGCGGTGGGCGCTGCTCGTCCTGGTGGTCGCTGCGGCGGCGGTCGCCCTGCTGATCTGGGCCGGCGTCCTGGGCTGGCCCGCCTAGCTCCTCATCAGGTCAGGAGGGCGCCCTCGTGGACGAGCAGGGCGCGCTTGCGCTCGAGCCCGCCCGCGTAGCCGGTGAGCGCCCCGGCGGCGCCGATCACCCGGTGGCACGGCACCACGATCGCGATCGGGTTGCGCGCGTTGGCCGACCCGACCGCCCGGGCGCGGCCGGGGGCGCCCACGCGGTCGGCCAGCTCGCCGTAGGTCGCGGTGGAGCCGTGCGGGATCTCGAGCAGGGCGTCCCAGACGCGCCGGTCGAACGCGGCGCCCTCGAGCCGCAGGGGGATGTCGAAGGCCGTCCGCTCGCCGGCGAAGTACTCGGCCAGCTGGCGGACCTCGTCGCGGAAGCGGTCGTCGTCGCGGCGCCACTCCGCCCTCGCCGGGGAGGGCGCGTCGGCGAACCAGAGGCCCGAGAGGGCCCGCTCGTCGCCGCTCAGGAGGAGCGGGCCGACGGGGGAGGGGGCGACGCTGTACAGCGTGGTGGCGATCGGAATGGTGGTCATGCCCGTACAACGGCGGCAGACCGCCGGGCGTGAGGTCGCCCGGGGTCTGCCGCCGGGTCGGTCAGGCCGGGGCGCCGAGCTCCTTGGCCTTGGCCTCGGCGTCGATCCCGTGCAGGCGGGCCAGGTTGCCGCCCAGGATCTTGCGCTTGGCCTGCTCCGTGAGCGGCGGGTAGCCGTAGTCCTCGACGATGTCCGCCGGCAGCTCGAAGTTCCAGAACGCCTCCAGCGCCCACTGCGGGTGCCAGATCGGCGCCTCGCCGCCGTAGATGATCTTGTCCTCGCCGCACCACCACATCATCTTGCCGAGCGTCTCGGCGAAGACCCGTGGGTGGCGGGAGATGAAGTTGACCGTCGCGGCGATCGAGGCGTACAGGTTGGGGAAGCGCACGATCTGCCAGAGCACCTCGTCCAGCCACGGCAGCCCGACGTGGAAGATCACGAAGTTGATGTCGGGGAAGTTGGCGGCCGCCCCGTCCATGTCGAAGGTGCGCGTGTGCTCGACCGGCTGGGGCCCGAGCGGCACGCCCTTGTGGACGCCGACGAGGTTCACGCCGAGCTTCTGGGCGTGCTCGAAGACCGGGAACGCGATCCGGGGGTCGTCCATGCGCCAGGGGAACGGCTGCCCGTAGTCGTAGCGGACGTTGTAGAACTTGAACGCCTTCGCGCCGTGGTCCTCCACCTGGCGCGTCATGAGGTCGAGCGCCTTCTTGCCCTCCAGCGGGTTGACCGAGCCCCAGAAGACCGCCCGGTCGGGGTGCTTGGCCGCCATCTCGGCGCACTTCTCCCACGGCGACAGCCCGTCGTGGAAGAGGTCGGTCAGCGGCAGCGGCTGGGCCACGATCATGTCCGTGTCCGAGCCCTCGATGACCATCTCGTAGATCTCGTTGACGGACCACTCGCGGAAGAACTCGTCGCGGCCGAGGACGGTCTCGCCGGCCTGGGTCAGGAACTGGTGGAAGGCGTAGAGGTGCTCGTCGAACATCTCGCCGGGTGGGCCGAGCGCGTTGCGCTTGTCGAAGTTGAAGATGTGGCAGACGCAGTCGAACACGAACGCCGGCACCTTCCGCTCGCGCGCGCCCGCGGCCTCGGCAGCGGTCTCGGTGGTCGCCATCGTCAGCCTCCTTCGCGGGTTGAGGCGAGGCGCCGCTCGCGGTAGGGCAGCAGCTCCTCCATGGGCATCTCGAGCTTCTCGCGGGCCGAGTCGGACAGCCGCTCGGGCGTCCAGACCGGGTCCCAGACCACCTCGACGTTGACGCTCTCGACGCCGTCGAGGTCGCGGAGCCGCGCGGGGATCATGTCGGACATCGAGGCCACGAACGGGCACCAGCCGGTCGTCAGGACGATGTCCACGCGGACGTGGGCGCCGTTGACGCGCACGTCCTCCACCAGGCCCATGTCGACGACGCTGATCCCCCGGTCGGCGCAGCAGGGGTCGTAGACGTCGCGCAGGGCGTCGATCACCCGTTCTCGGGCGGTCATGGCACCTCCTGGTCGGCGTGGTCGATGTCGATCGCGATGCGGAAGCCGGTGGTGTAGGTGGCGCGCGCCGGGTCGGCCGGCAGGCTCCGGCTGGCGCGCACGCCCCAGGCGTGGTCCAGGTGGCAGCCGCCGCGGACGCGCCGCCAGCCGTCCTCGTCGGGAGCGTCGCCCACCCACTCCCAGACGTTGCCCGCGAGCTGCTCGGCGCCGCAGGGGGAGGCCCCGGCCGGGTGGGCGTCCACCGGGGCGGTCGTCCAGGCGTTCGCCTCGGCGCAGGCGCAGCGGTCGGGGTCGAAGGCGTCGCCCCACGGCCAGGCGCGCGCGTCGTCGCCGCGCGCCGCGGCCTCCCACTCGGCGCCCGAGGGGAGGCGGACCCGGTCCCCCGACCGGGCCGACGCCCAGGCGCAGAAGGCCACGGCGTCGTCGAACGCGACGCCCGTCGCGGGATGGCCGGCCAGGTGCTCGGCCGCGGGCGGCTCGCCCGAGCGGGCCGCCATCTGGACGTTCGTCACCGGGTAGCGGCCGATGAGCACGGCCGCGACCTCGACCTCGCGCTCCTCGCCCGGCTCGCCGAGCCGGTAGCGGCCCGCGGGGAGGACGACCAGGTCGCCGACCTCGCTGCGGCTCGCGCTCTGGCTCCGTGTCGCCATCCGCGCCTCGCTACGTCGCCTCGGAGGCCAGCTCGGGGTCGGGATGCGGGGCCGGCGTCGCCGTCACGCCCCGCTCGCGGGCCTCCTCGCGGGCGATCATGTACGAGAGGGCGGCGTACAGGAGCAGGTTGACGATCACGCCGACCAGGGCCGAGAGCTGGTCGTAGTAGAAGACGAAGACCTGCGTGATGAACAGGGAGACCAGGATGGCCGCCTTGAACCAGCGGTACGACGCGACCCGCGAGCGGCGCCGCACGGCGAGGCCGATGCCGATGAGGATCGCCGTGACGCCCGCGGACCCGGTCTCGAACCACGTCGCGAAGTCGTGGTTGTCGCCGTTGACACCTTCGCCGTCCGTGAACGGGCTGACGACCGTGCCGAGGGATCCGAGGCCGTAGATGATCATCACCACCAGGACCAGCGTCGAGAACCAGTGCTGCTCGGCCTTGTGCTGGTACCACTCGGCCAGGCGGGCCCGCCAGCGGGCGTAGGGCGTGAGGTTGCGCCGCTCGATCGTGGGCGTGGCGCGCACACGGTCGCGCAGCACCGGGACCAGGGGGTCTGCGGGGTTCGCGCGGTCGAGGAGGGCCAGGATCTCCCGCTTGGTCTCGGCGTCGAGCGTCCCGTCTCGCTCCTCGCGGAGCATGCTCAGGGCGTTCGCGAGCGCGTCGTGGGGGCGCAGGGTGGCGCGGCGGATCGCCCATAGCGCGAAGAACAGGATGATGAAGACGACGTACATCACCGAGAAGGCCGGCTCGAAGAAGTAATTCACGTCGTTGGAGATGAACTTGCCGACCTCGTCGATGAAGAAGCCGAAGCCGACCCCGCCGACGAACGCCGCCGCCCACCGCGCCGACATGTTGAGCAGGGCGAAGACGAGGATCAGCGCGACGATCATCATCAGGCCGCCGTACAGCACGTGGGCGATGTGCAGGCCGCCGCCGCCGAGCTTCGGGTAGCCCGACAGCTCGAGGATGATCCGGATGATGACGATGGTCGTCACGGCGACCACGAGCATCATCTCGATGAGGTCGCCGGCGTCGACGTTTCGGATGGGCCTGGGCGCGCGCATGATGGGCCGCCGCGCGGCAGGTCCACGCGGGCCTCGACGCTAGAGCGCGCCCGCGCGCCCCGTCAACCCGCACGCGCGGGCGTCACGCTCCCTCAGGCGGCGAGTCGGCGGCGCTCGGCCCGGGCGCGGGCCTTGGCCGCCTCGACCTCGCGGTCCTTCGGCCGGGCCGACGTCGTCAGCTCCCCGAGCAGCTCATTGGAGATCGCCGCGACGGCGTCGATCGCTCGGTCGAAGGCCTCCGCGTTGGCGCGCGACGGCTTGTGGAACCCGCTGACCTTGCGGACGTACTGGAGCGCGGCGGCGCGGACCTCGTCCTCGGTCGCCGGGGGCTCGAAGTTGTAGAGCGTTCTGATGTTGCGGCACATGCGGATGAGGCTAACAGGAGACCGACGCTCGGGCCGCCCGTCATCATGCGGGCGTGGAGCCCGCCCTGTTCGTGCTGGCGATCGTCGTGACCGTCGCGTTCGTCGCCGGCGCGTCGCGCCGCTTCGGGTGGTCGCCCCCGCTGGCGCTGGTCGTGGTGGGCCTGATCGCGTCCTTCGTGCCCGGGGTGCCGACCTTCGAGCTCGATCCCGACCTGGTCCTGTTCGGGCTCCTGCCGCCGCTGCTGTACGCCGCGGCCATCCGGACCTCGCTCGTGGACTTCGCCGCGACCAAGGACGCGCTCATCCTGCTGGCCGTCGTGCTGGTGGCGGTGAGCACGGTCGCCGTCGGCCTCGTCGCCTGGTGGGTCGTGCCATCGGTCTCCCTGGCGGCCGCTCTGGCGTTGGGCGCGGTCGTCGCTCCGCCGGACGCGGTCGCCGCCACCGCGGTGGCGCGCCGCATCGGGATGCCCCGCCGGATCATCACGATCCTCGAGGGCGAGAGCCTCGTCAACGACGCGACCGCCCTGGTCGCGCTGACCGCGGCCATCGCCGCGATCACCTCGAGCGTCACGCCGCTCGAGGTCGGGTGGGACTTCGTTCTCGCCGCGGGCGGTGGGCTCCTGATCGGGCTCGCCGCCACCTGGCTCCTCGCCACGATCCGCCGCCGCATCAGCGACCCGGTGCTCGACACGACGCTCTCCTTCACCGCGCCCTACGTCGCCTTCCTCCCCGCCGAGGCGATCGGCGCCTCGGGCGTGCTGGCGGTCGTCGTCACCGGCCTGCTGCTGGGCCACAAGGCCCCCAGGCTCCAGTCGGCGGCGTCGCGCCTCGCGGAGAGCACGAACTGGCGAACGGTCCAGTTCATGCTCGAGAACGCGGTATTCCTGCTGATCGGCCTCCAGCTCCGGCCGATCCTGGAGGACGTCGGCGACTCCGACCTCGGCGTCGGCCGGATCGTCCTGATCTGCGCCGCCGTGCTCGTCGCCACCATCCTCGTCCGCATCGTGTACGTCATGGGCGCCGTCTGGATCTACCGTCACGGCACCGCGCGCATGCGGGCGCGGTCATGGAGCTGGTCGACCGGGGCCGTCGTGTCGTGGGCCGGCATGCGCGGCGTCGTCACGCTGGCCGCCGCCTTCCTGCTGCCCGAGGAGACCCCCCAGCGCGCGGTGCTCCAGCTCGCGGCGTTCGTGGTCGTCGCGGGGACCCTGCTGCTGCAGGGGAGCACGCTGCCGTGGCTCGTCGCGCGCCTGCGGTTGCCGGCGCCGAGCCCGGCCGAGGACGCGCTCCAGGCCGCCGCGCTGATCAGCAAGGCGTCGCGTGCCGGCCTGAACCGGCTGGAGGAGGTCCGCTCCCCGGAGGATCCCGAGGAGGTCCTGCGCCAGCTGCGCGAGCGCGCCGAGCTCCGGGCGAACGGCGTCTGGGAGCGCCTCGGCCGCAGCCAGTCCGAGATCGAGACGCCCAACGCGATCTACCGCCGGCTCCGCCTCGAGATGCTCGGGGCGGAGCGGGACATGATCGTTCACGCGCGGGACCTCGGCTACGTCAACGACGTGGTGCTGCGGGCGGCGATGACGGCGGTGGATCAGGAGGAGTCGCTCCTCGATCCCGTGGAGGACGCGGAGTCGCCGACCGATGGGGAGCTGCGGCCCGCCGCGATCCGCGCCGGTGACTGCGAGCACCTGCGCGAGGCGCCCCCCTGGGTCGCGCCGCGCACGCCGGAGGGATGCGAGGAGTGCCTGCGCGACGGGACGACCTGGGTCCACCTGCGCCTCTGCCTGGGCTGCGGCCACGTGGGCTGCTGCGACTCCTCGATCGGCAAGCACGCGAGCGGGCACTTCGCCGAGTGCCGGCACCCGGTGATGCGCAGCATCGAGCCCGGCGAGGCCTGGAAGTGGTGCTACCTGGACAACCGCCTCGGCTGAACCCGGTATCGACGGTGTTCCCAATGGCCCAGGAGGATCCGTGCCGGTGCTGATCGGCACCTCGGGCTGGCAGTACGCCCACTGGCGCGGGCGCCTCTACCCGGAGGGGCTGCCGCAGGGGCAGTGGCTCGAGCGCTACGCGGAGGGCTTCGCCACCGTCGAGGTGAACGCGACCTTCTACCGCCTGCCGCGCCCGGCCGTGGTCGAGGATTGGGGGCGGCGCGTCCCGCCGGACTTCATCTTCGCGGTCAAGGCGAGCCGCTACCTCACCCACATCCGTCGCCTTCGCGAGCCGCGGGAGCCCGTGCGGCGCCTGATGTCCGTGCTCGAGCCGCTCGGCGACCGCCTCGGCCCGGTGCTGCTGCAGCTGCCGCCGAACATGCGCCGCGACGACGACGCGCTTGACGGCGTCCTGCGGAGCTTCGGGGCCGGGTTGCGCGTGGCCGTCGAGCCCCGCGATGCGTCGTGGTTCGACCCTCGGACGCGCGCGCTGCTGGAGCGCCGCGGCGCCGCGCTGTGCATGGCCGACCGGCCGGGGTGGCGGCCGCCGCGGTGGCGGACCGCCGATTGGGGCTACCTGCGGCTGCACGAGGGCCGGGCGACGCCGCGCCCCTGCTACGGCCGCACGGCCCTCGCCACGTGGGCCGCTCGCCTGGCGGACGCCTTCTCGCCTGACGAGGACGTCTTCGTCTACCTCAACAACGACGCCGAGGGGTGCGCTCCCAGGGACGCGCGCCTGCTCGCCGCCCGCCTGGCGGCGGCCGGCCTGGCGCCGTCCCGGGTCCCCGGCCCGCGCGACACCCCCGTCGGCCCCCGAGTGTGACGGCGGCCTCATCCGGCCCCCCGTCCGCGCCACTGGTTAGCGAGACCGGGCGCCGGGGTACGACCGGGAGGAGCCCGCGATCGGGAGGACACGGTGCCCTGGGACGAGCTGAGGCCGCGGTCGCCCGGGTTTCACCACCTGGAGGTGACGCTCGACGAGGAGATCCCCGGCGTCGCGCTCAGGGGCAGCCTCGACCTCGCCGACGCCGGGCGCGCCGGCCGGCTGCTGACGGAGATGGCCGAGGCGGCCGCCCCCCGGCGGCTCGAGGTTGACGCGAGGGACCTCGAGTTCATCGACTCCAGCGGGCTGGCCTGTCTCGTGAGCGCCGAGTGCGCCGGGCGTGCGCGGGGCGGCGGGCTGCGGCTCCTGGTCGGGCACGGGCCGGTGCGACGGCTGCTGGAGCTCATCGACCCGGCGGGGTACCTCCTGCCGCAGCGGGAGGGGACCCGCAGCTAGCGGGCGCGCGGCCATGACGAGCGGATCGACTCTGCCGGACCGGCTCGCCGGCGCCCCCGCGGTCCCGCTGGCGAACGGGGTGCTGATGCCCCTGCTCGGGCTCGGCGTCTGGCAGATCCCCCGGGGTGAGACCGAGCAGGCCGTCCTGTGGGCGCTCGAGGCCGGCTACCGGCACGTCAACACGGCCCCGGGCTACGGGAACGAGGCGGGCGTCGGCCGAGGTGTCCGGGCGAGCGGGTTGCCGCGCGAGGAGGTCTTCGTGACCACCAAGCTCCGCCCCGGCCGCGGCCCGGCGCGCCGCCAACTCGAGGAGAGCCTGGGCAAGCTGGGCCTCGAGCACGTGGACCTCTACCTGATCCACTGGGCGGGGCGCGGTGCGGAGGCCCACTGGCCCGAGATGGAGCGCCTGCTCGCGGACGGCCTCGCCCGCGCGATCGGGGTGTCCAACTACGGGCGCGACCTGCTGCGGCGGACGGTCGAGGCGGCGGAGGTGCCGCCGATGGTCAACCAGATCGAGTGGCATCCGGGGGTCTTCTCGCCGACGGATCTGACCGTCCACCGGGAGCTGGGGGTCGTGCTCGAGTCCTACAGCCCCCTGGGGCGCGGCCGCCTCCCGCGCGACCCGGGCATCGGGGCGATCGCGAGGCGCCTGGGGCGGACGCCGGCCCAGGTGCTGCTGCGCTGGTGCGTTCAGCGCGGGATCCCGACGATCCCGAAGTCACGTACGCGGGATCGGATCGTCGAGAACGCGGCCCTCGGGTTCGAGCTGAGCCCCGGGGACATGGAGTCGCTGGACGGTCTGCGCCGGGGCTGAGGCGGCGGGGGCGGCCGCCCTCCGTTCTCACATGGCGGTGAAGCCGCCGTCGAGGACGAGGGTGGTCCCGGTGACGAAGCGCGAGTCGTCGCCGCAGAGGAAGCGCACGGCCGCGCAGAGCTCCTCCTTGCGCAGCAGCCGGCCCACCGGCAGTGCCTGCATGATCTGCTCGAGGGGCATGCCCGTCGTCGCCAGGAACCGCTGGAACATGCCGTCCTCGACGTCGGCCGCCAGGAACGCGAGGGCGTTGACGCTGATGCCGTCCTTCGCCACCTCGACCGCGGCGGTCTTGGTGAGGGCGTCAACGCCGCCCTTCGACGCGGCGTAGAGCCCGTTCTGGGGCACCGCCGTGAGGTCGCTCGTCACCGACGACATGTTCACGATCGCCCCGCCGCCGGTGCGGCGCATGGCGGCGATCTCGTGCTTGAGGCAGGCGCGCACCCCCTCGAGGTTGGTCGCGATGACGGCCGCGAAGCTCGCCGCGTCGCTGGCGTCGATCGTGACCGGGTGCTCGGTCCCCGCGTTGTTCACCGCGCAGTGCAGCCCGCCGTAGGCCGCGACGGTCTCGCCGACGAGCCGCTCGACCTCGGCCTCCTGCGAGACGTCGGCGTGCACGAAGGTCGCCGCCCCGCCCCGGCCGCGGATGCCCTCCGCCGTCGCGCTCCCCGGCTCGGCGTCGATGTCGTTCACCACGACGCTGGCGCCGCGGGTGGCGAGATCCTCCGCGATCGCGCGGCCGCAGCCGCGGCCGGCCCCAGTGACGAGCACCACCCGCCCCGAGAAGTCGTCCACCGTCGCTAGCGAGGCCCGTCCGGCGCGAGGAGCGCCATCAGGCTGTCGTGCTCCTCCGCGCAGGCGGGGCAGCCCTGGAGGTGCGCCCGCACGCCGGGCACGGCGGCCTCCGCGTCCGCGCCGGCAAGCTCGAGCTCGACGTAGCGATCCAGCTCATCGAAGCAGACGTCGCACCCGACGTCGGGTCCGATCGGCCCGAGCAGCCGGTCGAGCCCGGGTGGGTCCAGCCCGCTCATGACGGATGGCCCGGCACAGCCATCGGCCGGCTGTCCATGCGCGTGACGCTACCAGCGACGGCGGTCATCTTGCATCCGGCGGAAGCCGGGGGTCGAGCGGCGCCACGATGCGGGCCGCGGTCTCGGGCGGGCAGCCGCGCTCGGTCAGCTCGATCAGCGCGTGCAGGTCGATCCGGCGGTCGCGCGCAAGCGTCCGGGCCAGCGCGCCGGCGAAGCCGGCGGCGGCGAGGCGGTCGCGGCGCCATGCGACGACCCGCCCGGGGAGCCGTCGCGAAGGGGCGACGTCGTGCGTCATGCCTCATTGGTGTCCCGAGCACTCGATCTCTTACCGAGCCGGGGCTACTGGGCAATGGCCCCGGACCACGACGGCGGGTCCGAGCCCGGGAAGGACCCCTCGCCCGCCACGTCGACGACGTCCTGCTCGCGCTCGTCCCCGCTCGGGGGCTCCGAGCCCGTGGCCTCCGGCATCGGCACGCTCGCCCTCCTGCTGCCGCGGCAGCACGACCACTGTATCGCGGCATGACCGACGCCCGTCCCGGCGACGGGCGAACGACGAAGGCCTGCGGGTAAGAAGGCCGCGCCGGCCCTCACTAAGGGGGCACGAGCGACGACCGCTCCCAGCCCACCCCGACGGAGGGCCACCGTGTACGTCACAGAGATCTCCACCCCTGCTGCTCCTGCGCTCTGGCGACCATGCCCGACCTGCTGGGGTCAGCGACGGGTCTTCGAGGACCGGAACGGCGAAGGGTTGGTCCCCCATCCCTGCAGCGCCTGCCTCGGTCTCGGCGAGAGCCTGGTGACGCTCGCGTGAGCCCTCGGGGGTGGGCCCCACACACGAGTCAGAGGAGAAGCGCGGTGAAGACCACCGGCATCCACAGCTGGACCGACCTGCTGCACGTCGCCTGCCCGCCCCGCCGCACGCCCACGCCGACCATCCCCAAGGGCTGAGCCATGAGATCACATACACGAGCACGACGGCGAGCATTCCTCGCCCTGCCCGCCCTGCTGGCGGCCGCCGCGCTGAGCGCGCTCATCGCGCTCGGCGGCCCCGGCGGAGGCGGCCCGGCGACCGCCGACGCGCACGCCACGGGCGACCACGCCGCGACGCCCGCGCGGCAGCTCGCCCTGCGCCAGGACATGCGCGCCCTCTGGGAGGACCACATCGTCTGGACTCGGATGGTCATTGTTGACTTCGCCGCCGATCTCCCGAGCCTGCCCGCCAGCTCAGGGGCACATCCTGATCGCCGTCAACGTGCTCACGGCCGCCAAGACCGGCGACGCGCCGGGCCTAGCGCAGGCCCAGGCGCGATGGACGCGCAACGCCCATCAGATCGCCGACTTCCTCTCGAGCGCCAACCCGACGGCGTGGCCGCGGGCCGAGATGCGCCGCATGATGGGCCACCACCTGAAGCTGACCACCGATGAGGCCGTCGCCAGGCTGACCGGTGACTTCAGGGCGGACGTGCGGGCCTACGACAAGGTCCACGCCCAGATCCTGGAGATGGCCGACATGCTCTCGGCCGGCATCATCAGCCAGCCCTGTCCGCGAGCGCGCCCGGCGTGTACGCGGCGGGCGACGTCGCCAGCGCCATGCACCCCTTCTACGGCCGCCGGTGCGCGTGGAGCACTGGGCCAACGCGCTCAACCAGGGCCTGGCCGCCGCGCGCAACATGCTCGGGCGCGCGGAGCCCTACGACCGCATCCCGTACTTCTTCTCCGACCAGTACGACGTCGGCATGGAGTACTCGGGGCTCGCGAGCGGGTCCGACCGGGTCGTCTTCCGGGGCGATCCCGCCTCGCGCGAGCTGATCGCGTTCTGGATCGCCGACGGGCGCGTGGCGGCGGGGATGAACGTACGTCTGGGACGTGGCCGAGTCGATCCAGGCCCTGATCCGCTCGCGGGCGCCGGTCGACCCGGCCCGGCTGGCCGACCCGGCGGTGCCGCTCGAGGAGCTGCTGCCGGCCCGCGCGATGACCTGACCGACCACGCGCGGTTGTGGGCCGGGACCTCGCCGATTAGGCCTTGGTCAAGCGCGGCCCGAAGCGTTCAAGTCCGGGCCTGCGGCTGCCGAAGCCACACCGTGATGATCGCTCGGACTCCTGCCGCCGGCCCGGCGGCCCCCCTGGCGCTCGCCGGCCCCTGATGGAGCCCGACGTCCTCCGCGAGGGCCCCCGGGTCCGGGCGGTCGCTTGTCCTGCCTGCGGCGCTGAGGCCGGGCAGCCCTGCTGGGACCTCCTCGAGAGCCGAGCCCTCCGCCACCACCATCCCGAGCGCCACCTGGTCGTGATCCGGGGCGAGGGTGGGCCCCCGGCTCCCTTGCCTTCCTGAGCCCGTCTCGGCGGGCCGCGCCCGGGAGACCCGCGAACGGGTCAGGAGCGGCGGATCACGATGTCGCCATAGCCGGTGCGGGCGCGCACCTCGATTGTCTCGTCGGCGTCCCCGGGGCCGTCGACCGCGTCGAGGGAGTTGTGCACGCCGCCCGACTTGGAGCTCAGGTCGAGCCAGGCGGCGGTCCCCTCGCGGACGCCGACCTCGAGCTCACCGGCTCCGCTCTGGAGGACGACCGAGCCGCGCGCGACCTCGCCGATCCGGACGCTGCCGTGGGCGGTCTTGGCCACGGCGGTGGCGTGCGCCCGGTCGACGGAGACGTCCCCGTTGGCCGCGCTCACGCTCAGGTCGCCCGTGACCTCGCCGACCCACGTGTCCCCGTTGGCGTTCTTGATCGCCGCCGTGCCGTCGATCTCGCCGATCCGCACGTCGCCGGCGGCGACGGTGACGTGGGCGTGGCCCCCCGCGCGGTTCACCGTCACGTCGCCCTTAGCGGTCGTCAGGCGGACCGTGCCGGTCTGGTCGAGCTCGATGTCGCCGGCCGCGGTCCTGAACCGGCTCTCCCCGAGCCGGCCCTCGCTGTGGAACGCCGCTTCGGCAGCGTTGCCCCGCACGTGCGAGCCCGCCGGCAGCTCAATCGTCATGTCGATCGAGCTGCGCGTGCCGAACGGGGCACGCCGCTTGGGCGCCTTCACCAGCAGCCGGCCGTCGGAGTACTCCACGCGGGTCTGCTCCGCGTCCTTGACGTCGAGCTCGCGCGACGCATCGCTCGGGTGCACGACGACGACGGTGTCGGCGCGGTCGCTCGCGATGATCCGCGCGATGCCGGCGCCGATGTCGATCGTGACGGAAATCGGCTGGGGTGTGTCGAAGCTTGGCATGGAGATCGCCTCCTTGGCAGGTGTGACTGGCGTCCCGGCTAGCGCACCCAGCCGGTGTAGCGGCGCTCGGCCGACGGGCGTGGTCGCCCGGCGCCGTGGCCGCGGTCGTCGATCTGAAGCGCCGCGGCGACGGTGCGGACAAGCCAGGCGTTGACCGAGAGACCCTCCCGGGCCGCGGCCTCCTCGATCCGGACCTTGAGGTGCTCGGGCAGGCGGAGGTTGATCCGCGACGTGGTGCCCTCGTCGCCGGGCGGCGGTGCGGGTGGCCGGGCCCCCGTGACCGGCGTCGCCGCGTCCTCCAGCCCCAGGTCTGCAGGCGGCGGCGTCACGACGAACTCCGGGTCGGTTCCACGCAGGCGCAGCTCGACCGACCCCGGCGCGAGGTCGCGAGTGATCTCGTCCGCGGCGGCGGACAGCGCGCTCAGCAGGGCGAGCCGTGTGGCCGACTCGAGCGGCGCGGTGAGGCGCTCCGCAAGCGCTCGGGCGTCCTCGCCACCCGCGTCGGCGGCGACCGCGAGCTCGTGACGGAGGTCATCGATGTACGGTGACAGATGCATGACGCCACTATGGCACCAAGATGGCACCATTGCAACGCCAAGGTGGTTCAGGAGCCCCGCCCGTTTGGGAGCGCCCCGACCGCGGCGGATCACTCCGCGGCCGGCTTGGGCCTCCCGTTCGAAGGCCCGACAACGAGAAAACCCCGCTGGAGGGGGGCTTTCAGAGTGGTCACGCGGGATAGCGCATACGGGATTTGACCCCGTGTTACCGCCGTGAGAGGGCGGCCGCTGCCCGTTGATTTGCAGGACTTTTTCTGCCGGCGTCGCCATCGCGGTCCAATCCTGGTCCATTCGCCGCATCATCGAGTCCGTTCGGCATGACAAAGGTCCCCGTCGATTGGGAGCCGAGGGCTGGCCGCCACGCGGCGGAGAGACTCCGGCCCTGTCTCAGCAGGCGGTGTACCCAGCGCAACGATCGCCCCGGGAGCGGCGGGCCGTTGTAGAGGCCGACCCCGTCCACGATCGGGAAGGGTCGAGCTCGTCGAACGAGCGCCCCGTCGGTCGTAACCGAGAAGACACCTGCTACGGTCGCCGACCGGCGGAAGCCCCGGGTAGCTGGTGACATCAACCGCGATCGGATGCGCCACCGGCTCATGCTCACACCGCGCCCAACTCGCGGCAATCTCGGCGCTTTGAGTCGCGTCCGAAGCTGACGCAGGCCCGCGGCACCATCACGCCACCGCCTGGCCGCCGGGTATCCGTGCGGCGCATCGGCCCGCGGCCGCGATGGTTCCGTACGCTCTGCCATCGCCGCGACCCACCCGCCCCAGCGCCGTCCGCTCCGGAGTGGCCCACGCACCTCCGGTGCGACCCATGCCTTGCTTGCCGTGCCGACGCTCGGCTTCGCGCTGGCCGCGGCGACGGTCACCACGTATCTCCCGGTGGTCGTCGCCGACTCGGCCGGCTCTGCCACCGCCATCGGGGCGCTGATCGCCGTCCAGGGGGTGCTCGCCCTCTTCCTGCCGGTCGTGGTCGGCGCGCGATCGGACCGCCTTCGCACGCGGATCGGCGGCCGGCTGCCGTTCGTGCTGGCCGGGGTGCCGGTCATGGCGCTGGCGCTCGTGCTCCTGGGGCTCCAGGACGAGCTGTGGCCGGCGCTCGCGATCGTGACCGCTCTGTTCGCGGCCTACTACGTCGCCTACGAGCCGTACCGCTCGATGTACCCTGATCTGGTGCCCGCGCGCGACGCCGGGCGTTCGCAGAGCGCCCAGGCGGTGGCTCGGGGCATCGGGACCGCGCTCGCCCTCGTCGGCGGCGGGCTGCTCTTGGCCATCGACGAGACCGTGCCCTTCGTTGTGGCGGCGGGCGTCCTGCTGGCCACGACCGGCGCGTTCGTCTGGGCTCTCCTGCGGCGCGAGCTCCCGCTGCAGGAGGAGCCGGTCGGCGCGATGCGCGCGGGAGCCGCCTTCCGGGAGGTGCGCCGGCTGCTCGTCGAGCTGCCCGGGCTGCGGGCCTTCTTCGCCGCCAACGCTCTGTGGGAGGGAGCGCTCGCCGCCATCAGCACCTTCGTCGTGCTCTGGGTCACCGACGGCCTCGGGCTCAGCCTCCCCACGGCGGCGGGCGTGATCGGCGCCGGAGGGGCTTGCGTGCTGGTGGGCGCCGCGCTGGCGGGACGGCTCGCCGAGCGCTTCGGCACCCGGCGGGTCGTACGGGCGACGGCGGTCTCCTACGGCACGCCGATGATCGTGCCCTTCCTGTTCGACGAAACCGCGCTGCTGGTGCCGATGATCCCGCTGATCGCGGCGAGCGCCGGGATCATGATGGCGCTGCCCTACGCGATGCTGATCCCCATGATGCCGAGAGCCGACCACGGTCTGCTGACCGGCATCTACAGCATGAGCCGGGGGGTCGGGATCGTGCTCGGCCCGCTGCTCGCGGGCGCGGCGATCGAGGCCCAGCAGGCGCTCGGCCTGCCGCTCGGGACCGTCGAGTACTCGGCTCTCTGGCTGGTCGCCGGCCTCTTGCTGCTCGCGAGCGTGCCGCTGCTCGCGATGTGTCGTCCGGTGCCGACACGAGGACGACTCGTGGCACGGGCGGCCAGGGAGTAGACCCCCACCGTCACGAGATCGATGCCCGCAGTAGCTGGCCCGGTCCCCCGCCTCGTCCGCCTCGACTGGGCCCACGAGCGCCGTGGACGCGCCGGGACGGCGTACCGCGTGCGGGTGCGAAAGGGCGGCGCCGGCCTCACGCGCTCCTTCACCAGCCTGCCCGCGGCGCTCGCCTGGCGGGCCCGGGTCCTCGAGGCGGTGACCGACGGCGGCGAGCCACCGCCGCCACGCACTGCCGGCTTGGCCCGGCTTGGTCCATTCTTGGTCCAATTGTGGTCCAAAAAGGCAGTCTCTGTCGTTTCATTGCGACCGGTCACGAGCACGAAAAAGGCCTGCGTTTGCAGGCCATTCGTGCGAATCCGCTGAGTAGCGCATACGGGATTTGAACCCGTGTTACCGCCGTGAGAGGGCGGCGTCCTAGGCCCCTAGACGAATGCGCCGTGTTTGTCCGCCCGCCGGAGGCGGTGGACAGCTGGGGGAGGAGGATTCGAACCCCCGCTACCGGGGCCAGAACCCGGCGTCCTACCGCTAGACGATCCCCCACCGCCGGAGGCGCCGAGGATGGTACCAAACGCCCCCCCCGGCTCCTTCAAGCCCGCGCGGCTACGCGGCCGCCGCCGCCTCCCAGTCGCCGTAGAGCTCGGCGTAGCGGCCCTCGGCCCGCATCAGCTCGTCGTGGCTGCCCTGCTCGACGATCCGCCCGCCCTCGAGCACCACGATGCGGTCCGCGTCGCGGATCGTGGACAGGCGGTGGGCGATGACCACCGCCGTTCGGCCGGCGAGCAGCGTGCGCAGCGCCTCGTCGATGCGGTGCTCCGCGCGCAGGTCCACCGACGAGGTGGCCTCGTCGAGGATCAGCAGGCGCGGGTCCGCGACCAGTGCACGCGCGAAGGACACGAGCTGGCGCTGGCCGGCCGACAGGCCCGAGCCGCGCTCGTTGATCCGGGTGTCGAAGCCCTCGGGCAGCGCCTCGACGAACTCGGTCGCGCCGACCGCGTCGGCGGCGGCGCGCAGCTCGTCGTCGGTCGCCTCCGGACGGCCGAAGGCCAGGTTCTCCGCGATCGTGCCGGCGAACAGGTGCCCCTCCTGGGGGACGATCGCCAGCTGGTCGCGGAGGGAGCGGATCGACACGTCGCGCAGGTCGTGGCCGTCGATCAGCACCTGGCCCCGGCCGGGGTCGTAGAAGCGCGCGATGAGCTTGGCGAGCGTCGACTTGCCCGCCCCGGTGGAGCCCACGAGTGCGACGGTCTCCCCGGGCTCGATGCGCAGGTCGACGTCGTGCACGACGTCCTCGGGGCCGTAGCCGAAGCTGACCCCGCGGAGCTCGATGCTCCCGGTGATCGGTGGAAGCGGCGCGCAGTCCGGCGGGTCGGCCAGCTCCGGCTCGGTGTCGAGGACGTCGAAGATCTTCTCCAGGGCCGCCATCGCCGACTGGAACGTGTTGTAGAGCTGCGAGAGCTGCTGGATCGGGTCGAAGAAGCTCGCGAGATACCCCACGAAGGCGACCATGACCCCGATGGAGAGGTCCTGGTCGAGCACCCGGGTCGAGCCGAAGTAGAGGATGATCGCCGTGCCGATGCCGGCGAGGAACTCGACGCCCGGGAAGTAGATCCCCGAGAGCCGGATGGTGACCATGTTGGCCTCGCGGTACTCCTCGTTGACCCGTTGAAAGACGCGCGCCGAGGGCTCCTGGCGCCCGAAGCCCTGGACGACGCGGATGCCGGCAAGCGTCTCCTGCAGGGTCGCCAGCACGTCGGCCACGCGCTCCCGGGTGAGGCGGTAGGCGCGGGTCGAGTAGACGCGGAACAGCGCCGTGCCGATCGCCAGCGCGGGGAAGATCACGAACGTCAGCAGCGCGAGCTGGGCGTCGTAGGCGAAGAGGATGGCCACGACGCCGAAGAAGGTGAGCCCGTTGACGATCAGGGAGGTCACCCCGTCCGTGACGAGCTGGTTCAAGGCCTCGATGTCGCTGGTCAGCCGGCTGACGGTGCGGCCGGTCGGGGTGCGCTCGTGGTAGCCCAGCTCCAGGCGCATCAGGTGACGGAAGGTGTCCGTCCGCAGGTCGAGCAGCACCCGCTCGCCGACCCAGCTGGAGAGGTAGCTCTGGTAGTAGCCGGCCAGCCAGCCGACGAGGCCGGCCAGCACGAACAGGCCGACCGCGAGCACCAGCGCAGCCTTGTCGCCGGCGCTGATGCCGTCGTCGATGCCGAACTGGGCGAGGGCGGGGATCGCCAGGCCGGCGCCGGTCACCACCAGCATCAGCAGCACGGTGAGGGTCGCCCGCCCGGCGTACGGCCGGAAGTAGGGCAGCAGGCGCCGAAGCTTGCGCCGGGGGGGATCCGCGGGGCGGGCCTCGATCGGGGCCGGGCTCGTGGCGGCGCGGGTCGTCACGCCTCGCGCGCCAGCAGCTCGGGGCGGGCCAGCCCGCCGTCGTGGATCTCGCGGTACACGTCGCTCGCCTCGTAGAGCTCCTCGTGGGTGCCGCGCGCGACGACCTGGCCCCGCTCCAGCACCACCAGCTCGTCGGCCAGCGCCACGGTCGAGAGGCGGTGGGCGATCACGAGCGTCGTGCGGCCGTCCATGACGGCCGCGAGCGCCGCCTGGATCTCGCGCTCGGTCGAGGCGTCGACCGACGCCGTCGCCTCGTCGAGGATCAGGATGCGAGGGTTGGTGATGAGGGCCCGCGCGATGGCGACGCGCTGGCGCTGGCCGCCGGAGAGGGTGTAGCCGCGCTCGCCGACGACGGTGTCGAAGCCCTCCGGCAGCGCGTCGATGAACTCCTCCGCCTGGGCCATCCGGGCGGCGCGGCGCGCCTCCTCGTCGGTCGCCTCGGGGCGCCCGTAGGCGATGTTCTCGCGGACGGTGGTGGAGAACAGGAACGGGTCCTGCGACACGACGCCGATCTCGCGGCGCAGCTCGTCGAGCCGCACGCCGCGCACGTCGGCGCCGTCGATCACGACCCTGCCCGCCGTGGCGTCGTAGAAGCGCGGGATGAGCTGGGCCAGCGACGTCTTGCCGGAGCCGGTCGGGCCGATCAGCGCGACCGCGCGCCCGGCCGCGATGTCGAGGTCGATCCCGTCCAGCACGGGCGGGCCGTCCGGGTCGTACGCGAACGAGACGTCCTCGAAGCGGATGGCCCCGTCGCCGGCGGGCATCGGCGCGGCGCCCGGGGCGTCCCTCACGTCGGGCTCGGCGTCGAGCACCTCGAAGATCCGGGTGCCGCCGGCGACCGCCCGCTGGGCCTGGCCGATCAGCATCCCCAGCGAGCGGAACGGCACCATCAGCATGGTCAGGTAGAGGTAGAAGGCCACGAACTCGCCCAGGGTCATGGAGCCGTCGATCGTCTGGAAGCCGCCGTAGACGAGCACCACGCCAAGGCCGAGGACCGGCAGGAAGCCCATCAGGGGCTGGTAGAGCGCGCGGATGTGGGCGGCGTCCATGCTGCGGTCGAACGCGCGACGGGCGGTCGCGCCGAACCGCTCGGCGCGGTCGGACTCCCGCCCGAAGGCCTTGATGACGCGGATGCCGACGGCGCTCTCCTCGGCCATCTCGGTCACCTCGCCGACCCGCTGCTGCACGTCGATCAGCACGGGGTTGGAGCGGCGGCTGTAGCGCCAGGCCACCGCCAGCAGCGCCGGCCCCATCAGCAGCGCGAGCAGCGCCAGGGACCAGTTCATCACCAGCAGGATCACGGTGATGATCACCAGGGTGAAGGCCTGCATGAAGAAGAAGATCAGCCCGTAGCCGAGGAAGAAGCGCACGGTCTGCAGGTCGCTCGTCGCCCGGGACATGAGCTGGCCGACCGGCATCCGGTCGAAGTAGGCGAACGACATCCGCTGCAGGTGGCCGAACAGGAGCGCCCGGAGGTCGTACTCCACCCCGAGGCTCACCTGGCCGGAGATCCTGCGGCGCACCATGCCGAGGCCCATCCGGACGAGCGCGATGAGCACCACCGCCCCGACGAGCGGCGCGAGCGCATCGCGGTCGCCCGCCTCGAGCACGTCGTCGATCACCCGGCCGGTCAGGTATGGCAAGGTGACGGCGCACGCCATCAGCGCCGCGGCGCACAGGGCGGTGATGGCGACCTTGCCCGCGTACGGGCGGAGGAAGCCGAGGAGTCGGAGCAGGATCGTCAAGGTGATTTACTGGTGAACGGTAGCGGCGGCCCAATGGCCGTACAAGGACCGGGCGCCCTCCTGGAGGAGGGGCTCCCGCCCTCGCCGGCGTCGCCCCTGGCCGTCGCCGTCCCCAACGTCAGCGCGGGCCGCGACCCGCAGGCGGTCGCCGCGCTCGCGGACGCCTGCCGGGTCCCCAGTGCGCGGGTGGTCAACGTCCACTCCGACCCCGACCACGACCGCAGCGTGCTGACCGTGGTCGGCGAGGCGTTGGCGCTGCAGGACGCCCTGGTCGGGCTCGCGGGCGAGTGCATCGACCGCATCGACCTGCGCCGCCACCAGGGCGCGCACCCGCGCGTCGGCGCGCTCGACGTCGCGCCCGTCGTCGCGCTCGAGGACGAGGACGTCCCGCTCGCCTGCGAGATCGCGACGGGCCTGGCGGGGCGCCTGGGCGACGAGCTCAACCTGCCCGTCTTCCTCTATGGAGCGGTGGCCACCGACCCCGCCCGCACCTCGCCGCGCGACTTCCGCCGCGGCGGGCTGGAGGAGCTGGGCCGCGCGATCGAGGAGGGCGAGCTCACGCCCGATCACGGGCCCCCCCGCCTGCACCCGACGGCGGGCGTCGTGCTGGTGGGCGTGCGCCCGCCGCTCATCGCCCTCAACGTCTGGCTGCCGGACGGAACCCTCACCGACGCCCGCGCCATCGCCGCCCGCGTGCGCGAGTCCGGCGGCGGGCCGCCGGGGGTGCGGGCCCTCGGCCTCTACCTGCCCGACGCCGGGATGGCGCAGGTGTCGATGAGCATCGAGGACTACCGGGCCGCGCCGCCCGCCGTCGCGATCGCGGCGGTCCGGGCGGCCGCCGAGTCCCTCGGCGTGGACTGCGGGGACGCCGAGCTGGTGGGGCTGACGCCGCGCGACGCCCTTCGCGGGCCGAGCCCGTCGGCGCTGCGGATCGGCGGGATGCGCCCGGGCCAGATCCTCGAGCTCCGGGTGCCCGGCCTGCGCCGGCGCCCCATACCCGCCTAGCGGTGGCGAAGCGCAAGCGCCGCAAGAGCGCCGGGCCGCCGCCGGTCCACAACCCCAAGCGCGCGGCGCTCGAGACCTCCGGTGCGGCATCCAAGCCGGCGGCGCCGAAGCGCAAGCCGGGCGAGCCCGTGCCCCCGAGCTTCAAGGGCC
Source organism: Miltoncostaeaceae bacterium (assembly GCA_963835685.1). GTDB lineage: Bacteria > Actinomycetota > Thermoleophilia > Miltoncostaeales > Miltoncostaeaceae > DATAGF01. Next base: position 74,274 of record CAWIGI010000003.1, read on the forward strand.
TCCTGATCCGCGCCGGGATCGTGTCCGCGATCTTCCTCCTGGCGCTGATCTACATCGTGGGCGAGGAACCGGCCGCCGCCCTGCTCGTGACCCTGCTGGCCCTCGCGATCATGATCCCCCTCGGGATGTTCCTCGACCGCTACCGCTACAAGCGCGAGATGCGCAAGTGGGAGGAGCGGCGCGCCGGGCAGTCGGGCCGGTGAGCGCGAGGGGGCGCCGGGCGGCGGCGCCGCGCGGGACCCGCGACGTGCTGCCCGCCGAGGCCCGCGTGCGGGAGCGCGTCGTCGACGTGGCCCGGGACGCCTTCGCGCGCTACGGCTACGGCGAGATCGTCACCCCGACGTTCGAGGAGACCGAGGTCTTCGTGCGCGGCGTCGGCACGAGCACGGACGTCGTCCGCAAGGAGATGTACACGTTCGACGACCGCGCCGGCCGCTCCCTGACCCTGCGGCCGGAGGGGACCGCGCCCGTGGTCCGGGCCTTCGTCCAGCACGGCATGCACAAGCTCCCGCTCCCGGTGAAGCTCTGGTACCTCGCGCCGATGTTCCGCTATGAGGCCCCCCAGGCCGGCCGCTACCGCGAGCACTGGCAGATCGGGGCGGAGGCGATCGGGAGCGACGACCCGCTGCTGGACGCCGAGGTGATCGCCCTGCTGGACGGGATCCTGCGCCGCCTCGAGGTGCCGGGCCTGCGCCTGCGGATCGGGAGCATGGGGGACGCCGAGAGCCGCGCCCCCTACCGCGAGCTGCTGATCGCGTACCTCGAGGACCACCGCGACGTCCTCGACGAGGACGCCCGCGCGCGCATGCGCGAGAACCCGCTCCGCCTCTTCGACAGCAAGGACCCGCGCGTCGCCGAGGTCATGCGCGGCGCGCCGCACCTCCTGGACCACCTCTCGCCGGCCGCCGACGCGCACCGTCAGCGCGTCCTCGCCGCCCTCGACCGGCTGGGGATCGCCTACGAGGAGGACCCGGCGCTCGTGCGCGGCTTCGACTACTACACGATGACCGTCTTCGAGTTCACGAGCGAGGGCCTCGGCGCCCAGAGCGCCGTTGGCGGCGGCGGCCGGTACGACGGCCTAGTCGAGGCGCTCGGCGGGCCGCCGACGCCGGGGATCGGCTTCGGGGCGGGCGTCGAGCGCATCGTGCTCGCGATCCAGGGCGAGGCAGACGAGGGGCCGCCGCTCGACTGCTACCTGGCCGTCCCCGACGCGGGGCTGCGCGTCAACGCGCTGGCCCTGCTCGAGCGGCTGCGCGCCGAGGGCCTGCGCTGCGAGGCCGACCTGCGCGGGCGCAGCATGAAGGGCATGATGCGGCACGCCGCGAGCCTGGGCGCGCGCACGGCGGTGATCCTGGGACCGCGCGAGCACGAGGCGGGGGTCGCGACCGTGAGGGACATGGCGAGCGGCGAGCAGCGCGAGGTGCCGCTGGGCGAGCTGGCCGAGGCCCTGCGGGCGTGATCGGCTCGCCCCGCTACCGCACCCACGCCTGCGCGGCGGCCGCCGGCGCGGTCGGCGAGTGGATCCGGGTGGCCGGGTGGGTCCACCGGCGGCGGGACCACGGCGGGGTGGTCTTCATCGACCTGCGCGACCGCTCGGGGGTCCTCCAGCTGGTATTCCACCCCGACGCCGCCGAGGCCCACGCGGCGGCGGGCTCCCTGAGCCCGGAGGACGTCATCAGCGCCCAGGGCGAGGTGGTGCGCCGCTCGCCGGACACCGTCAACCCCGCCCTCGCCACGGGGGAGGTCGAGCTGCGCGTCGACGCGCTCGAGATCCTGTCCGAGGCCGACCCGCTGCCCTTCTCGGTGGAGGACGAGGCGCAGGAGGCCTCTGAGGAGCTGCGCCTGACGTACCGCTACCTCGACCTGCGCCGCCCGCGCCGCCTGCGTGCGCTCGAGCTGCGCGCGGCGGTCGCCGCCGCGATGCGCCGGGCGCTCGACGCGGAGGGCTTCCTGGAGGTGGAGACGCCGGTGCTGACGCGCTCCACCCCGGAGGGCGCGCGCGACTTCCTGGTCCCGAGCCGCCTGCAGCCGGGCTCGTGGTACGCGCTGCCGCAGAGCCCCCAGCTCTTCAAGCAGCTCCTCATGGTCGGCGGGCTCGAGGGCTACTACCAGATCGTCCGCTGCTTCCGCGACGAGGACCTGCGCGCCGACCGCCAGCCGGAGTTCACCCAGCTCGACGTCGAGGCCTCGTTCGTCGAGCCCCCGGAGCTGCGGGCGCTGATCGAGCGGGTCCTCCGCGAGTCGTTCGCCGCCGGGGGGGCGGACCTCGAGGTGCCCTTCCCCCGCATGTCCTACGCCGAGGCCATGCGCCGCTTCGGCACGGACCGGCCCGACCTGCGCTTCGGGATGGAGATCCAGGACTGGGGCGCGCGAGCCGCCGCATCGGGCTTCGGCGTCTTCGAGGGGGCGCTCGCGGCCGGTGGCGTGGTGCGCGCGATCGTGGTCCCGGGAGCCGGGGAGGGGGTCAGCCGCAGGGTCGGCGACGAGCTGATGGAGGAGGCGAAGGAGCTCGGCGCCAAGGGGCTCGTCTGGGCGGGCGTGGAGCCCGACGGATCCCTTCGCTCCCCGGTCGCGCGCTTCCTCGACGGCCTGGCCGGCGACTTCGGGGCCGCGCCCGGCGACCTCGTCCTGCTCGTGGCCGACGACGAGCCGCTCGCCCAGCGCGTGCTCGGCGCGCTGCGGACCCGCCTCGCGGAGCGCCACGGCCTGGTTCCCGAGGGGGTCTGGGCGCCCCTCTGGATCGTCAACTTCCCGCTCCTGGCGTGGAACCCGGACGAGGACCGCTGGGACTCCGTCCACCACCCGTTCACCGCCCCCCGGCCGGAGGACCTCGACCGGCTCGAGGCCGACCCCGGCGGGGTGCTCTCGCAGGCCTACGACGTCGTGGTCAACGGGCTCGAGATCGGCGGCGGGAGCATCCGAATCCACGATCGCGGGGTCCAGGAGCGCGTCTTCGCGCTGATCGGGCTCGACGCGGAGGAGGCCGAGGCGAGGTTCGGATTCCTGCTCCGGGCGCTGCGCCTCGGCGCGCCGCCCCACGGGGGCATCGCGTTCGGGCTCGACCGCATCGTGATGCTGCTCGCGGGCGAGCCGTCGATCCGCGAGGTGATCGCCTTCCCGAAGACCGCGACGGGCTCGGACCCGCTCACCGGGGCGCCGGCGCCGGTGGCGCCCGAGCAGCTGCGCGAGGTCGGCGTGCGGCCCGCCGGCCCGCCCCAGGCGGGGCGCTCCTAGGCCGGCGCGCTCAGGCCTGGCCGAACAGCCGTCGCGCGTCCTGCCGCAGCTCGGCCGAGAGCGTGACCACGGCCTCGCGGCTGCCGGCGCCGGCCGGCCACGCGACGCGCACCACCCGCCGGTCCTCCAGCTCGCCGAGCGCGGCCATCACCGCGAGCAGGCCCTCCCGGCCGCCCTCGAGGCCGAGCTCCGACGCGGCCGTCGCGACCGACAGGGCCAGCTCGCCGGCCTCGTCCGCACCCTCGTCGAGCCACTGCATGACCAGGAGCATCTCGAGGCGCTGACGGGTGTCGTCGGCCACCGAGCGACGGTCTCGGCGCCGGGGGCGCTCCGGTCGGCCGCCGCCGCTAGCCCGAAGGGCCGGGGCCCGAGTCGGCGCGGAAGCTCTGGCGCACCTCGCGGTCGAGGTCCTCCTCGGCCTTGCCGGCTGCGCGCTTTCCGGCGGCGACCGCCTCCTTGAGCTGCTCGGGGATCCGCTGCTTCTCGCGGTCAACCGTGTCCTTCCACAGCTTCGGGTCGAGCGCGCCGATCGAGTGCAGCCATGCGAGGAGGCCGCCGATAACCCCGAGGATGAGCAACCACTTCACCGAAATCTCCTCGTCGTCAGGGAGCGGACATTAGTGGAGTGCCCGGAAACGTTCACCGGGTTCTGGCGGGCTGCAAATCAGCGCGGATGCTACGTCATCGGTCGCCCGCATAGGCTCAGCTATGCGGGCTCCCTGCTTCCTTCGTGCTGGGCCGGGCTCAGGCCCGGCCCGCACGATCGGAGAGCCGCCGCGACAGCGGCGGCACTCCTCGCGGGATTTTCGCGGCCAGAACACCACCAACGCTCCCGGGCACTCCACTAGTAGGGGCTGGGGTGCCGGGCCTTCGGCGCCGCCCCCGCTGACGCCGGGGCGGCGCTCAGGGCCGGTTCCGGCGCGGGCGGCGGCTGGGGCGGGGTCGGCGTCTCCGGGGCGGTGAATGCGGGAGGCGCTGGCGCCGCCGCGCGGTCGGCCGCCTCCGCCGCCCGTCGCGCCTTGAGCGTGGCCACGGCCTCGCGCGCGCCGGCGGCGAGGCCGGTCACCTTGCGGACGGGCGCCGTGACCGCGGTCGAGACGGTCTGGACCGACTTCTCCGCCCCCTTCGTGGCGCCGACGGCCGACTTCATGATCTCGTCCGTCCGCGCCAGCTCGAGGTTCACGCCGTCCACCGTCGTCTGGGTCTTGTTGAGGAGCGGGACGAGCTCATCGGTGAGGCGGACGAGCGACCGGCCGAGACGCTGGAAGACCTCGGCCATGCGCAGGAACAGGTACGCGAGCCCGAGCCCGGTCACGATCAGGAAGATGGAGAGCGCGAGCTTGAGTACGTCGGACCAGTCCACTTAGAGCTCCGTTTCGAGTGGGTGTGAGCGCTCGGCAGCCGCGATCGTACCCGCGGCCACGAGCCGTCCGTCGCGGTAGAGCGCCGCGGTCTGGCCGGGGGCCACGCCGTGTGCGGGGTCGTCGAGCTCCACGCGCAGGCCGTCTCCGGCCGCGCCCGCCCAGCCCCGCAGCGGCTTCCCTCGGTAGCGCACCCGCACCTCGACGGGCCCGTCGCCCAGGTCGCCGAGGACGCGGGCGGGCGCGAGCGCGAGCCGGCGGGTCGCGAGGGCCTCGCGTGGCCCGACCACCACCGCGTTGCGCCGGGCGTCGGTCGCGAGGACGTAGAGCGGCTCCGGGGCGGCGACGCCGATCCCCCGGCGCTGGCCGACCGTGTAGCGCCAGTGGCCGGCGTGCGTCCCGAGGCGGCGGCCCGAGGGATCCTCGACCGGGCCCGGCCGGGGCGCCATGCCGGCCGTGCGCTCCAGGAACGGCGCGTACCCGCCCTCGCCCACGAAGCAGACCTCCTGGCTCTCGACGGCCTCCGCGGCCGGAAGGCCGGCCTCCCGTCCCAGCTGCCGCACGCGCGCCTTCGTCAATCCCCCGAGCGGGAAGACGATCCGCTCCCGCAGCGGGTCGTCGAGCATGGCGAGCATATAGCTCTGGTCCTTGCCGGCGTCGGCGGCGCGCGCGACGACGGCGCGCCCGCCCGGGTCGCGCGCCATGCGCGCGTAGTGGCCGGTGGCGAGCGTGCGGGCGCCCAGCAGGGCCGCCGCCTGGGCGAGCGCCCGGAAGCGGACGCTGCCGTTGCAGGTGACGCAGGGGTTCGGGGTGCGGCCCGCCCGGTAGCCGGCGATGAAGTCCTCGACGACGCCGGCGCGGAAGGTCTCCGCCACGTCGAGGGTGAGGTGGGGGAGCCCGAGGGCGTGGGCGCTCGCCCGCGCGAGGCGCACGGTCTCGGGCGAGCAGCAGGACCGCTCGGCGGCCGCCGCGGCCGGGTCGTGCCACAGGCGCATCGTGACGCCGACGACGTCGAGCCCGGCGTCGCGCAGCAGCATCGCCGCGACCGCGCTGTCAACCCCGCCGCTCATCGCCACCGCGACCCGCTCGGGGCGAAGGGGCAGCCCCGCCGCGCCGAGGCGCGCCGAGTGCCACCGCTCCAGGGCCCGGGCGACGGCATCCTCGACGATCTCCGGCCCGTGGCGGCGCGCCGGCCCCAGACCGCCCAGGTCGGCGTCGAGACGCCCGGCGGACAGCCGGAGGGCGTCGTCGAGGGGGGCGCCGGTCAGGCGCGAGCAGGCGGCGCTCGCGGCGGCCGTGGCCGCCCCGCAGCCGAAGGCCTGGAAGCGGGCCTCGCGGATGCGGCCGCCGGCGACGCGCAGGCCGATCCGCACCAGGTCGCCGCACTCGGCGCTGCCGGACTGGCCGACGGCGTCCGCCGCCCCGAGCGGCCCGGCGCCTGCCGGGGTCGCCAGATGGCGCATGGCCTCGGGCGGGTAGGGCGGCACCGCGGCAGGCTACCACGGGCTCCCCGCGCGCCCGGCGCGATGGAGCGCCCCGCCGTGCCGCTCCGGCTCGAGACTTGAACCTGCTTCAGCAGGTGGGAGGCGGGCGCTGCGCGGCGCACCGCGACACCGACGCCGCATCCCTCGTCACGTGCGTTGGCTCAAGGAATGAGGCCGGTGGCGCACACGACAGGGCGCGTCGCAGT
>CAWIGI010000004.1:0-405901 GCA_963835685.1 Miltoncostaeaceae bacterium
CGGGAAGGCGATCTCCCGTGCGAAGCGCGAGCGCAGGCCGGGGTTCGACTCGAGGAAGTCGTGCATGAGGTCCGGGTATCCCGCGACGATCACGACCAGGCGGTCTCGGTGGTCCTCCATCCGCTTGAGCAAGGTCTGGACCGCCTCGGGGCCGTAGTCCCACCCCTGCGCGCCCTCCCGGGCGAGGCCGTATGCCTCGTCGATGAAGAGCACCCCGTCGAGCGCGCTCCGCACGACGCCGTCGGTCTTCTGAGCGGTCATGCCCACGTACTGAGAGACGAGGCCGGCGCGATCGACCTCGACCATGTGGCCCTCTCGCAGCAGGCCCATCGCGCGGTACATGCGGCCGAGCAGCCGCGCGACCGTCGTCTTCCCCGTGCCCGGGTTCCCGGTGAAGACCAGGTGCTGGGCCGCGTCGATGACGGCGAGGCCCTGCTCGCGCCGGCGGGCCTGCACCCGCCGGAGGTCGACGAACGCGCGCACCTGGCGCTTCACCGGCGCGAGCGCCACCAGCCGGTCGAGCTCGGCCAGGAGCTCGTCGAGGCGCTCGGGGTCGGCCTCGGGCGGCTCCTCCGCCCGCCGGGGGTTGACCGTGCGCCAGATGCGGTCGCCGAGCCGGCCGAGCTCTCCGCCGCGGATGCGCTCCTCGATGATCTGGAACGCCCGCTCCACCTCCTCGAAGGCGCGCGGGCGCCGGGGTTCCTCGTCCTCCATCCTCCCAATGGTGCCCGAGGCGGCGCCCGGCGGCCTCCTCGGGCGAGCACCTCAGGTGCCTCGGGTCGCGGCTTCTCGCCACGGCACTAGGCCGCCGCGAGGCGCCGGCGCCGCTGATCTCCGCCTCGGTTGGCTCGTCGAACTCGAACACCCAAGGCTCATGTCCCCCGCCCACTCGTAGGTGTTCATGGTGACGCCGGTCTTCGAGACCTTGCTGTCGACGAGCTTCAGCCCAACCGGGTTCGTGCCGTCGCCGAAGAAGCGCTTCCCCCTGCCATCACCACGGGGAAGATCCACATGCGGTACTCGTTGATGAGGTCGTGCTCGAGCAGCGTCTGGACAGCCAGGGCTCCGTGAACCTGGATCTCGGGCCCGTCCTGATTCTTCACCGTCGCGACGTAATCGGCGACGTCGCCGGTGATCAGGGTGGAGTTGCTCCAGTCCACCCGCTCGAGCGTCGTCGAGGCGACGTGCTTGCGCGTGCCGTTGAGCTGGTCGGCGATCGGGCCCTCGTCGTACGGCAGTGCGCCGCGAAGATCTCGTAGGTCCCGCGGCCGAGCAGCAGCTCGTAGGGCTCGGACTCGGCGATCTGCCGCATCATCTCGTCGTCGATGTAGGGGGCGCCCCAGCCGCCGTGCGTGAACCCGCCCGTCGGATCCTCGTCGGGGCCGCCGGGTGATTGCATGACGCCGTCGAGCGACATGATCGTGTTGACAGCGAGCACTCTCATCGGATCCTCCTCGGATGAGGTCTTTCGAGTCGAGAACGAGGATCCGCCCGAGAACTCATCGCCCGGGTCGGGGCACCCGTTCCGCGGGGGCCCCCAGCGATCAGAGCGCAGGCGGCAGGCCGAACGCCGGGAACAGCTCGGGGAAGACGAACGTGCTGATCTCCGCGACCCGTCCGCCCTCGATCCGGAGCACGTCGAGCGCCAACGGCCGGTGCTCCGATTCGCCCGGCCGTCGCAGGTAGTGGCCGCCGCCGGCTGGGTGTTCGCCGCCGCGACGACGGTCCGGATGTGGCCGAACCGGGGTCGAAGCCCTGCCGGCTCGCGATCACGATCGCCTCCCGCCCCGCGTACCAGGTGGGGAGCGGAGGCATCGTGAGGAGCGCGTCATCCCGCAGGAGCGCGGCCAGCGCGTCGGCGTCGGCCCGCTCATGGGCGTCCACGTAGCGTCGCAGCAGCTCGCGCTCCTCCCCGCTCGGCCCCGAGGCCCGCGCCCACTCCGTCCGCCGCTCGGGCAGGCGGTCACGGAGCGTCGCCCGGGCCCTCTGGAGCGCGCTGTTCACCGAGGCGACGCTCGCCTCGAGCAGCGAGGCCGTCTCCTTCGCCGACCACCCGAGCACGTCGCGGAGGATCAGCACCGCCCGCTGTCTCGGCGACAGGTGCTGGATCGCGGCCATGAAGGCGAGCTCGATCGTCTCCCTCACGACGACCACCGCACCGGGCTCGTCCTCCGCGGAGGCGATCGGCTCCAGCAGCCGATCGGGGTACGGCTGGAGCCACGGGAGATCGGCCGGTGGCGGAGGCGGCGCGGCCGGGTCCCCGGCGGGCACCAGCTGCTGGGGCAGCACGCGCCGCGGCCTCTTGCGAAGCGCGTCGAGACACGCGTTCGTCGCGATCCGGTAGAGCCACGCCCGGAACGAGGCCGTTCCCTGGAAGCTGAAGCTCGCGCGCCCGCGCCACGCGCGCAGGAACGTCTCCTGGACGAGGTCCTCGGCGTCCTCGAACGATCCGAGCATCCGGTAGCAGTGCACCTGGAGCTCCCGCCGATGGCGCTCGAAGAGCGCGGCGAACGCGGACTCCTCGCGCGGATCCATCCGGGCGAGCATAGGGGGCGCAGATAGCTGAGCCCCCGATGCTCCGCGAGGGCGTCCACGCGATCGTGCCCGCCATGACCACGACCAGCGTCACTCACCCTCTCGGCCGCCCTGGCGGCCTGTGGCTTCACCGGCCGGCTCGTCGAGCCAGCCGACCCGGGCTACGACGAGGCCCGCGCCGGCTGGAACGGCGCGATCGACCGCCGGCCGGCCGCCGTCGTCTACGCGGCCGATGCGGAGGACGTCGCCGGCGCCATCCGAGCGGCCCGCGCGATCGGGCTCGCCTTCACGATTCGCGCCGGCGGCCACTCGGTCTCCGGGCGCTCCGGCGGCGTGCTGGCCACCGCCGCGACGCGCGCGACCCGTGCGCGAGGCGCTTGACCTCGCCCACCGCTGCGGCGCCAGGAGCCTCGCCGCCCACGGCGCGCGAGGAGCTCCCCTCGCTGCTCAGGCGCGAGGCCGTGGGCTGAGGCGCCTGGGCCGCTCGTAGAGCGCCGGTCGGCCGAGCCCGCGGGGACCGCTCGGCCCGACTGGAGGCCGGCTGGCTCCGCGCCCGAACGGCCGTCAGGTCGCGATGTCCAGCGCGGCCCGAAGAGCGGTGAGGTCGGCCGCCCCGAAGACCACGCGATTCCGCGTGGCGACATAGACCAGATCGAGGTCGACTCCAGCCCCGGCGATCTTCCTGGTGAGGTCCGCCAGCACGCCGGGGCGGTCGTCGACATCGACCACGACGACCTCGCGCTCGCGGGTGACGGCGACGTGGGAGATCGCCAGCGCGTGCCTCGCGGCCTCGGCGTGCGGGACCAGGATGTGGAGCTCGGCCCGCTCCCCTTGGCCGATGCACGTCGCGGCGGCCAGGTTCACTCCGGCATCGCTGACCGCGGCCGCCACTTCCGCCAGCGCCCCAGGGGTGTTCTCGATGTCGATGACCAGGTCAACTGCCATGCCCAGCGCGGCGTCAGCCTACTAGGGCCGCAACGTCCGGACGAGCGCCGGGACTGCTCGCGGTAGCCGACAGAAGCTACTGCAGTCATATCGCTCCGGTGGGAGTAGAGCAGATCCTCAGCTCAATCAGCGGTCCCCAGTGAGAGGCCCGAGGGCGCCGGGCCGGTCGAGGATCGCCGATCGCTACCGGCCAGTGACCGTCCGGCGGGCCGATCGTGTCATCCGCCGCGCGGCGCGTGCAATCAGCGGTCCGAAGTAGAGCGCGTTGGCCGGCGAGGGATCGAGCATCCCGCGCGGGGAGAGGCCGACCGCAGCCATCCGCCGCGCGACCTGGCCCGGCGAGCCGCCTACACGACGCGTCCTCCACGCGTCGGCGAGCGCCTCGATCTCCAGGTCGAGGCGCATGTAGAGCCCTGGCCGGTAGTGCCCCGAGAACGGCCGCCCCTCGATGCCGAGGGCCAACTCGACCGCTCGGCGCGGGAAGTCGAAGCCGGCGTGCGTTGAGGCGGGGCTGGTCGCCGCGAGGCGCAGGTTGGCATCGTGCGGGAAGACGCGCCCTTCGCGCTCCATGAAGCTGATGCCGCTCGGCCCGCGGTAGTCGACGTGGTCGAGGAGCGCCCTCGCGGCGGCCACCAATCCGGCCGGGGGGTGGCCTGGCCGCTGGAGCGACGCCAGCCCGGCACCGCGCGGCCACATCTCGCGCACCTCGAAGACCACGTACTCGAAGACGCCGCGCGCGCGCACGCTCTGGATGAACCAGCGCCGTCCGAGGATCTGCTCCTGGACGACGGCCGCGTGCCCATCGGTGACGAGCTCGGCGACGTACGCGTCCCGCTCGGCCGCCGTCGCCACGGCCAGCGGCCGGGCGGTCTCCGAGCGCGAGGTCCGCGGCTTGACGATCGAGGGCAAGGAGGGCCACGGGCCGTGCGGCCCCTCCGCGTCGGCGAGGACCGTCTCGGGGACGTCGAGCCCGAGGGCGCGGGCGGTGCGGGTCAACTCGAGCTTGTCGCAGAGGATGTCGTACTGGCGCACGTCGGGACCGACCACGACCACGCCGCCGAGCTCGCACCCGCGCTCGGCGAGGACGCGGACGATGTCCTCGTCGATCGGCACGACCGCCGCGACCCGCTCCGTGCGGCAGATCGCCGCCACCGTCGTCATGAAGCCGTCGGGGTCCGCGATGGGGGAGGGGTAGCGCCGTGGGGCGAGGCAGGAGGCCGAGCGGCCGCCCGAGCGGCCCTCGGGGTGCGCGCCGACCACGTGGAAGCCCGCGCGCCGCAGCGACGCGCAGGCCCGTGCGCCGGCCGGGTAGCCGGTCCACAGCACGAGGACGGTCGGATGGCCGGCTCGCCCGCGACGGCGGATGCGACGCGCCGGCCCCGGCGCTGGGGTGGTCGTCGAGCTCAGGGCGTTGGCGTGCAGGAGTGGCGAATCCGCCATGGCACGGACGGTACGCTCGGCCGGGCGCCCGCCACACCCCCATTCGTCTGGGTCTCGCCATCGTGACGAGCGCGCTCCGCAAGCGGGCCCCGGTGTCTACGCTACGCCGGTGAGCCGCACCTCGGGCGGGCCGCCAGCCGTCATGCCGGTGAGCGCGCCGGTCGCCGGGCGCCTGAGCCTGGCGGGCGGCTGGGCCGCGGGCGAGGGCGGCCCGATGGAGTCGCGCGACCCGTATTCGGGGGAGCTCATCTGGCGCGGGCGGGCGGCCTCGCCCGCCCAGGTTGACCAGGCGGTGGCCGCCGCAGCTGGGGCCGCGCCGGGGTGGCGGGCGATCGGCCTCGCCGCCCGCCGCGACCGCCTGCAGCGCTACGTCGAGGTCGTCCGCGAGCGCCGCGAGGGCCTCGCGGACACCATCGCCCAGGACGGCGGAAAGCCCCTCTGGGAGGCGCGCCTGGAGGTGGACGCGCTCATCGGCAAGCTCTCGCACTCGCTCGCGGCCCACGAGCTGCGCAACGCCGAGCGGGTGACCCGCCTCGACACGGCGGCGTCCGTGACCCGTTTCCGCCCGCACGGCGCCGTGGCCGTGCTCGGGCCGTACAACTTCCCGGCGAGCATGGCGAGCAACCACATGGTCCCCGCCCTCCTCGCCGGCGACACGGTCGTGCTGAAGCCGAGCGAACAGACGCCGCTCGTTGCCCAGCGGGTCGTGGAGTGCTGGGTCGCGGCGGGCCTTCCCGACGGGGTGGTCAACCTCGTCCACGGCGGTCCCGACGTCGGCCAGGCCCTGGTGGCCCACGAGGGCGTCCGCGGGGTCTTCTTCACGGGCGGCACGCGGGCGGGTCTCGCCATCCGGGCCACGGCCCAGGCGCGTGCCCGCGAGCCGATCCTCGCCCTCGAGATGGGCGGCAACAGCCCCTTCGTCGTCTGGGACTACGACGATTCCCGGGCGGCGGTCCTCGCGACGCTCCAGTCCGCGTTCGTCAGCGCCGGGCAGCGCTGCTCGGCGGCCCGGCGGCTGATCCTCCCCGAGGCCGACTCAGACCTGCTGCCGGCGCTGTGCGCGGCCGCCGCGGCGCTCGTCGTGGGCGACCCCCGAGGGGAGGCCCAGCCATTCTGTGGGCCCGTCATCGCACCGGCGGTGGCGGACGCGATCATGGCCGAGCAGGAACGCCTGCTCGCCCTCGGCGCACGCCCGATCCTGCGCTGCACCCGACCCCCCTCGGGCGGCCGGGCGCTGGTCACCCCCGGTATCATCGACGTGACCGGCGTCGACGGCGTTGGGGACGAGGAGGTGTTCGGGCCGCTCCTCAAGGTCTGGCGGGCCGGCTCGCTGGACGAGGCGCTCGCGCTCGCGGCCGAGACCCGGTTCGGGCTCGCCGCCGGCATCGTCACGCGCAGCCGAGCGATCTACGAGGCGTTCTACGAGGCGGTGCCCGCCGGGATCGTCAACTGGAACCTGCCCCTGCCCGGCGCCTCACCGCTCGGGCCGTTCGGCGGCATCGGCCTGAGCGGGAACCACCGGCCGACGGGGTTCCTGGCCGCCGACTACGTCGTGTTCGCGAGCGCCTCCCTCGAGTCGCCCCGGCTCGCATCCCCGGATCCCCTTCCCCCAGGAGTCTCGCTGTAGGCCGGCGGCCGGCGGGTGAACTCCGGCGTGCCCGGCAGCAGCGAGAAATGGCTATGCCGGCAGAGCCATGGGCCCCCCTCGTCGCGCTCGAGCACCAGGGTGGCGCGCCCCGGGCGGTGAAACGGCCTGCCCCAGGGGTCGAAGCCGGTCGAGGTGAAGGGCACCGCGACGCAGACGAGGCGATCGTCGGAGGCGAAATGAAGCACCTGCTGCTCGACCTCGAAGGCCATGTCCGCGGTGTTGGGCCAGATGTGGCTCCACTGTCGCGCGACCAGAGCGTCGCGACCATTGACGCGGCCGGCGTGCGTACCGAACCCGAGGACCGCGGGCGAGAAGAGGCCCGCCCCGGCCTCGTAGTCAACGCGGCGGACGCAGTTCGCGAAGCGGCGAAGCCACCTCGCCACCTCACTCTCCCGGTTCATGGGACCTCCTCGGAACTTCGCCGACGAGCGCACGATGGCAGGCCGCGGCGCGGCGCGACCACACCCGGACGGAGAGGGCCGCCACCCGTCCGGTTAGGCTGGGACACCGGAGAGGCGCCGGCGATCTGGGCATGAGCGGAGGGGGAGGGATTTGAACCCTCGTCGGACCCAGAGGCCCGAAACGGTTTTCGAGACCGCGGTGGCTAAGCTCGAGAACCCGCCTGGTGGCAGGGCTCTCGGCCCCTCGCGGGGCAGCGATGCGCCAGCGCACGCGCCAGCGGTGCGGCCGGCGCGTCCCCTCCGGCGCCCTCGGGTCCCTGGCCGCGCGCTCGGCGAGCTCCGCCGCCGCGGCTGGTGAGCGGCGTCCAGGGGTCGGCTGGCGGGACTCGCCAAGCGATTGGGCGCCCTGGCAGCAGACGGCCCCGCCTGGAGGTCTGGATGAGCCTAGGACCCGCCGCGACGAGCTTAAGGAAGCCGCCGCAGCCGCCGATACCTAGGACGGGTCGAGCCTGTCCCGAGGTTCAATCTGCTTCGGCGCCCCCCCTTGGAAACGATCCTGAGACACCGCAACGCAACCTGGAGACGATCCACCGTGAAGCTTCGCCGTACGACCGGTCTGGCGGTCGGCGCGGCCGTCCTGGCCGGGGCCGCATGGCTCGGGGTGGGCGCCGCTGATGCCTGCGCCTGCAACCCGATGCCAGCCGCGGCCAAGCCCTACCTGAAGGCGGTCACCGGCCCCGCCCAGCACGACCGCTTCAGGGACTGGGGCGTCGGCTGGATGAAGCCCGAGGGGCCGTTCCGTGACGAGGCGTGGCTGAAGAAACTCGCCAACTCGATGCGCTTCGACATCAACCTGCGCGGGGGCGGAAAGGCGCCGTTCAGCTTCACCTGCGTCCTCGACACTGCCCCAAACCGGGTGGCGACCCCGTACCCGGAGGCGCCCGTCGTCAGGTCCAACGTCTGGTGCTATGCGCTCCGGCCTGCCTACGACTACCGGCCCAGCTACGTCGTTCACGTCCGGCGGGACGGCATGTACGAGAAGCGGCAGTGGGACTGATCCCGGTCTAGCGGGGCGGCGGCTCCGGCGGCTCGACGCGCTCCGGTACACCGAAAACGGCGGGGAGCGCCCGGTCGGTGCAGGCGCTGGCGGCGCTCGACCCGCCGAGGCCGGCCCCCTCCGCGCCCCGCGAACCCTGGCCGGCGCGGCCGGCCGGTAGCCTCGACGCGGGCGCGCCTCGCAGGTCGAACGGCCGGGGCGCGCCCCTCGCCGGTCAGGCGTCGTCGGCCAGCACGTCGAGCGGCGAGGCGCCCTCCTGGGAGACGGGACAAGCCACCCGCCCTACCGTAAGGTCAACTCCCGCCGACCACTTGCCGATGGGTCAACCATGAGCACGACCTACGACGACACCTGGCGCCAGGCCCTCACCTCCGCGGGCATCAAGTCCGCCCCCCCTCGACCGCCGCAGTGGATGGAGTGCTACGAGGTCTGCGAGTACGAGCTCATCGGGTTCTCCGGGCACAGCGTGCGCAGAATCGTTGAGCGGGTCGATACGCGTGAGCAGGCGGAGGCCACCGTGCGCCGCCTGAGCGCCCGCGCCGAGGGGTACGGACGGGCCTGCACCTACTCCTGGCGAGGCGTTCGCAGCTAGCCTCGGGGGACGAAAGTCGGGCAGCAGGGCGCTGGGCCAGGAGAGCCCGGTCGCAACTCGCCGCGGCGGATCAGGCGGTGGACCCCGGACCGGCTCAAGCTCAGCCGGGCAGCGGCCTCGCCGGTGCCGATCAGCTCCTAGGAACGCGCAGCGGCGCGCCTCAGCAGACCGTGCAGCGTCACTGCTCCTCGCCGCAGTCGAGGCAGAACGTGGCGGCGCGGGCACGGTATTCCGTGCTGTCGCAGGCGTTGCCGTCCTGGTCGAGCCACCCGCTGAAGACCGCGAACGAGCCGCAGTGGTCGCAGGCCTGCTCGGGGAAGCTCATCGCGGCACCACCACGATGATCACGGCTCCCCTCCGGCAGGCTCTCGCTCTGTCCTTGGGGTACCACAGCCGCGCCCACTTCAGCAGATAGCGCGACGAGCTGTTACTCATCGGCTTGCCCGTGAGCCACTTGAAGTACTGCTGGAACGACATGTGGCAGACCGCAGGTGGTACGGGAGCAGCACCGGCGGTGTTGCTGAGCGGGCCGCCAACGAGCAGTGCCGTGCCGACCAGCGCCGTTGCAACGAAACGCCTCATCGCACCACCTCCGCCCCGCAGGTCGCCGGCGAGGGCGCGCGAGCCGTGTTCGTGGAGCCGCATGATCTGAGTTATCGGCGCCGGCCTGCCGGACTTGAAGGCTCAGCAGGGATGGCGGGGGACCGTCGGAGGGGACGCGACGCCGTCAGCTCTCGCGCCTCGCCGCGCCCCGACGCTCGCCGGGGTGGGGCAGCTCCAGGGCTGACCACCAGGCCTCGCAGCGCCGGCACGCGTCGGCGACGTAGCCGTCGGCCACGCCGCGGCGCATCCTCGACCTGCAGCGGCGGCAGGGGGCGGCCCCCCCTCAGCGGCGACCATCCGGTCCGCGAGATGTCGGCGCAACTACGAGCCCAAACGCATGAAGCAGATCCCCTACCAGCTAGTAGGGGCTTGGGATGCTGGGGTAGATCAGTGACTGGCCAGTCCTCTGGCGGAACAGGTACATCTGGTTGCGAGTCACGTTGTACCTGTTGATGCGAGTCGCGTAGTCCAGGGACGACCCAGGGATGATCCGAGTCCAGTTCCAGCGGCCGTTCTGGTCCGGGTCGGCAGACAGCCGCTCGAAGCCAACCTTCTGGTCGGTGTTGACCATGCGCCACTCAGGTCGGTTGTTCTCGTTCATGTCGAACGTTAGGACTTCGACGAAGCAGTCACTTCCCCACTTGTTGTACAGGCGGGAGTCCCAACCGCCATCGTTATCCATGTCGAAGTAGATGTCCTCGATGCAGCCGTTAGCGTCCGCATCCATCGAGGCAGCGTCGTAGAGAGCGTCCCCGTCGGTCTGATGGAACTGCCAGCTGGCTGCACTGGCAACCCCTGGCACTGCTCCGAGGGCGAGTGTTGCTCCCACGATCGGGAGGATGGTCTTGAGTCGTCTGCGCATTGTATCTACCTTCTTGTCTGCTGACGTGACCGAGTTCTTAGGTGCCGTCCTGCTGGCGCTCCCGCTCGGTGATGAGCTGCATCCGAGCGATGTGGTCATCAATTCGATGAGCGTGTGCGTGTCTCACTTGTTCTCCTCGTTTTCGACCCACCTTTCCTGCCAACCCCCTTCTGGAAGCAAGCGACGAGCTCATTCCGCGTGACGATCTCGTCGCCAGAGGCCGGCTGCGACCCCTGGACGATCATCGAGGACGCTGTGGTGCTTCGAGCGGTGACGGTGACCGCCTTTGTCTCCGTCACGGTTCGTCGGTGGTCAGGTCGGTGGTCGTGCTCATGGTCGTCTCTCGTCGCGCCCCTGGGACCGGGGCGACCATGAGAGCATCGGACGGCGGGCGCCGCGCTTTAGCTCTCGCGCCAAGCGGGCCGCGCACCCGGCAGCGTGGAGAGGGAGATGGTGTCGCCCCCGGCCCTGCCGAGCGGTGGCGATGAACCATCACCGGAGGGTGGCGTGGTCAACCGTCGCGCTTCGCGGTCTCGTGGCAGCGGGCGAGGAAGAACGGAACTTGGTCCACCGTGTCCTCCGGCCGCGCCCGCTACCTCGTGGCCGCAGACGCCGGGAAGCGGCTTCGCTGTCGCGTGAGGGCGACACGAGGACGGGTGACTGTCACGGCCATGAGCAGGCCCGTCCTCGTGAAGCGCCCGGCGGCAAGGTAGAAGTCCTCCCATCGGCGGGGGCCGCGTGTTGACCCTCGCAGAAATCGCCGGGCTCACCGGACGACGTTCCGCCGCATGCGCCCCTCGCGCAGGGCCGCGTTGAGCTGGGCGCCGAACGAGGGCGGCGGCGGCGGCGGTGACTCGGCGCCCGCGCCGGGCGTCGGCCGGGCCGGGCCGCCTGGGCTCGGGCTCGGGCGCCGGGCTTCTTCCCGCCCGCCCGCGGGTCGTAGGCCCACGCCTCGTAGGACGGCCCCGGCCGGCAGGAGCAGCGCCCGCCCTCGGGGGCGCGGCAGCCCTGGCGGTGGCGCGCGCGGATGCCGGTCGCGCCGATGCGGGTACGCTTGGCCATGTCCTGGTCCTCCTCGGGGGCCGGGGCCGGGCCTCGGGGCGTTCACCGCGCCGCCGGGGCCTTCTTGACCGCGCCTCCTATCGGCCAGGCGCCAGCGAATGCGCCAGCCGGACGCCGGCCCGGCGGGGGTTGGCGGGACCTGGCGGGACGGCCAGCGGCCGGCCCGGACAGGCCGAGATCCCGCGCTGCAGGCCGAAAGTGGCGGAGGGGGAGGGATTTGAACCCTCGTCGGACCCAGAGGCCCGAAACGGTTTTCGAGACCGCCGCATTCGACCGCTCTGCCACCCCTCCGCGGACGAGGCTACCAAAGGGTCCACGGGGGGCCGTCCGCTAGGATCGCCGCCGGGGAGAGGTGTCCGAGCGGCCGAAGGAGCGCGACTGGAAATCGCGTAGGCGGGATCTCTCGCCTCGAGGGTTCAAATCCCTCCCTCTCCGCTGAGGCCGGGGGGGCGCGCGGTCAGAAGTCCCCGCCGCCCCCGAAGTCGCCGCCCCCGCCGAAGCCTCCGCCGCCGCCCCAGTCGCCGCCGCCGCCGAAGTCGTCGCCCCCGCCGCCGCCCCAGTCACCACCGGGGGAGCCGTGCGCCGGCCCGCCGCCCAACATCCCGCCGAGGAGGATCCCCAGCAGCGCCCCTCCGATGAGCGGGCCGCCGACGCCGCCCCGTCCCATGCGCGGCGTCTGCCAGTAGGGCACCCGGCCCTGGGCCGTCTCGACCTCGCGGTAGTCGGGCTGACGCCCCTCGTTCATGCGGTCGGCGCACTCCTGGCAGGTCGGGATCTCCGCCTGTTGGCCGTCGGGCCCGGCGACGCTGACGCTGGTCACGGCCTTGCCGTGCTGGGGGTTGAAGGTGCAGAGGCCCTCGAGCAGCGGCTCGTCCTCGGCCTCCTCGACGGGCCGCCCGTCGAGGCGCGCCCGCGCGCGCCGGGCGGCGCGCAGGCCCTTCTCCAGGAGGTCGCCGGCCTGGTCGACCTGCGCCGGGGTCGGGTTCGGCAGGGCGAGGATCTCCCGGGCCTCGCCGTAGGCGAGCGTCGCCGTCTCGTAGTCCTCCTTGGCCGCGGCGGCCCGCTCGCCGCCCATCTCCATGTCCTGGTCGAGGTCGGCGATCTGCGCTGCGAGTCCGTCAACCATCGGGTCGAGCTCGGCGCGGTCGGCCGCGGCCGCGTGCTCGACTCGGCGCTTCTGGGCGCGCCGGCTGAGCAGCAGCGCCCCGCCGCCCCCGACGATGACGAGGCCGCCGATGATGGCGAGGCCCACCAGGCCGTTGCTGCTGCCGTCGCCGTCGCCGTCGGACGAGCCGTCGGCCACCGGGCTGCCGGCCGCCTCGGAGAGCCGCTCGGCGACGGCGATGGTGCCCTCGATCGGGTCGTCCTGCAACGTGTCCCGCTCCTCCTCGAAGGCGGCCTGCTCGGCCGAGGTCGGAAGCGGGGAGTCGATGCGCAGGTTGCCCGGCGACAGGACCATCACCGTCCACTCGGCGCCGACGGCCTGCCGGACCGAGCGTGCGTAGGCGGCCGGGTCGGACGGCCGGGTGTCGAGGACGACGTACTTGGTCGGCGTGCCCGCCCGGCTGAGCTCGGAGGCGGAGGTCTCGAGGTCCTCGCGGTCCTCGTCGCTGACCGAGGCCCCGCTCTCGATGGCGACGTCCGTCTGCTGCAGCGCGGAGGGATCGACCTGCCCCAGCGCGGCGCCCGCCAGCGCGAGCGCGGCGACGAGGGCGAGGATCACGACCGCCATGCGGCCTCGGGGGCTCACAAGTGAAAGGATAGCTCGGAGGCCGCGGCCCACTCACGGGAAGGGGTGACGAATGAGCTTCTTCAGTCGCCTGAAGGCGATCTTCCAGGCCAAGGCGAACAAGGCGCTCGACGCCGCAGAGGACCCGCGCGAGATGCTCGACCTCGGCTTCGAGAAGCAGACCGAGATGCTGAAGCAGGTCCGGCGCGGGGTGGCCGACGTGGCGACGAGCAAGAAGCGCCTCGACCTGCAGCTCGAGAAGCTGAACACGAGCGCCGAGCACCTCGAGGCGCAGGCCAAGAAGGCCCTGGGCGCGGGCCGCGAGGACCTGGCCCGGGCGGCGCTCGAGCGCAAGGCGGCCGCCGAGGGGCAGATCACGAGCATCCAGGCTCAGCGAGACCAGCTGCAGGTCGAGCAGGACAAGCTCGTCATGGCCGAGCAGAAGCTGTCCACCAAGATCGAGGCCTTCCGCGTCCAGAAGGAGACGATCAAGGCGCAGTACACGGCCGCCGAGGCCCAGACCAAGATCGGCGAGTCGCTCAGCGGCATCTCCGAGGACATGGCCGACGTCGGCTTCGCCATGGAGCGCGCCGAGAACAAGGTCCAGACGATGCAGGCGCGCGCCGGCGCCATCGACGAGCTGCTCGAGTCGGGCGCGCTCGAGGACCTGTCGGTCGGCGGCGGCGACGCCCTCGACCGCGAGCTGGCCGAGATCTCGTCCAAGGGCGCGGTCGACGCCGAGCTCGAGGCGCTGAAGACGCAGCTCGGCGCGGGCTCCGCGCCGGCCGGCCAGATCGGCACGGGGGGTGGGTCGTGATCGTGCGCATCCTCGGCCTCGGCCAGTTTCGCCTCGAGGCCGACGACCTGCCGGCGGTCGAGGGCGCCGACGACGCCGTCGAGCAGGCGATCTCATCCGGCGACGACCAGGCCCTGAGGCGCGCCCTCAGCGACCTGATCGACGCCGTGGTCCAGGCCGGCGACCCCGTGCCCGACCAGGAGTTCGTCGCCTCAGACGTGGTCATCCCGCCCGCCGACTCGACGCTGGCCGACCTCGCCGAGATGGGGGCCGAGGGCGAGGAGGGCCTCATCCCCGGGTGAGCCCGGGACCCCCTCGGGAGCGGCCGGGACCCGGTGGTATCCTGGCCGCCCCGGGCAGTTAGCTCAGCGGGAGAGCGCCCGCCTCACACGCGGGAGGTCGCTGGTTCAATCCCAGCACTGCCCATCTCGAGAACGCCCGGGGCAAGCTCGTCGGTCCGGACACCGGGCGCTATGCGCGCGCCGGCTGGAAGAGCTCGATCGGGTTGCCGGAGGGATCCTCGAGCAGGATCTGCTGGCCGCCCGGCCCGCTGACGATGTCGTTGCGGAACGTCAGGCCCGCCGCCCGCAGCCGCTCGACGTCGGCCGCGATGTCCTCGACGATGAAGTGGATGCGGTTCCAGCCTCCCGCCGCCGGCCTGCGGCCGTCGGGCATCGGCCTCCCGGCCGAGCTCGCCGGACCGCTGAGCAGCAGCCGCAGGTTGCCGCGCACGACGTCAGCGAACGCGGGCGGGGCGCTGGAGCGCACCGTAAAGCCGAAGTGCTCCGTGTAGAAGGCGACGGCGTCCTCGACGTCGTCAACCATGTAGCGGACGTTCACGAGCTCGTCAGGCACGTTGGGTCACCTCCCGACCGGTGGTGGCAGTCTGTTCGATCGCCTCGATGAGAAAGCCGACGCGGGTGCAAAGCTCGGTCGCGGTACGCTCGAACGCGGGGAGCGTCTCCTCATCGCTTCCGGGCTCGCGCGCGGGGTCGGGGATACTCCAATGGGTCAGCCCGGGTTCGCCGGGGAACTCGGGGCACACCTCGCGCACGCGATCGCACAGGCTGATCACATGATCGAAGCGCTGGGCGGCGAGCTCGCCCAGGTGCTTGGAACGACGCCCGGCGAGATCGATGCCGCGCTCGCGCATCACCCGCACCGCGTTGGGATGCAGCGGCTTGGGATGGCTGCCCGCGCTTGCCGCGCTCACCGCGCCGCCGGACAGCCGCTCGGCGAGCGCCTCGGCGATCTGAGAGCGCGCGCTGTTGCCGGTACACAAGAAGAGCACCCGCGCCGGTGTGGCACCGGGCTCGGGCACGGCGCGTGGGCGCGGGGACGGCGTCAGGCTCGGATGCAGCAAGACGCCGGCGCGCGACAGCATCTCGCCGCAGCGCGCCAGATCGAGGATGTAGTAGGTGTCGCGACCGTCGGCGGCGCTGCGACGCATCGAGACGAGACCACCGTCGCGCAGCTGGCGCAGGTGGTAGGAGACCAGGCTCTGGCGCCGGCCGGCCAGCGCGCACAGCTCGCCCACGCGCCGATCGCTGCGCGCCAACTCGCCCAACAGCCGCCAACGCAACGGATGCCCCGCCAGCCGCAGAAACCGCGGCGGCGAGCTCTCGCCATGTCCCGCCGTGCCGGACACCCGCCGCACAATACATCAATCTCGTTTGATGAGCTGACATGGCGAGACTTCCCGGTTCAGTCGGTTCCCCAGGGGTTGTCGATCACGAAGCGCCAGGTGCCGTCCGTCTGGCGACGCAGGACATCCGCGTTGCTCGCCGTCAGCCGCACCGGTTCCCCGTCCGGCCCCGTGCCGTTGAACGACCAGATGCCGGTCACGAGGGCCAGGTCGTCCACCTCGAGGACTCGCGTCACCTCGAGGTCGAGCTCGCCCTTCAAGGAGATGAAGCCGGCCAGCGCATCGCGGATGCCGTGCGCGCCGTGAGCGAGGCTCCCGGGCTGAGTCGCGAACGCCGCCTCGCTCTCGTAGAGCGGCATGAGGGCGTCGAGGTTCCCGGTGTTGATTCCGTCGACGATCGCATCCAGCACCTGCTCAGGGGTGGCAGCGGACATGACGTGCTCCTTTCGACGAGGGTTCTGTGCACATTTGGATACACAGTGGTGAGTCGCGGAAGCCACCCTATCCCTCCGCGAGGAGATCTGTCAATATTGGTGACACTCCTATGAGTCGTGAAATCCCGCCCAAGCGGAAGTACGAGCTGAAGAAGCGCGCCGAGCAGATGGCTGAGACGCACCTGCGGATCACCGAGGCGGCCATCGAGCTCCACGGAACCGTCGGGCCGGCCCGCACCACCCTGAGCGCGGTCGCCGAGCGCGCGGGTGTGGAGCGCCGCACGCTCTACCGCCACTTCCCCACCGAGGCCGACCTGTTCGTGGCGTGCTCGACCCATTACTTCACGGCCAACCCCTGGCCGGATCTCGGCTCATGGCGTGCGATTCGCGACCCCCACCAGCGACTCGAGCGGGCCCTCGACGAGCTCTACGCCTACTACGAGCGCACCGAGCCGATGTTCAGCAACGTCCTCCGCGACGCCGAGCTCGTCAACTTCGCCCGCGACGGCGTGGCCCCGCTGCGCGCCTACCTCGACGAGGCCGCCGAGGTCCTCGCCGTCGGCCGTCCGGTCCGCGGCCGAAGACGACACCTCCTCGTCGGAGCGTTGCGCCACGCCCTCGCCTTCTCCACGTGGCGCTCACTCACGGCCGCCGGCATCACACGAGCGGACGCGGCCATGCTCGTCACCGCGCTCGTCGAAGCCGCACCCGTTCGCGTCAGCGCGGTCGGCCGCCGCGACGAGCGGGCAATCGCGAGACAGCTGGTTATGCGAAACGACACCGAGGCTCGGCGGTGACCAGCGCAGTGGACCCGATCGCCATGGGACCCGACGAGGGCGAGGCCCTCTGGTTCCTGGGCACCCTGGTCACCATCAAGGCCTCGAGCGAGACGACCGGGGGCCGGGTCGCGGTCATCGACCACCTGGCGCCCCGCGGGGCGGGCTCGCCGCTGCACGTCCACCGCCGGGAGGACGAGTGGTTCTACGTCATCGAGGGCGAGCTGACCTTCTGGGTCGGCGGCCAGGTCATCGCCGCACCCCCGGGCGCCTTCGTCTTCGGCCCACGCGACGTTCCGCACACCTACGAGGTCTCGTCCGAGCGCGCCCGGTGGCTCTTGGTCGCCGAGCCGGCAGGCTTCGAGGGCTTCATCCGCGCGGCGGCCGAGCCCGCCAGAGCGCTCGAGCTGCCGCCGCCGCCCCAGCCCCCCGACCCGGCCCTGCTCGGCGCTCTCGCCGCCGAGCACGGCATCGAGATCCTGGGACCTCCGGGCATCCCCGCCACGTAGGCGAGGGAGAGGCCGGATGGGCCTGATCTTCCAGGACGACCTCCACGACGAGTTCGGCACCTGGCCGCTGGCCTACGTCCCGTACGGCGGCGCCGACGTCGGCGAGGTGGTCGCAGTGGCGCAGGCCGTGGGCGACGGCGACGACGGCGCCTTCCACGACGCCTTCGTGGCGGCGGGCGACCGCATGGTCGCCGAGGCGGAGGAGACGCTCGCCGGGGGTCATCGGGGCAGCGCCCGCGACCTGTTCCTGCGGGCCAGCGTGTTCTACGCCTCCTCGTACCACCCCCTCTACGGCAAGCCGGTGGACCCGCGGCTCCTGGCGGCGTTCGGCAAGCAGGTCGCGGCCTTCGACAGGGGGCTCGGCCTGGGCGAGCCCGCGGTCGCGCCGGTGCGCATCCCCCTCGAGGGCGCGGCGATGGCGGCCTACTTCGTCCCGGCGTTCGACCACGGCGACCAGGTGCGACCGCTGGTGATCCTGACCAACGGCTACGACGCCACCATCACCGACATGTACTTCGCGTCGGGCGTCGCCGCCCTGCGCCGCGGATACCACGTGCTGATGTTCGACGGGCCCGGCCAGGGGGAGATGCTCTACGTGCAGGGCGTGCCCATGCGGGCCGACTGGGAGACCGTCATCAGGGCGGTCGTCAACTTCGCCCTCACGCTGCCGCTCGTCGACCCCGACAGGATCGCGCTGCACGGCTGGAGCCTGGGCGGCTACCTCGCCCCGCGCGGCGCGTCGGGCGAGCCGCGGCTGGCGGCGCTCATCGCCGACCCGGGACAGCCGGGGCCGGCCACCAGCATGGCCGCCTTCCTCGCGAGGCTGATGCCGGGTGGCGGCCCTCCCACGGCGGAGGGGCTGGCGCATGCGCAGAGCATGATCGAGGCCAACCGCATGCTGCGCTGGCAGATCATCCAGCGCGGCTTCTGGGTGCTGGGCGTCAACAACCTCGGCGACTTCATCGCCTCGATGGAGCACTACACCCTGGAGGGCCGCGCGGAGTCGATCCGCTGCCCGACGCTGCTGACCGCGGCCGAGAACGATCCCCTCGCCGCCGGCGCCCAGGCGCTCTTCGACTCGCTGCGCTGCCCTAGGCGGCTGATCCGCTTCACCGCCGCCGAGGGCGCGGGCGAGCACTGCGAGTTCCGGAACCGGTCGCTGTTCCACCGGCGGGCGCTGGACTGGCTCGACGACACGCTCGGGGTGCCCGCCTCGCCCCAGCGCGGTGGGAGCGCCTCAGCGTGACCCCTGATTCCGGACCGGAGCGGCGGAGCGGGAGCGGACCTCGCCCAGCGCCATGAGCAGGACGGCCTCGGCGTCCG
Organism: Miltoncostaeaceae bacterium; assembly: GCA_963835685.1. Lineage (GTDB taxonomy): Bacteria > Actinomycetota > Thermoleophilia > Miltoncostaeales > Miltoncostaeaceae > DATAGF01. The sequence continues at coordinate 18,358 of CAWIGI010000004.1, forward strand.
CGGGCGGGCGCCCCTCGAGCGCGGCGAGCACCTCCCGGGCGAGCTCGTTCAAGGACGCCGCCTCCTGGCTCGCGTCCGGGCCGCCCTCGGCGCGGGCGAGCAGCTCGTGGGGGTCGAGGTCCAGCGCGGAGGCGAGGGCGTGGAGCGCCGTCGGGCTCCCCTGCTTCTTGCCGGTCTCGAGCTCCGCGACGTACGGGTAGGAGAGCCGGGCGCGCCGAGCCAGCTCCGGCCGGCCGATGCCGAGCTCGGCACGTCGTTCCTGGATCGCCCGGCCGAGGCTCCTGGCCCGCCGCCGGACGAGATCGGGATCGTGGAACCACGGGCTTCGCTTAGCCATCGCTCGGCCAGTTTAGCAGAGATGCTATGCTGTGAGCAGAGAAGACGTCCGGGCGAATCCCGGAACCGGGTAGGTGGGCATGACCCAGAGCAGCAGCGAGGACCAGGACCGGCAGTCGCGCTCCTACGAGACGGGGGCGCGGTGGGCCAAGGAGCGAATGAGCCGTGAGCGCCCGGCCGACGCCGCGGCCCTGGCGACGGTCAGGCAGAGCGACATCGTGGCGGTCCGCGGAGAGTACGACCGGGTCGAGCAGGTGCTGGGAGCCCTCGAGCTGCCGTTCGTCGTGGCGGACCCCGCCGACCTGCCGCGTCTGGAGCTCCGGCCCGAGCAGCTGCTCGTGCTCAATTGCCCCGGGCACGTGCCCGAGCGCGCGGTGCCGCGCATCGAGGCCTTCGTGCGCGGCGGGGGCAGCCTGCTGAGCACCGACTGGGCCCTGCGCCACGTCATCGAGCCCGCCTTCCCCGGCCTGGTGGCCTACAACGAGCGCCCGACGCGCGACGACGTCGTCCGGATCGAGCTGCTCACCACCGAGAACCCGCTCCTGGCGGGCGTGCTCGAGTCGGGCGACGATCCCCAGTGGTGGCTCGAGGGCTCGAGCTATCCCATCCGGGTGCTCGACCCGGACCGGGTGGAGGTGTTGATCACCTCCTCCGAGATGGCCGCCCGCTACGGCGAGGCGGCGATCTGCGTGCGCTTCGACTGGGGCGCGGGGGAGGTCCTGCACATGGTCTCCCACTACTACCTCCAGCGCACCGAGCTCCGCAGCGCCCGCCACGAGCAGGACGCGGCGGCGTGGGCCGCCGAGAAGGGGGTGACCCCGCCCTCGCCCCAGTCCGCCGACCTCAGCCTGGGCGAGGTCGAGTCCGCCTCCAGCTCAGCTCGGTTCCTGGCCAACCTCGTGGCGTCGAAGAAGCGGCGGGGCGCCACGGGAGACGATCGCGATTGAGGCTCGCCCCCTTCAGGTGGCGGAGTCCTCGGGGCGGTCGGTGAACTTGGAGGGGCAGAGGGTGATGAGCGAGTCGTTGCGGGCGACGAAGGTGCCCTCCTCCACGCTGCCGGTGACCACCACCTCGCGCCCGGCCTTGAACTGGTCGGGCACCGAGCCCCGGTAGAGCACCGGCATCCGCTGGGCCGGGTCCTCCTTGTTGACGACCACAAAGCGCAGCCCCGCCGCGCTCTGGGCGGCGGCGGCCGGCTCGGCCGGGGCGCCCGGGCCCACCGTGCCGTTGAGGCGGTAGGTCTTGTCGGCGCTGGCCGCCAGCTCCCCGGGGCCGGCGTAGGTCTCAAGCGAGCCGCCAATGCTGGTCCAGGCCAGCCACCCCCCGAGCACCACGGCGAGGCCGACCGCGACGATGAAGCGCAGGCGATGGCGCATCAGGCCAGGCGGGCATCCGCGGCGGGCACCTCGGCCGCCTCCCGGAGCCGCACGGTGGGCTCGTGCAGGAGCTTGTTCACGATGCGCCGGGTGAGGGCGTCGAGCCGCTCGCGGTCCGCCTCGGTGAGGCCCTCCCAGCGCTCGGCCGCCCGATCGAGCTCGCCGCGGCGGATCTCCTCGGCCCGCGCGCGCAGGGCGCTGATGGCCGGATCCGCCCGGCGGGCGCGCCGCCAACCGGCGAAGGTTCCGGCGGCCTCGTGGACGTAGCGCTCGGCGCGCCGGGCCTCGACGCGGCGCCCGTTCAGGTTCGCCTCGGCGACGCGCACGAGGTCATCGATGTCGAACAGCGCGACGCCGGCGACGCGGGCGACCGCACCGTGGACGTCGCGGGGAACAGCGATGTCGACGATCAGCATCGGGCGGTCGGCCCGGCCGGCCATGGCGGAGGCGATCTGGGCGGGCCCCAGGACGACGCCGGGCGCGTCCGTGGACGAGATGACGATGTCCGCCCCCGCGAGCTCGCGGGCGAGTCGCTCGAACCCCACGCCCCGCCCCCCGACCCGTTCGGCCAGGGCTCGCGCGCCGTCCACGGTGCGGTTCGCCACGGTCACCTCGGGGACGCCGTGGCGCACGAGTGCGAGCGCCGCCGACTCGGCCACCCGCCCCGCCCCGACGACGAGCACGCGCCGCGCGACGAGATCGCCGAGCAGCTGCTCCGCGAGATCGACCGCGACCGCCGGGACGGACGCCGCGCGCGCGCCGATCCGCGTCGCCGAGCGCACCTGCTTGCCGACCTGGAGGGCCTGGCGGAAGAGCTCGTTGAGGATCGGCCCCGAGGCGCCCTCCTGGGCGGCGATCTCCCAGGCGGCGCGCACCTGGCCCTGGATCTCGCTCTCGCCCAGGACCATGGAGTCGAGGCTCGACGCCACGCGGAAGAGCTGGGCGGCGGCGCGCTCGTCGCGGAGCAGGTAGCGGGCGCAGGCGAGCTCGCCGGGGGCGATCGCGGTGCGCGCGACCAGCGTGCCGGCCACGATGCCCTCGGCCTGGGCGGGCTCGGGCGAGCAGACGTAGATCTCGGTGCGGTTGCAGGTGGAGAGGGCGACGGCCTCGGCGACCGCCTCGTCGGCCGTCAGGTCGCGCAGGAGGGCCCGCGTCTCGGCCTCCGACAGGGCGGCCTTCTCGCGCTGGGCCACCGGCGAGGTCTTGTGCGAGAGCCCGAGCACGAGCACGCTCGCCCCGTCGCCTGGGCCGTGAGCGCCGTTCCTCATCCGGGACTCCGTTGGGGTCGCATGACGATCCGGCGGAGCGCCACCCCTTCGCCGCATGGTCGGCGGAGGGGTGGGCTCACGTCGGCTTCCCTACCGCGCCCGCGGGTTGGGCCGCAGCTGCACCTTGCTCACGAACGACTGCTGGACCTCGGAGTGCAGCACCGGGTCGGTGCCGTTGTCGAACCAGAGGCCGCGGCCCTTCCAGCCGGCCCGCGGGTTGTCGATGCGCCCGTCGAGGCCGCGCGTGAACACGTTCAGCGGGTAGGGGGTGCGGATGACGGTGAACTTCTCGGTCTTCTGGTTGAAGGCCAGCAGCGAGTCGGAGCCCGTGCCGTTAAGGATCACCGTGTCCTTGCCCATCCCCAGCGTGTTGAACTGGTCCACCCAGATGTAGTAGTGGAAGTCGGCGTTGGTCTCGTTCTCGGGGCCCGGGCCGGTGTCGATCGTGGGACCGGGGCTCTTGTAGAGCGTCCAGCCCTCGGGGCACTGGTCCCCGTTGCCCCAGGTGCGGGCGCACTTGGAGCGGTCGAACTTGGCCAGGTGGCCGCTGCCGCCCAGGCCGGCCCAGATGATGCCCTTGGTGTCGGCGTCGATCCCGCGCGGTCCCATCCCCGGGTGAGGCGGGTGGTAGGCCTCGTGGGTGTCGGTCTCCGGGTCGTAGCGCTGGATGTTGCCGCGCCCGGTGTTGCCCTGGACCCCGCCGCCGGGCGAGGCCGACCAGACGCTGCCGTCCACGAGGTTCGGGATCACCCCGTAGGAGCCGGTGGCCGGCGTGTCGGCCTGGCCGTCGCCGTCGGTGTCGACCATCCGGCGCGACCAGCCCTGGGCGGCGTCGGCGGTCTCTGGGCGCCCCTCCACGTACTTGGATGGGTCGAACCATCCGATGAACGTGCCGTCGTTGCTCATCCACAGCACGCCTTCCTCGTCGAACTGGAGGTGGTGCGTGGAGAAGCAGGTGTCGATCAGCTCGAAGTGCTCGGTCTTGGTGTCGAAGTAGCCGAGCTGGCGGTGGGGAGTGTGGCCCACCATGTTGGGGTCGCGCCTGCTGCAGAACTCCGGAAGGTCCTCCTCCTCCTCGGGCCGGATCTGGGTGGTCATCCAGACCTTGCCCTCGTCATCCATCATCGGGTTGTGGGGGTTGGCCGGGTTCTGGTAGGCGCCCAGGTGCTCGGTCATGCCGTCCGGGTCGGGGCAGCCGAGGGTGGCGAAGCCGGGCTGGTCGCACCAGGGCACCGTGTGGCCAGGCAGCGTCGGCACCTTGCGCTCGTCGGCCTCGTGGGTGACCGGGTCGACGCTCAGCAGGCGGTCGTTGCCCAGGTCGACGCCCCAGATCTTGCCGTTGGGGTAGAGCCTGGGGTTGCGCTTGTCGGTGGCGATCTCGTCGTGAGCGTAGGTGTAGAGGTCTCCCCAGTTCCACTGGGTGAGCACGATGTTGCGCTCGATGCCCTTGGGCCGCGGCGGGGCCTCGGGGACCTGGCCGTCGCGGATGCGCCCGCCCCAGTCGGCCAGCGCGTCCAGCAGGGCGTCGCGGCCGAAGCCGTTCGCCGAGCCGCTCATGCTGCGCGCCTTCTTCAGGCCCGCGTCGAGCCTCGCCCGGTCGCCCATCATGCCGCGCGCGCTGGGCGAGCCCATCTGGTGGCAGAGCTGGCAGCTGAGCTTGAACTGGCTCATCCACAGGTGCTGGTTGCGCCCGCCGGGCAGCTGCTCGGTGTTCTCAGGCGGCTTGAAGAGCGACAGCCAGTAGTTGGCCGGGTAGACCTTCGCCGCCTGCACCCGGGTGGCGGCGACCTCGGCCTTGATGTTGACGCGGGTCTTGCCACTGCCCTTCCTGCCCTTGCGCTCCACGGTGGCGGGCACCTTCTCCGAGTCGGCCAGCCCGTAGCCGCGCACCCAGACCTCGTAGTCGGCCTCGGGCAGCTCGGGCAGCACGAAGCGGCCCTTGCCGTCGGTGACGACGATCTTGCGGTAGGGGGTCGGCAGGTCGCCGGTCTCGGCGATCACCCAGACCCCGGCCTCGGCACGGCTCGTGCCCGAGGTCACCTTGCCCTGGATGAAGCCGGTATCGGGCTTCTTGGGCTTCTTGTCCCCTCCCATCCCAAGGGTCGCACCGACCGCCATCAAGGCGATCACGGTGGCGGCGGCGACGACGATCGACAGGGGCCGTTTCGCACGCATGGGGACCTCCGTGCAGCCGGGGTGGCAGGGACCCTACGACACGAGCCCGCGGCCGTCAGCGTTCGCGCGAATTGATCGGGTTGACCCGATCGGGGCGTCCCAGCCGATCGACTGGCCCGGCCGGCTTGGGCTGGTGAGACCGATCGGGTGTTCACGATCTTTGACGCGAAAGCCTCAAATTCGCGTTTCGGCCCTAGGCCGGCCGCCATGAGCCGCCCGAGGGTCTGCCGTAGCGCAGAGCCCTTCCCGGAGGGTCCCCCATGAGGCGCACACGGACGTTCGCCGTGCGCTCACTCGCGCTCGCCGCCACCGTCGCGGTGATCGTCTTGTTGACGTTGGGTGCGGTGCTCGGCACCGGCCAGGAGTCGCAGGGATCCAAGAGCCCTCCGAGGCTCACCCAATCCGCCTCGGCCAAGTGGGTGCAGCCCAATGGCAACCTCTCGAACCATCGCCGGGCCAACTCTCGGATCACGTCGGACAACGTCGACAATCTGGGGGTCGCTTGGGAGCGCGAGATCACCGGAACCACGAACTACGGCTCCTTCGCGGCCACGCCGCTGACGCCGACGGGCGCTTACCTGCAGGACCTCCCAGTCGAACGTCCAGGCTGTCGATCTCGAGACGGGAGCGACCCTGTGGGCCCGCGACCTCCCTCCCATGGAGTCGCCGGTCCGGCGCGTGACGCCGTGGGCCCGAGCAGGCGTGCGTCGCCTCGGCCGGTGGCGCCGCCTCTCATTCCTGACTCCGTCTGGGCCGCAGCGACGATCCGGCGGAGCGCCACCCCTCCGCCCCAGCTCCGCGGCGGAGGGGTGGGCTCATCTCGGCGTCCTTACCGGGCCAGCGGGTTGGGCCGCAGCTGCACCTTGCCCACGTACGACCGCTGGACCTCGGAGTGCAGGACCGGGTCGGTGCCGTTGTCGAACCAGAGCCCGCGGCCCTTCCAGCCCGCCTTGGGGTTGTCGATCCGCCCGTCCAGGCCTCGCGTGAACAGGTTCTTGGGGTACGGGACCCGGATGACCGTGAACTTCTCGTTCTTCGGGTTGAAGGCGAGCAGCGAGTCCGAGCCCGTGCCGTTGACGATCACGATGTCCTTGCCCATCCCGAACGTGTTGAACTGATCGACCCACAGGTAGTACAGGAAGTCGGCGCTCGTCTCGTTCTCCGAGCCCGGGCCCGTGTCGATCGTCGGGCCGGGGACGCGGTAGAGGGTCCAGCCCTCGGGGCACTGATCCCCGGTGCCCCAGGTGCGGGCGCACTTGGAGCGGTCGAACTTGGCCAGGTGGCCGCTGCCGCCCAGGCCGGTCCAGATGATGCCCTTGGTGTCGACGTTGACCCCGCGCGGGCCGAAGCCAGGCGCCGGCGGCGCGTAGACCTCGTGCATGTCCCTGTCGGGGTCGTAGCGCAGGATGGAGCCGGCACCGCCGCTCAGCCGCCCGGTCCAGATGCTGCCGTCGCTCGGGTGGGGAATGATCCCGTAGTTGAAGCCCGGGCTGGGGGTGTCCTTGACGCCGTCGCCGTCGCTGTCAACCTCCATCAGCGACCACCCCTGAGCGTCGCCCTCGGTCTCACGGGGCCGCGCCGGGTCGAACTTGGCCGGGTCGAACCAGCCGAGCACGCGGGTGTCGCCGCTCAGCCACAGCACGCCCTCCTCGTCGAACTGGAGGTGGTGGGTGCCGTAGCAGGTGTTGATGAGCACGAACTCGTCCGTCTCGGTGTCGTAGTAGCCGATCTGACGATGGCCGGCAGTGGGCAGCGTCGCCGGCGAGCGGTGCTCGGCGTCGGGCCCGGGCGGGGTCGTGCAGAACGCCGGGGGCGGGTTGTTGGGCCGGATCTGGGTGGTCATCCAGACCTTGCCCGTCTCGTCGAGCATCGGGTTGTGGGGGTTGGCCGGGTTCTGGTAGGCGCCCAGGTGCTCGGTCATGCCGCCCGGGGCGGGATCGCCGAGCGACTGGAAGCCGAAGGGCTGCTGGCCCCACGGCGTGCTGAAGCCGTCAAGCGTCGGCACCTTCAGCTCGTCGGCCTCGTGGGTGACGGGGTTGACGCTCAGCAGGCGGTCGTTGCCGAGGTTGACGCCCCAGATCTTGCCGTTGGGGTAGAGCCTCGGGTTGCGCTTGTCGGTGGCGATCTCGTCGTGGGCGTAGGTGTAGAGGTCACCCCACTCCCACTGGGTGACGACCAGGTTGCGCTCCTTGCCCTTGGGCCGCGGCGGCGCCTCGGGGACCTGGCCGGCGGCGATGCGCCCGCCCCAGTCGGCCAGCGCGTCCAGCACCTCGTCGCGACCGAGGCCGATCGCCGTCCCGTCCATGAAGCCCGCCTTCTTGAGGCCCGCGTCGAGGCGCGCCCGGTCGCCGCGCATGCCGCGCGCGCTGGCCGAGCCCATCTGGTGGCAGAGCTCGCAGCCGAGCTTGAAGTCGCCCATCCAGGCGTGCTGGTTGCGCCCGCCGGGCAGGGACTCGGTGTCGGCCGGCGGCTTGAACAGCGACAGCCAGTAGTTGGCCGGGTAGTGGGCCGCCCGCTCCTGCGGGGTGCTTCCGACGTCGGCCTCGATTTCGATCTTGGCCTTCTTCCCCTTGCCCTCGACCGTGGCCGGGACCTTGTCGGAGTCGTTGAGGCCGTAGCCGCGCACCCAGACCTGGTAGTCGGCCTCGGGCAGCTCGGGGACAACGAAGCGGCCCTTGCCGTCGGTGACGACGATCTTGCGGTAGGGGGTCGGCAGGTCGCCGGTCTCGGCGATCACCCAGACCCCGGCCTCGGCACGGTTCTTGCCAGAGGTCACCTTGCCCTGGATGAAGCCGGTATCGGGCTTCTTGGGCTTCTTGTCCCCTCCAATCCCGAGGGTCGCACCGAACGCCATCAAGGCGATCACCGTGGCGGCGACGACGACGATCGACAGGGTCCGTTTCGCACGCATCCGGGACCTCCGCAGCCGGGGTGGCAGGGATCCTACGTCACGAGCCGGCGGCCGTCAGGGCGCGTGCGGATTGATCGGGTTGACCGATCGAAGCGTCCCAGTCGATCGGTTGGACGGCCGCCGGGCCAACTGTTCGGGTTTCGCAAGAGCCCCGACACGGCCGCCGGGCCATCTGTTTGGATACCGGTCCTGTCCCCCGGACCGGGCAGGACGCGTTTGGAGAGGCGCGAGCGGATGAGCATCGATGCGGCGGCGGTCGCCGAGGGCTCGAGGGCCCCGCCAACCGCGCACGAGTTGTGCGCCTTCCTGCGGCTGGCGGAGGATCCCCACTTCGGCCGCACCGCAAGACGCCTCGGCATCGCGCAGTCATCGCTCTCGGAGACCATCCGTCGCCTCGAGGCCAAGCTGGAGGTGGTGCTCTTCCAGCGCAGCTCGCGCCGCGTCGCGCTCACCGCGGCCGGCGCCGAGCTGCTCGGCCCGGCCCGGGCGGCGCTCGAGGCACTGTCGGCCGTCTGCGCCGGCGCCCCGGCCCCGCTCCCGGCCCAGGCCGAGCTCCGGGTCGGGATCGAGGGGCACGGCTTCGCGGAGCTCAACCGCCCGATCTTCGCGCGCTGGCGCGTCCGCCGGCCGGAGTTGGGGCTGGTCCCGACGGAGTGCCCCGAACGGCCGGAGGCGTTTTTCGAGGGGCGGTTCGACATGGCGCTGATGCGGACCCCGCTCAACGACGAGCGCCTCGCGGTCCGCCCGGTCGCGACCGAGCGCCTCGGCGTGATCGTGCCGGTGGCGCACCCCGCGGCCGGGGAGGAGGGCGGCTCGGTGCTCGACTTCCTCGACGAGCCCTTCCTCGGGATCGGGCCGAGCGGCTCCTCGATGCGGGACTACTGGCTCGGACGCGAGCTGCGCGGCGGGGAGCCGGCCCGCATCGGCGGCGAGGCCAGTACGATGGCCGACGAGCTCTCCGGCATCGCTCACCTGGGCCTGCTCACCCTGGGGTGTCCGTCCTACGTGCGCGCCTGCCCGGTGGCGGGCATCGCCTTCGCCGGCGTCACGGATGTCGCACCCAACACGCTCTCGGTGGTTACTCGGGCCGGCGACGAGCGTCCGCTCATCGCCGAGCTGCTCGACCTCGTCCGGGAAGTGGTGTCGGAGAGCGCCGGCCTCGCACCCGGCATCACCCCGCTCAGCGATGGAGAGGGGGACGAGACTCGCCCCGCGCTGCCGATCTGACCTGACACTCAGCAGGTTTCGCCACCATTTCGGGCGCACGACCACGTCGCTACGCTGACCGCATGGAATGGGATCGCCGGCGCACCATCGCGGCGATCGTGGGCGGCGTCATCGTCGCCGGCGTGATCGTGCTGCTCGTGCTCGGCCTCGCCAACCGCGACGTCGGCACCTCGATCCAGGACGCCCTCGAGGAGGGCGAGCGCCCCGAGGCGCCCGCCTTCAGCGCGCCCGTGCTGCTCGCGGCCGACGGCATCGGCCCGGCCGGGGCGGAGGTCTCGCTCGCCGACCTGGCCGGCCGGATCGTCGTGCTCAACTTCTGGGCCTCCTGGTGCGAGCCCTGCGAGGCCGAGGCGCCGATCCTCAACCAGGTCGCCCAGCGCTATCGCGCCTCCGGGGAGGCGCTGGTGCTGGGCCTCGACGTCCAGGACCTCAGCGAGGAGGCCCTCACGTTCGCGGCGCGAGTTCGGGATCGCCTACCCGTCGCTGCGCGAGGCCGGCGACGAGGCCTACCGCGACTACGAGCTCACGGGGCTCCCGGAGACCTTCGTGATCGACCCGGAGGGGCGCATCGCCCTCAAGGTGGTGGGCGAGCTGTCCGACCCGGCCCAGCTCACGACCGCGATCGACCAGCTGTGAGGGCGGGCGGCGCTCATCCTCGCCCTGCTGCGTCCTGGCGGGCCTGCCGGGCGCCGCGGGGGCGCTCACGGTGAGCGAGGTGGCGCGCGAGGTGCGCTGCCCGACCTGCAACACGCCGCTGGACGTCTCCAGCTCGCCGGCCGCGGCGGACATGAAGCGCTACATCGCCGAGCGCATCGACGCCGGCTGGGAGAAGCAGCGGATCATCGACGGGCTGGTCGCGGAGTTCGGCCAGGGCGTGCTCGCCACGCCGCCCAAGTCCGGGTTCGACCTGATCGCCTGGATCGTCCCCGGGCTCGCGGTGCTCGCGGGCATCGTGGGGATCGGGCTGCTGGCCTGGACCTGGTCCCGGCGCGAGGCCGGCGGCCGCGGGGCCCGACGCCCCGCCCCCGACGCCCGAGGAGGCGCGCCGGCTCGAGGACGAGCTGCGCCGGCTGCGATGAGCGGCACGGCGGCGGGGCGGGGTACGTCCGGACCAGATCGATCGCCGCCGCCGATGGTTGGGCCGGAGCCGCCGCTCCGGCTTGGACCGCGGCCGGCATCCGGCTAGCGTCGGTGCCCGAGGTGCGCCTCCGCCCAGAGACCCGCCCTCCATGTGTCGCCGCGCCGCCTGGCCGTCGCCGTCGGTGCCTGGGCCGTGGTGACCCTCGGGGCGATCCTCCTCGCAATGGCCCTCGACTCGCCGGTGGATGCCGGCGCCCGGGACGAGGCGCAACCCGTTGCCCCTGGAGGCGCTCGCCGAGGCCCCGCGGGCCGCCCCCGAGGCCCCGGGGGCCGGGGCCGAGGGCGGGGAACCGGGCCTCTCGCCGGCCACCCTCCCGCCGCTCGCCCTCGTCACCGAGCGACCCGCTCCGGCCGACATCGAGGGCCTCCCGCCCGACGAGCAGGTGCAGCGCCTGACGGCCCGCGCAGAAGGCGCGGCGGACCCCACCGCGTGGGTCGATCTCGGCGTGCTGCAGCAACAGCTCGGCGCCCTGGACGGTGCGGCCGCTGCCTATCGCGCGGCGTTGGACATCGAGCCGGGCCACCTGCCCGCGCTCGTCGGCCTCGCGATGTCGCAGGGGGCCGGGGACGCCGGCCTCGCGGCTGCCGCCGAGGAGCTCGGGCGCCTCGCGGCGGCCCACCCCGACAGCGCGCTCGTGGCCATGAACCAGGGCTGGATCGAGCTCTACCGGGGCCGGCCGGAGGCCATGCGCGCGGCCCTCGAGCGGGCGGTCGCCCTTGGGGGCGACAGCCGGCTCGGCCGGATCGCGCGCGCCCTGGTGGATGCGCTCGACCAGGGGGCGCTCGGCGCGCGGCCGTAGCGAAGGAGGCGGATCCATCGGCTGGGCCGATCGTTCAAGGGCACCTACGCGACGTACGATCACGTCTTCGATGACTGACGCGCGTCCCGGCCGGCGGCTCGCGGTCACGGGAGCGGTGACGGCGGCCCTCACCGCGCTCGCCGTCTACGGGGTCTTCTTCGTCGCCCCCGAGGACGCCGACCAGGGGATCATCCAGAAGATCTTCTACTTCCACGTCGCCATCGCGATCGGCTCGCTGCTGGCCTTCGCCCTCGCCTGCCTCTACGGCATCGCCTACCTGCGCTCGCGCGAAGGAGGCGCCACGACGAGGTCTCCTCGACGGCGGTCGGCATCGGCATCGGCTTCTCGGTGCTGGTCGTGATCACCGGCTCGATCTGGGCCAAGGCCTCCTGGGGCACCTGGTGGGTCTGGACCGACCCGCGCCTGGTCACCTTCCTGGTGGTGCTGCTGCTGTACGCGGCCTACTTCGTGCTGAGCTCCTCGGCCGAGGGCGAGCGGCGCGCGCGCTACTGCGCGATCTACTCGATCGCGGCCTTCGCCTCGGTGCCGCTGTCCTTCTACTCGGTGCGGGTGGCGCGCTCGTTCGTCCACCCGGTGGTGTTCACCCAGAGCGGCGCCAACATGCCCAACTCGATGCTGGTCTGGTTCGCGCTCAGCCAGCTGGCCGTGATCGGCGTCTTCCTCACGATCATGCAGGTGGAGCTGGCCCAGCGGCGCGCCGACCGGGCGCTTAGGGCCATCAAGATGCGCCTCGAGGCGGCCGCGTGAGCACCGGCGCCCAGTACGTGGTCGCGGCCTACGGCGTGGTGCTGTTCGGGCTGCTGCTCTACGTCGTCGTGCTCGGCCTGCGCACCGCCCGCCTGGCCCGCGAGGCCGAGCTGCTTTCCCGCCTGGCCGAGGCTGAGCAACGCCAAAGCCCCGAGCCGGCGGCCACCCCATGAGCGGCAGCCGCGTCGCCCCGGGCAGGGCCCCACGGCGTCACTTGAGCGAGGTCCGTCCCTCGGAGGGCTGGGGGGTGATCCACCTCATGCTCCGCGCGCGCCGGGGGGCGCCGGGCGCCCAGGCGGTGCGCGAGGCAATCGAGGCCTTTACGGCGGTCGAGCCGCAGCAGGTCATCGTCTTCTCGGTCCTCGGCGGGCGCGCCGATCTCGGGCTCATGGCCCTCGGGCCGGACCTCGACGCCCTCGACCGCTTCTCCAAGGCGGTGCTCGCCGGCCCAGTCGAGGCGGTCGCCTCGTTCTTCTCGCTCACCGAGTCGAGCGAGTACACCCCGCTCGAGGAGGACGAGCGCGCCCGCCTGGCGGCCGAGGGGGCCGGCGACGTCGAGGCCCGACTCGACGAGTGGCGGGCCCGCATGGAGTCCTATCTCGACGCGCGCCTGCACCCCCGGCTCCCCCGCCGGGCCCTCATCGCCTTCTATCCGATGTCGAAGTCGCGCACCCCCGGCGCCAACTGGTACGAGCTGCCGTTCGAGGAGCGCAAGGGCCTCATGGGCGGCCACGCCCGCGTCGGGCGCCGCTATGCCGGACGCGTGCTCCAGCTCATCACCGGCGCCAGTGGCCTCGACGACTGGGAGTGGGGCGTCACCCTGCTCGCGGACGACTCCGTGGCGATCAAGGAGATCGTCTACGAGATGCGCTTCGACGTCGTCAGCGCCCGCTACGGGAACTTCGGTCCCTTCTGGGTCGGCCTGGTGATGGATCCGACCGAGGCCCTGACGCGGGCGGGCCTCTCGGACGGAGAGCAGAGCGGCTAGTCGTACACCTGGGTCACGTGGTGGGCCACGCCCCCTCCGATGCTGGAATCCGGTTCCGCCCCTCGAGGTGCTGCCTGACCACATCGGCGAGGGCACTGACGAACGCAGGATCGGCGTTCATGGACGCGGTGCGCACCAGCCGGATGCCGGCGCGCTCGGCCGCCTCCCGGGCCTCGATGTCCACGTCGTACAGGATCTCCAGGTGGTCGGACACGAACCCGCACGGGACGACCACCACGGCAGGCCGTCCCTTCTCGGCGGCATCCGCGATGATCTCGTCGAGCGAGGGCCCCAGCCACGGCTCCGCAGTCCGTCCGGCGCTCTGCCATCCGACGGTCCACCGCTCCAGGCCGAGCCGGGAGGCCACCTCCGCGCCCGTTTCCCGCAGCTGCTCGGGGTACGGGTCATCCTCCTCAGCGATCCGCGCTGGGAGGCTGTGGGCGGTGAACACCACCAGCGCGTCCTGACGCTCCTCCTCGGTCAGTCGAGCGAGGGCCATGCTCACCCGGTCCATGAGCACTGCCAGGAATGCCGGGTGGAGGTGCCAGGACTCCACGAAGTCGAGCTCGACGGCCTCCGGACGGGCCGCGCGGGCTCGCTCGATGTAGCCCCCGATCGACATCCGCGAGTAGTGCGGCGCCAGGGCCAGGCCCAGGGCGAACCGGAGGCCGTCGTCCGCCACGCGCCGGACCGCGTCGGCCACGAACGGCGGCGAGTGCTTGGCGCCGACGTACACGCGGAACCGAGGACCCGGGCGGGCATTGAGCTCGACCTCCAGGGCCCTGGCCTGCTCGCGGGTGATGTGGGCCAGCGGGAAGGTGTTCCCGATGGCCGCGTAGCGCTCCTGGAGGTCCCGCAGGCTCTCCGGGCTGGGGGGCCGCCCGCCGCGGATGTCCGTGTAGTACCGCTCCACGTCGTCCTGACCCGATGGCGTGCCGTAGTACATGAGGAGGACGCCGATCTCCTCGCGCCTCATCGGGCGGTCTCCCGATGCACCAGCTCGACCAGGCGCTCCAGATTCCCCGGCGGGGTCTCCGGAAGGACGCCGTGGCCCAGGTTGAAGACGTGGCCCCGGCGCCCGGCGGCCCGGCGCAGCACATCGTGAGCCTTGCGATCCACGACCTCCCACGGCCCCACGCACGCCGCGGGGTCCAGGTTGCCCTGGACCGCCGTGCCTGGCCCGATCCGCTCCCAGGCGACGTCGAGCGGCACCCGCCAGTCGACGCCGACCACGTCGGCTCCCGCCCGGCCCATCAGCCGCAGAAGCTCCCCCGTGCCCGTCCCGAAGTGGATGGTGGGCACGCCGCGGATCTCCTCCAGGATGCGCCGGCTCCACGGAAGGACGTGGCGCTCGTAGTCGTCGGGGTCCAGCGCGCCCGCCCACGAGTCGAAGAGCTGGACGGCCTGCACCCCCGCCTCCACCTGGGCCCGGAGGTAGCTCAGCATGAGCTCGGTGAGGCCGTCCATGAGGCCCCCCCAGGTGGCGGGCTCGCCGTGCATCAGGGCCTTGGTGCGGACGTGGGCGCGGCTCGGGCCTCCCTCGATGAGGTACGACGCCACCGTGAACGGAGCCCCGGCGAATCCGATCAGCGGGACCTCCAGCTCCTTGCGCAGGATGCCGATGGTCTCGAGGGTGAACGGGATGTCCTCGGCGGCCTCCAGGGGTCGGAGCCTGCCCACATCCGCCTCGCTCCGAAACGGCTCTGCGATGGTGGGCCCCTCGTTTCGCACGATGCGGACGTCGATCCCGATGGCGGCCACCGGGACCATGATGTCGGAGAAGAGGATGGCGGCGTCCACGCCGAGGCGCCGGACCGGCTGGAGTGCCGCCTCGGCGGCGGCCTCGGGGTCCCGGGTGAGCGTGAGCACGTCCAGGTCCCCCCGCAGTTCGCGGTACTCGGGCAGGAAGCGGCCGGCTTGGCGCATGAACCACACCGGGGTCCGATCGACGGGCTCCCCGCGGCACGCCCGGAGGAACCGGTCACGCACGGCCGTGCCGCCCATCGGCGGTGGCCAACGCACGAGTGTGGGTGGGCCACGTGTCGCTGTCCCCGGCGGGCCGCCGTGCGCGGAGCATGCCAGCGGCCCGCGGCAGGGGCGCCGTCGCCACCAGGGCGCCCAGGGCGATGATCAGGCCCGCCACCCAGAGCCACAGCACCAGCGGGTTCACAAACCTTGGAAGCCGACGCCGGCCAGCCGGGCGGTGAGGAGCTCGAGCTGGCGTGTTGCGACGAGCACCCCAGCGGCGATCACAAGGGTCGCCGCGGTCCACTGCACGACGCGCCAGCGATCGCGCAGCCAGTGGAAGGCCGACAGGGTGCCGCCCACCGCCAGACCGGCCAGCAGGAAGGGGATTCCCATTCCCAGTGAGTACGTGAGAAGGAGCGACGCCCCGAGCGCCGGCGAGCCGGTCGGGGCGGCGGCGGTCAGGATGCTCCCGAGGATCGGCCCGATGCAGGGCGTCCAGGCGACGGCGAAGGCACCGCCTGCCAGGCCGGCGCCGGCCAGGGTCGTTGGCCGGTGGGCGAGCCGCGGTCCACGGGCGCGCTGCAGCAGGCCCAGCCGTGGCAGGGCAACCATGGCGATGCCCATGGCGATCAGAAGGCCGCCGGCGACCCAGCTCAGCTGCGGCTGTGCCCTGACGAGCGAGTAACCGAGCAGCCCTGCGCTTGCTCCGAGGGCGGTGAAGACCAGGGCGAAGCCACCCACGAAGGCAAGGGCGGCCGGGATCACCTGGCGCGGGCTGGCGCCCAGGCGGTCGAACGAGACGCCGGAGACGAAGGAGAGATAGCCGGGCACCAGCGCCAGCACGCACGGAGATGCGAAGGAGACCACGCCCGCGGCGAAGGCCACGGCAAACGCGATCAACGAGAGCTCGGCCACCATGCAGCGTCTCTCACCTACGGTCGAGGGATCGGGGGCACGGGAAGCGTCTCCGTGATCCGGGTCGGCCCAGCCCTCTCATCCTGCGCCCGTCCGCAGGAGGTCGGGCCAGCCTTCCCACCGAGCTCCTCGCAAGCTGGGGGGAGGCGAGGGCGACGGCCCCGCAGCGCCGGGCGACGGCGGATCTGCCCATGAGCCGGGGCAGTGTGGGCGAGAGCGTACGCCCGCACCGACCGCGCTTCGGCCCGCAAGGAGATGCGCCAACGCCGCTGTCGGGCATTTCGCTGAGACTCGCGGCGCGCTCACGCCCGGGCCTCGCCGCGGGCCTCGCCCCGCGCCGCGCTCTCGACGGGCTCGCGGCGCGTCGACGGCGGCCCCGGCCAGGCGGCCACCAGGCCGCCCAGGGCGATGATCGCCCCGGCGACCCAGAGCCAGAGCACCAGCGGGTTGACGAACACCGACAGGCGCGCCGCGCCCTGGGGGGTCAGCTGCGTCAGGACCAGGTAGAGGTCGCGGGTGGGCGACGAGTCGATCGCCACGACCGAGGAGCGGGTGCCGTCGACCGTGAACTGGTCGATGCCGGGGCTCATCGTGGCGAACCGGTCGCCGCCCCGGAAGACCCCCATCCGGACCCGCACCGAGGACTTGTGGGCGTCCTCGGCCTCCGCCGCGCCCTCGTTGACGAGGGTGTAGCCGGCCACCTCGGCCCGCCCGCCCTCGGGCACCAGCACGTCGACCTCGGTGGCGAAGCCCTTGGAGCCGGCGAGGCCGATGATCAGCACCACGATCCCCAGGTGGACCGCATAGCCGCCGTAGCGGCGCCGGTTGCGGGCGACCATGCTGACAAAGGCGCCCGGCCAGGAGAGGCCCCCGAGGGCGTGGCGCACGCGCAGGCCGCGCCAGACCTCGCCGGCGAGGCAGGCGCTCACGAAGACGCCGGCCACCGCCACCAGCGCCGCCGTCCAGCTCCGGCGCAGGTCGGTCAGGGCCAGGAGCGGGAGCGCGGCGATGGCGGCGATCACAAGCGGCGCTGCAAAGCGCCGCCGCAGCTGGGCCGGGCTGGCCTTGCGCCAGGCGATCAGGGGGCCGACGCCCGTCAGCACCAGCAGCGCCGCCCCGATCGGCAGGGCCACCTGGTCGTAGTAGCCCTGGCCGACCGTGATCCGCTCCCCGCGGGCGGCCTCGGAGAGGATCGGGAACATCGTCCCCCAGAAGACGGCAAAGGCCAGGCCCACCAGGAGCAGGTTGTTGGCGAGGAAGACCGCCTCGCGGGAGAGGTAGCTCTCGAGGGTGTGCTCGGAGCGCAGGAGCGGGAGGCGGCTGATCAGCAGGGCCAGCGAGCCGACCAGCACCGCGATGATGAAGGCCAGGAAGAAGGGCCCCAGGGTCGACTCGCCAAAGGCGTGGACCGAGCTGATGATCCCCGAGCGGGTCAGGAAGGTGCCGAACAGGCAGAGGGAAAAGGTCAGGATCACCAGCACCATGTTCCAGACCTTCAGCATCCCCCGGCGCTCCTGGACCATCACCGAGTGCAGGAAGGCGGTGGCCACCAGCCAGGGCATGAAGGCCGCGTTCTCGACCGGGTCCCAGGCCCAGTAGCCCCCCCAGCCCAGCGTCTCGTAGGCCCACTTGGCCCCCAGCAGGATGCCGGTGCCGAGAAAGAGCCAGCTGAAGATCGTCCAGGCCCGGATGCTCCTGATCCAGCCGGTGTCCAGCTTGCGCGTCACCAGGGCCGCGATGGCGAAGGCGAAGGGGATCGACAGGCCCACGAAGCCCAGGTAGAGCAGCGGCGGGTGGATCTGCATGTAGAAGTTCTGCAGCAGCGGGTTGAGCCCGCGGCCCTCGGCGGGCGCGGCGCCCAGGGTCTCGAAGGGGCTGGTGACGAACGACAGCAGCCCGAGGAAGAAGATCGCGATCACCATCAGGACGCCCACCACCACCGGCATCAGCTGGCGGTTCTTGTTGCGGTTGAGGTAGACCGCCAGCGAGGCAAAGCCGCTGAAGATCCAGGCCCAGAGCAGCAGCGAGCCGGCCTGGCTGGCCCAGAGGGCGGTGATCTTGAACTGGGGCCCGAGGGTGGACGAGCTGTACTCGGCGACGTTGCGCAGCTCGAAGGCGTCGGACAGCAGCGCCGCCCACATCGTGACGATCGCGAGGCTGGTGAGGCCGAAGACGGCGTAGACCCCGCGCTCGGCGCTCTGCTGCCAGGCCCGCCGGCGCCCGCGCCGGCCGCCGAGCGCCATCACCAGCGCGTAGGCGGCGGCGACCAGCGCCAGCAGGAGGGCGGCGCGTCCGAGCAGGCTCATGGACGCGGCCGCCCGCTCACGTGGCGGTGTCCTCGGGGCGGTCGGTGAACTTGGAGGGGCAGAGCGTGATCAGCGAGTCGTTGCGGGCCACGAAGGTGCCGCCCTCCAGGCTGCCGGTGACCACCACCTCGCGCCCGGCCTTGAACTGGTCGGGCACCGAGCCCCGGTAGAGCACCGGCATCCGCTGGGCCGGGTCCTCCTTGTCGACGACCACAAAGCGCAGCCCCGCCGCGCTCTGGGCGGCGGCGGCCGGATCGGCCGGGGCGCCGCTGGCGACGGTGCCGTTGAGGCGGTAGGTCGTGTCGGCGCTCATGGCCAGCTCGCCGGGGCCGGCGTAGGTCTCCAGCGAGCCGCCGATGCTGGTCCAGGCCAGCCAGGCGCCGAGGCCCACGGCGAGGCTGATCGCGACGATGAACCGCAGGCGAGAGCGCATCAGGGCAGGCGGGCATCGGCGGCGGGCGCCTCAGCCGCCTCGCGCAGGGCCACGGTCGGCTCGTGCAGGAGCTTGTTGACGAGGCGCCGGGTGAGCGCGTCGAGCCGCTCGCGGTCCGCCTCCGAGAGGCCCTCCCAGCGCTCGGCCGCCCGGTCGAGCTCGGCGCGGCGGATCTCCTCGGCCCGCGCCCGCAGGGCGCTGATGGCCGGATCCGCCCCGCGGGCGCGCTGCCAGGCGGCGAAGGCCCCGGCGGCCTCCCGCACGTAGCCCTCGACGCGCCGGGCCTCGAGGCGGCGGCCGTTGAGGCTTCCCTCGACCACGCGCTCGAGGTCGTCGATGTCGAAGAGGGCGACGCCGGCGAGGCCGGCGACGCCGGCGTCGACGTCGCGGGGGACGGCGATGTCGACGATCACCATCGGGCGCTCGGGGCGGGACGACATCACCGGGGCGAGCTGGGCGGGGCGCAGGATCGGGTGCGGCGCCCCGGTCGAGGCGATGACGATGTCGGCGCCCGCCAGCTCCTGGGCGAGCTCATCGAGCCCCACGCCCGCGCCCCCCGACCCGCCCGCCCAGCTCGCGCGCGCCGGCGGCGGTGCGGCTCGCCACCACCACCTCGCGCACGCCGTGGCGCAGCAGGGCGAGCGCGGTCGCCTCGGCCACCTGCCCCGCCCCGACGACGAGCACGCGGCGGCCGGGCAGGTCATCGAGCACCTGCTCGGCCAGGTCGACGGCCGCCGACGAGACCGACGCCGCCCCCGCGCCGATCCGCGTCGCCGAGCGCACCTGCTTGCCCACCTGCAGGGCCTGGCGGAAGAGCCGGTCGAGGATCGGGCCCGCGGCGCCCTCCTGGCCGGCGATCTCCCAGGCGGCGCGCACCTGGCCCTGGATCTCGCTCTCGCCCAGGACCATGGAGTCGAGGCTCGAGGCGACCCGGAAGAGCTGGGCGGCGGCGCCCTCGTCGCGCAGCAGGTAGCGGGCGCAGGCGAGCTCGCCGGGGGCGATCGCGGTGCGCGCGACCAGCGTGCCCGCCACGATGCCCTCGGCCTGGGCGGGGTCGGGCGAGGCGACGTAGATCTCGGTGCGGTTGCAGGTGGAGAGGGCGACGGCCTCGGCGACCGCCTCGGACGCGGTCAGCTCGCGCAGCAGCGCCCGCGTCTCGGCCTCCGACAGCGCGGCCTTCTCGCGCTGCTCGACCGGCGAGGTCTTGTGCGAGAGCCCGAGCACGAGCACGCTCGCCCCGTCGCCCGGGCCGTGAGCGCCGTTCCTCATGCCCCTGCCGACTGCGGCGAGCCGCTGATCTCGGCCTCGGCACCCGGCCCCGCCTGCTCCTCGGGGGCCGGGGCGCCCTCGCGCTCCACCAGCCGCGCCAGCAGCTCCGCCTCGCGCGCGACGCGCGCCGTCCTCAACCCGAGGACGACCACGTAGACCAGGAGCGCGAACAGCACGACCCCGTAGGCCGCCACGACGAACTGGGCGCCGCTCGACATCGCTAGGGCTCGCTCCCGGGTCGCAGGGACGATCCGGCGGAGCGCCACCCCTCCGCCCCAGCTCCGGCGCGGAGGGGTGGGCTCACGTCGGCTTCCTTACCGGGCCAGCGGGTTGGGCCGGAGCTGCACGTGGCCGACGTACGAGCGCTGGACCTCGGAGTGCAGGACCGGGTCGCTGCCGTTGTCGAACCACAGCCCGCGGTTCTTCCAGCTGTTGCCCGGGCCGTCGATGCGCCCGTCCAGGCCCCGCGTGAAGAGGTTCTTGGGGTAGGGGACCCGGATGACCGTGAACTTCTCGGTCTTCTGGTTGAAGGCCAGCAGCGAGTCGGAGCCGGTGCCGTTGAGGATCACCGTGTCCACCCCCATGCCCAGCGTGTTGAACTGGTTGACCCAGAGGTAGTAGTGGAAGTCGGCGCTGTTCTCGGCGCCGGTGGCGATCGACGGGCCGGGGCTCTTGTAGAGCGTCCAGCCCTCGGGGCACTGGTCGCCGGTGCCCGAGGTGCGGGCGCACTTGGAGCGGTCGAACTTGGCCAGGTGGCCGGTGCCGCCCAGGCCGGCCCAGATGATGCCCTTGGTGTCGACGTCGACGCCGCGCGGGCCCCCGCCCGGTGCCGGCGGCCGGTAGACCTCGAACGCAACCTGGCCTGCTGTGTCGGCGTCGGGGTCGTAGCGGACGATGTTGCCGGGGTTGCCCGGCCGCCCGGTCCAGACGGTGTCGTCGACCGGGTTCGTGATGATCCCGTAGTTGAAGCCGTTGCTGTTCGTGTCCGCGGTGCCGTCGCCGTTGCTGTCGACCCTGACCTGCGACCAGCCCTGCGCGTCGCTTTCGGTCTCGCGCGGCCGCGCGGGGTCGAACTTGCTCGGGTCGAACCAGCCGAACACGTTGTTGTCGCCGCTCAGCCACAGCACGCCCTCCTCGTCGAACTGGAGGTGGTGGGTGCCGTAGCAGGTGTGGATGAGCACGAACTCATCCGTGTTGGTGTCGTAGTAGCCGAGCTGGCGGTGGCCGACGCTCGTCCGGGTCGCCGGCGCGCGATGCTCGGCGTTGGGCCCGGGCGGGGTCGAGCAGAACGCCGGGGGCGGGTTGTCGCGCCGCACCGCGGTCGTCATCCAGACCTTGCCGGTGTCGTCCATCATCGGGTTGTGGGGGTTGGCCGGGTTCTGGTAGGCGCCCAGGTGCGGGGTCACGCCGCCCGGGGCGGGCATGCCGAGCGTGGCGAAGTTCCACGGCGGCATGGTGGGGTCAAGGGTGGGCACCTTCTGCTCGTCGGCCTCGTGGGTGAGCGGGTCGACGCTCAGCAGGCGGTCGTTGCCGAGGTCGACGCCCCAGATCTTGCCGTCCGGGTAGAGCCTGGGGTTGCGCTTGTCGGTGGCGATCTCGTCGTGGGCGTAGACGTAGAGGGCCTCGTTTCGCGGTGCAGGGGTCGCCGGGTCGTCTTTGCCCCACTGCCACTGGGTGATGACGAAGTTGCGCTCGATGCCCGTGGGCCGCGGCGGGGCCTCGGGGACCTCGCCCACCACGGCGATCCGCCTGCCCCAGTCGGCCAGGGCGTCCAGCAGGGCGTCGCGGCCCAGGCCGCTGGCGGTGCCGTTCATGACGCCCGACTTGAGGAGGCCGGCGTCGAGCCTGGCCCGGTCGCCGCGCATGCCGCGCGCGCTGGCCGAGCCCATCTGGTGGCAGAGCTGGCAGCCGAGCTTGAAGTCGCTGATCCAGGCCTGCTTGTTGCGCATGCCCGGCAGGGACTCGGTGTTGGCCGGCGGCCTGAAGAGCGAGAGCCAGTAGTTGGCCGGGTAGTGGGCCGCCCGCTCCTGCGGGGTGGTCGCGACCTCGGCCGCGATGTCGATGTTGGGGTTGGGGCCGGTGCGCCCCACGCTGGCCGGGACCTTGGCCGAGTCGCGCAGGCCGTAGCCGCGCACCCAGACCTGGTAGTCGGCCAGGGGCATCTCGGGCAGCACGAAGCGGCCCTGGTCGTTGGTGACGACGATCTTGCGGTAGGGGGTCGGCAGGTCGGAGGTCTCGGCGATCACCCAGACGCCGGCCTCGCGGCCGTCGCCCGAGGTCACCTGGCCCTGTATGAAGCCAGTCGGCCCGCCCGCCCCGGGCCCGCCCTGCTGGCCGGTTCCAAGGACTGCGCCCAACGCCATCAAGGCGACCACCGTGGCGACGGCAGCAGCGATCGACAGGGGCCGTTTCGCACGCATCCGGGAACCTCCGTCTGGGGGGGTGGTAACTCCTACCATGCGGCACGAATTCGGGAAAGGTCGGGCGAGATCGATCGGCTGAGCCGATCGTTCGGTGACAAGCGCCAAAAACTCCCACCCCACCTACCCAGCCCAAGGGGGCCGCCTTAGGGTCGCTCTCAGTAGGGTCGCTCTCACCCCCCAGAGGTCCCCCATGATCCGCAGAAGGTCCCTCGCGCTGGTCGCCGCCGCCGTGGCGATCGCCTTCCTGAGCCTGGGCGCGGTGCTCGGCACCGTCTCGGAGACGACGGGCCAGGCGACGGCCGGCTCCTCGGCCGAATGGGTTCTCCCCAACGGCGACCTCTCGAACCACCGCCGGGCGAACTCCCAGATCACGTCGGCCAACGTGGACGACCTCGAGGTCGCCTGGACGCGCGACGTGGCCGGAACCACCGCCTATGGGTCCTTCGCGTCCATGCCGCTGATCGCCGATGGGACGGTGTACCTGCACGACCTCCAATCGAACGTCGCCGCGGTCGATCTCGAGTCGGGTGAGACGAAGTGGACGCGCGACTACAACCAGGCGGTCATCGGGCCCAACGGCCTGGTCCTGCACGAGGGGACGCTCTACGGGGTCACCCGGACGACCGTCTTCGCCCTCGACCCCGCCGACGGATCCGAGCGGTGGCGTCGCAACGTCCTGACGGGCGGCCGGCACTTCTCGATCGCGCCCCAGGTGCATGACGGGCGCCTCTACGCCGGGACGATCACCCGGGCCGGCGGCGGGATCATCTTCGTCCTCGACGCCGAGACGGGAGACACCCTCTGGACCTTCAACACGCTGAAGGATCCGACGGTCATCCCGGCAAACGTGGCCGCGGGCGGCGTCTGGTACACCCCCCTCGTCCGTCCCAACGGCAGCGTCTACTTCGGCACGGGCAACTCGTACATCACGCCCAGGCACGGCCTCGAGCACCCCGACGAGATCCTCTACACGATCAGCCTCCTCAAGCTCGACTCCCGCACGGGGAAGCTCGACTGGCACTTCCAGGCGGTGCCGAACGACTTCTACGACTGGGACCTGCACCTCTCGCCCCTCTGGGTCCAGGACCGCGGCCGCCCCATGGTCATCGCCTCGGGCAAGGTGGGCTACATCTACGCGCTCAACCCGAGCAACGGCAAGCTGCTCTGGAAGACGCAGGTCGGCGACCACAACGGCCACGACAACGACTCGCGGATGGCGC
Source organism: Miltoncostaeaceae bacterium (assembly GCA_963835685.1). GTDB lineage: Bacteria > Actinomycetota > Thermoleophilia > Miltoncostaeales > Miltoncostaeaceae > DATAGF01. The sequence goes on from CAWIGI010000004.1 coordinate 41,881, forward strand.
TCGAGAACCCGGGCAGCATCACCGACATGATCAACGCCGCCATCGCCGACGGCGGGATGGAGCTCGAGCCGGGGGTCTACGGGGGCGTCGAGACCCCGATGGCCTACCAGGACGGCGTCGTCTACGCGGCCGTCGTCAACCTCGAGACGACCCTGTGCGGCCCGCCCCTCCAGCCCCCCGCCTGCCTCGACATCAACTACGGCGGGGCGACGGGCACCTTCGACTTCACGAACAACGAGGGCGAGATGGTCGCGCTCGACGTGAAGACCGGGCGCGTCATCTGGTTCGACGAGGCTGCCGGCGATGGCCCTCGGCGCCGCGACCATCTCCAACGACCTCGTCTTCACGACCACCTTCGACGGCAAGGTCGTCGCGCTCTCGCGCGAGGACGGCTCCATCGTCTGGCAGGACGACCTGCCGGCGAGGACCAACGCGCCGCTCACGATCGCCGGCGACACCCTCGTGACCGCGGCCAGCTTCCCCGCGTCCGGGCAGAGCGGCCCCAAGGTCGTGGCGTACCGCCTGGCGCCATGAGAGCGGTGAGGGGTCCAGTTCGGGTCGCGAGAGTTCTCGGGCATGAGGCGAGCCCTGCTCTTTACGCGCGCCCGCAGCCCCGGCAGCGCCATCGCCGCCTCGCCAGAGAAGGCGCCCGACCCGCTGAGCAGCGGGGCGAGGTCGCTCACGTTGACCACGACAGCCAACCACAGCGTCCATCAAACGTGACGCCCCCCGGGGTCCGGATGGACGTGAGCGAAGTGCCGGGCGGCAGGGTGATCGCCACGCTCTACGGGGGCCTCGGCGTCCACTTCGCAGACCAGGTCCGCGACGTCCTGACCGCGGCCATCCCCTACGGACGCCCGGCGCTGTTCCTCGACCTTCGAGACGTCGAGTTCATCGATGTGGCCGGCGCTCGCGTCCTCCACCAATCCCACCTGCTGGCCCAGTGGCGCGGTGGGCGCCTTGTGCTCGTATCCCCCCAACCGACCATCCGGCAGACCATCGGGCTCCTCGGGCTCACCGACATCCCGATCACGGACGACCGGAGCGTTCTCGGGCATCTCGGAGACCCCGACGACGCCGCGCCGGAGGGCGGCTAGGAGACGTGGAGAGGCACTCGGTCCAGGGGGTCGCACCGGGCCGCGGCTCGGCAAGGGGCCGCGCGACTGGCCGACGCCGCTCGAGTTCTGCGCCTTCGTCACGCTGGCGGAGAGCCTGCACTTCGGGCGCGCCGCCACCAAGCTTGGTCTCGCTCAGGTCGTCGCTCTCGGAGGCAATCCGCCGGCTCGAGACGAAGCTCGACCTCATCCTCTTCGAGCGGACCTCCCGCTGGGTCGAGCTCACCGCCGAGGGACAGCGGCTGCTGCCGCTCGCCCACGACGTCTGCCAGGCACTCGCGGCGGCGCAGGCCGTTGCCGGCCCGCCGTCGCCAAGCGCGTCGCACACGTTCACGATCGGCATCGAGTTGCCCGGCCTCGACGAGCTCACGCGTCCCGTGCTTTCTCGATTTCGCGCCCGCCACCCCGACACGCAGTTGGTGCTTCGTGAGTTCAGCTGTGCCCACGGCTTTTTCGAGATGGGGCTCGACGCCGCTCTCGTCAGGACGCCGGTCCTCGACGAGCGTCTGGTGGTCCACCCGCTCGCGACGGAGCCTCGCGCGTTCATGCTCCCGCCGGATCACCCGGCAGCGGATGCCGAGCAGGCGTCGCTGATCGACTTCCAGGACGAGTCCTTCGTGGCGCAGAGGCCCGCGCACCCGTTGCGCGGGACTACTGGCTGGCGCTGGAGCAGCGCGGGGGCGAACTGCCGCGGATCGGCGCCGAGGTCTTCACGGCGGGGGAGATTCATCACGCCGTCCTTCATCTCGGCGCGCTCGCGATTGGGCTCGATTGTCGTGCGGGCGGCATGCCTGGTTCGGGGCTCGCGGCCGTGTGCGCCGTGGACCTACCAGACAACATCATCGGGCTCGTGGTGCGTGCGGACGAAACGCGCCCCGTGGTCCTGGACTTCGTGGACGTCATCCCCCCGCTGGTCGCCGAGTACGCCGACCTCGCTTCCACGTTGACGCCGCTGCAGTCGTGACGACGGTCTCCGCTTGGAGAGACACCGGATTTCACGCCGCGGCACCGATCCCCTCGTCGTCGGCGGACTGGGGTCGCCAAGGTGCCAATGATGTCCGAGGCGGGGCCGTCGAGTGTGATGCCCATGATCCTCGGGCGCACATGTCGCTGGTTGGCCGGGCGGGGCGTGGGTGGGCGGCCATAGAGACGCATCCCTCTCACACTCTGTTGCCGGGCGCGAACACGTCCTCGAGGGCCACGAGAGCCGCCGGGCCCGACCCTGGCCACGTCGCCCTCGGCTCGTGGAGCGGGGGGCGTTACGTACGCTTCGGCGTCCCGGTTGACGAGGACCGCCTCGCCGCGCTGCTGCGGCCGGGCGGCGGCATCCACACAGTGCTCACCGCGGACGTGTACGGCGAGGGCGGCGCGGACGCGCTGGTGGGGCGGGCCCTGGCGGGCCTGCCGCGAGACTACGCTCTGGTGGGGGCGGTCGGCCACGACTTCGTCGGGGGCGCCCGTGACGGCGCCAAGGGGTTCCCCCGCTTCACCGACTCCCGCCTGCGCGGCCCGGACGGCTACGCGGGCTACCTGCGCGGTGCCGTCGAGCGCAGCCTGGAGCGCTGCAGGACCGACCGGCTCGATGTCCTCCTGCTCCACAACCCCGATCGCATCGGCTACTCGTCGGAGGTGGTCTGGCGCGCGCTCGCGGACCTGCGGGACGAGGGGCTCACGGGTGCCCTCGGCGTGGCCCCGGGGGGCCCGCCAACGGCTTCACGCTCGACGTCATCGCGTGCCTCGAGCGCTTCGGAGCAGAGATCGACTGGGCGATGATCATCCTCAGCCCCCTCGGGCCCTGGCCGGGGCTCCTGGTGCTGCCCGCCTGTGCCCATCACGGCGTGCGCGTCATCGCCCGGGTCGTCAACCACGGCGGGGTCTTCCACGGCGGCGACGTGCCTGAGGAGGGACAGCTCCCCCCACACGACCACCGCGCCTTTCGTCCTCCCGGCTGGATGGCCGAGGCCCGCCGGCGCCTGGAGCGCATCCGCCCCATCGGCGCCCGCCACGGCCTCAGCCCCCTGCAGCTGGCCTGCCAGTGGACGCTCGCCCAGGCACCGGTGGCCTGCGTGCCCCCCACGCTCATCCAGGAGCCGGGGCCGGCGGCCCGCCCGATCGAGGACAAGCGCGCCGACCTGGCGGGCGTGCCGGCGAGGGTGCTCCTGAGCGCCGAGGAGATCGCCGAGATCGCCCGCGTGGGCGAGAACGCGGGCTGCATGGCCCTCAAGGGCGGCACCCCGGCCCACGAGGGCGGCGAGCGGGCCGACTCGTGGGCGCTCAGCGAGGACCTCCGCTCGGGCATCGTGCCCGAGCGGGACTTGGTCGCCCTCGGGTAGCCGCTCTGCCTATCCGTGCCCGCCGGAGGAGTGGTACCTCTGAGCGACTTCGGCCGACGCAAGGTGGTGATGTTCCGAGACCCGGCCGGTCGCCGAGGTTCGGCGATTTTCCACGGTCCCGGCTTGACATCGTCGGGGAGGTTTTGTGTGTTTTGCGGACCTGTCACCCGGGCAGGCATTGGCGTGGAGAGGCGCGCGCGAGGTGGCGACCAACACGGCGGCCACGCGGATCGGCCGGAGCGCGAGGGGCGAGCCGACGGCCCACGAGCTGCGCGTCTTCATCCGGCTGTCGGAGGACCCGCACTTCGGGCGGACGGCCAGACGCCTCGGTGTCGCCCAGTCATCCCTGTCGGAGACCATCCGCCGCCTCGAGGCGAAGCTCGATGTCGTGCTCTTCGAGCGCACGTCTCGGCACGTCGAGATCACCGACGCCGGAGCGGAGCTCCTCGGCTCCGCCCGCGAGGCGCTCGAGCGCCTGTCCGCCGTCCGCGACATCGTCGCGCCGCCGGTACCCGCCCAGGCCGAGTTCAGGGTCGGGATCGAGGGGCACGGCCTCGCCGAGCTCAATCGCCCGATCTTCGGGGGGTGGATGGCCCGCCGGCCGGAGATGCGGGTGGTCATCAAGGAGTGCGCCGGGCTCCCCCAGGCCTTCCTCGACGGCCGGTTCGACGTGGCCCTGGTGCGCACACCACTCGAGGACGAGCGCGTCGAGAGCCACGCCGTCGCAACCGAGACGCGGGGGCTCGTCGTCCCGGCGGCGCATCCTGCGGCAGGGGGGGACGGCGCCTCGGTGCTCGAGTTCCTCGACAAGCCCTTCATCGCGCTCGGGCCGAGAGTCCCCAGGACGCGGGACTACTGGCTCGGCCGCGAGCTGCGCGGCGGCGAGCCGCCCCGGATCGGCGGGGAGGCGGACAACACCTGGGACGCGCTGCTCGGCATCGCCCACGGAGGGCTCCTGACCCTGGGGTGCCGCTCCTTCGTCCGCGCCTTCCCGTCGGCGGGCATCGCCTTCGTCGATGTCACCGGCGTCGCCCCCTGCACGCTCTCGGTCGTGACCCGCGCCGGCGAGGGCCGACCGGTCGTCGCGGAGTTCGTTAACTTGGTCGGGGCCGTCGTGTCGAGCACCGCCGGCCTCGCTCCGGAGATCACCCCGCTTTCCACGGGCTCGCGGTAGGCTCCGTCGATGGAGGTGCGTGTCCGTCTCGGTGCCGGGCTGTCCCGGCTCTCCACCGCGCCGGCCCACACGCTGGAGCTCGAGGAGGGTGCGACCGTCGAGGACCTGCTCGCCGGCATGCGCGACCGCGAGCCGGACCTGGCCCCGGCGCTCGGCTCGGCGCTGCCCGTGATCGCGGGCGTGCACGCCGAGCCGCGCCAGCGCCTCGAGGACCGCCAGGAGGTCGCCCTGCTGCTGCCCGTCTCCGGAGGCTGACGGCGCACGAGCGCCACGACTGAAACGGAGCCCGCTGATGGCCATCCAGGAATCCCCACCGCTGACCGGCGAGGTCCGCCAGACCGTCCTCGTCAACACCTTCACCGACGGGCTGCTCGGGCCGGAGGTCCCGATGCTGGGCCCGGTGGCCGACGGCGGGCACGTCGTGTGGAACCCGGCGCCGGGCTGCTGGGGGCCGATGATCACGCCGTCGATCCGCGGCGGCCACGAGGTCTGCCAGCCGGTCGCCGTCGACGGCGCGAGGCCGGGGGACGCCGTGGCGATCCGCATCAAGGACATCGAGGTGACCTCGCTGGCCACCTCGTCGGGCAACGACCAGCCGATGGAGGGCCGCTTCAACGGCGATCCCTACTGCGCGCCGCTCTGCCCGGGCTGCGGGGCGGAGTGGCCGGAGACCCGCGTCGAGGGCATCGGCCAGGGGTCGGTGCGGTGCGCGGCCTGCGGGGCGGACTGCACGCCGTTCACCTTCACCAACGGCTACACGATGGCGTTCGACGAGCTGCGCTCGCTCGGCGTCACCGTGCCGCGCGAGGCGGCCGAGGGCTTCGCCCGCGAGCCGGCCCGCTTCGCGGCGCTGCCCGACAACTCCGTGCAGAACCCGATCCTCGGCTTCGCGCCGCACGACATCGTCGCGCTGGCCACGCGGGTGCGGCCGTTCCTGGGCCAGCTCGGCACGTCGCCCGCGGCGACGATCCCCGACTCCCACAACGCCGGCGACTTCGGCTCGTTCCTCGTCGGGGCGCCGCACCGCTACGCCCTCGAGGCGCAGGAGCTGCAGCGCCACAAGACCGACGGGCACATGGACATCGACGCGGTGCGCGCGGGCGCCGTCCTCGTCTGCCCGGTCAAGCTCGACGGCGCCGGCGTCTACGTCGGCGACATGCACGCGCTCCAGGGCGACGGGGAGATCGCCGGCCACACCTGCGACGTGTCCGGCACCGTCACGCTGCAGGTCGAGGTGCTCAAGGCGCTCGGCAACGACGGCCCGATCCTGTTCCCGCTCGAGGAGGACCTGCCGTTCCTGGCGCGCCCGCTCAGCGGGCCGGAGCGCGACCGGGCGCTGGCGCTCGCACGCCGGCACGGCATGGAGGCGCTCGAGGCGTCGATGCCGATCTCGGTGGTCGGCACGGGCCCCGACCTCAACTCGGCCACGGACAACGGGCTCGCCAGGGCGGCCGAGCTCCTCGACATGTCGATCCCGGAGGTGAAGAACCGGGCCACGATCGCCGGCGCGATCGAGATCGGACGCCTTCCCGGCGTCGTCCAGGTGACCTTCCGCGCGCCCGCCGAGCGGCTGGAGGCGCGGGGCCTCCTCGGCTACGCCGTCGAGCTGTACGGCGAGGTCTGACGGGACGACCCGCCGTCGCTTGACGAGCTCACGCGGTCGGCCAGGAACTCCTCCCAGGTCCGCCGGCCCACGGCCCGGTCCGGGGCCAGGTTCGCGCCGGCCCTGAGCGCGCGGGCGGCCCCGCCGGGCAGCCGCACCGGCACGATCGGCCGGCGCTTGCCGCTTGCCTGCAGGTACCCCCGGAGCAGCTCGGCCATCCCGTACACCCGCGGCCCGCCCATGTCGGGCACCAGGCCGGCCGGCGGGCCGAGGGCCAGCTCGGCGAGCCGTGCCGCCACCTCGTCGGCGTCGATCGGCTGGAACCGGAACCCGGACGGGACCGGGATCACCGGCAGCCTGGCCATCTGCTGCGCGGTCATCAAGGACAGGTCGTGGAACTGGGTGGCGCGCAGCGTCGTCCAGGGAAGGCCGGAGTCGGCGACCGCCTGTTCGGCGGCCAGCTTGGACGCGAAGTAGCCGAACATGGCGCGGTCGATGCCGCTGGCGACGGGGACCCGGTCGGCGCCGACGACCGAGATGTACACCAGGTGCCGCGCCCCGGCCCGCGACGCCGCCCGGACCAGGTGCAGGGCCTTCACCTCGTCGCCCTCCCTGCTGCCCGCGCAGTGCACGATGATCTCGGCCCCCTCCACCGCGGCCTCGATCCCCTCGCCCGTGGTCAGGTCGCCGGTCACGAGCTCGACGCCCTCCCCGGCCTCGCGGCTGCTGCGGCTCAGCACCCGCACCTTGGAGCCGGCGTCCCGCAGCCGCGGGACGACGAGGCGCCCCAGGGTGCCCGTGCCGCCGGTCACGAGGATGGGTGACGCCATCTCGGGGTCCATGTCGGGTCGAATCTCCATCGGCCCGACCGTATCGCCGCATGGCCGCGGCGGCGTCGGGGACCTCCCCGACGAGGCTCCCTGAACCTCGCGCTCCAGGCCGCCGGTAGGGTGGCCGCGGCGCAGTCCACGGCCTGGAGTGACGTGGCCTTCGAGATCACGGAGGGGCTCCTCGAGCGCGAGCGCGAGCTGACGGCGCTCGCCCATGCCCTGAGCGAGGCCGGGCAGGGGCGCGGCCAGACCGTCCTCGTCGAGGGTGCGGCCGGGCTGGGCAAGACGAGCCTGCTCAGGGCGGCGACCCGCGCTGCCGCCGAGTCGGGCTTCACCTGCCTGCGAGCGCGGGCCGGCGAGCTCGAGCGCGACTTCGCCTACGGCTGCGTGCGGCAGTTGCTGGAGCCCGCCGTCGCGTCGGCCTCGGACCCCGAGCGGCTGTTCGAGGGCGCCGCGGCCCTCTCGAAGCCGCTCTTCGCCCCGAGCGCCACCGTGCTGCCGTCTCCCTCGGCCGACAGCACGTTCACCGTGCTGCACGGCCTCTACTGGCTGCTCAACAACCTCGCCGCCGACGCCCCCGTGGCCCTCTCGGTGGACGACCTGCACTGGTCCGACGCCGAATCGCTGCGATTCCTCGCCTATCTGGCCCCCCGCCTCGAGGGCCTGCCCGTCGCCGTCCTCGCGTCCACGCGCCCCGGCGAGGGGGTCACGGCCGACCTGGCCCGGCTGGCGGCGGCCCCCGAGACCACGGTGCTGCGGCCCGCGCCGCTGACCATCGCGGCCACGGCGACGCTCTGCGAGCGGCGGCTCGGCTCGGCGGTCGCGGACGACTTCGCGGCGGCCTGCCGCGAGGCGACCGGAGGGAACCCGTTCTTCCTCGAGGCGCTCCTGCGCGAGGCGCGGGAGCAGAGGCTGGCGACGGACGCTCGCGAGGCGGTCCGCGTGCAGCGGCTGGGCCCGGCCGCGGTCGCCCAGGCGGTGCTCCTGCGCCTCTCGGGGGGTTCCGCCTCCGCCACGGCCCTCGTGCGCGCCGTCGCGGTGCTGGGCGACGGGGCCCGGCTGGACGAGGCGGCGCGCCTGGCCGGGCTCCCGGAGGACGAGGCGGCACGCGCCGCGGACCTGCTGGTCGATCGCGCGATCCTGAGGCCGGCGGGCGCCCTGGAGTTCGCGCACCCGATCGTGCGGGAGGCCGTCTACGCGGACATCGGCTCCCACGAGCGCGCCCGGGCGCACGCGCGCGCGGCCGAGATCCTCGCCGCGAGCGGCGCGTCCGAGGAGCGGATCGCAGCCCAGATCGCCGACGCGCAGCCGATCGGGGACGCCGAGCGGGTCGAGCTCCTGCGGCGGGTGGCCGCGGACGCCCTGCGGCGCGGAGCGCCGGCGGCCGCGGTCTCGTTGCTGAGACGCGCGCTCGCCGAGCCCCCGCCGCCCTCGGCCAGGGTGGAGGTCCTCGTCGAGCTCGGCTCGGCGGAATACCGCCTCGGGGCGCCCGAGGCGGTGGACCACCTCGCCGCGGCGGTCGCGCAGATCCGAGAGCCGAGGCTCCTCGCGACCTCGGTCCGCTGGCTCGCCAACGCGCTGACCATGTCGGGGGACTCGGACCGGGCCGTCGACGCGCTCGAGTCGGCGATCGAGGTCGTCGAGCCCGGCGACCCCGAGCTGGCGCTGCTGCTCGAGGCCGAGCTCGCGGCCCACGCCCAGGAGGCCGGCCTCGAGAGGCGCGCCCCGGCGGCGAGGCGGCTGGAGCGATACGCGGGCCTCGCGGGCGCCACGCCCGGCGAGCGCCTGGTGCTGGCGAGCCTCGCCTTCGAGCGCGCGAGGGCGAGCGGGTCGGCGGGCGAGGCGGCCGGCCACATCGAGCGCGCCCTCGCGGGCGGGAGGTTGCTGGGCGAGCAGGAGGTCGACGTCGCCGGCCCCTTCTACGTGCTCATGGTCGGCCTGCTCGCGACGGACGCGCTCGACCTCGCCCATGCGTGTCTCGAGCAGGCGCTCGCCGACGCACGAGCCCGCGCCTCGATCCCGCCCCTGGCGTTCCTCATCGAGTTCCGGGGCTGGGTCTCCCTGCGGCGGGGCGACGTGGCGCACGCGGAGGCCGACGCGCGGACGGCGCTCGAGCTCCTCACCGCCCGGGACGTCGAGCTTGGACGGGCGTTCGCCCTGGCGCTCCTGATCGAGGCCCTGATCGAGCAGGGCGAGGTCGAGGCCGCCGAGCGAGCGCTGCGCAGCAGCGGGCTCGGCGACGACATCCCGCCCGGGATGGCGAGCAACGACCTGCTCGAGGCGCGGGGCCTGCTGCGCCTCGCCCAGGGCAGGGCCGCGGGAGGGGCTCGACGACATGCGCGAGTTCGGCCGGCGCGACGAGCTGTGGGGCGGCGCGAATCCGATCGCGTCGCGCTGGCGCTCGCGGGCCTCCCTGGCCCTCGCCGCCCTGGGCGAGGGCGATCCGGCCCGCGTGATGGCGCGTGAGGATCTGGAGCTGGCGCGGCGCTGGGGAGCGGCGAGCGGGATCGGCGTCGCCCTTCGCGCGGTCGCGCTGACCGAGGGCGGCGGCGCGTCGGTCGAGCGCATGCGCGAGGCCGCGGCCGTGCTCGCGGGCTCACCGGCACGGCTCGAGCACGCCCGCGCGCTGACCGATCTCGGCGCCGCCCTGAGGCGCGCGAACCGCCGCCGGGAGGCGCGGGCCGCCCTCCAGGACGGGCTCGACCTCGCCGGGCGCTGCGGCGCCGGCGCGCTCGTCGAGCGCGCGCGCACGGAGCTGCGCGCCGCCGGGGGCCGGGTGAGCGACCCCGAAGGGACCGGAGCGGAGCAGCTGACCGTCTCGGAGCGGCGCGTCGCCGAGCTCGCCGCCGACGGGCAGAGCAACCCGGAGATCGCGCAGGGCCTGTTCGTGACCCGCAAGACGGTCGAGACCCATCTCGGCCACGTCTACCGCAAGCTCGGCATCTCGGGTCGCGCCGAGCTCGGCCGCGCGCTGGCCGCGCAGGCGTCACAGGCCGACGGCTGACCGGGCGAATCTTCACGGCCGCCTCACGCCCCGCTCATCCGGATGCGGCATGATGGGCACCATGTGGGGGTGGCGCTTCCGGGCGACGGCGCGGGCACGGCCCGCCGCTGCGACTGCCTTCGAGCGCCTGAGCCGGGAGCGCGAGATGGTCCGGCGCGCGGCCGGCTGCTTCGCCGAGGGCGTGGCGCCGGGTCGCCCGCGCCTGCGCCTCGTCCACCCGGCGCCGCGGTCGAGGTAGGCGCCCCGGAGGTCAGCCCGCCAGGTCGCGCCCCAGTGCCGACCGGGCCGCGTGGCGGCCGCACATGCCGTGCACGCCGCCGCCGGGCGGCGTTGACGCGGAGCAGAGGTAGACCCCGGGCGCCGGGGTGGCGTACGGATCGGGGCGCGCCACCGGCCGGGCGAGGGTCTGGCGCAGGTCCTGGAGGCCGGCGGCGATGTCGCCGCCCACGTGGTTCGGGTTCTCGCGCTCGAGCTGGGCCGGGCCGCGGGCCGCGCGCGCGAGGACGAGGTCGCGGAAGCCGGGCGCGAACCGCTCCACCTGGCGCTCCATGCGCTCGGTCATGTCCACGGGCGATCCGCCGGGGACGTGGCAGTAGGCCCACGCGGTGTGCCGCCCCTCGGGGGCCCGGCTCGGGTCGGCGAGGGTCTGCTGGGCGAGGAGGACGTAGGGGCGCTCGGGGTGGCCGCCGCCGGCGACGGCTGCCTCGGCTGCCGCGATCTCGGCCATCGTGCCCCCGAGGTGCACCGTCGCCGCGCGAGCGCAGTCCGGCGAGCGCCAGGGGATCGGGCCGGCGAGCGCCCAATCGACCTTGAAGGCGCCGGGCCCGTAGCGGTAGCGCGCCATGCGGCGGCGGTAGGCCGGAGGAAGGCGCGTCCCGGCGATCGCCAGGAGCTGGCGGGGGGTGACGTCGAGCAGCACCGCGCGCGCGGGCGGCAGGTCGTCGAGCGACGTCACCAGGCGGCCGGTCTCGATCTCGCCGCCGAGCGTCCGCAGCAGCTCGACCAGGCCGTCGGTGATGCGCCCCGACCCCCCGCGCGCCACGGGCCAGCCGACCGCGTGGCCCAGCGTCATCAGCGCGAGCCCGAAGCCCGCGGTGAGCCGGGCGTCGAGCGGCCTGATCGAGTGCGCGGCCATCCCCGCCAGCAGGGCACGGGCGCGCTCCCCCGAGAAGCGACTCGCCAGCCCGACCGCGGAGCGCAGGCCATGCCGGGCGAAGCGGGCGAGCGCGAGCGGGTGCCGCGGCGGTCGCAGCGGGGGCCCGAGGAGGCCGTCGATCAGGGCGTCGGCGTCGCGGACCAGGGGCCCGAGCAGATCGCGATAGGCGGCGCCGTCGGCGCCGAGGGCCTCGGATGTCGCGTTGACCGAGCGCTCGAGGACGACCGCGCCGCCGTCGTCGAGGGGGTGGGCGAGCGGCGCCGCCGGCTGCACCAGCTCGACGCCGAGCTCGGCGAGCGGGAGGGACCGGAAGAAGGGTGAGCCGGCCACCAGCGGGTGGATCGCCGAGCAGACGTCGTGCACGTAGCCGGGGAGGGTCAGCTCCGCCGAGCGGCAGCCGCCCCCGGGCGTCTCGGCGGCCTCCAGCACCAGCACCGAGCGGCCGGCCCCGGCGAGGGTGATCGCCGCGGCGAGCCCGTTGGGGCCCGACCCGACGACGATGGCGTCGCGCTCCCTCACCCGGCGGCGCGCGGCGGCTTCCTCAGCGCCGCGGGCAGGTACCGGGCGCCCGGGCCGCGAGCCGAGGCGCGGTCTCCGCGGTTCATCAGGCTGCAGTCTCGCAGCGACAGGCAGCCGCAGCCGATGCAGGTCGTGAGGCCGTCGCGCAGGGCCTCGAGGGCCACGATCTGCTCGTCCAGGCGCGAGCGCCAGCCCCGCGAGAGCCGGGACCAGTCGGCCTTCGTGGGGGTGCGGCCCTCCGGCAGCGTCGCCAGCGCCTCGCGGATCTCGTCGAGCGTGAGGCCCACGTTCTGGGCGGCACGCACGAACGCGAGCCTCCGGAGCACGCTGCGCGGGTAGCGGCGCTGCCCGCCCGCGGGGCGGAGCGACGCCACGAGCCCCTCCTCCTCGTAGTACCGCAGCGCCGAGGCGGCGATGCCGGCCCGGCGCGCCACCTCGCCGATCGGAAGCAGGTCGCCCACGTCCATCGGACCCTCCCTTGACTTCAAGTTCACTTCAGCTTCTACGGTAGCGATCGTCCCAAGGAGGAGGCAACCATGAGCGGCGAGACGAGAGTGGCCCTGGTCACCGGGGCGTCGCGCGGGCTGGGCCGCGCGTTGACGGCCGAGCTCGTGTGGCAGGGCTGGCGCGTGATCGCCGACGGTCGCGACGGTGCCCGGCTGGCGCGAGCCGTGAGCGAGATGCCGCGCCCCGGGGCCGTGACGGCCGTGGCCGGCGACGTCACGAGCCCGGTCCACCGGGCCCGCCTGGTCGCCGCGGCGCGCGAGGCGGGCCGGCTCGACCTGCTGGTGAACAACGCCAGCGCCCTGGGGCCGAGCCCGCTGCCGCCCCTGGCCGACCTCCCGCTGTGGGAGCTCGAGCGCGTGCTGGCCGTCAACGTCGTCGCCCCGCTGGCGCTCTTCCAGCTCCTCGTGGGCCGCCTCGAGGAGCGCGGCGGCGTCGTGGTGAACGTCTCCTCGGACGCCGCGGTCGAGGCCTACGAGGGCTGGGGCGGCTACGGCGCCTCGAAGGCGGCGCTCGAGCAGCTGAGCGCCGTCGCGGCGGCCGAGCACCCGGGCCTGCGCGTCTACGCCGTTGACCCGGGGGACATGGCGACCGAGATGCACCAGCGCGCCTTCCCGGGGGAGGACATCAGCGACCGCCCGGCCCCCGAGAGCGTGGTGCCCTCGCTGCTGAGGCTCGTGCGCGGCGACCTGCCGAGCGGCCGCTACCGCGCCGCGGACCTGGTCGCGCCGGTGCCCGCGTGATCGCGGCCGCCCCCCTTCGCGAGCCGGCGCCGCCGTTCGCGATCCCGCCGGGATCGCACGCGGCCGCCCCGCCCGAGCGACGGGGCGTGCCCCGCGACGGGGTGCGCCTCCTGGTCGCCCGCCCCGGCGGCGTGGCGCACCGCCGCTTCCGCGACCTGCCCGACCAGCTCGAGCCCGGCGACCTCCTGGTCGTCAACACGTCGGCGACCCTGCCGGCGGCGCTCGACGTCGTCCGGGGGGACGGGCGCGCCGCTGTCCTGCACGTCTCGACCGTCCTCGACGAGGGCGACTGGCTCGTGGAGCTGCGCCGGCCGGACGGGGCGGGGCCCCAGCGCGACGCGGTTCGCGGCGAGCGCCTGCGGCTCCCCGGCGGCCGCCGCCTGCGCCTCGTCGCCCCCTTCCCGGACCCGGGTGCGCGGGCGGGGCGCCTCTGGCGCGCCCGCCCGCGCCCCGCCGCCGGCCTCCACGCCTACCTCGCCGGCCACGGCCGGCCCATCGCCTACGGCCACACGGCCGGCCGCTTCCCGCTCTCGGACCACCAGACCGTCTACGCCTCGGCCCCGGGGAGCGCCGAGATGCCGAGCGCCGGGCGCCCCTTCACGGCGCCGCTGCTCGTGCGCCTGATGGCGCGCGGCGTGACCGTCGTGCCGCTCGTCCTGCACGCCGGCGTCTCGAGCCCGGAGGTGTCCGAGCCCCCGCTGCCCGAGCGCTTCGAGGTGCCGGAGGACACCGCGCGCCTCGTCAGGAGCGCGGCGGCCGTGGGCCGTCGCGTCGTGGCCGTGGGGACGACCGTGACGCGCGCGCTCGAGAGCGCCGTGGGCCCGGACGGGACGGTGCGGGCGGTGTCGGGATGGACGGACCTCGTCCTCGGCCCGGACTATCCCGCGCAGGTCGTCACCGGCCTGGTGACCGGCCTCCACGAGCCCGAGGCGAGCCACCTGCTGCTGCTCGAGGCCGTCGCCGGGCCGGAGCTTGTCCGCGCGGCCTACGAGGAGGCCGTCGCCACCGGATACCTCTGGCACGAGTTCGGCGACTCGATGCTCTTCCTGCCGCGCCGCCTCACGCCCAACGCCTGAAGGACCGGCAGGCGCTGGGCGGTGGGACGGTATCCGCACTCCTCGGGAGCGGCGGCGGCATCCGCCGCCTCCCGTGCGGCTCTCAGCTGCAACTCTGTCGCATGTGCGGGCGGACGGCAAGCACCTCGTCGCGCAGCCGTCTCGCGGCCCCGCCCTACCGTGGCGAGTGGTCGTGCCCGTGGTCATCCTCGACGCCCGCCTGGTGGGCGTGCGGGTGGCTGTGGACGACCTCGCCGTGGCTGTGCTCGTGCTCGTGCTCGGTGTGCTCGTGGTCGTGCGCGTCGTGCGGGTGGCTGTGGGTCACCTCGTCGTGGCTGTGCTCGTGGCTGTGCGTCTCGCCGCCGGCATGATCGTGCCGCTTCTCACTCATCGTCCCTCCTCGTCGAGTGCGGCCCGGTCCCCCGCCAGGATACGCCTGCGCGCCGGCTCCGCGCCGGGTCGCGGGCGGCGGGGGATGCGGTCGAGGTCGACGCCCGCGGGCAGCTCGAGGTCGTGCGCGGCGAGCAGGCCGGCATCGCCCAGGATCTCCTCGGCGGCGCCGTCGGCCACGACGCGCCCGCCGGACAGGATCACCGTCCGCTCGCACAGCTCCGCCGCGAACGGCAGGTCGTGCGTGACGATCAGCATCGTGCGGTCGATCTCGGCGAGCAGCTCGAGCAGCTCGCGCCGGGCGCGGGGGTCGAGGCTGGCCGAGGGCTCGTCGAGCACGAGCAGCCGGGGCTCCATCGCGAGCACGGTCGCGATCGCAACCCTCCGGCGCTCGCCTTGCGAGAGCTGGTGGGGGGCGCGCCCGGCGGCCCGTCCCATCCGCACGGCACCGAGCGCGGCCGCGACCCGGCGCGCCACCTCGTCGTCGTCGAGGCGCATGTTCAGGGGGCCGAAGGCGACGTCCTCCCGCACCGTGGGCATGAAGAGCTGGTCGTCGGGGTCCTGGAACACGAGCCCGACGCGCACCCGCAGCTCCTGCAGGATGCGCGGCTCCACGACGAGCCCGGCCACCTCGAGCTCGCCGGACGAGGCGGTCAGCAGGCCGTTGAGGTGGAGCATGAAGGTGGTCTTGCCCGCGCCGTTGGGCCCCAGGATCGCGACGCGCTCGCCGTGCTCCACGTGCAGGTCGATCCCGTCGAGGGCGACGTGCCCGTCGGGGTAGCGGTGGGTGACTCCGCGTGCGTCGATCGCGCAGCTCACGCCATGCCCCCGAGGACGGCGCGGAGCGGGATCAGGGCGAGCGCGACGGCCGCGACGAAGACCGCGTCGGCGCGGGCGAGCCGGAGGGGCTGCTCGCGCGGCATCTGGCCGGTGAAGCCGCGCGCCTGCATCGCCAGGTAGACGCGCTCGCCTCGCGCATAGGCGCGCAGGAAGAGCGCCGAGATCATGCGCCCCAGGGGGGCGATCTGGAGGATGTGGCGGGGCCGGTAGGCGCGGGCGGCCAGGGCCGAGCGCATGCGGCCGAGCTCGTCGACGATCACGAACAGGTAGCGGTACATGAAGGTCGCCACGAGGATGAAGAGGCGCGGCACCCTCATCGCCTCGAGGCCGCGGATGATCTCGGGGGCCGAGGTGGTCGCGCCCAGCAGCACCGCGCTGACCGTGCCGATCGTCGCCTTGACGGCCACCGACAGCAGCGTCTCGAGGCCCTCGCGGCTCGCGTCGAAGGGGCCGGCCGAGAAGACGACCTCACCCTCGCGCGCGAACGGGATGAAGACCGCGGCCGCGATCACCAGCGGCAGGACGATGCGCGAGCGCCGCCAGATGACCCCCGGCGGCACGCGCCCGAGCGCGGCGACGGCGACGAGCACCGCCGCGCACGCCGCCCAGGCGGGCCAGGCGGAGACGGGGGTGGTCACGCCCACGACGGTCACGCCGACCAGGCCGACGATCTTCGCGCGGGGGTCCAGGCGGTGGACCGGGCTCGCGAGATCGCCGGCCGGGCCGGCGGGCGCGTGGGCGTGCCAGCCGCCCATGCCTACGCCGTAGCCTCGTCGGTCGGGCCGCGGGGGCGCGTGGCCCGGCGCAGCAGCCACGCGATCCCGAACCCGACGACGAAGATCCCCAGCGTGCCGACGAAGCCGGCGACGCCGGTGGCGACCCGCTCGTTCTCGATGCCCGGGAACGCGTAGTCCGGGATCGGCGAGTCGTCCTGGATGCTGTTGCTCGTCGCCTCCTCGAGGAAGCCCTTCTCCTCGGCGACCTTCTCGAGGCCGTCGGGGTTCGGGGATGCCCAGGGCGACACCGCGGTGCCCAGGCCGACCGCGACGGCCAGCGCCAGGGCGATGAAGACCAGCAGCGGGATGCGCCTCACGACGTCACCCCCGCGGGCTGCGCGGCCGGGGCCTCGACGGGCGGCGGGAAGCCCGCGCCGTCGACGAGGTCGGGGCGGCTCGCCAGGACGGCCGCGACAGCCGTCGTGGTGATGATCGCCTCGCCGATGCCGATCAGCGCGTGGACGCCGAGCATCGCCGGGAGCACGGTCCCGAAGGGGATCGTGCCGGAGACGGCCAGGAAGGCCGAGATGGCGGTCGCGGCGACCATGATGCTGATCCACGAGGCGGCTGCGGTCGCGCCGAGGAAGACGCCCTTCGAGCGCGAGACGCGCCCGGCCAGGGTCATGACCGCGACGGTCACCGCCGGTGCGATGACGGCCATGGCGAGGACCCCGGCTCCCAGGGCGGTGAGCCCGCCGTCGGCGAAGATGAAGGCCTGCCCGGTGAGGACGACCGCGATCACGATGCAGGCGAGCCGCGGCCCCAGGAGGATCGTCGCCAGGGCCGCTCCGAGGAAGTGGCCGCTGGTGCCGCCGGCCACGGGGAAGTTGAGCATCTGGGCGGCGAAGATGAACGCCGCCGTGACGCCCAGGAGCGGCACCTTCTTGTCGTCGAGGGAGGCCCCGGCCCGCCTGGCGGCGTAGGCGACGGCCGCGGCCGAGGCCGCGTAGGTCGTCACCGCGACCGGCGCGCTGAGGAACCCGTCGGGGATGTGCATGTCGTGTCCTCTCTCAGTCGGTGGCGTTCGAAGGAGCGCCCTGGCAGGCGGGGCAGAGCCCGGGAACGGCGATCTCGCGGTCGGGGGACAGCTCGAACCCCGTCTCGGCGCCCAGCGCCGCGGCCAGCGGGCGCAGGCTGACGTCGTGCAGGTGCGCCACGGCGCCGCAGCGCTGACAGACGGCGTGGTGGTGGCGGTGGGGGCGGGCCACCTCGTAGATAGAGGCGGTCCGAGCCCAGGTCGGTGCGGCGGGCGATGCCCGCGGAGACGAGCGCGTCCAGGGTGCGGTAGACGGTGGACGGGTTGATGGCCGGGTACTTCGCCCGGGCGTGGGCGAGGACGTCGTCGGCGCTCACGTGGCCCCCCTCGCCCAGTGCCTGAAGGACCAGCAGGCGCTGGGCGGTGGGACGACATCCCGCGCGGCGCAGGAGGGCGGCGGCGGCATCCCCCGCCTCCCGAGCGGCCCGTAGCTGCCACTCTGTCGCAGGTGCGGGCGGATGGCGAGTGAGGTCGTCGAGCGTCGTCATGGCGTCGGCTCCGGGGTCGCCTAGAGGAGTGGCGGGATCGCGCGCGCCATGAGCACCACCCCGAGGGCGACGATCACGAGCGCGGAGAGGACCGGGATCGCGGAGGCGATCCGTCCGTCGAGGGGCAGCCGCTCGATGAAGCGGCGGGCGTAGATCACGAGCAGGCCGATGACGCTGAGCAGGCCGGCGAGGCCGACGGAGAAGGCGAGCACCAGCACCAGGCCGTAGCCGACCCGGTCGAGCGCGATCGCCCCGAGCAGCAGCACCAGCGCGGAGGGGCAGGGGATGATCCCCGCCGAGGCGCCCACGGCCAGCAGACTGCGCATCGACAAGTCCCGGGGCGGCTCGTGGCTGTGCCCCCCGGGTCCGTGGTCGTGGTCGTGGTGGCCATGGGCATGGCCATGGGCGTGCGAGTGGGAGTGGGAGTGGCTGCTGCCATGGCCGTGCGCGTGCGGCTGCCCATCGTGGACGGCGGCGCCGGCCACCGCGAGCGCCGGGACGGGCATCGGGGGGTGCTCGTGACGGTGCGCGCGGGCACTCTCGCCGTGGCCATGCTCGTGGGCAAGCCCCTTCGCGTGGGCGCGTCGGTGGGCGAGGTGGCGGCGGGCGGCGGCGAGCCGTCCGCGGCACACCCAGAGCCCCACCGCGACCACCACGAGCGCGGCGACGAGGTTGATCCAGGGGAAGAGGGTCTCGGGGAGGATGTAGCGCGAGGCGAAGAGGGTCACGAGCCCCAGCGCGACCACCCCGATCGTGTGGGTGACGGTCACGAAGAGGCCGAGGATGACCGCGTGGCGGGCGGTCCCCCGCGTGCCCACCAGGTAGGCGGCGACCATCGTCTTGCCGTGGCCGGGCGAGAGGGAGTGGAGCGCGCCCCAGCCCATCGCGAGCAGGAGCGAGACCAGGACCACGCCGACCGAGAGCTCGTCGTTGACCAGGCCCTCCAGGCCGCCGGGCGACGACGTCTCGACGCGGCTCTCGGGGTCGGCGGTCAGCGGGCCCACGGCCCCGGCGCCCTCGCCCGGGCTCCAGGCGAAGCTCGCATCGGTCACGACGAGGGGGCTCTGGACCAGGTCGTCGGGGTAGGAGCGCAGCTCGTCGGCGGCGTCCTCCTCCGGCGCGGTCGAGCCGGCCACGCCCGCCCCGCTCGAGGCGCGGACGACCAGCTCGTGCCACCCCAGGCGGTCGCGGTAGGTCGGCACCCGGACGTCCACCCGGAAACCGTCGCCGGCGAGACCGGCGGCGTCCGGGACCCGGTACCAGGCGGCGTAGCGCAGCACCTGCAGGCCGCCCTGGCCCGGCCGGAAGCCGGCGGTCTGGGACACCGGCTCGACGGCGAGGCGCCGTCCGTCGACGGTCAGCTCGATCTCGGCCGCCCGCGCGCGGGCGCGCGCGGCCGCGTAGGGGCCCAGGCCGCCGGAGTCCTCGACCGCCGAGCGCTCGCGGAAGCTCGGGATCTCGGCCATGTCGACGACCTGGCGCAGGTAGAGCTCGCCGCCGCTCGCCTCCACGCGCAGGTAGCTGTTCACCGTGAAGTTGCCCAGCGGGTGCGCCGACGCCTGGCCGGCGAGGCCCATCAGGACGGCGCCGAGGACGGCGAGGGCCACGAGCGCGAGGGCGGCGCGCCTCATGCCGAGAGCCTCGCGAGCTCGCGGCGGGCGACGGGCGCCGAGCGCACCGAGAAGGCGGGATTGAGCTCGAGCGCGCGCGCCAGGCGCTCCCGGGCGACGTCGGCCCGCCCGGCGCACGACGCGGCCATCCCGGCGTGGAACAGCATCAGGGCGTCCTGCGTGCCGAGGCGCAGGCTGCGCGTCGCGAAGCGGTCGCCCTCGGCGCAGCGGCCGGCGCGGGTGAGCGTCCAGCCGAGCACCTGGTCGCCGACGACGCCGGGGCGGCCCTCGCGCGCCCGGCGGGCGAGGGCGATGTCGGCCGCCGTCGGGACGCGGGCGTCGGCGCGGATCAGCGCGACGTCGAGGTCGACGTCGGACCCGTTCGCGGCCAGCAGGTCCTGCATGGCCTGCGCCAGGGCGAGGTCCTCGCGGACGGCCTCGGGACGCCCCTGCGCCCGGTGCACGTCGGCCAGCGCGGCCGGGTACTCGGGCAGCGGCAGCAGGTCGATCGCGCGCGAGTAGAGCTCGGCGGCGGGCCCGAGCGCGCCGCCGGCGGCGAGGACGCGGGCGAGGCCGGCCGTCGCGGGGGCGTCGTCGGGGCGCTCGGCGAGCGCCGAGCGCATCGCGCGCTCGGCCGCGGCCAGGTCGCCCTCGCCGAGGCGAAGGAGGCCGAGCTGGACCTGCGCGAAGGCGCGGTCGGGGCTGCCGAGGGCGCCGGCGCCGACGGCCAGCTCCATCAGGCGGATGGCCCCCGCGCGGTCGCCCTGCAGCTCGCGGGCGTAGGAGGCGCGGCTGTAGGAGGGGAGGTCGGGGCGGAGCTCGAGCCGCCGCTGCACGGCGGCGAAGCCCTGGGGGTAGCGGCCGAGCTCGATCTGGGCGTCGGCCATGATCGCGATCGGGTCGACCCGCCCGGGCGCGACGGCGAGGCTGCGCCGCGACCACGAGAGGGCCTCGGCGAAGCGGTGGCGCGTCAGGGCCAGGGTGCCGAGCGCGTCCATCGCCGTGAAGCGGCGCGGGTCGGCGGCGAGCGCCATGCGCGCGGCCTGCTCGGCGCGCGTGTGCCAGCTCGGGTCGCCGGTCTCGCGCGCGCGGACGAGCGAGGCCTCGGCCAGCGCCGAGAGCGCCGCCGGATCGCCGGGGTCCTCGGCGAGCGCGGCCTGGGCCCGGGAGATCGTGCCCTCGGCGCCGCGGGCAGTACCGAGGGCGGCCGGGTCGGAGACCGTGGCCGGCGCCTCGCCACGGGTCTGCGTCAGCACGATCGTGGTGACCGCGAAGACGGCGACGGCGACCAGGAGGGCGAAGAGGAAGGTGGGTGTCTTCTTGATGAGGGTCACGAGAGAGGAGAAGGTGCGTGCCGGGGGGCGCGTGGCCCCCCGGCGCGCGTGCCTCACGTCAGTTGGCGTGGGGCATCGAGTCGAAGCCCGAGCCGGGCGTCGCCACGTAGGGGAAGGACGACAGGAACGGACGGTCGTTCACGTTCACGCCGTCTCCGAGCAGCGGCACCAAGGAGGCGTTTCCGCCGTTGGGCGCCGGCAGGCCGAACGCGGCGGCGAGGACGCCACCCACCGCGCGCTCCTCGATGTCGACGATGTCGTCGACGAGGCGGCGGCCGTTCGGGAAGCCGTCCGCGTCACCGGCGAGGAGCCCGATGCGGTTCTGGGTCCCGGTCGTCGGCGGCACGGCGAGGTTCACCCGCAGGAGGTCGGCCTTGGCAGGCTTCTTGCTGATCTGGGTCGTGGGAAGCCCGAGGCCGTTGTTCGGCGGGATGCCCGTCAGGAGAACCGTCGTCAGGTCGATGCGGTTCTGCGTGGGCGAGCCGAGGTCGTACAGCGCGTTGAGGATGCCGGCGAGCTCGGGCTTCAGGTAGAAGCGCTCGAACTGCTTGTCATCCGACGGATCGCTGCGGTTCCAGAAGTCCTTCTTCCCGAGCGGGATGACGACTTCGTTGATGAGCGGCTCGGCGAGGCGCGAGACCTGCTGCCACCGCGTCTTGCCGCTCTTCGTGATGACCGGGCGCGACGCGGTCGCGTACACGCCGACCACCGAGTTGGTGTCGTTGACGTCGGTCGGGACGTTCTTGGTCCCGGTCAGGTGCGTGATCGGCACCTGGATGGCGATCGTGTTGACGCTGTAGCCCTTCAGGCCATCGACGCCGCCCATGCTGAAGGCGCCGGGAGGCGCGCTCCGGAAGCCGAGCAGGTCGAAGGTCCCGCCGAGGTCAACGTAGAACGGGTCGTCGCGCTGGCCGGCGAACACCTTGCCCCGCTTGGCGACGCTGTAGATGGCCGGGGCCACCAGCGACTCGTAGTTGGGCGTCAACCGCGGGCCGACGTTGTTCGGCGGGGTCAGGAGATCCCGGCCGAGCGTCTTGACGTGGGTCCGGCCCTTCGCGTCCACGGTGATCTTGCGGACGGTGTAGGTCTGGACCAGGTTGAGGTTGGTGTACTCGCCCCTCTTGGCGTCGAACGTGATCGTGTTCGTGTTGTAGAGGAACGAGTTCGGGTTCTTGATCTTGGTCTTGAACTTGAACTCGTAGGTGACGTCTTCCTTCCCGTCACCGCTGTTGTCCACCTTGATCTCGTACTTCACGTCGTCCGAGAACCGGTAGAAGTTGGGACCGCCCGCCGGCTCCTCGAACGGCACGAAGTTCGCGACCAGCGTCGCGGTGTCCGGCGCGTCCGGCGAGCGGAAGGCGTAGACGTCCGTGTTGTCGGCCGTCGGATCCTCAGTGATCGACGGCGCTTCACGGTGGGAGGAGGCCCCGCCGAACGGCGGCGCCATGGCGACAGCGACGGCCGCGGCGGTCGCCGCAAGGGGCACCGCGACAAGCCAACGCTGTCGTGCTCGTGATGGCACGGGGAGTGGTCCTTTCCGTCGTTGGTGTGGAGCGGTCCGGCGCCGGATGCCGCCGGGGCCGGACCGGTGTTCACGCCCCTCGGACGGCGCGTCCCGCCGTCAGGCGGAGCCGGGAGAGGGGCGCATGTGCTCCGAGCCGCTCAGCGGCGACCCGGCCCGCGCAGGCCCACGGGCGGCTCGGGGCCGCGGTCCGCGAGGACCGCCCCGATTCGCTCCGCGGCCCGCTTCGAGATCGGAAGGTCGAAGCGGCCGCGACGGTTGATCGTCACGACCGAGGGCACGCGGCCGCGCAGCGCGTCTGGGCGCCGCAGCCGGAGGGTGCCGAAGGGGATGTGGGGCCGCACCTCCGCGCTCACGGCGCGGCGGCCCATCGTGCGGAAGACGATCCGCGGGCGCAGCGTGACGGCGAAGGTCGAGCGGCCGACGGGCAGCGCGAAGCGCGCCGCGCGGCGCGGGCCGTTGGCCGGCCAGACCACCCAGACGTAGGTGCGCCCCTGCTTGAGGACGCCGAGCGGAACGCGCAGGCGCGTGTCCTTCGACCAGGCGTTGAGGACGCGCCGCTGCCCGCGGAAGATCTGCACGTTGTAGTCGGTGGCGCGCGGGAAGGCCTTCCAGCGCAGCGTGGTGCGCTGCCAGGCGAGCCAGTCGGAGGCCCTGGGGCTCACCAGCCCGCCGAAGGCCTGCTTGAGCTCGGCCGGCACGGGCGCGATCGCGGGGATGGCCTTCGGGCGAACGGCGTTCTCGACGGCGCCGTCGTCGGGAGCCTCGGGATCCTCGGGGGTGTCCTGGTCCGGGGGCGGGTCGCCCTCGACGCCGACGCCGTCGTCGGGCGCGATGCCCAGGCCGCCCGGGCCGGGCAGCGGCAGCGGCGCGGGCTCGACGTCGGCGAGCGGGCCCCAGACCAGGCAGTCGCCGCCGGTTCCGCCCATGCAGGGGACGGCGCCCCCCGCCGCGCGCGACGGGCGACCCGGGCCGGCCTCGACGCCGTCGGGCGTGAGGGCGGGCAGCGGGTTGCCGATCGGCCCGCCCAGGAAGGTCACGGGCACGCTGATGTCGACGTCCGCGGCGGCGGCGGCGGGGAGCGCGAGCCCTGCGGCGGTGACGGCGAGAAGAACGGCGGGACGGCGCAATTCGTTCGCTCCGGGTGCTCGGTCGCCACCTTGTCGGCGACTCACACCCTGGGCTACGCGCCGGAACGAGGCCCGGATCACAGCTCAGGTCCGGGCGCTCCATTAGACTCCTGGCGTGGCGAAGCGGTCGGACGAGAGCACGGACACGGCCGAGGGCCGGGTCCCCTCGCGGCTGCTCGTGGTCGCGACCGGGGTCGTGCTGGGCGCGGCCTGGGGCTCGGTGATGTGGCTCATCTTCGAGGCCGCCGGCCGCGAGAGCGGCGTGCGCGGATGGGCCTACCTGGCCATCACCGTGGCCATGATCGGCGGCGGCGTGGCGGCGCTCTTCGGGGCCAACGCGGTGCGCAAGCGCGGCGAGCGGGTGACCCCGAAGCTGCCCTACCGGCGGCGCGGGGACGACAAGCCGTAGCCCGCTCGCGCGGGCTCCTGGGGTGGACTATCCTCGTCGTGTGACCGTGCTAGGCGGGGAGCTAGCGGTGCCCTGTACCCGCAATCCGCTACAGCGGGGCTCAATCCCCGTCCGAGGGGCCGGTGCGAGAAGCACGGCGTCGGGCAGAGCGGCAACGATGGCGAGGTCCCATTCGGTGTGCGACCGCGAACCAGGTCAGGTCCGGAAGGAAGCAGCCTTAAGCGGACCCGCGCACGCGCAGTGGGGCAACCTCGCCGGAGCAAGCGGCCCGGGGCCAGCCCTCACATCGCGTCTCGACGACGGGTGCACGGTCACGTCTCCTTGACGGGCGCGTCCAGCCTCTACAACCGCCACCGACCCGCGACGTTCGCCGACATGGTCGGCCAGGACCACGTGGCGCGGGCGCTCGGCAACGCGCTGCGATCGGGGCGGCCCGCCCAGGGCTACCTCTTCTCCGGGCCGCGCGGCACCGGCAAGACGACCACGGCGCGCATCCTCGCGCGCTGCCTGAACTGCCAGTCGAGCCCGGGGCCGACGGCGGAGCCCTGCGGCCGCTGCGACTCGTGCCGCCGGACCGGCCAGCCGGACTGGCTGGACGTCGTGGAGGTCAACGCCGCCTCCAGCGCGCGCCGCATCGACGAGATGCGCGAGTGGCTGGAGACCGTCCGCTACGCGCCGGTGGCGAGCCGCTACCGCATCACGATCATGGACGAGGCCCACCAGATCCAGGACCAGGCGGCGAGCGCCCTCCTGAAGACGCTCGAGGAGCCGCCGCCGCACCTCGTGGTGATCCTCTGCACGACCCAGCCCTGGGACATCCTCGGCACGATCCGCTCGCGCCTGCAGCACTACGTCCTCCGCAAGCCGGGCATCCCGGGCCTTACCCGCGTGCTCGATCGGGTGGCGCACGCCGAGGGGATCGAGGCCGGCGAGCAGGCGCTCGACATCCTGGCCCGCGCGGCGGACGGCTCGTACCGCGACGCCCTGGGCCTGCTCGATCAGATCTCGACCTACGCCGGCGGGCGTGTGGAGGTGAGCGACGCCCTCGAGCTCATCGGCGCGGTGTCGCGCGAGTCGGTGTTCGAGCTCGTCGACCTCATGGCCGGCGGTGACGCGGCGGGCGCCTTCGAGCTGCTCCAGAGCACGCTCGACGGCCCGGTGGACCCGGAGCAGGCGATCCGCGGCCTCGTGGCCCACCTGCGGTACGTCTGCCTGCTGCAGCAGGGGGCGCGGCCGCGCGACGAGTGGGCGTTCTCGCCCGAGGAGGTCGCCCGCCTCCAGGCCCAGGCCAACCAGCTCCCCGCGTCCCAGGTCGTTCACGGGCTGGACCTGCTCGCCGACGCCCAGGTGCGCATCCGCCACGGCGGCGCCGACCCCCGGCTGCAGCTCGAGCTGGTGGCGGCGCGCCTCAGCCGGCCCGCCCTCGACGCCAGCGCCGCGGCGCTCGCGTCCCGCATCGAGGCGCTGGAGGCGGGCGGCCCCCGCGCCGCCGCGCCGCCCCCTCCGCCCGCCCCGGCCGTCCTGGCCGCCCCGGCTGCCCCGGCCGAGGCCCCGGCGCCGGAGCCGCCGGCCCACGAGCCGATGCCGGCCGACCTCGAGCACGCGCAGCGGGTGTGGTCACAGGTGCTGGACGCCCTCGAGCGAGACGCGCCCCCCACGCGCGGGCTCCTCGACGGCTCGCGGCCGGCCGAGATCGACGAGCGCCGGCTGGTCCTGGCGGTGACGAGCGCCCTGCGCGCCGACATGCTCGCGCGACCGGAACACCGCGAGCGGGTGCGGATCGCGGTGGAGTCCGTCGCCGGCCGCCCGCTGGCCGTGGAGTTCTCCGCCGAGGCGGCGCCCCCCTCGGAGCCCGACGAGGAGGGGGCCCCCCTCGACGACGACTCACTGCTCGCCGAGTTCAAGTCCATGTTCAGCGCCGTCGAGGAGGGCGAGCGCCCCGACCCAGGAGGATGACCGTGGCGCAGGGCGGGATGAACCCCCAGAAGATGCTCAAGCAGATGCAGAAGATGCAGGAGGATATGGCCCGCGTGCAGACCGAGCTGCAGCAGGAGTCGGTGACCGCGCAGGCGGGCGGCGGCGCGGTGACGGCGCGCGTCAGCGGGGGCCTCGAGCTGCTCGAGCTCACGATCGACCCGAAGGCCGTCGATCCCGACGACCTCGAGCTGCTCCAGGACGTGATCGTGGCGGCCGTCAACGAGGCGATGCGCTCGGCCCAGCAGCTCGCCCAGGACCGGCTCGGCTCGGTCGCCGGGGGCCTGTCCGGGCTGGGCATCCCCGGCCTGTAGGGGCGCCCTGCTCACCCCCTCCATCGAGAAGCTCGTCGTGGAGCTGTCGCGGCTGCCGGGCATCGGGCCGCGCAGCGCGCAGCGGCTCGCATTCCACCTGATGAAGGCCCCGCCCGAGCGGGCCCGCGCCCTGTCCGAGGCGATCGCCGAGATGAGCGAGCGCCTGCGCCCGTGCGCGGTCTGCTTCAGCTTCGCCGAGGCCGAGCTGTGCCCGATCTGCGCCGACCCGCGCCGCGACACGTCGCTGCTGTGCGCGGTCGAGGAGCCCTCGGCGATCCTCCCGATCGAGCGCACGCACGAGTACCGGGGCCGCTACCACGTGCTGGGCGGGGCGCTGTCGCCGATCGACGGCGTGGACCCCGAGGACCTGCGCATCGGCGAGCTCGTGGCGCGCATCGACGCCGACGGGGTGAGCGAGCTCGTCATCGCCACCAACCCGACCATGTCCGGCGAGGCGACCGCGCTCTACCTCGCCGACCTCGTGCGCGGGCGGGTCCGGGTGACGCGACTCGCCAGCGGGCTCCCGGTGGGCGCCGACCTGGAGCACGCCGACGAGCTGACCCTCGGCCGGGCGCTCCTGGGCCGACGCGACCTCTGACCAGTTGAATCCCCGCGCAGGTCCAGCATCCTTGGGGGATCCGAGAGGGGGAGGACGGGCATCGGCCTGCGGGTGATGAAGTTCGGCGGCAGCTCCGTCGCCGACGCGGACAAGATCAAGAACGTGGCGCGGCGCATCGCGGACGCCCGCGAGGAGGGCGACGACGTCCTCGCGGTGGTGTCCGCGCGCGGCAAGACCACCGACGGCCTCGTCGCCCTGGCGCGGGAGATCTCGGACCGGCCCGACCCGCGCGAGATGGACATGCTGCTCTCCACGGGAGAGCGGATCTCGTGCGCCCTCATGGCGATGGCCCTCCACGACCTCGGCCACGACGCACGCTCGTTCACCGGCTCGCAAGCGGGCATCCTCACCGACGACTCGCACACGAAGGCCAGGATCCTGGAGATCCGGGCCGAGCGGCTGCGCGAGGCGCTGGAGGGGGGCCACATCGTCCTCGTGGCCGGCTTCCAGGGCGTCTCGAGCGACCGCAACGTCACCACCCTCGGGCGCGGCGGCTCGGACACGACGGCGGTCGCGCTCGGGGCCGCCCTCGATGCGGCGGTCTGCGAGATCTACACTGACGTGACGGGCGTGTTCACCGCCGACCCTCGCATCGAGCCGGGGGCCCGGAAGCTCTCCCTCGTCAGCCACGAGGAGATGCTCGAGATGGCCGCGACGGGCTCCAGGGTGCTCGCCCTGCGGTCGGTCGAGTTCGCCCGCCGCCACGACGTCCCGCTACACGTGCGCTCCTCCTTCCTGCCGGAGGAGGGCACCTGGATCACGAAGGAGACACCCGACATGGAGAAGGCGATCGTCTCGGGGATCTCCCACAAGAGCGACGAGGCCAAGGTCACCATCGCGGGCGTCGAGAACCGCCCCGGCGTTGCGGCCCAGATCTTCACCGCGCTCGCCGACCGCGACCTGAACGTGGACACGATCATCCAGAACGTCAGCGACGTGCGCGGTGCCGACGTGTCGTTCACCGTGCCCCTCGACGAGCTCGCCGCGGCACTGGACACGGTCGAGGGGCTGCGGGGCTCCCTGGGCTTCCGCGATCTGTCGAGCGACGACCAGATCGGCAAGGTGACGCTGGTCGGGGCGGGCATGAAGTCGGAGCCCGGCGTGGCGGCCAAGATGTTCCGGGTGCTCGCCGAGGAGGGCATCAACCTCCAGATGATCGACACGAGCACGATCCGCATCACCGTGGTCATCGACCGCCGCGAGGTCGAGCGCGCGGTGCGGGCGCTGCACGACGCGTTCGACCTGGCCAGCGAGGCCGCGCGGCGGGACGCGGCCGCCGTCTACCGCGCCGATGTTTAACGTCGCCGTGGTCGGCGCCACGGGCGCCGTCGGTGGGACCATGCTGCGCGTGCTCGAGGAGCGCGGGTTCCCCGTCACCGAGCTGCGGCCGCTGGCGTCGGCGCGCAGCGAGGGGATGGAGCTCGACTACCTCGGGCGCCCCCGCGTCGTGCGGCGGCTGTCGCAGGACGCCTTCGACGGCATCCAGATCGCGCTCTTCTCGGCGGGCGCGACGCGTTCGCGCCAGTTCGCGCCAGCCGCGGTGGAGTCCGGGGCGGTGGTGATCGACAACTCGAGCGCCTTCCGCATGGACCCGCACGTGCCGCTGGTCGTGCCCGAGGTCAACGAGGACGCGCTCGAGGGCCACTGCGGCATCGTCGCCAACCCCAACTGCGTCGCGGCCCCCCTGGTCGTCGCGCTGAAGCCGATCGCCGACGCCGTGGGGCTCGAGCGAGTGGTGGTCTCGAGCTACCAGTCGGTGAGCGGCACCGGCGCGGCGGCGGTGGCCGAGCTGCGGGAGCAGACGGCGGGCTTCCTGGCCGGCGACGAGCCCGAGCCGTCCGTCTACCCCCACCCGATCGCGTTCAACGTCCTCCCGCACATCGGCGACTTCGGCGACGACGGCTACACGGGCGAGGAGCAGAAGGTCGCCGACGAGGCGCGCAAGATGCTCGGCCTGCCCGAGCTGCGGGTCAGCGCGACCTGCGTGCGCGTGCCCGTCCTCTACGCCCACTCCCAGGCGGTGCACGTCGAGACGACCGACGACCTCACCGCGGACGACGCGCGCAACCTGCTGATGGCGGCTCCCGGTGTGGTGCTGGAGGACGAGCCCGCCGCCTCGCGCTACCCGCTGCCGCGCGAGGCGGCCGGGAGGGACGAGGTCCTGGTGGGACGGATCCGCGAGGACGCCTCCCACCCGCGCGGCCTCGCCATGTGGGTGGTGAGCGACAACCTGCGAAAGGGCGCCGCGACCAACGCCGTCCAGATCGCCGAGTCGCTGGTGATGCGGGGGTGGCTCTAGGATCTCGGGGGTGTCGGATCGGGCCCCCGCGAGCAGGGACCGGGTCCGGGCCGCCGAGCTGATCGCCGCCCTCTCGCTGGCCACGGACCTGGGCTCGGGCGTGCCGCTCGAGCACGGCCTCGAGAGCACCCTCTTCGCGATGCGGCTGGCCGAGCGCCTCGGCGTCGACGCCGAGGCCGCATCGCAGACGTTCTACGTCTGCCTGCTGTTCCACGTCGGCTGCACGGCCGACGCGGCCGTCGCCGCCGACCTCTTCGAGGACGACATCCACGAGCACTTCAACCCGGTCATGTTCGGGTCGCGGGCCGAGATCGCGCGGGGCCTGACGCGGGCGCTGGCGTCCCCGCACCGCCCCGCGCCGCAGCGGGCGATGCTCATCGCGCGCAAGCTCCCGCGGGCGGTGCGGGAGTACCGGCACCACATCGTCGCGCTCTGCGAGGTGGCCGAGATGCTCACCGAGCGGCTCGGCCTGCCGGACGCCGTGCAGGCCCACTTCGCGCACCTGGCGGAGCGCTGGGACGGCAAGGGCGAGCCCGGCAGGACCGGCGGCGACGACATCCCCACCCCCGTGCGGATCGCGCACGTCGCCCGCGACGCGGCGATGCAGCGGATGCTCGGGGGCGACCAGGGTGCCGCCCGGGTGGTCCGCGAGCGGGCGGGCGGCGCGTTCGACCCGGCGATCGCGACCCTGCTGGCCGACGAGGGCGGCGCTCCTCGCCGTGGACGACCGGTCGGTGTGGGACCAGGTGCTCGCGCTCGAGCCCGCCCCGGCCCTCACCCTGGAGGGCGAGGCGATCGACCGGGCGCTGGCGGCGATGGGCGACTTCGCCGACCTGATCTGTCCGTACCTGGTGGGCCATTCGGCCGGGGTGGCCGAGCTGGCGGGCGCAGCCGCCGAGCTGCGCGGCCTGGGCGCGGACGCGGCGGCCATCAGGCGCGCCGCCCTCGTTCACGACCTCGGGCGGGTCGCGGTTCCCGCGGGCATCTGGCTGAAGGCCGGCCCGCTCAGCGCCGACGAGTGGGAGCAGGTGCGGCTGCACGCCTACCACTCCGAGCGGGTGCTGAGCCGGTCCCCGTTCCTGTCCGCGCTCGCCCCGGCCGCGACGGCGCACCACGAGCGCCTCGACGGCTCGGGCTACCACCGGGGCGCCGCCGCCCCGGCGCTCGCGCCGGGCGCGGGGCTGCTCGCCGCCGCCGACGCCTACGCCGCGATGACCGAGCCGCGGCCGCACCGCGCCGCGCTGCCGGCGGCCCGGGCGGCGGAGGCGCTCGGCGCCGAGGCCGGCGCCGGCCGGCTGGACGCCGACGCCGTCGCGGCGGTGCTCGAGGCGGCGGGTCAGGCGGTGCCGCGGATCGAGCGGCCCGCGGGGCTCACCGAGCGCGAGGCCCAGGTCATCGGCCTGGTGGCGCGGGGGCTCCAGACCAAGCAGGTCGCCGCGGCGCTCGGCATCTCGGCCAAGACCGCCGACCGCCACATCCAGAACGCCTACGGGAAGATGGGCGTCTCCAGCCGCGCCGGCGCAGCCCTGTTCGCCACGCAGCACGGGCTGGCGGCGTGGGGAGAACTCCCGATTGGCGGGCGGGCTCCGCGGAGGGAGGGTCGCCGTACGACAGGCAGCCCGACCTGAAGGGGGCGACCATGGCGACAGGGACGACCGAGGACATCCGCCGCGCCGTCTACGAGCTCGCGGAGGCGCTCGCGCCTGGCTGGGAGCGGCACCGCGCCGACATCGAGGAGACCCTGACGCCGGTGCGGTCGTGGATGCTGCGCGAGCTGGCACCGTGTCCGGGCCAGACGCTGCTCGAGCTGGCCGCGGGCGCGGGCGACACCGGGTTCGAGGCGGCCGCGGCCGTCGGACCGACCGGGCGCGGGTGCCGGGCGCCGCGCTCTGCGCCGTGGCGAGCTGATGCTCAGGCCGCCGCCGCTGCGGCGCGGAACTCCTGCGGGCTCACGCCCCGCAGGCGCTTGAACGCGGAGCTGAGGGCGAAGGGGCTGCCATAGCCCACCCGGGGCGCGACCGAGCCGACGGTCGCGCCCGGCTCGAGCAGCAGGTCGGCGGCCAGCGCGATGCGCCACTCGGCCAGGAAGCTCATCGGCGGCTCGCCGACGAGCTGGGTGAAGCGCCGCGCGAGCGCCGCGCGCGACGCGCCGCTCGCCCGGGCGAGCTCGGCCACGGTCCAGGGGCGCTCCGGCGCGTTGTGAATGAGCCGCAGCGCGGGGCCGACGACCGGATCGGCGTAGGCGCGGTACCAGCCCGGCGCCTGGGCCTCCGGGCGGGCGAACCACGCGCGAAGCACGGCGATCAGCAGCAGGTCGAGCAGCCGGTCGAGGACGGCCTCCTGGCCCGGGTCGTCCACCGCGATCTCGTCGGCAAGGAGCGGGACCAGCGGGCTGCTCCAGGAGCCGCCCCGGATGACCACCAACGGCGGCAGCGCGCGCAGCAGGCGCCCGCTGACCTCGCCGTCCATCTGGTAGGTGCCGGTGAGCAGCACGGTCGCGCCGTCCGGGCTGTTGCCCCAGGTCCGCACGCCCAGGGTCATGGCCGCCGAGAGGTCCTCCCCGTCGGGCGTGGTGCAGCGCTGGCCGGGGTGGATGATCACCTGGGGGGGCGTCGCCGGGTCGTCGGCCACGGTGTAGTGGTCCGGGCCGCGGAAGACCGCCGCGTCGCCGGGCGCGAGCCGCACGGGGGCGCCCTCGTCCGGGACCACCCACGCGTCCCCGCGGACGATCGCGCACAGCGTGAGCGGGGCCTCGTCCCGGATGCGCAGGGACCAGGGCGGGTCCATGCTCGAGCGCAGCAGGAAGGCACCCCGAGCCCGGGGCCCGTCGAGCAGTCCCGCCACCGCGTCCATGGCGGGATTCTAGACGCTCGCGTATGAGTTCGAGCGGATCAGCCATGGAGAGTCTCAGCGCGCTGGGCTTCACTGCTGCATGAAGCGATCGGACCGAGGGGGAGAGATGACCGATCAGACGATCTTGGTGCTCGGCGGGACCGGCAAGACCGGCCGGCGTGTCGCCGAGCGGCTGCGGGCGCGCGACGTGCGGGTGCGCGTGGGCTCGCGATCCGGCGACCCGCCGTTCGACTGGGAGGACCGCGCCACCTGGGGGCCCGCGGTCGAGGGCGCGCGCGCGGTCTACGTGTCCTACTTCCCCGACCTGGCCGTGCCGGGCGCCCCGGCGGCCGTCAGGCGTTTTCGGCCCTGGCGGCCGAGCGCGGGGTGCGCCGGCTCGTGCTGCTGTCCGGGCGCGGCGAGGAGGAGGCCCAGCGCGCCGAGCAGGCCGTCATGGCGTCCGGCCTCGAGTGGACGGTCGTGCGCTGCAGCTGGTTCAACCAGAACTTCAGCGAGGGCGCGTTCAACGAGTACGTCCAGGCCGGCGAGATCGCGCTGCCGGTGGGCGAGGTCCCAGAGCCGTTCGTGGACGTCGAGGACATCGCCGACGTCGCCGTGGCCGCCCTCACCGGGGACGGGCACGCGGGGCAGGTCTACGAGCTCACGGGCCCGCGCCTGCTGCGCTTCGAGGACGCGGTGGCAGAGATCTCGCGCGCCACGGGCCGCGAGATCCGGGTGGTGCGGATCTCGCAGGACGAGTTCGTGGCCGGCCTCGCCGGGGCGGAGTACCCCGAGGACGTCGTGTGGCTCATGACCTACCTGTTCCGCGAGGTGCTCGACGGCCGCAACGCGTCGCTCGCCGACGGCGTGCAGCGCGCCCTCGGCCGCCCGCCCCGCGACTTCCGCGACTACGCCCGCGAGACCGCGGCGACCGGCGTCTGGGACGGCGCCCCGGCGCACGCGGGATGATGGGTTCATGAGCGACCTCGAGCTCCGGCCGATCGGGCGGGTCGAGTCCCCCCTGGTGGACCCCGACCGGGCCCCCAAGCAGGGCGACGAGGGGGCGCCCGAGGCCTGGCTCGTCTTCGACGACGCGGTCCTGGAGGGCCTCGGGGACGTCCGGCCCGGCCAGGAGGCGATCCTCCTCACCTGGCTGGACCGGGCCCGGCGCGACGTGCTGCGCGTGCATCCGCGCGACGACCCCGGTCGGCCCGTGACGGGGGTCTTCAGCACGCGCTCGCCCGACCGGCCCAACCCGATCGGCCTGCATCGGATCGAGATCGCGTCGGTCGAGGGCCCGCGGCTGCGGGTGCGCAACCTCGAGGCCCTCGACGGGACCCCGATCCTCGACCTGAAGCCCGTCCTCGAGCCGCAGGGCGAGCGCTGAGCCCCAGGCGCCGGGTCGGGTGGACGGGCCCTAGCCGACGGGGCGGTGCCGGCGCGCGCCCTGCGGCGGCAGCGCGACGGGCGCGCAGCCTTGGTAGACGCGCCACGAGGCGGGGCCGCCCCACTCCTCGCGCCGCAGCGAGAGCCCGTCCAGCCGCACCAACACGATCAGGCCGATCCGCCGGCCCCTTCCCCGGGCGGCCGAGCGGAGGGCCGGGCGGTTGACGAGCTCGACGGCCGTCAGGACGTGCGCGACGCCCTCGGCGGCGAGCCGCGGGTCCGCCGCGCGGAGCAGCCGTCGATGGATGCCACGACCGCGGTGGGACTCCAGGACGAGGCCGTCGTAGGACCAGATCTCGTCGTCGGCGAGCGGGAACTCGATGCCCTCCTCCTCGTGGCGGCCGCGCTCGTACCACTGCTGGGCCACGACCCTGCCGCCCTCCTCGGCGACGACGACGCAGTCGCCCCGGGACAGTCGCGCGTCCAGGTCGGCCGTGGGCCGTCCGAGGGCCGCGATCCGATCGATGTCCGGGGGCCCGGCCCAGCGAAAGCCCGCGAGCCCCTCCGCCGGCGGATCCGGCAGAGCGGCCCGCTCCAGGACGACGAAGCACTCGACCCGGCCGAGCCGGCGGGGCGTCAGGCGCTGGACGGCGAGGAGCGCCGCGCCCCCGAGGCCGAGGTCCGCGTACGTCCGCCGCGCCATCGCCGCGCGTCGTCTCCAGTGCGTGGCGGGGCGGCTAGCCATCCGGGGACGCGTGGGTGTCGATCTCGGTGAACGGGGCCGGGCGGCCGCCGATCGGCACGAGGCGGGGTCGTGGGGGCCGGCCCGCCGCGGCCTCCTCGGCGCAGGCCGCGCACACCTCGGCGGGCTCGGCCCTGCCGTCGATGCGGGCCTCGGCGACCGCCGGCCCGTGGGCCGGGTCGGCGGCGCAGAGCCCGGCGAACGGGTCGTCGGCGGCCGGCCCGTCCCCGGCCGCGGCGCCCGCCCGGGCGAGCGCGGCGGCCGCCTCCCGCACCCCGGGGGCGACGCGGTCGACGTCGGCCACGCTGCGGGCGGCCCGCAGCCCAGCGGCAGCCTCGTCGTGCGCCGCCATGGCGCGCTCGGCCTCGGAGCGCGCCGCCTCAGGCAGCTCAGGGCGCCCGAGCAGGGCCTGCGCCCGCGCCCCGACCGCGTCGAGCCGCACGGCGGCCGCGGCGCGCGCCTCGAGCATCCGCTCGCGCTCCGCGCGGGCCTGGCGGCGTGCGCCCCAGGCCACCGCCCACGCCGCGCCGAGGGCGGCCAGGCCCAGCATGACGAGGATCGCGCGGGTGCCCCAGGCCTCGTCGTCCGGGGGCGGGGGCACCGCCAGCCCGGCGGCGCGGACCACGCGGTCGACCGGGTCGGCGATCGCGCCGACCCCATCGGCGCGGAGCCGCCGGGTGATGTCGGCCGGGGAGCGCGGCCCCACCGCGATGACGGGCCGGTCCGGCGCGGTGACCACCAGGGTCGCCTCCTCGGGGGCGACGTCCTTGGCGAGCCGGCGTGCGTAGACCCGCATCGACGGCGCGCCGGCCGGGCCCGGCGACGATCGCGAGCTTCACGGGCTGCCCCCGGCCGGCGAGCCGGTCGGCCGCCGCCTGCAGCTCGGCCTCGGCGGCCGGCGCGAGGGGGCCGAGCGCCCGCGGGCTGGCGTAGGCGTCGCGGGCCGACAGCGCGCCGGCGGCGGGGTCTGCCGCGCCTGCCGAGGGCGCCGCGGCCGCGAGCGACAGCGCCGCGAGCGAGGCGGCCCAGGCGGTCCGCGCCACTCGCGCCGTCACGCTAGGCGGGGGCGGGGTGGCCGGATGGCGGGACGGCGCGCGCGACCGTGCGGCGGGCGCGCTCGACGAGCCCGGGCCCGGGCGCCAGGCCGCCGAGGGCGAGGCGCATCAGCACGACCTGTCCGTGGCCGCGCACCGGCGCGAACCCCAGGCCCTCGAGGAAGTCGCGGTCGAACAGGGTGTGATGGCCGAGGAAGCGGTCACGCGCGTCGACCTCCTCGGGATACCGCAGGGAGAACGCCTCGACTGCGGGGAACCCGCGGGCCTTGAGGTCGGCGAGGGCCTCGAGCATCAACCGCTCGCAGGTGCCCGCCGGGTCGCGGCCCTCGAGGAAGGTGCAGGTCACGAGCGCCGCATCCCGGCCGGGCGGGCCCGCGGGCAGGGCGAGCGCGCGGGGGAAGGCACCGGCGGGGCCGTACTGGATCATGCCCTGGAAGCGCGTCCCGTCGCGCAGCACGCGGCCGAACGCGCCGTGGCGGCGCTCGAACCCCTCCACCCAGGCCTCCTTGCGGCGCTCGTCGGTCACGATCCGGTCGTGCTGCCAGAACACGCAGCTCACGCACGGCCGCGGCAGGTCGCCGCGCGAGGCGCCCGTCAGCGCCGAGACGGCCGTCACCGACAGCCCTCCAGCGTCGACCTCGCAGACCCCCCCGACGTACGAGGGGAGCTCGCGGAACGGGACCCCGTCGCGCCGGCCGCCGTAGGTCTGGGCGAGGTAGGCCAGGATGCGCCGCCGGTCCCAGACCGCCAGGTCGCCGTTGACGAGCATCGGCACCTGGGGCGGCTCGCCCTGCGCCGAGACGAGGGCTGCCCGCGCCGCCGGGTCGCCGCGGACGGTCACGGCGTCGTAGTCGAGGCCGAGGGCATCGAGGGCCTCCTTGACCTCGACGCACTTCCAGCAGTCGGGGGCGTCGTAGAGGGTCACGCCCCGAGGGTACCGCGAGGGTCGGGCTACGCCACGCCCACGGTCTCGAGCACCCGGTTGACCGGGACCAGGTGGCGCTTGAAGTCCATGGTCTCGAGGTCGATCCCGAGCGCGAGGCCGATGAGCTGCGGCAGGTGCAGCACCGGCATGTTGTACTCGGTCGCGTTGGCGGCCTCGGCC
This sequence comes from Miltoncostaeaceae bacterium, assembly GCA_963835685.1. Lineage (GTDB taxonomy): Bacteria > Actinomycetota > Thermoleophilia > Miltoncostaeales > Miltoncostaeaceae > DATAGF01. Next base: position 77,778 of record CAWIGI010000004.1, read on the forward strand.
TTGCGCTGGTAGGCGTCCATCGCGAGGTGGCACAGCGGGCACGGCGTGACCATGCAGTCGGCGCCGGCGTCGCGCGACTGCGACAGCGCCACGTGGGACTCCTTCAGGGCGACCTCGGTGCGCGCGAGGATGATCGGGAACCCGCAGCACTTCGACTTCGCCTCGTAGTCGGCGACCTCCCCGCCCAGCGCGACGATCAGGCGCTCGAGCGACTGCGGCCGGTCGGGGTCCTCGAAGCCCATCACGGACGACGGCCGCAGCAGCTGGCAGCCGTAGTAGGGCGCCACCCGCAGGCCGTTCAGGCCCCTGGGGCCCTGCCTCTCGAGCAGCGACAGCCCCTCCTCGGTGGCGAGGTACCAGAGCAGGTGGGTGACCTCCTTGGTGCCCTCGTAGGGGCGCGCCCCGGCCTTGACCAGCTCCTCGTTGACCCGCTCCAGCAGGCGCGGGTCGTCCTTGACCATCTTGTTGGCCCGGCGCAGGTTGAGGGTGCAGACGTTGCAGATGGTGAGGACGTTGACGCCCATCTCCTCGGCCTGGGAGAGGATGCGGATGTTGAGCGTGAGGTACAGGTTCGGCTTCGCCTCGGCGATGTCGCCGGCGCCGCAGCAGGTGGCGGCGGGCAGCGGCAGCAGCTCGATGTCGAGCAAGGGCGCGAGCGCCTGGGTCGTCTTGTCGAGCTCCTTCGAGCTGAACTCGGCGATGCACCCCGGGTAGTAGGCGAACTGGCGGACGCCGCGGCCCTGAGGGTCGGGGGCGAGGCCGGTCGGATCCTCGAGCGCCTGCCCGTTCTCCACGGCCGTCGACATCAGATCGTCTCCTTGACGTTCTTGATCAGGGCCTTGACCTCGTTCAGCTTCTTGATGCGGTGGGGGATCGGCGACGGCGCCTTGCCGTGGCGGATCATCCGCAGGGCGAAGGGGGTGTCGAGCGGCGCGCCGATCGGGTCGGTGAACGGCACGAGCAGCGTCTCGTTGAGCTTGCCGCCGGTGCGCATCGAGATGAGGAACGCCTTGGCGTGCCGCGCGCCCTTGTCGCGGGTGACGCCCTCGGCGAACGCGACGCCGCCCAGCTTCTCGATCGCGTCGCGCGGGTCCACGCCCTTGGGGCAGCGCTCGTTGCAGTACATGCAGCGGGTGCAGTCCCAGACGCCGTGGTCGCCCGAGTAGAGCTTGGCGCGCTGCTTGCGCTGGCCGTCGCGGACGTCGCCGGCGAAGCGGTAGCCCCACGCGAACGCCGCCGGGCCCACGAACTCGGGGTCGGCGGTGAACGAGTTGCACTCCGAGTAGCAGGCGGCGCAGAGGATGCACCTGCTCTCCTTGTAGATCCTCTGCATCGCCTCCTTGGGCACGATCCGCTCGCGCTCGGGGGGCGGGCCGTCGGGGATGAGGTACGGCTTGACCGACCTGAACTTCTCCCAGAAGGGCTCGAGGTCGACGACGAGGTCCTTCTGGGGCGCGAAGTTGCCCATCGGGTCGACCGCGATCGTGCCGGTGCCCGACTCGCGCTTGACGTCCTCCACCTGGGTCATGCAGGCGAGGACGGTCCGGCCGTCGGCCTTGCAGGCGCAGGAGCCGCAGATCGAGCTGCGGCAGGAGTAGCGGATCGCGAGCGTGCCGTCCTGCTCGTTCTGCAGGCGCAGGATCGCGTCGAGGAGCGTGAGGTCCTCGCCGTGCTCGAGCTCGAAGGACTGGCGGTAGGGCTGGTCCGACGTGTCGGGCTGGTAGCGGAAGACGTCGAGGGTCGTGGTGGGCATCAGCGGCTCGTGGTCGGCATCAGTATGACCTGACCTGGGGCTCGTACGTCGTCATCGTGACCTCGGAGTAGTCCAGGCGGATCGCCTCGTCCTCGAGGTAGGACAGCGTGTGCTTCATCCAGTGGTCGTCGTCGCGCTCCGGGTGGTCGAGCCGCGAGTGCGCGCCGCGGCTCTCGGTGCGCTCCACCGCCCCGGTCACCATGGTGAGCGCGAGGTCGAGCAGGTACCCGGTCTCGATCGTGTGGACGAGGGACTGGTTGAAGGTGCGCCCCTTGTCCGTGACGATCACGCCCTTGAAGCGCTCGCGCAGCGCCTCGACGGTTGACTGCGCCTCGCGCAGGTCGTCGCCGGTGCGGAAGACGCCGACCTTCTCCTGCATCGTGTCGGCCAGCTCGTCGCGGATCTCGTGCTGGCGCGGCCCGCGCTGGCGCTCGAGCAGGGTGCGCAGGCGGCGCTCGTAGTCGGACGCGGCGGCCGGGGTGGCCTCGGGGACGCGGCCGTTGAAGACGTCGGTGCCATAGCGCGCGGCGGCGGCCCCGGTGCGGGCGCCGTAGACCACGGCCTCGAGCAGCGAGTTGCCGCCCAGGCGGTTGGCGCCGTGAACCGACACGCAGGCGCACTCGCCGGCGGCGAAGAGCCCCGGCATGTGCGGCGCGGCGCCCCAGGAGTCCACGTGGACCCCGCCCATGTGGTAGTGCGCCCCCGGCCGGACCGGGATCGGCGCCTCGATCGGGTCGACGCCCGCGAAGGCCATCGCCAGCTCGCGGATCTGCGGCAGGCGCTCCATGATCTTCTCGCGGCCGAGGTGCCGCAGGTCGAGCAGCACGGAGCCCTCGATGCCGCGGCCCTCCAGGATCTCGGTGGCCTCGGAGCGCGAGACGACGTCGCGCGAGGCGAGCTCCAGCTTGTTGGGCGCGTACTTGCTCATGAAGCGGTCGCCCTCGCTGTTGAGCAGGTAGCCGCCCTCGCCGCGAGCCCCCTCCGTGACGAGCACGCCCGTCGGGTTCAGCGTCGTCGGGTGGAACTGCATGAACTCCATGTCCTTCAGCGGCACGCCGGCGGCCAGCGCCAGCCCCATCCCGTCGCCGGTGGAGGAGTGGGAGTTCGTGGAGGGCCGGTACACGCGCCCGGCGCCGCCGGTCGCGAGCACGACCGCCTTCGCGCCGACGGTCTCGATGGTGCCGTGGACCATGTCGTAGGCCACCACGCCGCAACAGCCGCCGTACGAGTCCTTCACCAGCTCGGTGACGAACCACTCCTCGTAGGTCGGGATCTCGTACTTCACGCACACCGTGTAGAGCGTGTGCAGGATCACCAGCCCGGTCAGGTCGGCGGCGAAGCAGGTGCGCGGGAACCCGGCGCCGCCGAACGGCCGCTGGGCGATCTTGCCCGTGCCCTCCTGCCGGCTGAAGACCGCGCCCCAGTGCTCGAGCTGGATGATCTCGTGGGGCGCCATCTCGCAGAGGATCTCGATGGCGTCCTGGTCGCCGAGGTAGTCGGAGCCCTTGACCGTGTCGAAGGTGTGGTTGTCGGGGCTGTCGTCGGTCTCGTTGCCGAGCGCCGCGTTGATGCCGCCCTGCGCCGCGCCGGAGTGGCTGCGCACGGGGTGGACCTTCGTCACGAGTGCGACGTCCGCGCCCGCCTCGTGCGCGGCGATGGCGGCGCGCATCCCGGCGAGGCCGGCCCCCACCACCACGACGTCATGGCTCAGCACCGCTCGGCTTCTCCCTGGCTCGGCGACACGTCCTCCAGAAGCCTATCGGACGGCCATCCCCGGCCCCCAGGGACAGACGCCCCTCGGGGGGCGGCATGATGCCGCCCCGTGAGCTTCGAGGAGATCCGCCAGGCCATCGAGGTGAGCGGGCTGGCGGACACGCTCGCCGACACGCTGATGTCGCTCGTGATGATCCCGCTCGCCTGGCCGCTATGACCCCGGCCTGAGTCCGGAGTTTGGCCTTTCCCGGCGCCCCGCCCCGGCGCAGCCGGTGGCGCCGGTCTGCCGGAGGCCCCGGCCAGGGGTCGGAGGCGCGTCCCAGCGGGCCCGGAAGAGGCCCGCTGTACGCCTTGGAGCTTCGGTATGCTCCGCTGGGTTTCGCGGCCGCCTCGCCTCGGGGCGGCCGCTCGACAGTGAAGCGCCATCGAAGGAGCCTCCCCCGTGGCACACCGCGTGACGTTCATCCCCGGCGACGGCACCGGGCCGGAGATCGCCGAGGCCACCAAGCGCGTCCTCGACGCGACCGGTGTGGACTTCGACTGGGACGTCCAGGAGGCCGGCGTCAACATCATGGAGAGCGCGGGGACGCCGCTGCCCGACGCGGTGATCGAGTCGATCAAGGCCAACGGGGTCGCCATCAAGGGCCCGATCACCACGCCCGTGGGCCACGGCTTCAGGAGCGTCAACGTCGCTCTGCGGAAGGCCCTCGACCTCTACGCCTGCGTACGCCCCTGCAAGAGCTACGAGGGGGTGCGCTCGAAGTACGAGGGCATCGACCTGGTCTTCGTCCGCGAGAACACCGAGGACCTCTACGCAGGCATCGAGTTCGAGAAGGACACCACCGAGGAGCTCGCCCTCGCGGCCAAGATCGAGGAGCTGTCCCCCGGCGTGCACCTGAGCGACCACTCGGGCATCTCCATCAAGCCGATCTCCGTGGACGGCACGAAGCGGGTGGTGCGCTTCGCCTTCGACTACGCCGTCGAGAACGACCGCTCGAAGGTCACGGCCGTCCACAAGGCCAACATCATGAAGCACACCGACGGCCTCTGGCTGGCGGTCGCGACGGAGGTGGCGGAGGAGTACCCCGGCATCGAGTTCGAGGAGCGGATCGTCGACAACATGTGCATGCAGCTCGTGCAGAAGCCCGAGCTGTACGACGTGATCGTGCTCCCCAACCTCTACGGCGACATCCTGTCCGACCTGGGCGCCGGGCTGGTGGGCGGCCTGGGCGTGGCCCCGGGGGCCAACATCGGCACCCACGCGGCCCTCTTCGAGCCGACCCACGGCAGCGCCCCCAAGTACGCGGGCATGAACAAGGTCAACCCGATCGCGATGATGCTCTCGGGCGTGATGATGCTGCGCTACCTCAAGGAGACCGAGGCGGCCGACCGCATGGAGGGGGCGATCGCCGACGTCATCCGCGAGGGTGAGAGCGTGACCTACGACATGAAGCCGCACCGCGACGACCCCACCGCCGTCGGCACGTCCGAGGTGGCCGACGCGATCATCGAGAAGCTGAAGGTCGCTGCGTGAGCGCTCCCCTGCACGTCGCCGTCACCGGCGCGGCAGGGCAGATCGGCTACTCCATCCTCCCCCGCATCGCCGCCGGGGAGGCGTTCGGGCCGGACCAGCCGCTCGTGCTGAAGCTGCTCGAGATCCCGGCCGAGCCCGTCCAGAAGGCGCTGGCGGGAGTCGCGATGGAGCTCGACGACTGCGCCTTCCCGCTGGTCCACGACATGGTGCTCACCGCCGACCCGCGCGAGGCCTTCGCCGACGCCGACTGGTGCATCCTCATCGGCAGCAAGCCGCGCGGCCCCGGCATGGAGCGCGCCGAGCTGCTGCTGGACAACGGCGCGATCTTCGTCGAGCAGGGCGCGGCCATCGACGAGGCCGCCTCGGACGAGGCGCGGGTGGTAGTGGTCGGAAACCCGTGCAACACCAACTGCATGATCGCCGCCGCCCAGGCGCGGCGCCTCGGGCCCGAGCGGTTCACGGCCATGACCCGCCTCGACCAGAACCGGGCCCGGACGCAGCTCGCCCAGAAGGCCGGCGTCCCGGTGACCGACGTCGAGGACATCATCATCTTCGGCAACCACTCGCCGACGATGTTCGCCGACTTCACCAACGCCCGGATCGGCGGGCGCCCCGCCCGCGAGGTCATCGGCGACGATCCCTGGCTCCAGGGCGAGTTCCTGTCGACGGTCGGCAAGCGGGGCGCGGCCGTCATCGATGCCCGCGGCCTCTCGTCCGCGGCCTCGGCGGCCAACGCGGCCATCGACCACGTCCGCTCCCTGCGCACGCCCGGCGGCACGCTCCACTCGGTCGCGGTGCGATCCGACGGCTCCTACGGCTTCGACGAGGGCGTGTGGGCCTCGGTGCCGGTGCGCACGACGGCGCCCGGCGAGTACGAGATCGTGCGCGAGGGCTTCGAGCACGACGACTTCGCCCGCGCCAAGATCGCCGCGACCAACGCCGAGCTGGTCGAGGAGCGGGACACCGTGAAGGCGATGCTCGGCTGATCTGAGGCACGGCGGGCCGCCCCGGCGCCGGGTCCGCCCAAGGGCGCCCTTGCGCGAGACAGACCGGTCTGTTTCGCTTGCGGCGTGCCCCAGGCGACGGCCACCCCCGCGGCTCGGACGCGCATCCTCGACGCCGCGTCCGAGACCTTCTACCGGCGGGGCATCGCGGCCGTCGGCGTCGACGCGATCGTGGCCGAGGCCGGCGTCGCCAAGGCCACGCTCTACCGTCACTTCACCTCGAAGGACGACCTCGTCGTCGCCTTCCTGCGCCGGCGGGACCAGCGCTGGCGCGACTGGCTGCGCGCCGAGGTCGAGCGCCTGAGCCCCGACCCCGCGGGACGCCCGCTGGCCGTCTTCGACGCCCTCGGCGGGTGGTTCGCCTCGGACGACTTCCGCGGCTGCGCCTTCATCAACGCCGCGGCCGAGATCGCGGACCCCGCGCACCCGGCGCGGGCGGCGGTCCAGGAGCACAAGCGGCTGTGCCGCGAGTACCTCACGGAGGTCCTCCGGGCCGCCGGCCGCCCGGACGCGGAGGACGAGGCGGCCGCCCTCTTCCTGCTGATGGAGGGCGCCATGGTCTCGGCGCTCATCGACGGCGACGCGATCCCCGCCACGCGGGCCCGCGCCGCGGCCGCGCGGATCCTCGACGACCACCGCTCCCAGGAGGACCGATGAGCCAGCGCATCCCCGGGTTCCGGCTCGGGATCTACGTGTTCAAGGACGCCGAGATCGTCGACTTCGCCGCGCCCCACGGCGTCTTCTCGGTGGCCCGCCGCTTCGACCCCGAGCTCGACGCGTTCCTCATCGCCGACTCGGCCCGCCCGGTCCAGGCGCAGGCCGGCTTCACCGTGCTGCCGAACTACAGCTTCTCGGACCGCCCGGCGATGGACGCCTTCCTCATCCCCGGCGGCTTCGGCACCCGGCAGGAGATGCACAACCGCCGCCTGCACGAGTTCATCCGCGAGCTGCCCGAGGCCACGCTCCTGACCAGCGTCTGCACCGGCTCGTGGATCTACGGGATCATGGGCCTGCTCGACGGGCTGCCGGCCACCAACCGCAAGGAGCCCGACCGCGTCGAGTCCGGGCCCAACGGCAAGGTGCCGCTCGACCGCCTGGCCGAGATCGCGCCGGCCTGCCGGGTCAGCCGCGCCCGGGTGGTCGATGCGGGGCGCATCGTCACCGCCGGCGGCATCGCCTCGGGGATGGAGATGGGCTTCCACCTCCTCCGCCGGGCCGGCTATCCGGACGACCTGATCGACGAGGTCGCGCGCGTGATGGAGTACTCGGCGGCCTGGGACCTCTATCGCGACGACGTGGAGGCCGCGGTCCCGGCCTCGGCCGGCTCCTAGCCGCGGGCGCCGCGCGCGGTCGCGGAGCGGGCGACCCGCTTGGCCAGGACGCTCGGCGCCCAGGACGGGTCGAAGGGCGACGGGTCCAGGACCGTGCTGCGCGAGACGAGGCCGCCGGCGATCCATCCGCCCAGCCGGGCGGGCGACTCGCCGTTGCGCCTCCGCAGCGCCCGCACGAGCTCGCGCAGCTCGCCGTCGAAGCGCACGTACCGGATGGGCCGCAGCGCCGGGAGCGGCGGCACCGGCCGCCCGAGGGCGGCCTCGACGCTGCGGCCGGCGATGTCGAAGCCGGCCCGGATCGACGCCTCGACCGTGGCGCCGAGGCGCAGGTTGACGTCGTGCACCACGAAGCGGTCGCCCTGCTGGATGAAGCTGAGGCTGCAGGGCCCGCGGTAGCCGACGAGGTCGAGCAGGCGAAGGGTGCCGTCGATCACCTCGAGCGGCGCGGGCGCGCTGTGCATGACCGAGGCGGGCCCGGCGCGCCGGGGGTAGTCGCGGTCAACCTCGAAGCACAGGAAGTCGAACCAGCCGTCCCCCCGGACGCAGTGACCCACCCACCGGCGCCCGGTGAGCCGCTCCTGGACGAGGGCCGGAACGCCGGCGTCGAGGAACGCCCCCACGGCCTCGTCGCGCTCGGCCTCCGTCGCCGCCAGCATCGGCTTCTCCCAGAGGCCGCTCGAGCCGGAGATCCGCGGCTTGACGATGCAGGGGGCCGGCGGAAGCTCCCCGTGGGGATCCCGTCCGTCACCTCGACGGTGCGGGGATGATCGACGCCCGCGAGCCGGGCCGCCTCGGCCAGGCGGCCCTTGTCGCACAGCGCCGCGTACTGATCCGCGTCGGGGCCCGCGAGCGCCGCGCCTGCCAGGTCCACCGGAGACTCGGCCAGCAGCCGGACGATGTCCTCGTCGAGGGTGAGGACCGCATCCGGGCGCTCGCGGCGGCACGTCTCCTCGACGAACCGCCGGAACCCGTCCTCCTGCTCGGTGGGGAGCGGGTAGCGCAGCGGCGCCGGGCGCGCCGGCGTGCGGCCCCCGGGGGCTCCCTCCGGGTGCGCGCGGACGACCCGGTAGCCCTGGCGCTCGAGCGACCGGCAGACCCACGGGCCCGGCCGGTGGCCGACCCAGAGCACGAGCACCGTGATGCCGTCGCCGGGCGGCGCGTCGGGCGCCCGCGGGACGTCCTCGAGCCGGGGAGGAGCCTCCATGTCAGTCTCCATCCCATGCAGGCTAGATCGCCGGAACCTGCGAGAAACTGGACCTTCGGGGGGTTCCCCGCCCGCGTTCAGCCCGCGTTCAGGGCGGCGCCTCGCCGTGGCGTCGAACACCTGGCCGCGCCTCGGTACTCTTCGTGCCCCCAGCCGCGAGTCGAGGAGCATCATGTCCGAGGAGACCGTGCACCTGGTGGAGGTGCATCTCACGCGCCAGCGCCCGCCGATCCGCCGAGCCGTCCTCGGGTGCACCGGCGAGGACGTCACGTTCGGCGTCCCGGGGTGGCAGGGCGAGCACTACGGGTTCGAGCCGGGAGCCGTCGAGGCGCACCCCGGCACGCTCGACTACCTGGTGGCATCGGTCGCCGGGTGCCTGATCGGCACGCTCGGCGGGGCCCTGCGGGTGCGGGGCATCGACGCGAGCGGCGACCGGCTGACCGCCGACGCGACCGGCGAGGTGGTGGTCAACCCCGACGGGGTGCTCCGGCTGCGCCGGATCAACATCGTCTATCACCTGACGGCCGACGAGTCCCAGCGCGCGGCGGCCGAGCGGGCGCACGCGCACCACGCGCGCGCCTGCCCGAACGCCCGGTCCGTGGCCGGCGCGATCGAGATCGTCACGGAGCTCGACATGGCGCCCGCGGCGGCGCCCGCGGCCGCCGGCTGAGGCGCCGGCCGGGTCAGGCCGCCCCGGCGACGGCGGCGGCCCGGAACACGCCTCCCAGGCGCGCCATCCCCTCCTCGATCTCCGCGGGGCCGACGCCGCTGTAGGCGAGGCGCAGGGTGCGCTCGCCGCCCTCCAGCACGCAGTCGGAGCCGCGGACGTAGAGGACGCCCGCCTCCTCGGCCTCGCCGAACAGCGCGTCGGCCGACATCCCCTCGGGCAGCGTCAGCCAGCAGAAGAAGCCACCGGCCGGCGGGACGCACCGCGTCCCCTCGGGCATGTGCCGCATCCCGGCCATCATCGCGTCGCGGCGCTCGCGCATGAGCTCGGTGACCCGGGCGACGTTGGCGGGGAGGTGGCCCCCGGTCACGAGCCGGTGGACCGCCGCCTCGGCGAGCAGGGCGGGCGAGATGTAGGTGCGCGAGGCGGCCGCGGCCAGGCGCCCGGCGACCTCGGGCGGGCAGACCATGTACCCCACCCGCAGGCCCGGAGCGATCGTCTTGGAGAACGAGGACGTGAAGAGGACCCGGCCGGGCTCGGCGAGCTCGGCGAGCCCCGGCAGCGCCTCGCCCTCGAAGCGCAGCTTGCCGTAGGGGTCGTCCTCGAGGACGAGAACGCCGAACTCGTCGCAGACCTCCACCAGGGCCCGGCGCTTGTCGGCCGACAGGGTCGCCCCGGAGGGGTTCTGGAAGTTCGGGATCGTGTACAGCAGCCGAGGGACGCGCCCGGCCGCGCAGGCCTCGCGGAGGGCGTTGACGTCCATGCCGTCGTCCTCGACGGGAACGGGCAGCACCTCCATCCCGTGGAGCCGCAGCTGCAGGAGGGCGCGGTCGTAGGTGGGCGCCTCGACGGCCACGCGATCGCCGGGCTCGAGCAGGGTCTCCAGGAGGAAGACGAACGCCTGCAGCGACCCGTTCGTGACGAGGACCTGGTCCGGCGACGCCCCGTGCTCGGCGGCGAGCACCTCGCGCAGGGGCGGGTAGCCGTGGCCGGTGCCGTAGGAGAGCACCCGCACGCCGTCCTCCGCGAGGGCCACCCGCGCGCACTCGGCGATCAGGTCGCTCGCGAGCGCCTCCGGGCAGGGCGCTCCCCGCGCGAATGAGATCGTCGTCGGCACCCCGGCGAGTCTAGAGAACACGGCCGCTCGGGGGGCCGCGGGCGCGAGGGTCCCGCTACCTCGCCCGGCGCTGCGCGGCCTTGCGCCGCGCGGCCGCCTGCGCGGCCTTCTTCTTCAGCACCGACGCCTTGGCGACGCAGAAGTTGCTGATGCCGAGGGGCTTCGGGGTGAAGCGCGTGCCGGTGTAGGGCCAGACCCGCCAGACGAAGCACGTGCCCGCCGTCATCTTGGCCTTGGGCGCGCGCAGCTGGCGACGGCTCGGGAAGCCCGAGTAGACCTTCCTGACCGTCGGCGCCGCGCCCTTGCGCTTGCGGACGACCTTGAAGATCTGGACGTTGTAGAGCTTGGTGCCGCGCGGACCCTTGCGCCAGCGCAGGACCGGGCGCCGGGTCGGGAGGGTCTTGCCGGCCTTGGGGCGCAGCCTGAACGCGTTCTGCGTCGGCAGCAGGAACTCGGGCTCGATGCTGGGGCCGGTCGAGGGCGGCTGGCCCGGCGCGAGCGGCGTGCTGACCGTGAACGGCTCGGAGGTCGTGGCGGACGCGTTGCCGGCCGCGTCGATCTGGAGCACCTGGAAGCTGTAGGCGCCGTCGGCCAGGCCGGTGATCGAGACGCTGTTCTGCAGCGAGTCGGTCGGGCCGATGATCAGGGTCCCGCCGGGCCCGATCACCTGCCACCGCGAGAACGCGCCGGGCTCGGTGGCCCAGCCGAAGGTGATGACGCCCGAGGCCGGGAACGGCGGCCGGACGGTGATCGCGGGCGCGGCGGGCGGCGTGGTGTCGACCACGAAGGCGCGGGTCGCCTGCGCGCTCTCCTGGCCGAACTCGGTGACCTGGCTGACGCGGAAGGTGTAGTGGCCGTCGGCCAGCGAGCTGGAGGGTCGACTTCGGTCTCGGGCCCGCGTCCGCTGCGCACCGGGTTCTGGCGGCCCGGGATGGTCAGGTCCCAGAGGTACTCGTCCTGGCCGTGCCCGTCCAGGTGAAGGTGGGCGACTTGAAGCGGATCGGCGTGCTCGGCCCGCCCGTGATCGTCGGCGCGGGCGGGATCGGTCGAGTCGATCGTGATCCGGCTGCGGGCGTCGAGCTGCGGGCGTTGCCGGCCTCGTCGAAGGTGCGGACACGCCACTCGAGCAGGTCCAACTCGGGGAGCGGCGCGGGCCGGAGGTCGGGGTCGCGGCGCTGCCGAGTAGTCGCCGACGCCCCGGTGTCGTTCACCGGGCGATCGTCTCCCACGTCGCCGTCCTCGGTGACGTTGCGGCAACTCGAGCTCGTAGCGGTCGGGGCCCGAGGTCGCGTCGATTCCCGGCGTCCAGCTGAACTGCGGCTCCGCGGCGACGAGCGCCGTCGGGGCCGGGCTGCGACGGCTGGCCGCCGCCGGTCGTGGGCTGGGCGGCGAGTCGTACTTGAACGGCGGCGAGACGGCCGTGCCGGCGTTGCCGGCGACGTCGGTGACGCCGATCGTCGCCGTGAGCGGCGTCGTGTTCGGGGACGCCGTGGGCCCTGCGTCGGTGCACGGGGGTCCGCGCACGCGCCGGTCGCGAGGCCGGAGGCGTCGTCGCAGCTCGGCGAGTGGACCGTCAGCGAGCGTCGCGAACCAGCCGGCCGCGTTGGGCGTGCCGGCGACAGCGCGACGCTCGACGCTGGGCGCGGCAGTGTCGACGCGTCGAAGCTGCACGCGGTCGACTCCGCTCGGGCGGGTTCGGGTGGGGAACGCCGTCAGCGTGCCGGGGCCGTCCGGGAGAGCCGGTCAGCGTCACCGTGCCGCCCCGCGGGAACGCGCCGCCGTCGGCGCAGCTGCGGCCCGCTCGTCAGTCCAGCGACTGCGTCTCGCCCGCGGTCGCCGTGATCTGGTAGGTCGGCGTCGGGGTGGCGAGGTTCCAGTACGGCGCCGCGGCCCGACGAGCGCTCGATGGCCGGGGCACGCCAGCGGCCGCCGAGACCACGACGAGCGAGCCCGCGCCGGCCACCGCGCACGCGGCCAGCCACGAGGGCCGTCGTCTTGGGAGCGGACGCGCCATGCTATGAATGGAATATCCGGCGGTTCGCTCCGGCGCCCCATCCGTTCGGGGGGTCGTTGCTCTTCCGGACGGTCAGGACGCCCGCTGGGAGCGGGCGATCCTGCGTCACCGGCGGTTCGCCGCCCGGCGCCTGGCGTCGGCCCGCGCCTCCTGCCGCAGCCGCTTCTTGCTCGCGATGCAGAAGTTGCTGACGCCGAGCGGCGTGGCGGTGAAGCGGTCGCCCACGAACGGCCAGATCCGCCAGACGTAGCAGGTGCCGGGGAGGATCTTGACCTTCGGCATCTTGTAGCGCCGCTTGCTCGGGAAGATCGAGTAGATCTTCTTCACCGAGGGCGTGGCCCGGCCGGCGGTGCGGGTCTTCAGCACGCGGAAGACCTGGAGGTTGTAGAGCGTGGTGCCGCGCGGCCCGCGGGTCCACCGCAGGATCGGCCGCCGCGTGAGCAGGAGCTTGCCCGCGCGCGGGCGCAGGCGCCCGGCGTTCTGGCGCGGCAGCACGAGGGGCGGCCGGCGGGTCGTGCCGGGTGCGCCGGAGATCGAGAACGGCTCGAGCGCGGGGGCCGACTCGTTGCCCGCCGCGTCAACCTGGGTGACGCGGAAGTTGTACGCCCCGTTCCCGAACGGGCCGACGGTCGTGGAGTTCAGGGGGGTGTCGGAGCTCTGGAGCGTCCCGCCGCCCGCGGCGATGACCCGCCACCGCGAGTACGCCCCCGGCTCGGTGGTCCAGGAGAAGGAGGGCGTGGTGGTCGACGTCGGGAAGGGCGGCCGCCCGGTGATGACCGGCGCCGCAGGCGCGGCCGTGTCCACCTGGAAGGAGCGGGTCGCCTCGGCGCCCCTGGCGCCGGGCCCCGTGACCTGGGAGACGGAGAACGTGTAGTCGCCGTCGGGCAGGGCCGGCAGGGAGACCTGCTTCTGCGGCCCGCTGCCCGAGACGATCGACGTCTCCGTGCCGGCCACGGAGACGTCCCAGGCGTAGGACGGCTGGGTGCCGTTCCACGTGAAGGTGGGGCCGGCGACGTTGGTCGGCCCGCTCGGGCCGCCGGTGATCGTGGGGGGCCCGGGCACGGTCGAGTCGATCCGGAAGGTGCGCGTCTGGTTCGTGCTGCCGCCGGCGTTGCCCGCCCTGTCAAAGGTGCGAATCCACCAGCGCAGGTCGATATCCTTGGGGAAGGGCTGGGACCAGAGGCTCGGGTTGCGGGCCGCGGAATATTGGGCCGCGCCGCTGATGTGGGCACACCGGGCGACGACGCGGTACGGTGCCCGAGATGCGCACCAGCACCTCATAGCGCTCGAACCCCGAGGTATCGCTGCCGGTTGCCCCGCCCCAGACGAAGGTCGGCTCGGTGGCGACGATCGCTCCGGGGCTCGGGGAGCGCATCGGGCCGGTGTTCGGTTCGCGCCGTTATAAGTTGAAGAAGCGGCGAAGATCGTGCGCGCTGCGGTTCCCGCGAGGTCGCGCGCGAACCGAGCGTCCGCGTCTGATTCGGCCCGCGCGTCGATACCTGCTCATCGGCGGGCACGACGCGGGCACGGCCCGGATCCGCCCGTGTCGCTACAGGTCCAATCGATGAGGAGGCTGCGGTACCAGCCGAAGCCATTCGGGAGTGAGGGGGAGAACGCGACGGACGAGATCGTCGGCGGCGTGCGGTCGACGACGACGGTCGCCGCGCCGTACGGCCCGGCGACCGGCGGCAGCAGCGGGTCGAGGATGCTTCGCTGGACCGCGCGTACCCGGAAGGTGGTGCTCGGAGTGGAGAGCCCTCTCACGGCAGACTGTCCGAGCTCGAAGTTTGTGTCGGGCTCGCCGACGAGGCCGCCCTCGTAGTGATCGATCACGTAGCCGAGGTCGGGGATCGACCCGCTCCAGGAGAAGGTCGCCGACAGCGGCGGTCGTGGGGCTTGGCGGGGTCGATGAGACGCCCGGCGCCGAGGGGTCGGCGGCCGCGGTCGGGACCGCCACGAGCAGGGCCGCGACGGCGAGCATCCGACGAGGAGCGGACATCGACGGACGGATGGGGAGCGGGCGGCCACGGCGGTGCCGCGAGTCCTATTGCCGCATACGAGCTTTTCGCAGTCTTGACGACTCCCCGTTCGGCCAGTCCTTCGGCCGTCGATCGGGGGGGCCGGCGGGCCTACCTGGGGCGAACGCAGAAGTGGCTCACGCCCAGCGGGCTGGGCAGGGCCCGGGCGCCGCGGAACGGCCACACCCGCCAGACGTAGCAGGCGCCCCGCGCGAGCGACCTCCTCCGCGGAACGATGAACCGCTGGCGCCTGGGGAACGCCGAGAGCACCTTGCGCAGGTTGGCCCCGTTCGCAACCCGGAAGACCTGCACGTTGTAGATGCGCGTGCCCCTGGGCCCGGCGGTCCAGCGGAGCGTCGGGCGCACGGCGGGCACCGTCGCCCCGACCCTGGGGCTCAGGCGGCCCGTGTGGCGCATCGGCAGGCGGATCCCGGCCGCCAGCCGCGGCAGCACGACGAAGGCGTCGGCCGCGGGCGGCCCGGCGTTGCCCGCGAGATCGGTCTGGCGCGCCTCGAACACGTACGATCCCGGGCGCAGCGCCGCCGGGGCCACCTGGCCGCCCGGGACGGAGGCGGGCCCCTGGACGACCGCGCCGCTCGGTCGCAGGACCCGCCAGGTGACGACCGCGCCCCGCTCGAGGCCGGCCCACGTGTAGGAGGGGGTCCTGCGCGCGTCCGGCCTGGCGGTGGAGCGGCGCAGGGTCAGGGGGCCCGGAGCGGCGGTGTCGATCGAGAAGCCCACGGCCGCGGGCGGGCCCTCGACCCCCACCAGGTTCCGCTGGGCGACCCGGAATTGGTAGCTGCCGTCCGGGAGCGGCGCCGGCGCCACCTGCCCGCTCGCGCTCGCGGCCGCGCCGGACTGCACGGGCGTGCCGTCCGCGTTGAGGATCGACCAGCGCGACGACACGCGCCCGCCGGCCCAGGAGAAGAGCGGGGCGGGGCTGCGCGTGATCGCCGGGGGCGAGCCGGTGATCGCCGGCGGTCCCGGGGGGGTGGCCACCTGGATGCGGCGGCGGGTGGCGAGGCTCGTGTCGCCCCCGGGCCCGGGGCCGCCCGCCGCGCGCACGAACCAGCGCAGCCGCGTGTCGTCGGGGAGCCGGACCGTCGCGGTGGCCGTCGTGGCCGGCGCGGCGACCCGGGCGACCTCGACCGCAACCGCCCCGCCCGGGAGCTCGACGTAGACCTCGTACCGGTTCGGCGTCGGCAGGAAGGCCCCCTCCCAGCTGAACGTCGGCCGCAGCCCGACCACGGCGTCGTTGACGGGGGAGGTGGGGTCGAGCGGCAGGCTCGCCGCCGGCGCCGCCAAGGCGAGGCCGCCGACCAAGACGGCCAGCCCGGCCAGCGCCGGGCGGCCCCGTGACCGGGTTCGGGAGGCGGCCATGGGTTGCGATCCTATGCCCGCCCGCCGGTGGGTGTCTGTAAAGCGGGTTGGTGAGCCTGTAAACAGGCTGTGACCCCGGGGCGCCGCGCGGCGCCCGGGGGTCACGCCGTGGCTATCCGGTGACCGCCGGGCGGGTGCGGCGCTGCACGGCCTGGAAGAACGTGCTCACCCGCGCCCGCACGGGGCGGACGCCGGAGGCGGAGACCGTGGCGACGTTGGTGCGGTCGCCCTCCACCGTGATGCTGGCCTGGAGCCAGAGCGTCACGGTGCGGCTCGCGCCGGGCCGGAGGGTGCCGAGCGACCAGCGGATGCGGCCGTTCTCGACGACGGCGTCGGGGGTCGCGTCGACGAACGACATCCCGCTGGGGATCCGGTCGCGGAGGACGATGTCCCGCACGGTGACACGGGTGGGGTTGTGGACCCTGATCCGGTAGCGCACCTTGGCCATCGCCTGCGCGCGCGCGGGCGCCCGCTTGGTGATGCGCAGCGAGCCGGTGACCTGGGTGACGGACGTCGCGGCCGTCTCCGAGACGCTGACGCTCCCTTGGAGCTCGGAGCCGCCGGCGATCGCGGTGCGCTGGCTGTTGTCGAGCGGCTGGATCCGGATCGGGATGGCGTCGCCGGCGGTGGTCGCGGCGACCGTCGTCCCCGAGCCGGGGCTCGACACGGTCACGCTCGCCTTGCCGTCCGGGCCGACCGTGACCGACGTGCTCGAGATGGTCCCGGGCCCGGCGGTCACCGCCAAGGAGACGACCGCGCCGGGCTTCGCCGTGATCGCGATGGTCCCGGGCTGGCCGGGGCCGCCGGCGGCGCCGACCAGCGACAGGAACGCCGGGACGGCCGTCTGGGCGCGGGCGGTCGCGATGAGCGAGGCGACCGCGGCGTTGGCGGCGGCGTCGTTGGTCGGGTTGACCGCGCGCAGCTGGCCGCCGATCACCCAGAGCGCGATCTGCGCCGTGGACGCCTGCTGCTGCTTGGCGGGCGTCACGGCCCCGGTGGGCGTCTGCGTCTGGAGGATCCATGCCAGGGCACGGTCGTCGGCCGTCACTGCCGTCGCGGGGGTCACGTCGGCGAGCACCGTGCCGGTGTTGATCGGGATGCCGTTCTGCACGCAGTAGGTGACAACCGGGCGGCCGTCCAGCGCCAGGTTGAACGTGCCGGAGTAGCCCGTGCCCGCCTGCGCCCCGCTCGGCAGGAAGTACTGGAGGTCTCCGCGCCCGATGTTCGGTGTCCCGGGCTGGTTCCCGATCCACGTCTGCGTCTGGATCACCGCGAGCGCGGACGACGCCTGGAGCGCGAGGAGCGCGGCGAGCGCGATCAACGCCGCGACGACGAGCCGCGGCACGAGCCGCGGAATGCCGGTCGTAGGGGCCTGCATCGGCGGTACCTCCGGTGGACGTGAACGTGGGCGCCGGATGGGAAACGCCGCCGACCGCGACGCTCCGTCGTGAGACGCGGGGACTATGCCAGTTCTGGTGAATCGCGGTTCGCGACGAGGACCCCATTTTTCCCGCATCGTGCGGGGGAGGCACGGTCCCGTCCGATCTGAGGCGGGGGCGTGCGGATCCCCCCCAAACGGGTATTGCCGATTTTGGCGCCTTCGTCGCATACTGGCGCCGTGCCACGTCGCTCGACGCGCAGGGGCCCGCGCTCCTTGCTGCTCATGGTCATGGGCGCGGCCGCGTGCGCCGCGATCGCCCTGCCGGTGGTCGGCGCGCTCGCGGGGCCGGGCTTCGACCTCCCCGACCTCGTGGCCGACCCGCCCGAGCGGCCGCAGCTCGCCGAGTACACCTATCCGAACGGCACCGACGCGCTGCTCCTGCGCTTCGACGGGTTCGTCCACAACCGCGGCGCCGGCCCGCTCGAGATGCGCGGCACGAGCCGCTCCGGCGCCGACATGACCGTGGTGCGCCAGAACGCGCGCCCGACCAGCGGCGGCCCCCTGCAGCCGCTGACCCCGGTCCCCGGACACGAGGCCGTCATCCGCTACGAGAGCGAGGACGGCCACAACCACTGGCACCTGAGGGAGGTCGCGCGCTACTCGCTGTGGAACGCGGCGCGGACCGCCGAGGTGACGCCCGGCATGAAGGTCGGCTTCTGCCTCGAGGACAGCCAGCGCCGCGAGACGCACGGGCCCTCGTCGCAGGTCTACTCGGCGGCGGCCAACTTCTGCCTGCAGAACCAGCCGACGGCCGCGGCGGTGACGATGGGCATCTCGGCCGGATGGCGCGACGTCTACGGCCGCCACCTCGCCTTCCAGTGGGTCGACATCTCCGACGTCCAGCCCGGCGCCTACCGGCTCGCGGCCGAGGTCGACCAGGACGACGTCGTGCAGGAGGGGAACGAGGGCAACAACACGCGGACCTTCGAGCCCGAGGACTCCATCGTGCCCGGGTACCTCGCCCAGCCCGTGAACGCCGGCGAGGTCCCGGCCGGCCAGGCGTCGACCGTCACCCTGGCGTCGCAGACGTTCACCCGGCCCGCCCGGCCGGCCTGGGGCGAGCCGGGGGTCACCCCGGGCGCCCGCCGCTTCCGCATCGTGAGCCTGCCGGCGCACGGCACGCTCCGGTCGGGGTCCACCGTCCTCGCCGCCGGCAGCGTCGTGACCTCGGCGTCGGTCTCCTACACGCCCGCCTCGGGCTACTCGGGCCCCGACGACTTCACCTTCTCGGCGTTCGACTCCACCAGCCCCTTCCCGCGCCAGCCGGCCACCGCGTCCGTCAGCCTCACGGTCGGCGACCAGCCGTCGGGCCCGTCGGTCGCGATCTCGGGCGCGCCGCCGACGCTCCAGGTGGGCACCAGCGCCCAGCTCACGGCGACCGTGACCAACGGCCCGCCGGACGTGACGTGGTCGGTCAACGGCGTGGCGGGCGGCAACGCCACCGTGGGCACGGTGTCCTCGTCCGGCCTCTACCGCGCTCCGGACGGCGTCCCGCCCGGCGGGAGCGCGACCGTCAGGGCGACGAGCACCGGGACGCCGTCCGCGTTCGCCGAGGTCGTCATCGGGATCGAGCCGGCCCCGCCGCCCGAGCCCTCCCCGGGCAACCTGATCGCGAACTTCTCCTTCGAGACCAACCTCTCGGGCTGGGGCGGCTACCAGGCCACGGTGGCCCGCGAGGCGCAGGCCGGGGCGCCGCACGGCGGCTTCGTGGCGCGGGTCAGCCGCCAGAGCGGGTCGTCCTTCACGATCGACGACAACGCGTTCACGGTCCCCTCGACGACGCCGGGCCGGAGCTACACAGGGACGGTCTGGGTGAAGGCGGCGACCACCGCGTCCGTCGGCAAGACCGTCCAGCTCAAGCTGCGCGAGCGGGCGGCCGGCGGGTCGGTCGTGGCCGACGTGGGCTCGCCGAGCACGACGCTGACGACCGCCTGGAAGCAGCTCCTCGTGACGCGCACGACGACGACCTCGGGCGGGAGCCTCGGCGTGCGGGTCAGCCACGGCGGCGCGGTCGCCGGCACGGCCATGTTCGTGGACGCCTTCGGCCTCACCGCTGACGCCGGGACCCCGCCCCCGAACCAGCCCCCGACGGCCGCCTTCACGGTCTCGCCGCCTCGCCCCAGACCGGCCAGCAGGTGACCTTCACCGACAGCTCGATCGACGGCGACGGGGCCATCGCCTCGCGCGCCTGGGACCCGACAACGACGGCAGCCTTCGACGACGGCACCGCCGCGACGGCCACGCGCACGTTCACCAGCGCCGGCACTTCACCGTCGGCCTGCGGGTCACCGACGACGACGCCGCGCCCGCGACCGCGACCACGACGCGCCAGGTGACGGTCTCGGGCACCCCGCCCAACCCGCCCCCCACGGCCGCCTTCACGGTCCTGCCCGCCAGCCCCCAGACCGGCCAGCAGGTGACCTTCACCGACAGCTCGACCGACTGCGACGGGGCCATCGCCTCGCGCGCCTGGGACCTCGACAACGACGGCAGCTTCGACGACGGCACCGCCGCAGGCCCCCCGCACCTTCACCAGCGCCGGCACGTTCACCGTGGGCCTGCGGGTCACCGACGACGACGGCGCGCCCGCGACCGCGACCACGACCCGCCAGGTGACGGTCTCGGGCGGCCCGCCCCCGCCCCCGCCGCCGGGCAACCTGATCGCCAACCACTCGTTCGAGACGAACACCGCCGGATGGGGCTCCTGGCAGGCCTCGCTGGCGCGCGTCGCCCTGGGCGGCGCCCCCGACGGCGGCTTCGTGGCCCAGGTCACGCGGACCTCCGGCACGTCGTTCACGATCGACGACAGCGCGTTCACGGTCCCGTCGACGGTGGCCGGCCGCGCCTACACGGCGACCGCGTGGGTCAAGGCCGGGAGCTCCCAGTCGGTCGGCAAGCCTCCGTGCAGCTCAAGCTGCGCGAGCGCGCCGCCGGCGGGTCGCAGGTCGCCGACGTCGGCTCGCCCACCGTGACGCTCACCAACTCGTGGCAGAAGCTCACGGTGAGCCGCACGACCACGACGTCGGGCGGCACCCTCGGGGTGAGGGTCAGCCACGGCGGCGCGGTGGCGGGCTCGGTCCTGCACGCGGACTCGTTCGCGCTCGTCGTCTCGTAGGGTCCCGCCCCGCTAGCATCCGGGGGCGGAAGGCGACCGAAGGAGCACCGCCGTGACCGAGACGGTCCTCAAGCTGCTGCGATCGCAGTCCCCCCACTACCTGACGCCCGGCGCGGTCAGCGTGCTCATCGGCCAGGGCGCCGAGGGGACGCTCGGCCAGGAGCCGACCGCCGAGGTCGCCGCCGCGCTCGAGGCCCTGAGGAGCTCGGGCGACGTGGCCGTGCTCCCCGCGTGCCCCGTCTGCGGGCGCGCAGGCGAGGTGTGGACCGTCCCCGAGAACGTCCCGGCCGCCGCCGCCGCATCGGTCGGGCTCACCGACGAGATGGCCGAGGACACGCTCGCGCCCCTCATCGAGGAGGGCACGATCGAGCTCGGCGAGCGCGTGGAGCTCGTCGAGAACGAGTGCTGCCTTCGCAGCGCCCGCCCCTGGCGGCGCACTCCCCGCCCCGTCTAGCTCGTCCGCCTCTGTGACTCGTCGCCCGGCTCGGCGACGATCGAGAGGCGTCCCGAGCGCAGCCGGCCGCCGATCCAGACCAGCGACGCCTCCGGTGCATGTACGCGGGGTGCGACCGCGGGACGGCGGCCGCGTCGTTGAGGCGCTCCATCTCCGCCAGCGGCCGCTCGAGCTCGCGCCGGCGAGGGTGGGTGGCGAAGACGTACTCGGCGCCGGCATCGTTGGGGACCACGCGGGTCGCGGCGGGCACCTCCGCGCCGGGCTCGACGCCCATGTAGTAGTCGACCGTGCCGCGACCGGCGTCGGCCTCCACGCGGATCGGGATCTCGCGGCCGCCGCCCGTTCGGACGAGCCACTGGCCGCCGTCGCGCCGGATGCCCTGGCGAATCCGATCGCCCACGACGGCCTCTGATCCCATCTGACTCCGGCGCGGCGGAGCCTGTGACCGCAACGGGGACGTCCAGTGGCGCGCCCCGCCAACTAGCCGTCCGGCCAACCGCCGATTGACCGGCCGGGGGGCGCCCCGCTCAAGCCGCTGACCTACGTTGCCGATGGGTCGCAGGTACGAAACCCGCTCGGCCCGCGCCGGGTGACCGATCGCAACGGAGGTTAGAAGCGTGTCCGACAACACGACCGACAAGGGCGGCCGCCACATCCTGGTCACCGGCGGGCTCGGGTTCATCGGCTCGTTCGTCACCGAGAGCCTGGTCGCCAGCGGCAACACCGCGACCGTCGTGGACTCCTGCGTGTCGAGCGTCATCGAGGCCGAGGACCTCCAGGTGCCGGCGGGCAGCGTCGAGGTCGTCACCAAGAGCGTCGAGGACTATCTGGTCGAGGTCGGCAACCTCGACAACTTCGACATGGTGGTCCACTGCGCCAGCTACGTGGGCCCGGCCAGCATCCTCGGCTATGCCGGCCAGCTGGGCCCGGCCATCGTGAACACGACCGCCAAGGTGATCGACAAGTGCGTCGCCGCCGACATCCCGCTGGTCAACTTCTCCTCGGCCGAGATCTACGGCAAGAGCGGCATCCTGCGCGAGGACGGCGACATCCGCGTGCCTCCCTACTTCAACCCGCGGATCGAGTACGCCCTGGGCAAGCTGACCGCCGAGGCGATGTGCATCAACAGCAAGCACAGCGGCCTGCGCTCGGCCACCATCCGCCCCTTCAACGTGGCCGGCCCGCGCCAGTCGCGCTACGGCGGCTTCGTGATGCCCACCTTCGTCCAGCAGGCCCTCGAGGGTCGGCCGATGACCGTGTTCGCCTCGGGCCTCCAGAAGCGCGCCTTCCTGTCGGTCTTCGACCTGTGCCGGTTCATCAACGAGCACCTCACCGACGAGGCCTTCGACGACCCCAAGGTCTACAACGTCGGCAACCCCGGGAACACCACCGAGATCTACGACCTGGCCGTCCGGATCAAGGCCAAGACCGGCAGCGAGTCGGACATCATCTACGCGGACGCCACGAAGATCTACGGCCCCCAGTACGAGGAGGCCGAGAGCTTCGAGAAGCTCCCCGAGCTCAAGAACGCCGCCGCCCTCGGCTGGCAGCCCCGGATGGACCTGGACGCGCTGATCGAGGAGACCATCACGTACTACGAGTCCCACTCGGATCTCCGTGGGGCGAATGCTCGCCTCTGAGAACCTGAAGTCGCTCTTGGTCGTCGCGCCCCACGCCGACGACGAGGTTCTCGGCGCGGGGGGCCTGATGGCTCAGGCCTCCCGCGCCGGCGCGAAGGTCCACACCATCTTCATGGCGGTGGACGGGCTCAAGCACTGGGGCCACCCCGAGGTCACGACGCTCGACGAGCGCATGGCGGAGATCGACGCCGTGGCCGAGCGGATCGGATTCAGCTACGAGATCTTCTACGCCGGCAAGGACCTGATCGAGCAGCTCGACACGGTCAGCCAGCGCGAGATGGTCAACCTCTTCGAGGACGCCTACAACCGCCACCGGCCCGACCTGCTGATCCTGCCCCACCACGACGACTTCGACCAGGACCACCGCTACACCTACCGCGCCGCCTTCGCCGCGGCCCGGCCCATCCCCCAGAGCCTGGACAAGTTCTTCCCCAAGAACGTCTGGACCTACGAGATCCCCAAGATCATCTGGTCCGACGCGCCCTTCAAGCCGGCCTTCTACGTCAACATCAGCGACGCGATCGAGGACAAGCTCGAGGGCGTGCGGCTCTATCCCACCCAGCTGCGCGAGCCGCCCCACATCCGCTCGCCCGAGAACGTGCGGGCCCTGGCCTACCTGCGCGGCAGCGAGATCGGCGTCGAGTACGCCGAGGCCTTCACCGTGCTGCGCTCGGTCCTGGGATAGGTGGCCGTGGTGTTGACGGGCGTCCGACCGGCGAGGCCGACGGCCCCGCGCATCGTCAGCACCCTCCACTACCCGCGGCGGCGCCAGTGGGCGTCCCGGGTGCGCATGATCGACTCGGGGGCGCTCTCGCGCCGGGCGGTCGTGCGGAGGCTGGTCTCGGAGGCCGACTGGTGCGACGCCATCGTCCTCGACGGCTCCATCGGCATCCGGGCGGGCAACCCCGACCTCGCCGCGGCGGCGCTCATCGCCCGCCGCCGCCGCCGCCCCGGCGTCGTGCTCGCCGAGTGCAACTGGAAGCCCGGCGGCGGCCTCGACCGGACCTTGCGCCGGGTCGGCATGCGGGCGATCGACCGCGCCGTCTCCTTCTTCTGCGTGGTCTCGAGCCACGAGAAGGAGGCCTTCCCCCAGACCTGGGACATCGATCCGGATCGGGTGGTCTACACCCCCTTCTACTACACGCTCTCCGAGGGGGAGCTCGCGGCCGGCACGGGTCAGGGGGGCGGGGTCTTCGCCGGCGGCAACCCGATGCGCGACTACGGGACGCTCGTGGAGGCGATCCGCGGCCTGGACGTGCCGGTGACGATCGCGACCAGCCGGCCCGAGGTCGTGGGCCGCGCCGACCTGCCCCCGACCGTGACCGCCGGGCCCGTCTCCCACGACGAGTACGTCTCGCGGCTGCGCGCGGCGGACGTCGTCGTGATCCCCCTCCAGCCCGGCACGCTGCGGAGCGGGGGTGAGCAGACCTATCTCAACGCGATGGCGCTCGGCAAGGTCGTGGTCGTCTCCGACTCGCCCGGCGCGCGCGACTACATCGATGACGGCGTGACCGGCGTCATCGTCCCGCCGGCCGACCCGGAGGCGCTGCGGGCCGTGATCCTCCGGACGCTGAATCCGGCGAACCGCGACGACGTGCGCCGGATGGCCGACGCGGCGCAGGAGACCGCCCTCCGCCGCTTCGGCCCCGACGCCTGGGTCGATCGCCTGCTCGAGCTCGCCGAGCGGGTCGCGGGCGAGACCCGCAGCTAGAAGTCGCTCCTGGCGAGCACCCTCATCCGGCTCCAGGGGATGCCGGAGGAGTCGTCGCGGCTCAGGCCGTCGTCCGCTGACAATCGGTCCCGGACGAGGTAGCCCCAGCCGCTGCTGTGCTCCCGGCCGACGACCGGCGTCCAGTTCGCGGTGGCGTCGGCCTCCATCATCATGATCAGGCCGCGGCTCCCGGTCCCGTCGATCACGATCATCCCGTAATCCTGGAGCGCCCGGCACATGATGCGGAGGAACCTGGTCTCGAGGCTCGAGTGGGCCCGCCCGGGGACGGTGCGGGCGGCGCAGTTCACCGCGGGGTCGAGCTGCAGGCGCATCCCCATGTCCATCGCCGTCGCGGGGTTGCGGGTGGAGGTCCCGTTCGGCTGGTCGGTCTTGATGGCCGGCGCCCGGTAGCGGTTGCTGAAGTCGGCCGCAGAGTAGGCGAAGCGGAGGGCGTGGTTGATGCGCCCGAGCCGTACCTCGTCCGGCCGGATCAGCCCGGCCAGGATCGACAGGCCCGAGCCGGTGCCGGAGCCCCGGAACGGGATGCTGTGGCTCGGCGTGCGATCCGGGTTCAGGATCGCGCCGTCGTTGTTGTAGTGGAAGAGCCCCGCGCCGCTCGCGGAGAGGCTGCCGGAGCCGACCGACGCCTGCCACAGCCTCAGCTCGGTCTGCCGGCCGAAGTCGGGGTGGTTCGGGTCCAGGATCACCAGCGGCGAGTCGAAGCCGGCGCCCGCCTGCACCCCTGCCGGGACCCGGAACCGCGTGCTCCTGCCGCCGACGCTGATCGAGTAGAAAGGGTCGGTGGGCTTGGCGACGTAGACCGGCGGCACCTCGCCCCCGGACGACAGGGAGATCCTTGCCTGGCTGGCGTTCTCGGCCAGCTGGCTGACGATCGCGTCGCTCCGGGCGTCGCTCGGCGTGCCGGCCGGGATGCGCTCGTTGAAGGCGAAGGTGGGCGCGTAGGGCTCCAGCTCGGCGGAGAGCTTCGGCCCGGCCGGCGGCGCCGCCGGCCCGTTCCTCCCCCGGACCCCGCGGCGCCGCGAGCGGCGCGGGTCGTCAGCGTGGCCCGGCGCACGAGCAGCACGCTCCTGCCCCCGGCCTTCGAGGCCCGCCCGAGGGCCAGCGTGACCCGGTTGGCCCGCACGCCGGCGAGCTTCGACGATGGGCTGCCGGTGATGGGCAGCGTGCCGGTGCTGAGCGCCGATCGGGCGCGGCCGTTCCAGTTGGTCGTGAACGTCACGGTCTGCCAGGTGCCCTTGTGGACGCGCGTCCTGCGGCTCACGGCCACGTCCACCCGCCGTCCGGCCGGGGTGATCCGCCAGGTCGCCCACCGCAGCCCGCGGCGGGTGCGGATGATCCCCGCCTGCTGGCTGTGACCCCCGGCGCCCCCCACCAGCACGATGGGCCGCGACGCCCCCGGCTTGAGGCCGTCCCGCTTCAGGTTGACGTAGGCCTTGACCGCGACCTGCGTCTTGGCACGCAGGGTCCGGCTGATGCCCGCGAACCCGGTCGCGCCCGAGTCGATCCTGAGCACGCGCGAGGTGCGGGTGGCGGCGAAGGCCACCTGCGTGCCCGGCCCGCGGCTGACGGCCGTCCACCCCGGAAGCGAGTTCTCCGTCTGCGAGCCGCCCGGCTCGCCCGCCCCTCCCGTCTGGGCCAGCGCCGAGGCGCTCACCGCCGCGGCGGACGCGGCGATGCCGGCGGCGATGAGCCGGGTCGCCGGCCGGGACGGGACGAGCCGGGACAACCTCACGATCTCCACCCCCCTGGAGGAACCATGGCGACCCCCGGCGGCAGGCGACCGCGACCGTACGAGGGTCGGGGGCGACCGTGCGGAGGCGCCGCTGCTCAGGGCACTTGAGCAGGGCGGGGGCAGTCTGCCCGCGAGAGGGGCACGCGTCCACCCCCGGCCCGGAGATTCATGTCCCCGATGGCGAATTCGGTCGATCGTCCACCCCCCGAAAGGGGGACGCCGGACCGACGACCGGCTCAGGTTCCCGCCCCTGACCGGCGTTCGGGGCGGGCAGCCGGCCGCTTGCTAGCCTCGGATCGCAGATGATCGAACGTCCCTCCGGGGCGCGGCGGACGGCCCGGCTCGCGGCCGCCGCCGCCTCGCTCGCCGCCGCCCTCGGCCTGGCCGCGTGCGGCGGGGACGGGGCGGAGCCGCCGACCGCCGAGGGGCCCACGCCGACCTCCGCCTCCCAGGTCCCGTACGACCCGTCGTTCGCCTTCAAGCAGCGGATCCCGAAGGGCGCGGCGCTCGACCCCCGCAGTGCCGCGGTCGCCCGTCAGCTCGATGAGAACAACCAAGCCAGGACCGTCATCCTCGACAGCCACGGGGTCCCTCCGGTGTATGTGGTCCGCCCCTCGGACCCCTTCTATTCCGTCGAGGTGGGCGGGGCCACCGAGCGCTTCCGCGTCCCGAGGCAGGCGCAGGAGGGTGACGGGGCCGACCGGCCTCTCGTTTTGCTCGCTCCCCACCACCCGGACTTCGGCCGCCAGACCGAGCTGCGGCTCTTCAAGGGTGACGTCGACCACGCTCGACGCCGCCTGCTCGCGGCCGGCAGCGGGCTCTTCCACTACAACAACGACGGAGACCGGCTGAACCCGGACGGCACGCCGAGCGTCTCCGTGCCCTTCTCGGGCCAGGGGACCGGCTCGGGCCTGTCGGTCCTGGCGGGGCTGATCCGCCCGGCCGAGGTTCGTGCGGGTCGCATCCGGCACGCGCTGCGGTTCGCCTATTCCGCCCGCGACTTCAGCGACCGGTTCCGCCCCCCGGCGATCAAGACCGACCAGCCGAAAGGCACAACCACTCGCAATCCGCGGACGGCGATGGACATGGGGATGCGCCTCCAGCTCGACCCGGCGGTCGACTGCGACCGGCGCACGGTGCCAGGGGAGAGCGACCGCAGCCGCGAGACCCGCTTCTTGCGCATGATCTGCCGGGCGCTCCAGGAGTACGGATGATCGCGGTTGACGGCACGGCCGACCGCCTCCTGGTCCTGATGATGGAGCACACCCGCACCGCCGGCTGGGAGGCCATCGTCGGCGAGGAGCGCTTCGGCAGCCACAGCCGTCTCATCCGCAACTCCGAGTCGTCGCACGACGGTCTGTCGCGCGGCCCGACCGCCGGGATCCCGTGGGACCGGTTCCGGGTGCTCAAGAACAGCGTGTTCCGGGCCGATGGATGACGTGAAACCCCCCCAGCCGGCCAGGTCGCCCCGGTGATACCTTCATCGGCACCGGCGGCGTGACGACACCGAGGATCCCGCATGCCCCGACGTACCATCATCCTGACGAGCGTGCTGGTGGGGATCATCGCCCTCATCGGGGGCATCCTCGGCATCGCCTCTCGTTCCACGAGCTACGAGGCGACGGCGGAGATCAGCGTCGTCCCCAAGGCGACGACCATCGACGAGTCCATCGCGGCCGTTCACACGCTCAGCCGCGGGCCGGTCACCGCCAACTACGCCGAGGCCTACGCCAGCAGCCGGGTGATCGACCGCGCCTTCGCCGCGGCCGGCATCACCGCCGAGGAGGCCGAGCGGGTCTCGGTCACGGCCTCGGTCGTCACCGACACCTCGTTCATCCTTGTGATGGCGGAGGCCGGCGAGCCGGTGCTGGCCGAGCGGGCGGCCAACGCGGTCGCATCGACGAGCCCGGAGCTCACCGGGTACGACGCCGCGTTCGGAACAGAGGTCTTCGACTCGGCTGACGGCACGGCGACTCGCGCGGGGCCGGGGACGATCACGCTGCTGCTGATCGCGATCGTCGTGGCGGCCGTGCTGGCCTTCTCGACCGCGGCGGTCCTCGGCCGCATCTTCCGAGGCTCGCGCGGCTCGGCGACTGCGAGCTTCGGCGGTCCTGAGGACGTGACGATGACGCCGCGCGGGGGGCGCTCGAAGGTCAGCCAGGAGTCATGACCGCCCGCGCCGCCCGGGCGCACGTCTCCGCCGGGCGCCTCGCAGCGACGGTCGCGGGGCTGGTCGTGGCGGGCGCGGCCGGCTACGTGCTGACGGAGCGCGCCGGGGGCGGCGGGACGGTGGACGCGCTGGCCCTGGCGTTCGGCATCGCCGCCCTGACGTTCGCCCTCCTGCGCCCCTGGGACGCGGCGAAGTTCCTGCCGGCGATCGTCTTCGCGAACGCGGGCCTCGTGCTCGCCGACAACTATGGCGCGCCGAACCTCGTTACGGGACTCTCGCTACTCCTCCTGGGCGTCCTGCTGGTTACGCCCGATTCGCGGGCCCAAGTCCTCAGGGCGACCCCGGTCCTGATCGCGTTCGCCATCTACGGGGGCGTGCTGGTGCTGTCCGCGATCCAGGCGCCCGGCCCGGCGGACGTCGCCAAGACCTTCCAAGACGTCGTCATCGGCCTCGCGCTGGTTCTCGTGGTCTCTGCCCTGGCCTCGCGCGACGACGGGCTGCGCCACTCGTGCCAGCTCATCGTCGCCGCTGCTGCGGTCCTGTCGGCGTTCACCGTCCTCAAGGACCTCGGCATCGGGGGGAACTGGTTCGGGTTCGCCACGGACAACCCCCTCTCGCCCGACCAGGTGAGGGCCTCGGCCAGGGCCGGGTTCCGCCTCGCGAGCCAGGACCGCGTCACGGGTCCGCTCGCCGACCCCAACTTCTGGGCCCAGTCGCTCCTGCTCGCGCTGCCGCTGTCGCTCTGGGCCATCCGCCACGGGCCGGGCAGGCTCTCCCGCTGCCTCGCCGCCGTGGGCGGGGTGACCATCGCCGTCGGGGTCGTCTTCACCCAGTCGCGCGGCGGGGCGATCGCCCTGCTCATCGGCATCGGGCTGTGGCTGTGGCTCCAGGGCGGCCGCTACCGCCTGGGGATCCTCCTCCTGCCGGTCCTCATCGTGCTCTCGGTCTCGCTCTCGGGCAGCACCGAGCGTTTCTCGGAGCTGAGCACCGTCACATCCCCCCGGGAGTCCGAGGCGTTCAGCGGGCGCCTCAGCGAGAACATCGCCGCGTTCGAGATGTGGCGCGACCACCCGGTGCTCGGGGTCGGAGACGATCAATTCCCCGCGAACTACCGCAGCTACGCGGCCCGGATCGGGCTCGATGCGCGCGTCGAGCGCGACCCCCACAACAGCTACCTTGAGCAGATGGCCGAGGTCGGGACGCTCGGGCTGCTCGCCTTCGTCGGGATGATCGCCACCGGACTCTGGTGCGGCCTCCGCGCCCGCGCGCGGCTGCTGGCCCGCGGCGCGCCGAGCACGGCCGGCGTCTGCGATGCCCTGATCGCCGGCGTCGTCGGCTACGCCATCGCGGCGATCTTCCTGCACCAGGCCTATCCACACTACCTGTGGCTGTGGCTCTCCCTCATGGCGGGGGCCCTGCTGCTGTCGGGCTGGCGCATGGGCTCGGTCTTCGGGGATCGCCGGTGAGGCCCGTCCGCGCGCTCTTCTGGGCGTCGGGGGCCACGACCGCCTGGGTGCTGGTCGGCTATCCGGCGGTCCTCGCGCTGCTCCCGCGCCGTCCGTGGGAGCAGGGCGAGGAGCTGCCGCGGGTGAGCGTCATCATCGCGGCCTACCGCGAGCGCGACGAGCTGGTCGCCAAGCTGCGCTCGCTCGACCAGCAGGGCTACCCGGCCGACCGGCTCCAGGTGATCGTCGTCGTCGACGAGGATCGGGAAACCGCCGATCTCGCCCGGGACGCGCACCCGGACGCGCTCGTCCTGTTCGCCGCCGAGCGCGGGGGCAAGCCCGCGGCGCTCAATCGGGGGATCGCCGCGGCCGATGGTGACGTGGTGATCATGACCGACGCCAACAACCTGCTCGAGCCCGGCAGCCTGCGGGCCGCCCTGCGCCACTTCGCCGACCCGTCGATCGTCGCCGTCGCGGGCCGGCGCGGCGAGGACCTCAGCGCCTACGACCGGTACGAGTCGCTCATCCGGACCCTCGAGACCCGCTCGGGGAGCGTCGCCGCGATGTCGGGCGAGCTGATGGCGGTGCGCCGCGACCACCTCGACTTCGCTTTCCCCGAGGACGCGGTCTCCGACGACCTGTGGCTGCTGTGCGCCGTGGCCCGGCGCGGGGGCAGGGTCGTCTACGAGCCCGAGGCCGGGTCCACCGAGCCCCTCATCGGCACGCGCGCCGAGGTCTCGCGGCGCTCGCGGATGAGCGGACGGCCGCACGCAGATGGCCCGCGAGCTGCGGGGCCTGCCGTGGGGCTTTCGCTGGCGCGTCCTGTCGCACAAGTACGGGCGCCTGACGCTGCCCTTCCTGCTCCCCGTCCTGCTGGGCTCGTCGCTCGCCCTGTCGCGCCGCCAGCCCTACCGGGCCGCCGCGGCCGTCCAGGTGGTGGGCTAGAGCGCCGGCCTGGCGTCAATCGCCAAGACCACAAGACCCCCAGGGCCGGCCGGGACGATCGCGCGCGCGTGCGGCCAATTCCTCCTCGGCAACTACTCCGTCGGGGTGGGCGTGATCCGCGGGATTCGAGGGGCCCAGGGCATCCGCTGGGACCCCGTGCGCTAGGCGGGGCCTTGGCCGACGCCAGTCTCGGCACCAAGACGCTGCGCAGCGCCTTCTGGGCCTACGGGTCCTACGTTGGCGGGCGGCTCCTGGGGCTCGCCACGATCGCGATCCTCGCCCGCGTCCTCGTCCCGGAGGACTTCGGGCTCGTCGCGCTGGCGCTGACCTTCACAACGCTCCTCGAGACCCTCAAGGACTTCGGCCTCAGCCAGGCGCTCATCGTCAGCAAGGATGAGGACCTCGAGACCAAGTCCAACACGGTCTTCTTCTACGGGCTGGCCGTCGCGCTCAGCACCGCGCTCGTCATCGTCGCCATCGCGCCCCTCGTGGCGCGCTTCTTCGACGAGCCGGACCTGCTGCCGCTCATCCTCGTCCTCTCCCTGAACTTCCCGCTGCGGGCGCTCGGCGTGACCCACGAGGCCCTCGCCATGAAGCGCCTCAACTTCCGCGCCCGGACCGCGGCCGAGATCTGCGAGGTCACGATGCGCGGCATCGTCGGCGTCATCCTGGCCCTGCTCGGCTTCGGCGCCTGGAGCCTCGTGCTCGGGCTGCTCGCGGGCGCCGTGGTCTGGGCCGCCGTCCTGTGGCGGCTGGTCCCCTGGCGGCCGCGCCTGCGCGCACGGCGCTCCCATGTCAGGGAGCTCTTCACCTTCGGCGGCACGCTGACGGGGGTCAACGTGCTGCACGGGCTGACGGCCTCAGCGGACTCGATGATCATCGGCCGCGTGCTCGGCCCAACCTCCCTCGGGCTGTACTCGCTCGGCTTCCGGCTCCCGCAGCTGGCGGTAGTGAACATCTCGATGACCACCGGCATCGTCCTCTTCCCCGCGTACACGAAGGTGGGGGAGAGCGGTTGCGGAGCGCGTATCTGCAGGCCCTCCGCTTCACCATGGTCGTCGCGGCCCCGCTCGCCGCGGGCCTGATCGTCATGGCCGACCCGCTCATCCTCGTGCTCTTCGGCGACCAGTGGGGTCCGTCGGCGGCCGTGATGCAGATCGTCTCGCTCTACGCGCTCCTCCTCGCCATCGAGATCCCGGGTGGGACGATCTTCAAAGTCACCGGCCGCGCATCGATCCTGCTGAAGCTCGCCATCCCGCGCACGCTCGCGCTCTTCGGCTTCATCGCCCTCTTCGCGCACGAGGGGATCAACACGGTCGCGTGGACCCTCACCGCGGTGACCTTCGCGTTCGCCGCCATCGCCCTCTTCATGGCCGCCCGCATCATCGGCGTCCGCGTCCTCGCCATGGGCGCCGCCCTGTGGCCGCCGACCCTCGCCGCGGTCGCGACGGGCCTCGCCATGTACGGCATCCTGCAGGTGGTCAACGGCACCTGGCTCCAGATCGTCGCTGGCGCCGTCGTCGGGGCGATCGTCTACATCGCCCTGCTGTTGCTGGTAGCGCGGGAGTCCCTCATGTACCTGCTGCGCAAGCTCTCGCCCAGGCTGGCGTCGCTCCTGGAGCGGCCGAGCGCGGCGCAGACGACGGGGGGCCAGGCGTAGGGGAGGACGCCTACGCGGAGGTCGCCCCCTGGTAGATGCCGGTCGTCGCCGCGACCATGGCGTCAAGGCTGTAGCTGTCGCGCACCAGCTCGTGCGCGCGGGTCGCCATCTCGGCGGCCTCATCGGGCCGGTCCAGCATGGCGTGGAGACGGCGGGCCAGGGCGCCCGGGTCCCGCGGCGGGACGACGTGGGCCGTCTCGCCGTCCTGGAGCAGTGCCGCCATCCCGCCGACGCCGGTCACCAGCAGCGGCAGCCGGTGCGCGCACGCCTCGAGGAGCGCGAACGGCAGCCCCTCGGAGTGGGAGGGGAGACAGAACGCGTCGAGGCCCGACAGCAGCGTGCCCACGTCGTCACGGAAGCCGGTGAACCGGACGGCGTCGCCGAGGCCCAGACGCGCGGCCTGGGCCTCGAGCGCCGGGCGGGCGCGGCCGTCCCCCACGATCAGGCAGCGCACCTCCGGGCGGTCGGCCCGCACCTCCGCCAGCGCGTCGAGCAGGTCGTCGATCCCCTTGACCGGCTCCAGACGCGCGACGACCCCCACCACCCACGAGTCGGCGGGCCAGCCGCCGAGGACGCGCGCCCGCCCCTCGGGACTCGGCTCGGCCGGCGCCACCGCGTTGGGGATGAGCGCCAGCCGCTCCGGGGGGACGCCGAGCGCTCGGAGGTAGTCGCGCGTCGCCTCGGACACCGCGACGAACCGGCTTCCGAGCAGGCGGTTGAGCCGCAGGACGGCCTCGTAGCCGCGGCCGCGCGGGGCGCCGCCGTGCTCGGCCAGGTACTGCGAGTGCACGGTGGTCACGCGCACCGGCACCCGCGCCAGCAGCCCGGCCGCGAGCGCCCAGAGCTGCGACTGGGGGTTGTGGGCGTCGATGGCGCGGTAGCCGCCGGCGCGGAGCGCACGGGCCAGGTCGAGGGCGATGCGCGGGTCGCCGCGGCGGCGGATCACCGGCAGGCGGGGGAGGCCGGCGGCCGCCAGGCGCCGGTGAAGGGGCGAGCCGGCGAGGGTGGCGACCGTGCAGGCGCCTCGGCCGCGGAGCGCGTCCGCGAGCTGCAGCACCCGCACGTCGGCCCCGCCGAATCGCTTGGCGAGGTCCACCACCATCACGGGTGAGTCGGGGGTCGCGGTCATAGGGGGCGGCGGGACGATAGACGGTTCCCGCGGAACCTGAACCATCGGCCGGATGCCGCCGAAAGTCGTGCCCCAAGTCCCCCCGGACGGCGGGCGACGAATACACGCGGACGCAACATCATCCGTCGGGACCCGGATAGTCGAAAGGGAGCGCCTGTCGTGAGGATGAAGCGAACACAGCTGGGCAAGGCTGCGGGGGCCACGGCCGCCGCGATCGCCCTCGGAATGACCATGAGCCAGTCCGCCGTCGCCATGGCGCCCGACCCCCCGCCGAACACCGGCGCCGGGGGCTTCGTGCGCTCGGAGGTCACGCCCGGTCTCGCGATCCCCGACAACAACACCACCGGCGTCTCCCGGTCCTTCACCGTCAGCGGCGAGGCCGGCACGATCCGCGACGTCAACGTCATCACCAACATCGTCCACCAGTTCAACGGCGAGAT
This sequence comes from Miltoncostaeaceae bacterium, assembly GCA_963835685.1. Classification (GTDB taxonomy): domain Bacteria; phylum Actinomycetota; class Thermoleophilia; order Miltoncostaeales; family Miltoncostaeaceae; genus DATAGF01. Next base: position 111,416 of record CAWIGI010000004.1, read on the forward strand.
CGACATCCAGCTCCGCCACGCGCCGCCCGCCGGCCCGGCGAAGACGATCCGGTTCGTGACCTCGAAGCTCACCAACCGCGAGGGCTCGTTCGCCTACAACGGCACCCGCTGGGACGACTCGGCCCTGAGCATCGTCTCGGACGCAATCGAGGGGAACGCCTCCGGCACGCAGGCGGCCCTCGTGCCCGAGGGCGCGATGGGGTCCCTCATCGGACGCAACCCCAACGGCATCTGGACACTGACCGTGAAGGACGTGCGGGCGCTCGACCTGGGCACGCTCAACGGCTGGACCCTCGACGTCAAGACGGCGTTCCCCCCGACCTCGCCCCTCGCGTCGCAGAACTTCCTCGGCGCCGGCGGCCCGATCCCCGACGGCCCGGCCGGCCTGATGACCCAGACGCTGACGGTCTCCGGCGCCAACCCCTACCTGACCGACCTCAACCTCGGCACACAGATCGTCCACCAGTTCCCGGCCGAGCTCGACGTGGCGCTGACGTCTCCCGCCGGCACCAGGGTGATCATCACCAACGAGCGGGGCGCCGGCAGGACCGACTCCCTCTCCACCACGTGGGACGACTCCGCCGAGGTCAACATCGTGGGCGCGACGTTCAGCACCACCCTCCCGACCCCGGCGTCCATGGTCCCCGAGGGGGCGCTCGGCGCCTTCATCGGCGAGAACCCGAACGGGGTCTGGACGATCTCGATCGCCGACACCGAGGCCGCCGACGAGGGCACCCTGGCCAGCTGGAACCTGGCCGTCACCTCGACGGCCGGGTTCCCCGGCGCGCCCGGCGCGCCCGGCGCGGGGCCGACCACGCCCGGCCTGGCACCGTCCGGACCGATCTGCCGGAAGGTCAACCTCGCGACGACCATCCTCGGCGCCAAGCGCGGTGAGCGGGGCGACGTCGCGACCATCAAGGTGAAGATCGCCAACAAGACCAGGACCGCCGGGGCGAAGGGCGCGAAGGCTGTCTTCAAGCTGCCGACCGGGTTCACGCTCGCCGGCAAGCAGAAGGGCATCGCGCTGAGGCGGGGCAAGGTCACCGCGACCTTCGGCGCGATCGCTGGCGGCAAGGCCAAGACCATGACCATCAAGCTGAAGGCGAAGGCGAACGCCAAGCTCGGCCTCAAGACGAGCAGCGTCGCCGTCACGGCGCTCTGCGGATCCAAGGCCAAGGCCGCCTCGATCAAGCTCACCGTCGCCGCCGGCTGAGTCCCCCACGACGACCCGCCGCGCCTCGCGGTCGCGCGGCGGGTCGTCTCCCTCCTCCGCCAAGCCGATCGGACAGGATAGGCGCGTGCCGCGCATCGTCTATCTGATCGACTCGCTCGGCTGGGGCGGGGCTGAGCGGCTGCTGCTGCAGTACCTGCCCCACCTCCGCTCGGAGGGCTTCGAGCCGGTGGTCTGCGCGATGCACAAGCGCAGCGGGAACCCGGTGGCCGAGGAGATCGGCCGTCTCGGCATCCCGGTCGACACCGTCCCCGTCGAGCGGCTGCGCGAGCCGACCGCGCTCCCCCGCCTGGTGCGCTACCTGCGCCGGCGCGGCGCCGACGTCGTGCACACCCAGCTCGAGTTCGCCGACGGCCTCGGGTCGGTGGCGGCCCGCGTCGCCGGGGTCCCGTCGCTGTCGAACCCTGCACACCATGTCCGAGCCGGCGCGGTGGACGCGCACTTGGTGGCGCAACGGCCTGGGCGACCTCGCGCTCGGCGCCCTCGCCACCGAGATCATCTGCGTCTCCGACGAGGCCCATCGCCACTACGAGGCCCACCGTCCCTACCCGAAGAGCAAGCTCGTGACGCTGCGCAACGGCATCGACCTCTCGCGCTTCGAGGCGGCCGCGGGCAAGGGCCCCGAGGTGCGGCGGGAGCTCGGCATCCCGGCGGACGCCCCCGTCCTCGCCAGCGTCTCCGTCCTGCGCCGCGACAAGGGCATCCAGCACATGATCGCGGCGCTGCCGCGCGTCGCCGCCGAGGTGCCCGGCGTCGTGTACCTGGTCGTGGGCGACGGCGACCACCGGCCGGCCCTCGAGGCCGCCGCCGCCGCGGGGGGAGTCGCCGACCGGGTCGTGTTCGCCGGCAGCCGCACGGACGTCCCGCGCGTGCTGTCGGCCTGCGACGCCTTCGTTCACCCCACGCTGCTCGACGCCCTCCCCACCGTGCTGGCCGAGGCCTCGGCGGCGGGCGTCCCGATCGCGGCCTCCCGGGTCGGCGGCGTGCCCGAGATGTGCCTCGACGGCCGCAACGGCCTGCTCGTGCCCCCGGGGGACGAGGCGGCGCTGGCCGACGCGTGCCTGCGATTGCTGCGCGAGCCGGGGCTGGCCGCGCGGATGGGCCCGCAGGGCCGGGAAGTGGCGCGCGAGCGCTACGACATCCACACCCAGGCCGGCCTCCTGTGCGACCTCTACCGCAGCGTGATGGCGCGATGAGGGTCGCCGTGGTGGAGCCCCGGGCCGCGGGGGGCATGGTGCAGTACGCGCAGGGCCTCTGCGCCGCCATGGCCGCCGCCGGCGCCGAGGTCGTGCTCGTGACGAGCGCCGACACCGAGCTGGGCCACGAGCCCCGGTCGTTCGAGGTGCAACGCGTGCTGCGGATGGGCGGCCGCCCGGCCGGGCCGACGGCGCCGTCGCGGGGGCCGGTCGACCGGGTGATGCGGCGCGCCCGCCGGCTGGGGCGGCTGGCGGCGCGCGGTGTCCAGACCGGCGTGGAGCTGCGCCGCCTGTCGCGCCACCTGCGCTCGCTGCGGCCGGACGTCGTGCAGTTCGGGAGCATCGAGCACGCGATCGAGGGTCCCTTCCTGTGGGCTCTGCGCCGCCAGGGCGCGCTGCTCGCCGCAGTGGTGCACGAGCCCGAGATCCGCACCATCCGCCGGCTCCGCTGGACGATCGACGTGACGCTCTTCCGCGGCATCTACCGCGCCTTCGACGTGCTGTTCCTGCACGGCGAGGCCAACCGGCGACGCTTCTCCGAGCTTACCCGGGGGTGCCCGGCGGCCGCCTCCGCCTGATCGAGTTCGGCAGCGAGGCCCTGCCGGCGGGCGGCGGTGCTCTCGACCTGCGCGGGCGCTACGGCCTGGCCCCCGACGCCCCGACCGCGGTCTTCTTCGGCCGGCTCCTGCCGAGCAAGGGGCTCGAGGACCTCCTCGATGCCGTCGTCCTCGTCCGCGAGCGCCGCCCGGACGCGCGCCTGGTGATCGCCGGGCCGCCTTCGCGGGGCGCGGAGGAGGGTGTGCTTCAGCGCGCCGTGCGCGATCGCGGGCTCGAGGACGTCGTGGCGGTGGACAGCCGCTACGTCCCCAACGAGGAGGTGCGGCCGCTGATGGAGCTCGCGCGCTTCGTCGTCCTCCCGTACCGCAGCGCGACGCAGAGCATGGTGCTGCACGTCGCCTACGCGTGCGGCCGGCCGGTGGTCGCCACGCGCGTCGGCGGGCTGCCGGAGGTCGTCGAGGAGGGAGGGACCGGCCGCCTCGTCCGCCCCGCGCGCCTGGAGCGCTCGCCGACGCGATGCTCGCGATGTTCGACGACCCCGAGGGCACCGCCCGGATGGGTGATCGGGCCCGGGAGTTGGCGCGGACGCGGTTCTCGTGGGACGCGGTCGCGCGGACGGTGCTCGCGGCCTACCGCGAGCTCAGGCCCGCCACCTGAGCGCCCGCAGGCGGTCGCGCGCCCGCTTGGCGACCGGGCGCGCCCGGGACCTCAGGCCGGCGGCGAGGTAGCCGGCGCGCCCCCGCAGCGAGGCGGGGAACGATGACACTCCAGCAGCTCGCGGCTGCCCGTGGCGAACCGGTCCTTGTGGGCGCTCATGTCCCCGGCGTAGTCGAAGCGGCGGCAGTCGCCGCGGTGGAGCGACTCGATCACGGCCGCCTCGAGCACCTTGCCGGGCGACTGCGCCGCGTACTCCTCGAGGTAGCCGATCTTGAACGAGGTGAAGACCCCACTCGCCTCGATGCCCAGGCGGAAGGCGATCGGCCGGCCGTCGAGGCGCAGGAACCAGAGCCGCAGCCAGCCGCGCGAGTCGGCCCATCGGGCCAGCAGGCGCTGAAAGCGCTCCTGCTCGGCGCGGTCGGCGATCGCTGTGCCCTCGCGCCCCTTCCAGCCGCTCGCCTCGATGCGGAAGGCATCGTCGAGCGCCCCGTCCAGCGCCGCGGGGTCGTAGGGCGTCACCCGCACCTCGCCCAGGTCCTGCAGCCGCCGCCGCCGCCGCTTCACGTCGTCGCGCAGCTTGGACCCGAGGCCGGCCCAGTAGTCGTCCCAGCCGCCGGTGAGGTCGATCTGGGCCTGGGTTTCGACCGTCCGCGCCATCAGGGGACACCCGGCCCCCGCCGCGGCGGCGACGAGGGCTCGGTGGGTGGGGCCGCCCTCGGGCACCGGCCTCAGCAGCAGCTGGGCGACCGGGAGCGACAAGGCGGCGGTCATCGCGGCAGCCGCCGACGCCGGGCCGTCGGCGACGGCGCCCACCTCCCTGGTGCCACCGCACCCGTGCCGCCAGGCGCGACCGGCTGAGCACCAGCGGCAACACGGCGGCCAGCTCTCCGTCCTGGCGCGCCGTGACGGCGATCAGCCGGCTCGTCTGGCCGTGGGCCTCGGCCCAGGCGCCGAAGTACCCCGGGTAAAGCGATGCCGGCGCCGCGACGCGGTCCGCGAGCGCGGCCCACTCCTCCTCCAGGCCCCCGTCCAGGCGGGCGTGGGCGAGGTCATAGCCGCCGCTCCGCTCAGGCCGTGTCAAGCACGCCCCGCGCGAGCTCGGTGGAGTTCGTGCCAACGCCTGTAGGGACCGCGAGCGCCGCCGACCCCCTACGTGATCGATCGCAGGCGCCGGCGCGCCCGCTTCGCCACCGGGATCGCCCGCGCTCGCAGATCCCGCCCAGCCGGCCGGTCCTCCAAGGCGGTCGCAGGGAACGCCGACAGCTCCAACAGCTCCCGCGAGCCAGTGGCCGAGTGTCTTGTAGTCGGCGGCGCTGCCCGCGAAGTCGAAGCGCCGACAGGCCTCGCGAAAGGCACGCTCGATCTCGGCGACGAGCAGGATCTTGCCAGGCGCCTGCGCGGCGAACTCCTCCGAGTAGCCGATCTTGAGGGCGTAGATCACGCCGCGCGCCTGGAGGCTGTAGTGGAAGGCGATTGCTCGCCCGTCGAGGCGCAGGAACGACAGGCGCAGCCATCCCTTTGCCGCCGCCCACCGCGCGAGCGCGCGGTAGAAGACCTCGTCGGCGGGCTTGAGGGCGACCGCGGTGCCCGCCCGCCCCTTCCATCCGCTGGCCTCGATCGCGAGGATCGTGTCGATGGCTCCGTCGAGGTCCACAGACCCGTCCAGCACTTCGAGGTCCACTCTCCCAGCTCCTCGAGCCGCCGGCGGCGCCTGGAGACATCGTTGCGCACCCGGCTCTTGAAGCTCGCCCAATAGGTGTCCCAGTCGCTGTCGACATCGACGCGAGGATGCTCGTCAACAACGCGCTCGATGAACGTCGCCCCCCGAGCGGCGGCCGCCTGGGCCAGCGCGACGTGGGTGACGCTCCCGGCGGGAACCGGCCGCAGCAGCAGGCGGGCCACCGGGAGCTTCAGGGCGGCCGTCATGGCGGCCGATGCGGCCCGCGGGTCTTCGCTCACCACCCCGACCTCCTCGACGTCTGGCTGAGCCGCCGTCGAGAGGCCCCAGCGGGTCATCACGAGGGGCAGCACCGCGGCCAGCTCGCCGTCGCGCCGCGCTGTGACAGCGCGCAGCCGCTCGGGCTTCGAGTACGCGTCAACCCAGGCGGTGACGTATCCGGGATGGAGCGATGGCGGGGCACCGGCGCGATCTGTGAGCGCCGCCCACTCCTCCAGCAGGGGGCCGACCCCGCGGGCCTGCCCGACTGTCATACCCCTCGACGCTGTCAGTCGGCCCCAAGGACCACCCGCGCGATCTCCGCCACCTCCGTGGGGTTCGTGCCGACGCGGACGCCGCGGGCCTCGAGGGCGTCCTTCTTGGCCAGGGCCGTACCCGAGGAGCCGGTGATGATCGCGCCGGCGTGGCCCATCTGCTTGCCGGGAGGCGCCTGGAACCCCGCGATGTAGCCGACCACCGGTGTCCGCATCCGCTCGCTGATGAAGTCGGCCGCCTTCTCCTCCTCGGCGCCGCCGATCTCCCCGACCATGACGACGAGGTCGGTCTCCGGGTCGGCCTCGAAGCGCTCGAGGACGTCGATGAAGGAGCTGCCGACCACCGTGTCGCCGCCGATCCCCACGACGGTGCTCTGGCCGATGCCGAGCAGCGCCAGCTCCTTGGAGATCTGGTAGGTGAGGGTGCCGCTGCGGCTGACGAGGCCCACACGGCCGGGCGCGAATACCTGGGTGGGCATGATCCCCACCGAGGCGACGCCGGGGCTGATGGCCCCCGGGCAGTTGGGGCCCAGGAGGGTCTGGCCGCCGCGTCGCAGATGGGTGTAGACGCGCAGCATGTCGTGCGCCGGGATGCCCTCGGTGATGGTCACGATCAGGTCAACGCCGCTGTCGGCGGCCTCGTAGATCGCGTCCGCGGCGAAGCGCGGCGGGACGAACACCATCGCCGTGTTGGCGCCGGTGGCCTCGACGGCGTCGGCGACGGTGTCGAACACCGGGATGCCGTCAACCTGCTGGCCGCCCTTGCCGGGGGTGACCCCGGCCACCACCTGGGTGCCGTAGGCCTTGTTGCGGGTCGCGTGGAACCCGCCCTCACGGCCGGTGATGCCCTGGACGACCAGCTTCGTCGAGGCGTCGACGAGGATGCTCACGCCGGGACCGCCTGCTCGGCGAGCTCCACCGCCCGGCGGGCGGCGGAGAGCATCGTCGGCTCCACGACGACGTTGGCCGGGGCGCGCTCGGCGATGATCCGGCGCCCCTCCTCCTCGTTCGTGCCGTCCAGGCGCACCACGATCGGCAGGGTGGTCCCCAGGTGCTCGAGCGCCGTGAGCAGCCCCTCGGCGACCTCGTCGCAGCGGGTGATGCCGCCGAAGATGTTCACGAGCAGCGCCTTGACCTTGTCGTCGGACAGGAGGACCTCGAGGGCCGTGACGACCTCCTCGGCCTTCGAGCCGCCGCCCGCGTCGAGGAAGTTCGCCGGCCGGCCGCCGGCCAGGGCGACCACGTCGAGCGTGCTCATCACGAGGCCGGCGCCGTTGCCGAGGATGCCGATGTCGCCGTCCAGCTTGACGTAGGTGACGCCCCGCTCCTGCGCCATCCGCTCCTGCGGGTCCTCGGTCACCGACTCGCGCAACTCGGCGAGCTCGGGGTGGCGGTAGAGCGCGTTGTTGTCGATCGTGACCTTGGCGTCGAGGGCGACGACGCGGCCGTCGGTCGTCCAGATCAGGGGGTTGATCTCCATGAGCATCGCGTCGAGGTTAACGAAGGCGCGGTAGAGGCGGTCGAGCACGTCCACCACGCCGGCCCTCGCGTCCGGGTCGATCTTCGCGTGGAAGGCAAGCCAGCGGGCCTGGTGGGGCTGGAAGCCCACGAGGGGGTCGACGTGCAGCCGGGCGAGCTCGTCCGGGCGCTCGGCGGCGACCTGCTCGATGTCCATCCCGCCCGCGGCCGAGAGCATCACCAGGGGCTTCTTCTCGGCACGGTCGAACGTGACCGAGGCGTAGTACTCGCGGGCGATGTCCGAGGCCGCCTCGATCCAGACCCGGTGCACGGTGTGGCCGCGGATGTCCATCCCGAGGATGTCGCGCGCGCGCGCCTCGGCCTCCTCGGGGCCGTCCGCCAGCTTGATACCGCCGGCCTTGCCGCGGCCGCCGATCTGCACCTGGGCCTTCACCACGACCCGGCCGCCGATCTGCTGCGCGGCGGCCCGGGCCTCCTCGGGCGTCGCGGCCACCCGGCCGGACGGCACCGGGATGCCGTGCCCTTCAAGCAGCTGCTTGCCCTGGTACTCGTAGAGGTCCACGTTGCCTTTCCGTCGTCATCTCCCGGCCCGCGCCCGGGCTGATCGCCGCGGCATTGTACGCGCCCGCGGTGTGCCGATCGCCGCCGAGGCCCGTCGCGCAGCGGCGCCGCGCCGAGGCGCCCATGGCCAATTGGCACACGGTGGAACTGCCAAATGGCACAACGCGGAACGGCCAACGGGCAGACGGCGGAGCTGCCAGGTGGCACGGGCGCATCAGCCTTCGCGCCGACAGCTCTGAGGCCGCTCAGCCCCCGAGGATGGAGGGGTTGACGATCAGATAGACGAGCAGGGCGCTGGAGGCGCAGGCGATGACCGCCACGGCGGCGCGGGCGCGGCGGCGGCCGACCGCCTCGCGCACGACCGCGAGCTGCGTGCCGGCAGGGGTGACGACCGCGGGGAGGCGGTCGGAGCTCGGCCCGACGGCCGGTCCGGCGCGGACCCGGGCGGGGATGCGCTTCGGCCCGATCTCCCGCGGCCCCGCCCGGTAGCTCCGGTAGCGGCGGCGGAGGATCTCGAAGATGCCGATGAGGAAGACGGCGTCCAGGATCAGCAGCGCCGTCAGCCGCAGGGCGAAGCCCTCCTTCTCGACCTCCTCCTGGGCGGTCGCCGTGACCGCTGCGGCCGTGACGGCCTGGCGGGCGCTCGCGGTGACCTCCGGCAGGACGCCGGAGATGCCGTCCTCGGCCGCCGCCGCCGTGGCGAGGGCCTCCTTGCGCTCGCGCTCGTGCCTGGCGCGCTCCACGGCGCGCTTGCGCGCGCGGCCCGGCGGCGGGCGGCGGCGGCCGCGCGCCTCTGCTGCGCCGCCTCAGCCGCGGCCTGGGCGGCGAGCTCGTCGGGCGTCGGCCCCACGTCCTCGGGAGCTGGCTCGGGCTCGGGCGCCGGGGGCCGGGGCGGGGGCGGGAGGGCGGCGGGGCGGGAGCGGGGCCGGGTTCGCCCGCGGGGGGGGGCCGGAGCGGAGGGCGGCGGCAGGTCGGGGGTGGGCGGCAGCGCCGGCGTCTGGGCCGCCGCGGCGACCGGGAGAGCCAGCAGAGCCGCGAGGATGAGGATCAGGCGGAGGCGGGCCATCTCGATCTTCGGGATCCTACTGCGACCCGGTCGCGACGACAGCCATGGGCGGCACGCGAAGGCCCCTGAGACCGCGGCGCGCGCGTTTCAACGCGACGTCCGCAAGCGTTCGCAGGACCCGGGTGCCCCGCTCGGGGTAGACGACCACCCTGCGGACCTCGAATCGCGGCGTCCGGCGCCCGGTCAGGCCCTTGCGGGTCGTGATCCCGCTCTCGTACCCGGCGGCCTCGGCGGCGGCGAGCGTCGCGCCGTCGTAGTCGAGCCGGCCTCCGTTCGGATAGGCCACCGAGGTGACCGGCACGCCCAGGCCCTGCTCGAGGGCGGCGCGCGACTCGGCGAGGTCGGCCATCTGCGCCTCGGGCGGCTCCTCGGAGAGGATCGCGTGGTGGCTCGAGTGGGAGCCGATCTCGAAGCCGCGGTCGGCCAGGTCGCGGGCGCCGGGCCAGTCGAGGAACAGCTCCTCCAGGTCGGCGCGGGGCGGCGGCGCCAGGGCGGCGACCATCTCGGCGAGGTCGGCCTCGCGCGCGGCGCGGTCGCGCCGCTTGAGGTGCTCCTCGGCCCGGCGGCGGGCGTCGCGTCGCTCCCCGCGGTCCCCAGGGGGACGCGGTCGCCAGCGATCGTCGCCTCGGGGGCGGTGGCCTCGGTAACGGCCCAGGCGATCGCCTCCCACCAGGGCTCGACGCGCCGGTCGAGCAGGCCGGGCACGAGGAAAAAGGTCGCGGGGAGGCCGAGGCGCTCGAGCTCCGGGACGGCCAGGTCGAGGTTGTCGCGGTAGCCGTCGTCGAACGTGAGGGCGACCGCGCGCGGGGGGAGCGGCCGGCCGGCGGCGAGGGCGCGCTGCGACTCGCGCAGCGGCACGACGTTGGCGAAGCGGGCGAGCCAGTCGATCTGGTCGCGGAAGCCGCGTAGCCCCTCTCCGGGCGCGGAGGGGAAGCACGGAGTCCCTTCCACGTTATGCCAACCCAGGACCAGCATCCGTGGTCCCCTCCGCGGGGCGCGGCCAGTGCTACGTGCCGGCGCGCTGGACGACGCTGGCGAGCGTCGCGAGCATGATCTTGACGTCGCCCGCCGTGCTGCGGGTGCGCAGGTACTCCACGTCCAGCCGCAGGCGCTCGTCGAAGCAGGTCTCGCCGTCGGAGCGCCGCACCTGCCACAGGCCCGTGATGCCGGGCTTGGCCTCGAGCCGCTCCGTGTGCCAGAGGCTGTACGTGTTGGCCGCGAAGGAGGTGGGCCGTGGCCCGACGAGGCTCATGTCGCCGCGGATGACGTTGACCAGCTGCGGGAGCTCGTCGAGGAAGGTCGCGCGCAGGATACTGCCGACCGGGGTGACCCGCGGGTCGTTCTCGATCTTGAAGTCCGGGTAGGCGACCAGGCTGAGGTGCTGCAGCTCGGCCTTCATCGTCTCGGCGCTGACGCACATGGTGCGGAACTTGAGCATCCGGAAGCGCTGGCCGCCGAGCCCGGTCCGCTGCTGGGCGAAGATGACCGGGCCGCCGTCGTAGAGCTTGATCGCGAGCGCGATCACCAGCGCGAGCGGCAGGATCAGGACGCCGATGATCAGCGCCAGGGCCAGGTCGATGGCCCGCTTCGTGGCGAAGTAGCCCCGCGGCAGGGACGGGAGCGCGGCGAGCTCGGAGATGAAGGAGGCGCGGGCCCGCATGAACGCGGTGGACGATGCGAAGACGGGGCCCTCATCGCGCGGGGGCTCGACCGCCGACGCGCCGGCCGCGGGCGGTGCGGGAGCACGAGGCGGTCGGCCTGAGGGAGCGTGGTCATGCGGCGGCCGCCGTCGTCGCGCCCGCGAGAGCACGGACTCGAGCGACCGCGCCGCGGGCATCCCTCCTCGCGGCGCTGCGCGCCGGTGCGGGCCGCGGTCACGAGGCGCGGGCCACCGCGTGGCGGTCCGGCCGCGCCTCGAGCACCCGCAACATGAGGTCCTGCAGGATGACGCCGTCATCGGAGAAGCTCACGACCGGCATCTCGTCGCGGGTCTGGCTCGCCAGCAGGATGCGGCGCGCGAGGCCGTAGGCGCCGGTCGTGTCGGTCTCGGGAAGCATGACCAGGACGGTGTCGTCGTCGGGGGTGAGGGCGACGAGGTCGGTGAAGCGCAGCCGCACGCGGGAGGCGAGCATCGTGTCGAGGGGCACCGCCATCAGGGACAGCGGTCGCCGGTAGCGGCGCGCCCGGGCCACCTCGTACTCCATCAGCGTGATGACGTCGGCCAGCTCGGGCAGGGCTGCCGCCCTCTCGTTGCGGCGCCGTTGCGTCGGGTGTTGTGTCGGAAGCCTCGCATGTTTTCCCAGTTCCCCTCTTCCACTCCGAGTGACGTGCTTCTGCCCGACTGCGAGTGTCGCAAGCCGACTTCGAGGCGTCATCACCCGAAGGTCTAGTCCGTACCTAGCCGTCTCCGGGAGCCGGCTTTTTACCTGCGTTTGCCCATCGAGCGGGCCTCGCCCCGACTTGAGCCGGGGGCCTGGCCGCGCCGCTAGGATGGCCCGCGATGCCGACCGTCACCGTCGTCTGCGATCCGAGGCTGCTGGGGTCGCTCGAGGACGGCTGGCGACGGCTCGCGGAGCTCGCCGGGAATCCCTATCTGACGCCCGAATGGCACGCCGCCTGCCGCGCGCGCGACGGCGTCCGGCCTGTGGTCGTCGCGGTGCGCTGCGACGACGGAGGGCTGCGGGGGGTGCTGCCCCTCGTCCGCGCAAGCTCGGGCCCGCTGCGCCGGCTGCGCTTCCCCGGGGACGACCTCGGCGACACCTACACCATGCTGGTCGCGCCGGGCGACGACGCGGCCGCCGCCGAGGTGGCGCGACTGGCCGGCCGCGGCCTGGCCGCGTCGGGCGTCGGCTGGGACGCGATCGCGCTCCACTACGTCGACGCCGAGGCGTCCTGGCTGGCGGGCTTCCTCGACGGCCTCGGCGGGGCGGTGGCCCTACGCCGCGGCGAGGTGGTGCGCCCCTGGGTCAACCTGTCGGCCGGGGACTGGGCGCAGTACCTGGGCACGCTCAAGCGGACCGACCGCAAGGAGACCCGGCGCCTGGAGCGGCGGGCGCTCGAGGCGGGCGCCTCCTACCGCACGCTCGAGGAGCCCGAGGAGGTCGAGGACGGGATGGCCTGCCTCTTCCGCCTCCACGACCTGCGCTGGGCCGAGCGGGGCGGGTCGAGCCTCGCCGGCGAGGGGCCCCGCGGGGTACTGTCGGCCTTCGCGGCGGCGGCTGCCGCGCGCGGGTGGCTGCGGCTGTGGCTGCTGGAGGTCGACGGTGACCGCGCCGCCGCCGAGCTGGCCTGGCGCATCGGCGGTCGCCAGCTCCACTACCAGAGCGGCTTCGATCCCGAGCGGGCGCGCATGGGCGCGGGCATCGTCCTCTTCGCCCACGCGCTCGAGGACGCCATGGGCGCCGGGGTCGCCGAGGCCGACCTCGGCATGGGCGAGAGCGACTACAAGAGGCGCTTCGCCCAGCGCGAGCGCGTTGCGTCGCTCTTGGTCGCCGTCCCGCCCCGGCACCCCCTGCGGCCCGTCTTCGCCGCGGCCCTCTGGGGTCAGCGCGAGCTCCGGGCCCGGCTGTCCCCCGAGCGCCGGGCCCAACTCTCGCGCCTGCTCCGCCGCGGCTGAGCGGTCAGCGCGACACGCCGTAGAGGGTCACGGTGCCGCTCACCTCGTTCGCGACGAGGACGAGGGGATTCCCGGTGGGGCTCTCTCCGCGGGGCACGAAGTGGACGACCTGCGGGCTCCGCCGGTGATGCCGGTGGCGTAGCTGCCGAGCGGCGCGAGCTCCATCGGCCGCGGCGGCGGCGCGCCCACCGCGCCCCCCGGCCGCGAGGCCGGCCCCGCCCGCCCGCCGCCGCCGCCACCACCCACGCCAGCGCCCGTCGTCCGCGCATCGACCCTCCGTCTCCGTGGTCAGTCCCGACGGAGGAGGCTATGGGCGAGGATGTTGCGATCCTGCGACCGCGGCGGATCGGTCGCGCAACACCCGCCTACCGGCGGACCAGCACCACGGTCTCGACGCTGCGGCCGCGCTCCTCGTAGCCGTAGGAGCGCATCCGCGCGATCCACTCGTCGGGCGACGACCGGCCCGCGGGGTCCGGGTGCAGCTCCACCAGCACGGCCGGCACGTCGCGCCAGTCGGCCTCGCCGGAGCCCTCCAGCAGGTCGTACTCGCTGCCCTCGACGTCGATCTTGATCGCCGCGACCGGCAGGTCGCACGCCTCGAGCACGTCGCGCAGGCCCACCAGGCGCACCTCGTGCCCCCCGCTCCCGCCGTCGCCGTCCACCAGCCGGCTGCCGCTGGGGTCGCGGGCGTCGAGCTGCCAGACGGCCGTGCCGGCCTCGCGCCCGGCCGCGGCCTCGTGCAGCGCGATGCGCGGCGCCAGCAGCGGGTTGAGCTCCAGGTTGCGCCGCAGCATCGCGGCGTTCTCGGGCCCCGGCTCGTATGCGGTCACGCGCGCCTGATCGGCCGTGCGGGCGGCGAGCAGGCTGAAGACACCGATGTGCGCGCCCAGGTCGATCACCGCGCGCGGCCCGGATCCCCGCAGGACGATGGGCGCGAGCGCCCGGTAGGCGCCGTAGGCGAGGGCCTCGGAGACGATGTACATGTCCGACGTCCTGGTCCGCACGGCCACCCGGATGCCGTTGCGCGCACGCACCACCCGGATCCCGCCGGCACCCCGCCCTGGGAGCGCCTTCATCGCCAAGGCCTCGGGCCAGTTGGAGTAGGCCCGGACATACTGGCCGGCCCGCCCGGCCTTTACGGCCAGGAGGCGCGCGCTCTCCCCGACGCTCGGCATGGCGCCGGGATGTTAGTGGAGCGCGCCGAGCCGCGGGCTTTCCGCGGGGGCGCCGGCCGGGCGCGTCCGCCTGTCAGCCCGGGCCGAGGTGGCGGAGCTTGAACGGGTTCACGACCGAGCTCACGGCCTGGATCTGTCCGCCCGCCACGCCGCGCGCGGGGCTCGTCAGAGGCGGGTGTCGATCGGGGGCGCGGCCGTTCGTCGCATCCGCAGAAGGACAACCGGATTCGCGAGAGGAGCACCGATGGGAAAGCTGGCTGTGGGGACGTTCGTGACGCTGGACGGCGTCATGCAGGCGCCGGGCGGCCCCGATGAGGACCGCGACGGGGGGTTCGAGCACGGCGGTTGGCTGGTCCCTCTCTTCGACGAGGACCTGGGGCGGATCAGCGTCGAGCAGACCGAGCGGGCCGAGGCCCTGCTGCTGGGGCGCAGGACCTACGAGATCTTCGCCGCCCACTGGCCCCGGGTGGCCGACGGCCCGATCGCGGCGAAGCTCAACGCCATGCCGAAGTACGTCGCCTCCCGCACGCTCGAGGCCGTCGACTGGAACAACTCGACGCTCATCGAGGGCGACGTCGCCGAGGCCGTCGCCGACCTCAAGGCCCGGATCGACGGCGAGATCCAGGTCATCGGCAGCGGCGACCTCATCCAGACCCTCCTGGCGAACGACCTGGTGGACGCGATGACGCTCTGGGTCTTCCCGGTCCTCCTGGGCACCGGCAAGCGGCTCTTCGCGGAGGGGACGAGGCCCCTGGGCCTGGAGCTCACCGGCACCACGACGTCGAGCACCGGCGTCGCGATCCAGACCTACCGGCGGGCGGGCGCGCTCAGCTACGGCTCGTTCGCCCTCGATCGATAGCGGAGCCGCACCGCGGCGGTGCCCGGCGGCGATAATCGCCGGTGGTGGATGCCACCGCCCAGCTCGACCGTGGGCGCGAGGCCTACGAGCGACGCGCGTGGGCCGACGCCCACGAGTGGCTGTCCGGCGCCGACCGGGCGGCGCCCCTGGGGCCGGAGGATCTCGAGCTGCTGGCGAGGACCGCCTACATGCTCGGCCGCGACGACGACTACGTGGGCGCCCTGGAGCGCGCCCATCGCGCCTATCTCGATGCCGGCCAGGCGCTGCGCGCCGCGCGCCTCACCTGGTGGATCGGCCACAGCCTGCTCTTCCGGGGACGAACCGGGCCCGCCATGGGCTGGTTCGCCCGCGGGGAGCGGTTGCTCGCGCGCGCGGAGGGGGACTGCGTCGAGCGGGGCTACCTGCTGATCCCGGTGCTCCTGCAGCACGCGCTCGGCGGCGACCACGAGGCCGCGCGCGCCACCGCGGCCGAGGCGACGGCGATCGGCGAGCGGTTCGGCGACCGCGACCTGGTCGCGATGGGCGTGATGGAGCAGGGGCACGCACTGGTCAGGACGGGGCGGACGGAGGAGGGCCTCCGCCTGGTGGACGAGGCGATGGTGTCCGTGACGACGGGGGACCTGTCGCCCATCGTCGCCGGCATCGTCTACTGCAACACGATCGCGTTCTGTCAGAGCGTCTTCGAGCTCGGGCGTGCCCGGGAGTGGACCGACGCGCTGACGCGCTGGTGCGAGCGCCAGCCCGAGATGGTCGCCCACATGGGGCTGTGCCTGGTGCACCGCGCCGAGATCATGACCCTGGGCGGCGAGTGGGCGGCCGCGCTCGACGAGGCCCACCGGGTCGGCGGTCGTTTCGCGCAGGGCATGCTGAACCAGCGGGCCGTGGGCCACGCCGCCTACCGCAGGGGCGAGGTGCATCGCCTTCGCGGAGAATTCCGCGCAGCGGAGGCGGCATTCCGGGACGCGAGCCGGGAGGGGCGGGAGCCGCAGCCGGGACTCGCACTCCTGCGACTCGCCCAGGGCGACGCCGCCGCCGCC
Organism: Miltoncostaeaceae bacterium; assembly: GCA_963835685.1. Classification (GTDB taxonomy): domain Bacteria; phylum Actinomycetota; class Thermoleophilia; order Miltoncostaeales; family Miltoncostaeaceae; genus DATAGF01. Next base: position 127,062 of record CAWIGI010000004.1, read on the forward strand.
GCCGCCGCGATCCGGCGCGTCCTCGACGAGACGGCCGGACGCCTGAGGCGCGCGGCATTGCTGCCCGCCTACGTCGAGATCATGCTCGCCGTCGGCGACGCCGATGAGGCTCGCAGCGCCTGCCGGGAGCTCGAGGAGACGGCCGAGCTTCATCGGAGCGAGGCCCTTTGCGCGATGTCCTCCCACGCTCGGGGGGCAGCGGCCCTGGCCGAGGGCGCCGCCCGGCGGGCCCTCATCGACCTGCGCGATGCATGGCGCCGGTGGGGGGAGCTGGGAGCGCCGTACGAGGCCGCGCGCGCCCGCGTGCACGTCGGGCTGGCGTGCCGCGCGCTGGGCGACGAGGACGCCGCCGGGCTGGAGCTCGAGGCGGCTCGTGCAACCCTCGAGCGGTTGGGGGCCGTCCCGGACCTCGCGCGCCTCGACGCGCTCGCGCCGAGCGCCGCGAGCACCGGCGCCCATGGGCTGACGGCGCGAGAGCTCGAGGTGCTGCGCCTCGTCGCCGCGGGCGGCAGCAACCGCGAGATCGCCGCGACGCTGGTGATCAGCGAGCGCACCGTCGCGCGGCACCTGCAGAACATCTTCGCCAAGCTGGGCGTCTCGTCGCGCACCGCGGCGGGCGCGTTCGCGTTCGAGCACGACCTCCTCTGACCGCCGATGGCGTGAATTGACCACGCCTTCCCCGTCGGGAAGTTGGTGGATCCGGGCGATGCGCCGGTCCCCGCTCCGTCCGTACCGTCGCAGGGAGCGATCCGCCACGAGGAAGGAGGAGCGAGATGAGTGCCTATGTCGTCGTCCACCACCGGATCAGGGACGCGGAGGCCGCGTTTGAGCGCGGGCAGGCCCTGCTGGAGGGCAGGGGCGCGCCCCCCGGCGCGCGGGTCCTGCAGTTCTACCCGAGCCGCGACCGGTCGGCCGTCGAGTGCCTCTGGGAGGCCGACTCCGTCGAGACGCTGCGGCGGTACGTCGAGTCGGTCCTCGGGGACTCGAGCGAGGACGAGTTCTTCGAGGTCGACGCCGACCAGGCGCGGGGGCTGCCCCAGCCGGCGGCGACGGGAGCCTAGATGGAGTTCCTGAGAGCGTTGTTGTCCGGGCCTCCCTGGAGGCCGGGCGGATCGCGAGGCCGCCCAGGTGCCGGCGATAGCGCTCGGATGCCGAACCGTCACTCTTGACCGGGCCGCGGCGGCGACGGATCATCGGATATGGCGCGCCATCCGGCCTCGGCGTGGCTCGCTCCTTGGGCGATCGCGCTGGCCCTCCCGGCCGGCGCCGCGGCCGCGCCCGGCCAGGTGTCGCTCCACGGCCTCCCCGCGTTCAGCAACGGCCCCCAGGTCCTGGCGACGTGGGACCCGGCCTCGTTCACCCCGACCAGCGTCGGCCGCCAGTACCGGGTGACGGTGCGTGGACCTCACGGTGCCGGGGCTGAGCTCGCGGGTCGTCCCCGCGGCGGAGCCCGAGGTGAGCGCTGAGCCTGCTCGACGGCCACGAGTACTCGATCCGGGTGCGGGCGGAGGAGATCGACTGCGGGTCTCTGGCGTGTGCGAGGACGATCACATCAACGGCCCGCCGAGCGAGGCCCGGGTCACCCGCGTCAACTCGGCGGCCCCGGTCGTCGCCGCGCAGATCAACGGCGGCGACCCGTACACCAACGCCCCGACCGTCGTGCTCGACGTCTCGGCCCAGGATCCGGCGGCCCCGGGCCGGCCGGGGAGCGGCGTCCGGACCCTCGAGGTCAGCCAGGCCGGGGCGTTCTCGTGCTCGGCGGTGGGCGGCGCCGACTGCCGCGTCCCCTTCGCCCCGAGCGTGCCGATCACCCTCGCCCCCGGCCCGGACGGGCCGCGGACCGTCTCCGTGAGGGCCATCGACGGCGCGACGACCGCGGGCCCCTCGCCCCCGGCCCTCGACGGGAACACCTCGGCGCCGGCGCAGGCCACGGTGCTGCTCGACCGCCTGGCCCCCAGCCCCAAGGTCGGCATGAGCGCGCCCAGCGCGAGGCCGGGCGTGCCGCTCGCCCTGGGCGGGCGCCGGAGCGTCGACGGCGCCGGGGGCGCCGCCGACAGCGGCCTCGACCCGTCCGGCTTCGTCTGGAGCTTCGGGGACGGGTCCGTCGCCCGGGGCGTGATCGTCGGGCACGCCTACGCCCGGCTCGGCACCTACAAGGGCACGCTCACCCTCATCGACCGGGCGGGCAATGCGGCGGCGGCGGCCTTCACCGTCTTCGTCGGCGACCGCACCGGGATCGTCACGCGGGGCCGGGGCCGGCTGCTGGCGCCGCGCCGGCTGACCGGGCTGGCCACGCGCCGCACGACCGCCCTGAGGTGGCGCCGCAACCCGCTCGCGCGCTTCTACAACGTCCAGCTCTACCGGGCGCGCCTCGTCCGCGGGGGGGTCGTGCGGCGACTGCTCGTGTTGACGTTCCCCCGCCGGCCGCGGCAGAGGATCCCCGGCAGGCTCCTGAGGCCGGGCACCTACCACCTCGTGGTGTGGAGCGGTCTCGCCTCCGGCCGCTCGACCTACGCGAGCAAGCCCTGGATCGTCGTGGTGCTCAAGGTCGCGCCGCCGCCGAGCCCGGGTCGCGCTCAGGCCGCCGGGAGGTAGAAGCGCGGGCCGAACGGGTCCGGGTCGTGGGCGGGGAGGTCGTGCTCCACGCTCATGCGCACGAGGCCGCGGGTGGCCATCTCCGACGCCAGCGCCACGAACTCGTCCGGCGTCAGCGCCGCGCCGCGGTGCACGACCCGCTCGTAGAGCACGCTCTCGCGGAGCGGCTGGTGGGCCTCGTCGAGCGCCCGCAGCACCAGCCCGGCCACCTCGGCGTGCGCGTCCATGCTCATGAGATCACCGCGATGGGCTCGTCCGCCTGGACGGCCTGCCCCTCGGCCACGTGGAGCTCGCGCACCGTGCCCGGCCGGTGGGCGGGGACCTCGTTCTCCATCTTCATCGCCTCGACGATGCAGACCACGTCGCCGGCGGCGACCTCCTGGCCGATCTCCACGAGCACGCGCAGCACCGTCCCCTGCATCGGGGTCGCGACGACCTCGGGCGCCGCGCCGTCGCGCGCGGCGCCGCCTCCGCGGGCCGTGACGCGCTTGGACCTGCGCGGTGCCGGGGCGGCGGGGCCGCCGCCGCCCGCGCCGGCGGCCTCGGGGTAGCGCAGGGCCACCTCGAAGCGGCGCCCCCCGACCTCGGCGGTGAAGCGGCGCTCGGCCATGGGCGGCCCCTCGCCGGCCTCGTCCGCCGGCAGCGCCGGGCCGCCCGGGGGCGGGAGGGGCGTCGGCTCCTCGGCCATCCGCGCGAGCAGCGCGTGGCAGGCGCCGCCGGCGATGAACTCCTCCTGCTCCAGCAGGAAGCGGTGGAAGGGGATCAGCGTGACGGGCCCCTCGACGACGTACTCGTCGAGCGCCCGGATCATGCGGCGCCGGGCCGCCTCGCGGTCGACGTCCCAGACGACGAGCTTGGCGATCATCGGGTCGTAGATCTCGGGGATCGCCGACCCCGCCCGCACGCCGGAGTCCACCCGCACGCCCGGCCCGGACGGCTCCCGGTAGGCCGTGATGAGGGCGGGGGAGGGGAGGAAGCGCGCCGAGGCGTCCTCGGCGTTGATGCGGCACTCGAACGCGTGGCCGCGCGGCGCGACCTCGTCCTGGGCGATCGAGAGCCGCTCGCCCGCGGCGACCCGGACCTGCTCGCGCACGAGGTCGATCCCGCAGACCTCCTCGGTGATCGTGTGCTCCACCTGGATGCGCGTGTTCATCTCGAGGAAGAAGAACTCGCCGCCCGACACCAGGTACTCCAGCGTCCCCGCCGAGGTGTAGCCGACGGCCCGGGCCGCCCGTACCGACGCCTCGCCCATGCGCTCCCGCAGCGCGTCGTTGACCACCGGGCTGGGGGTCTCCTCGATCAGCTTCTGGTGCCGGCGCTGCACCGAGCAGTCGCGCTCGCCCAGCCAGACGCAGCCGCCGTGGGCGTCGGCGAGCACCTGGATCTCCACGTGGCGGGGCTCGGGCAGGTAGCGCTCCAGATACACGGTCCCGTCTGCGAAGAAGCGCTCGCCCTCGCGGCGAGCCCCCTCGAACGCGTCCTCCAGATCGTCGGGGGAGGGCGCGACCCGGAACCCCTTGCCGCCCCCGCCCGCAGCGGCCTTCACCGCCACCGGGTAGCCGATCTCCTCGGCGACCGGGCGGGCGGCATCGACGTCGGGGACGGGCTCGGTCGCGCCGGGCACGATCGGGACGCCGGCCGCCGCCATCAGCGCCCGGGCGCCGGTCTTGGAGCCCATCGCGTCGATCGCGTCCGGCGGCGGCCCGATCCACGTGATCCCGGCCTCGCCGAGCGCCCGCGCGAAGGCGGCGTTCTCGGCCAGGAAGCCGTAGCCGGGGTGGACCGCCTCGGCGCCGGCCTCGCGCGCGACCTCCAGGATCCGCGGCACGTTGAGGTAGCTCTCGGCAGCCGGCCCGGGCCCGAGCAGCCAGGCCTCGTCGGCGTGGCGCACGAAGAGGGCGTCGCGGTCGACCTCGCTGTAGACGGCCACCGACGCGATGCCCATCTCCCGCAGCGTGCGGAACACCCGGATCGCGATCTCGCCCCGGTTGGCCACGAGCACCTTGCCGAACATCAGCGGCGGCCCCTCCGGCGGAGGGCCCCCTCGATCCCGGCGCGGCGCCAGCGCGAGCGGTAGGCCGGCGGGAGGGGGTCCCGAGCGGCCAGGCGCTCCTCGTCGAGCAGCGCGCCCACCGCGGCCGCCAGCGCGGCGAGCTGGGCCGGCGCCGGCTCGCCGCCGGCCCGCACGACCAGCCGCGAGGCGGTCACAGGGGGATGTTCCCGTGCTTGCGGGCGGGTGGCGCCTCGCGCTTGGTGAGCGAGGTCTCGAGCGCCCGGACCAGCCACGCGCGCGTCTCCTCCGGCTCGATGACGTCGTCGATGTAGCCGCGCTCCGCGGCGATGTACGGGTTGGCGAAGCGCTCCTTGTACTCCTCGATGAGCTGCGCCCGCCGGGCCGCAGTATCGGCGCCGTTGCGCTCGGCCTCGGCCAGCTCGCGGCGGAAGACGATGTTCACCGCGCCCTCCGGCCCCATCACCGCGACCTCCGCCGTCGGCCACGCGGCGTTGAAGTCGGCGCCCACGTGCTTCGAGCTCATGACGTCGTAGGCGCCGCCGTAGGCCTTGCGCGTGATGACCGTCAGCTTGGGCACGGTGGCCTCGGCGTACGCGTACAGGAGCTTGGCCCCGTGCAGGATGATGCCGCCGTACTCCTGGGTCGTGCCGGGCAGGAACCCGGGGACGTCGACGAACGACACCAGGGGGATGTTGAAGGCGTCGCAGAACCGCACGAACCGCGCCCCCTTGATGGAGGCGTCGATGTCGAGGACGCCGGCGAGGGCCTTCGGCTGGTTGCCCACGACCCCCACCGCGTGGCCGGCGAGGCGGGCGAAGCCCACGACGATGTTCTCGGCGTAGAGCGGCGCCACCTCGAGGAAGTCGCCGTCGTCCACCACCAGCTCGATGACGCGCGTCATGTCGTACGGCTTGGTGGGGGCGTCCGGCACGATCGTCGCCAGCTCATCGACGGTCCGGTCCGGCGGGTCGGCCGTCGGGACGAACGGCGGCGGGTCGAGGTTGTTCTGCGGCAGGAACGAGAGCAGTCCGCGCACCATCTCGAGGCACTCCTGCTCCGAGTCCGCCGCGAAGTGGGCGACCCCCGAGCGGGTCGCGTGGCTCTGCGCGCCGCCCAGCTCCTCCATGGTCACGTCCTCGCCGGTCACGGTCTTGATGACCTCGGGGCCGGTGATGAACATGTGGCTGGTCTCGCGCACCATGAAGATGAAGTCGGTGATGGCGGGGCTGTAGACCGCGCCCCCGGCGCAGGGGCCCATCACGACCGAGATCTGCGGGATCACGCCGCTCGCGCGAACGTTGCGGAAGAAGATGTCGGCGTAGCCGCCCAGGCTCACCACGCCCTCCTGGATGCGCGCGCCGCCCGAGTCGTTGATGCCGATGACCGGGCACCCCATCCGCACCGCGAGGTCCATGACCTTGACGATCTTCTCGGCGAAGACCTCGCCCAGGCTGCCGCCGAAGACCGTGAAGTCCTGGCTGAAGACGAAGGCCACCCGTCCGTCCACCGTCCCGTGCCCGGTCACCACGCCGTCGCCCCAGGGCCGGTTCTCCTCCAGCCCGAAGCCGTGGGCGCGGTGGCGGGTGAACATGCCGAGCTCGGTGAAGCTGCCCGGGTCGAGCAGCAGGTCGATGCGCTCGCGGGCGGTCAGCTTGCCGCGCGCGTGCTGGCGCTCGACGGCCGCCTCGGAGCCGGCGTGCATCGCCTCCTCCCGCAGCGCCCGCAGGCGCTCCCGCTTGTCTTCCGTGCTCATCGGAGCCCGGCGCGCACGCGGTCGTACTCGCCGAACTCGGCCCGCAAGACGGCGCACACCTCGCCCACGGTCGCGCGGGCGCGCAGGGCCTCGCGCATCGGGGGCAGCAGGTTGTCCGCCCGGCCCGCGGCGGCGCGGACGTCGGCCAGCCGCGCCTCGACCGCCGCCGCGTCGCGCGCCGCCCTCAGCGCGCGCACGCGCTCGACCTGGTCGGCCTCGATGCGCGGGTCGATGCGGTGGATCTCGATCGGCGGCTCGTCCTCCTCGCGGAGGACGTTGACCCCGACGACCTCGCGCTCGCCCGCCAGCACCTCCTCGTGGTGCCGGAAGGCCGCGTCGGCGATCGCCTCGCGCATGTACTCGATGCACTCGGTCGCGCCGCCGCGGCGGTCGATCTCCTCGATGAGCTCCCGCGCCCGCTCCTCCAGCTCGGCCGTGAGCCGCTCGACGGCGTAGCCGCCGCCGAGGGGGTTGACCGTGGCCGTGATGCCCGACTCGGCCGCGATCACCTGCTGCGTGCGCAGGGCGAGCTTGGCGCTCTCCTCCGTGGGCAGGGCGAGGGCCTCGTCGAAGGCGTTGGAGTGGATCGACTGCGCGCCCCCGAGCGCGGCGGCCAGCACCTGCACCGCCACCCGGACGACGTTGACGTGGGGCTGCTGCGCCGTGAGCGTGCTGCCGCCGGTCTGCGCGTGGAAGCGCAGCGTCATCGCCCGCTCGTCCGTCGCCCCGAAGCGGTCGCGCATGATGTGGGCCCACAGCGCGCGGGCCGCGCGGAACTTGGCGACCTCCTGCAGCAGGTCGTTGTGGGCGTTGAAGAAGAACGACAGCCGCGGGCCGAAGCGGTCGACCTCCAGGCCCGCCGCGAGCGCCGCCTCCACGTAGGCGATGCCGTTGGCCAGCGTGAAGGCGATCTCCTGGACCGCCGTCGAGCCGGCCTCGCGGATGTGGTACCCGCTGATGGAGATCGTGTTCCAGCGCGGCAGCTCCGCGTCGCAGTAGGCGAACGTGTCGGTGGTCAGCCGCATCGACGGGGCGGGGGGGAAGATGTAGTTGCCGCGGGCGACGTACTCCTTGAGCACGTCGTTCTGGATCGTCCCCCGCAGCCCGCGCGGGTCGACGCCCGTCTCCTCGGCCACGAGCTGGTAGAGCAGCAGCAGGACCGCCGCGGGCGCGTTGATCGTCATGCTCGTCGAGACGCGGTCGAGGGGGATGCCCTCGAAGAGGCGCGCCATGTCCTCGACCGAGTCGATGGCCACCCCCACCCGGCCCACCTCGCCCGCCGCGAGCGGGTCGTCCGAGTCCATCCCGAGCTGGGTCGGCAGGTCGAACGCCGTCGAGAGGCCGGGCGCGCCCGCCGCCAGCAGGTAGCGGAAGCGGGCGTTGGTCTCCTCGGCCGTCGCGAAGCCGGCGTACTGGCGCATGGTCCACGGGCGCTCGCGGTACATCGTCGGGTGGATGCCCCGGGTGAACGGGAAGCCCCCCGGCTCCCCGAGCCGCTCCGGAAGGTCGAGGTCCGCGACGGACGCCTCGTCGTAGACGCGCTCGACCGGTATCCCCGACTCGGTGGCCCGGACCTCGTGGTCCGTGCCCGCGTTGCTCTTGCTCACTCCGGCGGCGACGCTACCACACGCCGCGCGCGAGGCGGCGGGGCCGCCTAGGGGATGACGAAGGAGCGCCGCACCGCGGTCCCGCCGCCCTTGGCGGAGAACTTGGCGGTCATGCGCACCTTCTTCAGCGGGTAGCTCCGCTTGAGCGTGACCTTGCAGGTGAAGCCCTTGCGGGCGCCGACGCGCGCCGAGCAGCGTCCGAGCACCCTCCTGCCGAGGGTCGTGGTGATCGTGACGCGCCCGCCCTTGCGGCCGGTGACGACCTTGCCGACGATCACGCGATTGCTGACGCGCCGGATCCTCAGGGGCGAGAGGAGCTTCCTGCCCGCCGTCAGGCTCCCGAAGGGATCGGGCTTGGCGGTCTGCTGCGGCTTCGGCCGTGATCGCGATCACGGCCTGGGCCGCGACCGACGGGTTGGCGGTGCTCGCCGCGCGGACGGTCGTCGTGCCGCCGGCGGGCGGCGTGCCGGGGGCGGTGTAGAGGCCGGTCGGCGAGACGGACCCGGCGCTGGCGCTCCACGAGACGCCGCCGGGCAGGTTGCCCACCGCTGCCGTGAGCTGCGCGCTCGTCCCCGCCACGAGGCTGGCCGGGGCGCCTGAGATCGCCACCGACGGCGCCGTGCTGGCCAGCGACACCGTCGCCGACTGCGGGCTGAGCGGGAAGCTCGAGGAGATCGAGCGGGCGATGTAGGTGAAGCCGTCGCCGCCCGTGTAGCCCGGCCCGGGCGTGTAGACGACCTGCGTGCTCGCGGAGAAGTCCTGGCCGACCGCGACGTTGAGCGTGCCGTTGGCCGGCGCCGACGTGACCCGGTAGCGGAGGTTCGAGTTGCCTTGGGTGCCGAACTTCGGTCGCCGACAGCGGGACGGCCTGGGCAGCGCCGGTCTGGGCGAGGTTCACCGGCTGGGCGGTCCAGCCCGGGACGATCACCTGCTGGGAGGCGAACGCCGGGACGTTGCTCTCCGCGCCGCCACCGCCCTCCCAGATCGTGTTGTCGGGGTCGGCCTCGGCGCCCACGAGGTAGCGCCCGGGCGTGGTGTTGGAGACGTCGATCCACTGGTAGGCGAGGCGACTTGTCGTAGACGTCGCGCCACCCGGAGGAGGTGCCCATCCGCAGGTCGGTCGAGCCCGGCTGGCGCTGGTCGCAGAACTGGGTGACCGAGCTGCTGTAGACGAGGGGGTCCGGCGCCGGCGAGGGAGCCGGCGCGTTCTCGATGTCGTAGAGGCAGAAGCCGACCTTCTGGCCCGGCGCGACCTGGGCGGTCCGCTCCAGGTTCCAGAGCGAGTAGCGCATCGCCCGGTTGAGGTGGAAGTGGTTGTGGCCGTCGCCCGTCTCGAAGCTGACCGAGACCGGCTGGACGAACTGGGACGCGAAGGTCCCCGGCCCCTCGCCCGAGGCCCACCGGCGCTGCGCGACCGAGTACCCGCCCGGCTGGGGGTTGCCCGACACCTCGAGCGGCCCCGAGCCGACGTTCGTCACGAAGCCGTCGAAGCGGATCAGGAGCTGGTCGGCGCCCAGGCCCGACGTGAAGTAGACCTGCGGGCCGCTGATGCCCTCCACGGGGTCGGCGCGCAGGTCGGGCGAGACGCCGCCGGGTCCGGCGGTGGCCGCCACGATCGGCAGCGCGACGGCGGCCGCGCCGGCGAGGCCGAGCAGGGCAAGGACGGGTCGGCGGCGGGCACGTCTCACCACTGAGAATCTAGGGCTTTCAGGGGCCGAGCTGAACTGGACGTCCGGGCAGGTCTTCACGACCTCCGGCGGGGGAGCGCGTAAGGGATCTGTGAGGCGCCCCGCGACCCCGCGTCGGGGCCGCTCTGAGGGGCCGAGATACACTCGTGCCCGTGACCGGGGACATCCGAGTGACGGTGCGGCTCTTCGCCTCGCTGCGCGAGGCCGCGGGGGCCGAGCGGGTGAGCGTGAGCGTCCCGGCCGGCACCCCGGTGGGGGCCGTCTGGGGGCACCTGCCCGACCCGGTCCGCGACGTCGGCCTGCCGGACGGCGCGCGCTACGCGCTCAACCACGAGTGGACCCAGCCCGGGGCCACGCTGCGCGAGGGCGACGAGGTGGCGGTGGTGCTCCCGGTGTCGGGCGGATGATCGTCCTCACCCCCGAGCCCCTCGACCCGGCCGCGCTGATCGCGGCCGTCGCCGACCCGGACCACGGGGGCACGGCGGCGTTCGTCGGCACCACCCGCCGCGAGGGAGAGCTGCGCGAGGTGGTCGAGCTGCGCTACGAGGCCTACGAGGAGCTGGCGGTCAGCGAGATGGCGGCCGTCGCCGCGGAGGCCGAGGCGCGCTTCGGCGCCCGGGTGGCGGTGGCACACCGCGTCGGCGTCGTGGCCGTCGGGGACCCCAGCGTGGCGGCGGCGGCGTCCGCCGGCCACCGGCCCGCCGCCTTCGCCGCGTGCCGGTACGTCATCGACGAGCTCAAGCGGCGCGCGCCGATCTGGAAGCAGACGGTGTATGCCGACGGGCAGGCGAGCTGGATCGACGGCTGCGCCGTGCGCCATCCGGCGGGGGCGCGCTGATGCCCGAGCCGTCACGCCCGGGCGTTGACGTCGACGCGCCGGTCATCGCCCCGCCGCAGCCGGACCTCGACGAGGAGCTCGCGCTCGACGAGGAGCTCTGGACCGACGACTCCGGCGAGGACTACAGCGGCTGGCACTGCGTCCGCACCGACCCGTGGCCCTGTCCGGCCGAGGGCTGCGGCTTCGTGGCGACCTTCCTCACGGCGGCGCACCTGATCATCGTCTGGCCCGAGGCCGACGACCCCAGCCTGCTGCGCCACGCCGCCGCCGCCCGCGACGTCGGCCGCAACCCGAAGGTTGACGTCTACGAGCCGGCCTTCGGCCCGGCGTGCTCCTACTACCAGTGGGACGCCGCCGGCAACCCGGTCCACGCGGTCCGCAGGGACATCGGCGACGACGTCTACAGGAAGGGGAGGACATGAGGGCGCGCCTGACGCTCTGCGCCGTCGGCGTCGCCGCGGCCGCGCTGGCGGCGGCGGCTGGAGGCGCCGGCGCCGCCCCGAGCCTGGACGGCGCGCGCCTCGGGCCCGACGGGCTCGGCCCGGTGCGCATCGGCATGACCGTGGCGCAGGCCCGGGCGGCGACCTCCTCGCCGCTGCGGATCACCCAGCGCAACGGCACGTGCGCCGTGCTCGAGAAGGTGGGCCTCTACGACGGCATCTACTTCATCCTGACCTCGGGGATCGTCCGCCGGGCCTCGGTCGAGTCGACCCTGTCCGTCAACTGGTACACGCGCACGACGAGGGGCATCCGGCTCGCCTCGCCCGAGCGCCGGGTGCGACGGGCCTACGGGCGGCCCTTCTTCGTGGCCCGGGACCTGAACTCGGGCGGGCTCGAGCTGGTCTACCGTCCCCGGCCGAGGGTCGCGCCGGCGCGCCGCATCGCCTTCGTCACCGCGCCGCTCGGCGAGGACATCCCGGGCCGCTACGTGAGCGAGATGAGCGTCGGCGACGTGCCCGAGGTGCGCTACTCGGAGGCCTGCTCCTAGCGTCGCCGCGGGAAGACGTCGAGCGCCAGCGAGGCCACGCGGTCGAGGATCAGCACGCCGTCGAGGTGGTCCATCTCGTGGAGGATCGCCCGGGCCTCGAACCCGGCGGCCTCGACGGCGGCGCGGCGCCCGTCCAGCCCGGTGGTCTCGACGACGATCCGGGTCGCGCGGCGGACGTTGGCGGTGATGTCGGGCAGGCTCAGGCAGCCCTCGCGGCCCAGCTCGTCGCCGGTGGCCTCGCGCAGGACGGGGTCGATGAGCCAGATCGGCCCCTGGGCGTCGGGGGCCCTGCGGTGGCCGGTGCAATCGACGTACGCCACCCGCCAGAGCTCGCCCACCTGGGGGGCCGCCAGCCCGACGGTGCGCGGGTACGCCGCCGCGGTCTCGAGCAGGTCGCGCGCAAGGCGCCTCACCGCCGCCCCCGGCGTCCCGACCGGGGCGGCGGGGAGCTTCAGGCGGCGGTCCGGGTAGACCAGGACCTCCCGCCTCAGAAGACCTCGTCCTCCTCGGCCTCCAGCGTCATCTCCACCGCGTGCTCCTCGGCGACCGGCGCGAGCGCCGCCCGGAGGGCCTCCGCCTCGAGGCCGGGCGGAAGCTCGACCTCGATCCCGAGGACGTAGATCGGCGGGTCGCCCACCAGGCGCGCCGACAGGTTGACCACGTTCGCGGACCGCTCGGCCAGCGCCCGGGTGAAGCCGTGGACGATGCCGGGGTGGTCCGCGCCGTAGACCGAGAGGACGCAGCGGTCGAGCGGCGGGCCGGGACGCGGCGGCGCCGCCGGGCCGACCCACAGGCCCAGGCCGAGCTCGTCTGCGATCGGCTGCAGGGCGGCCTCCACCTGCTCCGGGCCGACGTCGTCGGGCACGGCGACGGCGAGGACGGTCGCGAACGAGCCGCGCAGGAGGGCGGCCCGGGCGTCCTCGAGGTTCCCGCCGATCTCGAGCAGGGCCCCCGTGAGCGCCGCGACGATGCCGGGGCGGTCGGTCCCCACCGCCGTCACGGCGACCTCGTTCACGGCAGGGGCACGCGCCCGTCCAGCCACTCGCGCAGCGTCGTGTGGTGGGCGACGTGCTCGCCGGCCTCGAGCTCGCGCCGGATCTCGGCGACGGTGCCGGCCCGCTCGGCCTCGACGTCGTGCGTGTGGATGGTCTCGAAGTTGACCTGGTGGGCGTGCACGAAGGCGTCGTCCGGCAGGCCGGGGAAGCGCTCGAGCGTGCCGCGCACCATCTCGCGCACGGAGTCCTCCACGAAGCGCGGACGGCGGTGGGCGCGGTCGACCACGTAGCGCTCGTCGGGCCGCTTGAGGAGCTCGTAGATCTCCGACGACATGCCGTCCTCGACGATCGCGATGAGCTCGTCGGCGTCCACCTCGAGCTCCTCGGGGGCGCCGAGGTAGAGGGTGCCGCGCGCCCGCTGGTTGTGGGTGGCGACCGGCACGAGCTCGAGGATCCGCGCGATCTCCTCGGGGGAGAAGCCGTCCTCGCGCAGGGCTCCCTCCGCCTGGTCGGCGAGCAGCCCCTGCGCGCAGGGGCAGGCGTTCATCCCCTGGGCCGTGACCCCGACGATGCGCCGGCTGGTCCGGGTGTTGGCCGCGGCGATCCCGATGAGCCCGTACATCTCCTGGGTGGGGATGCCGGTGACGGGCGTCCGCTTCTCGACCGGGTAGCTGGCGCGGATGGTCACCTCGCTGCGCAGGGCGCGCTGGCTGGCCACGAGCTTGGTCGCGATCCGCTCCGCCAGCGCCTCGACGATCAGCGCCTCGCCGATCACGACGTCGTCGATCGCCTCGTTGACCTCCTCCTCGAAGCGCGACATGTGCACGCCCTTCTGGGCGGGGTTGAGGTCGCAGAAGCAGGCCACGTCGGCCTGGAAGAGCCGCTCGCTGCCGTTGTGGCGGATGCGGATCGCCTTGGCCGAGCGGGTCACCCCGGCGCGGCTGAGGCTGATCGGCGCCGCCGGCAGCGACTGCTGCAGGTCCTCCGGGAGACCGCGCCGGGTCGTGCTCATCGGGGAGCTCGCTTCCTCGAGGTGCCGGGGGTGCGCTTCCCCGTCCATGATGACGGACGCGGCGCGCTTCGGGCCCGGTTGCCCTCCCCGTATAATCACATCCGCCCCACCCCAGTCCCACGAGGAAGGGAGTGCGCGCGATGACGAGTCCGTCCGGCCGCAGCGCTGTGGAGATCGCTTTGCCGGACGTGGAGGAGATGCGCGCGCTCGTCACCGACGGGCGGGAGAAGGGCTTCCTCACCTACGACGAGATCGTCGGGGTCCTGGAGGAGGCCGAGGTCACCAAGGAGCAGATCGAGGACTTCTACTCGCACCTGCTCGAGGTCGGCATCGAGGTGCTGGACGCCGACGGCGAGGTCATCGCGCGCCGCGCCGCCCAGCCGACCGAGCGCACGCCGGAGCTCGACCTCACCGTCGAGCCCAGCCTCGATTCGCTGCGCCTCTACCTGCGCGAGATCGGGCGCGTGCCGCTGCTCACGGCCGAGCAGGAGGTCGCCCTCGCGCGCCGCATCGAGCGCGGCGACATCACCGCCAAGGCCGAGATGGTCGAGGCCAACCTGCGCCTCGTGGTCAGCATCGCCAAGGGCTACCTGGGGCGCGGGCTCTCCTTCCTCGACCTCATCCAGGAGGGCAGCCTCGGCCTGATCCGCGCGGTGGAGAAGTTCGACTACCGCAAGGGCTTCAAGTTCTCGACCTACGCCACCTGGTGGATCCGCCAGGCGGTCACGCGGGCGATCGCCGACAAGGCGCGCACCATCCGCATCCCGGTCCACATGGTCGAGAAGCTCAACAAGGTGGTGCACCTCGAGCGCCAGCTGGTCCAGCGCCTCGGCCGCGAGCCGCGCGCCGAGGAGATCGCCGAGGAGCTGCGCATGAGCCCCGAGGAGGTCCGCGACATCCTCCGCATGGCCCAGCTCCCGGTGAGCCTGGAGAAGCCGATCGGCGAGGAGGAGGAGTCGGAGCTCGGCGACTTCGTCGAGGACGAGCAGGCGGCGTCGCCGTTCGACGAGGCCTCGGTCAACCTGCGCCGCACGGACATCCTCCGCGCGCTCGACGCCCTCCCCGACCGCGAGCGCAAGGTCATCGAGCTGCGCTTCGGGCTCCTGGGCGAGCAGCCCCGCACCCTCGAGGAGGTCGGGCGGGCCTTCGGCGTCACGCGCGAGCGGATCCGCCAGATCGAGAACAACACCCTCAAGAAGCTCGAGAACCTCCCCGAAGCACAGTCGCTGAAAGATTCGGCGTAGCCCGAGGCTCGGGGGCTGCTCCGCTCGCTGGGGCCGGTTTCGCCCCGGGCGCGCCGGCCGAGAGGCCGGAATTTTCCGCCTCGGTGCCCTCGGGCTCCGCGCGTCAGCGCAAAGGGCTGGTTGTTCCGAAGAGGTCGGTGCGCGGACCGTTGCCCGGCATCTGGCGGGGGGTGGCCTGGAGGCGGTAGCCGACGCCGTGGAGCGTCTGGATGTAGGTGAAGCTGCCGCCAACCTCGTCGACCTTGCGCCGCAGCCGCCGCACGAGCACGTCGACCGAGCGGTCCCCGTGGGCGCGCTCGCCGCCCCAGACGAGCCGGAAGATCTCGTCCCGCGACATCGCGCGATCGCGCCCCTCGGCGAGCGTCCACAGCAGCTTGAACTCGAGCGGGGTCAGCTCGGCGGGCCGGCCGGCGACGATCACGGACATGCGCTCGGGATCGATGCTCAGCTCGCCCTCGGCGACCGGCAGCCGGCTCGACTGGGCGTTCTCGACCGCGGTGCGGCGCAGCGCCGCCGTCACCCGGGCCAGGAGCTCGCGCATGGAGAAGGGCTTGGCCATGACGTCGTCTGCGCCGAGGGAGAGCACCTCCACCCGGTCGTGCTCGTTGGTGCGCGCGGTGACGACGATGATCGGCAGCCGCGGCGCCCACTCCCGCGCCTGGCGGATGAGGTGCCAGCCGTCGACGCCGGGGAGCATCAGGTCGAGCACGACGGCGTCGGGCAACGCGCTGCGCAGCTCCCGCAGGCCGGCCAGGCCGTCGGCGGCGACGGTCGGCTCGAGGCCGGCCGCGCGCATGTGGAAGGCGATCGCCTCGGCGGTGCTGTCGTCGTCCTCGACGATGAGGATCTTCATCCGCCTCGCCTCCATCGCGGGGTGAGGATAGGTCGGGCGGATCCCCCCTTCGTCGCCCTCCGGTGACGATCCTGTGAAACGGCGGTGAACGCGGGAGAGAGAGGCGCCGGAGGCCCGCGCCGGCAGCGATTCAGCCCGGGTCGCCGCGCAGCCAGCCCGCGAGCGCCGCGATCTCCTCGGGGCCGACCCAGTGCCCGCCGGGCCGCCAGGCCTCCGTGACGTCGGCCCCGGCGGCGCGGTAGGACGCGACCCCGGCCGCGGCGGTCTCCCGGGGCAGGAAGGGGTCGTCGAGCCCGCCGCCGGCGAGCACCCGCCGGCCGCGCAGCCCTCCGCCCGCGACGGTCTCGGGCGGCAGCGGGTAGGCGCTCGACAGCAGGGCGACGTCGCCCACGAGATCGGGGCGCACGGCCGACAGCGCCCCCGCCATCATCCCGCCGTTCGAGAAGCCCACGGCCGTCAGGGGCGCCTCCAGCCCGTGCTCGGCCACCGCGGCCTCGAGCCACGCGCCCACCCGCTCCAGGTTCTCCTCGAGGCTCGCGATCTCGGGGACGCCGATCGCGTGGTGGCGGAACCAGGCGAAGCCGCCGCCCTCGGGTTCCGGCCCGCGCGGCGCGAGGACGCCCACGCCGCCTCCGAGGGCGTCGGCGAGCCCGAGCAGGTCGCCCTCGCCGCCGCCGCGCCCGTGCAGCGCCAGGAGGGTCGGCGCGCCGGGGGCCGGCGCGGCGAAGCGGTGCACCAGGCTCACGACGCCCCCGCGCCCCCGCCCCCGTCGCCGGCGCTCCCGGCGCCCTCGGCGAGGATCGGCTCGGCGACCTCCATCGCCGACCACGCCGCCGGGAAGCCGGCCAGCCCGGCCACCGCGATCAGCACCTCGCGGACCTCGTCGGGCGTCACGCCCGCGCCGAGGGCCCCCCGCACGTGCCACCCGAGCTGGGCGTGGGCGCGGAGCGTCGCGGTGACCGCCATCGCCACGATCGAGCGGTCGCGGCGGCCGAGGCCGGGGCGGCCCCAGAGGTCGGCGAAGCCGAACGCCGAGGTCAGCTCCTCGAGGTCCGGCGACACCTCGCGCCAGCGCTCGATGACGCCCTCGCCCAGGTGGCGCCGCGCCAGCTCGCGGCCGCGCTCGAGGCGGTCGCCTTCCGCGGGCCCGCTCATCGCCCGCCCCCGTTCGGGCCCACGAGCGCCCGCGGGCTCTCCAGGGGCTCGAGGATCCCTTCGATGCGCTCCCTCAGCGGCTCGTACTGCGGCGGCAGCCGCAGCTCCTCGCCCAGGCGCTCGGCCGGCTCGTCGGTCGCGAAGCCGGGCCCGACCGTCGCGATCTCGAACAGCACCCGGCCCGGCTCGCGGAAGTAGATCGAGCGGAAGTACTGCCGGTCGATGATTCCCGTCGGGTGCGCGCCGGCCGCGGCCGCCCGGCGGCCCCAGTCGGCGTGGTCGGGGTCGGGCGACGTCCACGCCACGTGGTGCACCGTCCCCGCGCCCTGCTCACCGCGCTCGGCGGGCGCCGGGTCGAGCCAGTAGACGCCGCGCCGCTCCGCCCCGGAGGTCGAGTAGCGACCCTCGTCCTCGCGGGCGAAGCCGAGCCCCTCGACGAGGAGCCGCTCCGTGGCCTCGGGCGCCCGGCTGAAGGCCCGCACGCCCCGGATGCCGGTCAGGGCGTGCTCGGGCGGGATGTCCGGCGCCAGGGCCGACCGCGGCGCCCCGTCGGCCGGCTCGCCGACGACCAGCTCGAGCCCCAGACCCTCCGGGTCGGAGCTGACGAGCGAGCCCGCCGCGGCGTCGACCGGACGCCCGGCGTCGGCGAGGCGCTCGGCCCAGAAGTCCAGCGCCCCCGGGGAGGCCACCCGCCACACGACGCGGTGGATCATCCCGGGCCCGGGCCGTCCGTCGCCGATGCCGGGGATCTCGAAGAAGGTGATGAGGCTGCCGGGCGAGCCGATCTCGTCGCCGAGGTACAGGTGGTACATGTCCGGCGCGTCGAAGTTGACCGTCTTCTTCACCAACCGCAGGCCCATGCGGCGCACGTAGAAGTCCAGCGTCCCCGGAGCGTCGGCCGTGATGGCGGTGACGTGGTGGATCCCGTCGAGGCCCAAGGCGTCCGTCCTCTCCGGCGGGCGGATCGTCCGCGCCGCCTGATAAGGTCGTTGCATGATCAAGCAACTAGAGAGTAGTTGACGATGCAAGCAAATGCAAACGCCCCCGTCGCGGACGCGGCGGCCGCCCGGGGGGTCGACGGGCAGGCGCTGACGCCGCTCGAGCTCGGGGCGTGGCGCGGACTGCTGCGCGTCCACGCCTCGCTGATCGGCGAGATGGACGAGGAGATGCGCGAGCGGCACGGCATCTCCCTGAGCGGGTACGAGGTGCTGATGCTGGTCGGCGACGCGCCGCGCCGGCGCATGCGGGTGTCGGAGCTGTCGGCGGCGACCCTGCTCTCGGTGAGCGGCATCAGCCGGCTGGTCAACCGCCTCGTCCGCGACGGGCTGGTCGTCAAGGAGGCCTGCGAGGACGACGGCCGGGGGGCGGAGGTCGCCCTGACGCCGACGGGGCGGGGGCGCCTCCGAGCCGCTCGGGCGAGCCACCTCGCCGACGTCAGGCGCCGGTTCCTGTCGCGCTTCGGCGACGACGAGCTCGAGGAGATGGCGGGCTTCTGGCGGCGGCTCGGGGCCGAGGGCTCCCCGCCGGCCTGAAAGGGCGATCGGCGGGAGGGGCCCCCGACGCCCCCTCCCGCCGCGCCGAGGCCGGCGTCCCGGCCCTTGGTGACCCCAGCCCGCCGGCGGGGCGCGTCTCGGCCGGCTGGAGCCACGCGCATCCTGGACCACGGCCCTGGGCCGATGGGTTATGAACCGGTGGCCCTGCCGTGACCGACTGTGACGCGCGCGGGCGCCGGGCGACGGCCCGGCCGCCCGCCTAGGGGCCGGCGAGCGTGTCGACGACGGTCGGCTCCCGGGGGCCGACGCGCTCGTTCTCCTCCTCGGCCTGGCGGCGGAGCTGCTTGAACCCGACGCCCTCCGCGATCAGGAAGAGGAACCCGACGGCCACGCCCACCACCGCCTCGGTGGCCTGCAACACCACCGAGAACGCGAGCGCCTCGGCGGCGCCGACGCCGTAGGAGGCCGTCAGCGGCACCACCGCGGCGGCCTGGAACACGAGCACGTTGCCCGGCAGGACCGGGAAGGCCTGCGCGAGCGTGATGGTCACGAGCAGGAGCCCGGCGCCGCCCCAGCCGACCTCCTCGAGCCCGAAGGCGATCAGCGTGAAGTAGATGCCGGCCCACTGGGAGATCCAGCACATGAGGCTGGCGCCGACGACGAGGCTCATCTGGCGTGGGTCCCGCAGCCCGAGGTGGCTCTCGCGGACCGCACCCCACAGCCGCGACACGGCCCGGGTCGCCCGCGCCCAGAGCGGGCCGGTGCGCAGCCATGGCGGCAGCTGGCGCCCCGGGCTCGAGAGCAGCGCCACCACGACGATCGCGAGGCACCCGGCGCCGAGGGCGATGGACGCGACCCAGGCGTAGGAAGGCAGCGGGAGGAAGAGCCCGATCGCGATCACGAGCCCGACCCACGCGATGGTCGAGACGAGGTTCTCGGCCACGACCGTCCCGAGCAGGGTGGTGGTGGGCGGGCGCTCCCCGCGCCGCTCGAGGCGCCGCCGCAGCAGCAGCACCTTCACGATCTCGCCCAGGCGCGCCGCCAGCACGGTGTTGAAGAGGAAGCCGACGAAGAGCGGGCTGAGGATGTCGCGGAAGCGGGTCTTCATCCGCAGGCTCGGGAGCGCGTCGACCACCGCCTTCCACGCGAGCCCCTTCCACGCCACCGAGATGAAGTTCGCCAGGACGGCCAGGGCGAGGAAGCCCCACGACGTGATGGCGAAGGCGTCCCTCACCTCGCCGAGGTCGAGCTTCCAGACCGCCACCGCCCCGACCGCCAGGATGATCAGGACCCGGGCGAGCGGGCCAGGCGAGGCGCCGGCTCAACGGCCGGCGTTCGGCGGCCTGGGTGGTCATGCGACGACCAGCTCGTCGAGGGTCACGAGCTCGAGCCCGCGGGCGCGCGCGGCGCGGCAGATCTCGGGCAGGGCGTCGGCGGTCTGCCGGCGGGGGCGCTCCGGCGCCCATCCGTCGGCGTCGTGCAGCAGCAGGATGGCGCCGGGCTCGAGCGCCCGGGCGGCGCGCCGGGCGATGGCGGCCGGGCCCGGGTCGGCGGTGTCGAAGACGCCGCAGGTCCAGGCGGCCATCCGGTAGCCCGCGCGGCGCGCGCCGAGCGCCGTGGCGGGGCCCCGGAAGCCGTGGGGCGCACGGAACAGGCGCGACATCGCGCCCGCCCCGGCGGCCGCCTCGGCGGCGAGCTCGGAGCGGCGCAGCTGGTCCTCGACGTGCCCGGCGCCGCGGAAGATCAGGATCCCGTGGTCGTAGCCGTGGCTGGCGAGCTGGTGGCCGTCGGCGACGATGCGGCGCACGAGCTCCGGGTGGCGCTCGGCCTGGCGGCCGAGGACGAAGAAGGTGGCGCGCGCGCCGGCCTCGGCGAGGGCGTCGAGGACGGCCGGCGTCGACGGCCCCGGCCCGTCGTCGAAGGTGAGCGCCGCCCGGGGGCGGTCGCGCGGGCCGCGCGCGATCGCGCGGCCGAAGGCCGGGTTGGCGGGCATGAACGCCGCGGCGCCCGCGAGGCCCGCGCCGGCGGCGGCGGCGATGGCGGCGGCAGGGCGCCGGCGCGCCAGCGCCGCGGCGGCGACGGCGGCGCCGACGCCCAGCCACGCGGCGCGACGCACGGCCTGGCCCTTTCGCATCGGCGGCGTCATGTCCTAGGGGTGCCTGGCTCAGGTCGCCGGGACCGCGGCCGATGGTATCAACGACCGCCGCATGACCGGCCCTGTCATGGCCGCCTTGGCACACTCGGGGCGAGAGTGCCAGTGACGGCGCGAGGCGGCGCTATACTCCTGCGCGGCGCTTCCACGCCGCATTCCGTCCGAGGTGGATTCGTGCCGATCTACGAGTATCGCTGCAACGAGTGCGGGCACCAGTTCGAGGTGTCCCAGCGCATGTCCGACGACCCGATCTCCGAGTGCGAGGTCTGCGGCGGGCAGGTGGCCAAGGTGCTCTTCGCGCCGGCGATCCACTTCAAGGGGACGGGCTTCCACAACACCGACTACGGCAGCAGGCGGCGCGGCGCCGGCGAGGATTCCGGCGCGGCGGGGTCCGGGGACGCGTCGTCGAACGGCTCCTCGGGGGGCGAGGGCAAGGCCGCCGAGAAGCCGGCCAAGGCGGGCTCCGGCTCGTCGGGCGGCAAGACGGTGGGGCTGGACAAGGTCTGAGCGCCGTGGCGCGCGGGATCCCCCGGAAACCCGCGCGGCGCTTCTTCCTCCACCCCGCGCGCGTCGTCGTCGTCGGCTTCGCCGCGGCGATCCTGATCGGCACGGCCCTGCTCAGCCTGGGCGCGGCAACGGCGGGGGCGGGACGGGCGCCGTTCGAGACCGCCGCCTTCACCGCCGTCTCGGCGGTCACCGTCACCGGCCTGGCGACGGTCGACACCGCCACCTATTGGACCCCGTTCGGGCAGGCGGTGATCCTCGGGCTGGTGCAGCTGGGGGGGCTCGGCATCGTCACGAGCGCCTCGTTGCTGATCATCCTGATCAGCCGCCGCGTCGGGTTGCGCCGCCGGCTCGCGGCTCAGGCGGAGACCCGGGCCACGGACGCCGGCAGCCTCAGGCGCCTCGTCGGCTTCATCGTGGTCTTCACGCTGAGCGTCGAGGCGCTGGTCGTGGCCGCGCTGACGCTGCGCTTCTGGCTGGGCCTGGGCCGATCGTTCGGCGACGCGCTCTGGCAGGGCCTGTTCCACGGGGTGGCGGCGTTCAACCAGGCCGGCTTCTCGCTGTTCTCCGACAACCTGATCGGCTTCGCGACCGACGGCTTCATCCTGGTGCCGCTCGCGATCGCGATCATCGTCGGCGGCCTGGGATTCCCCGTCTGGCTCGAGCTGCGCACGCGTCCGCGCACGCCCGAGCGCTGGAGCCTGCACGCCAAGCTCACCCTCGTGACGACCGGCACCCTGCTCGTGGTCGGCTTCGCCCTGCTCACGGGGCTCGGCTGGGACGACGCGGGCACGTTCGGCTCCGAGAGCCCCCCGGCGAAGCTGCTGGGCGGCTTCTTCGCGGCGGTGACCGCCCGGAACGCCGGGTTCAACGCGGTCGACTACGGCCAGATGGGGCCCGACTCGCTCCTGGTGACCGACATCCTGATGTTCATCGGCGGCGGCAGCGCGTCCCCCGCGGGCGGCATCAAGGTCACGACCCTCGCCGTGCTGCTGCTCATCGTCCGGGCCGAGGTGCGCGGCGAGCGCGAGGTGGTCGCGTTCGGCCGTGCCGTGCCGCCTGCGACCCTGCGCCAGGCCCTGACCATCGTGGTCGTCGCGGCCGGCGCGGTGGTGCTCGCGACCCTGCTCCTGGTGGCGAACAACGGCCTCGACCTGTCGGACGCGCTCTTCGAGAGCACCTCGGCGTTCTCGACGACCGGGCTGTCGACCGGTGTCACCGGGATGCTCGACACGGCCGGGCAGGCGATACTCATGGTCCTGATGTTCCTCGGCCGCGTGGGCCCCATCACCCTCGGCGTCGCCCTCGTCCTGCGCGAGCGCGAGCGCCTGTTCAGCCACCCGGAGGAAAGGCCGATCGTTGGCTAGTGACGACCAGACCCTCGTGATCGGCCTCGGCCGCTTCGGCCGCGCCCTCGCCGAGACCCTGACCCGGCTCGGCAACGACGTCCTCGGCGTGGACGCCTCCCCCAAGGTCGTCCAGGCGTGCTCGGCCGAGATGACCCAAGTGGTTCAGGCCGACGCCACCGACGCCGAGGCGCTGCGCCAGATCGGCGCGGCCGACTTCAGCCGGGCGGCCGTCACGATCGGCACCGACATCCAGGCGAGCATCCTCGCGACCTACGCGCTGGTCGACCTGGGGGTGGCCCGCATCTGGGCCAAGGCGGTGACGCCCGAGCACGCCGCGATCCTCGAGCGCGTGGGCGCCCATCGGGTCGTCCTGCCCGAGCGCGAGATGGGGGTCCGGGTGGCCCACACCATGGTCGGCCGCACCATCGACTACGTCGAGCTCGACGAGGACTTCGTCCTGATCGAGACGACGGCGCCGCGCGAGCTTGCGGGCGAGAACCTCAAGGACGCGGGGCTGCGCAGCCGGTACGAGGTCACCGTCGTGGCCGTGAAGACCCCCGATGGCGGGTTCACCTACGCGACGCCCGAGACCGTCGTCCGCGACGGCGACCTCATGGTGGTCGCCGGCCGGCGCGACAAGGCCGAGGCGTTCGCCGCCCTCCCCTGAGCCGCGCTCAGGAGGTGCTCATGAACTCCGCGATCTCGCGCTCGTTCTGGTCGGGATCGGTCTGGACCACGTAGGAGACGCCGCCGACCTCGAGGATCTCGCCCGACAGCAGGATGCGGTCGCCGGGGCGCTGGTCCAGCCGCGCCTGGAGCCAGCCGAACTTGATCATGTCCATGGTGCCGATGTCGGTCTGGAGCGCCCGCACCACGTCCGCCCCGCGCCAGGGCGCGCGCCAGATGTTGCCGAGCGACAGCACCTGCCCCTTCATCGACGCCACCACCGCCTGCTGTCGCAGCGCCCGGCCGAAGTCTCCGCCGCACGCCCCCTGGCGGGCGCGCGCGTACTCGAGCGCCCGGGCGCCGTTCAGCGCGATCCGGCCCTCCGGGAAGCTCGACCGTGCGGCCGTTCTCGTAGGGGCAGTTCGACCAGGGCGGTCGGGTTGTTGACGGTCACGCCGCCGACGGCGTCCACCATCCGCGGGAACCCGTTGAGCTTGATCACGATGATGTGGTGGATCGGCACGCCCGGTGAGGCCCTTGACCGCCCGGATCGCGCCGGCCTGGCCGGCGAAGAAGAAGGACGCGTTGATCTTCTGGGTGCCCTGCCCGGGGAGCTCGACGCGGTAGTCGCGGGGGATCGACAGGTACTTGATCCGGCCGGCGTCGGGGTCGGTGCGCATCAGCAGCAGCGTGTCGGCGCGGCTCCGCGTGCGCCCCTTGCGCTTGTCGACGCCGACGATCAGCGTGTTCGTGGGCGTGCCGAGCATCCCGCCGGGCGGCGGGTCGAGCGCCGCCCGCGCGCGCTCGGTGATCTTGCCGTTGGCCTCGTCCACGGCCCCGTCCAGGGCGAGCCAGCCGAACCCCGCCCAGGCGATGAGGCCCACCAGCAGGAGGAGGGCGATGCGGCCGGCCCAGCCCGCGGGGCCGAGACCGCGCAGCGACCACCAGCGCCGGCCCTCGCGCTGCAGCTGCGCGGCGCTGCTGCCGCTCGAGCCGGCCGGGGCGCTGCGGGGGCAGGGGTTGGGGGTCCGCAACGGCGCCCCCCGGCGGCGCGCCCTCGCCCGCCTCGCGGGCCCGGAGCGCCCGCAGCTCGTCCATGCCGCCGCCGACCGCGCCCTCACGCCCGCGCGACCGGTAGCGCCGGTAGGGCTTGCTGGTCCGGGACATCGGCGGGCAATGGTAGCGTCCGCCGCGGCAACCTCCGTTGCGGCATGGCAAGGACCCCAATGACGGGTGGCTCCCTCGTCGTGGTGGGAACGCCGATCGGCAACCTGGCCGATCTCTCGCCGCGCGCCGCCGACGCCCTCCGCGGGGCCGACCTGGTGGCCTGCGAGGACACCCGCCGCACGGCGCCGCTGCTGCGCCACGCCGGCTCGGGCGCGAAGATGGTGGCCGTGCACCAGCACAACGAGGCGGCGCGGGCGGCCGACCTCGTGGCGCGGATGCGCGACGGCGCCCGGGTGGCGCTGGTGTCGGACGCCGGCATGCCGCTGGTCAGCGACCCCGGCGCCCGACTGGTGCGCGCGGCGCTCGACGCGTCGCTGCCGGTCGAGGTGGTCCCGGGCCCCAGCGCGGTCACCGCGGCCCTCGCCGCCTCCGGTCTGGCGGGCGAGGGCGGCTTCGCCTTCCTGGGGTTCGCGCCTCGCCGGGCCGCCGAGCGGCGGCGGCTGATGGAGGCCCTCGCCGGCCTCGACGTCCCGGCCGTGGCCTTCGAGAGCCCGCGGCGGCTGCCGGCCCTCCTGGGCGAGATCGCGAGAGCCTGGCCCGAGCGGCCGGTGGCGGTGTGCCGCGAGCTCACCAAGCTGCACGAGGAGGTCGTGCGCGGCACCGCCGAGGAGGTCGCGGAGCGCCTGAGCGAGGCGCCCCGCGGCGAGGTCACCGTCGTGATCGGGGCGGCGGGGGCGGCCGAGCCCGACGAGGC
Organism: Miltoncostaeaceae bacterium; assembly: GCA_963835685.1. GTDB lineage: Bacteria > Actinomycetota > Thermoleophilia > Miltoncostaeales > Miltoncostaeaceae > DATAGF01. Next base: position 151,889 of record CAWIGI010000004.1, read on the forward strand.
CCGGCTGCGCGATGTGCTCGATCTGCTCGCCGACGCCGGGCTGAGCCCGGCCCGGGCGGCCGAGGTCGCCGCCGCGCTGGGCGTCGCCTCGCGCAACCGCGCCTACCGGCAGGCCGTCTCCGGCGGGGGTGCCGGCGGGCACGACTAAACTCCGCGGCGTGGGCCGTTTCTACCTCACCACGCCGATCTACTACGTCAACGCCGAGCCGCACATCGGCCACGCGTACACGACGATCATGGCCGACGTCATCGTGCGCCATCACCGCCAGCGCGGGGACGACGTCTTCTTCCTCACGGGCACCGACGAGCACAGCTCCAGCGTGGTGCGCCTCGCCGCCGAGGCCGGCCGCACGCCGCGCGAGCACGCCGACCTGAACGCCGAGCGCTTCCGCCAGCTCGGCCCGGTCGTCGGCGCGACCACCGACTTCTTCATCCGCACGACCGACCCGGAGCACGCCGAGGGGGTCGCGCGCGTCATGGAGCGGCTGCGGGAGTCGGGCGACGTCTACCGCGGCGCCTACTCGGGCTGGTACTGCCCCTCGTGCGAGCGCTTCTACGCCGAGGCCGAGCTGGACGAGGGCCGGCGCTGCCCCATCCACGGCCGTCCGGTCGAGTGGCTCGAGGAGGAGAACTGGTTCTTCCGCCTCTCGGCGTACCGCGACCGGCTGCTGGCCCACTACGACGCCCACCCCGACTGGGTGCTGCCCGCCACGCGCCGCAACGAGGCGCGCCGCATGATCGAGGACGGGCTCGAGGACCTCTCGATCTCCCGCGCCGGGAGCGACTGGGGCGTCCCGGTGCCGTGGGACCCCGACCAGACCGTCTACGTCTGGGTGGACGCGCTCTTCAACTACTACACGGCGCTGGAGTACGCGCGGCCCGGCGAGGACCTGGTGGGCCGCTTCTGGCCGCCCGACCTGCACGTCATGGGCAAGGACATCCTCAAGTTCCACGCCGTCATCTGGCCGGCGCTGCTGATGGCCGCCGGGCTGGAGCTGCCGCGGCGGGAGATGATCCACGGCTACGTCCTCAAGGGCGGCGAGAAGATGAGCAAGACCACCGGCAACGTGGTCAACCCGTTCCCGTTCATCGCCGAGTACGGGATCGACGCGCTGCGCTACTACCTCGCGCGCGAGGTGCGCTTCGGCGAGGACGGCACCTTCACCGCCGAGGGCTTCGAGGCCCGCTACTCGCAGGAGCTCGGCAACGAGCTGGGCAACCTCCTCAACCGGGTCGTGAGCATGATCGGCCGCTACCGCGACGGCGTCGTGCCCGCCGACCCCGGCGGCGACGGGGAGGTCGCGGCCGAGGTGGCCGAGGCGGTCGGGGCGACCGTCGCCGGGTACGAGCGGCTGGACGTCTCGCGGGCGATCGAGGACGCCTGGCGCCTCGTGCAGCGCCTCAACCGGCTGGTCGAGCAGCGCGCGCCCTGGACGCTCGCCAAGGACCCGGCCCGCGCGGCCGAGCTCGACCAGACCCTCTACAGCCTGGCCGAGGGCCTGCGCGCGGCGGCGATCCTCCTGTGGCCGGTGATCCCGGGCTCGTCGGAGCGCATCCTCGCCGCGCTGGGCCAGGACCCGGCGGAGGTCGCGCTGGAGCGCGCCGCGTGGGGCGGCGGACGCCGGGGCGCGCGCGTCGTGCCGTCGGGGCCGCTCTTCCCCCGCATCGAGGAGAAGGTCGCGTAGTCGACACCCACGCCCACCTCGACTCCTGCGACGCGGAGCCCGCGGAGCTGGTGGCCGAGGCCGTCGCCGCGGGGGTCGAGCGCATCGTGACGATCGGGGTGGGCCGCGAGTCGGCCGAGCGGGCCGTGGCCCTCTGCGATGAGCATCCCCAGGTGCGCGCCGCCGTCGGCGTCCACCCCCACGACGCCGACGGGTTCACCGCCGCGGACGAGGCCTGGATCCGCGAGCTCGCCGCGCACCCGGGGGTGGTGGCGATCGGCGAGTGCGGGCTCGACTTCCACCGCAACCGCTCGCGACCGGACGCCCAGCGCCGGGCGTTCTCGTCCCAGATCGGCCTGGCGCGCGAGGCCGGCCTGCCCATCGTGGTCCACACCCGGGACGCCGCCGCCGAGACCCTCGCCATCCTCGCCGCCGAGGCCGCCGGCCACCCGGTGGTGATGCACTGCTTCTCGATGCCGGAGCACCTCGACGAGGTCGCCGAGCGACGGTATCTCGTCAGCTTCGCCGGGCAGGTGACCTACCCGGGGGCCGGCGACCTGCAGCGGGCGGCGGCCGCGGCGCCGGAGCACCTCCTGCTGGTCGAGACGGACAGCCCCTACCTGGCGCCGGTCCCGCGGCGCGGCCGTCCCAACCGGCCGGCCAACGTGGCCCACACCCTGCGCTTCGTGGCGGGGTTGCGCGGCGTGTCCGAGGAGGCCCTCGACGGGCTCACCACCCGCAACGCCGCCCGCGTCTTCGCCTGGTGACCCTGCGGCGCCGGGGGACGGCGGCCGCGTGGGCGTCATGCGCCTGCTGGCCGCGCACGGCCTGCGTCCGGACACCGATCTGGGCCAGCACTTCCTCCTCGACGAGAACCTCGCCGACCTCGCGGTGCGCGAGGCGGCCGTCGGCCCCGGCGACGTCGCGTACGAGATCGGCGCCGGGCTCGGCGTCCTGACCGCGGCGCTGGCCCGGGCGGCGCGCGTCGTGCACGCGGTCGAGGTCAACCGGCGCCTGGAGCCGGCGCTCACCGAGGTCGTTGCTCGCTCACGCAACGTCGTCGTGCACTGGGCCGACGCGATGAGGATGCCCGTCGAGGACCTCGACCCGCCGCCCACGGTGATGGTCTCCAACCTGCCCTACGCGATCGCGACGCCGGCGGTGGTCGAGAGCCTCTGGCGGCTGCCCGGCGTGGAGCGCTGGTGCGCCATGGCCCAGCGCGAGGTCGTCAACCGCTGGCTGGCCCCGCCAGGCGGCCGCCTGTACGGCGCGCCGTCGGTGCTCGTGCAGCTGACCGCCGAGCCGACCTTCCGGCGGGCGGTCGGCCGCGAGGTCTTCGCGCCCCGGCCGCGGGTCGACTCGGCCCTGGTGGCGCTGCGCCGGCTCGCGCCGGGCCCGTCCCCGGAGGTGCGCTCGATCGTGCGGGCGGCGTTCGCCTCGCGGCGCAAGACCCTCGTCAACTCGCTGGCCGCCGCCGGAGCCGACAAGGCCGCGGCCGCCGCCGCGGTCGCCGCGCTCGGGCACCCGCCGGCGGTGCGCCCGGAGCAGATCGCGCCGGCCGGCTTCGTCGCCCTCGCGGAGGCGCTGAGCTGGACCGCGTGACCCTGGCCGCCCCGGCGAAGCTCAACCTGCGCCTCCTGGTGGGCCCGCGCGCCGCCGACGGCTACCACCCGCTCCGCACGCTCCTGGTCGCGCTCGACGGCCTGGCCGACACCGTGACCGTCGCCCCGTCCGCGTCGCGGCGGGTGCGCTGCCCCGGCCTCGAGGACGCCGGCAACCTCGCGTGGCGCGCCCTCGACGAGCTCGAGGCCGAGGTCGGGCGCCCGCTCCCCACCGAGGTCGTCATCGACAAGCGCATCCCGGTCCAGGCGGGCCTCGGCGGGGGCTCGAGCGACGCGGCCGCCACCCTCGTCGGGGCCGACCGCGCGCACGGGCTCGACCTCGGATGCGCGCGGCTCGAGCGGGTGGCGGCGCGGGTCGGCTCGGACGTCCCCTTCTTCGTGCGCGGCGGCGTCCAGTGGGCGGAGGGGCGCGGGGAGCGCCTTCGGCCCGCGACCGTGCCGGCCTTCGCGGCCGTGCTCGCCAAGCCCGAGACCGGCCTGCCGACCGCCGCGGTCTACCGCGCCTTCGACCGCCTCCCACCACCGCCGCCGCCGGACGACGGCGCCCTCGTTGCGGGTTCAACCAACGACCCGTACCGGGCCGAGGTGGTTGCGCGAGCACGCAACGACCTCTGGCCGGCCGCGCTCGCCCTCGCGCCGGGGCTCGGGGCGACCGCCCGGGCGCTCGCGGCGGCCGGCGCGGACGCGGTCCTGCTCTGCGGCAGCGGCGCGTGCGTGGCGGGCATCCTCCGGACGCGGCCGGATGCCGAGGCCGCCGCCGCGCGCCTGCGCCTGCCCGGCTTTCGCGCCGTCGTGGAGGGCGGGGGGGACCGGGCATCCTCCCCCCGAGGCTAGGAGCGCTGGGAGAGCAGGAACTCCAGGGAGGCGGCGTTGAAGGTCTCGGGATCCTCGTGCAGCCCCGCGTGGGAGAGGTGATCGAAGACCACGACCCTGCTGTCGGGGATGCCCTCGGCGAGCTGCTCGCCGAAGCGCGTCGAGGTGCACAGGTCCCGGCCGCCGAACGTGATCAGGGTGGGGGCGCGGACGTCGCCGAGCACGCCGGCGGCGTCGTGGTCGATCACCGCCTGGCACTGCGCCAGGAACGCGTCGAGGGGCTGCGCGGGGCGCCCGCGCACGAAGTCCTCGAGGCCGGCGACGTAGTCGGGCCGCTCGGGTACATCTCGGGCGTGAAGCACCAGGGGAAGATGCCGAGGATCACGGCGTCGGCGACCGTCGGCAGGGCGCGCGCGAGCGCCATCCAGCTCTCCAGCAGCGTCTTCAGGAACGGGTCCGTGGTCGCCCACGCGCTGTGGAGGGACAACGACCGGACCCGCTCGGGGTGCCGGGCGGCCAGGTGCGTGCCGACCGCCGCCCCGAGCGACACCCCGGCGACGTGGGCCTGCTCCACCTCGATCGCGTCGAGGAAGGCCGCCACCTGGTCGGCGTAGGACTCGGTGGAGTAGGGCCCCGCCGGCTTCGAGCTCTCGCCGGAGCCCGGAAGGTCAACGCTGATGCAGCGGAAATGCTCCGTGTAGGCCGGAAGCTGGAAGGCGTAGCAGGCGTGGTCCGCGCTCGTGTAGGGGATCAGCCCGCGCCCTGCTCGTCGTAGTTGACGGTGAGCCCCGCCGCCTCGATCGTGGGCATCCGCCTGTCCTCCGCTCGACGCCGCTCGTCCGGGCGACCCTACGGCCGGCGACGGCCCGCGTCGAGGCAGGGCCGGGCGCCGGTCACCGGCCGATCCGGATACCGGCGGCCTCACGGTCGAAGGTGTCGGGGGTGACGCCCTCCTCGCGGAGCGGCACCTTCTGCACGCGCTCGGTCGGGGTCTTGGGCAGGGCCGCCACGAAGCGGATGTAGCGCGGGACCATGAAGTAGGGCATGCGCTCGGCGAGCCAGAGGGTGAGCTCGGCCGGGTCGGGCGCGGGGCCCTCGGGGACGCAGACGACGAGGATCTCGTCCTCGCTCGACGCCCCCTCGCCGGCCTTGACGCCGATGGCCGCGGTCTCGGCGATCCGCGGGTGGTCGTTGACGACCTTCTCGACCTCCATCGAGCTGACGTTCTCGCCCCGGCGGCGGATGTAGTCCTTGACCCGGTCCATGAAGTAGAAGTAGCCGTCCTCGTCCATGCGGCCGAGGTCGCCGGTGTGCAGCTTGAGGTTGCGGAAGTCCTCGGCGGTCTTCTCGGGCATGCCGTAGTAGGCGCGCATGACGATGTTGGGGATCTTCATGTCAACCACGATCTCGCCCGGGGTCTCGGCGGGCAGGGGCCGGTCGGTGCCGGGCTCGACGATGCTGACCTCGTAGCCCGGGTTGGCCTTCCCGCACGAGCCCAGGCGCGGCGGGGCGGTCGGGTCCATGACCGTCGCCACCCCGGTCTCGGTGAGGCCGTACCCCTCGGTGAGGGTGACCCCGAAGCGCTCCTCGAACTCGTGGTAGATGTCGCGCGGGGCCGGCGCGGCGGAGATCGTGTGGACCGAGTGGGCCCGGTCGAGCGGCGAGGGCGGCTGGTTCCAGAGGAAGTAGAGCATCGCCCCGATGCCGTTGAAGGTGGTCGCGCCGGCGTCGATGGCCTGCTGCCAGAACCGGCTTCCGGAGAAGCGCTCCACGTAGGCCACGCGCGCGCCCGCCAGCAGGGCGGGGTAGGCGCAGAGCACCTGGGCGTTGGAGTGGAAGAGCGGCAGGCACGAGAAGTAGGTCTCGTCGCGCAGGTCCCCCGGGGCGAGCCCCCGCAGCCGCGACAGCACCTCGATCCAGCTCCGGGCCGAGAAGTAGTCGGCGGCGTTCTGCTTGATGACGCCCTTGGAGCGGCCGGTGGTGCCCGAGGTGAACATGATCCGGGCGTCGTCGGTCCAGGAGTAGGCGATCCCGTCGGGCTCGGCGTCGCCGGCCTCCATCAGGGCCTCGAGCGGCTCCCAGGGCAGCGAGGGGTCGGGGCCGGCGCCCTCTGCGCCCACGGGGACCACCACGACCCGCTCCAGCCGCGGCAGGTCGCCCGCCACCAGGGCGAGGCGGTCGAGGTAGGCGTCGGCGATCACCAGCGTCCGGGCCTCCACGAGGCTGATGGTCCAGCTCAGGAACTCGCCCTTGTAGGCGGTGTTGATGGGGCTCATGACGGCGCCCGCCTTGAGGATCCCGAACCAGGCCGGCACGAACTCGGCGCAGTTGGGCAGGAGCACGCTCACCGACTCGCCGGGCCGCACGCCGCGGGCGACGAGGCCGTTGGCGATCCGGTTCGCCCGCGCGTTGACCTCGCCGTAGCTCAGCCAGGGGCCGTCGCCGAAGCGCAGGTACTCGCGGTCGGGATGCTCCTCGGACCGCCGCCGCAGGATGTCGGGCAGCACCCACGTCGTGGGGTCCTCGTGCGCGTACCAGTCGCTCCAGTCGGTCATGTCAGCCCCTCGGACGGCGCGCCCCGCCGTCAGGCGGAGCCGGGAGAGGGGCGTTTGGCCTCGGCTCCGGTCCCTGCCCCTCGCGGAACCGCCGCCAGTCGGGCGGCCGCTTCTCCTGGAAGGCGGCGATCCCCTCCTGCGGCTCGGGCCCGTGGACGTGGTTCAGCGCCATCAGCTCCATCCCGTGGTTCGTGGAGGAGTAGAGCGCGTCGGTGCGGGCGTTGAGGGCGGTCTTCGCCAGCCGCAGGCCCTGGGGCGAGCGGCGCAGGATCTCCTCGCACCAGCGGTCGACCTCGGCGTCGAGCTCCTCGTCGGGGACGACCGCGTTCACCAGGCCCATCCGCAGGGCCTCGTCGGCGCTGTACTGGCGGGTCACGAACAGCACCTCGCGCGCCTTCTTCTCGCCGACGACGGCGGGGAGGAGCTGGGAACCCCACCACAGCGGCGCGTTGCCGATCCTGGGGCCGGCCTGGCCGAACCGGCCCGACGCGCCCGAGAGCGTGAGGTCCGAGATCATGTTCAGCTCGTTCCCCCCGCCGATGCAGTAGCCGCGCACCCGGCAGAGGATGGGCTTGCCGTTGTCGCGCATCGCGGTCGCCAGGCGCGGCGCCAGGATGTGGCCGGCGCGCTTCTCGGCCATCGTGCGGGTGGGCTCGCGCACGTCGCCGCCCACGCAGAAGGCCCGGTCGCCCGCGCCGGTGAAGACGATCACCCCGACCGCGTCGTCGTCGGCGGCCGCCTCGAAGGCCTCCGTCAGCTCGGCGAGGGTGCGGCCGCGGAAGGCGTTGAGCCGCTCCGGGCGGTTGATCGTGATGGTCGCCCGGCCGCCGCCGACCGCGTAGAGGATGTCCTCGAACGCCACGCGGCGCGCGTCAGCCGTCGGCCGGGAGGAACTTGGAGGCGTCGATGCCGTGCTCCTCCATCAGCTTCTGGAACGTCTCGCGCATCTCGTCCGGGTAGTCGGGGAGCTCCTCGGTGGCGAGGACGTTCTCGGCGTGCTCGCGCAGGCGCGGGCCCAGGTCCCAGTCGTCGTCGTCCAGCAGCCGCCGGATCTCGCGGGCGGGGAAGTGGAGCAGGCCCGGGTCGCGGCCGTGGCGCTCGGCGATCGCGACGATCTCGTCGAACCGGCCGGGCAGCGGCGCCTGCTCCTGGATGAGGCCCACCTCGCGCAGGAGCTCGACGGTGGCGGGATCGGACGCGTAGGGCCGCCCGAAGGCGTTGTCGTGGAAGAGGCGCTCGAACCGCAGCCGGGGCCGCTGGCCGCCCGCGTCGGCGCTCTCGAGCGGGTAGCCGATCGCGTGGCCCCAGGTGAAGCGGTAGTGGGGCGGCAGCCCGAACGCCTTCTCGACGCCGCCGGGCACCCGCCCGAACGCGATCAGGCAGTTCCCCAGGCCCAGCCCCACGCCGGCGGTGATGGCGTTCGCCACCGCCTGGCCGCTCTCGAAGCGCAGCAGGATCTCGGTGCGCTCGGTGGGGAAGCTCATGAGCCGCGGGATGGTCTGGGTCATCGAGAACTCGTAGTTCCAGCCGTGGTACTTCGTCGTCCCGCCGGCGAGGCTGACGGTGGAGATCCCGTTAACCGCCCGCCCGTACCAGGCGTTGAGGTTGGTCAGCCAGAGGATCAGGTGCGAGCACTGGTCGATGATCTGGACGTTGAAGCCCGAGACGCACTCCTCGAGGTCCTCCCAGACGTCGCACTCGTCCTTGCGGACGACGATCGCCTCGGTGCAGTTGATGTTCCCCTGACAGGACGCGAAGCGCGCGGCCTGGAGCATCGCCTCGATCTTCCATCGCTCGACGGTCCGGTCGGCGTCGAAGTAGCGGATGCTGCGGCGGTTTCCGAGGGCTCGCAGGACCGGGACGTCGGGGACCTCGGCGCGTGATGAGGGGGCGTCCGGCACGAGCTGACCTCCGGTCCGGGAGCGGGTACGCGCAGGGTACCGCCGCGCCGAGCGGCGCGCGCTCGACCGGCGGGGCGTGATCCATCCCGCCCCCTCGTGCCGTAGTCAGGGCAGAGACCTGGAAGCCGGACAGGAGGGTTCGGGATGAGACGACGCTCGCTGGGGCGCAGGGCGCTCGCGCTCGGGGCCGTGCTCGCGCTGGCGGCGCCGGCCGCCGCGCAGGCCCGCGACATGTACGTGACCGACACCGGCGGCAACCTGCACCGTTTCGACGCCCGCTACCCGGGGGTGCTCCTCGACACGACGCCGATCACGGGCCTCGCCCCGGGCGCGTCGGTCGTCGGCATGGACTTCCGCCCGAAGACGGGCGATCTCATCGCCGTCGGCAGCAACAGCGTCGTCTACGCGCTCGACCCCGGCTCCGGGGCCGCGAGCCCCATCGGCTCGGGGTTCGTCCCCGGGCTCACCGGGACCTCGTTCGGCGTCGACGTCAACCCGGTCCCCGACGCGCTGCGCATCACCAGCAACGCGCGCCAGAACTACCGGATCTCGTTCGCGAGCGGCAACCACGCGGCGGGCAGCCCCGACGGAGCCCTCAACCCCGGCGCGCCGAGCATCGTCGGGAGCGCCTACACCAACTCCGCGCTGACCGCGACGAACCCCGCCGCCACGACCCTGTTCGGCGTGGACTCGGCCTCGAACCAGCTGTTCGTCCAGAGCCCGCCGAACGCCGGCACGCTCACGGACGGCAAGGCGCTCGGGGTTGACATCACCGACACCACCGGCTTCGACATCGCCGGCGCCGGCAACATCGGCTACATGGCGACGACGCCCTCGGGCGCCCGCGGCGCCTCGTTCTACCGGGTTGACATCACCTCCGGGGCGGCGACCAGGATCGGCCCCATCGCGACCGGGAGCCTCGTCAACTCGAAGGGCACCCCGGGGACGACGATCACCGCCCTCGCGGCACGCCAGGAGGTGCTGGCGCCGAAGGCCAACATCGCGCCGGGCGTCCAGATCGTGAAGACGACCCAGGTGCCGAGGCCCGGCCAGCGCGCCGCCTACATCGCCCAGGCGATGGACCCCGACGGGGCCATCGCGAAGGTCGAGTGGGACACGGACGACGACGGGCTGTTCGACGACGCCACCACCGGCTCGCTGCGGATCTCCTTCCCCGCGGGGACGCGCACGATCGCCGTGCGCGCGACCGACGAGCGCGGTGCCCGCACGGTGGCGTTGACCAAGGTCGTCGTCCGGAGCTAGCCGGGCGCGCGCACCCAGGGCCCCGGCGGTCCGCCGGGGCCCGGCGCTACACTCGTGGAGTGTCCGATCCGCTGGTGATCGAGGCCCGGCCCGAGACCCCGACGGGTCGGGCGCGGCAGTGGCTGAGGAGCCGGCGCGTGATGCTGTCCGGCATCCTCGCGCTCGCCGAGGTCGTCGCCTTCCTCGTCTGGCGCCCGAGCGCCGTGCTGATGGCGGTGCTCGCCGTCGCGCTCCTGGTCGTCTGCGTGGCCGTCGCGACCCGGCTGCAGGCGGGGCTGTTCCGGGACGTCCTGTGGATCGTGGCGATCGCGCAGGGCATCGTGGTGGTGATCCCGCTCGTGGTGGGGCTCTCCCTGGTGGCGGCGCTCGTCGTCGCCATCGGCCTGATCGTCGCGCTCGTGGTGGTCGCCGCCCGCTGGCGCGTCTGAGGGCGTGATGGGACCGGCGGCACCTCCGCCGCCGCTCGCGGCCGAGGCCGCGGAGCGGCCCGCCCTCCACGCGGCCGCGGCGGATCCGCTGACCGCCGGCCAGGCGCACCTGCGCCAGATCGCGTGGACGCCCCCGCCGGACCGCGGCGCCCGGCCCCTGGTGGCGGTGCTCGACACCGGGGTCGACCCCTCGTCGCCGGACCTGGCGGGCGTGGTGCTGAGCGGGGCCGGCCGCTCGTTCGTGCCCGGCAGCCCGGATCCGGGGTCGGACCCCGAGGGCCACGGCACGCACGTGGCCGGCATCATCGCGGCGTCGTCCGGGAACGGGATCGGCGGCAGCGGCGTCGGTCGCGCCCGGATCCTGCCGGTGACGGTCGCCGACGCCAAGGGCCGCTCGACCGCCTCGGCGCTCGCGCGCGGGCTCGCGTACGCGTCGGCGCGCGGCGCCCGCGTGATCAACATCTCGTTCGGCGGGAGCGGGTTCTCGAAGGCCGAGCAGGAGGCGATCGACCGGGCGGCGCTGCGCGGCGCGCTGATCGTCGTCGCCGCGGGGAACTCGGGCGGCGGGACCGCGCCGGAGTACCCCGGCGCCTACCGTCAGGTCCTGGCCGTCGGCGCGCTCGGCGCGAAGGGCAGGCCCCTGACGGTGTCGGCCCGCGGCCCGCAGGTGGCGCTGGCCGCGCCGGGCGAGGCGGTCCTGTCGACCGCGCCCGGCCCCTCGCCGGGGCTCGTCGCCCGCACCGGCACCTCGATGGCGGCCGCGGTCGTCTCGGGGGCGGCGGCGCGGATCCTCGCGGCGCGCCCGCGCCTGTCGGCCCAGCAGGTGCGCAGGATCCTGGAGGACAGCGCCCGCGACGTGCCGCCCGTGGGCCCGGACCCCGGGAGCGGCGCGGGCGCCGTCGACCTGGCGGCCGCCCTGGCCGCCCCGGCCCCGCCGCGCGGCGACCCCGAGCCCAACGACGACCCCGTCCTGGCCATGGGGACGCGGCCCCTCCTCGCGGCCGGCGGCCCGGACCGCGGGACCGCCCGCGGGCGCACCGGGTCGTGGAGCGACCCGCGCGACGGGTACGCGGTCGAGCTCCGGGCCGGCCAGCGGCTCACCGCCCGCCTGCGCGGCCCGGCCGCGGCCGACCTCGACCTGGTGCTCTGGCGCCCGGGGGCGCGCGGCGGCAGGCGCGGCCGGGCCTACGCCCGCACCTGGCTCGCGTCGGCCTCGCTCGGCCCCTCGGCGGCCGAGTCGATCGACTTCGTCGCCTCGACCGGCGGCCGCTACACGCTCGAGGTGCAGGGGGTCCGGGCCGCCGCCGACTACACGCTCACAGCCGGGCGGGCCGCCTGACCGGGCGGGCCTCCCCCTTCCCGCGCCGGGCGCGAAGGTCCAGAATGGGCGCTCCATGACGACGGTACCCGAGGCGCCGGCCGCACGAGAGCTCACCGACCCGGCGCTCTACATCAACCGCGAGCTCTCGTGGCTCGACTTCAACGCGCGCGTCCTGGCGCTCGCGCGCGACCCGGACGTGCCGCTGCTGGAGCGCTGCAAGTTCCTCGCGATCTTCACGAGCAACCTGGACGAGTTCTTCATGGTGCGCGTGGCGACCGTCCAGGACGCGCTCGAGGCGGGGCGCCTGCCGTCGACCCCCGACAAGCTCCCCCGCGAGGACGTGCTCGATCGCATCCGCGACCGCGTCGTGGAGCTGACCGCCGAGCAGAGCCTGATCTGGAACGAGGAGCTGCGCCCCGCCCTCGCCGACGCCGGCATCGAGGTGACCGACTACGCCGAGCTGAGCGCCGCCGAGCGCCGGGCGGTTGACGAGCGCTTCGACCGCGAGGTCTACCCGGTCCTGACCCCGCTCGCGGTCGGCCCCGGGCTTCCGTTCCCCTACATCTCCGGCCTCTCCCTCAACCTCGGCCTGCGCGTGCGCGACCCCGTGAAGGGCGAGACCCGCTTCGCCCGCGTGAAGGTGCCGCCGGGCCTTCCCCGCCTGATCCCGGTCGATGGCCGCCGCGTGTTCATCGAGGACGTGATCGAGGCGCACGTGGAGCGGCTCTTCCCCGGCATGGAGGTCGTCGAGACGGCGCGCTTCCGGGTGACGCGCGACGCCGACTTCTCGATCTCGGACGAGTCGGACGACCTCATCGGCGCCGTCGAGGCGCAGCTGCGCCGCCGCCGCTTCGGCCACGTCGTGCGGCTGGAGGTGGAGGATGCCGCGCCCGACCGGCTCGTTCAGGAGCTGATGGGGGCGCTCGAGGTGAGCGACCGCGAGACCTACCGCGTGCGGCCGCCGCTCGACTTCACGATGCTCTGGGGCCTCGCGTCGATGAACCGCCAGGACCTGCGCGACCCCCCGTGGGAGCCGCGCACCCGGCCGCGCCTGCGGCCCGAGGAGGGCGACCGCATCGACCTGTTCGCCGTGATCCGCGACGGCGACGTTCTCGTGCACCACCCGTACGACGACTTCCACACCAGCGTGGAGCGGTTCGTCGAGCAGGCGGTCGAGGACCCGAACGTCCTCGCCATCAAGCAGACCGTGTACCGCACGAGCGGCGACGCGCCGATCGTCCCGGCGCTGATGCGCGCGGCCGAGCAGGGCAAGCAGACCGTCTGCCTGGTCGAGCTGCAGGCGCGCTTCGACGAGGAGCGCAACATCCAGTGGGCCCGGGCCCTCGAGCGCGCCGGCGTGCACGTCGTCTACGGGATGTCCGGGCTGAAGACGCACGCCAAGGTCGCCCTGGTGGTGCGCCGCGAGGGCGACCGGGTGCGGCGCTACGTCCACATCGGCACCGGCAACTACAACCCCTCGACCGCCCGGCTGTACACGGACCTCGGGCTGTTCACCTGCCGCGAGGACCTCGCCGAGGACGTCGCCGACCTCTTCAACCACCTCACGGGCTTCGCCCGGGCGCCGAGCTACCGCAAGGCGCTCGTGGCGCCGGACGACATCCGCGACGGCGTCATCGCCGAGATCGAGCGCGCGGTCGCCGCCCACACCCCCGAGTCGCCGTCACGGGTCGTCATGAAGCTGAACTCGCTCATCGACGGACCGGTCATCCGGGCGATCTACCGCGCCTCCCAGGCCGGCGTGCAGGTTGACCTCATCCTCCGCGGGATCGCGGGCCTGCGCCCCGGCGTGGCGGGCGTCAGCGAGAACGTCCGCGTCATCTCGATCGTGGGCCGCTTCCTGGAGCACGCCCGGATCCTCGCGTTCACGGCCGGCGGGGAGACCGCCTACTGGATCGGCTCCGCCGACATGATGGCCCGCAACCTCGACAACCGCGTCGAGCTCATCGCCCCGGTCGAGGACCCGGCGGCCCAGGCCGAGATCCAGGAGATCCTCGACCTGCAGCTCGCCGATACCGCCCTCGCCTGGGAGCTCGGCGCCGACGGCACGTGGTCGAAGGTGGAGCCGGAGGAGGGGGCGCCGCCCCTCGACTCCCAGGAGGCGCTGATGGAGCGGGCGACCGGGGTCGCACGGCTGGCCTGACCTCGCCGCGGGGGAGTCCGGTATCGTGGGAGGGGTGAGCGAATCCCCCCCGACGCAGGAGTCGGCGGCCGAGCCGGTGCGCGAGACGCCCACCTGGACGCCGCCGGCGAAGCCGAGCTTCAACTCGCCCGCCGCCGACCTCAACCAGCTCCGCAACGAGGCCAAGCGGATCGCCGAGTCGGCGCCGGGCCAGGCCGTCCACAAGTCGGTCCTGGACCGCGCCCGGGCGCTGGCCTCGGCCATCGAGCACGACCTCGGCCTGCCCGCCACCCCGGACGGGCTCTCCTACGCCGACCTCGCGGTCCTGCTCTCCCAGAGCAAGTAGCCCCTACTTCGCCGGGAGGTCCATGAGCAGGCGGGCCACCGCGCCGTAGTCGTCGTCCGGGGGCACCCGCTCGAAGAGCTCGCGGGCGAGGGCGCCGAACCGGAGCGGCCGCTCGTCGAGGCCCTCCGCGTGCCCCAGGTCCTTGAGCATGTTGCGGGTCGTGAAGCCGGGCTCGTGATCGCCGGCCAGGACGCGCGGGAAGTGGTTGCGCAGCTGCCACGAGCCGCCCGTGGCCCCCATCACGACCTCGCGGGCGAGGGCCGGGTCGAGCCCGGCGCGCTGGCCGGCGCCCAGCGCCTCGGCGGTCGCCGCCGCGATCACACCCGCGGCCAGGTTGTTGACCAGCTTCGCGACCAGGCCCAGGCCGACCGGGCCGCAATGCGTCCGGCGTTCGGGGTCGCCCATCGCGTCGAGCGCCGGCTCGGCGTGGCGGAGCGCCTCGGCGTCGCCGCCGCACATGATCGCCAGCGTCCCCGCCGCGGCGCCGGCCGGCCCGCCGCTCACCGGGCAGTCGAGGTAGGCGACGCCGCGGCCGGCGCAGGCGGCGGCCAGCTCGCGGGCCACCGAGGGGGCGATGGTGCTCATCTCGATCAGCGCGGGGGGCGGCGAGCCGGCTCCGAGCACCCCGGCGACCACCTCGCGCACGTCCTCGGAGTCGGTGACGCAGGAGCAGGCCAGGTCCGCCCCGTCGGCCGCCTCCGCGACCGAGGAGGCGAGGGTCGCGGGGAGGTCCCGCGCCCGCGAGGGCGAACGGGCGTAGAGCACCACCTCGTGGCCGGCGGCGGACAGGTTGCGGATCATCCCCGAGCCCATCAGCCCGGCGCCGACGAAGCCGATTCGCACCGCGCCACGATAGCGCCGAAAGGGGGCGAAAAGCTTGAGGGCCGTCCCGACGCTCGACCTCGTTGCCGTGGGAGCGATGCCCAGGAGGCCCGTGGCGCTGTGCCCGAGCGCCGCGAGCCTCCGAACTGCCGCGCGGGGGGCAGTCGGACGACCCTCGCACGCAGCATGAAGCACGAGGTCGCAGGAAGCGCCCCCCGCGAGGATGGTCCGTTCCGGGCCCGAGCCACCCGAAGGGTCAGGTGGTTCCCCCCTCCCGGGGGCCGCTGGGGCCGGGTGCCCGCCTTGCGCACGGTCGAGCTGACCGCTATCCACCGGGCGATGGGCACCGTCTCCAGCGCCGATTCGTGGGTGCGCAGCGCGATCTCGCCGGTCAGGCGCGCCGGTGCCTGGCTCGTCGCGGCGGCCGTCGGCACGATCCGCCGGTGCGTCCGGGACGACATCACCCAGATCGCGAGCCAGTTCTCCTACAACGCGTTCCTGGCGACGGTGCCGTTCATGTTCGTGCTGGTCTCGATCATCGGCCTCGTCGCCGAGCCGGACACCTTCGACGAGTTCCTCGCGGACGACGCGGACAACGCGATCCCCATCGAGCTGCGCCAGATCCTGCGCTCGGCGCTGAGGTCGGCCACGGCCAGCACCGGGCAGGCGGTCCTCTTCCTGACCATCGGTCTTCTGACCGCCCTCTACGTCTCCGCGAACGTGATGGGGTCCCTGGTCGGCGGCCTCGACCGCGCGCGCGGCGTGCCCCACAGGCCCTGGGCGCGGGGCAAGCTGACGGCGCTGATCATCGCGATCGCGACCAGCGTCCTCGTGGTGGCGACCACGCTGGCGCTGGTGGGCGGCTCGCGCCTCGTGGAGAGCGTGGCCGAGGAGCTGTTCGGCCGCGGGGCGCCGAACGTCGCCAGCCGCTTCCTCTACCTGATCGGCACCGCGAGCCTCCTGCTCTTCACCCTGGCCGTCTACCACTTCGGCCCGAACGCGCCGCGGCGACGGCTCCTGCACGACCTGCCCGGGGCGCTCGTCGGCGTGGCGCTCTGGCTGGGCGTCACCCGCCTGTTCGCCCTCTACATCGAGAACTTCGACTCGTACAAGACGGTCTACGGCGCCCTGGCCGGCGCCGCCATCTACCTGATCTTCCTCTTCCTGACCTGCGTGGCGCTGCTGATCGGCGCCGAGGTCAACGAGCAGCTGCACGGGATGCGCATGCGACGGCGGGCGGAGAAGGCGCGGGGGGAGCCGGCGGAGGCGCCGACCCGGACGCTCTGAGCCCCGCTCAGCGCTGGCAGCCGGGACACCAGAAGGTGGGCCGGTTGGCGTCGCCCTGGCCCCGCGAGCGGATCGGCGCCCCGCACCGGCGGCAGGGCCTCCCCCGGCGCCCGTAGACCCACGTCCGCTCCCGGCTCGAGGGCGGCGCCGCCGGCGGCCGGTGGGTGCGGATCGCGCCGCCCGTGCGGACGTCGGCCGCCATCAGGCGGGCGGCCGTGGCGCCGAGCTCGGCCGCCTCCTCGGGGCGCAGGCTCCCGACCGGCCTCCAGGGGTCGATGCGCGCGAGGAAGCAGGTCTCGCTTTTGTAGACGTTGCCCACCCCGGCCACCACGCGCTGGTCCATCAGCGCCTCGCCGACCTCGCGGGTCGGATCGAGCCGCGCCAGGGCGGCCGCCGCCGCGGCCGCCGGCTCGACCGCGTCGCCGAGCAGGTCCGGGCCCGTCGCGCGGAGGCCGCGCGGGAGGGGCTCGCCGGGCTCCAGGAGCCGGACCTGCGGGCACCGGTACAGGGCGGCGACGTGATCGGCGGTCCACAGGGCGAGGAACAGGCCGCCCGGTCGCGGCGCCCGCGACGCCGGCAGCAGCCGCCAGGCCCCGCGCACCATCAGGTGCGAGTGCAGCACCCGGCCGCTCGCGAAGCGCAGCAGGTGGTGCTTGCCGACCGCCTCGGCCGCGCTGACCGCGTCGCCGGCGAGCCGCTCGGGGATGCGCTGGCCGGCGAGGCGCGCCTCCGGCGCCTCGACCCGCACCAGCCGCCGGCCGGCGAGCGCCCGGCCCAGGCGCAGGGCGTTGCGGTGGGAGACCTGGCCCTCGGGCACCGGGCGACGATAGCGCCGGGTGGCCCCCCGACCCTCGCAAATTCTTTCAAACCTCCTAACCCCCCGAAAACGTAGATTCTTGCGAAGACGGCGCCGCTGGGGCACCCTGGAGTGGTACGGATGCGAGGCTCCTCGAAGACACGGATGCGCGTGCTGGTGGTCGCGGCCGCCTGCGCCCTGGGTGCCGCCCTCGCCGCGGCGCCGCTCGCCGGCGCCGCGACCAAGGCGCCGTCGAAGAGGCCGCTTCCGACCTTCGTCTTCGGCGGCCACGCCACGGTGCAGTTCGCCCCCGCCCTCATGGCGTCGTACGGCATCACCGTCGAATGGCGGGGCAGGAACAAGCCGACGGCGCAGGGGGGCCTGCGCTACAGAGTCATCGACGGCAAGACCACCCTGAAGTTCCCGCTGAAGTCGGTGATCAAGACCGTCGGCAACGTGGGGCTGGAGCAGACGGCCACCGGCAGGGACCTGAACTTCACCGACTTCCACGTCAGGCTCAGCCCCTCCAGGTCCGTGCTGTCCGCGGCGACGGGCTCGAACATCGGCTACGGCGGCCCTCGCCAGTCGCTCCTGGGCATCTCGCCAACGGCTCCGAGCGTGGTCGTGAAGGGGACCCGCCTGCACGTGTACAACGTGCCGATCACGCTGACGGCCACAGGCGCGGCGGCGATGAACGCGCAGTTCGCCGCCGGGCTGCCGGTGCCGCCCTTCGCGGCCGGCCAGGTCGTCGGCCTGCTCAACATCAGGACGCACTGGTACAACCCGAAGCCAGGGGGTCGCAGGTCGTAGGCTGACGCGGTGCGCGTCTGCTTCGTCTGCCTCGGGAACATCTGCCGCTCCCCGACGGCCGAGGCGGTGATGCGCCACCGGGTCGCGGAGGCGGGGCTCGCCGGCGCCATCGAGGTCGAGAGCGCGGGCACCGGGTCCTGGCACGTCGGCGACCCGCCGGACGCGCGCGCCGCCCAGGAGGCCCGGGCGCGCGGCTTCCTGATGGACGGACGGGCCCGTCAGTTCCGCTCCGCCGACTTCGCGCGCTTCGACCTCGTGCTCGCGATGGACGAGGAGAACGCCGAGCACCTGCGCCGGATCGCCCCGGACGCGGAGGCGGCGGCGAAGGTGCGGCTCCTGCGGGAGTTCGACCCCGCGGCGGCCGGCGACGACCTCTCCGTGCCGGACCCCTACTACGGGGGCCCGGACGGGTTCTCGACCGTGTTCGAGCTGGTCGATGCCGCCTGCCGCGGCCTGGTCGACCATCTGCGGCCCTGAGCTGAGGGAGGCCGTCGCCGCGGCGGCCGGCGTCGGCCGTCGCCGCCTCCTCGCCGGTCGCGGGCGGCGACATCAACCGCGCCGAGCGGATGGCGCTGGCGGACGGGCGCGAGCTGTTCGTCAAGCACCGCCAGGGCGCTCCCGCCGGCATGTACGCCGCCGAGGCCGCCGGGCTGGCCTGGCTCGCCGAGCCCGCCGCGCTGCGCACGCCCGCCGTCGTCGCGGTCGGCGACGAGCGCCCGCCCCGCTTCCTCGCGCTCGAGTGGATCCCCCGCGGCCGGCCCGCGCCCGGCCACGACGAGGCGCTCGGGCGGGGCCTCGCCGCGCTCCACCGGGCCGGCGCCCCCGCCTTCGGCCTGGCCGAGGACAACTTCATCGGGAGCCTGCCCCAGCGCAACGGGCTCGCCGGCTCGTGGCCCGAGTTCTACGGCGAGCGCCGCCTCGAGCCGCTGGCGAGGATGGCCGCCGACGCCGGCGCCCTCGGGCCGGGGTTCCTGGCCGGCCTCGAGCGCCTGCGGGCCCGGCTGCCCGACCTCGGCGGCCCGCCCGAGCCGCCGGCGCGCCTGCACGGCGACCTCTGGGGAGGCAACGCGATGACCAGCGCCGACGGCGCCCCGGTCCTCATCGACCCCGCCGTCTACGGCGGCCACCGCGAGATCGACCTGGCCATGATGCGCCTCTTCGGCGGCTTCTCCCCGACGGTCTTCGCCGCCTACGCCGAGGCCCACCCCCTCGCCCCCGGCCACGAGGACCGCGTCGAGCTCTACCAGCTCTACCCCGTCCTGGTCCACGTGGTCCTCTTCGGCGGCGGCTACGCCCGCTCCGCCGAGCGCATCCTGCGCCGCTACGCCGGCTGAAGGGGCGCCCTCCGGGCGGGCCGAATTGTGAAGGTGCCATTTGGCCAAGGAGTGGGTGGCCAATTGGCCACGCCGCCACATCCCACTCGTGATGGGCGATCTCGCCCGAGCAACCACTCCGGCGATCCGGGGTCGAATTGTGAACGTGCCAATTGGCCAAGGAGTGGTCGGCCAATTGGCCGACCCCCGCCTCCTCCCCGTCTGGGCTGACTCCGGCGACTGGGTGGGACGGCCGGTACGCTCCGTCGCCACGACCTCCTCCGCCGACATGCCGAGCTCGTCCGCCGGGAGGCGGACTCCGACCTCGCGGTGGACGTCCTTCGTGGCCGACCTCGGGGCGGAGACGCCGCGGACGCTCACCGAGCTCGGCAACCCCGCTCACCGGCTCCGCGTCGAGCACAACCGGGAGACGCTCCTCGTGCACCTGAGCGACGAGGACGGCAAGGGGTGGACCGTCCTGGCGGTTGACCGGGCGACCCGTCGCTGGGCCGTGGCGCAGGCCCGCCGGCAGCTCGATGCCGCCGAGGAGGCGTACTCGCGGCTCTATCCAAACGGCTGAGCCGGCGGCGCCGGGAACCGCTCGTGAGGGCGGCCCCCGGCGGCCGCGGGCGTCAGCTCGCGACGACGCCCTCGGGCACGAGGCCCAATTGCGCCAGGAAGCCCAGCTGGTCGTAGTAGACGCGGTGGCTGTGAATCAGCCCGTCGCGCACGGTCAACAGGTCGCACCCGCGCATGTCGCCGCGCCTGCCCGTGGCGGGGATCGTGCCGTCGGGCGTCTCGAGCGGCCCCGAGTGCGTGCCCGTTGCGCTCCACTCGTTCACCGCCGTGTCCCCGACCTCCGCCTTGAGCTCGTCCTGAGCCTGGAGATCGGGGAACGCGTCGAAGAACACCTGCCAGTACCCGGCGATCGCCTCGCGCCCCCGGAACTCCCCCATCGGGTCGCTCAGGGCCGCGTCGTCCTCGTAGAGCGCGGCGATCGCCTCCGCGTCGTGGGCGTTGATCGCGTCCGTGTAGCGGTCGGAGATCTCGCGTGCTGTGGCCATGTCCCACCTCCTCGCCGCCCACGCTACGTCGACGAGGAGGGAGCGCCATGAGGCGTTTGCCCCATCTCTGCATCGAGCAGCCCGTGCTTCATCGCGAAGAGGCTCGCCCCAGCTCGGGTCCGTGCCCCGGTCTTCTGGTAGATGTGCTCGATGTGGTTTCGCGCGGTCTTCGGAGAGATCACGAGCTCGCGCGCGATCTGCTTGCTCGATGAGCCCCGGGCGAGGAGGCGGAGCACCTCGACCTCGCGGGGCGTCAGGCCCGCCGGCCACTGGCGACGCCGCCGCACGCGATGACCGGCCGCGGCGAGCACCGCGTTCACCGCGTCCCCGTCGAGACGACCCGCGGGCACCTCACGCCGCAGCTCGGCCTCGCTCTCAGCGGGCGAGCGAGCCGGACGGTGCGGCCGCGGCTCGATGAGCGCCTGGTAGCAGTCGGCCGCCGCGAGCAACCTCGCCGACGCCGGCAACGCTCCGGCCGTCAGCCCGCGCGGGTACCCGAGGCCGTCGCAGCGCTCGTGGTGCATCGCCGCCAGCGCCCCGAGCTCGGCCAGGAGCGACGGACGCGCGAGCATGCGCTCGGCGAGGTACGGGTGGAGCCGCACCCGCTCCAGCTCGGCGTGTGACAGCGGGCCGGGCTTGTCCCAGATCGTGTTCGAGACGCCGAGGCGCCCGATGTCCTGCACGAGGGCTGCCCGCCGCACGGTGACCGCCTCGCGCTCGGGCAGCCCGTAGCCGGGCGCCGCCGCCTCGACGAGCGCCGCCACACCCCGTGAGTGGCCCGCGAAGTACGGTGACTTGAGGTCGCCGAAGTCGGCGACGGCCTCGAGGGCGGAGTCGAGCTCGCTCCCCGACAGCGTCGGTCGCAGCGCGGGCTCGGCGTCGATGAGCGCCTCCCACGTGGGCGTCTCGTCGAGCTCGGGCAGGGCGGCCGGCGCGATCCCGCAGAAGCGATCGACGAGGCCGGGATCGAGCTGCCCGCCGCGGCGCTCCCTCGCCACCTGGATCGCGCCCTCGACACCGCGGAGCCGGTACCACGCGACGGTGAGGTCGGCGAGCTGCACGATGCGCGCGGCGAGCGTGAGCTCCTCGCCTCGCAGGCCTGCGGGCTTCCCCTTCCCGTCCCAGCGCTCGAACGAGTGCTGCAGCGCGTCGCGCACCTCCTGACCGAGCCCGAGCCGCACCGCGAAGTCTCCGGCGGCCGCGCAGTGGGTGCCGTCGAATTCCTCCACGGTGCGCCAGCCCGACACGACGAACGACCCGAGCGCCTTCGCTCGTCCGAGCGGCGGTCGCCCCGCGCCGAGATAGCGGGCCCCGAACCGCAGGAGGTCGAGCCCCGCGAACTCGTATTCGTAGGCTCCCGCGCGGGCGGCGATGTCGTCGCCGAACATCGACGCCATCTCGAACGAGTCGGCGTGGCAGCCGACCCAGGCGAGCAGGCCGACGTAGTAGACGACCGCGCGCTCCGACTCGTCGAGGCCCAGGTCGTCCGCGAGCCTCATGCCGAGCAGGCACGTGCGCTGCGCGTGCTCCATCGGCTGCCCCATGCCGAGATCGGTGCCCAGCGAGAGCAGCGCGACGAGCTCCGCCGTCCGAAGCTCGGAGCCGCCGTCGCGCCCGGTCATGTCGCCGAGTCTAGGAGGCGCCCCCCGCGCGGGTCAGCCCCTGAGGATCATCCCGCGCAGGTCGGGCTGGAAGCCGGCGTCGGCGAGGGGGCGCTCAAGCGGGGAGCCGAACACCGGCTCGCCGTTCGACGCGCTCGACCGACACCCGCCGGCGCCGGTCGGAGGTGACCCAGGCGGCGAGGGCCGACAGCCCGCGCTCGAGGGCATCGGGCCGGTCGCCGGCCGGGAAGGTGAGCAGGCTGCGCCCGCCGCGCTCGAGGTAGAGGACCGGGGCGCCGTCGACCAGGACGACCTGGGCGCCGAAGACGCGCGACGGCGAGCGGGCGGCGCCGTCGCGGCGGGGCCAGGGCACCGCGGCGCCGTAGGGCTGGGCCGGGTCGGCGGCGCCGAGGACGATCGCGTGGGGGCCCTCGTCGGGCGGGGCGTCGCGCAGGTCGCGCAGCCGCTCGACCGCGCCGGGCATGGCGAACTGGGCCCCGCCGAGCCCCTCGAGGAAGTACCCGCGGCGGCAGGCGCCCAGGGTCTCGAGGTCCGTCAGGGCGGGGTAGAGGGCGGCGAAGCCGCCGGGGACGCCCTCGGCGAGGGCGGCCGGGCGCGTGAGGATGCCGTGGCGCTCCACCATCAGCTCGGCGAGCGCCCGGCGGCGCTCACCCTCGGGCGGGCGCGCCGCGGAAGAGGCGCGCCGACAGCGACCAGCGTCCGGCCACCGCCGAGGGCGCCCGGCGGCCCGAGCCGCCCAGGCGCCGGCGTCCGGCCGGCGGCCGGCGCAGCTGGGGCAGGCGGCGCGGGGCCCGCAGGGGCAGCCAGAGGTCGTTGGTGACCTCGCCCGCCCAGACCAGCCCCCAGAGCGCGGCGAAGACCTCCTCGCGCGGCGCCGCGGCCTCGGCCAGCAGGTCGTCCCAGAAGCTCGCGCCGCCGGCGAGGGCGGCGCGCAGGGCCTCCGGCACCGGCCCCTCCGGCGGAGGGTCGGCCGGCGGCGGCCCGAGCAGGGGCGCGTCCTCGCGGAAGTAGAGCGCGACGCGGCCGCCGCCGACGCCGCCGGCCCCCGCCCCGACCCAGACGATCTCGCCCCGCCCCGCCAGCTCGTCCAGGCCCGCCGCCCCGTCCCCGGCCAGGCGGCGCGGCAGCACCTCGGTCTCCCACTGCGCCGGCGGGAGCGCCAGCCCCTGGAGCGTCGCGAGGGCGTCGCGCAGCGCGTCCGCCCCGCGGGCCGCGCCGGGGCGGTTGACGCGCTGCCAGTCGGGCAGGAAGCGCCCGAGCGCCCGCGGGTCGGCCGGCTCGATCTCGCGCCGCAGCGCGGCGAGGCTCGCGCGCCGGAGCCGCCGCACCACCTCGGCGTCGCACCACTCGCGCCCCGATCCGCCCGGGCGCAGCTCGCCGCGCACCACCGTCCCGTCGGCCTCGAGGGCCGCCAGCGCCGGCTCGACGGCCCGCGGCTCGAGCGCGTAGCGGCCCGCGACCTCGGCCGAATGGAAGGGCCCGTGGCCGCGGGCGTAGCGCGCCACGATCGACCGCAGGGCGTCGGGCACCGGGTCGAGGAACGCCTCCGGCACGCCGCCCGGGGGCATCGCGCCGAGCCCGTCGCGGTAGCGGCCGGCGTCCTCAACCGCGATCAGGCGCCGCTCGCCGGCCAGGCGGATCCAGACCGCGCGCCGGTCGGCGACCAGCGCCCCGGCGATCTCATCGGCTCGCTCCGGCTCCGCCAGGCGCGCCGCGACCTCGTCCGCGCTCAGGTCGCCGATGCGGCGCAGCAGGTCGTGCAGGCCGTCGGGCCCGCGGGCCCTGGCCCGCTCGGAGAGCCCCTGCAGGTCGGCCTCGACTGCGGCCAGCGCCCCGGGGTCGATGAGGTCGCGCAGCTCCTCCTGGCCCAGCAGCTCGCGGAGCAGGTCGCGGTTGAGGGACAGCGCCTGCGCCCTGCGCTCGGCGGCCGGCGTGTCGTCCTCGTACATGTAGGAGGCCACGTACTCGAACAGCAGCGCGCCGGCGAACGGCGACGCGGCCGCCGTCTCGACCTCGACCACCGCGACCTCGCGCGACGCGATCCGCCCCAGCAGCCGGCGCAGCGCAGGCAGGTCGAACCAGTCGTCGAGGCACTCGCGGTAGGTCTCGAGGATGACCGGGAAGCTGCCGAAGCGGCGCGCCACCTGCAGCAGCGAGGAGGCCTTGAGGCGCTGCTGCCACAGGGGCGTGCGCTGCCCCGGGCGCCGTCGCGGGATGAGGAGCGCCCGGGCCGCGTTCTCGCGGAAGCGGGCCCCGAACAGGGCCGTCCCGCCGAGCTCGCCGAGCACCAGCTCCTCGAGCTCATCGGGCGGGATCAGCGCGATGTCGGCCGCGGGCGCCTCGTCCGCGTCGGGCAGGTGGAGGGCGATGCCGTCGTCGCCCCAGATGGCGTGGGCCTGCTGGCCCGTCGCCGTCCGCAGCCGCGCCGCCAGGGCCAGCGCCCAGGGGGCATGGACCCGGGCGCCGAACGGCGTCAGCACGCACAGCCGCCAGTCGCCGATCTCGTCGCGGAAGCGCTCGACCACCACCGCCCGGTCGCTCGGCACCACGCCGGTGGCGGCCGCCTGGTCCTCGAGGTAGCCGATCAGGTTGCCGGCGGCGCGGTCCTCGAAGGAGCTCTCCTCCCGCAGGCGGGCGGCCGCAGGCCGTGGCCCGGCGGCGACGAGCTCGCGGGCGAGCCGCCCCACCGCCTCGCCCAGCTCGTAGGGACGGCCGATGCCCTCGCCCTTCCAGAACGGGAGCGCCCCGAGCGCGCCCGGCGCCGGGGTGACGATGACGCGGTCGCGGGTGATCTCCTCGATGCGCCACACAGATGCCCCGAGCATGAAGGCCTGGCCGGCCCGGGCCTCGTAGACCATCTCCTCGTCGAGCTCGCCCACCCGCGCCCCGTCGGGGAGCACCACGGCGAACAGCCCGCGGTCGGGGATCGTGCCCGCGTTCTGCACCGCCAGCGAGCGGGCGCCCTCGCGCCCGCGCACCGTGCCCGCCGACCGGTCCCAGACGACGCGCGGCCGCAGCTCGGCGAACTCGTCCGACGGATAGCGGCCCGCGAGCATGTCGAGCACCCCCTCGAGCTGCTCGCGCGACAGCTCGGCGAACGGGTACGCCCCGCGCGCGACCCGCTCGATGTCGTCCACCGTCAGGGTCTCGACCGCGCTCATCGCGACGATCTGCTGCGCCAGCACGTCGAGCGGCAGGCGCGGCACGCGGGTCTCCTCGATCGCGCCGGCGCGCATGCGCGACACGACCGCCGCGCACTCCAGCAGGTCGCCCCGGTACTTCGGGAAGATGCGCCCGGTGCTGGGGGCATCGACCTGGTGCCCCGCGCGGCCGATGCGCTGCATCCCCCTGGCGACGCTGCGCGGGCTCTCGATCTGGATGACGAGGTCGATCGCCCCCATGTCGATGCCCAGCTCGAGGCTGCTGGTCGCCACCAGCGCCGGGAGCCGGCCGGCCTTGAGCTCCTCCTCGATGAGGGCGCGCTGCTCGCGGGCGAGGCTGCCGTGGTGGGCGCGGGCCACCTCCTCGTCGGCGAGCTCGTTGAGGCGCAGCGCCAGCCGCTCCGCCAGGCGCCGGTTGTTCACGAAGATCAGCGTCGAGCGGTGGGCGCGCACGAGCTCCAGCAGCTCGGGGTACATCGCGGGCCAGATGGAGCGGGTCCGCGCCTCGCCGCCGACGAGCTCGGCGACGTCCTCGGCGAGCGGCGGGGCGCCGGTGCCGAGCTCGCGCATGTCGTCGACCGGCACGATGACCTCGAGGTCGAGCTCCTTCGCGGCGCCGGCGTCGACGATCGTCACCGGCCGCGGGCGGCCCTCGGCGTCCTGGCCGCCCAGGAAGCGCGCGATCTCGGACAGGGGGCGCTGCGTGGCCGACAGCCCGATGCGCTGCAGCCCGCCGCCGTCCTCCGCGACGAGGCGCTCCAGGCGCTCCAGGCTCAGCGCCAGGTGGGAGCCCCGCTTCGTCCCCGCCACCGCGTGGATCTCGTCGACGATCACCGAGCGGATCCCGGCCAGGATGTCCCGCCCGCGCGAGGTGAGCAGCAGGTAGAGGCTCTCCGGCGTGGTGATGAGCACGTCCGGCGGCGTCCGCAGCATCTGCTGGCGCTCGCGCTGCGGCGTGTCGCCGGTGCGGACGGCGACCGAGATCGCCGGCGCCGCGAGGCCGGCGCGCTCGGCCCCCGAGGCGATGCCCGCCAGCGGCCCGCGGAGGTTGCGCTCGACGTCGTAGTTGAGCGCCTTGAGGGGGGAGAGGTAGAGCACGCGGGAGGCCGGCCGCCCCTCCAGCCGGTCCGCGACCAGCCCGTTGAGCGCCCACAGGAACGCCGCCAGCGTCTTCCCGGAGCCGGTGGGCGCGAGGATCAGGCTGCTCTGCCCGGCGGCGATCGCCGGCCAGCCGCGCTCCTGAGCCGGCGTGGGGGCCGGAAAGGCCCGCGTGAACCACTCGCGCACCAGCGGGTGGAACGGCGCGAGCGCCGGGCTCTCCGAGGCGGTCGTCGTGCTCACCCGTCGATGGTACCGGCGGGGGCGGGCGGCGGGCCTTCCTGACCCACGCCGTCGCCTGGCAGACTGGACGGCGACGCAGCCCGAGACGCACAGCTTCGAGGATGCCGGCGGAATCCCGAACTCCCGGCTGCCGGTGCTCGTCTACCACGAGGTCGAGGGGGCGCGCGGCGCGAGCGAGTGCGGGGAGCTGTTCGCCCGCAACGGCTGGCTCGGCGCCTGGGCGAACGGGATCTTCCCGTTCCACCACTTCCACTCCACCGCGCACGAGGTGCTCGGCATCGTGGCCGGCACCGCCGCCGTCGTCCTCGGCGGCCCGCGCGGGCGCCGCTTCGAGGTCGTGCGCGGCGACGTCCTCGTCCTACCCGCCGGCACGGGTCACTGCAACGTGGGCTCGAGCGAGGACCTGCTGGTGGTGGGCGCCTACCCGAAGGGGATGCGGTGGGATCTGCGGCGCGGCGATCCGGCCGAGCGGGATGAGGTGCTCGCGAACATCGCGGGCGTTCCGCTGCCGGACGCCGATCCGGTCCACGGATCCGGCGGGCCACTCGGCGAGATCTGGCACGCCCCGCGCTGACCGCCGCACCGCCGCGGCTCGCCGTGGCTGGGTCGGCCGGAGTGGGCCTGCCACACTGGCGGCGTGCTCGAGCCGGACCTCGCGCGGCGGGTCCGGCGAGGCCCGCGTCGCCCGGCTCGCGACGATCGACCCGGACGGGCGGCCGCACCTCGTGCCGATCTGCTTCGCGCTGGAGGGGGGCGTCCTCTACAGCGCGGTCGACCAGAAGCCCAAGCGGTCGCGCGACCTCCGGCGGCTGCGCAACCTGCGCGAGCGGCGGCTGGGCCACCGTGCTCGTCAACCACTACGAGGAGGACTGGTCCGCCCTCTGGTGGGTGCGCCTTCGCGGCCCGGCCCGCGTGCTCGAGGACGGCGAGGAGTCGCGGCGGGCGATGGCGGCCTCGCGGAGAAGTACCCCCAGTACCGGCGCGAGCCGCCGCGCCGGGCCCGTGGTCGCGGTCGACGTGGTCCGAGTGGAGGGCGTGGGAGGGCTCGCCCCCGGGCGGCTGATAGCGTGGCGCGCGTGGCGACGGCGCCCCACGATCGCGAGTGGTTGCACGAGCACGCAAGGGCGCATCTGTGGCGGCATTTCGCGCCCGCCAGCGTGGACCGCGAGGTCCCGATCATCGTGCGCGGCGAGGGCTGCCACGTCTGGGACGACCGGGGCAACCGCTACCTCGACGGCCTGTCCGCGCTCTTCTGCAACAACATCGGCCACGGGCGGGCGGACATCGCGCAGGCAGGGGCCGACCAGGCCAAGGAGCTCGGGTTCTTCACGACCTGGGCCTACCCGCACCCGCGCTCGATCGAGCTGGCGAGCCGGATCGCCGGGCTCGCGCCGGAGGGCCTCGACCGCGTGTTCCTCACGAGCGGCGGGAGCGAGTCGGTCGACTCGGCGCTGAAGCTCGTGCGCCACTACCACCGCCTGGCGGGCACGCCCACCAAGACCAAGTTCATCGCGCGCACGATGTCGTACCACGGGACCACCTACGGGGCCATGGCGGCCACCGGGCTCACCTTCCTCCGCGAGGCCTACGAGCCGATGGCCCCGGGCGCCTGCCACGTCCCGGCGACCAACGTCTACCGCCTGCCCGAGGGCCACTCGCCCGACGAGTACGCCGAGGCGATCGAGGAGCGGATCCTGTTCGAGGGGCCCGACACCGTGGCCGCGGTGATCATCGAGCCGGTCCAGAACGGCGGCGGGTGCATCCCCGCGCCCCCGGGCTACTTCGAGCGCGTGCGGGAGATCTGCGACGAGTACGACGTCCTGATGATCTCGGACGAGGTCATCTGCTCCTGGGGCCGGATCGGCGAGTGGTTCGGCTCCCAGCGCTACGACTACCGGCCGGACCTGATCACGACCGCGAAGGGCCTCGCCGGCGCGTACGCCGCCATGGGGGCGGTGATCGTCTCGGGCCGGGTCGCGGAGCCCTTCAGCGACGGCGGGCCGCCGTTCATGCACGGGTTCACCTTCGGCGGCCACCCGATGAGCTGCGCCATCGCCCTGGCGACCATCGACGCCATGGAGCGCGAGAACGTCAACGACAACGTGCGCGCGAACGAGCCCCTGCTGCGCGAGACGCTCGAGGGCCTGCGCGACATCCCGATCGTCGGCGACGTCCGCGGCGCCGGCTACTTCCAGGGGATCGAGCTGGTGAGGGACCAGGCCACCAAGGGGCGCTTCGCCAAGGCCGACGCCGACCGGCTCTGCGCCGAGCTGACCCCGGCCATGTTCCGGCGCGGGCTGATCTCGCGCGCCGACAACCGGGGCGCGCCGGCCATCCAGATCGCGCCGCCGTGCATCGCGGGCCCGGAGGAGTTCGAGGAGATCGGGGCGGTGCTGCGGCCGGTGCTCGAGGAGGCATCGGCCGCGTACGGCTGCACCTGACGGCTACGGCGCCGCCTCGAAGTACACCTCGAAGACCTCCGGCTCCGCCATCGGCGGTGCCTGGCCCGCGCTGACCTCCTGGACGGCGGGCTCGAGGGCGTCGCGGATGAAGGCCTCGAGCCCCTCCCTGGAGTCCCAGACCTCGATGATGCGCCAACCCGACGGCGACTCGCCGGCGGCGTGGAAGCGGCTACCCCGGTCCACGGCCGCCTGCATCACGCGCTCCTTGATCGCGTCGTAGGTCGCGGCGTCGATCGGCGGGCTCCAGATGACCCCGATGGCCATGGTGGCCTCCTTTCCAGATGGCGAACCTCAGTTGAACGCCGGCATGATCTCGTCGGCGATCATCTTGAGCTGGCCCTGGACGTCGGGGACGTCCACGTCGCGGCCGGTGAAGGTCTTCACGAGGATCGGAGTCGGTCACGCAGAGGATCATGTGGTTGACGCCGGTGTCGGCGATCGTGCGCGATCTTGGCGACGCACTCCTCCGGGGTCCCGGCGACCGAGAGCTGCCTCGGCCACCCCGTCCGGCAGGGCGTCGATGGCACCGGCGATGTCGCCAGCGCCCATCGCTCGAGGACCGGGGCGAGGCTGTCGAGGTCGATCCCGTGGCGCTCGATCTGCTCGCGCGGCATCGCCGAGACGTAGAAGACCACCAGGCTGCCGGCGGCGCGCTTGGCCTCGGCCGAGTCGGGCCCGACCGTGAAGGCCAGCCAGGCGCCGATGTCGAGGTCGCGCGACGTCGCGGCCGGCCTTCTTGGCGCCCGCCGCCGTGTGCTCCACGAGGTACTCGTAGGCCTCCTTCGAGTAGCTCAGGGCGTGGTGGACGCCGTCGGAGACCTCGCCGGCCAGCTCGAACGACTTCGGCCCGCGCATGGCGCCGATGATGATCGGCAGGCGCTCCTGCACCGGCCGCGCCAGCGTGAACAGCCCGGCGTACTTGTAGTAGTCGCCGTCGAAGGTGATGGCCCCGTCGTCGAGGAAGGTGCGCATCACGTGGTGCGCCTCCTTGACCCGCGAGAACGAGTTCATCTTGCGTCCAGTCCATGCCGTACTGGGCCAGGAGGCCGAAGTTCCCGATCGAGTAGACGCACTCCACGCGCCCGCCGGTGAGCTCGTCGAGCGTGGCGAGCGCCTGGCAGATCAGCGTCGGCTCCCTGCAGGCCGATCGGCGCGAGGTTGGGGCCGAAGCGGATGTTCTTCGGTCTTGTCCGCCGCGGCGGCGAAGAGGACGTACATGTCCTTGTGCCAGGTCTCATCGACCGAGTAGCACGCGTAGAACCCCAGCTCGTCCGCGGTCTTGATCATCTCGATCGAGTCCGTGAGCGGATAGTCGGGGAGCGTCACGTAGCTGAACTTCATCCCGCCACCTCCGATTGTCGCCCGGGCCTAGCCCTCGGCCTCGAGCTCCTTGATGAGCTCCTCGCCCGAGACCACCGAGTCGGCGAAGTGGTCGTGCATCCAGGCGAGGTGCTCCCAGCGGCTGTCCACGATCCGCCTGGTGTCCCAGGCCGGGATCTCCTGCTGACGCACGTGCTCGGTCATGAGCGCCGGATCGACCTCGTAGACGTGGTCGAAGCGCATGACGACGACGTCGGTCACCCGCCGCTCCTCGGGCGGGCGCTGCGCCGCCAGGCGGAAGCCGATCACGCGTCCTCCTCGTACGCCTGGTCGAGCAGGTACTTGCCGGGGTTCATGACGTTGTTGGGGTCGAGCGCGCGCTTGATCTTCTTCATGACCTCGAACCCGCCCCCGAGCTCGAGCGGGACCAGGTCGACCTCGCCCTCGCGGCAGGACCCGTGGCAGGCGGTGATGGATCCCCCGTGGCGCAGCGCGACGGCCGCGATCTCGCGCTTGGCCTCGACCCACGCCGCCCAGGAGTCCTCGTCCCAGCGCTCCTCCCAGATGCCCACGTCGATCTCGGTGAGGTAGTCGCCCCAGGGTTTGTAGGCCCCGTTCGTGTACGCGAACATGCCCCAGTCGTCGAACATGTCGTGGCGCTCGCGCAGGCCCTCGACGATGGCGTGCCACTCCTCCCGCACCGCCGGCAGGGCGCTGAAGTTGATCGACGCGTCCTCGCAGTGCCAGCTCATCGGCACCACCTGGCCGCTGCGCACGCGGCCGTGCAGCGGCGTGGCGTAGCGGTCGTGGCGCGAGGCCCAGTCGCCCTGGGAGATCTCGTCGCCCAGGTAGGCGCCGCCGCTCTCCAGGCCGATCTTCAGCAGGCGCTTGGCCGCGGGCCGCACCTCGTCGGCGGCCCCGTACATCGCCGTCGCGACCACCGCCCTCACCTCCGGCGGCTGGGGGATGTAGGCCTCGTCGTCGCGGCGCAGGTAGTCGATCTTCCACTCGTCGAACAGCACGACGCCGGCCAGCGTGGCGAGCCCCGAGCGCGCGAGGGCCCCGGTGGAGCGCCAGGCGGTCTCGTAGTCGGGGTAGGAGAAGAAGGCGGCGAACTCGGCCTCGGGGCGCGTCACCAGCTCGAGCGTGGCCTCGGTGACGATGCCCAGCGTCCCCTGGTGGCCCATGAAGAGGTGCTTGAGCTGGTAGCCGCTCGACGACTTGCGGATCTTGCGCCCGCCGCCGTCGCCGACCTCGATGATCTCGCCGGTGGGCAGCACCATCTGGAAGCTGATGACCAGGTCGCGGGTGTGGCCGTAGCGCCCGCCGATCAGCGACCAGCCGTTGGTGCCGATGCGCCCGCCCACCAGGGAGCAGGGGTACGAGGCCGGGTCGTCGGGATAGATGAAGCCGAGCGGCCGCAGCTCCTCGGAGAGCTTCAGCATGTTGATGCCGGGCTGCACCGTGACGGTGCGGTCCTCGACGTCGATCTCGACGATCTTGTTCATCAGCTTGACGTCGACGAGGATCCCGCCCCGCAGCGGCACGGCGCCGTCGGTGAGGCCCGTCCCGCCGGCCCGCGGCACCACGGGGATGCGGCGGCGGTTGGCCAGCTTCACGACCTCCGAGACCTGCTCGGCGGTCGTGGGCAGCACCACGACGTCCGGGACGTGCTCCCTCCAGCGGTGCACCGGGAACGGCGCGGGGACGCGGGCCCGGTTGATCCGCGCCGAGATGCCGGCGAAGACGCCCTCGGCCCCGACGATCCCGACCAGCTCGTCGAGGACCGAGTCGGAGAGCGCGACCGCGCTCACGGGGACTCCTCGCCCAGGCCCGCCGACTCGGCGACGAGCTCCATCAGGTCCATCACGGCGATCGGCTCGGCGCGCCCGGCGCCGGCCTCGGACAGGGGTCGCTCGGACCAGACGCACGCGCTCACCAGCGTGTCCACCTCGAGGGCCGCGGCGCGCTCCAGGCGCCTGCGGCTGATCTCGGCGGTGAGGTCGGGCCGCTCGATGCCGAGCCCGGCCCCGGCCCCGGAGCAGTAGGACCACTGGGTGACGTGGTCCACGTCCCTGAAGGTCAGGCCCGGGATCGCCCGCAGGATCTCGCGGGGCGCCGCGTGGATGCCCTTGCGCTTGTTGAGCCGGCAGGCGTCGTGGTAGGTGACGACCCGCTCGATCGGCACCGTCAGCGCCAGGCGCCCCTCGCGCACCAGCTCGGCCACCAGCTCCACCGCCAGCACGAACTCGAAGTCGAGGTCGTCGCCGAAGAACCGGGGGTAGTCCTCGGTGAAGGAGATGTAGTCGTGGGGGTCGATGACGATGATCCGCCTGGTGCCGCTCGCGCGCCAGTCGGCGACGTTGTGCTCGGCGAAGCGCCGCGCCTGCTCCACGTAGCCCATCTCGGCCGCCGGGCCGCCGCAGCACCACTGCTCGCGCATGAGGCCGAACTCCACGCCGGCGGCCGGCCAGGATGCGGGCGAGCGCGCGCGGCATGGAGGTGCGGTGGAAGGCGGCCTCGCAGTCGCAGAAGAGCACGGTCTCGCCGCCCACGGGCAGACCGAGGCCGTCGGCCCAGTCGGCCACATGGGCCTGGTCGACCGGCGTGCCGTTCAGCACCGGCTCGTGGCGGCGCTCGTCGGTGAGCCGGT
This sequence comes from Miltoncostaeaceae bacterium, assembly GCA_963835685.1. Lineage (GTDB taxonomy): Bacteria > Actinomycetota > Thermoleophilia > Miltoncostaeales > Miltoncostaeaceae > DATAGF01. The sequence continues at coordinate 184,593 of CAWIGI010000004.1, forward strand.
TCCACTCCTGCCAGCCCGGCTGGTGGATCCCGGCGTCGACCGCCAGCCCGCGCATCGCCTTCACCAGGTCCACCGTGCGCGTGCGGAAGCGGTAGAAGTCCCCGGTGAAGAGGGTGTTCGGGCAGCGCAGCTCGCAGGCCCCGCACTGGGTGCAGTGGACGTAGTCGCGGGCGACGTCCTCGACCCCGAGCATGCCCTGCTCCATGCCCACCACGTTCGCGTGGAAGGCCGTGGGCGTGTGCGCCTCGTCGCGGGTGACCTGCATCACGGGGCACACCTCGCGGCAGAACTTGTGCCCCGAGCTGAAGCAGTTGTAGGCGGCGCTCCGCCACCGCTCCACGAAGGCCTCCGTCAGGCCCCCGTCGGGCGGCTCCTCCCGCGACGCCCCACCTTCCATGACGCCCCCTCCCGCCGCAGGGCAGTGGGGCCAACATAGATGAGCGGGCGAACCGCTGTCGACCACCGGAGGGGCGGCGCTTGCCAGCCGGTGCGGCGCGGCGCCAGGATAGGCGCCCAGGCGTCGACGCGAGGGGGCGGGCCGTGACCACCGAGACCCGGGGGAACTTCATCGGCGGCGAGTGGCGGGAGGGCGCCGACGGCGCCGTCGACGCGGTGCTCGACCCGGCGACCGGCGAGACGATCGCCGAGGTGGCGTCCTCGTCGCCGGCCGACGTGGACCGGGCGGTCGCGGCGGCGGCGGCGGCCTTCCCGGCCTGGGCGGCGACGACCCCCGCGGAGCGGGCGACGGCCCTCTGGCGGCTCGCCGACCGGATGGAGGAGCACGCCGACGAGCTCGTGGCCCTCGAGAGCCGCAACGTCGGCAAGCCGATCGCCGCCGTCCCGGAGGAGATCGAGTTCGACATCGACAACCTGCGCTTCTTCGCCGGCGCCGCCCGCACGGCGACGGCGCAGGCCAGCGGCGAGTACATGGCCGGCTACACCTCGATCCTGCGCCGCGAGCCGCTCGGCGTCGTGGCCTCGATCGCGCCGTGGAACTACCCGCTGATGATGGCGATCTGGAAGATCGGGCCCGCCCTGGCGGCCGGCAACACGGTGGTGCTGAAGCCGTCCGAGCTGACGCCCGCTCACCGCCCTGCGCCTGGCCGAGCTGGCGGCCGACCTGCTGCCGCCGGGGGTGCTCAACGTCGTCACCGGCCAGGGCGAGAGCGCCGGCGCGGCGCTCTCGGGCCATCCCGAGGTCGCGATCGTCTCGCTCACCGGCGAGGTCGGCACCGGCAAGGCGGTCATGCGCGCCGCGGCCGACTCGCTCAAGCGGGTCCACCTGGAGCTGGGCGGCAAGGCCCCGGTGGTGGTCTTCGACGACGCCGACCTCGACGCGGCCGTCGCCGCCGTGAAGCTCTTCGGCTACTTCAACGCCGGCCAGGACTGCACCGCCTCGACGCGCGTGATCGCCGGGCCCGGGGTCTACGGCGACGTGGTCGACGGCATCGCGGAGGCCGCCTCCAGCCTCGTCATGGGCAGCCCGGCCGACGAGGCCACCGAGCTCGGGCCGCTGATCTCGGCCGACCAGCGCGAGCGCGTGGCCGGGTTCGTCGACCGCGCCGCCGGCGCCGGGGCGCGGGTCGTGACCGGCGGCGAGCCGGGCGACGGGCCGGGCTTCTACTACCGGCCGAGCGTCGTGGCGGACGTCGCCCAGGACTCCGAGATCGCCCAGCGGGAGGTCTTCGGGCCGGTGGTGACGGTCCAGCGCTTCTCCGACGAGGACGAGGCGATCGCCTGGGCCAACGGCGTCAACTACGGCCTGTCGGCCTCGGTGTGGACCGGCGACGTCGGCCGCGCCCACCGCGTCGCGAACGCCCTGCGGTTCGGCACGGTCTGGGTCAACGACCACGGCCCCCTCGTCGCCGAGATGCCCCACGGCGGCTTCAAGCAGTCCGGCATGGGCAAGGACATGTCGGCCCACTCCCTGGAGCACTACACCGAGCTCAAGCACGTGATGATCAGCCTCGGCTGAGCGGCCGCGCAACGGCATGCAATAGCGGTTTCACCGGGTGGGGTGGCGCTCGCTCGTGTCATCGGTTACGTTCTCCGCCGATGCCCGCCCTCGCCCGACGGACCCGGGTGGTTCTCGCCCTCGCGGCCTTCGTCGCCGCGCTCGCGGCGTGGCAGGGGGTGGCCGCGGGCGCGGAGGTCACGGGGGCGACGCTCGAGGGCGCCGGCGTCGGCGACGTTACGAGCACCTCGAGTCCGGGCGGCAGCGTCCTGCCCGCCACGGCGACGGTGAAGCTGGCCTTCGCCGAGAGCTGGAACAGGACGCAGGTGAACTTCCGTAACGTCGCCTCCGACGTTGTCACGACCCGTTGCGTCAACACCGACAACTACTTCGGCGAAATGGGCGGCAGCACCCCGACGGTGAGCTTCAACGTGACGGCGCCCGGCCCGCCGGGCGACTACCACGTCACGTTCTTCGCACACAGCGGCAGCGACTGCACCGCCCAGCGTCCCGGGGGGGTTCACGCTCACTCAGGGGCTGAGCGTGACCGCACCGGCGGCGAACCCGGACCTGCCGGCGCGCTGCGGGGTCAAACGTGATGCTGATCCTCGACAGCTCCGGCTCGATCGGGGACAACGCCACGAACGTGACGAACGCCGCGAGGGGATTCCTCACGGCGCTCGCGGGGACGGGCTCGCAGGTGGCGATCGTTGACTTCGACGCCACGGCGAGCAACCCCCTCGCGGTCCCGTACACGCTCGTCACCGCCGCCAGCATCGCCGAGACCGGCCTCTTCGGGACGTACCTCAACGTCGTATCAGCGCGGACGGCACGACGAACTGGGAGGACGCGTTCAAGCGCGCCGTCGAGGCCAACGCAAAGTCCGGAGGACCCGTCGCCGACCTGGTGATGTTCATCACCGACGGGGACCCCAACACGATCAACCAGGAGGACGGGACCGGGACGACCCGTCTGACCCCCGACGGCAACGTCGAAGTCATGAGGCAGCTCGGTCACCCAGGCCGACCTGGTCAAGAAACCGGCCGTGTCCCCCCCAAGGACCCCAAGGATTTCGACAGCCACGTCTTCGCCCTCGGCGTCGGCGCCGCTGTGAGCAACCCAGCAGAGCGAAGCCCGCCTGACGGCGGTGTCGGGCACCCAGAAGTACCCCGGGGTGCACGTTCGGCAAGGCCGACTACACACTCGTGACCAACTTCGGCGACCTGGACGAGCGCGCTGAAGGAGTTCGCCACCCAGATGTGCAAGGGATCGGTGACGATCACGAAGCTGGTGGACGAGGGCGACGGAAAGCCCGTTCGCGACCAGGGCTGGACCTTCAGCGGCAACGTCGAGACCACGAAGGCCACGAAGGACAGCTACAAGTGGGTCGCTCCGGCGCCGCCGCCCGATACGGGTGAGGTGGAGGCGACCACCGACAAGGACGGCATCGCCGCCTTCCAGTGGAAGCCAACCGACCCCACGGCGAAAAGCACGTTCACGGCCTCTGAGCAGGTCAACCCCGGCTACGAGTTCGTGAGCTCCGAGCTGCAAGGTCTTCAACCTCGGCGTGGCGACGCGCAGGACCACCGCAGCAGGACCACACCCGGGCCGATCGAGACCGGCGAGATCGGCCCCAACCAGTACGCCAAGTGCGTGGTGGTCAACCAGATCCTGCCGGGAACGATCGAGATCGAGAAGCAGGCCACGCCCACCGGCTCTCAGGCCTTCGCCTTCACCGGCACGGGGCCGCTGGGCTCCTTCTCGCTCGTCGACAAGGGCACGGGCGGATCGTCCTCGCGCACCTTCACCGGGCTCGCGCCGGGCAACTACAGCGTGACCGAGTCCGTCCCGGCCAACTGGTCGCTGACGGGCGCGACCTGCAGCACCCCGGCCGGAACGGTCGCCGGCGCGACGGCGACGATCGCCGTCAGTGGCGGGAGCTCGACGGTTTGCACCTTCCGCAACACGCGCAACGACACGCCGCCGCCGCCCGACCCCACGGTCCCTCCGGCACCTCCGGCACCTCCGCCGTCCACTCAGCTCGAGGTCGAGAAGACGCTGTCCCCGACGGCCCGCGCCGCGCAACGCATCTTCTTCTCGCTGACCGTCACCAACGTGGGCCCGATCCCGGCGGAGAACGTCCAACTGCGTGACGTCCCACCCGGCTCGGTCGTGCTCCGCCGCGGCAGTCTCCGGAGCACGTCCAAGGCACAGGTGGCGGGCGGCAGCGCGACCTGGAACATCGGGACGCTGGCGCCGGGAGCGAGCCGCACGGTCAGCGGCTCGGTGCTCCTCGCCAGCGCCACCCCCGGCAAGAAGCGGAACTGGGTCTTCGCGAGCGCGACCAACGCCGAAACGGTCACCGCTTCCGCCGACACGCGGGTGCGCTTCATCGCCCAGCGCAGGGTCATCCCGCCGGTCACCGGGTAGGCGCGCGGTCAACCCTCGGCTGCCGGCCGCCCCAGGAGCCTGAAACGGCCGTTTCGCCGGCGAAGGTGGCCAACGCTCGTGGCGTCGGTCACGTTCTCCCCTGATGCCCAGGGCCTCCGCCGGATCCGGGCGGTGATCGCGATCGCGGCCCACGCGCGGCTTCGCGGCATGGCAGGGCCTAGCCGCGGGCGCGACGATCGACGACACGAAGCTCGACGGGACGACGAGCACCTCGAGCCCGCCCGCCGGCGTCCTGCTCGCCTCCGTGACGGCGACGCCCGGCCCGGCGAAAGCTGGAGAACGACGAGGGTGGTCTTCGGGAGCCAGAGCCACTGCTTCAACACCCCCAACAACCCCCCACGCGACTCCCCCAACGTCCAATTCCGGAGACCTTCTTCGTGACCGTGCCGGGTGCGCCAGGCGATGAGCGCCACGTTCATCGTCGACGCCTCCTCCTCCTGCAGCGATCCCTCCGAACCGCTCGCCGAAGTGACCGTCTCCAACGGGTTGCGCGTGACCCCGCCCGCACCAACCCGAGGCTGCCGGCGCGCTGCGGGATGGACGTGATGCTGGTCCTCGTCAGCCCGGCACGTCGGCGGGGACGGCGCCGCGGTGGTGCGAGGCCAAGGGGTTCCTTGCGGTCGGCACGGGACGGAGGTCGATCATGGCTCGACGCGAGCGGCCGCAGACGGTGCCCTTCACCCCTGTGAACGCCCCGGATCGCTGGCGTCTTCAAGACATATCTCGACTCGTACCACGCGGGTGGCACCACGAACTGGAGGCGGCGTTCCAGCGGGTCAGGGAGGCCAACGCCAAGCCCGGAGGGCCCGTCGCCGACCTGGTCATGTTCATCACCGACGGCGACCCCAACACATACAACACTCCCTTGGGAGAGAGGGTTCTGACCCCCGACGGCAACGTCACCGTCATGCGGGTGCGGTTAACCAGGCCGACCTGTCAAGGAGAAGGGCGCACGCCTCGCCCTCGGCGTCGGCGCTGCCGTGACGGATACCGAGAGCCAGGAGCGCCTCACGGCGGTGTCGGGGACCAAGAAGTTCCCGCAGACGGGCTTCGGGCAGGCCGACTACGGCGTTGTGAACAACATCGCCGAACTGCCGGCTGCGCTGAGGGAATCGCCACCGGGATGTGCAAGGGGTCGGTGACGGTCGCCAAGCTGGTCAACGAGGGCGACGGCGTCTTCCGGCCCGACCCGGGCTGGGCCTTCCGCGCCGGCGTCACGACCTCGAAGGGCGGCTACAGGTGGATCTCCCCGGGGCCGCCGACCCGGAGGGCCAGCGGACGGGGATCACCGACAAGGACGGCGTCGCAGGCTTCCAGTGGAGGCCGGGTGACCCCACGGTGAGCAGCACGGTCAGGCTCGATGAGGTGGTCAAAGACGGATACGTGGGCGTCGACGAAATGCGAGATCCGCGGCCTGCGCGGAGTGCGCCGGAGGACCCGGGCGATGCCCCGGGGCCGGTCGGGACCTTCACCCTCGAACCCAACGAGCACGTCAAGTGCACGTGCGCCACCGGATCCTGCCGGGCACGATCGAGATCGAGAAGCAGGCCACGCCGACCAGCCCAGGCGTTCGGGTTCACGGGCACGGGGCCCTTCCGGTCCGTGCTCGCTCGTGGACACCGGCAAGGGCGGATCGTCCTGCGCACATCACCGCGCTCGCTCTCGGCGCCTACAGCGTGACCGGGCCGTCCCGGCGAACTGGTCGCTGACGGGCGCGACGTGCAGCACCCCGGCCGGAACGGTCGCCGGTGCGACGGCGACGACACCAACAGCCTGCGGACCTCGACGGTCTGCACCTTCCGCGACAACCGGAACGACACGCCGCCGGCGCCGCCGGGGCCGCCGTCCAGGACTCAGTCCGCGTCGTCAAGACGGCTCCGCGGTCGCCTGGTGGGCGAAGGGTGGCGTTCGAGCTGACCGTGACCAACGTGGGGTCGGTCGCCGCGCAGGACGTGACCATGGCCGACGTGCCGCCGGCCGCCCTACGTGGCGGGCTCCAATCCACGGGGGCGCCGGGCCCGGGTGGCCCGCGGGAACGCCTAGTGGAACCTGGGGACGCTGGCCCCGGGAGCGAAGCGCACCGTCGCGGAACGTCCGTGTCAGGCCGGGAGCCCGGGGCTCAAGCGCAACCTGGTCCTGGCGAGCGCCGTGAACGCCGACCTCGCGCGGGACAACGCCGACACGCGGGTCCTCGCCCAGCGCAGGGTCATCCCGCCGGTCACCGGGTAGCGCCGGATCGCAGGCCCCGGGGGGCCGGGGTATCCTTGTGCCGTGGGCACCGAGGCCCCCGTCAAGCCGGTCACCGAGCGCACCGGACCCGAGAGCGGGCACGGCGAGCCCTGCCACGTGATCGTCCTCAACGACGACCACAACACGCTTCGATCACGTGGCGCGCACCCTCGCGCGCTTCATTCCCGGGATCGACTTCGAGAAGGGGATGGCGCTGGCGCACAAGATCCACTCCGCCGGCGAGGCGCTGGTCTGGAGCGGCCCGCGCGAACAGGCCGAGCTCTACTGGGAGCAGCTCAAGGACGCCGGCCTGACACATGGCGCCCCTCGCTTGACCCGACGGTGAGCGCGGCGAACGGGGCCGACTGGCTGCTCGCGGCCCTGGCCGAGCAGGGGATCCCGGTGCTGTTCGGCAACCCCGGCTCCACCGAGCTGCCGCTGACCGACGCGCTCGGCCGCCAGGACCGCGTGCGGTACGTGCTCGCCCTCCACGAGGCGGCCGCCGTGGGGATGGCCGACGGCTACGCCCAGGCGACGGGCGGGCCCGCGGCCGTGAACGTGCACGTCCAGCCGGGCCTGGCGAACGCGATGTCCGGGATCCTCAACGCCGCGCGCTGCCGGGTGCCGCTGATCGTGACCGTCGGCCAGCAGGAGCAGTCCCTGCTGCCCGGCGATCCCTTCCTGGGGGGCGACGTCGTCGGCATGGCGCGGCCGCTCGCGAAGGGCGCGTGGGAGGTGCGCCGGCCCGAGGAGCTGCCGCGGCTGACGACCGAGGCGATCGCGACCGCGCTGGCGCCGCCGCGCGGCCCCGTCGTGCTGAGCCTGCCGGTGGACGTCCAGCTCGGGCCCGCGCCGGCGCCGCACGCGCGCGTCGCGCCCCCGCCGCCGACGGCTCCTGACGCCGCGGCCCTCGACCGCGGAGCCGCCCTGCTCGCCGCCGCGCGCGCGCCCGCCGTGCTGGCCGGCGACGCGGTGGCCCACGCGGGCGCGGGAGCGGCGCTCGCGGCGCTCGCCGAGCGCCTCGGCGCGCCGATCCGCGGCGAGCCCCTCCCGGCGACGGTCCCGCTGCCCACCGACCACCCGCTCTGGCGTGGGCCGCTGCCCCCGTTCGCGGCCGAGATCGGGCCGCTGCTCGCCGGCCACGACGTCGTCCTCGCCGTGGGGATGCCCGTGTTCCGCCTCTTCGGCCCGGGGCCGGGCGAGGCCCTGCCGCCCGAGGTCGCGCTCGTCCACCTGGAGGCCGACCCGCGCGAGGTCGGCAAGGTCCACGCCCCCGCCGTCGGCCTCGTCGGGGACCCCGGGCTGGGCCTGCTGGGGTTGCTCGACCGGCTCGGCCCGCCGCCGCCCGAGGCCGTCGCCCGCCGGGCCGCGAGGAGGCCGCCGCGGCGGCCGATGCCCGCCGCCTCGCCCGCGCCCGCGTCGTCCGCGCCGCGGCCGGGGAGCGGGTGAGCCCCTCCGCGTTCGCCCAGGCCGTCGCCGCCGCGGCCGGCCCGCGCGATCTCGTCGTCGAGGAGGCGCTCACCTCGGCCCGGGCGCTGCGGTCGGTGATCTCGCCGCCGCACGCCGGCGACGTGGCTCGCCCACCGCGGGAGCGCCCTCGGCTGGGGCCTCCCCGCGGCCGTCGGCGCCAAGCTCGCCGATCCCGGCCGGCGCGTCATGGCCCTGCAGGGCGACGGCGGCCTCCTGTTCGGCGCCCAGGCGCTGTGGACGGCCGCCCACGAGGGGCTCGGCCTCGCCCTCGCCGTCGCCGACAACGGCGGGTACGAGATCCTCCGCGCCGGCCTCGAGGGCCTCACCGGCCGGCCGGAGGGCGCCTGGCCGGGGCTCGCGCTGACGGACCCGCCCCTCGGCCTCGAGGAGATCTGCCGGGGCTACGGCGCCTCGGCGGCCAGGGTCGAGCGGCGGGCCGACCTGCCCGATGCCTTCGCCGACCTCTGGCGCCGGGCGGCCGGCGGCCCGGCGGCGCTCGTGGTGGGCGTCGAGGGGCGCACGCCCCCCGTCGGCTACCCGCTCAGCCCGACCGCGGAGGGGTGATCACGCCGCCCGCGCCGATGCGCGGGGCCCGCGCGCCGAAGTCCTGCTGCGACAGGTCGCGCACCATGGAGATCGCGTTGCCGCCCGGCGCCGGGGTGCCGGCGCCGACCAGCTGGGTGGGGTGGATGCGCCCGCGGCGCAGGCGGCCGTCGGGCTCCAGCGTGACCTTGAGCACCATGCTGGTCGCCGTCACCGGGCTCAGCCCGAAGACCTCGTAGCCGCCGAAGTTGCCGAGGCTGTAGGCGATCAGCCGGCCCTTGTAGACCTCCATGCCGCGCAGGACGTGCGGCCCGTGCCCGATCACGAGGTCGGCGCCGGCGTCGACGACCGCCTTGGAGAAGGCCCGCAGATCGCCGCGGTTCTCGCCGAAGAAGTACTCGGCGCCCCGCGGGACGTGGGTCTTGTCGCTCCCCTCCGCCCCGCCGTGGAAGGTGACGATCACGATCTCGGCCTTCCGCGCCGCCTCCCGCACCCGCCGGCGCGCCTGCGGGATGTCCAGCAGCGGGTCCGCGTACTCGTACGAGGTGAACCCGAGGATCGCCACGCGCTGGCCGCCGGCCTTCTGCACGGCGACGGTGCCCTTGCGGCCCGTGCTGCGCAGCCCGACGCGCGACAGCGCCGCGACGGTCTCGCGCAGGGCCGAGGGGCCGAAGTCGTTGGCGTGGTTGTTCGCCAGGTTCATCACGGTGAACCCGGCGTCCTTGATGTGGCGGGCGTAGGACGGCGGCGTGCGGAACGCGAAGCAGTTGGGGCTGCCGGAGCCGCACTTCGAGACGCCGCCGGTGGCGAGGGTGCCCTCCAGGTTCCCGAGCACGACGTCGCCGGCCAGGAGGTCGTCGACCTCGGCGAAGAACGAGGCGCCGCCGTCGGGCGGCAGGCCGTAGGGCAGGCTGCCCATGACCGTGTCGCCGACCGCCGTCACCCGGACCGGCTCGGCGTCGGCGACCGGGGGGGCGGGAGGCGTCGCGGCGGCCCCCTGCGCACCCTGGGCGCCGGCGTCGCCCGCCTCGGCGTCATCGGACGAGCCCGCGCGCATCATCGCCGTCGTGACGACCGCGACGACCATCAGCGCGAGCAGGGCGAGCACGGCCTGGCGCCGGCGGCGCAGGCGCCGCCGCGTTTCCTCGCGCCGGCGGATCCGGTGGTCGTCCGCGGTCTCCACCGCTGCGATATTAAACGCGGCCCTCCCGGTCCCTGCCTCCGCATGGGTCCCCTACCCTGGGAGAAGTGAGGCACCCGTGGGCCAACCTGGCGCTGCTGGGCCTGGTGGCCGTCCAGGTCGGAAGCGGCCTCGCCTCCCTGCTCGCCCCGCCGGCGGGCGTGCGCGTCGCGATCTGGATCCACGCGATCGGCGCCTACGCGATCCTGGTCGTCCTCTTCTCCAAGGCGGCCGTCGTGTGGGACGCCGTGCGGCGCCGCCCCGGCCTCGGCGCCGCCCGGGCGGCGCTGGCCGCGATGGTCCTCCTGCTGGCGGCGGTGCTGACGACCGGCCTGGTCTGGATCGTCGGCGGCCGCTACGTCCTGCTCGGGATCAGCGGGATCAACCTGCACGCCTACCTCGCGCTGGTCCTCGCGGCGCTGGTCGGCTGGCACGCCCTCGACCGCCGCTGGGTGGCGCGCGTCCCGCGCGCAGCCGACCGGGCGGCGCTGCTCCGGATGGCCGCGGTCGCCGTGGCCGGGCCTCGCCGTCTGGCAGGTCGAGCGGACGGCCCAGGCCCTCCTCGGCACGCCCGGCAGCCGCCGCCGCTACACGGGCTCCTACGAGGCCGGGAGCCTCGGCGGCCGCTTCCCGGTGACGAGCTGGCTGAACGACGACCCGCCCGCGATCGATCTCGAGGGTTGGCGGCTGGTCGTCGAGGGGGCGGTCGATCGCCCCGTGGCGCTCCGGCTTGCGGAGCTTCGCGCCCTGCCGCAGGAGTCCGAGGAGGCGACCCTCGACTGCACCGGCGGCTGGTACACGCGCCAGACCTGGGCCGGCGTGCGCCTGGAGCGGGTGCTCGCCCTGGCGGGGGTGCGCGCCGGCGCGAGCAGCGTCGAGGTGCACTCGGCCACCGGCTACCGGCGCCGCTTCGACCTCGACCACGCCGCCGGGCTGCTGCTGGCGACCGCGGTCGCCGGCCGGCCGCTCAGCCGCGGCCACGGGGCGCCCGCGAGGCTCGTGGTGCCGGGCCACCGGGGCTTCGCGTGGGTCAAGTGGGTGACGAGGATCGAGGTGCTGCGCTCCAGCCACCTGCTGCAGCCACCCCTGCCGCTCAGCTGACCGGCGCCCCCGCCTTCGCGGCGTGCAGGACGGCGTCGAGCAGGCCGGGGTAACGCTCCTCGAGCTCCGCCCTGCGCAGCCAGGTGTACTTGCGCGTCCCCTCCTCGCGCTCGGCGGTGATGCCCGCGTTGCGGAGGGTCTTGAGGTGGTGGCTCGCGGTCAACTTGGTCACCTCGAGCTCGATCTTGCCGCACGGCAGGCCGGAGCTCTCGTCGCAGCCGGCGAGCTGGCGCACGATCTCCAGCCGCACCGGATCGGAGAGCGCCTGCAGCACGGTGACAAGATCCGGCGGTTGCATCGTTTGACCTTCGTCGAACAAACAAGTACGGTGCACGTCGAACAATAGAGGATCGCACCGGCGGCCGCCATCGCTCCTCGGTTCCGCAGACCCATCTGACGCAAGGGAGCACCGCTCGTGTCCGCACTCGCAACGACGGGCGAGGCCGCCGCCGCCCGGTTCGGCCCCCGCGCCTGGGGGCTCCTCCTCGTGCTCTGCAGCGCGCTCTTCCTCGACGCGCTCGACGTCTCGATGGTGGGGGTCGCCCTGCCGTCGATCGGAGCCGACCTCGACCTGTCAACCGGCACCCTGCAGTGGGTCATCAGCGCCTACGTGCTCGGCTTCGGCGGCTTCCTGCTGCTGGGCGGGCGCGCCGCCGACCTGCTCGGGCGGCGACGCGTCTTCCTCATCGCCCTCGCCGTCTTCGCGGTCGCCTCGGGCCTGGGCGCGCTGGTCGACGAGGGCTGGCTGCTCATCGCCACGCGCTTCATCAAGGGCGTCAGCGCCGCCTTCACCGTTCCGGCGGGGCTCTCCATCATCACCACGAGCTTCGCAGAAGGGTCCCTGCGCAACCGGGCCATCTCGATCTACACCGCGACCGGCGCGACCGGGTTCTCGCTCGGCCTCGTCTTCGGCGGCCTCATGACCGAGGTCGGCTGGCGCTGGGCGCTCCTGCTGCCGGTGCCGGTGGCGGTCCTGACCCTGATCGCCGCGATCGCCCTCGTGCCGGACATCGGCCGGGCCGCGACGGGTCGCCGGTCCTTCGACCTCGCGGGGGCCGCCCTGCTGACGGCGGGCATGCTCCTGCTGGTCTTCACCGTCGTGGAGGCCCCCGACGCCGGCTGGGGGTCGGCGCGCACGCTGGGGTCCCTGGCGGCGGTCGTCGCCCTGCTCGCCGGCTTCGTCGCGGTCGAGCGGCGCACGGCCCAGCCGCTCGTGCGCCTGGGCATCCTGCGCTCGGCCCGGCTGGTGCGCGCCGGGGTCGGCGCCATGTCGCTGTTCGGCGGCTGGGTCGGCTTCCAGTTCGTCGCCACGCTCTACATGCAGCAGGCGCGCGGCTGGTCGCCGCTCGAGACCGGCCTGGCCATCCTGCCCGGCGGCCTCGTGGTGGCGCTGATCGCGCCCCGGCTCGGCCCGGCGATCACGCGCATCGGCACCGGCCCGCTGATCTCGGCCGGCCTGCTGTCCACCGTCGCCGCGTACGCGCTGTTCCTGCCGATCGGCGTCAACTCGGCCTACGCGGCGGCGATCCTGCCCACCATGCTGCTCGGCGGCCTGGGCTTCGCCCTCGCCTACGGGCCGCTGAACGTCGCGGCGACCACCGGCATCGCCCCCGAGGAGCAGGGCCTCGCCGGCGGGCTCCTGAACACCTCGTTCCAGTTCGGCGGGGCCCTCGTCCTGGCGGTGACGACGGCCGTCAACGCCGCCTACACCGGGCCCACCGGCAGCCCGGAGGACCTCCTGGAGGGCTTCGTGCCGGCGGTCGCGGTGTCCCTCATCGCCGCCACGCTCGGGTTCCTGGCGGTGACCCTCCGGCGCCCGGAGCGCGTGCCCGAGGCCGACCCGGCTTGACAGGGAGCGTCTGCGGCGTAGAGTTCAACCAATAAGTTGATCAACCAAGCAGGTGATCACGCCGTGACGGCCGACCAGCTCACCATCACGTTCGCCGCCCTCGCCGATCCGACGCGCCGCGCGATCCTGGCGCGGCTCGCGGAGGGCGAGGCGACGGTGAACCAGCTGGCGGAGCCGTTCCCCATCACCCTGCAGGCCGTCTCGAAGCACCTCAAGGTGCTCGAGCGGGCCGGCCTCATCGCGCGCGGCCGCACCGCGCAGCTCCGGCCGTCCCGCCTGCAGGGGGAGGCGCTCAAGGAGGCCGCCGACTGGCTGGCCGGCTACCGGGGGTTCTGGGAGGGGAGCTTCGACCGCCTCGGCGACCACCTGCGCGAGATCCAGGAGGGACCGAGCCATGACTGAGACCGTCGCCGCGCGGGAGATCACGATCGCCCGCGTCTACGACGCGCCCCGCGAGCTGGTGTGGAGGGCGTGGACCGAGCCGGAGCGTCTCGCGCAATGGTGGGGGGCCCGGGAGGGCTGGAGCACCCCACTGGCCGGGCTCACGATGGACGTCCGGCCCGGCGGCGCGTTCCGCGTGACCTCGGTCTCCGGCGAGGACGGCAGCGAGATGTCCATCGCGGGTGTCTACCGTGAGGTGGTCGAGCCGGAGCGGCTGGTGCTGGAGGAGCCCGCCGAGGGCGCCTGGCACGACGGCGCGACCAGCGTCGTCACGCTCACCGACCTCGGCGACGGCCGCACCGAGATGGTGCTCCGCTCGACGATCCGCACGACCGACGAGATGCGCGCCCAGGCCGAGGCCGGGCTGGCGAGCACCCTCGACCGCCTCGGCGAGCACCTGGCATGACGGCGGCCTCGCTCGACTACCGGCTGGAGGTCGTCGTGGTGCCCGTCGCCGACGTGGACCGCGCCAAGGCCTTCTACACCGACCGGATGGGCTTCGTCCTCGATCACGACTCCGAGCCCGCCGAGGGCGTCCGCGTCGTCCAGCTCACGCCTCGCGGGTCGGCCTGCTCGATCGTCATCGGCACCGGGCTGGCCGAGATGGAGCCCGGCTCGCTGAAGGGGCTGCAGCTCGTGGTGACGGACATGGACGCGGCGGTGGCGGACCTCGCCGGCCGCGGCGTGGAGGTGGGCGAGATCCAGGAGCTGGGGCCTCCCGGCTCCGTGGGCTACCGGTTCATCTTCTTCCGCGATCCGGACGGCAACGGCTGGGCCGTCCAGGAGATCCGCCCCTAGCCGGCGGCGGACGCCAGGAGGGGGTTGACCGCCGCCGCCACGTCGTCCGGCTCGACGCCGGGGACGTGCGCGCGCAGGCCGGCCGCGGCGGCGGTCAGGTCCGCGGCGAGCCGGTCCCCGCCGCCGAGCAGGCGGGCGAGCCGGGCGGCGTCGAGGTCCAGCAGCACGCCGGCCTGGAGCAGGGTCCCCTGGCGCCGCCGCGCCTGGGACAGCCCCACGGCCTTGCGCCCGCCCGCGAGCACCTCGTACGGCGACAGCCCGCCGAAGCAGGCGACGTCGGCGGGCCGGGGCTCCGCGGCCCGGGCGCGCGGCACCTGCACCACCTCGACGTCCGGGACCCCGAGCAGGCGCAGCCCGCCCGCGAGCGCGTCGCCCAGCCAGCGGTAGCCCTCCACGACGTCGCGGCCCTCCAGGCGGTGGCCGCGCGGAAGGACCACGTCCAGCGCCAGGAGGCCCGCGTCCCAGAGCACCGGCCCGCCGCCCGACGAGCGCCGCAGCACCGGCAGGCCCTCCGCGCGGGCGGCCGCCTCGATCGCCCCCGTGTCGGCGCCCGATCGACCGAGGACGAGGCACGGCGCGGTGACGGTCGACCACGAGGCGACCGGCGGCCCGCCGGCCGGGATCGACCTCAGCAGGTCGATGGGCCGGGCGACGGCCTCGTGCGGCGGGAGCGCGTCCGGGCCGATGCGCCGCAGCACGGCGCCGTGCGGATCAGGAGAGGTAGGGGGCGACGCCGACCGCCTGCTGGGCGGCGTCCATGACCATCTCGCTGACGGTCGGGTGGGCGTGGATGATCTCGCCCAGCTCGGCCGCCGTCAGCCCCTCCGCGATGGCGACGCCGATCTCATGGATCATCTCGACGGCGTGCACGCCCATGATCGTGGCCCCCAGCAGGAGCCCGGTCTCGGCGTCCACGACCAGCTGGGCGTAGCCGTCGGGCTCGCCCTCGCCGAGGGCCTTCCCCGACCCGCCGAAGCGCGCCTGTCCCAGGCTCACCTCGTACCCCTGCTCCTTCGCGTCGTCGGCGTTCAGCCCGACCGTCGCGATCTCGGGGTGGGTGTAGATGCAGCTCGGCACGACGGTGCGGTCCATGGCGACCATCTCGCCGCCGATCGCGTTCTCGACCGCCCGGGCGGCCTCGGCCGACGCGAGGTGCGCGAGCTGGAGACCGCCGATGCAGTCGCCGGCGGCCCAGACCCTGGGGTTGGCGGTGCGCAGGAACTCGTCGACGACGACGTGGCCGCGCTCGGTGATCTCGACGCCGGCCTCCTCGAGCCCGATGCCCGCCGCCTGCGAGCGGCGGCCCACCGACACGAGCAGCTTCTCGGCGCTGATCTCGGTGTCGTCGTCGAGGCGCACCGTCACGCCGTCGTCGAACGGTAGTCCGTGATCTCCGCGACCTGCCGCCCGAAGCGGACCTCGACGCCCTCCTTCTCGAGCAGCCGCTGGAACTGGCTGGCGGTGCGGTTGTCGATCCCGGTCAGCAGGCGCGGCAGGATCTCGACGACCGTGATCGTCGTGCCGAGGGGCGCGAACAGGCTGGCGAACTCGCAGCCGATCACGCCGCCTCCCACCACCAGCATGGACTCGGGCACCGGACTGCAGCGTGAGGATGTCGTTGGAGGTCAGCACGGCCGGGTGGTCCATGTCGAAGCCGGGCAGGCCCGAGGGCTCGGTGCCGACGCAGACGACGAGGTGGTCGAACGCGTGGCGCTCGCCGTTGACGACGACCGCGTCGCCGTCGACGCGGCCCTGGCCGCGCACGACCGCCACGCCCTTGCGCTTGGCGGCGCCCTCGACGCCCTGGCGCATGCGCAGGACGATCTCGTCCTTTCGCTCCATCATCTTGGGGAAGTCGAAGGACACCTCCGGCACCACCAGGCCGTACTCGTCGGCCCGGCGCACGCGGCGCAGCAGGTCGGCGGTCGCCAGCAGCGACTTGGTGGGGATGCACCCCCAGTTGAGGCAGGTGCCGCCGAGCTCGGCGCGCTCGATCAGCGTCGACCGGGCGCCGAGCTGGGCCGCCCGCAGCGCGGCGACGTCGCCGGCGGGACCTCCTCCCAGCACGACGATGCGCGGCGCCCCGGCGCCGTCACCCCCGTCAGTGGTCACGTTATTCCTCTCGGTCGCCGCTGATCGCCGCCGCGAGCAGCCGATCCTGTTCAGCCTGATGGGCCTGCGGGTAGCCCTCGCTGGGGCTCGCCCGGCGCTCGCGGCCGATGTAGCCGAGCGACACGCCGGCGGGCAGCAGCCCCTCGAGCCTGCGGCGCAGGAACTCCCAGGCGCCCATGTTGCGGGGCTCCTCCTGCACCCAGTCCAACCATTCTAGCGCGGGGTACGAGCCCACCAGCTCGGCGACGCGGTCCTCGGCGAACGGGAACAGCATCTCCAGCCGGGCGATCGCGAGCTCGGGGTGCGCCTGGCGATCGTCGTGGGCGTCGAGCTCGTGGAAGACCTTGCCCGAGCAGAGGATGAGGCGCGTGACGCCCGCACGGTCCTCCGGCGCCCGCGGGTCGTCGTAGACCGGCTGGAAGCCGCCGTCGGTCAGGTCCTCCAGCCGCGACGAGGCGCTGCGCGCGCGCAGGAGGCTCTTGGGCGTGAAGATGATCAGGGGCCGCTGGCGGCCGGTCAGCGCCTGCTTGCGGAGCAGGTGGAAGTAGTTGGCGGCGGTGCTGCAGTTCGCCACCCGGATGTTGTCCTCGGCCGCGAGCTGGAGGAACCGCTCGATGCGGGCCGACGAGTGCTCGGGCCCGTTGCCCTCGTAGCCGTGCGGCAGGAGCAGCGTGAGCCGGGACGCCTCGCCCCACTTCGCCCGCCCCGAGACGATGAACTGGTCGATCATGATCTGGGCGCCGTTCACGAAGTCGCCGTACTGGGCCTCCCAGAGCACGAGCGCCTCGTGGGCCTCGGTGCTGTACCCGTACTCGAAGCCCACCGCCGCCGCCTCGGACAGCGGGCTGTTGTGGAGCTCGAAGGAGGCCGTCGCGCCCGTCAGGTGCGCGACCGGCAGGTAGACGCGCCCGGTGTGCGGCGTCCAGGTCTCGCCCTCGCCCATGTCGTGCAGCTCGAGATGGCGCTGGCTGAAGGTGCCGCGGGCGGTGTCCTGGCCGGTCAGCCTCACCGGCACGCCCTCGGTCAGCAGCGAGGCGAACGCGAGCGCCTCGGCGTGGGCCCAGGTGATGCCGCCCTCGGGCCCCATGGCCTCGCGCCGGCGCTCCAGCTGCGGAAGGAGCTTGGGGTGGATCGTGAAGCCCTCCGGCACGGCGAGCAGCTGCTCGTTGAGGTCCTGGAGGACCTCGGCGGAGACGGCCGTGCGGTGCGTCGGCGAGCCGTTCGTGCGCGACGGCTCGTGCTCGCTCTGGCCGAGCTCCCCCCTGCTGGTGACGGCCTCGTGCGCGTCGCGCATGCGCGCCTCGGCGGCCGCGATCATCGCGTCGACCTGCTCGCGCGACACGACCCCCTCGTCGATGAGCCTCTGCGCGTAGATCTTGCTGACCGGAGGATGGGCCTTGATCGTGCGGCTCATCACCGGCTGCGTGTAGGCCGGCTCGTCGAGCTCGTTGTGGCCGAGGCGCCGGTAGCCGATGAGGTTGATGAGCACGTCGCGCTGGTAGCGGCTGCGGTAGGCGGTGGCGAGCTGGGCGGCGCTGATGCAGGCGTCGATGTCGTCGGCGTTCACGTGGATCACCGGGATGTCGAAGCCGCGCGCGAGGTCGCTGACGTGGTAGGTCGAGCGCGCGTCGTTGGGATCGGTGGTGAAGCCGATCTGGTTGTTGGCGATCACGTGCACCGTGCCGCCGGTCCCGAAGCCGGCCAGGGCCTGCAGGTTCAGCGTCTCGGCCACGACGCCCTGCCCGGTGAAGGCCGCGTCGCCGTGGATCAGCAGCGCCACCGCGGCGGCCGGGTCGTGGCGCGCCTCGGGCGTCGCGCGCGTCGTCTGGATCGCCCGCGTGAAGCCCTCCGCCACCGCGTTGACCTGCTCCAGGTGGCTCGGGTTGGCGCAGAGCTTGATGCGCACGGGGCGTCCGTCGCGCGTCTCGTAGATGCCCTCGGCCCCGAGGTGGTACTTCACGTCTCCGGCCGTGTCGCGAATGTCCTCGTCGCCCGACTCGAAGGCCATGTGGCCCTCGAACTCGGCGAGGATCGACTCCTCAGGCCGCCCGACGACGTGGGCGATGAACGCGAGCCGGCCCCGGTGGGCCATGCCCATCACGACGTCCTTCGCCCCCTCGGCCCCCACCAGCTCGATCACCTCGTCGGTGATGGGCACCAGGGCGTCCACGCCCTCGATCGAGAAGGTCTTCTGGCCGAGGTAGGTGCGCCGCAGGAAGCGCTCGAAGGCGTCGAGCCGCACGAGTCGCTCGAGGATCTCCACCCGCCGCTCGGCCGGCAGCGGCTCGCGCAGGCGGCCCGACTCGATCACGCCGCGCAGCCAGAGCCGCTTCTGGTGGTCGGAGATGTGCTCGATCTCGTACGCGATCGTGCCGCAGTACGCCGCGCGCAGGTGGGGGAGGGCGGCGGCGAAGCTCTCGCCCGGGACCTTCACCCGCAGCAGGGCCGCGGGGATGCGCGCCATCACCTCGGGCGTCAGGCCGACGTTCTCGGGCACCAGCGCGGGGTCGCCGGGCGGCTTGGCGCCGAGCGGGTCGAGGTCGGCCGCCAGGTGGCCGTGGCTGCGGTGGGCCTTCACGACGGACATCGCCGCCGCCACCCCGGCCAGCAGCTCGTCGTCCGCCGTGACCGCGGGCGCCGGCGCCTCGGCGGGCTCCCGCTCGCGGGCCGGCGGGGCCTCCGGCAGGCCCAGGCTCTCGCGCACCTCGTCGTAGAAGCCGTCCTCGCCGCGCAGCAGGCGCTCGATGTGGGCCAGGAACTCGCCGCTCTCGGCGCCCTGGATGACGCGGTGGTCGTAGGTGCTGGTCACGGTCATGACCTTCTCGACCCCGAGATCCTTCAGCGCCTCGCCGTCGACGGCCCCGAGCCCGGCCGGGAGGCCGATCGCCCCCGTGGCGACGATCGTTCCCTGACCCGGCATGAGGCGCGGCACCGACGCCACCGTGCCGAGGCCTCCGGGGTTCGTGAGGCTGATGGTCGCGCCCCGCAGCTCGTCGGGCTTGACCTGGCCCGCGCGCGTGCGGCGCACGACGTCGTCGTAGGCGTCGCGGAAGCCGCGGAACCCGAGCCCGGCGGCGTCGCGCACCACCGGCACGAGCAGCGAGCGGGTGCCGTCCTTGCGCTCCACGTCGACCGCGAGCCCGAGGTTCACCGTCTCGCGCACGAGCTTGTGGGGGCTGCCGTTGACCACGCCGTAGCCGGTGCCCATGGCCGGATGCGCCTGCGCCGCCCGGACCAGCGCCCAGGCCACCAGGTGGGTGAATGAGAGCTTCTCGTCGCGCCCGGCGTCCTTCAGGTCCGCGTTGATGCTCCTCCGCTGGGCGTCCAGGACGCCGACCGCGAGCGTGCGGAAGCTCGTGGCCGTCGGGATCGCGAGGCTCTCGTCCATGTAGGAGGCGAGCGCCGCGGCGGGGCCTCGCAGGGGCACGGCCTCCTCGCCGGCGGCCGTCGGCGCGGCCGGCGCCTCAGCCGCCGGGGCGCCGCCGTTGCCCGCCGTCGCCGCGCCGGCGGCGGCCGCCACCACGTCGCCCTTGCGCACCATGCCGCCGGGCCCCGTGCCGCGGACCGTCGCCGGGTCGATCCCGCGATCCGCCGCCAGGCGGCGCGCGACCGGGCTGATGCGCGGCCACTCCAGGTCGCCCTCGGCGGGCGCCCGGGCCGGGGCCTCGGCGGGCGCCGCGGCTGCCGGCGCGGCCGGCGCCGCCGCGGCCGGCGGGCCCGCCCCGTCGGTGCCCACCGCGATGCGGCCGAGCGGCCTGCCCACCGGGAAGGTCTCGCCCGCCTCGACCGCGATCTCGGCGAGCGTGCCGGCCGCGGGCGCGGGCACCTCGAGGTCGACCTTGTCGGTCGAGACCTCCACGATGGTCTGCCCGGCCTCCACCGCGTCGCCCACGGCCGCCCGCCACTCCACCACCACGCCCTCGGTCACCGACTCCATGTCGGGCAGGACGATGTCGGCGCTCCCGCCCGGGGCCGCGGGCGCCTCGGCCTCGGTCGCCTCGGCCTCGGCCTCGGGCGTCTGCGCGGGCTGGGGGGCGCCGCCGTTCGGCCCGTCGGCGCCGGTCTGAAGCTCCGCCAGGAGGGCGCCGACCTCGACCGAGTCGCCCGGCTGGGCCACGATCCGGGTGAGCCGCCCGGTCGCGGGCGCCGGGACCTCCACGTCAACCTTGTCGGTCGTGACGTCGAGCAGGGTGTCGCCGGCCCGGACCGAGTCGCCCTCGCCGATGCGCCACTCCACCACGACCCCTTCGGTGACGGACTCGCCGAGCTCCGGCAGCACCACCTGGACGGTCTGTGGGGACGTCGTTGACACGCGAACTCCTAGGCTATCGCGAACGGGCGAAACACCGTCTGAAACGGCGGTCCTCCGGTGTTACCCGTCCGGTACCGCGATCCTGCTCTTGGCGGGCGCCACATGATGCTCTCGCTGAGCATGGCTCGCCTCGGGCGCGCCGGCGCGATCGGCTCCGGCCTTCGGCCGGGGCGCGCCGATCGCGCAGATGCGGCCCAATCCGGCCTTACCGCCTTCGGCGGGGCGAGGCCGGATTCTCGCCTCGGTGCCCTCGGGCTCGCCTGGGCGGTGCGCGGCGCGATCGGCTCCGGCCTTCGGCCGGGGCGCGCCGATCGCGCAGATGCGGCCTAATCCGGCCTTACCGCCTTCGGCGGGGCGAGAGGCCGGAATCTCGCCTCGGTGCCCTCGGGCTCGCCTGGGCGGTGCGCGGCGCGATCGGCTCCGGCCTTCGGCCGGGGCGCGCTTTTCTCGCAATGCGGACGAATCCGGCCTTACCGCCTTCGGCGGGGCGAGAGGCCGGAATTCGCCTCGGTGCCCTCGGGCTCGCCTCGGCCGCGCCTTCGGCGCCGGCGCTCGGCTTCGGCGCTCGGGCTAGTCGCCGAGCTCCAGGATGCGCTCCATCGCCTCCGCGACGGCCGCGCGCTGGCTCACCGTCAGCCGCCCGAGCCGGCCGATGGCCGCGTCGGCGTCCTCCCACTGCAGGTCGCGGGCGAGGCGGGTGAGCTCGCGGAGCGCCCCCTGGCGCTCCCAGTCCTCGATCGGCGGGTCGGCGATCGACCCGGTGCGCACGTTGTGCTCGGCGTGGTCTCCCATTCGCAGGAACACTAGGCTCGGCGCGGAGGCGAATCACCCCATCGATCGTCTAGGAAGCGGCCCGGAAAGCGCGCGCGATGAACAGATCCATCGATCCCGCGACCCGCATGGGCGCGGTCCGGCTGACGGTCGCCGACCTCGATCGCGCGCGCGCCTTCTATCAGCGCGCGCTGGGCCTGCGGGCGCTCGACGAGGGCGACGGGGTCACCCGCCTCGGCGCCGCGGGCGGCCCCGCGCTCGTCGAGCTCGAGGCACGGCCGGGCGCCCCGCCGAGGCCCCGGCCGAGCACCGGGCTCTTCCACCTGGCGATCCTGGTGCCGAGCCGGCCCGAGCTCGCGCGGGCGCTCCGCCGCGTCCTCGACGCGGGGGCGTCCTTCACCGGCGCCTCCGACCACCTCGTGAGCGAGGCCCTCTACCTGGACGACCCCGAGGGCAACGGCATCGAGATCTACCGCGACCGGCCCCGCGACCAGTGGGCCTACGACGACGGCGAGCTGCGCATGGCCACCCTGCCCCTCGACGTCGAGGGGGTCCTCGGGGAGATGCCCGACTCGCCCGACGAGGGCATGCCGGGGGGGACGACGATGGGGCACGTGCACCTGCAGGTGCGCGACATCCCCGAGGCCGAGGCCTTCTGGTCGGGCGTCCTCGGGTTCGACCCGACGGTGCGCGGGTACCCCGGGGCGCTCTTCGTCTCGGCCGGCGGCTACCACCACCACGTGGGGCTGAACACGTGGGGAACCGCCGGCGCGCCCGCGCCGCCCGCGGGCGCCCGCGGGCTGGGCCGGGTCGAGGTCGTCGCGCCGAGCCCCGAGGAGGTCGCGCGGCTCGAGGAGCGCGCTCGTGCGGCCGGCCACGACGTGCGGCGCCAGGACGGCGGCGCGCTGATGTCCGACCCGTCGGGGAACCGGGTGCTCGTGAGGGATTGACCGCCCGCGGCGCGCTTGAGATTCTCGACCGCGAGTCCCCCAGACTCGCTCAGCCGGAGGGCCGCCGGACGATGACGCGCCGTCATGCTCCCCTTCACCGCGCCGCCGCGATCGCCGCCGCGCTCGGCCTCTCCGGCGTCCTCTGCGCGACGGCGGCAGGCCAGGGAGGGGCGGCGAGGCCCGCGCCCAAGCCCCCGGCCGTCCCGACGCACTCGAGCCCGATCGCCATGTCGACCGACGGCAAGCTCGTCTGGAGCGTGAACCCGGGCGACGACTCGGTCTCGGTCATCCGCACCGACCAGAACAAGGTCGTCAAGAAGATCAAGGTCGGCAACGAGCCCCAGGGCGTGGCCGTCGACCCGCTCAACCGCTACGCGTACGTGGTGAACGCGGCCGGCAACAGCCTCACCGTGCTGCGCATCACCGACGCCCGGCCCGGCAACTTCAAGGCGGCCAAGGACAACCGCTTCGGATCGAAGGGCACGATCATCACCGGCGCCGAGCCGTGGAACGTGGTCGCCTCGCCCGACGGGAAGCGCGTCTACGTCGCCAACAGCGCCCAGGACACCATCACCGTGCTCGACGTCGCCACCCGCAAGGTGGTCGGCGACGTCGCCCTGCGCAAGAGCGTCTGCAACGCCGAGGACAAGGAGCGCCGGTTCCAGCCCCGCGGCATGGCGATCACCGCCAACAGCAAGCGGCTGTACGTCACCCGCTTCTTCTCCTACGTGAACCAGGGCGCCCAGCAGGCGACCGACACGGGCCGCTCGGCGGTGGTGTGCCGCCTCAACATCCAGACCGGGGCGAAGGGCGTCGGCGCGACCGTGAGCCAGCGCATCAAGCTCGCGCCTCAGGTGACCGGCTTCAGGGTCGACAGCACCGGCGACGGCACGCCGGACGAGACCTCGGCGTTCCCGAATCAGCTCCAGAGCATCGTCATCCGCGGGAACCAGGCCTACCTGCCCAACATCGCCGCCTCGCCGGCGGGCCCGCTGCGGTTCAACGTTGACACGCAGGCCTTCGTCAACGTGATCGACGGCGTCAACGGAAACACCCAGAGCGACGCGGGGGCGTCCAAGTCGATCAACCTGAACCTCGGCGCGCAGAACCCGGAGGCGGGCAAGACCAAGCTCTTCTTCTCGAACCTCTGGGCGATCGGCTTCTACCGGCAGAAGGCCTACGCCGTGGCGGCCGGCAGCGACCTGCTGGTGAGGGCCAGCGTGGCCGGCAACGGCAAGCTCAACCTCACGGTCGACGCCGATACGACCAGCTACATCGACCTCAACGACCCGGCGAACTCCAAGACCAGGGGCGCCAACGCGGGCAAGAACCCCCAGGGCATCGTGGTCGACCGGGCCCGGGGGCGCGCGTACGTGAACAACTTCGTCTCGCGCAACGTCACCGTCGTCAACCTGAAGACCGACCGGGTCATCAAGACGATCCGCACGACGAAGCTGCCGCCGCCGGGCTCGATCGAGGAGACGGTCCTGGTCGGCGCCGAGATGTTCTTCTCCTCGCGCGGCAACTTCAGCGGACCGGGCGCCCCGACGATGAACCGGCTGTCGAGCGAGGGCTGGCAGGCCTGCTCGAGCTGCCACTTCAAGGGCCTGACCGACGGCGTGGTGTGGTCGTTCCCGGACGGCCCGCGCAAGTCGGTGCCGCTGAACTCGACCTTCAACCCGAAGAACCGCGAGGACCAGCGGGTCCTCAACTACACGCCGGTCCGCGACGAGGTCGAGGACTTCGAGCTCAACATCCGCAACGTCTCCGGGCCCGGCCCGCTCGCCGCCGCGATCGGCTGTGCGCTCCCGCCGCCCGCGACGAGCAACCTCGACCCCGCGCACGGGCTGATCATCGGCGACAACGGCAGCGTGGCCCAGGGGCCGTGCGTCGTGAACAACTTCGCCAAGCCCAACGCCGACCGCCAGCAGGTCACGGTCACGCTGCCGGGCAGCGGCACCGCGGTGCCGGCCATGACGGCGCTGAGGGAGTGGGTCAAGCGCGCCGTGCGCACGCCGAACGCCCCGCTCACCAAGCCGAAGGTGAAGAGCGGGCGCTCGCAGTCGACCATCAACAAGGGGCGGAATCTCTTCATCCAGGCCGGCTGCGCCGGCTGCCACGGCGGCACCAACTGGACGATCAGCAGTCGCAACTTCACGCCGCCGCCCGCGGCCAACACGATCTTCACTGAGACCAACCCGCCGGCGATCCCGCCGGGCAACCCGTCTCCCAGCCAGTACCTGAACGCCTTCCTGCAGAACATCGGCTCGTTCAACCTCGGCGTCCCGAACGCCGGCAACCCGATCGGCCGCAACATCGGCGGGACCGAGAAGGCCACGGCCACGCTGGTCATGGGGGTCGCCCAGCCGCAGCAGGACGCGCTCGGCAGGGACTACAACAACGACGGCCGCGGCAACGGCTTCAACACGCCGTCGCTGCTCGGCCTGAACGTGATGCCGCCCTTCTACCACAACGGGGCCTGCGAGACGTTCGCGTGCGTGCTCAGCAACGCCCGCCACCGCACGGCCAACAACACCCGCCCCGACGTGCTCGCCAACCCGGCCGACCAGGCCGCGGTGGTGGCCTTCCTCGAGTCGATCGACGTCAAGACCCGGCCGGCGCCATAGGCTCCGCCGGGCCTGAGACCGCGGGGTACCGTTGAGCGGCGGCCGCATCGCCCTGATCGTGGCCGGCGCCCTCGTCGGCCTGATCGGCCTCGCGCTGCTCGCCGCCGGCGTGGCCGGGCTCTGGGCCCACGGGTCGCTGCGGGACGACGACGGCTACTTCACGAGCGACACCGAGCGGTTCGCGACGCCGCTGCGCGCGATCGCCAGCGAGGACCTCGACGTCGCCGACGTCCCGGGGGGCAGCGACCGGTGGGCGAGCCTGCGGATCCGCGCCGAGCGGCCCGACGGGCGGCCGGTCTTCCTCGGCGTCGGGCCCCGGGCGGAGGTCGACCGCTTCCTGGCCGGCGTGCCGCACACGGTCATCACCGACCTGAACCTCGACCCGTTCCGGGCGACCTACGCGCCGCGCCCCGGGCGGCGCCCGCCGGCGCCGCCCGGCGGGGAGGCCTTCTGGGCCGCGCGGGCGTCCGGGCCCGGCGAGCAGACCCTGACCTGGGACGTCGAGGGCGGCGACTGGCGGATCGTGGCCATGAACCCCGACGGCTCGCCGGGCGTGGCCGTCGAGCGCGTCGGCGGGGGTGAAGGTCTCCTGGCTGCTGGCGGTCGTCATCGGGGCGACCGTGCTCGGCGTCCTCCTCCTGGGCGGCGGCATCGTGATGGCGGTCCTGGGAGGGCGAGGACCGCGCGCCCCGCCCGAGCCGGCCGCCCCCGCCACGGCGGAGACCGCGCCCGCGGAGACGCCACCGGGGAGACCGCCGCCGGGGCGGCCGCAGCCACCCTGGCGGACCGCCCGCCGACGTACCCCGTGGACGTCACGGGGAGCCTCGACCCCGGCCTGCGCCGCTGGCTCTGGCTGGTCAAGTGGCTCCTGCTGATCCCGCACTACATCGTGCTGTTCTTCCTCTGGATCGCGTACGTCGTGGTCACCGTGATCGCGTTCTTCGCGATCCTCTTCACGGCCCGCTACCCGCGCCAGCTGTTCGAGTTCAACGTCGGCGTGCTGCGCTGGACCTGGCGAGTCGGCTTCTACGGCTACAGCGCGCTGGGCACCGACCGCTACCCGCCGTTCACGCTCGACCGCACCGACGACCCCGCCGAGATCGAGGTGCCCTACCCGGAGCGCCTCTCGCGCGGGCTGGTGCTGGTGAAGTGGTGGCTGCTCGCCATCCCCCAGTACATCGTGGTGGCGATCCTGGCCGGCAACTGGACCTACGGCTGGGGCTCGGGCGACTGGGGCTGGTGGAGCGGCTGGTCAACCTACGGGTGGGGGCCGACCGGGGGCGGGCTCATCTCGATCCTGGTCCTGTTCGCCGCCATCGCCCTGCTGTTCACGGGGCGCTACCCGCGGGGCATGTTCGACCTCGTCGTCGCGCTGAACCGCTGGGTCTTCCGGGTGATCGCCTACGCGACGCTGATGCGCGACGAGTACCCGCCGTTCAGCCTCGAGCGCTGAACCGCCGCAGCCGCAGGGAGTTGCCGACGACGGAGAGGCTCGACAGCGCCATCGCCGCGCCGGCCACCAGCGGGTCGAGGTAGCCGAGCGCCGCCAGGGGGAGCGCGGCGACGTTGTAGGCGAAGGCCCAGACCAGGTTGGCCTTGATCGTGCGCAGCGTCCGGCGCGAGAGCCGGATGGCGTCGGCGGCCGCCCGCAGGTCGGCCGAGACCAGGGTGAGGTCCGATGCCTCGATGGCCACGTCGGCCCCGGTCCCCATGGCGATGCCGAGGTCGGCCTGCGCGAGGGCGGGCGCGTCGTTGACGCCGTCGCCGACCATCGCGACGATCCGCCCCTCGGCCTGCAGGCGGCGGACGACGCGGGCCTTCTCAGAGGGCAGCACCTCGGCGATCGCCTCGTCGATGCCGACCTCGGCGGCCACGGCGCGCGCGGTGGCCGCGTTGTCGCCCGTCACCAGGAGCGGGCGAAGGCCCAGGCCGCGCAGCCGCCCCACCGCCTCGGCGCTCGTCGGGCGGACGGTGTCGGCGAGGGCCAGGACCGCCCGCGCCTCGCCGTCCCAGGCCACCGCCACGGCGGTGCGGCCGGCGGCCTGCGCGCGGTCGCGCGCCGCCTCCAGCCGGGCGTCCAGGGCGATGCCGCGCCCGGCCAACAGGGCCGGGCGCCCGACGACCACGCGGTGGCCGTCCACGACCCCCTCGACGCCGAGGCCCTCGCGGCTGGCGAAGCCCTCGGGGACGGGCAGGTCGCCCACCTCCGCGCGCGCCGCCGACGCGATCGCCCGGGCGACCGGGTGCTCGGAGCCGTCCTCCAGCGCCCCCGCCAGGCGGAGCGCCTCGCGGCGCCCGGCGGCGTCCGGCGCCGCCACGTCGACCAGCGCGGGCTCGCCGGCGGTGACCGTGCCGGTCTTGTCGAGGACGATCGTGTCGACGAGCCGCGTCGAACTCGAGCACCTCGGGGCCGCGGATGATGATCCCGAGCTGGGCGCCGCGCCCGGTGCCGACCAGCAGCGCGGTCGGCGTGGCCAGGCCGAGCGCACAGGGGCACGCGATGATCAGCACCGCGACCGCCGCGCTGACGGCGGGCGCGGCGCCGGCGCCGGCCGCGAGCCAGGCGGCGAGGGTCGCGGCCGCGAGCGCGATGACGACGGGCACGAAGACCGCCGAGACCCGGTCCGCGAGCCGCTGCACGGGGGCCTTCCCGGACTGGGCCTCGGTCACGAGCCGGGCGATCTGCGACAGCGCGGTGTCGGCGCCGACACGCGATGCGCGCACCTCGAGGCGCCCGCCGGCGTTGATGGTCGCGCCCGTCACCGCGTCGCCGGGCCCGACCTCGACCGGCACGCTCTCCCCGGTCAGCAGCGACGCGTCGACGGCCGACGAGCCGGCCTCGACCACGCCGTCCGTCGCGATCCGCTCGCCTGGGCGCACGAGAAAGCGGTCGCCGACCCGGAGCTCGGAGGCGGGCACGCGCAGCTCGCGCCCGTCCTCGTCCAGCAGCGACGCCTCCTTGGCGCCGAGCTCGAGGAGCCCCGCCAGGGCCGCCCCCGCCCGCCCCTTGGCCCGCGCCTCGAGCCAGCGGCCGGCCAGCAGGGTGGTCGTCACGACCGCCGCGACCTCGAGGTAGACGTCCGCGTCGGCCCCGGCCAGGACCACGGCGGCCGACCATCCCAGGGCGGCGAGCGTGCCGAGAGAGATCAGCGTGTCCATGGTCGCCGCGCCGTGGCGCAGGCCCGCCCACGCCGCGCGGTGGAACGGCCACCCGCCCCACAGCACGACGGGGCCGGCGAGCGCGAGCGCCGGCCACTCCCAGCCGCCGAACTGCAGCGCCGGGACCATCGACATCAGCAGGACGGGCAGCGAGAGGGCCGCCGAGACGACGAGGCGGCGCGTGAGCGCGGTGCCCCGGTCGCCCGGCACGGCGTGGCCGGCGGCCTCGCCGCCCGGGGAGGGGAGGCGGGCGCCGAAGCCGGCCTCCTCCACCGCCTCGACCAGCCGCTCGGGCGCGACCCGCCCCGGATCGAAGGCCACCGACGCGCGCTCGGTGGCGTAGTTGACCGAGGCGGCGACCCCGTCGAGGCTGTTCAGGCGCCGCTCGACGCGGGCGGCGCACGACGCGCAGGTCATGCCGCGGATCGGCAGTTCCAGGCGCTCCTCATACCCGGTGGGAGTACCGTACCCATCGCCCACGTGACGGTTGCATACTCCCCCCCGGTATGTCAACCTGCCGCCATGACGACCTCACGGCGGGCTGAATCCGAGATCCCCGGCTACCTCGCGGCCGGCGCGAAGGACGACGTGCTCACGCGCCTGCGGCGCGTCGAGGGGCAGGTGCGCGGGATCGCGGGGATGGTCGAGGACGAGCGCTACTGCATCGACGTGCTGCAGCAGATCAGCGCGGCGCAGGCGGCGCTGGACAAGGTCGCCCTCGCGCTCGTGGACGACCACACGCGCCACTGCGTGCTCGGCGCGGAGCCCGAGAACCAGGAGGACAAGCGCCGGGAGCTGATGGCGGCGCTCACCCGGCTGGTCGGGCGGCGGTAGCGGCGAGAACGTCGCTCAGCCAGCCCCGCACGGCGGCGGCCACCGCATCGAGGTCGGCCTTCAGGCCGTGGTCGCCGGCCACCCGGACCACCTCGCGGCGCGGGCCCGGGGGCGGCATGCCGAACCGGTCGCGCTCGCCCTGGACCACCAGCACCGGGACCGTCACCGCGTCGAGCTCCGGCAGGCGGCTGGGCGCCGGGCCCGATCGCCGCGCCGGAGGCTGCAGCGGGAACGCCAGGCACAGCACCGCGGCCGCGCCGACGGCCTCGGCCGTCCGGCACGCGACCCGGGCGCCGAGCGACCGGCCGCCGGCGACGAGCGGCAGCCCCTGGAGCTCGTCCGCGACGAGCCGCTCGGCGACCGCCGTCCAGGCGGCGTCGAGCTGGCGGGCGGGGGCCGGCGAGCGGCGCCCGGCGACCCGGTAGGGCTGCTCCACGAGCGCGACGCTGACCCCCTCGGCGAGCGCGGCGTCCGCCGCGGCCCCCAGGTCGCGCGCCGCCACCCCGCCGCCCGCCCCGTGGCCGAGGACCAGCGCGGCCCGGGGGGCATCCGACGGGGCGCAGGTGCACCCTCGCCGGGCCGTGCGGGGTGTCGACCTCGAGCGTCAGGCCCTCGTGCGGTAGAGGCGGGTCGTCAGCGGCGCGAAGATCGCGGTGAGGACGGCGGCCTCCGCGAGGACGAGGAGGATGTCCCCCGCCGACGCGGTCCCGTCCATCAGGCCGCGCGAGGCGGTGGTGACGTGGGAGATCGGGTTGTAGTCGACGATGGTCTCGAGCCAGCCCGGCAGCGTGTCGGGCGGCACGAAGCCGTTGCTCACGAAGATCAGCGGGAAGAGCGCCATGAAGCCGGTGTTCATCACGGCGTTGGGCGAGCGCATCACCATCCCGACGGTCGTGAAGACCCACGACAGCCCGAAGGCGAAGGCCACCACCACCAGCATCGCGGCGATCACGCCCCAGGCGCCGGCCTCGGGGCGGTAGCCCAGCGCGAGGCCGACCGCGACCACGACCGTCCCGGCGACCAGATAGCGGATGACGTCGCCGAGCACGGCGCCCACCAGCGGCGCCGGCCTCCAGATCGGCAGCGACCGGAAGCGGTCGACGACGCCCTTGGTCATGTCGGTATTGAGCGCGACCCCCGAGTAGACCGTCGTGAAGAGCACCGACATCACGACGATCGCGGGGAGGATGAATTGGAGGTAGGCGTCGGTGGAGCCGGCGATCGCGCCGCCGTACACGTAGGTGAACAGCAGCGTGAACAGCACCGGCGTGAGCGTCACGTCGATGAACTGCTCGGGGACGTGCTTGATCTTCAGCATCCCCCGCCAGCCGAACGTCAGGGCGGCCGACAGGGCGCTCGGGCGCGGCGGCCGCGGGGACGCCGACAGCGCCGTGCGCAGGGCCGCCTCGTCGGCGACCGGCGCGCGGCTTGGCCTGGTCGTGGGGGCGTCGCTCATGCCGCTCGCTCCTCCTTGGCCATCTCGTCGTCGGTGACCTCCTCGGCCGGTCGCCCGGTGAGCGCCAGGAACACCTCGTCCAGGGTCGGCTGGCCGAGGGAGAAGTCGGCGATCCGCACCCCGGAGCGCGCCAGCTCGGCGACCGCCTCGGCGGCGCGGTCGCCGTCCGAGCAGGGGGCGGAGAGCGCCGCGGGGTCGGGCTCGCGGTGGACGTCGCAGTCCAGCTCCCGAGCGAGGATCCGCTCCGCCTCGGGCCGCTGGGCCGGGTCGATCAGCCGCACGTGCAGGGTCCCGAGCCCGATCGACGCCTTGAGCTGGCCGGGCGTGCCCTCGGCGATGACCTTGCCCCGGTCGATGACGGCGATCCCCTCGGCGAGCTGATCGGCCTCGTCGAGATACTGGGTGCAGAGCAGGATGGTGGTCCCGCTCCCCGCGAGCGCCCGGATGATGTCCCAGACCTGGTTGCGGGAGCGCGGGTCGAGGCCCGTGGTCGGCTCGTCCAGGAACATCACCTGAGGGGTGACGACGATGCTCGCGGAGATGTCCAGCCGTCGCCGCATGCCGCCCGAATAGGTCTTGACCAGGCGGCCGGCGGCCTCGGCCAGGCCGAAGGCCTCGAGGAGCTCGCCGGCCCGCAACTTCGCCGCGGCGCGGCTCAGCCCGAGCAGCCGCCCCAGCAGGATCAGGTTCTCGCGGCCGCTGAGGTCCTCGTCCACCGAGGCGAGCTGGCCGGTCAGGCTGACGAGCCCGCGCACGGCGTCGGCCTCGCGCACGATGTCGTGCCCGAGCACGCGCGCCGAGCCCTCGTCGGGCCGCAGGAGCGTCGCGAGCATCCGGATCGTGGTCGTCTTGCCCGCGCCGTTCGGGCCGAGCACGCCGTAGACCGAGCCGCTGCGCACGGCGAGGTCGACCCCGTTGACGGCCCGGGTCTCCCCGAAGGCCTTGACGAGGCCGGTGGCCTCGATGGCGAGCGCGTTGTTCGTGGTCATCCGAGTCCTTGGAGGTGGGGACGTCATGCCCTACGACCGGCCGGGGCGCCGAAACTCATCGGTCGCCGGTCGGGCGCCAGCAGGCGCCGCCCGGCCGCGACGACGAGGGCGGCCAGCCCGACCATGGCGGCCGCGCCGCCCATGGCGGCGTGGGTCGAGACCGCCTCCACGAGCGCGCCCCCGGCCGCCGCGCCGGCGGCGGCGCCTCCGGCGATGCCGGTGGTGAGCCACGTGTACGACTCCGTGAGTGTTCCCTCGCGCGCGAGGTCCGACACCATCGAGTAGAGCGTCGCGAAGGCGGGGGCGATGAACGCGCCCGCGATGAAGAGCGCCAACCCCAGCGCCGGAAGGCCTGGGGCGAGCGCGACCAGCACGTCGGCCAGCGCGGTGGCTGCGAGCATCGCGGCGAGGCGGCGGCGCGGGTCGGCGGGCGCCCGCCCGCGGGCGGTGAGCACGCCGCCGACCATGCTGCCGAGCGCCCACGCCGCGAGGAGCGGGCCGACGAGCGCCTGACCGCCACCCTCCTCGGCCGCCGCCGCCGCCGCGACCTCGATCGCGCCGAACGAGGCGCCGGCGCACGCGACGGCGAGCATCAGCGTCAGGAGGGCCGGGCTCGCGAGCGCGCCCGCGAGCGTCCGCGGCGCGCCCGACGGGCGCCACCGGCGCGAGGACGGCGCCGAGGCGAAGGCGAGCGTTCCGGCGAGGATCAGCGCGGCGCACGCCACCAGCCCGAGACCCGGCGACGTCAGGGCCGCGAGCGCCCCGACCAGCAGCAGGGGGCCGAGGATGAAGGTCAGCTCGACGCCGACCGACTCGAGCGCGAAGATCGCGTGCCGGCGCGCCGGCGGCACCAGGTCGGGCCAGAGCGTGCGCATCGCGCCGCTGAGGGGCGGGAACGCCATGCCCGCCAGCGCCGCGAGCCCGGCGATGACCGCGACGGGGGTGGTGTCCGGCACCAGCGCGATCGCGCCCAACGGCACCGCGCACGCGAGCGCGGTCGGAACGAGCACCGCCCCTTGGCCGCGCACGTCAACCAGGCGCCCGATGAGCGGCGCCAGGCACGCCAGCCCGAGCGCGAAGGCCCCGGCGGCCACCCCGCCGTCGGCGTAGTCGCCGCCCAGCTCACGCACCCGCAGGATCAGGAGCAGGCCGATGGCCGCGTACGGCAGCCGGCCCACCAGGGAGGAGGTCAGCGTCCGCCCGACCTCGGGGATCGCGAGGAGGGCGCGCAGGGACGTGGTCTCGGCGGCCATCGCCGTAGGCTTTCACAGCCGCCTCGATGGGTGCCCAAGGGAGCGTAAAACTGGTCCGGAGGCATTGGCGCCGGCCGGGGGCCGGGGAGACGACCCTATGTCGCGATCGCGGCGCTCGCCGCGCTGACGATCCCGACCCGGCCCGTCAGGACGCCACGCGCGACGCCCTCGGCGGCGGCGCGGGCGCGAACCAGCCGTCCGATCCGATCCGCGCCCCGCCGGCCAGCCGCGGCGCGTAGTGCTCGAGGAACAGGCGGGCGACGACCTCGCCCCGGGTGCTGACCCCGACCTTCTCGAAGACCGACTTGAGGTGGTCCTGCACCGTGTAGGGCGAGAGGTACAGGCGGCTCGCGATCTCGCTCGTCGGGAGCCCGTGCGCGACGAGCCGGGTCACGGCGCGCTCCCGTGAGGTCAGGCCGTAGGCCTCCGCGATGAGGGGCGCGAGCTCGGGCGGGCGGGGCGCCTCGAGGATCACGGCCGCGCGTGCCTCGGGTCCCTGGCCGATCATCGATCCGCGCACCAGCACCCATCGCCCCGACTGCGTCGGCACCCGTGCGCTCGCGAGCGAGCCCCCGTTCACGCGCCCGGCCGCGATGTTCCGCGCCTGGTCGGCGACGGTGTGGATCGCGATGGGGAGGCGCTCGCCCGGTGCGCCGCCGCCGCCAAGCTCGTCGAGCCACCGCTGCGCCGCGGCGTTGGCCATCTCGATGGAGTCGTCGTCGGCGAGCAGCAGCAGGCCGGGATCGGCGTCCTGGTCGTCCGGTGCGGCCAGAGCCGAGAGGAGGATCGCGCGACGGAGGCCGTCCGCAAGGTGCGGCGACAGCGCCGCGACGAGCCGCGTCTCAGCCGGAGTAAAGTGCGGCGTCCCGACCTCGCGCATCAGGACGATGCCGCCCCAGGTCCCCGAATCGCTCGCGAAGGCGGCCCGCAGCTCGTCCTCGAAGCCGTGCGGGCGCCGAAGCTCGCGGTGCCGAAGGCTTCGCTCGAGCCGCCCGCCGGTCGCCTCGCTGAGGCTCGCCGCCGGCGAGGCGGCGCGGGCGAGCTCGGCGAACTTGTTGAAGTCCGGCTCCAGGACCTCGATCTCGGCCAGGCGCGGGGTCGCCTCGTCGGGGAGGCCGTTCTCGATCACGTGGCCGGTGAACAGGAGCGTGGCGGGGTCCATGGTCGCCACGCACACGCCGTCGAAGGGGACGGCCCGGCGGATGAGACGGGCGGCGGCGAGCGAGTAGTCGCGCACGCCGAGGCCGCGGTGGGACAGCCGCGCGAGGTCGCCGCGGGTCTCTTCCAACGGCGTGACGGCCATGAGCTACACGGTAGAGCGATGTTCGACGTAAGTCAAACAATCACCCAGGATTCTCCGGCGCCGCGCCGTCCGGGGTCACTGGCTTGGCGCCGCGGGCTCCAGGAGGACGACGGGGATTCGCCGGGAGATGCCGGCCTGGTAGTCGGCCATGGCCGGGAACCGCTCGACCTGACGGGCCCAGATGGCGGCCCGCTCCCGTCCGTCGGCGACCCGCGCCGAGACCTCGAGCGTCGCCGTGCCCACCTCGATCCTGGCGCGCGGGTTCGCGCGCAGGTTGTGGTTACCAGGCGGGATGGCTTGCCTGCCCGGCGTTGGCGCCGAATACCGCGTAGCCGTCGCCCAAGCCTCCTCCGTCCCAGGTTGGCATCGCCGATGCCGAGGACGCGCTCAATGGTGACAAGGCAGGCGGGGAGGGAAGCGAGGGAGCGCCCGCCCGGACGGGGCCGGGTGGACGCTCTCTCGCCTGGGCGCTCAGGCGGTCGCCGGGCGCCCCGCGTAGCGGGCGCCGCGCCCGCGCCGCCTGGCCAGCCAGGCCAGGGGGGCGAGCGTCGCCCGGACCACGGGCGCGGGCGGGAACGGCGCCCGCACCTCCTGCTCGAACTCGCGCACGAAGAGCGCCAGCTCGAGCGGCTTGGGCATCCCGCTCTTCCACGTGCGGCCCTCCCTGGCCAGCGCGGCCGCGGTCTCGAACAGCTGCTCCATCCGGAGCGCCGGCCGGATCTCGACCCGGGCGCGGGCGCGATCCTCGCCGGCGTTCGCGAAGTCGTGGCGCACGCCCGGAGGCACGACCACGACCTCACCGGGCTCCGCGACGACCCTCTTCCAGCCCAGCGTGAAGCGCATCGTCCCCTCGAGCACCTCGAAGCGCTCCTCCTGGATCGGGTGCACGTGCATCCCGGGCACCTTGCCGTCGGCGGGGACCTCGAGGTCGATCGCCACCAGCTCTCCGCCGGTGCCCGCCGAAGTCTGGAGGAAGGTGATGCGCTCGCCGCTCACCGGGTTCTCGATGACCTGCCCTGCGTACGCCATGATCGCTCCTTGGTCGGCGTCCGGTGCTCCGGACGCGGCGTGATCCGTCTCGACCAAGGTTGGGCCGCGCCGCCCGTCCCGTCGTCGGCCCAGGAGGTGATCTGGGGTCCGCCCCGGGCGGATCCTCCCGCCCTCCCCACGAGGGAGGCGGGGGTCGCTCTCGTCCCCCCGCAGCGGGAGGGCGGCCCCGCGGCAGGCACCCCGATCCCCTCGAAGGTTCAGGGACAAACCTAGGGGTGCTCCCCGAGGCGCCCGGAGGGGCCCGCTCGTAGCGTTGCGCCGATGATGCCCAGCCCCGCGGCGCCGATCGTGCGCACGGCGCGGCCGAGGCCGCCCCGTCCTGAGGGGCGCGGGCCACGAGAGAGAGGAGCCACCATGAGCGATCGCGAGAGCCCGACGCTCGTCGTCGGGGGCACCGGCAAGACCGGCCGCCGGGTCGCGGAGCGACTGCGGGCGCGCGGGCTGCCGGTCCGCATCGGCTCGCGGTCCGCCGAGCCGCCCTTCGACTGGGACGACCCGGCGACGTGGGCCCCCGCCCTCGAGGGCGCGGGGTCGGCCTACATCAACTACCCGGACCGCGACCTGCTGGGCGCCGCGGAGGCGATCGGCGCCGTCGCGGAGCTCGCCGTCGAGCTGGGCGTGCGGCGGCTGGTGCTGCTGTCCGGGCGCGGCGAGGAGGAGGCCCAGCGCTCTGAGCGCGCCCTGCAGGCGACCGGAGCCGACTGGACGATCGTGCGCTGCAGCTGGTTCAGCCAGAACTTCAGCGAGTCGTACTTCGCCGAGCCGCTCGCGGCCGGCGAGCTGGCCCTGCCCGCCGGGGAGGTGCCCGAGCCCTTCGTCGACGCCGACGACGTCGCCGACGTCGCCGTCGCCGCCCTCACCGAGGACGGGCACGTGGGAGAGCTGTACGAGCTGACCGGCCCGCGCGCGCTGACGTTCGCCGAGGCCGTCGAGGAGATCGGCCGGGCCGCCGGGCGGCCGCTGCGCTTCACCGAGGTGTCGCTGGACGCCTACGTCGCGGCGATGACCGAGGGCGGGGTGCCGGACGACGTCGTCTCGCTCACGCGCTACCTCTTCGGCGAGGTGCTCGACGGCCGCAACGTCGCGACCGCCGACGGCGTGGAGCGGGCCCTCGGGCGCGAGGCCATCGACTTCGGCGACTTCGCCCGCCGGGCCGCCGCCGCCGGGGTGTGGGCCGAGCCCGTGACCGCCGGGCGATGAGCGCCGGCCTCGCCACCGTGCACGTCCTCGAGCAGCACCGCTCGGAGCTCACGGGCTACTGTCGCCGGATGCTCGGCTCGTCCTTCGATGCCGAGGACGCCGTGCAGGACACGCTGGTGCGCGCGTGGCGAGGCCTCGACCGCCTGGAGCGCCGTGCCACGCTGCGCGCGTGGCTCTACCGGATCGCGACCAACGTCTGCCGCGACATGCTGAGGGCCCGGCCCGAGGCGCACGCGGTCGGGCCGGCCCTCGACGCGCCCGCGCCGGCGGCGGACGATCCGGCCGAGGTCGCCGCCTGGCGCGATGCGGTCCGGCTCGCGCTCGCGGCCGCGATCCTGCACCTGTCCCCCCGTCAGCGGGCCGCGCTCATCCTGTGCGAGGTGCTCCGCTGGAGGGCGAGCGAGGCCGCCGACCTCCTGGGGACCAGCGTCGCCTCGGTGACGAGCGCGCTGCAGCGGGCCCGCGCGACCATCGCTGCGCGGGACGTCCGGGCCGCCGACCTCGACGCGCCGCTCGACCCCGGCGATCGCGAGCTCCTGAGCCGGTACGCCGAGGCGTTCGAGCGCGACGACATGGACGAGCTCGCCGCACTCGTCCACGAGGACGTGTGGGAGATGATCCCCGCCGCCTGACCGCCGCGCGACTGGCGCAGGCCATCGAGCCGAATAGACTCCCCCGGGAGTTGAGGCCCATGAAGCCTGCCGAGGAGACCGGCGGCGCCCGGCTCGACGAGGAGCGGGTCTCGATGAGACCCACGCTCCTCGAGCGCGAGGCCGAGCTGGCCGCCATCGAGACGTTGATCGGAGACGCGTCCGGCCGCGGCCGGCTGCTGGCGATCGAGGGGCCGCCGGGGATCGGCAAGACCTCCCTGATCCGCGAGGCCCGGGCGATGGCGCGCGACGCCGGGATGCAGGTGCTCGCCGCGCGCGGCTCCGAGCTCGAGAGCTCGTTCTCGTTCGGCGTCGCGCGCCAGCTCTTCGAGCCGTCCCTCATGCAGCTCCCGAGCGGGGACCGGGCCGAGCTGCTCGCGGGAGCCGCGGAGCTCGCGACGCCCCTCTTCGAGCCCGCGGTCCTCGCCGCCGGGCCGCCCGCGGGCACCTCGTTGGCGATGCTCCACGGGCTCTACTGGCTGACGGCGAACGTCGCCGCCCACCGGTCCCTCCTGCTGGTGATCGACGACCTGCACTGGGCGGATCCGCCCTCGCTGCGCTGGCTGGCGTACCTCCTGCCGCGGCTGGAGGGGCTCGATCTCTCGGTCATCGTCGCGCTCCGGCCGGCCGAGCCGGGGGAGGACCCCGCCCTCCTGGGGCAGGTGGTGTCCGATCCGGCGGCGGCCGTGTCGCGGCCCGCCCCGCTCAGCCCGGCCGCCGCCGCGCAGCTCGCGCGCGAGCAGCTGTCGCCCGCCGCCGAGGAGGCCTTCTGCGCCCTCCTGCACGAGATCACGGGCGGCAACCCGCTGTTCGTCCGGGAGGTCCTGAGCGCGAGCGTCGCCGAGGACGTCGGTCCCGTCGCGGCCAACCTCCCGCGGCTGCGGGAGCTGGCGTCCCGCGCCGGCTGGCGGGCCGTCTCGGTGCGCCTCTCGCGGCTCCCGCCCGAGGCGACGATGCTCGCGCGGGCGGTCGCGATCCTCGGCGACCGCGTTGACCCGTACCAGGCCGCCGCGCTCGCCGACCTGGACGAGGCGGGGGCGTCGGCGGCGACCGCCGACCTCGCGCGGGTCGATGTCCTCCGCCCGCAGCCGCCGCTCCGCTTCGTCCATCCGCTCGTCCGCAGCGCGGTCTACGGCGACATCGCCCCGCTCGAGCGGGACAGCGGGCACGCTCGCGCCGCCCACCTCCTGGCCGAGTCGGGCGCGGAGCCGGAACGGGTGGCCGCCCACCTGTTGCTCGTCCCGCCCGCCCTCGTCCCCCCGGAGGCGGACGGGTGGGCCGTCGCCATGCTGCGCGACGCGGCCCGCGGGGCACGCTGCCGCGGAGCCGCGGAGAGCGCCGTCGCCTATCTGCGCCGCGCGCTCGTCGAGCCGCCCGACCCGGACCGCGCCGACCTGCTGCTGGAGCTGGGAGCCGCCGAGGCGCTGGTGAGCGGTGAGGCAGCGATCGAGCACCTGCGGGCGGCCCACGCGCTGATCGAGGAGCCCGTCCGCAAGGCACGGACGGCGTTCCTGCTCGGTCGCCTGCTCTTCTTCCTCCACCCCGACGAGTCCGCGGCCGTCTTCAGGCAGGCGCTCGACGACCTCGAGGGAGCCGACCCGCAGCTCCAGTCGATCCTCGAGGCGAGCCTCGTCAGCCACGCGCTCTTCGAGCCGGAGCTCTACCCGGAGGCCGACCGGCGGCTGGAGCGCATCCGCGGCCGGCCCGAGGAGGCGGCCGTCTCCGAGAAATGGCTCCTCGCCATGCTGGCGTGCCTGGATGCGCGCGCGAACGCGCCCGCCGCGCGGGCCGTCCCGCTGGCCCGCCGCGTGCTCGTCGACAAGCCCCTGCTGCCGGGCGAGATCGCCCTGTCGCCCTCCTCGGGACCCTGCATGGTGGCCTGCAACGTGCTGGTGATGGCGGACCTGGACGAGGCCCTCACCACCTACGACGCGGCGATCGCGGACTCGCACCGCAACGGCTCGATGCTGGACTTCGCCCTGGCGAAGATGCATCGCGCGCAGACGCTCGTCCATCGCGGCGACCTGGCGGAGGCGGAGGCCGAGGCCCTCGAGGCGCGCGATGTCCTGGAGGCGTGGGGGCCCTCCGCGCGCCTCGCGGCGCACACGGCCGCCTTCCTCGCCGACGCCCTGATGGAGCAGGGCAAGCTCGACGAGCGCCGCGGACGCCATCGCCCGGGCCGGCCTCGGCGAGTCGTGGCCGGACGGCGCGCTTCCCCACTTCATCTACTCGAGCCGGGCGCGCCTCCGCATCCTCAGGGGTGACCTGCAGGGCGGGGTGGACGAGATGCTCGATGCCGGGCGCCGCTTCGAGGCGGTCGGCGGTCGCAATCCCGCCTGGATGCCCTGGCGCTCGCAGGCCGCCCTGGCCCTCCTGGAGCTCGGGGACCGGGACGAGGCCCGGCGGCTCGCGGGCGAGGAGCTCGTGCTGGCCCGCGTCTGGGGCGCCCCCCGCGCCCTCGGCGCGGCGCTGCGCGCCGCAGGGCTGGCCGAGGGCGGCGCGGCAGGACTCGCGCTGCTCGATGAGGCGGTCGCGGTGCTGGCCGACTCGTCGGCGAAGCTCGAGCACGCCAAGGCGCGCACGGAGCTGGGGGCGGCGCTCCGCCGCGCCAACCGCCGCACGAAGGCGCGCGAGCAGCTCCGCCGCGCGGTGGAGCTGGCAACGATCTGCGGCGCGGCGCCGCTCGCCGCCCGCGCCGAGACCGAGCTGCTGGCCACCGGCGCGCGGCCCCGCCGTATCGCGCTGAGCGGCCTCGAGTCGCTCACCCCGAGCGAGCGGCGGGTGGCCGAGATGGCGGCCGCGGGCCCCACCAACCGCGAGATCGCCCAGGCCCTCTACGTCAGCTCGAAGACGGTCGAGGTCCACCTGTCGAGCGTCTACCGCAAGCTCAAGATCCGCTCCCGCTCCCAGCTCCCCGCGGCGCTCGCCGGCTGACACGGCGCCCTGCGGGCCCGCTGTTCGTGGGCCCCTAGGGGTGACGGCAGCCAAACACTAGGGACCGAACCCGGGAGGTCCCCGACGCGGCGGGGCGCACCGCCGAGCAGGATCGGCTCGCGCCGCCGGCGTGCGCGCGCCGGAGGTGTCGATTTCGCGGCCCCTCCGACGTTGACATCACGAACGGCGGGCGACTCGGATCGAAGGAGCACCCCCGATGAGCACCAGCACACCCGACCCGCGCCGCTGGAAGGCGCTCGCCGTGCTCGGCGTCGCCTACCTCATGGTCGTGCTGGACGTCTCGATCGTGAACGTGGCGCTGCCCTCGATCCAGACCGACCTCGGCTTCTCGACAGAAGACCTGCAGTGGGTCGTGAGCGGCTACAGCCTGACGTTCGGCGGCTTCCTGCTCCTGGGAGGCCGGGCGGGCGACCTGCTGGGGCGCCGGCGGCTGTTCATGATCGGCCTCGCGCTCTTCGTCGCGTTCTCCCTGATGTGCGCGCTCGCGACGTCCGACGCGATGCTGATCGTCGGCCGGCTGCTGCAGGGCGGGGCGTCCGCCGTGCTGGCGCCGTCGGTCTTCTCGATCACCATGGTCACCTTCCAGGAGGGAGCCGACCGCAACAAGGCGCTCGGCATCCTCGGGGCGATCGCCGGCGCGGGCGCCGCGATCGGCGTCCTCCTGGGCGGCGTGCTCACCGAGTACGCCGGCTGGGAGTGGGTCTTCTTCATCAACGTCCCCATCGGCCTCGCCGCCCTGGTCCTCGTCCCGCGCTTCGTGCGCGAGAGCAAGGTCGAGGGGCTGGCGCGCAACTTCGACTCCGTCGGCGCGGTGGCCGTCACCAGCAGCCTGCTGCTGCTCGTGTTCGGGCTCACGCAGGCCAACCAGGCCGGCTGGGCGTCGGCGCAGACGATCGGCGTCATCGCGGCCTCGGCGCTTCTGATGGCGACGTTCCTGGTCATCGAGGCCCGCAACCGCCACGCCCTGATGCCCCTGAGCTTCTTCCGCCGGCGCACGCCGACCGGCGCCAACATCGTCGGCCTCGGCCTCGGCACCGTCGTGTTCAGCATGTTCTTCCTGCTGTCGCTGTACATGCAGCAGGTGCTCGGGTTCTCGGCGCTCGAGACCGGCGTCGGCTACCTCGCGGTGGCCCTGACCGCCGTCGTGGCCTCGGGCGTCGCGCAGGCGCTGGTGACGCGTGCGGGGGTGAAGCCGATCCTGGCCTTCGGGCTTCTCACGATCCTCGCCGGGCTGCTCTGGTTCACCCAGATCTCGGCCGACGGCACCTACTCGGCCGACCTGCTCGGCGGCTTCCTGCTCGTCGGGATCGGCCTCGGCTTCTCGTTCGTGCCGGTGTCCATCGCCGCCCTGGCCGGCGTTCCGCCGCGGGAGGCCGGGCTCGCCTCCGGCCTCATCAACACGAGCCAGCAGATCGGAGGGGCCCTGGGGGTCGCCATCCTGACGACGGTCTCCACGACCACGACCTCGGACGCGATCGCCTCGGGCACCGACGAGCCCCAGGCGCTCGTCGATGGCTTCAGCGTGGCCTTCTGGGTCGCGGCCGCCTTCGCCGCGGGCGCGATCGTGGCCACCTTGCTGGCGCTCCGACGCCAGGACCTGACCGGCGCCGAGCCTGCCGGCGCGCCTGCGGGGGTGTGAGCGTGCTGAGCCGCCTCGACCACCCTCGTCGCCGGCCGCGCGGGCGCGGGCGAGCGCTCGTAGGAGGGATCGGGGCGTGGCGGAGACCGCCAACGCATTCTCCCGGGCGCTCCGGCGCCTGGGGCTCCGCAAGGCCGGGCCCGCTGCGTGGCGCGTCGGCCCCTGGCCGGCCGTCAGCTCGGGCGCCGGCCGGGCGCTCGAGCGCTTCCTGCTGCTCGCCGGGGGCCCCGTGCGCCTGCTCGTCGACGACGTCCTCGTGACCGTCGGCGATGGCGCCATGCTGCGCCTGCGGCCGGACGAGGCCAGGAGCCTGATCGTCCTGGACCGCGGCCGCGAGCCGGTCTGGCTCTCGCTCGGGCCTGACCTCGACGACCCCGGGCTTCCTCGATGAGCGCTCCCAACGCCATCGGCCCCGCCACCACGGCGGTCGTGTGGGTCCCCTGCGCGACGTGCTGGGGGCAGCGGCAGATCCTCGAGGTCGTCGCCGCCGCCAACGGCGAGGGCGATCTGCTCGTTCGGCGCACCTGCCCCGGCTGCCTCGGGGTCGGCGAGGTCCCGCGAGCATGACCGCGGTCGCCGGTCGGCTGGCCGCGGTGCGGCCCGGGCTGCGTGAGGTGCTGGTCTTCGCCGCGGCGCTGCTCGCCTACCAGGCCTCCCGCGCGTTGGTGATCGGCGACGCCTCGACCGCGGCCTCCCACGCCTGGGACGTGCTGCGGCTCGAGCGCGACCTCGGGCTCGACGTCGAGGCCGCCATCCAGGACTGGGCCGTGACGACGCCCGGCGTGCCCGAGTCCCTCAACGCCTTCTACCTGGCGGGCCACCTCCCGATCACGGCCGCGTTCTTCGTGTGGCTGTTCCGGCGGCGCAGGCACGCGTATCGCCTGGTGCGCGACGGCTTCCTGGCCGCCAACGCCATCGCGCTCTGCGCCTTCGTCACGTTCCCCACCGCCCCTCCCCGGTTGATCGAGGGGGCCGGGCTCGCCGACACGCTGCGGGCCGAGAGCGGCGTCGACCTCCATGGGGGCCCGCTGGCGGGATGGTTCAACCCCTACGCCGCCGTCCCGTCGATGCACTTCGGGTACGCCCTGCTCGTGGGCGTGGGCGTGGCGGCGCTCACCCGCTCATGGGCGGCGCGCCTGGCGGGGCTGGCCTACCCGGTCCTGGTCCTCGTCGCCATCACCGCGACGGGCAACCACTTCGTGCTGGACGCGGCGGCCGGGGCGCTGGTGATGGGGCTCGGGCTCGCGTCCGTCTCAGCGGTACCGCGACTACCGGCCGGCGCCGTCTCCCTGAGCCGACGACTGCTGTCCGCCCGTCGTCTCGCGCGGCTCCAGGACGAAGACCTCGACGTCGATGTCCGGATCGAGGCACACCTGGCTGAGAAAGGCCCGCACCCGCCGGCCCGTGAGCCGCTCGACCGCGGCGCTGAACTGGTCGCCCATCACGTCCTGGAAGCCGCGGCGGAGGGCGTGGACCTCCGTGCTTGCCGCCCTCGAGCAGGGTCCGCTCGACCGAGGTGAGCGTCTCCTCCATCTGGCAGATCAGGCTGTCGCCGGCCCAGTAGCTCCGAGCCTTGGTGGGACCCTTGCCGTAGTGAGCGGCGTGAAGCCGCACGATCTCGCGCGTGACGGCGGCCAGCAGCTGCCCCCCTCGAGGAGCTCGGCGGGCGCATCGGACGACACGTCGTCCCTCGCTTCCTGACGGCCTCATCGGCGTCTCGAGAGGCGGAGGGGGTCGCCTGGATGCCGATCCCTGAGCCGGAGCGGACCGAGTTCGCGCTCCGGGTATCCCGATCTGGCTCTCTGACGCCCGACGCGCGGGCGGCCGACCAGCACGCCGACGGTACCACGAACCTCGAGCACGGGAGACCCGCCTGCACCCGCATCCCGTCCCCGGTGCTACCTGGTCAGCCGGCGATCGTCCTCGACCACCTCGAGCATCTCGTCCAGGCCGGTCAGCTCGAGCACCCGGCGAGATGGGCCCGAGCCGTTCTGGAGCACGATCCGCCTGCCGAGTCCGTCGGCCATCCGCTTCGCCCGGGCCAGGCAGCTGACCCCGGTCGAATCCATGTAGGACACGTCCCGGAGGTCCACGACGATGGACTCCGCGTCACCCGCGAGCGCCGCAGCCAAGGCGGCGGCCGCCGCGTCCTTGGCCGCCATGTCGAACTCTCCCCGGAACGCGACGACGACCGTACCGTCGGTGACGTCGAGGTCGGCCTCGAATGGCCGTCCGGCCATTTCGTCCAGCATCGGCCCGGCTCCTGCTGACGAGGGGGAGCACCCGACCCCCGCCGGGGACGGGCGGGCATCTTGATGCTGGCGCCTTGGCGCGTGCATGACCCCGCTTTCTGGGATCACGCCGCACCTCACCTTCCATCTTTTCCCACGCCGCCGCAAGGGGCTCAGCGGCGTGACTCGCCGGGGGGCCTCTCGGGATTACGGGGCTGGATCAGGCCGGCGCGCCCCCCGGGGTCCGGACCTCGTTCCTGGCGAGCAGCGTGAC
Source organism: Miltoncostaeaceae bacterium (assembly GCA_963835685.1). Classification (GTDB taxonomy): domain Bacteria; phylum Actinomycetota; class Thermoleophilia; order Miltoncostaeales; family Miltoncostaeaceae; genus DATAGF01. Next base: position 228,374 of record CAWIGI010000004.1, read on the forward strand.
GCTCACGACGCCGTACTTGTCGCAGGCCTCGAGGGCGCGCTCGGTGAGGAACTCGTACTGGTTCTCACGCACCTCCTCGACCCGGAGGCCGGTCTCCTCGATCGCGCCGATGTAGCTGTCGCGGGGGATCGCGCCGCCGATGCAGGCGGCCCACAGGTCGGTCTTGCGGCGGGTGCGCTCGACCAGCGGCCGCCCGCTGACGATGTCGGCGAGCGCCAGCCGGCCTCCGGGCTTGAGCAGGCGCGCGGCCTCGGCGAAGACCCGCCCCTTGTCCGGCGCCAGGTTGATCACCCCGTTCGAGACGACGCAGTCGGCGATCCCGTCCTCCAGCGGCACCTCCTCGATCCGGGCCTCGACCAGCTCGACCTGGGAGAACCCGTGGGCGTCGCGCAGTCGCCCCGCCTTGCCGAGCTGGGCGGGGGTCATGTCGATGCCGATCGCCCGGCCGGCTGGACCGACCAGGACGGCCGCGCAGAACAGGTCGGTGCCCGACCCGCTGCCCAGGTCGACCACGCACTCGCCCTCACCGAGGGCGGCGAGGTCGAGGTAGTGGCCCACTCCCGCGAAGGATTGGATCGCCTCGGCCGGGATCCGGTCGAGCAGCGCGGGGTCGTAGCCCAGCCCCTCGGCCAGTGGACGCCCGGTGAGGAAGTGGAACTCCCCGTCCGGGTGCTCGGCGACCTCCGTGTACATCTCCTTGATGGCGCGCTCGAGGTACTCCTCGTCAACCAGGTCGCGCGCGTCGAGCTGGGGCAGGACGGCGTCGCGCTCGATCTCCGTCTGCTCCTGCTCGGTCAGCTCTCTCATCGCCCTCTCCTCCAGTCGGGGCGAGGCGGGGCGGCGGGCGCCGCTCCGCCCGTGGCGCGATCCTCGCACGGCGATCCCGAACGGTGCCACCCCGGTCGGCCTGGCCGCGCTCGGATCCGGACGCCCACCGGCGCCACCCCGGTCCCCGAAAAGTCAGGGGGGCGCCCACGGTGCGAGGCGCCTGGTCGGGTGCGAGCGTGCCCTCATCGAACCCCGCAACGAAAGGGGCACACCATGAGCGAAACGATCCCCACCCCGACCGGTGACGAGAGCCACAACCGCGACTTCGTCTGGCGCGGCCGCTGGGCCGGTGGTCTCAACTGCCCGCGCTCCTCGCCTCGACCCGCGCGGGGAGGGGAGCCTTCTCAGGCCGACCGCCCGCGAGGTGGCCGAGTCGCTGAAGTAGAGGAACGGGCGCGAGAAGTTCTCGGGCAGCGAGTTCACCTCCCGCACCGTGTCCCACACCCCCTCGGTCGCGGAAACGGGCTCGAACACGGCGGCAGCCTCGTCCAGCTGGGAGTCGGCCAAGAGGTGGGAGTAGACCTGCGCGGTGATGTTCGGATGCGCGTGGCCAACTGGCCGGACACGACGATGAGCGGTACGCCGGCCGCCAGTGCGATCGACCCCGCGGTGTGGCGGAGGCCGTGCAGGGTCACCAAGGGCCGCCCATCGCCGTCGGTGAGACCGCACCGCTTCTGAGCGGTCAGTCCGAGGTGCCTCGGTCATTAGCATCGCGTCGGTGTCTTCGCCGAGCAGCCTGGACTTCTACGACGCCGAGCTGCGCGCTCATCACAAGCATCTTCGCGCCGCCTACGGGATCACCCCCGGTGACGAGGTCGTGAACATCGGATGCGGAACCGGGCTGACCACTCGCGAGGCGGCGCGCGCCGCGGCGCCGGGCCGCGTTGTGGGCGTCAACGTGTCCGAGAGCATGCTTGAACGCGCCCGGCAGGTGACGGCGGGCGAATGGCTCGACAACGTTCGATACGAGCTCGGCGACGCGCAGGTACATCGCTTCGACCCCGCCGGCTTCGACGTCGCGATCAGCCGCTTCGGAACCATGTTTTTCTCCGATCCGGTCGCCGCGTTCGCCAACATCGCCGCCGCCCTTCGACCCGAGGCGCGCCTGGTGCTGCTCGTCTGGCAGCGACACGGGCGCAACGAATGGGCGCGGGCGATCGACGCCGCGCTGGGCGACGCGACGCAGCCACCGCAGCCGGGCGTGGACCCTTTCTCGCTCGGCGATGCCGAAACCACCGCGGGCATCCTCGAGGGCGCCGGCTTCGACGGGGTGCACTTCGAGGAGGTCCACGAGCCGGTCCTCTACGGACACGACCTCGACGCCGCCCTCGCGTTCGTCCGGGGGTTTCAGAACACGAGCGCGGCCCTCGCAACCCTGAGCGACCGCGAAGCGGCTCGTACCGTCGAGCGCCTGCGAGAGACGCTCGCGGCGCACTACAGCGACGAGCGCGGCGTGGTACTCGATTCGCGTTCCTGGCTGATCACGGCCCGGCGACGCGCCTAAGACATTGAAACGCGCGCCAGGGTCCGGGCCTGCCCGCTCCGTCGGTACACGTGATCTGCTCCGTATTCGCTCTTCGCGCGAAGGGGGAGCGAGCCCCGGCGCCGGCGGCTCTGCCTCGTGTGCGGGTCCGGCCGAGGGCTGGCCGCGCGCGCCTGCCGTCTAGCGCGGGCCGGCCTCGATCGTCCCCCGCACCTCGCGCTCTCGAGGCTGGGGGCCGAAGTCCGCGAGGATCCAGGTCGCGCCGGCCCGTTCCAGGGATCGGTCGCGGAGCCGACGGGAGGATCGACGATGAGGTCGAACGGCCCGTCCTGCCCTGCCTCCGTCCGAAGCTCGCGAACCTCCTGCTTCAGTTCGTCAGCGCCTCGGGCCCGGGCAGGTCGATCGGGGAAAGCCCGTCCCAGCGCGCCGCCCGTCGCAGGGGCCGGCGGTTCGGCCAGCGCGCGGCTACCCACACGGGGATCCGTGGCGATTGCACAGGCGGTGGTTCAAACTCACCGCCCCAGAAGACGCGAGCCGCTCGAGTCCCTCGTCGAGCAGGCGCGCCCTCTCGCGCGGATCGACGACCTCACCGAAGGGCTCTAGCTCGTCGTTGCTGTCGCTGCCAAGGCCAACGCCGAGGGTGAGGCCGCCGCGCCTGAGGAGGTCAAGCGTGACGGTCTCGCGCGCTAGCTTGTGACGCGTCGCCGCGAGAGCGGGGTGACCAGCGGGCCGAGGCGAATCCGCTCGGTCGCGGCGGCTACCGCCGCGAGCGCGACCCAAGGATCGGCGACAGCCCGCACCGGTGGCCGATAGCGCACGTGGTCCCAGACGAAGAACCCGTCCCAGCCGTGCTCCTCGGCGCTTGCGGCGAGCTCGGCCAGCGCGTTCGGATCGACCAGCTCATCGAACGGAGCGACGAAGATTCCGCGCTTCGCGCTCACCGCTACCTGGTCTGTGGGCTGGACGTCGGTGCGACGCGGCCCTGAACGTGATGCGACGCGACGCGACGGAGGTGGTACGGCCGACGACGAAGCGGTCTGTATCCGCCATTGTGATCAACGCGGCGCGGGAATCGCCGTCGGTGCCGACCGCACGACGCCCGCTCGTCGCGCGAAGGAGGAGTGCGTGTCTCCCTCGCTGTAGACGATGATCCTGGCGTCGGGTACGACGAAGATCTCGCCAACCGCATTCACGAGCTGAGCGCTAGCGAGCGCGCGCCGTCGAGGTTGGCCTTCTGGCGCTTAGGATGACATGGCCACCTCCACGACCACGGCCCACAGGGCCAGGTCGATGCGTAGGCGCGGCTCCGGCAGAGAGGGGTGGAACGCCCTGAGAAGCGGTCTCAGAAGTCGTCGCGCCGCTGCCGCGTTTGGGGAGGCGCCAGCCGGCGCCCCTCGGAGCGAGGCGCCGAGACTGCTCCCTTCGAGACGATCACCCGCCGAGGGCGACACCACCTCCTCCGCCGCGCGCTCGCCCGACTGCACGGCGCCGTTGAGGTAGCCCTGGAAGTCGAGCGAGGTGTGCTCGCCGGCGAAGCGGCATCGTCCTCGACCTCGCTCTCGACGCCGGCGAAGCTCGTGTACGGCCGACCTTCCAGAAGGAGTAGGAGCCCTTGGTCTGGGGATTGCTCGGCCAGTGGTCGAGCGCCGCGCGACCGTGGCAGAGGGGCCGGATCCCTGGCATCACGGAGTCGATCGGCGGGCGGAATCGACGGCCAGCGCTCGGGGGGCCGCGTCGAGGCCGACCGCCACCGCCCCGCCGGTGTAGTTGAGGAGGATGCCGGCCCTGCCTGCCTGGCCGCGGCTCGCGTCCCAGCGTGGACTGGTAGCCCGTGTCGGCGAAGGTCTCGCCGTTGCAGCCGAGCGTCCTCCCAGCGACGCTAGCTGAACTGGACGTGCAGCTTGCGTTGGCGCCCATCCGCTGCTGGATCGCGGTCCGCTTGCGCGGCTTGAAGCCGGCGCCCGAGATGTCGACCAGGACGCGGAGCATGGAGAAGGGCAGGGCGAGGATGGCGCGATCGGCCCCGACGCTGCGGAGGCGAGCCCCCCCTCGAAGCGTCGTAGCCGCCGCCCGAGCGACGATCGAGTCGCGATCAGCTCCGACTCGAGCGTGATCTGCGGAGAGCGCCGCGACCAGCCGCTCGCACGAGCCGGCGTTGCCGCCCTGCACGCGGAAGAGCTCGTCCGACTCGCCGAAGATCTCGAACTGCGGCGACGAGAAGCCGAGCAGGTAGAGCAGGTTGAGCGACCTCTGATCGCCCGCCTCGGCGCCGTACTCGGTCACGTAGGCGACGTCGAGCAGCTGGCCGAAGCGGGAGCCGCGCCCCCCGGGCACGCCTGCTCGATGTACTCCAGGACCGAGGTCCGGTCCAGTTCGCGGCCGCGCGCCGTCGAGGAGAGGTAGGTGGTCGGATAGCCGGCGGCGTTCACGTCGCGCCGAGCGCCGGCCGACCTCGCGGTAGTCCTGGGTCGCCTGCGCGTCCGTGTATGGCTGCCCGTCGAAGTAGTGGAGGGGCTCCGTCCCGGCCTGCTCGGCGGCGAGAAGGTTGACGAGCGCAAGCCCGAGCTCCTTGATGAGCCGCGGAACTCCCGGTGCCCCGTGTCGATGAACTCCCCGCCGCGCTCGCTGAGCTGGTCGTCCATGAAGCCCCCGCGGCGCGTCCAGCGCGTCCCCGAGGCGGCTCGAGGCCTCGTGGACCCGGCCGCGTAGCCCGCCTGCTTGAGCCGGTAGGCCGCGGTCAGCCCCGCGAGCCCGCCGCCCGCGATCACGACTCGGCCCGGGCGCGCCGCGAGCATGCGGGAGCGCTCCGGGAAACGCCGTCAACGCGGCCGCCCCGAGCCAGGCGCGCCCGCGCGGCGCAGGAAATCACGCCGGGTGTGCCCTCCCTCGACGCGGGCGCCGGCCTCGAGCGCGCGCGCCGACATCTCCGCGCGCGCCGCGATGCCCTGCAGCCGGTGTGCGAGGGGGGTGCGAGCCATGGTTCCCTCGTCTCACCCCGACGTGCTCGCGAGCCATCAGGGCGGCGCGCGGGCGCCCGCCGGGGGCACCCGAGTCTAGCGTGCGGCTTAGGTCCTGGCGACCACGCCATCCGCGTCGGCCGCCGAAATCGGGGTCAGCATGTCACTCAGACGCCATCGGCGCTCCGGCGCCCTGCCGACTTGCTGGGGCAGCGCCGATCCTCGTTCCGGTGGTCCGGCCGCGAGGCCACGCTGGTGCCTCGAGTCGGTCGGTGCGTTCGAGCTTGCGTGCCGCGGTCTCGATCTTGAGCCCGCCCCCAGGCCGCTCCTTCGCAACGCCTCCGGGAACTCGGCACGGACGTAGACCCCTTTGGTGTCACGCGATCCGCCACGGCGCCCTGGGCATCGCCGTCAACATGTCACCTTCATACGTCATGGGGCACGCTGGCGGCGGCAGCCTGTGCCGTCGCTCCTGCCTTCTCGTCCATTGCGAGCGTTCTCGGGCTAGCACCGGACATGCTCGCAATCACGAGGGAGCGGCAGCGCGGATCAACCCGCAGATCGCGTCGCTTCGCCTCGGCCGAATGGTCCGTCGCGGATCACCCCGCGCACCTGATCCACCGACACCGAATCCCCCGGGAAGTCCACGACCCACCACGTGGCCCCTGCCGCGGCGTAGGGCGCCGGATCGCCGCCGGGCGGTAGCGCCGCGACGACGTCGTAGGGCTCAGCGGGGTCCTCGCCCGCGTCCTCACGCAGCAAGGTGAGCTGGGCGACGATCTCGGCGAGCTGCCCGGGGTGCTCGAGGTTGACGGGGAAGAACCCCTGGTGCCGAGCCGCCCGCCGGAGCGGCCTGGGCTTGCCGTAGAACCCCGCGACCCACACCGGCACGCCGGGCCGCTGGACCGGGCGCGGCAGGAAGCGCATCCCGTTGACCGTGTAGTGCTCGCCGCGGTGGTGCACGGGCTCACCCGACCATGCCGCAGCCAGGATCTCGAGCGACTCGTCGAGCATCCGCGCGCGCCGTCTGTCGTCTACCTCCTCGCCCGTCATCGAGTACTCGCTCCCGAACTCGTCGCTGCCGAGGCCGACCCCGAGCGTCAGCCTGCCGCCGCTGAGCCGGTCGAGCGTCGCGGTCTCCCTGGCGACCTTGACCGGTCGCCGCCGCGCAAGCGGCGTCACCATCGGCCCGAGCCGCACGCCCGCGGTCGAGGTGGCGATCGCCGCCAGCGTGATCCACGGGTCGGCCACCTCGACAACCGGCTCCCGCCAGCGCACGTGGTCCCACACGAAGACCCCGTGCCAGCCGACCTCCTCCGCCTCGCCGGCGAGACGCGCCACCAGCGCCGGGTCGGCGAGCTGGTCGAAGAGCGGCAGGAACAGGCCCGAGCGCATGCGGGCAAACGCTACGGGACCACGGCGATCAGATACCGGAACCGGTTCTCGACCTGTACGAGCCATCGGATCGCCGGAACGGCTCGGCATCCGCCTCAACCGTCGTTCGAACCACCCGCTGGCAACTTCCGGGCCGATGCGGAGAATTAGCGCGAAGTCGAGCAGCGCGCGCTCGAGCGTCGGGCGGTCGGGAAACGCGTATGGCACCTCGACCTCGTCCGCGCGCTCGGGGGCGAGCCCCGCCCGCCGCGCGAGGTCATCGAGGACCCCCGGCTCGCCGATCGGGGGCAGGTCGTACGGCGAGGTGCCCTGTGGCGGTGGCGGTCGACCTCACGCAGCGGCGCGATACGGCCCTTCCCGACCGTGGCCAAGGTGATCGGTCCCCCGGGTCCGGCCCGTCCGCCGGCCCCTCCGGCGGCCTCGCCCGCGGCTCGGCCGCTGCGGGCGCCGGCGCCAGCCTGCCACGACGAGCCAGCCCGTGTAGCGTCACCCCGCCGCCGACGGGACGGAGCTACACCACCTCCCGGGCCGCAACTGCCCAGGGAAGGAGCGCCACCATGGCCGAGATCACCGAGCGCGAGCAGCGCCAGATCGATCAAGCCAACTCGAGCGGCAAGACGCCGGTCGTCTTCATCCATGGGCTCTGGCTGCTGCCGAGCAGCTGGGACAACTGGGTCGGTCTCTTCGAGGAGAACGGCTACGCGGGTGTGACGCCCTCCTGGCCGGACGACCCGGAAACGGTCGCGGAAGCCCGCGCCAACCCCGACGTCTTCGCGAAGAAGACCCTGAAGCAGGTTGCCGACCACACCGCCAAGGTGATCGACCACCTCGACAAGAAGCCCGCCGTGATGGGCCACTCGACGGGCGGCCTGCTCACCTACATGATCGCCGACCGGGGGCTCTCCGCCGCCTCGGTGGCCATCGACCCGGGGCCGTTCCGAGGCGTCCTGCCCCTGCCGCTCTCGGCATTGAAGTCGGCCAGCCCGGTGCTGCGGAATCCGCTCAACCGCGGCCGCGCGATCACCCTCACGTTCGACCAGTTCAAGTACGGCTGGGCCAACGCGCTCGACGACAAGGAGGCGCGGCACCTGTACGACACCTACCACGTGGCCACCCCCGGGGTGGCCCTGATGCAGATGGCGAACGCAAATCTCAACCCCTTCACCGAGGCCAAGGTCGATCCCAGGAATCCAGACCGTGGCCCGCTGCTGATCATCGAGGGCGAGAAGGACCACACCGTCCCGTGGGCGATCGCCAACGCCGCCTACAAGCGCCAGAAGCACAACGAGTCCGTCACCGAGATCACCAGGATCCCGAACCGCGGGCACTCGCTCACGATCGACAGCGGCTGGCGCGAGGTGGCACAGACGGCACTCGACTTCGTGAAGCGATTCGTCTAGTTGCGCTTTCGCGTGACAGGAGCAGGCGAGCCCGGCGACGGGCCGGCTGCTGCTTTGGACGATCGGTGATCGTCCGGAGCGAGAGCGGAGCGAGCTGCGTGGGACGGCTGCTTCCGCCGCGAGAGCGGGAGCGGCGGGTGTCCCGGTTGACGCCCGGTCACCGCGACACATCACCGGGCGGGTCGTATGGGACACCGGAGCCGGGGACGCCGCGAAAGGCGCCCGCATGCAGGCGGAGTGCCCGCAAGGGGTTCCGCTTCCGGGATCTCAGTGCGGCGCTGGCAATGGCCGTACGATCGCTTGGAGCGCCCACGACGATGAGTTCTCGTCTCGCGATCGGTCACTAACGGCGAAGCACACCGCAGAAGGAAGGAGAGCCCGATGTCGAGCCTCAGGGTGGACCTCATCACTGATCATCGTCGATCGCTCCGGCCCGACGGTCTGAAGCCATGCTGATCTACTCGATGGGCGTCTCGGTGGACGGCTTCATCGCCGACCGCGAGGGCGCGTTCGGGTGGTCGGTCCCCAGCGAGGAGCAGTTTCGGTTCCACCTCGCGCAGACACGCGAGCTCGGCGGCTTTCTCTGCGGCCGCAGGCTCTACGAGACGATGCTGGTGTGGGAGACGGATCCGTCGCTGCGCGACAACGAGCTCGGGGCCGCGTTCGCCGATGTCTGGTGCGCGATCCCGAAGGTCGTCTTCAGCCGCGCGCTCGACAGCGTCAAGGGCAACGCCCGGCTCGCCGAGGCGTCACTGGCCGAGGAGGCCGCCGCGGCGCTCGACGCGACCGACAAGGACGTCGCGATCGGCGGCGCCGGCCTGGCCGCGGCGGCGATCGAGCTCGGCCTCGTCGACGAGCTGCACTTGTTCCGCTATCCGGTCGTCGTCGGTGGCGGCACGCCGTTCCTGCCGCCGGTCACCGAAGACGTCGCGCTCGACCTGATCGAGACCAGGACGTTCGGCTCGCGCGTGATCTACGAGCGCTACCGGCGCGTCGGCGATGAGTCGGACTGACACCGCCCTCCGAGTCATCAGCGCCTCGCCGGACCGGGTGTTCGCTTCGCTGACCGACCCCGACGCGCTTGCCGGGCCCGCTTAGGGATCCCCAAACGGGACACCGGTCGCCGCTTCCGCTCAGATACACAATGCGAGCGCCCGGCTCGCCGCCCGTCGCGCGCCTGGTTTGGACGATGAGCAGAAAGCGCAGGTCGAGACTGCTCCTTCCCCCACGAAGGGAGCAGTCTCCGAGGGGCGCCGGCTGGCGCCTCACGAAACGCGGCAGCGGCCCGACGACTTCTGAAAGCGCTTCTTACGCAGCTGCGCACACCGCATAGGCGTAGACGCCGCCCGGCGCCGGGATGGAGCCTCCGCCAACGGCGAAGACAACCCACCGAGTGCGGTCCGCGCCCGGGAAGGAAGCGACGACGTTCGTATCGTTCGCAGCTGCAAAGCCCCCGCTAATCACGCGTCCGCCCAGCGGGCAGGCTGCGTTCACCGAGGTGAAAAACCCCGGGCGACACGAAGCTCTGCGCGCTCGTCACGTAGGTGAGCTGGGCCGGGTCGAAGCCCGCGACGGGACCAGGCGGGTCCGGGGCCCAGCAGATCCTCGCAGCGAGCGTCGTGCCCCCGAGGACAAAGTCACAAGATCCGGTTGACCACCCCCACGGATCGGAGGCTGGCGGGCCACCTTGAAGAGCGACTCGCCCGTGATCTCCTCCAAGGCACCCAAAGCAGGTCTTCGATCTCCCGCTAGTAGAGCTCGCTTCCGCCGCGGAGCTGGCGCAAGGCCCTCAGCGTCTCGCCGGACGTGATCTCGTAGAGAGGCACCTGTCGAGGGCAAAGCTATCCCAACGCAGGGTGCGACGATGGCGTCGCCGCGAGCTGTCAGGCTCTTCAGGCTGGCGAGGACTCGCCCGACTCCCCCTCGCGCCCCGGCCCGGGCCTCCGGGGGCGTGAGAGAGGCGCACCGGCGACGTGAAGCAACACCCTCCGAGGCCCGTCTTCATGACATTCAGCCCAGGACTCCCGCACCGGCCAGAAGCGTGGCACCGTCCCAGTAGACCCGCTCATGCTTGATGAGGTCGCCCTCCATCTCGAAGACGCTGACCCCGTGCAACTCCACCTTGGCCCCCAGAGCGGGAAGGTTTGGGAAGCTCGCCGGTGTGGGTTCCCCTCCAGACCCATTCCAGAGTGACGCTGCCGTCCTCCCCGCGGGTCTCCCTGACGGTCTCAAGCACGCAGTCGGGCACCGCGTGGATGTAGTTCTGTGTATGGGCGGCGATGGCCTCGCGACCCTCCAGGTGCGCACCGGGCAGCGCGTATTCAATGCGCACGGCGTCCGGCGCATAGGCCTCGGCCACCGACTCCCCGCTCCGTCCGTTCCAGCCCGCCTCGAACTTGGTAAGCGCCATGTCGCCTCCCCGAACAAATCGTCAGCACTTCGAGCATGGACGAAAGTCCGGTCCCGCGCCAACCCCCAGCCCCGGCCTCGGACCGGCAGTGGTCAAACCTCGGCGAACGCGTTCCGCAGCGGGCGGTCGCGGGCTGATGAACAGGCCGTCTCCCGCGGAGTGGTGTAGATCCGGGCGTGTGATCCTCAGCGCGTGGGGCAGTCATCGCGCTTGTCCAGTCGTCGGCCGAGGGAAGCGCAGGGGCGGCGGCGACCTGCTAGCTGGACCGCTCAAGTCCCTCCGTGGACCTTCCCCAACGCTCCGTCGATCGGCGCTCGTTGCTCTGCGGTCAGCCGCCCCAGACGGTCCCACGCCTCCTCGACCCCCACGTGCGGCAGGCCTGCTGCCAGCCGGGCCAGCTCGTGCAGCGCCTCGTCCTCGGACCAGCGCTCGAAGGGCGGGTCGGTAATCACCCTCACCGAAGCGCGAAGAAGCGCTGCTGCTCCGAGAGAAGCGCGTCGTCGATCAAAACGAGCGCCGAGGCCTCTGCGGCCGGCACTGCCCAGCAGACGTTCCCCTCCACTGCCCCCCCGGTGAAGACCTGCGTCTCGGGGAACGGGTCTGGGGTGACGCCGCAGCTGTTCGCGAAGGTGCTGTAGACGACCGCGAGGGGGCCCACCGCGCGCGCCCGGAAGGAGGCGGAGAAGGTCTCGGCGCCAGCGCCGGTCCGCACCGCCCGCAGGCGCGCGATCGAGAAGACGCCCCCCAGCCGCGGCGGGTCATTGAACTGGTTCTCGGCGAGCACCGCTGCCGTGGCATCGGGCGTCGCCGAGGTCACCTGGAGGGTCCAGCCGTCGAGCGTGCTGGCCGGAGCGCCGAATGGGAAGGGCCGCTGCCGGGTGGTGCCGACGGGCTTGGCCTCCGGCGGTTTGACGTTCTCGCAGTCCTCGGCGACCTGATCACCGAGGTCGGCCTTCACGGCGTCTGTGCCATCGCCGCAGGTCACGGTGTCGCGGCCGCCACCACGCGACGTGATGCGGTCGTCACCCTTGTCGCCGGCGATGCGGTCGGCGCCCGCATTGCCGTCCAGGTGGTCGTCGCTGTCGCCGCCGCTGAGATCGTCACGGCCGGGTCCGCCGATGAGGCGATCGTTGCCGAACTCACCCCTCAGCCGATCAGCCCCGGACCCTCCCTCGAGGCGATCGCCGCCGAAGCCACCCAAGAGCCGATCGCCTCCCGGCCCGCCCAGTAGGACGTCGTCCCCGAACCCGCCGATGATGTGGTCGGCGCCACCGAGGCCAGTAAGTCGGTCGGCCGCGAACCCTCCGCGGATGGCCTCGCCGCGCGCGGTTCCGGTCCGGCGCTCCTGTGCGGTTGCGCCTGTGGCCCACTGGATCCACGCAAGGCAAAGCAGCGCTCCCGTCAGCGACAGCACCGCCACGAGGCTCCGCCTCATCGTCGCCCTCCATCCCTTGGACATCGGGAGGGTACGACAGCCCGCTGTCTTCCTGCGCCGTCCCTCACCAACCAGTCCGGGCAGACCTCGCTTGCCGAAGGTCGAGGAAGACGGTGGCGGCTGGGCGAATCGCGGATCGAGGCCAAAGTGGCTTGCGGGTGTGGCGGGGAAGGTATCCCTCTGGAAAGACCCCCGGCCCCAAGAGCGGCGCCCACCCCCCTCTACCCCCTGCCGACCCCCGCACCGCCTCCCGCACCGTCCTGGGTGGTGCGGGGGCGCTCCCGCACCGCGTTCGGATGCGCGGCGCCGAGACAGAGAGGACGCTCCGGAACGACGAAAGGCCCGCATCTGCGGGCCTCTCGGGGATAGCGGGGGCGGGATTCGAACCCGCGACCTTCGGGTTATGAGCCCGACGAGCTACCAGACTGCTCCACCCCGCGGCGGTTCGAAAAGTGTAGTCGCCTGGGCACTCAGGTCAAGGTCACGCGATCCGCCGCCAGGCTGACCGGCGCGCCCACGCGGGCCCAGCCCGGCCGCGCCACGCGCGCGTAGACGCCGAAGAGGTTCTCGCGCGTGCGCGCCAGGCCGGCGAGCACCCGGTTGTCGCGCTCGAGCGTGTCCGGGTCGAAGGTCGTCACCGCGCAGCGCTCGGTGGGGGACACGACGTCCAGCACGGGCCCGTCGCCGCCGAGCATCAGCGACCGGTTGACCCAGCCCGCCTCGGCGAACGGCTCCGGGTCGTCGAGCTCGATCACCACGTTCGCGCGGAAGCGGCGACGGTTGACCTCCTCGCCGTCCACCCACTCCCGGGCGGCCGTCAGCGACGCGCTCGTGAGCAGGTGCACCGGAGCGGCGTCGTGCACCCCGAGCGCGCTCCGCACCAGGCTCACCCGGTAGCCGAGCGCCCGGCCGATCTCGTCGGCCACCGCGGGGTCGTCCACGGGAAGCTCCCAGCCCTCCGGGGTGGTCACGTGGACCCCCTCCCCGGCATCCGGGTCCGCGCAGGCCGCCCGGAAGCCGAGCAGCGCGTGTGCCCGCCGCGCGCTGAGGGGGTCGCCCGTCGGGGCCGACGACCGCGTGGCGGCGGTCTCCCAGGATCCCGAACGGGCCGACGAACGCGCGCCGCACGCGCTCGCCGCCGAACGACTTGACCGGGAAGCGCCAGATGTCGGAGACGATCCCGACCTCGGTCGCGGCCGCCGCGCTCAGCGCAGGGTGGCGAGCAGGATGACGACGATCAGGAGGACGGCGAGGCCGGCGTAGGTCCAGCGCAGGACCGTCCGGCGCGTCTCGCGCATCCCCCCGGCGATGCTCCGCCGCGCCGCCTCGAGCTTCTCGGGATCGCGCTCCGGCTCGGGCCAGTCGTCGTCATCGTCGGAGGCCACGCCCCAACGATAGCGCCTGGTCCGGGACGTCCAGAGCGGCCCCAGCGGCAGCGCCTGGTCCGGGACGTCCAGGACGGGCGGCAGCCAGCCCCCGTCCCAAAGCGGGCGGCACCGCCGAAGGCGGGACTGGCCGCCGCCCGCCGTGGACGCCTTAAGCCACCTCGCGCAGCCGCTGGGCCTCGGCGAGGCTGGCCAGCTTCTGCAGCGACTGGTTCTCGATCTGGCGGATCCGCTCGCGGGTGACGTTGAACGTGCGCCCGACCTCGTCGAGGGTGCGCGGGTGCTCGCCGCCGAGGCCGTAGCGCAGCTCCAGCACGCGGCGCTCGCGGTAGCTCAGGGTGTTGAGCACGTCCCGCAGGGCCTCGTTGCGCAGCACCATCTCGGCGGCCGACTCGGGCGCGACGGCCTTCTCGTCCGCGAGGAACTGGCCGAACTCCGACTCCTCGTCGTCGCCGACCGGCTTCTCGAGCGAGACCGGCGTCTGGGCGCTCCGCTTGATCGACTCGACCTCGGCCTCGGGCAGCTTCACCGCATCCGCGATCTCGGGGATCGTCGGCTCGCGGCCGAGCTCGCCCACGAGCTTGCGCTCGGCGCGGTTGATCTTGTTGAGCTTCTCGACCACGTGGACCGGCATGCGGATGGTGCGGCCCTTGTCGGCGATCGCGCGGGCGACCGCCTGGCGGATCCACCAGGTCGCGTAGGTCGAGAACTTGAAGCCCTTGCGGTAGTCGAACTTCTCGGCGGCGCGCACGAGGCCGAGCGTGCCCTCCTGGATCAGGTCGAGGAAGGCGAGGCCCTGGTTCCGGTAGTTCTTGGCGATGGAGACAACGAGCCGCAGGTTGGACTCGACCATCTTCTGCTTGGCCGCGAGGTCGCCGAGCTCGATCAGCTTGGCCAGCTCGACCTCCTGCTTGGCCGTGAGCAGCGGGACGCGCCCCACGTCCTTGAGGAAGAGCTGGAGGGCGTCGGTGCTCGTGTCGGCCTTCAGGTTGAGCTTCCGGGGGGGCCGGTCGGCGGCCTCGGCGATCTGCGCCAGCCGGTCGCGCGCCTCGGCGTCCTCGACCAGCTCGACGCCCTGCTCGTCGAGGTGGCGGTAGAGGTCCTCGGCCGCGCCCTCGTCGAGGGACACGCCCTCCACGGACTGCGCGACCTCGTCGATGCTCAGGAAGCCCTGCTCCTGCCCACGGGCAAGCAGGGACTGCACCTCTTCCAGGTTGAGCATCTCGCTGACCGTCATGTACTCACCTCCGGCTGGACGCCATCGACGCCGGCGGACGCGGCCACGCCCACCCCCGGTCGCCCAGAACGAACGCCCGTTCGATACGCTACCGCTTTATTTCTTGAAGTCAATGCCACCCGACAGTCTTCCATCGGCCGGAGGAGCCCGGCACTTGAGCCCCTCAGGCCGTGTCTACGAGGAGACGCGCGACGCGGACCTGTCGGGGGATCTTCTGGGCGCCGCCGGGCCTTCCTTTCCCGGAGGGCCGCGGCATGATCACACGCGCGGCTTAAGTCCGGGTTAAGCCGGCATGCGGTGCGGATGAAGGTTCCGGTCGCCGTTCCCGCGTCAACCGCCGCCGCGGTTGTCGAGCTCCTGGATCAGCGCGGCGGCGGTCCGGCCGAGCCGGGTCTCCTCTCCAAGGGCGATCGTGCGCCGCCACGCCCGCTCGGCGGGCCCCGCGCGGCGCCGGTAGATCTCGACCCACCCCTGGTTGAAGGCCACGAGCTGGTCGTCCGGGTGCTCCCGGGCGAGGCGGTCCAGGCCCGCGGCGGCCCGCGCGAGCCCGGCGCCGCCGGCCCCGCCCTTCACCATGGCCAGGCCGACCTCGGCGGCCACGTCGTCCGGGTCGGCGCGCATCGCCGCGCGATAGGCGGTCGTGGCCCCCTCGGCGTCGCCGAGCAGCTGGAGCACCGAGCCGAGCTCCACCAGGCGGCGCGGGTCCGGGTCGTCCCGGGCGAGCTCGCTCAGACGGCTGGCCTGCCGGATCGGCGGCAGGCCGGCGATGCCCTCGGGCAGCGGCTCGTCGAGCACCAGCGCGAGCGGTGGCAGGCTGCCGCCGGCGGCGGCGCCGCCGGGAACCGCGACCGGCCCCGGCGCGACGGCCTGGGCCTCGTCGCGGGCGCCCTCGCCGACGGGCGAGTCGAGGGCGCCCGCCAGCAGCAGGGCGCCCCCGGCCGCGACGGCCCACGCCCCCAGCACGATGGCGAGCCGGCGCGGGGTCAGCCACCCACGGCGGGACACGGGCGTGGGCGGGCCTCCGACACGAACGCCCCGACGTTCGCGGCGGGGGGCGGGGGGGCCACCGACCCGTCACGCCCGGTTCCGGGATCTCGGGTGACGGTGGTAACATTCGCGACGATCATGGGGTCGAAATCCGCGCCGGATGCCGCGGGCGCCACGTGTCCCGTCCTCGCCACGGCGCAGATCGTGTCCGGCAAGTGGACCCTCGTGATGCTGCGCGATCTCGCCGAGGGGCCATGCCGCTTCAGCGAGCTGCAGCGGTCGCTCAACGGAATCAGCCCGCGGACGCTGTCGATCCGCCTGCGCGCCCTCGAGGACGAGGGCATCGTCGAGCGCCACGAGTTCGCCGAGATGCCCCCCCGGGTTGAGTACCGCCTGACGCCGAAGGGCGCGGCCCTCGCACCCATCGTCGACGCCATGCGCCACTACGGCGCGCGCTGGCTCGCCGAGGACTGCGTGGACGAGCGGCAGGTCGCGCGGGTGCTGGAGGCCGTGGGCTCGTAGCCCCTCGGACGGCGCGCCCCGCCGTCAGGCGGAGCCGGGAGAGGGCGTGGTGAGAGCTATCCGGGCCGCCTGCTGCGGAGGAAGCGCAGCGGCAGGTAGAGGGTGTGGGGCATCCGGCGCTCGAGCACCAGCCGAAGCTCCTCCTGGCCCTCCTCGTCGAGCACCTGGGCGATGTAGGTGCGCGAGAAGACCGCCCACGCGGCGTCCAGGTCCTCCATGACGACGGCGAACTGGACGTCCTGCTCCTCGACCGTCGCCAAACCGGCCTCGTTGAACGCCCGCTGATCGCGGGGCTCGTGGGGCATGCTCGCGCGGCTCGCACGCCCCGCCAGGGCGCCCGGCGCGCGCCGGCCGACGACCGCGATGACCGCGCCCATGAACGACGCGTCGATCGGCCGCAGGCGGTCGAAGGCCGTGACCGTCGCGACCAGGCGGCCGCCCGGGCGCAGGACGCGGAAGATCTCGTTGACCGTCCGGTCGAGGTCGCCGACCTGCTCCAGGACCAGGCTGGCGACCACGCAGTCGAAGGTCCGGTCGGGGATGTTGCCCATCGCCTGGGCGTCGCCGCGCCGGAAGATGATCGGCATGTCGTCCGGGGTCCGCGCCTGGGCCTCGGCGACGCACTCCGGGCTCGAGTCGATGCCGATCACCATCCCGTCCGGGCCGACGGTCCGGGCCGCGGCCCGCGCCGCCCCTCCCGATCCGCAGCCCAGGTCGAGCACGCGCTCCCCCGTCACCACGGGCGCCCAGGCGATGGGGCTGTCGTAGAGGTGCACGCCCCGGTTGCCCGGGAGCACCGACAGCGAGTCCTCGGTGGCCCCGGGGTCGAGCGCGTGGACCGCGCGAAAGAACCGCGTGGCCAGGGACCCGATGAGCGGCGTGCCCGACGCCACCTCGGCGCGGATCTCGTCGAGGACCTCCTCGGGCCCGGGCTCGGCGACCTGGGTGCCGCTGGGGTCGTCGGGTCCCGGCTCCATTACGGGATCGTACGTCGCGGGGGGCGGGCTACGATGGCCTGCCGTGAGGGTGCGTCTCGTGAGCGGCGCCGCGGAGCCCGTGGGCGGGGTCGTGCACGCGCTGGGGCTGGCGGACGGCCTCCAGGCGCTGGGCCACGACGCCGAGGTCTGGGCCCCGGCGGCGGCCCGCGCCGCCCTCGAGGGGGCCGAGCGCGCGCGCGTGCGCCCGGTGCCGGTCCCGGCGGGCGGCGTTGACGCCGAGGATCGCGCCCGCGTGGCCGTGGCCGCGCTGTCGGGCTCGCTCGCCGCCGGCGAGCGGGCGGACGTCGAGCACGCCCAGGACGCGATCGCCGGGGCGGCGCTGCTGTGGTTGCGCGCCCAGCGGGGCGCCGGCGCGGTCGTGCGCACCGTGCACCACGTCAACGCCAGCGGCCTCCCGGGCCTCGACGAGACCGAGCGGGCGTCGATCCAGGGCGCCGACGCCTGCATCTGCCCCTCGGCCACCTGGGCCGAGCGCCTGCGCGCCGAGTACGGGGTGCAGGCGACCGTCGTGCCCGGCGGCGTGGACGCGGCGCGCTTCGCGTCGCCGCTCAGCCGCGCCGAGGCCGGGGCGCGGTTCGGCTGGGGGGAGCGCCCGACGGTCCTCGCGCTCGGCGGGATCTCGCGGCGCAAGGGGAGCCGGGTGCTGCTGGAGGCCTTCGCGCGCGCCCGGGGCCGCCTCGGCGACGGCGGCCTGCTCGCGATCGCCGGACAGGACGGCGACCAGCAGGGCTATCTCGCGCGCTGGCGCGACGACGCCGCCCGGCTCGGGCTCGCGGTCGCCGGACCGCGGCCCGGGCGGGGGGAGCCGGTCGCGCTCCTGGGCGCCGTCGGGGCGCGCGACATGCCGGCCCTGTACCGCGCGGCGGACGTCCTCGCGTACCCCTCGACCCGCGAGGGGTTCGGCCTCGCCGTGCTCGAGGCGGCCATCTCCGGCGTCCCGGCGGTGGTCAGCGACCTGCCGGTTCTGCGCGAGACCCTCGCCGACGGCCGTGACTGCCTGATGGTGCCCGCCGGCCACTCGGCCCCGCTCGCCGACGCCCTGGTCCGCCTCGTCCGCGACGGCGGGCTCCGAGAGCGGCTGCTCGCCGGTGGCCGGGAGACCGCCGCCCGCTTCAGCTGGGCCGACGCCGCGGCGGCCCACCTCCGGGTCTACGAGGGGCTGCTGGCGCGCTGAGCCGGTGCGGCGGGCCCGAGCGCGGCGGCGACCTCCGCGAGTCCCTCCAGCTCGACCGGCTCGCGCTCGAAGGCGGGCACCTCCGTGACCGGTGCCCCGTTGAGCGCCCCCGACAGCGCCTCCCGGGCGTCGAGGTCGCGGAGGCCCAGGATCTGCTGCTCCTCCAGCGTGGCGGCCGCCCTCGCCGCGAGCGAGGCGGGCTCGGCCGCGCCGGCCGCGGCCAGGGCCGGGACAAGCGCCTCCGGCCGGGCGAGCCCTCCGGGCGGCAGCGGGTGGACGCGGTTGAGCACGATGCCGGCCAGCGGGTAGCCGTCCTCCGACAGCCGGCGCCCGAGCGCCACCGCCTGCGTGAGGGCCTCGGCCTGCGGGGCCGTGACCACGACGAAGCCGGCGTAGGGCGACTTCAGCAGCGCCCGGACGGCCTTCGCGCGCTCCGCGAACCCGTCGTACATCCCGTCGAACGCGGCCAGGAAGTCGCTCAGGTCCCGCATCAGCTGGGCGCCGGTGAGGCGCTCGAGCACCGAGAAGACCGTGCTCGTGCCGGCCGCGATGACGCGCCGCCCGAAGCTCGCGCCGGGCACCGGGGGCCGCAGCAGCAGGCGGAGCGCCCGTCCCTCGATGAAACGCGTGATCCGCGCCGGCGCGTCCAGGAAGTCGAGCGCGTTCTGCGATGGGGGCGTGTCGAGGACGATGACGTCGTAGGAGCCCTCGTCGACCAGCTCGTGCAGGCGCTCGACGGCCATGTAGTCCTGGGAGCCGGCCACGGCTCCCGACAGGTGCCGGTAGATGCGGTTGGCGAGGATGCGCTCGCGCGCCTCGGGACTCGGCGCCTCGCGGGCCACCAGGCGGTCGAACGTCGCCTTGGCGTCGAGCTGCAGCGCCCAGAGCTCACCGCCCGCCGCGGGCACCCGGTGCGGCTCGTCGGAGAGCCCTTCCAGCCCGAGGGCCGTGGCGAGCCGCCGGGCGGGGTCGATCGTCACGACCACGGTGCGCGCTCCGCCGAGCGCCAGCCCGAGGGCCAGGCCGGCCGAGATGGTCGTCTTGCCGACGCCGCCGGCGCCGCAGCAGACCACGAGCTGGCGCCCGCCCACGGCCTCGATCACGGGCGGCCGTTCCGGGAGACGCCGGCGGCCAGGCCCTCGGCGAGGTCCTCGACGGCACGCAGGTCGAAGCGCCGGCGGACCAGCTCCGGCAGCTCCATGACCGGGAGGGCCGTGCCATCGGCGAGCCGGCGGCGGTACTCGTCGTCCAAGCGCTGCTCGGCCAGGTGGCGCAGGCCGGCAAACGCGGCGCGCGAGGTCGGCCCGTCGGCGGTCGCGGCGAGGGCCGCGAGCGCCGGCCCCTCGTCGGGGCGGAACCGCGGGGCGCGAACGCCGTTCAGCACGGCGGCGGCGACCGGCATGCCCCGCTCGCGCAGGGCGGCGGCGGCCTCCACCGCCTCCGAGACGGCGAGCTCCTCGGGGCGGGCGACGATGGCGACGCCGGTGGCGGCGGGATGGGTCACGACCTCCTGGATCCGCGCGGCCTGGTCGCGGATGGGCCCGCTCCCCGCGATCGCCTCGACGTTGCCGGCCGTCTCGAGCAGTGCGATGCCGTGGCCGGTGGCCGGGCAGTCGACGAGCAGGTAGTCCCAGACGGGGCGCCGGTCCTCGTGAAGGGCCACGGCATGGTTCCAGACCACCCCCACGGTCACCAGCTCCTGCAGCCCGGGGGCGGCGGCGGCGAAGGTGTGGAACGCGCGGCTGCGCGTGAGGAGCTCCACGAGCGGCCGCATCCTGAGCTGGCCGGCGAGGTACTGCTCGATCGCGTGCTCGACGTCGACCTGGACGCCGAACAGGTTGGGGGCCAGCTCGGCCGGGCTCGCGTGGCCCACGCTCGCCCCGGGGAAGAGGCGCGCCAGCCGGTCGTGGCCGGCCAGCTCGATGAGCAGCGTGCGCCGCCCGGCGCGGGCCACGGCGAGACCGAGCGCGGCGGCGACGGTGCTCTTCCCGACGCCGCCCTTGCCCAGGACGAAGCAGAGCCGTCGCTGCGACAGCGGCGGCCCGGGCGGGTGCGTCGTGGGCGGGCTAGTGGTGATCGAGCGCGTCCAGGCGGCGCTGAAGGAAGACGAGCGCGTCGTCGAGGCCGGCCTCGCGGGCCACCGCGAGGGCCTCCTCGTAGCGCGAGCGCGCCCGTGTGATCCGCTCGTCCCCGGTGCGGTTCTTGAGCGTGTTGTCCCCCGACAGCAACAGCTGCCGGACGCGCCGGCGCGCCTCGTCCTCGCTCACCTCAGCTCCTCCTGCCCGTCCCGCCACGAGCTTAGCGCCCGCCCCTCGTCCGAGAAGGCGGCCAGCAGATCGGCCAGACGCTCGGCGCCCAGCGACGACGGGCAGGGCCGCCCGCGCGCGTCGGCGAGGTACAGGCGCGGCCGGATCGGCTCGACGCCGTCGAAGCGCCAGGTGCCCGGCTCGCGCTCGATCTCCTGGAGCTGGGGCAGCAGCGGCGCCAGGTCGACGCGCGGCGCGAGCGGGCGCGACGCGTACTCGACCCAGGTCTCGTAGCGGTGGCGGACCACGAGGGTTCCGTCCGGCAGCGCGGTGAGGACCCGCATCCGCTCCGTGCGCGGGTGGACCGCCATGTCGTGCAGGGGCCGCGGCGCGCGGACGATGGCCAGGTCGGCGCCGGGGCGGTCCTCGACGGCCGCCTCCCCCTCGTCGATCAGCGCGGCGTCGGCCTCCACCCGGGCCCACTCCCGCTCCCAGAGGAAGCGGTAGCGCTCCGGGTCGGCCAGCAGGCCGCCGACACGCGGCAGGATCGCCATGTAGAGGGCGCCCGCCGGGTCACGGCCGCCCGCACCTGCCAGGGCCCGGCCGACCTCCGGAAAGGGTGTCGTGGCGCGCTCCGCCATCGCCATCGCGGCGATCGCCGCACGCGCGGC
This sequence comes from Miltoncostaeaceae bacterium, assembly GCA_963835685.1. Taxonomy (GTDB): domain Bacteria; phylum Actinomycetota; class Thermoleophilia; order Miltoncostaeales; family Miltoncostaeaceae; genus DATAGF01. The sequence goes on from CAWIGI010000004.1 coordinate 249,502, forward strand.
CCACGGGTTCGTCCAGGTGCCGAAGTCGCCGGCCTCGGCCGCGGCGATCGCCAGGCCGCGCTCGGGGGCGGTCACGGCGGGGCGCTCGAGCAGCATCCAGATCCCGAAGAGCCCGTCCTCGTCGTAATGGTTGTTCGTGATGGCGGCCACCGCCGGGCCGGCCGCCCCCGCGCGAAGGTAGCGATCGACGATCAGGGCGCTCGTGTCGGCCGCAAGGGCGGCCGGCGTGCCGGCGTCGGGCCAGTGCGAGAGCGACAGCACGGTGCCCGGCAGGCGCGCGCCGTTGACGACGACGTGCGGCGCGCCGCCGAGGTCGTCCGCGGGGACGAACGCGGCGCCGTCGGCGACCCGCGGGAGCGTGTCGCGGTCGATGAGGGGGGCGGCCATCGACCCCCGAGGATAGCCGGGGCTGCGATACTGGCCCCGTGGACTTCATCGCCGACAACGCCGTCGCCCTGTCGGCCATCCTCCTCGGCGTCGTGGTGCTCGTCGCCCTCGCGGTGCTGGCGGTGTCGGGCCTGCGGCTGTGGCGGCGGACGAAGTACGCCCAGAAGCGGATCGAGCCCGAGGCCGAGGCGCTCACGGCGCGGACGGACGAGCTCTCGGCGGCCCTCGCCGCGATGCCCGAGCGCCAGGCCGAGCTCCAGGGCGAGATCGAGGCGCTGCAGGGCCGGGTCGCGGCGCTGGGGGTCCTCGCGCGCACCGCGGGCGAGGCGCAGAAGACCCTGCGCGCGCCGCTTCGCTACTTCACGGGATGACCTCGGACGACCGCCTCGCGGTGGTCAACGTCGGCTCGAACTCGCTGCGGCTGTTCCTCTGCGAGGGGATCGGCCCGGACGGCCCCGAGGGCGAGCGCGACACGACGGTCATCGGCCTGCGCCGCGGCGCCGCCGAGGACGGCACCATCGCGCCGGACGCCCTCGCGCGCCTCGACGAGACCCTGGCGGGGTACGGCGACCGGGTGGCGGGCTTCGCGCCGGCCCAGACGGTCCCGGTGGCCACGAGCGCGGTGCGCGACGCCCCGAACCGGAGCGCGGTCGCGGCGGTGGTCGAGGACCGCCTCGGCGCGCCCATGCGGCTGCTGTCCGGGCTGGAGGAGGCCATGGTCTCGTTCGCCGGGGCGCGGCTCGCGGTCGAGGGCGACGGCGAGGTCCTGGTCGTGGACGTGGGCGGAGCCAGCACGGAGCTCGTGCGTGGCGGGTCCGCGGGGCCCGACGGCGCGGTGAGCCTGCAGCTCGGCGCCGTGCGCCAGACCGAGCGCCACCTCCACCACGACCCGCCGCTGGCCGCGGAGCTGGCGGCGCTGCGCGAGGAGGCGCGGAGGCTCGAGGAGCCGGTCCTCGGCTCCGTGGGGGGGCGGCTGCCGGTCGTGGCCGTCGCCGGCACCGCCACCTCGCTCGCCGCCATCGACCTGGGCGCGTACGACCGGCGGCGCGTGCACCGGCACCGGCTGACCCTGGAGGGGGTCAACGAGATCGCCGCCCGGCTCGCCGCGATGACCGTCGAGGAGCGGCGGGGCGTGCCGGGGCTCGACCCCGCGCGCGCCGGCGCGATCGTCGCCGGGACGCTGATCGTGGCCGAGGCCGTGCGGGCGGCCGGCGCCGACGAGGTCATGATCAGCGAGACCGACCTGCTCGACGGGGTCGCCCTCGCCGCCGCCGGCTCGCCGAGGCTGTCGTTCCGCCTGTGACGAACTTTCCTTAGTATCCCGCCATGACCACGGCCGCGAACGGGGCGCAGTACGGCTCGGCATCGGTCGGGGCCGACGTCATGCAGGGCCGGCGGACCATCCTCGCGACCGGCGCCAACATGCGCCACATCCGCCACGCGCAGATCCTGGAGCGCTGGCCGATCCTCCCGGAGCGCTGGGCGAAGGCGGTCGAGACGACGCGGCTGGACTCGGTCAACCGCACTCCGGGAGCCGCCAGCTTCGGGCGCTGACCCCGGGCGGCGCACCCGACCTCCTCGTCGTCGGCGCAGGGGTCGTCGGCCTGGCGACGGCGCTCGCCGCCCAGGACCGGGGCGCGAGCGTCACGGTGCTCGAGGCCGAGGCTCCCGGCGCCGAGGGGTCGGCCGGGCCGGGGCGCATCTTCCGCCACATCCACGACCTGGACGAGCTGGTGCCGCTGGCCGCGGCGGCGCGCCGGGGTTGGGAGGGGGCGGGCGAGCGCTTCGGGCGGCCCCTCCTCGACCGGCGCGGCGCGCTGCTCGTCGGCGGGCCGCGCGAGCGCTACGCCGCCGTCCTGGGCGCGGCCGGGCTGGCGCACGAGCTCGTCGCGGCCGAGGACCTGCCACCCGAGCTGGCGCCGCTCGGACCCGGGCTCCTCGACCCCGGCGGGGGCGCCATCGACGCGGAGGGCTACGTCGCCGCGCTCGCCGAGGAGCTCGCCGACCGGATCGAGTTCGCCCGCGCCCGGGAGGTGCTCGACGGGGCCGCCCGGCCCGCCGTCGTCACGGACCACCGGCGCATCGAGGCCGGGGCGGTCCTCATCAGCGCCGGGGCCGCGACGCCCGGGCTGGCGGCGCCCCTCGGGATCGAGCTGCCCGTCGAGGCGACCGAGCACCGGCGCGTCGCGTTCGGCCACGCGCGCGGCGAGCGGCTGCCCTGCGTGCTCGAGCGCTCGATGACCCAGCCCATGACCGGCTACCTCACGCCCCTCGCGGAGGGCGGCGTCTCGCTCGGCACCCGCGCCGCCGACGACCTGCCCGAGGACGAGGCGATCGCGATGACCGCCGGCTACCTCGGCGCGATCCTCCCCGGCGCCGACGCGACGCCCACCGGCGTGGTCCGCTGCGAGTCGATCGTCCTCGCCGGCCACCCCGAGGCCTTCGGCCTCTACCGCGCCGGCCCCGTCGCGGCCTTCGCCGGCGGCAACCTCTTCAAGCACGCCCCCGCCCTCGGCCCGATGATCGCCGAGGCGCTCCTCGAGGGCCGCGCCGACCCGCTCCTGGCCCCGCCTGAGATAGCCTCGGCGCGGCCGGAGTGGCGGAACTGGTAGACGCGGAGGACTTAAACTCCTCAGCCCTCAGGGGCGTCCGGGTTCGAGTCCCGGCTCCGGCATCGGCTTCACCAGGGCGATCTGAGCATCTCGGGCCGCGCCCGCAGACCCGCAGGGTGCCGCTGGGGTGCCGCTACCCGAGGCCGGCTGCGGCTGCGATGATCGCCCGGTGCGCCGCTGCTCCATCTGCACCCACCCCGAGCGCGCCGAGGTGGATGCCCGGCTCGCCGCCGGGGCGTCGAAGCGGTCCATAGCGGCCCGGTTCGGCACGAGCGCCTCGGCCGTCCAGCGCCACCGCGACCACCTCGGGGGGCAGCTGAGCGAGACCGAGCAGGCCCGGCGCGAGCTGTCGGCCGAGCTGGTCGTGGAGCACCTGACCCAGGCCCGTCTCCAGCTGGAGCGCGCGGGCCGCAAGGCGCGCTCTCCCGCCGAGCTGGTGGCCGTCGCCAGCGCCCGCGTGCGCGCCGCCGAGGCCCTGGCCCGGGTGATGGGGCCGATGCTGCTCCAGGAGCTGCTGATGGCCGAGGCGACAGGCGAGACCCCGATGCAGCGCCAGGACCGGGAGGTGAACGAGCGCCTCCTGGCCATCCTGCGCGAGCGCCACCCCGACCCCGGCCAGGACGACCGCGCGCCCGAGGAGGACCACGTGCGCGAGGGCGAGCATCCGGCGGCCGCCCTGCTGCGCTGCCTGACCAGGCTGCGGGCCGCCGCCGACTTTCGATACGCCGTGGCCTCCTCGCATCCTGATCCGCGCAAGATGAGGGTGGCGTTCCTCTCGCGCCTGAAGCCGTCCTGGACGGGCGAGCTGTCGCCGTTCCCGGAGAAGGCCCTCTGCGGCTACGAGCCGAGACCGAGGCACCCGGCCAGGGCATCGACCTGAAACGATGGGTCGCGGCGCGCGGCCGACGCCCGGAGCTATTGGGGCCGATTTCCGCTTAAGCCGGGAAGGCCCCCTCGCGGCGGGCAGCACGGCGGTCCGGCGCCGTACTGCTTCCGTCTGACGAAGCGGGCGTCTCCCACATGTACCCGACGAGCCCTATAAACGAGGGGAGGAGCCATGCCAGCCACATCCGAATCGAGGAGGATTGAGGCGACATGACCATCGAGCTCCGCGCGATCGAGCCCGCCGACGGCGACGAGTGCGCCCGCATCGTCTACGAGGCCTTCGGCGGCATCCACGACCACCATCGCTTCCCTCGTGACTTCCCCACACTTGAGGCCGCTGTTCAGATCACGAGCGCCTTCATTTCGCATCCCTCGATCTGGGGCGTCGTCGCCGAGCGCGACGGCCGCATCGTCGGCTCGAACTTCCTCGACGAGCGGGGGCCGATCCGGGGACTGGGGCCGATCACGGTCGATCCCCAAGCGCAGGGTGCCCGCGTCGGCCGCCTCCTGATGGAGGCCGCGCTGGAGCGGGGACGGGACGCGGCCGGCATACGCCTCTTTCAGGACTCCTTCAACGTGGGGTCGCTCGCGCTCTATGCGTCGCTTGGCTTCGAGGTCAAGGAGCTTTGCGTCGTGATGAGCGGCACGCCGAGGAGCGGCCCGGCTGGCGGCGTCGAGGTCCGTGCCCTCGAGGAGCGCGATCTCGAGGAATGCGAGGACCTCTGCATCAGGGTCCACGGCTTCGAACGGACGAACGAGCTGCGCGACGCCCTCCAGGTTCCCGTCCTCTCGCCGTTTGTCGCGGTCCGCGACGGTCGGATCACCGCCTACGCCACGACGCTTACCTTCTTCCCGGCCGCCTACGGCGTCGCAGAGAGCCAGGACGACGTGAGCGCCTTGATCCTGGGCGCTTTGGCCGCCGGTGAGGAGCCGGCATCGTTCCTCCTACCGACACGACAGGCCAGCCTCTTCCGGTGGTGCCTCAGCGAGGGCCTGCGGGCGGTGAAGCCGATGACCTACATGAGCATCGGCGAGTACCGCGAGCCGGACGGCTGCTGGATCCCGTCGGTGCTCTACTGACCGAGAGCAGGCGGAGCGGTGCTTGGAGACAAGCGCGTCATGACGGGCATTCCCGTCAAGGTCTGACGGATCTCCTCGCGCTCGCCCTCGGGCACGAGGGCGATGTGGAGCTGCTCCTCGCGGAGGGCATGCTCCCGGCGCTGGGCTCGGCGCGCGAGCCGAGGAAGTTGCTCGCGGCCATGCTGAAGCCGTCGGCGATCAGGTTCGCGCCCCCGAGGATCGGGTGGCTTCCCGCCGAGCGGGGTTCGCCGAAACGACGCCCGCCGCGCGGCCCTCAAACGCTCGCCGCGCAGGCGGCGGGGCAGCTCAGATCTCCTTGACCAAGCCGATGCCGGAGCCGGGACTCGAACCCGGACGCCCCTGAGGGCCGAGGACGGCGCAAGGCGATCCAGCGAGTTGGCCGCGGAGTTCACACGCGAGACTCTTACTGGCTTCGACGTCGCCCCTGCCGGCGCGCTGACCGGACAGCTCAGGATGAGCCGACTCGACCCGCCGGCTGCCGAGGACACGGCTGATGACCCGGAGGTCTGGCGGGAGGCAGGGGCCTGACCGCCGCGGGTGCCGCTGGGGTGCCGCTGGTCCGGGGCCCCAACGCCCTCCCGGCCCACCCCGGCAGGGCGCGGCAGAGCAGCGCCGCCGGTCCCCAGACCGGCCTGCCCAGGCGGGTCTGGCCGGGTGGCCGGTCGCGCCCTGCCGGGCCAGGTTCGATCCGACAGCGACTTAAACTCCTCAGCCCTCACGGGCGTCCGGGTTCGAGTCCCGGCTCCGGCATCGGCTTGGCCAGCCCGATCTGAGCCGCTCCGCACGCGGCGCGCCGAGCGTGTTCGTGGCGGGGTGGCGTCCACTCGGCGTCCATTGGCTCTTGGCAGTGGCTGCAGGGTGGCTCCTCCGAAGCCACCCCGATCCGAGGGGGCCCGTAAGGACCCCACCTGTTGTCGGACGCCCGGCTCAGAACCTCAGCACGCCGCGAGATTTCGGTCAACGAGAGCCTCGGTGATCACTCGACCCGGAGCTGCTGTGGGCGTGCTGGGGCGATGATCGTCGCACGAGCTCCGCGCTCGTCGACCAACGTATCCTCGGCCCCGAGCACCTGGCAGCGCACAGTGCCGTGCCGGCGCCACAGGGCGGCAGTCCACGCAGCGATGCAGGCGTCGATGAGGTCCTCGCGGAGCTTGTAGGCGCGATCGTCGATCGGTGACGGTTGGTCGAGCAGCTCTGCAGTGACCGGGTGCGAGCGGAGGTCCATCGGCGGATCAGCTGCCCGGAGCCCAGCGATGCGTTCGACAAGCTCGTCGCAGGCCGCAGCGCGGAGCGGGCGCCAGGTCGCGACCGGCAGGCGAGGCGGCTTGCGCTTGTAGCGGGGCCGCTCAACCTCGTAGCCGAGCTCGGAGGCGCCGACGATCGTCGTGTACGGGTAGCACTCGCTCACCGTGCGACCGGCCTGGGGCAAACACGTGGTGCCGTCCTGGTAGCGCCAGCCGTCCGTTTCGAGCCGCTCCCGGAGACGCACGCCGGCCAGCCGGGGGCTTCGGGCGGAGGACCTCCACCGCGCTCCGGACAATGTGCGATTCGATCCCGTCGTCTTCCGCGCAGCGGATTCGTCTTCGTCCACGAGGACCGTCGACGAGATCCAGTCGGCGTCATGGCAGTTGCTGACGAACGGGGCTCGACCAGAGATGCGGTATCCACCGTTCGTCAACGTCGCCTTCATGGGGCGGCCGAACTGGGCGGCGGGCGGCCTGGCTCCTTCCGGGCAAGCTCGATCGGCAGGTTGGCTGACTGGGCAACGCGCCCGATTGGGCCGAGCCGTGCAGGCGGAGGCCTCGGCCGCCTGTTCGGCGGTCACCAGGAGGCGGGGCGCCCGCGAGCGCCTGCGCCGTCCGGCGGTCGTCGTGCGCCCGCCAACTCCTCGCACCGCCGGCACCAGTCCTCGGCTCCCATGGCGCGGAACCCATCGGATGCCGCCACTGCGAGCTGGCGGGCCTGGCCGGGGTCCTCGGCGCGCAGGGCCGCGCAGGCTCCTGCGATCCGCATCCAGGCGCCCTCCCACCGCCGTCCGTCGCGCTCGACGGCCCCCGCTGCGCGCTCGACGGCCCGACGCCCGGCGTGGCCGTGGGCGAGGTCCGCGAGCGCCCGGGCATACTCGGCCCGCGGGCCCGATCCGAGAGCCGTCAGCGCCGCGCTCCAGCGGTCGGCGCCGGCCGTGTCGCCGCCGGCGCTCGCCACCTCCGCGGCCGCCATTGGCAGCAGGGCCGAGAGCGCGAACGGGCCCTCCTCCCCGGGGTCCCAGCCCTCGACCAGCGGCGCCAGTGCCGTGCGCGCGCCTCCCACGTCACCGTCGGCCATGCGAGCGCGAGCCAGGGCCACCCGCACCGTGCGCCTGAAGATGCGCCCGTGCACCTCCTCGACCTCGGCCACGATGGGCTCGAGGGTTTCGAGCACCAGGCTCAACCGGCCCCGCGCGAGGGCGAGCTCCCCGGACCATGCACAGGGCGTGGCGCAAGTGGGGCTGATCCGGCGTCACGGGGAACAGCGCCCCGGCGCGATCGAGGAGCGCCTCGGCAGCCGCGAACTCCCCCTGATGGACCAGCGCCTGGGCCTGCAGGTGAGCGAGCCACTCGGCCATGCTCGACAGTCCCTGCTCGCCGACCAGATCGATCGCCCGCTCGGCGTAGCGGGCGGCTTCCGGCGGCCAGTCGATGCTCAGCCTGCAGAGATAGTGCAGTGCGAGCGCGGCGAAGAGATGATCGCTTTCCCGGAGGGCGTCACCGGCGAGCGCGAGCATCGCGCCCCGGCCGCTCACGGCGTCCCCCAGATACCAGGTCGCGGCGGCCGAGGTGAGCAGGAACGACCGACGAAGCTGCCCGCGCCGCGGGAAGTGTGAGAGATCCCATCCCTCCGGCTGCGCCTCGAGCAGCGCCAGGCCCTCGGCGCTCGTGCGGAGCGCCGCGCGCGTCTGGCCCACCAGCAGCTCGCGGTCTCCCAGCCGGCACAGGATCTGGCAGACGGCGCCCGGAGCCGGATCCGGCCCAAGCTGCTCGCGCGCCTGTCGCAGGTCCTCCAGAACGTCGAGCTTCCCCCGCGACCAGGCCGATCCGGCCAGGGCGAGGGCCGCGGAGGCGGTGTCGCCGATCGACTCGTAGAGCGCGCCAGCCTGGTCGAAGTGGTGACTGCTCTGGTCGTGCTTGACCCAGATCACCAGCCCGCCGCCGACATGGCTCGTCAGGTATCCGAGCCTCATGAGGAGCCCGGCTCTCAGCGCCGGCCCATCGTCGGGGCGCCACAGCGTGAGCGCCCGCTCGTACTGGGCCCGGGCCTCCTGGTAGCCCCCGAGATCCACCGAACGGGCGGCGGCCTGGATCGAGTAGTCGAGGCTCCTGACCCGGTCCTCGGCCCCCAGGGCATGCTCCAGCGCCTCCTCCAGCCGGCGCCGCAGGGGCGCGCTCGGCAGCTCCTCCGCCACCTCGAGCACGCGCGCGTGTCGGCGCCGTCGCTCGGGCCCGAGGAGGTCTCCAAGCACGGCCTCTCGAGTGAGGGCGTGGCGGAAGGCGAGGCGATCGTCGCCCCCTGTGCCCGCGTCGGCCACCAGCCCCGCGTCGCGCAGGCGCCCGAGGGCCTCGAAGGTCGCCGGCTCCGTCAGCTCGGCCGCGGCGGCGAGGAGCTCCGCGTCGAAGCGCTCGCCGAGCACGGCCGCCCAGCGCACGACCTCCCGGTCCCCGTCGCCGAGCGCGCGGACGCGGCGAAGGAGCATGTCCTGGACCGTCCTGGGGAGGTGAAGCGGCGCACCGGAAGGCCAGCGGCCCCGGACTGGGTCGAGGGAGCCGTCGGCGACCGCGTCCCGAACCAGCTCCTCGACCACGAAGGGGTTGCCGCCGCTCGCGCGCGCCACCATCGCCGGGACCCCGCCTTCGAGGTCGAGGCCCAGGATGTCGCGCAGCATCAGCGCGACGTCCTCGTCGGCGAGGGGTTCGAGACGGACCTCCTCCCCGAGGCGCTCCCGCGCCAGCTCGTGGCGCAGCCCATCCAGGCTCGAGCCCGAGGGGGCCTCGTCCGGACGGTAGGTGAGGGCGAGCAGAATGGGGGCATCCCGCGCGGCCCGGGCAAGGTAGGCGACCAGGGCGTGGCTGGTGGGATCGGCCCAGTGCAGGTCCTCGAGCGCGAGCACGAGGCCGCCGGTGGCGGCGCGCGCCCGCAGGTAGCGCACGGCGGCCTCGAACAGTGCGCCACGATCCATGACGGGGTCCCGGCTGCCCGTTCCGAGTTCCGGCAGGAGCAGGTCCGGGAAGGCGGCCGCCAGGGGGTCGTCGGGAACGGGGGCGCCCGGCCAGGCCCGGCGCTCGTCCCGCAGGGCGTCCTGGAGCACGCCGAGCGGCAGCGCCGCTTCGAGCGCGCTCGCCCGGCCCTCCATGACCAGGTGCCCGCGCTCGTGCGCCTTGGCGAGGAGGTCCGTGACGAGACGCGTCTTGCCGAGCCCGGCCTCGCCGGAGATGGCGACGGTCTGTCCGCCCTCGGCGCAGGCCGCGAGCATCGCCTCGAGACGCGCGATGATCGCGGCGCGCCCCACGATCGCCCGCGCGAGCATTTCCCCCGGCGCCTGTCGGCCCATCGTCGCCGAGCGGCGCGACTGGGAGTCCCGAGGGGTCGGGGCCGACGGCCCGCCGCCCGAGGGGAGGAGCAGGGTGGGATCGTGCCGCAGGATCGCCCGCTCCAGCTCCGCGAGGGCGTCGCTCGGCTCGATGCCCAGGTCGTCGACGAGGGCGCGGCGCGCCGATCGGTAGGCCTCGAGCGCCTCGGCCTGGCGGCCGGCGCGGTAGAGGGCGAGCACCAGGCAGCTCCGCAAGCGCTCCCGGAGCGGATGCTCGCCGACTAGGGCGCTGAGCTCGCCGATCAGCTCGGGGGCGCGACCGACGGCGAGATCGGCCTCGAGGCGGCTCTCGAGGGCCGCAAGGCGCTGCTCCTCCAGGCGGGCGGCGGCCGCCTGCGCGAACGGCTCGAAGGCCAGGTCGGCCAACGGCGGCCCGCGCCACATGGCCAGCCCCCGGCGCAGGGCCGTCGCGGCCGCCTCCGGGTCCCCCGCCGCCATCGCCCGGCCGGCCTCCTCGACCAGCGCCTCGAAACGGTCGAGGTCGAGCTCGTCGGGATCCAGCCGGAGCAGGTAGCCGGGCGACCGCGTGACCAGCCGCCCGCTGCCGAGGAGCCGGCGCAGCCGCGAAACATAGGTGTGCACGACCTTCAGCGCGGTGGCAGGCGGCCGCTCGCCCCAGAGACCGTCGATCAGCCGGTCGGTCGAGACGACCTCGTTGCGCTGCAGCAGCAGCAGGGCCAGCAGAGCGCGCTGCTTGGTGCCACCGAGGGGCAGCTCGCGCCCGTCGAGGCGCGCCTCGAGCGGCCCAAGGATCAGGAAGTCCATCTGCCGGCCCCCACCTCGCGGCGGGTGAGGGATCACCGTACACCGGCGCCCCGCCCGGCAAACAGCCCCGTTTACCGCAACGCCATCGTGCTGTCAGCGCCGGTTGGGGGCGGTGCAACCGCAGGACCCCACGGTCGGGCCCATCTCGACTCGGCCAGGGGGTCCACCGATGTCACCGCCTCGTGCTCTCGTCTCGCTCATCGCCGCGACCGCCGTCGCCGCGCCCGCCTGTGTCGGCACGGTTGCCGGCGGCCCAGTGGCCGCATCGACCCCGTCCGGCGGTCCGCCGACCCCGGTCGCCCCGGCGCTCGCCGCCCGGCTGGCTGGCGCGGACGGGGCCCTGCCGGTTCTCGTGACCCTTCGCTCTCGGGTGCACGGTGAGGACTACGCCGGCCGCCCGCACGAGCTCATGAGGGACCTTCGCCGTGCGGCCGCGACCAGCCAGCCGGCGCTCCTGGCGCGCCTTCCGAGCCCGGCGCGCCGGCTTTGGCTCGTGAACGCCGTCGCCCTGCGGGCGCGTCCGGCCGAGGTCCGGCGCCTCGCGCGCGATCCCGCCGTCGCCAGCATCGAGTACGACGGTCGGGTGCGGGTCCTCGCGCCGACCGAGCGGGCCGACTCCCACGAGCCGGCCGCGCTCTTCAAGCGGGGCGGCTGGGGCCTGGCGGTGACCGGCGCTCCGGCGGTGTGGCGCGACTACGGGCTCGACGGACGCGGGGTCAGGGTCGGCTCGATCGACACTGGCGTCGACGCTGACCACCCCGACCTCGCGGGCAAGGTCGCCGCCTGGCGGGACTTCGTCGACGGTCGGCCGGAGCCCTACGACGACCACGGCCACGGCACCCACACCATCGGCACCATGGTCGGCGGCGCCGCCGGGGGGGCGCCCATCGGGGTGGCCCCCGGCGCGCGGGTCGTGGTGGCCAAGGCCCTCGACGCCGACGGGGCCGCCACACTCAGCAGGCTGCTGGCCGCCGCCCAGTGGATCACCGATCCCGACGGCAACCCGCTCACGCACGACGCCCCGAGCGTCGTCAACGCCTCCTGGGGAGCGCCGTCGGGCGCCGGCCGCGAGGCGCTGCGGCGACTCATCCGGCGCTGGCGCGACCTGGGGATCGTGCCGGTCTTCGCCGCCGGCAACGCCGGGCCGGAGGGGAGCGTGGCCGCGCCCGCGGCCTACCCCGAGAGCTTCGCGATCGGGGCCCTTGGCCCCCGCGGTCGCGTTGCCGCCTTCTCGAGCCGGGGACCGGCCTCCGCGGAGGCCGCCTCGGCCGGCGCCGGCCGCGAGCCCTCGCCGCTCAAGCCCGATCTCGCCGCCCCCGGGCACCGGGTCGTCTCGAGCATCCCCGGCGGATCCTGGGGGAGCCAGAGCGGCACCTCGATGGCGGCGCCTCACGTCACCGGAGCGATCGCGCTTCTGCGCCAGGCCGATCGCGCGATCTCCGTCGAGGCCATCGAGACGATCCTGGGCGAGACCGCGCGAGACGTCGCGGATGCGGGCCCCGACCGGAGCAGCGGCGCGGGCGCCCTGGACGCCCGCGCCGCCGTCGCGGCCGTGCTCGGGCCACGGGCACCGCGTCCGGGGGTCTCGCTGATCGCGGTGCCGCCGGCCCTGACCAATCGGGCGGTCCTCACGTTCGCTGTCGCGAGCGGCGGCGCGCCGCTTGGTGTCTGGCTCGACGGTGCCCGCGTGCCCGGCGTCCGGTCCGGCCCCTTCGTGCGCGTGCCGGTTCGCAGGCCCGGCCGCCACGTGGTCGCCGTTGCCGCGCTCGGTCCCCGCGGTGCCGCGCTCGGGGCTCCGCGCCGCTTCTCGGTGACGATCGATCGCACGCCGCCCCAGCTGCGGCTGGCGGTTCGCCGCACCGGGTTGCTCGAGATCGACTACCGGGCCGATGCGGCCGGCGTGGCCGAGCGGTCCGTGCGGTCGCGGCTCAGCGACGGTGGCGACAGGCGGGGCGGCCCAGCGGGCCGGCACACCTTCACCGGGCCCGGGCCCTACTGGGTCGAGGCTCAGGTCTCCGACCGGGCGGGAAACGTGCGGCGCCTCCGGCGCGCGCTCTCCTGGCCACCCGCGCTGGTCGCCCGCCGGCTGGCCTGGAACGAGGCCTTCTCCATCCTGCGGGTGGCCTTTCCGATCGCCAGGCGACAGCGGCGGCGCACCGGACGCTACCCGACCAGCCAGGAGCTCGTGCGCCCCCTGGCCGCCAACTTGGAGTGGACGCCGTCCGCCGCGATCCGCAATCCCTCCGCGCGGCCCCCGCGCGGTGCCATCGGCGTCTGGAGCGACGGGCGAAGTGGGCTCTTCCTCTCGATCGAGAAGGCGGGCCGCCGCTACTTCATGGAGGACAGGGACGGCCGGCTGGGGAGGGGTGTGCTCTGCCCGCCGCGGACGTGAGGGGCTGCCGTCGCCCCGCTCTCCGCGTTCTTGGGGGCTCAGACCCCCATGCACCGATCGGCGAACGTGGATGACGTGCGAGCTGGCCCCCTTGCCAGCACCGACTCCAAGTCAACGAAACCCCGCATCTGCGGGGCTTCCTAAAGGTGCGCCCGGGAAGACTTGAACCTCCATGGGCCAAACGGCCCACAGGGCCCTCAACCTCCCGGGCGGGGCCGGCGCCCTCGCAAAGCGGGATGCTCCTTTTCTTCCCGCTCCTCTCGCCGGCCACCTGGCGCATGCTCGGGATGCGACCGCCGGGCGGCGGTGACGAGCAGGAGGTGGCGCAGCCGACCCTTGCCGACCTGCAGTCGATCGCCGACCAGTTCACCAGTGGGAGGCTGCGGCTGCGCGACCCGGTCTGGCTCACCTACTTCCGGCTCCATCACCGCCACGCCGCCCGCTACCGGGCCGGCCGTGTCTTCCTGGCCGGCGACGCCGCCCACGTCCACAGTCCGGCCGGCGCCCAGGGAATGAACACCGGCATCCAGGAAGCCTGGAACCTGGGCTGGAAGCTCGCGCTCGTCGCCAAAGACATCGCCGACGAGGCGCTACTCGACACCTACGAGGCCGAGCGAGGGCCGATCGGCCGCTTCGTGGTGCGCTACACCGACCGCGCCGCAACGATCGCAATCTCCGACAGCCGCATCCTCCGCCTGCTGCGAACACAGCTCGCGCCGCGGCTGGTGTCCTTCGTGCTGCGAGTCACCAGGGCGCGAGCGTACGGCTTCCGCACCGTCGCGCAGCTCCGCATCAGCTACAGGCGGAGCCCGGCCGTCCAAGAAGGCGAGCCGACCCTCGGGCGAGGGCCGAAAGCCGGAGACCGTCTCCCCGATGCCTGCATCGCCCGTGACGGGCAAGCCGGCCGGCTACAGGACGCCGTGGCCGCGCCGCGCTTTCACCTCCTCCTCTGCGGACCCACCGACGGCTGGGACCCAGACCACCTCGCCGCCTTGCAGGAACGCCACGGCCTCGTCTCGGTGCACCGACTGGCACGCGAAGCCGCGCCAGGCGTTCTCCACGATCGGCACGGGTACGCGCTCGCCCGGCTCGGCGTCAACCTGGCAGCCCAGTACCTCGTGCGGCCCGACGGCCACGTCGGCTACCGCAGCGGCGGAACCGACCTCGGTGGCGTTCAGCGCTACCTCACCCGCTGGCTCCCGGGCGCCTAATCAGGCACCCGCCTCCGGGTCAACGCGGGGTCAACAGACCCCACCGCACTCAGCCGCACTCGCCCGGCGCGTCAACCGAGCGAGAGGCCGTGACGAAGACGATCTCCCGACTCAGCGGTACTCGGCCGCACTCGATAGGCGGCACTTAAACTCCTCAGCCCTCAGGGCGTCCGGGTTCGAGTCCCGGCTCCGGCATCCGCTTCGCTAGGGGATTCTCGGGCCATAACAAGGATCCCGCGGAGGAGGCCCGTCTCCGCCTGTGGCGTCCGTTTGGCGTCCGGTGTGCGCAGCGGTTGGGCTCGAGCTGCCGGGCGCCCAGACGGCGCGCCGGCCGTGGGCCAGGTGACCATCCGCGCAGGCCCAGGCTGCCGGCAGCGCACCGGAAGCCCTCGCCCCTGGCGGCCCATGCCCGCGCCGTCTACCTGCCAGACCTCCCCGCCCTGAGCCAAGGCCCTTGACGCGGATGGCTCACAATTACGCGTACGTGAGAAACGATTCGGAGGGGTGGTCAGCGATGGACAGCACGATCAGCAAGGCAGGAAGGACCGGAGTGCCTACGCCTCTTGACGCGGAGCGCGCCATCTACATCGACTTCGAGGGCACCGAGACGGAGCCGCCGTCGTTCCTGGGCGCCGCCTGGGCGGATGACGACGGCGAGTTCCGATTCCTCCAGTACGTGCTCGAGCCCGCCCTCTGGCCGGCGGCGGAGGCCTCGACGGGGGTCTTCGGCGGAACCGTGATGCGGGCCGGGTGGCCCGACCTGGCCGAGCTACGCCGGATCGCGGAGGCCGAGGACCGGCGGATCATCGCCTGGTCGGACCGCGAGCAAAAGGCACTCGCCGACAGTGTGCTTGACGAGGGCGACCGACGGTGGTTCGACGACAACGTGCTCGACGCGAAGCCGCTGGCGAAGCGGTGGAAGAGGAGGGTGCGCCCTGAGGTCGTCTTCGAGCGCGACCCGAAGAACCGGACGAGAGGCCGGCATCGGCTCGATCGGTACTTCGGACTCATCGGCTACTCGGTGCCGAAGATCCTCGGTCCCGGCAACTCCGCCAAGCGCATCCGCGCAGTGCGCGGCCAACTCGCGACGCGCGGGGACTACGCGGCGCTGACGGGGACGGTGAAAGCGAAGTGGACGAAGGCGCTCAAGCACAACTGGCACGACTGCAAGGGGCTCCGGGAGCTGGTGGTGCGCGTCGTCGCAGAGCTGGGCTGAGGGGGCGGATGCTCGGCCACCACCCGGCGACCTTCGCGATCGAGCGGAGGTCGTCCGACGACCGGGTGCGTCCCGAGACGATCCCTAAGCGCCGTAGTGGCCCCGAAACCACGCCACCGTGCGCCTCACCGCCTCAGGGTGGGGCGTCGCCTCGAACGGCCCGAAGGTGTCCTCGAACTTCGACGCGTCCACCACGAACGGTCGCTCGAACTGGTACAGCGTCTCGTTCAGCTCCCGCAAGGTGGGGTTGAACAGGCCCGCCATCCTGATCATCGGCCGCGACGCGACGCCGATCTTCGGGGGCTGCCCGGCCTCCTCGAACACCAGCTCGAGGAACTGGCGGCCCGTGAGGGGCTCGGCGGCCGGCAGGTGCCAGACCTGGCCATCGGCCTCGTCGCGCTCGCCCAGCGTGACGAGAGCACGCCCCATGTCCTCCAGGTAGTTGAGCGTGTGGGGCTGGTCGAGCGAGCCGAGCCAGCGCGTCCTCTTGCCGTGCAGCGCCGGCGCCATGATGTTGTCGCCCGCGGTCGTGGTGGTTCCGCGCGGGCCGTAGTAGTCGGAGGACCGGCCGATCGTGCTCCGCAGCCTCCCGTCGGCGTGAGCGCGCAGGACCGCGTCGGCCATCTCGATGCGCGTGCGGCCCTTCCTGCCCTCCGCGCGCTGGGGCGTCTCCTCCGTCATGGGGCCCTCGGGCGGCCCGTACAGGTAGAGGTTGTCCGCGAAGACGAGCTTCGCGCCCGCCTCGGCCGCGCCGCCGAGGACGGCTTCGGTGAGGCGCGGGAACAGCTCGGGCCACTTCGTGTACGGGGGCTGTGCGCAGTGGTAGACGACGGCCGCGCCCTCACAGGCCTGTCGTGCGCCCTCCGCGGTGCCGACATCCGCCGCCATCTGCTCGACACCCTCCGGCACGTCGCCCGCGCCGCGCCGCGTCACGGCTCTCACCGGCAGTCCCCGGGCCGCGAGCTCGCGGACGACCGCGGAGCCGGCGCCACCCGATGCCCCGAGGACGACGTGAGGCTTGGAGGCGCCGGTCGGTGACGACATTCCTCCTCCTTGGACTCCTCAGCCGCCCGGACGTACGCGGGTTCCCGTCATGCGGCGGGAACCCTATTCCTCCAGCGCTTCACGGGCGCTCGGGGACCGCGGGCCGCGCAAGGTGGCGGCCCGCAGCGGCCCCGCCTACGAGCGGCGCTCGGCCTCGCGCGTCTCGGGCGTCGGCCCCTCGCTCGTGTCGTGCTCCCGCTCGGACTCGTCATCCTCCCGGCGGATCTCCGGCGTCGGGCCCTTGCTCAGGTCCTCCTCGGGCGGGCGCTTCTCGTCGTCGGACATGCGTTGCCTCCTGTTCGGGTGGGATGGGTCTAGGAGAGCCGCGGGATCCCCCCGCCGGCGAACCGCTGCAGCAGCTCCTTGGGGTCTAGGCCGAGCCCGTCGAGCACGCCCCCATCGCGTTCGACGTCAACCTCGTCGGGGAGCTCCCGCTCGGCTCGGGAGGCCCTGTCGGCGTCACCCTGGTCCCGGAGCATCTCGACGATCCTCTCCCTCGTTATCCGCATGCCGCCTCCTCCGTTTCGCTCCTCGCCACCGACGCCGCGCATCCGTACGCGAGCCGGTGCTTGACATGACGACGATCTCGCCTCAGGCGGGCTCCTTGGCGGGCAGCTGGATCCGCTCTTGCGCGGGCTCGCCGCTGCGCAGCTCGCGCTCGCGCTCGAGCTCGGCGTCGAACTCGGCGCCCAGCAGCAGCGCGAGGTTGGAGATCCACAGCCAGATCAGCAACACGATCGCGCCGCCCAGCGCGCCGTACGTGGCGTTGTACGAGCCGAACGACGCGACGTACACCGCGAACCCGGCCGAGGCCACGAGCCACACCACCAGCGCCACGATCGCGCCCGGGCTCACCCACCGGAAGCGCGGCTGCCGGACGTTCGGCAGGAGGTAGTAGATCATCGCGATCAGGAGCACGACGAGCAGGGCCAACACCGGCCACTTGGCGATCTGCCACGCCAGCACCGCGGCGTCGCCGAGGCCGATCGCCTCGCCGACCGACTCGGCGAGCGGGCCGGTGAGGACCAGGCCGATCGCGATGACCGACAGCAGGAGCACGGCGACGGCCGTCACGAGGATCTGAAACGGCTTGAGCTTCCATGCCGGGCGCCCCTCCTCGACCTGCCAGATCACGTTCCCGGCGCGGGTGAAGGCGCCGATGTAGCCGGACGCCGACCACAGCGCACCGAGGATCCCGAGCCCGAGCAGCGCTCCGGCGCCGCCCCGGTTCGCGACCACGCCCTCGAGCGGGCCGCGCACGGCCTCCGCCGCCTGCTCGGACCCGATGTCCTCGACCACCGTGAGCAGCTCGTCCACGGCGCTCTCCTGGCCGACGACGCCGAGCAGCGCGACCAGCACGAGCAGTGCCGGGAACAGCGAGAGCACCGCGTAGTAGGTGAGCGCGGCCGCCCAGTCGGTCATGTTGTCCTCGCGGAAGCGGCGGACGGTCCGCTTCAGGACCGCCCACCAGCCCGGCGCGGGGACGTCCGTGGGGCCTTCGGGCGCCCCCCTCGTGTCGCTCTCGGGGCTCACGCGTCCGGGCGGTCGCTCCGTGCGGCCTCGCGGGCCTCCGCCGCGCCCTCGGAGGCGGCCTCCTTGGCGCTGTCCGCCACGGCCGACCCGTGCTCCCGGGCGATCTCTCCCGCCTGCTCGCGGACGGTGCCGGCGACCTCGCCCGCCTGCTCGCGCACCGCCCCGGCGATCTCGCCCGCGGCCTCGCGGCCGTGCTCGAGGGCCTCACCGGCCAGCTCGCCGGCGCGCTCCTTCACCGTGTCGGTCATCGGGCCGATGCGCTCGTCCTCGATGCGGGTGCGCGGCAGCATCGAGCCCACCAGGACCCCCGCCGCCAGCGCGGCGGCCGCCAGGCCGAGCGGGTTCTCCTGGGCCATGCCGACGGCCTGCCGGGCGCCCTGGCGGGCGTCGTCCGCGCTCGGGGTCGCGTCCGAGACGCGGCTCTTGGCGCCCATGATGCGGCTCTTCACGGCACCGACGCGGTCGCGCGTCCGCGCGGGCACGTCGGCCTTGTAGCCGATGGCGCCGGCGGTGTCGCCCAGGCGCCCGCGGCTCTCCTCGATCTCCCGGCGCAGGTCCTCGGTGCGCTCGCTCATCGTGCTCCTCCCTGATCTCGATCTCTCCGTCGCGGCCGGCGCGCAGGCGCTCGCGCGCCACGCGCACGTCCTCCTTGATGCCCTCCTGGGCCCGCCTGGGCGCCAGCGGCGGTACCTCGCGCAGCCGTCTGCGCCCGAGGAGAGCGAGGGCGCCGGCGACGAGGGCCCAGAGGATCGTCACGATGATCGCGGCGACCGCCCCGGGCATGACCTCGGCCAGGGCCAGGATCAGGCAGGCCGTCAGCGCCCCCAGCGCGCAGAGGGCCGCGGCGCCGGCGCCCCCGAGCAGCCCCGCGCCGGCGCCCGCGACCTTGCCCTTCTCGGCCAGCTCGGCCTTGGCCAGCTCGACCTCCAGGCGCACGAGGCCGCTCGTCTCCTGCCCCAGGCGCTTGAACAGCTCCCGCATCGAGAGCTGGCGCGGGTCGGCCGCGTCCCAGCCCGGATGGACGGTGCGCATGACTAGCGGCCCCCCAGGCCGGCCGGTCGCGCCGGGTCCAGCACGCCCGCCCCGGCCGGCCGCGCGTCGGCGTCTGGGCCTTTTCCGCCCGGGATGCGCGAGTAGCGCTTAGCGCTCGAGGCCTTCAGCGCCCGCGCCGCGACGACCCCCAGGGCGAATGCGGCCGCCGCGACCGCCCAGGGCTGCTCCCTGCCCATGCGCTCGACGTCGCCGAGCAGCGTGTCGGCGTCGTTGTCGCGCAGGTACGTCCCCGCGCGCTCGACCTGCCCGGCGGCCCGGTCGGCCATCCGCGCGGGGCCGTCCTTGCCCTGCTTGCGGAGCTCGTCGCCGACGCTCCTGATGTCCCCCGCGGCGCCGAGCGCCCGGTCGCCCGCCTGGGTCGAGCGCCGGTCCACCTCGTCACGGGCCCGCGAGCGGGCCGTGCCAAGCACCTGCCCGGCGCCCTCGCCGGCGCGCGCCCTGGCGGTGCCGGCGGTGTCGGCCGCCTTCTCGACGGCGCTCGAGGCCGCCTGCTTGATCTCCGTCGTCATCGCTCTCCCTCGTGCGTTCGGGGTCGCCCCTTCGGGGGTTGGGTCGACCCGGTTCCCGAGGGCGGGATCTCGAAACGGAGACCGAGCGCAACTGGGTCAGCGGTCTCGGATATCGTGTCCCACTTGCGTCAGAGCGACGGAAGGGGGGCCGCTCTGTGACCGATCCTCCCGACCCCGGGGACTCCCGCCGCGCCGATGCGCTCCGCAACCGGGAGCGGATCCTCGACGCCGCGGAACGCCTGCTGGAGCAGTCGCCGTCGGCCAGCGTCGGGGACATCGCCGCGGCGGCCGGGGTGTCGCGATCGACGATCTACCGGCACTTCGCCGACCGGAGCCGGCTGGTCGCGGCACTCGCCGAGCGACCCCGGGCCCCGTCGCCCGACGAGGTTCGCGACCTCATGCCTCCGGGGCACCTCCGGCGTGAGCGCCCCGTCGTCCTCGATGCGATCCAGGTGCTCGACGTCGTCCCCCCTGCGCTCCTGCCGGAGCAGCTGGTGGCCGAGGCGCAGCGGATCGCCGGGGTGCCGGTCGCCCTCTACGTGCTCGACATCGATGGGACCCACCTGCTTCGCATCGCCGGACCCCAGCGGCTTCCCGATCAGCTCGAGGCGCCGCTCGCCGTCGGTCCGGAGCTCGACGGGGACGGGCTCCTCGATCTCCGCCAGCACCTGGGGAAGAACCCGGGAACGCAGACCTTCCCCCTGTGGCTCCGGGGGCGCGCGATCGGGGTGATGATCGCGTTCGGCCACCCCAGGCAGTCGCTGCTGGAGATGGCCCGCCAGGCCGCGGCCGCGATCACCCTCGCCGATCGCTACACGGACGCCTTCGCCCAGGCTCAGCGGCGCAAGCAGCCGCGGGCCGCGGCCGAGATCCAGCAGAGCCTGCTGCCGCCCCGGATCATGCGGATCACGGGGGGCGAGGTGGCCGGAAACGTCCTGCCCACCTACGAGGTGGCCGGCGACTGGTTCGACGTGATCGAGAACGCCGACGGCATCTGGATCTGCCTGGCCGACGGCCTCGGCGGCTCGACCCGGGCGGCGGCGAGCAGCGCCGTGGCCCTGGGGGCGCTGCGCGCCAGCCGCCGCAGCGGCGCCGACATCAGGGAGGCGCTGGTCGTGATGCACCAGACGCTCCGCGAGATGCCCGGCCCGCGCGCCGAGATGACCGCCCTCGCCGCGCGATGGGACCCCGCCACCTCGGAGGTGAGGATCGCCAACTGCGGCCACGTGGCCCCGGTCATCCTGCGCGCCGACGGCGAGGTCGAGCACCTCCGCTTCCCGAAGGGGCGAGGCCTCGGAGGCCGGGCGAGCCCCAGACCGATCGAGCGGACCTCGTCCCTCGCGCCGGGGGACCGTCTGCTCATGGTCTCGGACGGTGTGGTGAAGCCGGGCGAGGGGCGCGTGGGCCTCGGGGTCGATGGGCTGATCGAGGCGGCGCTGCGCTCCGAGCGCCAGACCGCCGCCGACACAGTGCGGAAGGTCCACACAGCCGTGCTCGATGCCAGCGGCGGCGAGCTTCATGACGACGCGACGGTCGTCTGCCTGTCGGTGGGCTGAGGACGCCGCAAGGAGCGGGCGGCCGCCCGTCACTTCTTGGATGCGCCCGCCTTCTTGCGGGGGGCCTGGCGCTTCTTGGCCGCCAGGCGGCCGTCCGCGACGACGCCCGTCGGCGCGGCCGGCAGGCCGGCCGCCGCTCGCAGGCGGGCCGCGATCTCGGCGATCTCCTCCGGGGCGTAGTCGGGCGCGAAGACGGCCGGCTGCGGCGGCAGGTCGTGTGGGGGCGCCCCCTCCGGCGGCCCGTCGACGACCTCGAGGTCCTCCCCGGTCTCGGGGTGAGGCCCGTTGAACACGGCCGCGATCTCGAGGTAGTCCTCCGGGGAGAACCGGTAGATCCGGCGGTGGTCGCCGCGCTCGATGTGGGGCCGGCACTCGGGGATCTTGTCGGTCGGGATGCGCGGGGAGGGGAACAGCTTCATGAGGTCGGCGCCGGTCAGGTTCTCCAGGGCGCGGGCGTATGCGATCTGGTGGACGCCGCCGCGCACGAGCAGGTAGCCCAGGAGCGCCTTCGCGGCCGGGTGCCGGCTCATCTCGTACACCTTCAGCTTGTTGTTGCGGGCGCCGGTCTCGAGGAAGAAGTTGTGGGTCAGGTCCTCGACGAGGTCCCCCGAGGAGAAGACGTAGTCGCCGTTCCAGGGCTTGCCCATCGAGTCCTGCACAAGCGTGCCCTGACCGCCGGCGATGAAGTGTTGGGCGTTGCGGAAGCCGGTCACCTCGGCCAGGGCACCGTCCCCGAAGGCGCTCCCGTCCTTCGTGGGGGACGCGCCGGTGAGCATCGTGTTGATCGTCGCCGCCACGAGCTCGATGTGGCCGAACTCCTCGGCGGCGATGTTGGCGATGAGGTCGAAGAACGGCCGGGCGCCCTGGCGCCCGCGGAAGTTGAACGACTGGAACGTGTAGTTCATGAAGGTGGACATCTCGCCGAAGCGTCCGCCCAGCAGCTCCTGGACGACGGACGCGCCGTCGGGGTCCGGGTCGGAGGGCGGCGGCAGCTCGATGCCGAGCCTGTCGATGCGAAGGATCATGGGGTCTCCCGAGACTGGGGTCAGAAGTCGGATCCTCCCCACCGCACGCCACCTCTAAGCCGGGTCGGGTCTGCCGACACAGACCTGCTGGCGCAGCGCGTTTGGGACTCCGCCGGGCGGGGATTCCATGTCGACCCCGACCCAAGGAGACCCAGCGATGCCAGAGATGACCCAAGCCCGCGAGCTCTTCGTGCACGAGCTCGGGGACCTCCTCTACGCGGAGAACATGCTCGTGAAGGCGCTGCCGAAGATGGCCGAGGAGGCCACCGACGACGAGCTGCGCGCCGGCTTCACCGAGCACCTCGACCAGACCCGCGCGCAGGTCGACCGCCTCAAGCGGTCGTTCGCGAGCCTCGGCGAGAAGGCGGCGGCCGAGCAGTGCCCCGGGATCGAGGGAATCATTCAGGAGCACGATGAGTTCATGAAGGAGAACGACCCCTCGGCCGAGATCTGCGACCTCTTCCTCACGGGCGCGGGCGCCCGCACCGAGCACTACGAGATCGCTGCGTACTCCGGCCTCATCGCGATGGCCCGGGCCCTGGGCGAGCGGGAGGTGGTCGAGCTGCTCGGCGAGAGCCTCCGTGAGGAGAAGGAGGCGCTGAAGTCGCTCGAGCGGGCGAGTCGCCGGCTGGCGAAGCAGCGCGCGAAGGCCGCCGCGAACTGACGTCGCGACCGACGGTCGCCGCTCACGATGAACGGCGCCGGCCGCCCGGCGCCGTTCGTTTCCACGTCGCCCGCCCCGGGTAGTCGACGCGGCGGAAGCGAGTGCCGGGGTGCGTAGTGACCGTCGCCGTCATCGTCATCATCTGCGTCGTGCTGTTCCTTCTGGCGCTCGCGCTGCCGCTTGCGTCCAGGCGGCCGCAGCGGGGTGTGGGGCGGACGCTGGGCGCCGGCGCTCGCACCGGGAGAAAGGCGCCGGGCAAGCTCGGCTGGCTCTTCTCGAAGCCGTTCAGCACCTCGCGCAAAGCCACCGACAAGAGCGGCGGCGCGGGACGTCGGCTGGGGCAGCGCCTCCGCTCCTGACCCTCGGGGTATCTCCGGATCGTGCGCGTCGGCTGGCACGCCTCCCACGAGCAGATCGCGCCGAGCCGGCTGCTGGCCGACGTCCGCACCGCTGAGGACGCCGGGTTCCAGGTCGCGATGTCCTCGGACCACTTCTCCCCCTGGAGCGAGCGCCAGGGGGAGTCCGGCTTCGCATGGTCCTGGCTCGGCGCCGCCCTCGGCGCCACCGGGCTGCCGTTCCGGGTCGTCACCGCCCCGGGCCAGCGGTACCACCCCGCGATCGTCGCGCAGGCCATCGCCACGCTGGCCGAGATGTTCCCCGGGCGGCTGTGGGCGTGCCTGGGCTCCGGAGAGGCCTCCAACGAGCACATCACCGGGGGGCGCTGGCCGCCGAAGCCGGTGCGCAACGCCCGGCTGGCGGAGTGCGTCGAGGTCATCCGCGCCCTCCTTCGCGGCGAGGAGGTGAGCCACGACGGCCTCGTGACCGTGGACCGGGCGCGGCTCTGGACGCTGCCACCGGACCCCCCGGCCCTGCTCGGCGCGGCGGTGACGGCCGAGACCGCCCGCTGGATCGGGGGGTGGGCCGACGGGATGGCCACGATCCACCGGCCCCGGCTGCAGCTCGAGCGCGTGGTGGAAGCCTTCCGCGAGGGAGGCGGCGAGGGCAAGCCGATGGTGCTCCAGGCGCACCTCGCCTGGGCCCCGACCGACGAGGAGGCGCTGGCCATCGCCTACGACCAGTGGCGGACCAACCTCTTCGGCCCGCCGGTGTGCTGGGACATTGAGACCGTGGAGCACTTCGACGAGGCCGCCCGGCACGTCCGACCCGAGGACGTCCGCGCGGGCGTGCTCGTCTCCAGCGACCCGGAGTGGCACGTCGCCTGGATCCAGGAGGCGGCGGAGCTCGGATTCGACGAGATCGTCCTGCACCACGTCGGGGTGGAGCAGGCCGCCTTCATCGAGGCCTTCGGACGCCATGTGCTGCCCGCCGTGACATGACATGACCCGGCACAAGGCCACGAGCGACCTCTGGTGGAAGAACGGGGTCGTCTACTGCCTCGACGTCCAGACGTTCTACGACAGCGATGGCGACGGCTGCGGCGACCTGCCGGGCCTCATCGAGCGGATGGACTACCTGGCGGGGATCGGCGTCACCTGCATCTGGCTGATGCCGTTCCACCCGTCGCCGGAGCGCGACGACGGCTACGACATCGTCGACTTCTATGCCGTGGACCCGAAGCTCGGCACGCTCGGCGACTTCGCCGAGATGGTCCGCACCGCCCGCGACCGGGGCATCCGGGTGATCGCCGACCTGGTCGTCAACCACACCTCGATCCGCCACCCGTGGTTCCAGGACGCGCGCGCCTCGCGCGACTCGCCCCATCGCGACTTCTACGTCTGGCGCGACGACAAGCCGGAGGAGAAGCCGGGCGACGTGGTCTTCCCCGACCAGGAGGACTCGAACTGGGCCTACGACGAGGCGGCGGGCCAGTGGTACCTGCACCGCTTCTACTCCGAGCAGCCCGACCTCAACGTCGCCAACCCGGAGGTGCGGGACGAGATCGCGCAGATCGCGGGCTTCTGGGCGCAGCAGGGCCTGGCCGGCTTCCGCGTGGACGCCGTGCCCTTCCTGATCGAGCCGGTCGGGCTTCCGGAGGGGGCGATCGAGGATCCGCACGAGCTCCTGGCGGACCTGCGCGCCTATCTCGGCCGCCGCCGCGGCGACGCCATCCTGCTGGGAGAGGTGAACC
Source organism: Miltoncostaeaceae bacterium (assembly GCA_963835685.1). Classification (GTDB taxonomy): domain Bacteria; phylum Actinomycetota; class Thermoleophilia; order Miltoncostaeales; family Miltoncostaeaceae; genus DATAGF01. Next base: position 274,168 of record CAWIGI010000004.1, read on the forward strand.
TGCCGCCGGCCCAGCAGCGGGACTTCTTCGGCCGCGGCGGCCGCCGCGAGCTCGACCTCGTCTTCAACTTCCACGCGATGCAGGCGATGTACCTCGCGCTCGCGCGGCAGGACGCCACGCCGCTCGAGGAGGCGATGGACCGGGTCCCCGAGATCCCCGAGGACTGCCAGTGGGCGACGTTCGTGCGCAACCACGACGAGCTCACCCTCGACCAGCTCTCGCCGGCGGAGCGCGAGGAGGTGTTCGCGGCGTTCGGCCCCAACGAGGACATGCAGCTCTACGGCCGCGGCCTGCGCCGGCGGCTGCCGACGATGCTCGCCGGCGATCAGGCCCGGATGCGGCTGGTCTACTCGCTGGCCTTCTCGCTGCCCGGAACGCCGGTGCTCTTCTACGGGGAGGAGATCGGGATGGGCGAGAACCTCGACATCCCGGGCCGGCTCAGCGTCCGCTCGCCGATGCAGTGGTCGGCCGAGCCCAACGGCGGCTTCTCGACGGCCGCCGACCCGGACGACCTCTGCCGCCCGCTGACGGATGACGAGGGCTTCGACCCGGCCGCGGTGAACGTGGCCTCGCAGCGCCGGGACGAGGGCTCGCTCCTCAACTGGTTCGAGCGGCTCATCCGCCTCCGCAAGGAGTGCCCCGAGCTCGGGTGGGGGCGGTTCCAGCGGCTCGCGACCGCGGAGCGGCCCGTCTTCGCCCACCGGAGCGACTGGGACGACCGCGCGATCGTGGCGGTGCACAACCTCTCCGGGGAGCCCGTGGGGACGAGCTTCACCCTGGAGGACGGCGGCCGGATCGAGGCGCTGCGCGACCTCTTCCGCGACGAGGAGCTCCGCCCCTCTGCCGACGGCCTCGTCGAGCTGGACCTGGAGCCCCACGCGCACCGCTGGTTCCGCGCTCGCCGGCCGGGTCAGCGCCTCGCGCTCTAGGGGGCACGGCCATGTGGTGGCAGGAGGCGGTCGTGTACCAGGTCTACCCGCGCAGCTTCGCCGACTCCGACGGGGACGGGGTGGGCGACCTCGCCGGCGTCGTCGGCCGCCTGGACCACCTCAACGACGGCACCCCGGCTTCCCTCGGCGTCGACGCGATCTGGCTGTCGCCCTTCTATCCCTCGCCGATGGCGGACTTCGGCTACGACGTGGCCGACTACACCGGCGTGGACCCCCTCTTCGGCAGCCTGGCCGACGCCGACCGGCTCATCCGCGAGGCGCACGCCCGCGGCATCCGGGTGATCATCGACTGGGTCCCGAACCACACCTCCGACCGGCACCCCTGGTTCCTGGCGTCGCGGTCCTCGCGCGACGACCCCAAGCGCGACTGGTACGTCTGGCGCGACGGCCGGCCCGGGGGCCTGCCCCCCAACGAGTGGCGCTCCTCGTTCGTGAAGGTGGGGCCGGCATGGAGCCGTGACCCGGCCACCGGGCAGTGGTACCTGCACTCGTTCACCGCCCGGCAGCCGGACCTCAACTGGGCCAACCCGCAGGTCGAGGCCGCGATGCTCGACACGCTGCGCTTCTGGCTCGACCGCGGCGTTGACGGCTTCCGCATCGACGTTGTGCACCGGCTGGGCACCGATCCCGACCCCGGCGCGGGCGAGGGGCCCTGGCGCCAGGACCAGGACTGGCCTCGCGGCCACGAGATCCTCCGGCGCGTGCGCGCCGTGCTCGAGGAGTACGACGGGCGCATGGCGGTGGGGGAGGTCTACATCCTCGACCAGGAGCGCCTGGTCGCGTTCCTCAACTCCGGCGACGAGCTCCATCTCGCGCACAACTTCGTCTTCCTGCGCACGCCCTGGAGCGCGGAGCGCTTCCGCGCGGTGATCGACGAGTTCGAGCGGCTCGCCCGCCCGCCCGCCTGGCCGAGCTGGTGCCTCAACAACCATGACCACCCGCGGGTGGTCACGCGGTACGGCGGGGACGGCCGCGGCCCCGCCCGCGCGCGGGTGGCGGCCATGATGCTGCTCTGCCTGCGCGGCACGCCGTTCCTCTTCCAGGGCGAGGAGCTGGGGCTTCCCGATGCGCGCGTGCCCACCGAGGCCCGGGTTGACGTTGACGGCCGCGACCCGGAGCGGGCGCCCATCCCCTGGGAGCGGCCCTCGGTCGCGGGACCGGGAGCGGGCTTCACCACCGGCACCCCATGGCTGCCGGTCGTGGACGAGGCCGAGCGCCTCGCCGCCTCGGCGCAGGACGGCGACCCGCGCTCGCCCCTGGCGCTCTACCGGCGCCTGGTCTGGCTGCGGCGCGCCACGCCGGCCCTCCACGGCGGAGCCCAGCGGATGATCGACGCGGGGCGCGACGTCCTCGCGTGGACGCGGCACGGCGGCGGCGAGCGCTGGCTCGTTGCGCTCAACATGTCCTCTCGGGCCCGCCGGGCCGACCTGGCGCACGGCGCCGGCGCCGCGGGGGGGCGCCTGGCGGTCTCGACCGACCCCGACCGGGCGGAGGGCCCCGTGCGGCTCTCGGCGCTCGCGCTCAGGCCGGACGAGGGGGTGCTCGTCCGCCTGGAGTGAGCCGAAGCCCATCCAATAGTGTCCGGGGGATGGAGACGTCACCGGCGGCGCACGCGCTCATCCTGGCCGTCGACGACGATCCGGCCGTCGGCCGGGCGATCGAGCGCGACCTGAGGCACGAGTACGGCTCGCGCTATCGCGTCGTGCTGGCGGACTCGGGCGACGCGGGGCTCGGCACGGTCGAGCAGATCGTCCGTCGCGGCGAGCCGGTGGCGCTGCTGCTCGCCGACCAGCGCATGCCGGGGATGAGCGGCGTCGAATTCCTGGGCCGGGCCCTGACGATCGCCCCGCAGGCCAAGCGCGTGCTCCTCACGGCCTCGAACGCCGTCGCCGCATCGTGACGGTCGTGCAGCTGGCTGAACGCCGGCGCAAGCCCGATCGTCCAGATCCACTCGTCCATCGTTCGGACCTACCTCAGCCGGCGGAGCTAGTGGACGAGCTGCTGGCCGCCGTCGATGTCGTAGGTCGCGCCGGTGAGCGCCGTGTTCGCCATGAGGTGGACGGCGAGGGCGGCGATGTCCGCCGGGCCGACGACGCGTCGGATGGGCAGCGTCGTGCGGAGCTGCTCGCGGCGAGCGTCCAGCTGGTCGCCGAGCAGCGCCGCCGAGAGCGGCGTGTCGACGAACCCGGCCGCGATCAGGTTCACTCTGATCGGCGCGAGCTCGAGCGCGAGGTTCCTCGTCATCGCGGGACCTGCGGCCGTGAGCGCCGAGATGAGCGCGAAGCCCGGCGCCGTCGCGCGGCCACCGGTGCCGCCCATGAAGAGCAGGGTCCCGCCGGCGCGAACCCTGCCGACGGCGTTTCGCGCGACCTGCAGCGGGAGCAGGATGTGCGCCTCCAGATCGCGGCGCGCCGCCTCGAAGTCGAACTCCGCCAGCCGCGCGTAGTAGGGACCGGGCCCCGTGACCAGCACGTGGTCGATCGGCGTCGGCATGTCGGCGAAGAACCCCTCGAGCCGGGGGAAGTCTGTGGCGTCGAAGGCCGCCGTGCGCGTGGCGCCCACCTCGTTCGCGGCGCCCTCCAGGCGCTCGCGGTTGCGCCCGGTGATGACGACCTCGGCGCCCTCGGCGCGCGCCAGGCGGGCCGTCTCGAGGCCGATGCCGGCGCTCCCGCCGATCACCACGACGGTCTGGCCTTCAAGCGCGCTCATCGGGCAGCTCCCTTGATCGCCGCACGCAGCGACTTGAGCGCTGCGGCGTGGATCTCCGAGAAGCTCGGGAACGGCTGGATGGTGTCGGTCAGCACGTCCAGCGGCACCCGGGCACGGATCGCCAGCGTCGCCTGCTGCAGCCACTCGCCGGCCTCGGGGCCGAGCGCGTAGGCGCCGGTCAGCCGCTCGCCGTCGCTCAGCAGCGTCATGAAGCCGCCCGCCTCGGCGTATGCGTGGGTGTAGGTCTGCATCCTCGGGATCTCGGCCAGTGGCGCGCTGCCGCTGAAGGCGGCCTCGCCGGCGCCGACCGCCCCGGCCTCGGGATCGGTGTAGGTGACGCGCGGCACGGCCTCGTAGTTGGCGGGCCGCGGCTCGCCGAGGATGTTCGCCGCCGCCACCTCGCCCTCGTACTCGCCGATGTGTGTCAGCGGCCAGGTGCCGGTGACGTCGCCGATGGCCCAGAGGCGCTCACCCGCGCGCAGGTGGTCGTCCACGGGGATCCCGCGGGGGTCGGCGGCGACGCCGACCGTCTCGAGGCCGATCCCCTCGACCCGCGGGCGCCGCCCGGTGGCGACCAGAATGCGGTCGCCGCGCAGCTCGCGCCCGTCCTCGAGCTCCAGGACGCAGTCGTCGCCCTCGCGGCGGGCCGCGGTGGCGTGGACGCCGACGTTGATCTCGATGCCGTCCCGGCGCAGGGCCGCGGCGAGCGCCTCGCCGAGCGGCGCCGGCTCGCGGGCGAGCACGCGCGGGGCGCCCTCCACCAGCGCCACCTCGCCGCCCAGGCGGTTGACCACCTGGGCGAGCTCGAGACCCGCCGGCCCGCCGCCCAGGACGACGAGGCTCCGGGGGACCTCCGTCATGCTCGTGGCCTCGCGGGTGCCCCAGAGCCCCGGGAGCTCGCGCAGGCCCGGCACCGGGGGGACGACGGGGTCGGCACCGCACGCGACCACGACGTGCTCGGCGGTGTGGCGCACGCCGTCGACCTCGACCGCACCCGGGCCGGCGAGCCTCCCCGTCCCCCGGATGAGGGCGATGCCCCGCTCCGCGAGCCAGCGCTCCGGCCCGGCGTCGGACCACTTCGAGACCATGTAGTCGCGCCACGCGAGCGCCGCCTCGACGTTCACCTCCGCGCTCGCCCCGACGTCGCGCGCGCCCTGCACGGCCTCGCCGGGGCGGAGCAGCGCCTTGGACGGGATGCACGCCCAGTACGAGCACTCGCCCCCGACCAGCTCCCGCTCGACGACGGCGACCCGCAGGCCGCCCTCGGCCAGCGCGGCGGCGCAGTGCTCGCCGGGGGCGCCTGCCCCCAGGACGATGACGTCGTAGTCGGCGCTCACGTCGGGAGCTCCTCCCCGGACTGCTCCTTGATCATGTACTCCGCGTACCAGGAGGGCCAGTCCTCGTCGCGCTGCCCTGTGCGCTTCTCGTGCTCGCCGTGGGCCGCCTCCGCGCGCCGCAGGGCACTCGCGAGGTCGGCGATGGACGCGTACGTCGTCCCGGCGTCGGCGTCGATCCGTCCGGCCAGCCGGGTCGTGATCTCCTGGAACCACCAGGTGTTGCCGTCGGGATCGCTGAGGTCGGCGCGCGAGAAGTAGCTTCGGCCCTCGGGATCCGGACCGCTGACCGGGCCCTCCGGGCCGATGTGCCAGATCTCGCCGACCGCGACGCCGGCGCCGATTAGCCGGTCCCGGGTCGCCTGGAGGTCGTCGACGACCAGGTAGTTGTGCTGGGCCGAACCCGGCTCGGCCGTCGTGAGGTTCGCGCCGAACTGGACCGAGCATCCGGACCCGGGCGGCGTGAGCTGGACGACGAAGCCAGGCGGGGTGACGTCGAGCCTCCACCCGAGGCTCACGTAGAAGTCCCTCGCCCGGTCAACGTCCGAGACCGGGATGACGACCACCTCGAGCTTCATGTCCGTGCTCATGTCGGCCTCCTGGGTTGGATCGGCGGAGACGGCCAGACGGCCCAGTAAGCCGGAGCCGCCCGAACGCAAGGAGGCTATCTCCGCCGCGCTCCGGCTGCGGATGATGAGAACCGCATCACGGCCGGTGACTCTGCAGCCTCAGCAGGCTGGTCGAGGCCGGCCGGACGAGGGGGTGCTCGTCCGCCTGGAGTGAGCCGAAGCCCATCCAATAGTGTCCGGGGGATGGAGACGTCACCGGCGGCGCACGCGCTCATCCTGGCCGTCGACGACGATCCGGCCGTCGGCCGGGCGATCGAGCGCGACCTGAGGCACGAGTACGGCTCGCGCTATCGCGTCGTGCTGGCGGACTCCGGCGAGGCGGGGCTCGGCACGGTCGAGCAGATCGTCCGTCGCGGCGAGCCGGTGGCGCTGCTGCTCGCCGACCAGCGCATGCCGGGGATGAGCGGGGTCGAATTCCTGGGCCGGGCCCTGAGGATCGCCCCGCAGGCCAAGCGCGTGCTGCTCACGGCCTACGCGGAGACCGACGCCGCCATCCAGGCGATCAACGAGCTCCGCCTCGACCACTACCTGATGAAGCCCTGGAGCCCGCCGGAGACGCACCTGTATCCGGTGCTCGACGACCTCCTGGAGGACTGGGAGGCCGACTCCGCGGCACGGCTCGCCGAGACGGGCCTGCGGCTCGTCGGACACCGCTTCTCGGCCGAGGCGTCCGCGCGGCGCGACTTCCTGGCGCGAAACGGCGTCCCCCACCGTTGGCTCGACGCCACGGGCGCCGAGGCCCGCGCCCTGATGGCCGCCGCCGGGCTGGACGAGCGCGATGTGCCGTTCCTCGCCTTCGAGGACGGGGAGACGCTGGTGCGCCCGTCCGAAAGCGCCGTCGCGGCCAAGTTCGGCCTGCGCACGCCGGCGAAGCTCCCCTTCTACGACCTCGTGATCCTCGGCGGGGGTCCGGCCGGCCTGGCGGCGGCGGTCTACGGCGCGTCCGAGGGTCTCAACACCCTCCTCGTGGAGCAGCACGGGGCGGGCGGGCAGGCGCGGCAGAGCTCGCTCATCGAGAACTACCTCGGGTTCCCGAAAGGCCTCAGCGGCGCCGACCTCGCGCGGCGCGCGACGGCCCAGGCACAGCGCCTGGGCGCGGAGATGCTCACCACACGGGAGGCGGTCGCCCTCCGCGAGAACGGCCCCTCGCGGGTGGTCACGCTCGCCGATGGGGAGGAGATCGGCTCCCACAGCGTGCTCATCGCGACCGGGGTGCACTATTCGCGACTCGAGGCCCCGGGGGTCCCGGCGCTCACCGGATCGGGCGTCTACTACGGCGCCGCGCCGGAGGCAGCGGAGGTCGAGGGGGAGGACGTCGCGGTCGTGGGCGCGGCCAACTCGGCGGGGCAGGCGGCCGTCCACCTCGCGACGAAAGCCCGACGGGTGACGGTGCTGTGCCGCGCCGAGGGCCTGGAGGCGAGCATGTCCCACTACCTCGTCGAGCGGATCCGCTCGCTGCCCAACGTCGAGGTCAAGACGAACGCGGTGGTGACCGCGGCGTCCGGCGAGGGGCGGCTCGAGGAGCTGACCATCGCCGCCGGGGGGCGGGAGGAGCGCCTGCCCGTGACGGGGGCGTTCGTCTTCATCGGGGCCAAGCCCCTGACCGGCTGGCTCGGCGACACCGTGGCGCTGGACCCGGCGGGCTTCATCGTCTCGGGCGCCTCGCTGCAGCGGATCGACGGACGCCATCGCTGGCGCCTGGACCGCGATCCCCTCCCGCTGGAGACGAGCGTGCCGGGCGTCTTCGTGGCCGGGGACGTGCGGGACCAGTCGATCAAGCGCGTGGCGTCGGCCGTCGGGGAGGGCTCGATGGCGGTCCAGCTCGTGCACCAGTACCTGGGCGGGCTCGTGCCCGCGGGCGCCTCGGCGGCGCCGGCCGACCCCGTCGCGGGGTCGCGCGCGGCCGGGGTCGCCGCCGACCGCCTGCGCGAGGCCCCGATCCTCGCCGCCCTCGAGGACGAGGAGCTCGCGCGGGTCGTCGAGCTCGGGCGGGAGCGCCCCCTCGCGACGGGTGAGTTCCTCTTCCGCGAGGGCGACGATGCGAGCGCGTTCCACATCGTGCTGGAGGGGCAGCTGGAGACGACGCGGGAGGTCGCCGGCGAGCAGGTTCCGATGATGAGCCACGCGCCGGGCGGCTACCTCGGCGCGATGGCGCTGCTCACCGAGACCCCCTACCGGGGAAGCACCCGCGCCCTCGGCGAGACGCTCCTGTTCGAGCTGGACGGGGATGACTTCCGCAAGCTCGCGCTCACGCACCCGTCGCTCCTCCGCGAGTTCGTCCTGCCCGCCATCGAGGACGTGAGCGGGAAGATCAAGGGCGTCGAGCGCGACCGAGAGAAGTTCCTCGAGATCGGCAAGCTCGCCGCCGGGCTGGCGCACGGGCTGAACAACCCCGCCGCCGCCGCGGTCCGGGACGTCGCGACGCTGCGCGACTACGAGCGGCAACGGCAGGCGGCCTTCGCCGAGGTCGCGGGAAGCGGGGCTCCGACGGAGCAGCTGGCCGCTCTCGTCGCGCTCGGCGCCGAGGCGGGCGAACGGACGGTCCCGGCCGAGCGGCTCGACCCGCTCGCCCGGAGCGACCGCGAGCGGGAGCTCGTCGGGGCGCTCGAGCGCCGTGGTGTCGCGGACGCCGTCGAGATTGCGTCCTCCCTGACCGAGGCCGGCCTCGGCGACGAGTGGGTCGACCGCGTCGCGGCGTGCGTCGGGGACGGCGGCCTGGCCGCGGGTCTCCGCTTCGTCGGGGCCTGCGGCGGCGAGCGCGTGCTCCTCGGCGAGCTGGAGGAGGCGACCACGCACATCGCCGACCTCGTCGACGACTTCAGGAGCTTCTCGTATCTCGACCGGGCGCCGCGCCAGACCGTCGACATCCACGGCGACCTCGAGAACACCCTCTCGATCCTCGGGCAGAAGCTGCGCGACAAGCAGGTGGAGATCGTCCGCGACCTCGATCCCGACCTGCCGGGCGTCGAGGCATCGGGCTCCGAGCTGAACCAGGTCTGGACGAACCTGATCGACAACGCGATCGACGCGCTCGGCACCGGCGGACGGCTGACGCTGTGCACGCGTCTGGAGGGCGAGCGGGTGTGCGTGGAGATCGGGGACAACGGGCCGGGGATCCCTCACGACCTGCGGGCCCGCATCTTCGAGGCGTTCTTCACCACGAAGCCCGTCGGCCAGGGCACGGGTCTCGGGCTCGACATCGCCCAGCGCATCGTGGTCCGTCATCGCGGCGAGCTGAGCGTCCGGTCCGAGCCCGGGGACACGCGCTTCCAGGTGCTGCTGCCCCTCCGCTGAGGCGGCGCTTGTGGTCAGGGGGGTCGGGGGCGGCCGCTGTCGAGCTCGAGGTCGTCGATCATCGCCGCCGCTCGATCCACCATCTGGCAGAACCGCGCTCTCACCGGGGCCTCATGTCGGGTGCATAGCCTCGTGCTCCGAGGCCCGAGCGGGCCCATCACGAAAGGAGCGCGAGGTGAGAGCCCGTATCCTCCGATCCTCCATCGCCGGGGTCGCCGCGGCGGCGGCCGTCGCCGGTGCAGCGGTCGCTGGGACCGCAGCGGGCGGCAGCCCGGTCGAGCCGGCCCCGGCGCGCCCGGCTGAGAGCACGGCGCTCCGCGCGACGCCGCGCGCGAAGGTCGTCCCGCTCAAGGACGCGCGGCTGAAGTTCGAGATCAACGCGACCGACCGGGACGGTGGCGTCCAGGTCTTCATCGACGCCGACTCGTGGAAGGAGATGTCGATCCTGGACCCGGCCGGCAAGCGGATCTTCCGCTCGACCACGAGCGGCCGGATGGGGAAGCAGGGCGGCACTGAGCTCTTCCTGGAGAGCGCCGAGCCGCCGTTCGGCAAGCTGCCGGTGGCAAAGCTGCTCGAGCGCTTCCCGACGGGCAGGTACGCCTTCCGCGGCGTCGGTCTCGCGGGCGAGCGGTACGTGGGGTCGGCCCGCCTCACCCACCACCTCCCAGACGGACCGGAGCTGGTCTCGCCGCTCGAAGGCGACCCTCCGCAGGACCCCGAGAACACCACGGTCGTCATGGAAGACGGTCGCTCCCCCCAGGGGGAGCCGGATCATCGGATACCAGGTGCTCGTCGTGCGAGTGGCCCCCGGGCCGCGCGCGCTGCCCAAGGTCGCCCTCGACATGATCATGCCGCCGTCGGCGACGAGCCTGAGGGTCCCGCCCGGATTCCTCCGGCGGGGCGGCGACTACGAGTGGGAGGTGCTCGCGATCGAGGAGGGCGGCAACCAGACCCTCTCCTCGGACACCTTCACCACCGCGCCCTGATCCGTCCGCGCGGCCGGACCGGTTCGGCGGGTTTCTGGCGCACATGACATCGCTCCGTAGCCAGGGGCGCTCCGCGGTGCGCGATGCTCTGGTCGAGGCCTGCAGCATCCACACCGAGAAGGGGGATCCGGGATGGCCAAGGAGGACGGCACGTTCCTGCTCGTCGGGGCGTACTCGAGCGTCGACGACGCGAAGGCCGATTACGAGGTGGTCAAGGCGCTCCACGCCGAGAAGGTGATCGGCGGCTTCGACGCGGCCGTCATCACCAAGGACGACGAGGGCAAGGTGCACGTCAGCAAGGACGAGACCGCCACCCGCAAGGGGGCCTGGGGCGGCCTCGGGGTCGGGGCGCTGGTCGGGCTGATCTTCCCGCCCTCGCTGCTCGCGACCGCGGCGGTCGGCGCGGCGGCCGGGGCCTTCGGCGGCCACCTGGCCAAGGGCATGTCCCGCTCGGACATGAAGGACCTCGGCGGCCTCCTGGAGGAGGGCCAGGCCGGTCTGGTGGTGATCGGCGACTGGCGCCTGGAGGAGCGCATCGACGAGCTCATGCGCAAGGCCGAGCGGCGCGAGGCGAGGGAGCTGCGCGACCTCGACCGGGCCGAGACCGAGGAGCAGCTCGGCACCCTGATGTCCGGCCAGGAGTCGTAGGTGCGTTGATCAGCCCCGTGCGCGGCACCTGACCATTCCGTCCGGGGGCGGCGCCCCTCAGCACAACGCCCCCGGAATCTCGAAGCACAGCGCCTGGACATCGCCTTCGAGGTCAGACGCCACCTGCTCGAGCGAGTCGAGTTCGACTCTCGATGTCGTCGAGGCGGCCGCTGTCGAGCTCGAGGTCGTCGATCCTCGCCGCTGCTTCTTCCACCCGCGCCTCGAGCTCCTCGAGACGGACGACGAGATCGCTCGCGCCCGTCTCAAGCCCCTCCGTGAGCGATTCGAGCTCCGCGACGCGGCCGTCGAGGTCGGCGACCGCGTTCTCCAACGCATCCAGGTCCTGGGCAGACGCTCCGCCGGTGGCCGCGATCCCGAATGTCGAGGGGCTGATGAGCACGGCCGCCAACAGGCCGCCGACGATGACGGCGACGGCCAGCGCCGTCGCCGCCAGGGCGATCAGGCCTGATCGGCCGAGACCCCTGGGCTCGGCCTCGTCGTGCTCGCCGGATACACGTGCCGGCTCTGACGGGCCCTGGCTTGGCAGCGGAGGAAGCGGCGTGCGTGACGGCCCCGCCGGGCTCGCGCGGCCTCCCCCGGCCGAGCCGGGGCTGGGCTTGCCGAGCAGCCACTCCGAGGTCTTCTCGCTCGGGCCTTTGTGGAGCCGACCGGTCTCGTCCTCGGCCACGCCGATGACTCCATCACATTCGCGACGGCACAGGGCGCTGCGAGATCCGGCACGATCGCCGCACGTCGTGTAGAACGCTTCGTGCTACGGTCTGCCCGTGTCGCGTTCCCTTCACGTCCGTCTCGATGACTCATCGGCAGCGGCGCTCGAGATCGTCCGGGCCGGCGAGCTGACGGATTCCGAGGCGGTCCGGGTCGCGCTCCGCGAGGCGGCCGCGCGTCGGCGGGGGCGATCCGCGCTTCGCGAGGAGGTGGGGCGCCTCGCGGCGGACGAGGCCGATCGCCGGGAGATGCGCCTCGTCCGCGAGCAGATGGCGGAGCTGGCGCCGGCGTCGTCCGACTGACGTGGTCCGCGGCGAGGTCTTCCGGCTTCCGCCGCCCCGGGACGCGCGGAGGCACGAGCAGCGCGGTGCCCGCTATGCGGTGATCGTGCAGGCCGACGAGTTCCTCGGCCTCAGCACGACTCTCGTCTCCCCGACATCGACGAGCGCCCGGCACGCGAGCTTCCGCCCCGTGATCACGATCGGCGGACGCGACACCCGGGTCCTCGTCGAGCAGACGACGGTCGTCGATCCGCAACGCCTCGGCCGATCCGCGGGACGTCTGGATGCGGACGAGCTTCGCGCGATCGACGAGGCGCTCGCGCTGGTCCCGGGGCCCCGACTACGCCGCGTCGTCGCTGAAGTCGGCGGTCAGCCAGCGGTCCGGGCGCACGGTGAAGACGACCATCGTGCTCTCGGGGTCGCCGAGCTCCGACGCCGCCAGGCCCTGGGCGTGCGCCTCGGGCATGTAGCGGCGGGCGATCGCGAGGACCTGATCGGCCGAGGGAGGGCGGTCGGTCCTCACGACGCTGCCCTCGACCGTGACGTACCGGTACGGCGGCTCGGGATGCTGCACGGTCAGGCTCACGCGCCCCGTCGCACCGATGCGCTCGGCCTTGCGCGCCCTGCGGCGCTCGGTGTTGGTGAAGAACGAGACGTCGCCGCCCGGCTCGTAGGCGTAGAAGCTCGGCGCGGCCAGCGGCGGCCGGCCGCCCTCGCCGGCGACGCTCAGCACCGCGACGCGGGGCTCGGCGAGGAAGGCCTCGCGCTCCCGCGCGCTCATTGGTCTCGGCATGCCCGCTCCTCAGGTCGTGTGCTCTCGGGTGTGACCGCCGGGAGCGCCGCGACTCATCGGGGCGGGGTCAGCGCGAGTGGCGGAGCTCCTGGCGGGTGACGGCGTCCTCGAAGTAGGCGAGGACCTCGGCCGGGACGGGCCCGGAGGGGGGATCGAGGTCCATCTCGTCGAGGCGGCGGGGCGGGATGGCGCGCGGGAGCCGGGGCGGGCGCGCGACCTGGAGGGTGTCGTCGTCGGCGAAGGTGAGCGTGGAGGTCGTCATGGCGGCACGGTTCGCCACGGCGCCCCGCACCCCTGCCGCGGGGCGTCGCTAGTGGTCCTCGAGGTGGATCAGCACCTCGGTGCCGGGCAGCGCCGCGCGCACCGCCCCCTTGACCCGGCCGCTCATCGCGTGCCCACGGCGCACCGTCGTCTCGGGCGGGACCACCATGTGCAGATCGACGAGGCGCTTGCTCCCCGCCCGGCGGCCGCGCAGGGCGTGGAAGCTGACGCCCTCGCGCTCGAAGCCCGCCAGCACGCCCTCGATGAGGGCGATGTCGCCGTCGGGCAGGCTGCCGTCCAGGAGCACGTGCGCCGCCCGCCAGGCTCAGGCGGGCGCCGACGGAGACGACGTAGGCGGCGACGGCGAGCGCCACGATCGCGTCGAGCGCCGCCCACCCGGTGACCGCGACCAGCGCCAGGCCGGCCGCGGTCCCGGCGGAGGTCCAGACGTCGGACGACAGGTGGGCCGCCTCGCCGGCGATGGCGGGCGAGCCGGTCCGGCGCGCGACCCGCCGCAGGCGCAGCGCGACGATCGAATTGACCGCGGCCGAGGCCGCCATGACCGCGATCGCCAGGTCGAGGTACGCGACCTCGGGCGCCCCGGACAGGAGGCGCCGGACGGCCTCGACCGCGACGGCGGCGCCGGCGGCCAGGACCAGCACGCCCTCGACCGCGGCCGCCAGGTTCTCGCTCTTCTCGTGCCCGTACGGATGGTCCGCGTCGGCCGGCCGCGCGGCGGCGCGCACGCCCGCGAAGGCGATGGCCGACGCCACCAGGTCCCCGGCAGAGTTCGCCGCCTCGGACAGGACGGCGACCGAGCCCGTCACGACGCCGACGACCAGCTTGACCGCGGTGAGCAGGGCGTTCGACGCGACCGACAGCCGGGCGGCGGCGCGGTTCCGGCGAGCGTGATCCGTCATCGCCCGCGACGGTAGTCATTTAGCCTGTTGCTAAGTCAAGTCGCGCATGCCCGCGGCGATCCGGCGCTAGCCGCGGCCTACCGCCGCGCCTAGGCGCCCCTCGCGGCGGCGCGGGTCACGGGGGGACGTGACCGCATGGGCCTGTTCGAGCGCGCGCCGCTGGTCCGCGCCGAGGTCGCGCTCTACGGGCCGCGCCGGGCGGCCGCGATGCTCCATCCGTCCAGGGGCCGCTGGCCGGAGCACGAGGGCGCCGACCGGCTCGCGATCGGGGTCGGGATGGCCGCCCTGGGCGCCCATCAGTCCCCCGAGGCGCGCTGGACGGCCTACCGCGAGGCGCTCGTCCGGGCCGCGACGGGCATGGTCGGCGCCGGGGACGACCCGCTGCCGGGCGACCTGGTGCCGCTCGAGGGCCTCGGCGTGGCCGGCACGCTGGCCGTTGTGGCCTGGGAGGGGCCGGGCCTGGCGCGCGTGGAGGCCGAGCTGCTGGCACCCCGCGGCGGGCTCGTGCCCCGCCTGGCCGAGGCCCCTCGCACCTCGGGGCCGGCGCGGGAGATCGCCGCGCTCGCGCTGCTGGTGGCCCTGGCGGTCGACGGCGACGCCGACGCCCGGCTCGCGCTCGGGCTCGGCGTGGAGGGCGTGGTGGCGTGGTTCCGCGAGTCGGACCGCCGCGCGCCGCCGCGCAACGCGCTCGCGTTCGCCCTCGCCCACGCCCGGGACCGGCTCCGCGAGACCGGGCGGTCGCTGCCGCCCGGTCTCTCATAGCCCCTCGGACGGCGCGCCCCGCCGCCAGGCGGAGCCGGGAGAGGGGCGTATGACCCCCGAGCCCTACTCCTCCTTGCCGGCGGCCCGCGCGGCCGTCGCCATGTCGCTGATGTCCCGCACGACCTCCTCGTTGGCCAGGGTCGTCACGTCGCCGAGCTGGCGGTCCTCCGAGATGTCGCGGAGCAGGCGGCGCATGATCTTGCCCGAGCGCGTCTTGGGCAGGTCGTCGGTGAGGACGATCGACTTCGGCCGGGCGATGGCCCCGATCTTGGTGGCGACGTGCTGGCGCAGCTCGCCGATGATGGCCTCGTCGCCGGTGACGCCCCCCTTCAGCGTCACGAAGGCCGCGATCGCCTGGCCGGTGGTCTCGTCGGCCCGCCCCACGACGGCGGCCTCGGCCACCTTGGGGTGGTCAACGAGGGCGCTCTCGATCTCGATGGTCGAGAGCCGGTGCCCGGAGACGTTCATGACGTCGTCGATGCGGCCCAGCAACCAGTAGTCGCCGTCCTCATCCCTGCGGGCGCCGTCGCCGGCGAGGTACAGGCCGGGGTACTGGCTCCAGTAGGTCTCGACGTAGCGGTCGTCGTCGCCGTAGAGGGTGCGGAGCATCCCCGGCCAGGGCTCGGTCAGCACCAGGTATCCTCCCTGGCCGAGCGGGACGCTCTCGCCGTTCGCGTTGACCACATCCGCGCTGATGCCCGGGAGCGGCCGGGTCGCCGAGCCGGGCTTGAGGGTCGTCACCCCGGGGAGCGGCGAGATCATGATGTGGCCGGTCTCCGTCTGCCACCACGTGTCCACCACCGGGCAGCGGTCGCCGCCGATGTGGGTGCGGTACCAGATCCAGGCCTCGGGGTTGATGGGCTCCCCGACCGTGCCGAGGAGCCGCAGCGACGACAGGTCGCGGCGCTCCGGGTACTCGGTGCCCCACTTCATGAAGGTGCGGATGGCGGTGGGGGCGCAGTACAGGACCGTGACTCCGTAGCGCTCAACGATCGCCCACCAGCGGTCCTTGTCGGGCGTGTTGGGCGCGCCCTCGTAGAGCACGCTCGACGTGCCGTTGGCCAGGGACCCGTAGACGATGTAGCTGTGCCCGGTCACCCAGCCGACGTCGGCGGCGCACCAGTACACGTCGTCGTCCTTCAGGTCGAAGATCCACCGCTGGGTGGCCGCGCACCCCGTGAGATAGCCGGCGGTCGTGTGCACGATCCCCTTGGGCTTCCCGGTGGTGCCCGAGGTGTAGAGGATGTAGAGCAGGTCCTCGGCGTCCATCTCCTCGGGCTCGCACTCGGCCGGCTGGTCGGCGACGAGCTCGTGGTACCAGACGTCGCGATCGGGGGTCCAGCCGATCTCGTTCTCGGTGCGCCGGACGACGATGCAGGTGGCCACGTCGGGGCAGTCCTCGAGCGCGGCGTCGGCATTCTCCTTGAGCGGGATGAGCTTGCCGGCCCGCCAGCCGCCGTCGGCGGTGATCAGCGCGGTGCAGCCGCAGTCGAGGATCCGGTCGCGCAGGCTGTCGGGCGAGAAGCCGCCGAACACGACCGTGTGAGGCGCGCCGATGCGCGCACAGGCGAGCATGGCCACCGCGATCTCGGGGACCATGCCCAGGTAGATCGCCACCCGGTCCCCGCGCTTGACGCCCTTGGCGCGCAGCCCGTTCGCCAGCCTGCACACCCGCTCGTAGAGGTCGCGGTAGGTGATCGCCATCTGCTCGCCCGGCTCGCCCTCCCAGTGGAAGGCGACCTTGTCCCCGCGCTCGTCCAGGTGGCGGTCGAGGCAGTTGACGCTCACGTTCAGCGTGCCGTCCGCGAACCAGCGGAAGAACGGCGGGTTCGAGCGGTCCACCCCCTCGGTCGGCGGCCGGCTCCAGGTCAGCAGCTCCTTGGCCTGCTCGAGCCAGAAGGCCTCCGGGTCGGCGGCCGCCCGCTCGTAGAGCTCGGCGGTGGCGTTGGCCTGGGCCGCGAACCCGGGATCCGGGGGGAAGCGCCGGTCCTCGAGCTCGAGGGACGTGATCGTCGGGCCGTCGCTGCTCATGCGCTCGACTCCTCGCGTGGGCGATCCGGGACGGGCGACATCGTATCCGTCGTGACGAGCGGAGTCGCGGCACGCGGCCGCTGAGAACCCCCCATTCGGGGGGAGAGGACCGGCCGCAGCCGGCCGATGGGTGGAGTGCCGACCGATCCCCCAGGAGACCCCGTTGTCCTCGACCGCCCCGCCCGTCCCAGCCGCCCCATCGCGCCGCCGCAGCCGCGCCAAGCCCAAGCCCCCGCGCCCCCGGACCGTCGTCCTGTCCGAGCTGCGGGCCCTCGGCGGCCTGGTCCTCGAGCAGGCCCTGCAGGACGCCGAGGCCCGGCCCCAGGCGAGCCTCGTGACCTGGGCCGGCCGCCTCACGGCCGAGCTCGCCGCCGCGCCGGCCGGCGCCCCGGCGACCTACCGCGAGCTGATGCAGCTCATCGCGCAGGTCAACCGCGAAGCACAGGCGCACCCGGACCGGCCGGTTCGCGCCCTCCCGCTGGCGGCCTGACCTATCCTCTGACGGTGCCCCCGGGACCGCCGCCGACGCCGGTCGTCTTCCTGGGCGGCCCGGGCGTCGAGTTCGCCGAGGAGGGCCCGCCGCCCGCGCTGGCGCCCTGGATCCACGCCGTTTGGCGCAGCCGGGCACGGTGCCGGACGGCGCTCCGGATCCTCCCGGACGGCTGCATCGACCTGATCGGGGACGACGTCGTCGGGCCGTTCACGACGGCGACCGTCGTCCGCCTCGAGCCCGGTGACGAGGCGCGGGGGATCCGGCTGCGCCCCGGGGCGTTCACGGCGCTGTCCGGCGTGCCGGCGTCCGAGCTGGTCGACCGGAGGGTTCCGCTCGCCGACGTCCTCGGCCGCGTGGCGTCGCTCCTCGACCTCGTCGCGGACGCGCCCGCCCCGGACCCCCTCGCGGAGGCGGCGATGCGACCGGGCGACCTCGCCGCCCTCGCGCGCGAGAGCGGCTACAGCGCCCGTCACCTGCGGCGCCGGCTGCTGGCGGCCACGGGCCTCGGCCCGAAGCGGCTGGAGCGCATCGGCCGGATGCAGCGCGCCCTGAGCGCGGGCCGCGGCGAGAGCTGGGCCCGGAGCGCCGTCGAGCACGGCTGGTACGACGAGGCCCACATGGCCAACGACGTCCGCGCCCTCGCCGGGGCCACCCCGCACGCGCTGGTCGGATGACCGTTTTCTCCAAGGCGGGGCGCCCGCTGGCGCGTAGGGTGGAGGACGTGCGATTCGCCGCCACGATCGTCTACGTCGCCGACGTCGCCGCCGCGCTCGACTTCTACTCCCGGGCGTTCGGCCTGGAGGCCGGGTTCCGGGCATCCGACGACTCGTACGCCACCCTGGGGGGCGAGGGGGCCGTGCTCGCATTCGCGAGCCGCGCGATGGCGCCCGCCGCCGACCGCGCGATCGACCAGGCCGCGGGCTTCGAGGTCTGGCTGGCCGACGAGGACGTCCCCGGCGCCCTCGCGCGGGCGCTGGCCGCGGGCGCCGAGCTCGTCGCGGAGCCGGTCGTCAAGCCGTGGGGCCAGACGGTCGCGTACGTGCGCGACCCCGACGGAGTCCTGATCGAGCTCGGCACGCCGGTCCCGTGACGGCGGAGGACCTGCGCGACTGGTGCCTCGGCCTGCCCGGCGCCGAGGAGACCTTCCCCTTCAACGCCAGCACGTCGGTCTTCAAGGCCGGCGGGAAGATGTTCGCCCTCTCGGCGCTGTCGGACGAGCCGCTGGACGTCAGCGTCAAGTGCGATCCCGACTACGCCGAGGAGCTGCGCGCGACCCACGAGTCGATCATCCCCGGCTACCACCTCAACAAGCGCCACTGGATCACCGTCACCCTGGGCGGCGACGCCGGCGACGACCTGGTCCGCGAGCTGATCGCCGAGAGCCACGGGCTCGTCATGCGCGCGGGCCGCTCCCCCCGCCCGTCCCGCGGTTCGCGGCCTCCTCGAACCCGCCCTCGGGGGACCGGCTGACAGGGGTGCCGGTCCAGCCGCGCAGCGGGTGCGCGTCGGACCGCTGGAGGCGGCGGCAGACCGCCCGGGCGATGAAGAACCCGGCCAGCGGGACCACGATCGCCGCGATCCTCCAGAACCAGACCTGGAGCTCGTAGGAGATCCCGAAGTTGACGTAGATCCGGTCGGCGGCGCCCGCGATCTGCACCATCGTCACCTGCAGCAGCAGCGCGACGCCGAGCCCGGTGCGGAACGGCGCGTCGCGGGGCCGCTGGATGAGGTGGTGCGCCGCGCGGTCGCCGCTGAAGCGCCGCTCCAGCGACGGCCAGGCGAACAGGATCCCGAACACGATCATCGGGTAGAGGATCCCCCCGAAGAACGGGTTGGGGATGATCGTCCAGCCGCCGATCACCAGCTCCCAGTCGGGCATCAGCCGCAGCGCCCCGATCAGCCAGCCGAAGTAGTAGTCGGGCTGGGCGCCGTTGGTCCCGAGCCACGGCTGGTAGACGCCGTACTGCCAGATCGGGTTGATCTGGATCAGGCCGCCGATCAGCAGCAGCACGCCGGCGGTGGCGAAGAACAGCCCGCCCGACCGCATCACGTAGCCGGGGAAGGCGGGCGAGCCGATCACGTTGCGCTCCTGCCGCCCCGGCCCCGCGAACTGGGTGTGGCGGTGCTTGACGATCAGGAACAGGTGCAGGCCGATGAGCGCGAAGAGCGCGATCGGCAGGATGAAGACGTGGGCGGCGTAGAGCCGCGAGATGAACTCCTCCCCGCCCGGGAACTCGCCGCCCCACACGAGCTGGGCGAGCCACCCGCCGATGATCGGGAACGCGGCCAGCACCGAGTAGCCGATCGCCAGCCCCATGCCCGACAGCAGGTCGTCGGGCAGCGAGTAGCCCGCGAAGCCCTCGAGCAGCGCGAGGAGGGCGAGGGTGATCCCCACCATCCAGTTGATGTCGCGCGGCCGGCGGAACGCGCCCGTGAAGAAGATCCTCAGCACGTGGACCACGATCGCGGCCACGAACACCAGGGCCGCCCAGTGGTGGGTCTGGCGGATCAGCAGCCCGGCCTTCACGTCGAGCGAGATCTCCACCGCCGACCGGTAGGCCTCCGACACCTCCTGCCCCCGCAGCGGCGCGTAGGAGCCGTCGTAGACCACCTGGGCGGTGCTCGGCTCGAAGAACAGCGTCAGGTAGACCCCGGTCCCGACGAGGACGACGAAGCAGTAGAGCGCGATCTCGCCGAACAGGAAGGTCCAGTGGTCGGGGAAGACGTAGCGGAAGCCGCGCGACAGCAGCGAGCCGGAGCCGGTCCGGTCGTCGAGGAAGCGGCCGACGCGCGCGAAGATCACGTCTTGCGCACCGTGAGGTGGGACGGCCCCGGCTTGCCCGAGAGGGGCCCGGCCGCCGTCAGGATGCCGTCGTCGCCGATGCGCAGGGGGAGCTGGGGCAGGTCGCGCCCCGCCGGGCCGAAGATCACCTTGCCCCCCTGGCGCACGTCGAAGGTGGAGTAGTGGCAGGGGCAGACCAGCGCCGGGCTCGGCGCCTCCGGCGGGAAGAGCGGCGTGCGGGAGAGGGCGATGGCGCAGCCGGCGTGGGTGCAGATGCGCGAGAAGGCGAGGATCCCCCGCGGGGCGACCGCCCGCTGCTCGGGCTCGAGGTCGTCCGCGCCCTCGGGCAGCCGCAGCACCACCACCGGCGAGCCGAGCTCGCGCTTGTCGGCGCCCTCGGGGAACGCGGTCGTGAACGCGCGCGGCTGGAGCGCGTCGGCGGGGATGGGCGCGCCCTCGTCGTCCACGAGGCGCACGCCGTCCTGCCACGGGAGGTCGTCGAAGCTCTCCCCCTGCTGGAAGGGGCCGAGCGACCCGAGCGGCACGATCAGCGCGCCGCCCAGGGCCGCGCCGGCGGCGCCGGCGGCGCCCGCGAGCAGCCTCCGCCGCGAGATGCCGCCGACCGCCGTCTCCACGGCCTGCTCGACCTCGGCCTCGGCCGCCTCGTCGGCCGCGGGGGGCCGCTCCTCCACGACCTTCTGAGGCGGGTAGAGGCGCAGGCCCGCCACGATCAGCGCCCCGGCCACGCCCAGGAACGCGAGCCCCAGGGTGAGCCCGAGGAGCTGGGTGTCGTCGGTGACGATGTAGACGACGATCGCGGCGATCCCCGCCGCCGCGGCGAGGCCCAGGAACGCGGCCGCCGCGAGCTCGGCGCGGTCGCGGCTCACGAGCCGCGCTCCCCGAGCAGGCGGGACACGATCAGCAGCGCCAGGAGCCCGATGAAGAAGGCCACCATCCCCTCGGGGATCGGGCCGATGCCGCCGAGGTCCCAGCCGCCGCGGTTGTCGGGGTTCTTCGTCTTCTCGACGTAGGCCACGATGGAGTCGAGCTGCCGCTGGTCGATGAGCTCCTCGTCGAACGGCGGCATCACGAACGGGCCGATGCGGATCGCCTGGGCGACCTGGACCGGCGTCAACTCGTCCAAGGACGGCGCGATTGCGCCGGTGACGACGCCGCCCTTGGCCAGCTTGCCGTGGCAGCCGGCACAGAACAGGGTGAAGAGCCGCTCGCCCTCGCTCAGGTCGCCGGCCGCCGGGTCGACCGCCGGGACCGGCGGGCCGCCGAGGGAGGCGACGTAGGCCACCAGGGCCTGGATCTCCTCCTCGGAGTAGAGCGGCTCGGTGCGCAGCGGCTCCTCGCCCGGCACGGCCAGGGGCATCCGCCCGGTGCGCAGGTAGAAGTCCGCCGACAGCGCCCCCACGCCGTGCAGGTCTGGGGCCCGGTCCGTGCCGCGCGCGTCCTGGCCGTGGCAGGAGGCGCAGCCCTCGACGAAGAGCGTCCGGCCCGCCTGGACCTGGTCGCTCGCCTGGCCGAGGGCGGTCGCGGGGATCAGGAGGACGCCGCCGAGCGCGAGGGCCAGGATCAGCAGGCGCCTCATCGCGCCGCCTCGCCTGCCCGCGCGAGCCGCTCCTCCCGCACGATCCAGCTCCACGAGACCGCCACCGCCGCGATGCCCAGCGGCAGCATCGCCGCCAGCATCACCCCCACGGCCGCCGTCTCCCCGCGGGCCATGAGCCAGACGGCGGTGAGGTCGGCGGCGGGCATCGCCAGGAACAGGTAGAGGGCGGCCGCCGGTCCGCGCAGCCGCGGGACCGGCCGTCCGCTGCCGAGCACCGGCAGCCAGAAGAGGATCCCGGCCGCCAGCAGCGCCGCGTGGACGGCGAGGTGGGCGAGGCCGGTGAGGTGGTGCTGGGTGCCCGCGAGGAGGAGGGCGGCCCAGTGCGCGGCCACGAAGGCGGTCCAGGCCGCGATCGGGGCGGCGCGCCGCGCCCGGGGCCACCGCGGCGGGCGCCGAGAGGGGGGCAGCGGCAGCGCGAGCACGAGCAGCGGCGCGGCCACCACGGCGACCAGCGCGTGGGAGACCACGTGCGCCGAGAGCGAGTCCGCGGGCAGCAGGATCGCGGCCTCCAGTGCCGCGATCCCGGCGACGAAGGCGAGGGCGCGCAGCCTCATCCCGCGCTCCGCCGGGACGCCAGCACCTCGCGCGCGACCCCCGCCGCCCCGAGGACGACCACCCCGCCGCCGATCAGGTAGAGCCACTGGCCGAAGAGGAGGCCGAGCGCCACCATCACCGCGCCGACCGCGAGCAGGACCGTCGCGTAGCTGTTCTCGGGCAGCAGGCGGATGCCCTCGCGGGGGGGCCGCGCCGCCAGCAGCGCCCCCAGCGCCAGCACGGCGGCCGCGGCCCCGATCGCCAGCCCCAGCTGGAGCCCGTCCAGGTCGAACGCGAGGTGGAGCACGGCCAGGATGGCCAGCAGGACGCCCCAGAGCACGACGTAGGCCCAGCCGGCGGTCACGGTCTCGCCTCGGCGACGGGCGGCCCGATCCGCCGGTCCAGCACCGGCGTCTCGGAGGTGATGGGCGGGAGCGGTCCGGAGAAGTTCAACGGCGGCGGCGGCGAGCTCGTCGCCCACTCGAGCGTGAAGCCGCCCCAGGGGTCGGCGACGGCCGGGCGCCGGTCCCTGAGCGAGAGGATCACGTTGGCGAGGAAGATCAGGACCGCCACGGTCAGCACGAAGCCGCCGATCGTCGCCGCCAGGTTCGCGCCCTCCAGCAGCCCGGTCGCGGGGTAGTCGGCCACCCGCCGCGGCATGCCGGCCCAGCCGGCGATGAACATCGGGAAGAAGGTGAGGTTGAAGCCCAGCACCATCAGCCAGAAGTGCAGCTTCCCGAGCCCGTCCCGCAGCACCAGCCCGGTCATCTTCGGGAACCAGTAGTACGCGGCCGCGAAGGCCCCGAAGAGCGCCCCGCCGAAGGCCGTGTAGTGGAAGTGGGCCACGACGAAGTAGCTGTCGTGGAGCTGGTAGTCGAGCGCCGGCGCGCCCAGCATGATCCCCGTCAGGCCGCCGATCAGGAACTGGATCGCGAACGCCAGGGCGAACAGCAGCGGGGTCGTCAGGCGTATCGACCCGCGCCACATCGTCGCCCCGAGGCCCAGGTACTCGATGCCGGCGGGCACGAGCAGGAGGGTCAACGTGAGGGCGAAGTACTTGTTGTTGGACTGGCCCGTCGTGAACATGTGATGGGCCCAGACGCTCATCGACAGGGCGGTGAAGGCCAGCAGCGCGAAGGTCAGCGTGCGATAGCCCCATAGCCGCCGGCCCGAGAACACGGCGACGACCTCGGCCACCACCCCGAGGAACGGGAAGAACCACACGTAGACCACCGGGTGGCCGTAGAACCAGAACAGGTTCTGGAACGAGATCGGCCCGCTCGACCCGTCGAAGATGCCGGCGCCGTGGCGGTCGGCCAGCAGCATGGCCATGGCGGCGATCAGCACCGGGAAGGTCATCACGACCATCAGGCAGGTCACGAGCATCGTCCAGCAGAAGACCGGCATGCGGAGCATCGTCATGCCGGGCGCGCGCAGGCGCAGGATGGTTCCCAGCGTGCACGCCGCGAACAGCAGGCCTCCGGCGGTCGCGAGGATCACCCCCAGCAGGAACATGTCCATGCCGGTGCCGGGCGTGTTGACCGCGTCGGAGAGGGGGACGTAGGCCGTCCAGCCCGCCTTGCCCGGGCCGTCGGCGGTGAGCCAGGCGGCCTGCATGATCACCCCGCCGATGACGTAGAGCCAGAACCCGAACAGGACGAGCCGCGGGGCCATGATCTGCGCCGCGCCGACCTGGAGCGGGACCATGTAGACGCCCAGCGCGAGCGCCACGGGGGTGACGAACAGGTAGACCATCCCCGCGCCGTGCATCGTGAACGCCTCGTTGAAGGTGTCGCGCGAGAGCACCTGCTCGCCCGGCCGGGCGAGCTCGAGGCGCACGAGCAGCGCATTGGCCCCGCTCACCACGAAGAAGAGCAGCCCGGCGGCCATCGACATCAGCGCGATGCGCTTGTGGTCGGCGGCGGCGAGCCACCCGTAGAGGCCGCCGGCCGGCTGCGGGATCGTCGTCGTGGTCACGAGGCCGCCCGCGCCTGGTCGAGCCAGCGCGCGAAGTCGGACGGCGGCAGCGCGTCGACCTCGAACCGCATGATCGTGTGGTCGAGGCCGCAGAACTCGGCGCAGATCCCCTCGTGCCGGCCGGCCTCGTCGAAGCGCAGGTCGAACTCGGTGGTGCGGTTCGGGAAGGCGTCGCGCTTGAACCGGACGTCGGGGACCCAGAACGCGTGGATCACGTCGTTCGAGCGCAGGGTGAAGCGCACGGTGGTGTCGGTCGGGACCGTGAGCGTGGGCTCCTCGCCCTCGACGCCCTCGATCCGCACGCCCTCGTCGCGGTAGCTGAACGCCCACTGCCACTTGAAGGCCGTGACGTCGATCGTGAGGCCGGGGTCCGCCGAGAGCCGGTCGAACGCGATCCGCCGCCCTGAGGCTGAACGTGATCAGCACCGCCGCGACGATGGCGAGCACCACCGCGTAGGCCAGCTCCCAGCGCCAGCGGTCGCTGGGCTGGGGCGGGTCGACGGCCCCCGCGCCGCGGCGCCGGCGGAACCGGACGACGATGGTCAGGTACGCGAGGACGACCGCCGCGAACACGGCGGCGGCGATCGGGGCATACAGCGCGAAGAGATCCTCGAACTCGTCTCGCACCGAGCCACACCCCCGCGCCGGCCGCCCAGCGGAATGCCTCGCGGGGGAACCTACCGGGCGCCGCTCAGGCCCGGCAAGGTGGGCGAGCCCCGTGGCCCGCGGACCCGCCCATCGTCACTTCAGCTCGAGGTGACCGCCGAACTGCTGGCGCATCGCCGACAGGAGCCGGTCGGCGTAGTGGGACTCGCCGCGCGACGAGAACCGCTCGAAGAGGGACGCCGTGAGCACTGGCACCGGCACTCCCTCGTCCACCGCCGCGTGGATCGTCCAGCGGCCCTCGCCCGAGTCCGACACCTTCCCCGAGAGGTCCTCGAGGGTCGGGTCGGTCGCGAGGGCGGCGGCCGTCAGGTCGAGCAGCCAGGATGCGATCACGCTGCCGCGGCGCCAGACCTCGGCGACCTCGGGGACGTCGATGTCGTAGCGGTAGTACTCGGGGTTGTCGAGAGGCGCGATCTCGGCGCTCGCCTGCACCTCCTCGGAGCCGATGTTGGCGCGGTGCAGGACGTTCAGGCCCTCGGCGTAGGCCGCCATGACGCCGTACTCGATGCCGTTGTGGACCATCTTCACGAAGTGGCCCGCGCCGGAGGCCCCGCAGTGGAGGTAGCCGTGCTGCGCCGTCCCGCCCTCCTTGCGGCCCGGGGTCGGGGGCGCCTCGCCCTCGCCCGGCGCGATCGAGCGGAAGATGGGGTCGAGGCGCCGCACCGGCTCCTCCTCGCCGCCGATCATCAGGCAGAAGCCGCGCTCGAGCCCGAAGACGCCGCCGCTGGTGCCGCAGTCGATGTAGTGGATGCCCTTCGGCCTCAGCTTCTTGGCGCGGGCGATGTCGTCGCGGTAGTAGCTGTTGCCGCCGTCGATGATGACGTCGTCCGGGTCCATCAGCCCGGCGAGCTCATCGACGACCGCGCCCGTGGCGGACGCGGGGATCATCACCCACGCCGCGCGCGGCCGGTCGAGCTTGGCGACGAAGTCGGGGAGGGACTCCGTGCCGGTCGCCCCCTCACCGGCGAGCTCCGCGACGGAGTCGGCGCCCCTGTCGTAGACCACGCAGTCGTGGCCGTCGCGCATGAGGCGCCGCACCAGCCCTGCGCCCATCCGGCCGAGGCCCACCATCCCGAGCTGCGCCATCGTCGTCCTCCTTGTCCTAGTCGCGGGCGTTGCGGTAGCGGCGGATCAGCGCGTTCGTCGACGAGTCGTGCGCCGGCTCCGGCTCCTCGTCGCTCTCGAGCTCGGCGACGATACGGGTCGCGAGCACCTTGCCCAGCTCCACGCCCCATTGGTCGAAGGAGTTGATCCCCCAGATCGTCCCCTGCGTGAAGACGCTGTGCTCGTACAGCGCGACCAGCGCGCCGAGCGTCCCCGGGGTGAGCCGGTCGGCGAGGATCGTGTTCGTGGGGCGGTTGCCCGGGAAGACGCGGTGGGGCACGCGCCACTCCTCGGTCTCCTCCGCCCGCACCTCCTCCTCGGTCTTGCCGAACGCGAGCGCCTCGGCCTGGGCGAGCACGTTGGCCATCAGCAGGTCCTGGTGCCGGCCGATCGGGGTGAGGCTGTTGGCGAAGCCGATCAGGTCGGCCGGGACCAGCTTCGTCCCCTGGTGGATGAGCTGGTAGAAGGAGTGCTGGCCGTTGGTGCCCGGCTCGCCCCAGTAGACGGCCCCGGTCTCGTAGTCGACCGGCGCGCCCTCCAGCGTGACCCGCTTGCCGTTCGACTCCATCGTGAGCTGCTGCAGGTAGGCCGGGAAGCGGACGAGGTAGCGGGCGTACGGCAGCACGGCGACGGTCTGGGCGCCGAAGAAGTCGCCGTACCAGACCGCGAGCAGGCCCATGAGGACGGGGAGGTTGCGCTCGAAGGGCGTCGTGCGGAAGTGCTCGTCCATCGCATGGGAGCCGGCGAGCATGTCCCGGAAGGACGCCGGCCCGACCGCGAGCATCGTCGACAGCCCGATCGCCGACTCCATCGAGTAGCGGCCCCCGACCCAGTCCCAGAAGCCGAACATGTTCGCGGGATCGATGCCGAACTCCCGCACCGCGGCCTCGTTCGTCGACACGGCCACGAAGTGCCGCGCGACGGCCGACTCGTCGCCCAGGGCGGCCAGCGCCCAGTCGCGCGCGGTCTGCGCGTTGGTCATGGTCTCGAGCGTCGTGAAGGTCTTCGACGACACGATGAAGAGGGTCTCGGCCGGGTCGAGGTCGCGGGTCGCCTCGGCGAAGTCGCTGCCGTCAACGTTCGAGACGAAGCGGAAGGTCATGTCGCGCCGCGAGTAGTGGCGCAGCGCCTCGTAGGCCATCACCGGTCCGAGGTCGGAGCCGCCGATGCCGATGTTGACGACGTTGCGGATCGGCTTCCCCGTGGCGCCCGTCCACGCGCCGCCCCGCACGCGGTCGGCGAACGCCGCCATGCGGTCCAGCACCTCGTGCACCTCCGGGACGACGTCGGCGCCGTCCACCTCGATGCGGGCGTCCCGGGGGGCGCGCAGCGCGACGTGCAGGACGGCGCGGTCCTCGGTCACGTTGATCCGCTCGCCGCGGAACATCGCCTCGATCCGCTCGCCCAGGCCGCGCTCCTGCGCCAGGGCCACGAGGAGCGCCATCGTCTCGTCGGTCACCCGGTTCTTCGAGTAGTCGAGGACGAGCCCGGCGCCCTCGGCCACCAGGCGCTCGCCGCGCCCGGGGTCCTCGGAGAACAGGTCGCGCAGGTGCATGTCGCCGATCCGCCCGTGGTGCTCCTCGAGCGCCCGCCAGGCCGGGCCGTCCCGGAGCGGGCTCACCGGCGGCCCGCGAGCGCGGCCGAGCGCTCCTCGATGGTCTGCAGAAGCTCGTCCCACGACGTCACGAACGCGGCGGCCCCCTCGGCCTGGAGGCGCCCGGCGAGCGCCTCGAGGTCCACGCCGTCGGCGGTGAAGCGGTCGATCACCGACCCGGCGTCGCCCCCGTCGGCGGGCAGGAAGTCGGACACCTCGCCGTGGTCGCCGAAGGCCAGGAGGGTCTTCTCGGGCATGGTGTTGACGGTCAGGGGCGCCGCCAGCGCGCGGACGTAGAGGACGTCCGAGGCCTCCGGGTCCTTGGTGCCCGTGCTCGCCCACAGCAGGCGCTGCGGCTGCGCCCCCTCGTTGGCCAGCCGCGCCCAGCGGGGCGACTCGAGCAGCTCGCGGTAGGCGGCGTAGCTGAGCTTCGCCTGGGCGATGCCGAGCGCGTTTCGCTCGTCACCCGGCCGCGCCTGCGCCTCCGGCGAGGTGTCCCAGCGGCTCACGAACACCGAGGCGACCGACCCCACCGCCGCATCGAGCCCGGCGTCGACCCGGCGCTCGATGCCGCGCATGTAGGCGTCGGCCGCGGCGAGGTACTGCTCGCGGCTGAAGAGCAGGGTCACGTTCACCGGCACGCCGGCGAAGATCGCCTCCTCGATGGCATCGAGCCCCTCGGGGGTGCCGGGGATCTTGATGAAGAGGTTCGGCCGCCCGGCCGTGGCCGAGAGCCGGGACGCGGCCACCAGCGTGCTCCCGGGGTCACGGGCGAGCCGCGGCGACACCTCCAGCGACACCCACCCGTCGATCCCGTTCGTTCGGTCCCAGATGGGCCGGAACAGGTCGGCGGCGCCCTGCAGGTCCTCGATCGCCAGCCGGAAGAAGACGTCCTCCGGTGCCAGCCCCTCCGCGGCCGCCTCGCGGATCGCGTCGTCGTAGGCGTCCGAGCTCGAGAAGGCGTGGTCGAAGATCGTCGGGTTCGAGGTCAGCCCCGTGATGCCGAGCTCGTCGATGTAGCTCCCCAGCGTGCCGCTTGTCAGGAGCTCGCGGGTGATGTTGTCGAGCCAGAGGCTCTGGCCCGCCTGGTGCAGCTTCTGGGTCGGCTTCACGGCGTCTCCGATGGTCGTCGTGCGGTGATGGTGGCCGCGGTCATGTCGGCGTCCAGGGGCCGCGCCAGCCGCCGTGCGACGCCACGAGGGCGTCGGCCGCCTCGGGCCCCGCCGAGCCGCGGGCGTAGGCCTGGACCGGCGGGGGCGCGTCGAGCAGCGGCTGCATGACGCGCCACTGCTCCTCCACGCCCTCCTGGCGGGTGAAGCGCGTGGCGTCGCCGGCCATCGCCGCGGTCAGCAGCACCTCGTACGGGCTCGGGCCCTCGCCGCCCTCCTCGGCGAACTCCATGTCGAGGGTGACCGGCTCCGGGCCGGCGCCGTCGGCGCGGCGGGCGTCGAGCTGGAGTCGGATGCCCGTCGCCGGGTCGATCCGGATCACGAGCTGGCCCGGCTCCGGCGGGCGGTCGCCCGCGCGCACGAAACCGCTGAGGGGCGGGGGCCGCCGGAAGACCAGCCGGGCCTCGGTCGCCTTCGCCGGCAGGCACTTGCCGGCGCGGATGAAGAACGGCACGCCCCACCAGCGCCAATCGTCGATCTCCAGGCGCAGGGCCGCGTAGGTCTCGGTCGTCGAGTCCGTCGCGACCCCGTCGACGGCGCGGTAGCCGTCGTACTGACCGCGGACGTAGCGGGCCGGGTCGGCGGCCGCGACGGCGCGCAGCACCGTGAGCGCGGCGCCCTTCAGTGAGGCGGAGTCGCGCGCGGCCGGCGGCTCCATCGCGACCGACGCGAGCACCTGCATGAGGTGGTTGACGACCACGTCCCGCAGCGCGCCCACCGGGTCGTAGAAGTGGCCGCGGTCCTCGACCCCGATGCTCTCGGCCATGGTGATCTGGACGCACTCGATGAAATGACGGTTCCACACCGGCTCGAGCATCGTGTTGGCGAGCCGCAGGTAGAGGATCTCCTCGAGGCCCATCTTCCCGAGGAAGTGGTCGATCCGGAAGAGCTGCGACTCGTCGACGTGCCGGTGCAGATCGGCGGCGAGCGCCCGGGCCGACGCGAGGTCGTGGCCGAAGGGCTTCTCCACCACGATGCGCGCCGACGCGGCAAGCCCGGCTCCCGCGAGGCCCGCCACGACGGTGCCGAACAGCGACGGCGGGATCTCGAGGTAGAAGACCGGCGCGCGGGAGCCGCCGAGCGCGGCGGCCACGCGGCCGTAGGTCGCCGCGTCACCGAAGTCGCCCCGGACATAGGAGAGGCGGCCGGCGAGCCGGCCGAAGACCGCCTCGTCCACGGTCTCGCCGGCGGCCGCGACGGCCTCGCGGGCGTGGTCGCGCAGCCGCTCGCCCGTCCATTCGTCCCCCGCGACGCCCACCACCGGGCAGCCGAGCAGGCCGCGTCGCTCCAGGCGGTAGAGGGAGGGGAGGGTCATCCTCGTGGCCAGGTCGCCCGTGATCCCGAAGATCCCGAGCACGTCGGCCGGGTGCGTGGCGGCTGGACCCCCTGGTTGCGCCTGCGCCATCAGCGGCCCACCCCGGTTCGCGGCGCGCCGATGCTACCCCGTGGGCTCCGCCCAGTCAGGTCCTCGGCGCGGGACCCCGGTCGCGGTGGGCGCTCGAGCGGCCGCCGGGATGGACGGCGCGCAGCGCGGCCGCGGCCCTGCTCGGGCCCGGCCGGGGCTCGCGCACCAGCCAGGCCGAGATGGCGGCGGCCGGCAGGACCACCGCGAGCCCGCCGACGATGTCGAGGATGAAGTGGTTGCCCGTGACGACGATCGAGACGGCGACGAGCAACGGGTACGCGACCCCGAGCACCTTGGTCCAGACCCAGGGCGTCAGGCGGATCAGCGCCCAGGCGACCACCGGCGCCATCCCCACGTGCAGGCTCGGCATCGCCGCCACGGGGTTGTAGAAGGCCCGGATGAACTCCGAGTCGAGCTCGAAGAAGGTCTGGGTGCTGACGGTGTCCGTGAAGCCCGAGGTGAGCAGGCGGGGCGGGGCGACCGGCTGGAGGGCGTACCAGATGACCCCGGCCGTCCACGAGATCAACGCCATGTTGCGCACGAAGGCGTAGGAGCCGCGGGCGTAGCGGTAGACGAGGAACAGCGTCAGCGGCAGCACGACGACCTGGCTCACGACATAGAACGCGTTCCAGAAGGGCATCCCCAGGTGGTGATCCACGAAGAACCGCTGGAGGTCCGGCTCGACGTAGATGCCCAGGGACTTCTCGAGGTCGATGAGCGAGGCCGCGGCGCGGCGGCCCTCCTCGAGCGACCCGCCCCAGACCCCCTTCACCAGGGTGTACAGCCCGTAGGCGATGGCCGCGATGAGGCCCTCGCGCCAGCCGCTGCCGACCGACGCCGCCGCGCGGCGGGCCGCGAGCAGGGCCTCCCGGAGCCCCGCCGCCCGCCCCTGCACTCGACGCGCCATCGAAGGACTCCCCAGAAGGGACCGGAGGCGCCGGATCGTAACATCGGTCACCTGCACGAGCCCGCACCGGCGTCCGACCTTTGCTGACCTTTGTCCTGATCACGTCCGCGGCCCTCGCCGCGAACCTCGGCGTCGTGCTCACGGCGCTGGAGGCGCGGCGCCAGCCCGCGGCCCAGTCGCTGCGGCTGGACCTGCTCGTGAGCCTGGTCAAGCGGCCGCTCTGGCGCCTCGCCGCGGTGCTCGACCTCGCCGGCTGGGCGCTCAAGACCGCCGCCCTGCTGGTCGCGCCCCTCACGATCGTGGCGCCGGCGATGGCGCTCGGCCTGTTCGTGCTGGTCGTGTTCTCCCTGATCGTCCTCCACGAGAAGCCCCGCGTGTCCTCGCTGATCGGCATCGCGCTCCTCGCCGGCGGGGTCGCCCTCGTCGCGCTCCACTCCCCGCCGCGGGAGGTCTCCATCGCGGGGCCGCTCCCGTGGCTGATCTGCGCCGGCCTGCTGCTGGCCGGCGCGCTGTGGGTCTTCGCCGCCCGCGCCAGGGGCATCTCCGTCGACGTCCGGCTGATGGCGCTCTCCTGCGGCTGCGCCTGGGCCCTCAACGGGATCCTGTCCAAGCTGATGGCCGACTCCATCGACACCTCGCGCTGGGCGCTCCTCGGCCTGGCCTTCGGGAGCGCCTTCGCGGTCGGCGGGATCGGGTACCTCGCCAAGACGAGCGCCCTCCAGGCCGGCGAGGCCACCACGGTGGAGTCGATCGTCGGCGTGGTCAACACGCTCGTGCCCGTCGCGCTCGCGCCGGTCCTGTTCGGCGAGGACTGGCCGACCGAGCCCGCCGCCGCCGCCCAGCTCACCGTCGGCCTGATCCTCGTGGGGATCGGCGTCTGGCTGCTGACGCACACGACGGCCCGCTCGCTCGCGCGGCCCCGCCCGGTCCCGGGCTGACGGCCACTCGGCCGCCGCGCCGTGTGCCACTTGGCCACTGTGCCGCGTGTCAATTGGCGCAGCGCCGGTTCAACAGGCCGCGTAGACGCCGGGCCCGGACGGCTTCGCGCGGCTCGCTAGCTGATGGTGAAGTAACGGATGCGGATGCGGCTGAAGCTGCCCGTGGTGCGGTTCGTGACCGCCACGTTTGCGGAGTAGAGCCCGTTCGCGAACGTGTCGGGGACCTTGTACGAGGCCCAGCCGCAAGAGTCGTAGATGCGACCCGAGACCCGCCGATTGAAGACCTTGACCGACGACGAGTAGTTCTCGTCCCAGATCCGGAACGTCGAGGAGTAGGAGTCCGTGAGCTCGCCCGCGTCGTCGCAGTAGTTGACCTTCATGTGGATCCGCGAGCCCTCGTCCTTCACGTAGAAGCTCGAGATACGCGGCCGCGCGTCGGCGTCGGCGGGTGCCGCCAGCGCGATCGAGCCGACGAGGCAGCCGGCTGCGAGGATTGGCAGGAGGGTGCGCCCGAGGATGTGCATGCCCATGCATCGGCGCGCACGCCCGGAACTTGAGGCTCGTCCCCCGGACGAGCGCTCGCCAAGCTCAGGCTGGCGGCACCCGGTCCACGAGGACGTGGCGGGCGGCGACGATGCCGCTGCGGACGGCGCCCTCCATCGTGGCGGGCCACCCCGTGGCGGTCCAAGCGCCGGCCAGCGCGACGCGCTCCAGCGGCGTGGCGGGCCCGGGCCGGCGGGCGGCCTGGCCGGGGGCGGCGGCGAAGGTGGCCTGCGGCTCCTTCACGACGGCGGTCGCCAGGGCCTTGGCCGAGCGGGCCCGCGGGAGCAGGTGCTCCAGCTCGTCGCGCATCGCCTCGGCCAGCTCGGTCCGAGGCACCTCGACCTCCTCGCGGGCCCCGGAGATCGAGATCGCCAGGTGATGGGAGGAGCCGTCGCCGCCCCCCATCGCCGTGCGGTTGAAGATCCACTGGACCGGGCTGTTGACGACGGCCGTGAACCGCTCGTCCATCACCGGGCGGTCGTACCAGACGTGCACGTTCACGATCGGCGAGGCCCCGAGCCCGGGGTCCTCGGGCAGCGCCGCGGGCGCCACCGCGCGAACCCGCCTCGGGGGCATGGCGAGGACGACCGCGTCGGCCGGCAGCGTCGTCCCGTCGGCCAGGGTCACCCCGCCGGGCCCGGCTTCGGCGACGGCGACCCCGGCGATGACGCGCCCGCCCCGCGCCGTCAGGAACCCGCGGGCGGCGGGGTTGACCAGCCGGCTGAGGCCCACGCGCGACCACCCGATCGCCGAGCCCCGCGACGTCTGCAGGAACCCGCGCCGGAAGACGAACGCCCCAAGCGCCGCCGAGACGCGGTCGCTGCGGTCGTTGCAGGTCGGCAGCACGATGAGGTCCCAGAACCGGCGCACGGCGTCCGGGGACTGGCCGCGCTCGGCAAGCCAGTCGGCGAAGCTGAGGCGGTCGATCTCCTCGAGGGCCGGCTCCGTCATGGCGGCGAGGGCCGCCAGGGCCCGCAGCGCGGCGGCCTTCTCGCCCGGCGACAGGTGCGGGTACGCCGCGAAGGAGAGCCCGAGGTGGAGCGGCGCCGGCAGGGGCGCGGCCCGCAGCGCCCCGACGCGCCCGGCCCGGTCCCGCACGGGCGCGTCGAGCCGGCGCTGGAGCGACGTGTGGCGCAGGGTGCCGAGCAGCCGCAGCAGGCGGATGTAGGCGGGGCAGCATCCGAGGAAGACGTGCTGGCCGTTGTCCACCTCGCGCCCGGTGTCGGGGTCGGTGAAGCTGTACGCCTTGCCGCCGAGGAAGGGCCGCCGCTCCACGAGCGTCACCTCGGCGCCGAGACCCGCGCCCTCGACGGCGGCGGCGACACCGGCGAGGCCGCCGCCGCACACCACCAGGTGCCGGCTGGTCATCGGAGGGCCGAGGCGGTGCGGCGGCCCATCAGGGCGAGCTTGTGGGGCGTCGACAGCGACACCCTGCCGGCGAGGACGTCGTGGTCGCGGGCCTCGATGGCGTCGAGGATCTCGCGGTAGAGACCCGACAGCATCGACACGCACATGCGCGCGCGCCGGTCGAGGAGCGGCAGGAGCCGCTGGCCACGGGCGAAGTAGTCGCGCGCGCGCTCGCCCTGGTCGCGCATGAGCGCCCGGAAGCCCGCCGTCGCCACGCCGTCCATGACGTCGGCCTCGGTCACGCCGTGAGCCGCCATCTCGTCGGCGGGCAGGTAGATGCGGTCGCGCCCGGCGTCCTCGGCGACGTCGCGCATGATGTTCACGAGCTGCATGGCGACGCCGAGGTCGGCGGCGTGGCCCGGCGCCGCCGGGTCCGAGAAGCCGAAGACGTGGAGGCTCACGAGCCCGACCGCTCCGGCCACCCGGTCGCAGTACTCCTTGAGCGCCGGGAAGTCCGGGTAGCGGGCGATCGTGAGGTCCATCGCCACGCCGTCCAGCAGGGCGTCGAGGTGGTCGCGCGGCACGCCGAAGCGGCGCACGGTGTCGGCGAGCGCCACCAGGACCGGGTCGTCGCGGGGCGGCTCGCCCGCGTAGCAGGCGTCGAGCTCGTCGCGGCGCTCGGCCACCGCCGCGAGCCGGCGCGCCGCGCTGCCGGCCCCGTCGACGCTGTCGTCGGCCCGGCGGCTGAAGGCGTAGGCCGCGTAGATGCCGGAGCGGCGCTCCGGGGGCAGCAGGACGAAGCCGTAGTAGAAGTTGCGCGCCTCGTCGCGGGCGATGCTGCGGCAGGCGTCGTACGCCTCGTCCAGCGTCATCGGCGCAGGCCCAGCGCGCGCCGCGCCGCGGCCGCCGCGATGCGGGCCCGGCCGAGCCGCCCCGGCGCCGGGCGGCGGGTGAGCGTGTCGTAGCCCTGCCGCGCGATGGCGTCGCAGAGGGCGAGCCCGCCGGCGCTGAACATGCGCAGGTCGAGCGAGACGCGCCGGGGCACGAAGCGGTGGAGGGGGGCGCCGGCGAGCAGGTGGCCGCGGGCCCGCTCGACCTCGAAGGCCACGAGCCGCCGCACCGCCTCGCCCGCCGGCGGCCGGCGCAGGTCGTCCTCGGCGACGCCGAAGCGCGCCATGTCCTCCGCCGGCAGGTAGATCCGGTCGCGGTCGCGCAGGTCGCGCGCGATGTCCTGCCAGAAGTTGACGAGCTGCAGGCCGATGCAGGTCGCATCGCTCATCCCGACCCTCCAGGGGTCGCGGTACCCGAGCACGCCGAGCACCATCTCGCCGACCGGCGTGGCCGAGTGCCGGCAGTAGTCGAGCAGGTCCTCGTGGGTCCCCCAGCGCGCCCGGCGCTGGTCCATGCGGTTCGCCTCGATGAGGCGCAGGAAGGGGTCGAGCGGCAGGTCGCGGCGCGCGATCGTCTCGGCGAGCGCGGCCAGGCGCGGGTCCGCCGGCTCGCCGCCGGCGACCGCCGTGCGCAGGTCGCCCTCCCAGGCGTCGAGCCCGGCCAGCCGCTCCGCCGGCCCGCCGGGCGCCTCGTCGCCGAGGTCGTCGGTGGCGCGGCAGTAGGCGTAGACGGCCTGCATGTCGGCGCGGACGTCCCGCGGCGCGAGCAGGAAGGCGACGGGGAAGTTCTCGTCGTGGGCCCGGGTCGCGGTCCGCGCGGCGGCCCGTCCCTCCGAGGCCACCGCGCTCACCGCAGCGCTCTCCCCAGCGCGGTCACCGGGAAGGTCTGGCGGTAGAGGTGGTAGTTGATCATGAAGTCCATCGGGAACCCGGTCCCCGTGTACCAGGGCTCGTCCCAGGAGCCGTCGGGACGCTGGGTCCGCGCGAGGAAGGCCAGCCCGCCGTCGACGGCCGCGTGGCGCGGCTCGGCGGCCAGGAGCCCGAGCAGCGCCCACGCCGTCTGCGAGGCGGTCGAGTCGCCGCGCCCGACCCACGCCGGGTCGCGGTAGCTCAGGACGCTCTCGCCCCAGCCGCCGTCGGCGTTCTGGTGCTCCGCCAGCCAGGCGACGGCCCGGCGGACCCGCAGGTCGGACATGTCCTGCCCGGCCGCCGCCAGCGCCGGCAGCACGGCCCCGGTGCCGTAGACGTGGTTCACGCCCCACCGCCCCCACCACGACCCGTCGTCCCGCTGGGTGCGCCACAGGTAGTCGACGCCGCGGCGCACGGCCGGATGCCCCGGCGCCACGCCGCAGTCCACGAGCGCCTCGACGACGTGCGCGGTGACGTCCTCCGTCGGCGGGTCGATGACCTCGCCGAAGTCGCAGAGCGGGATCTGCGTCATGACGCGGCGGTCGTTGTCGACGTCGAAGGACCCCCAGCCGCCGCACGCGCTCTGCATCGCGAGCAGCCAGTCGGCCCCGCGGCGGATCGCCGGGTGCGACGGCGGGTACCCGGACCGGCGCAGGGCGATCAGCACCTCCGCCGTGTCGTCGGTGTCCGGATAGTTCTCGTTCTCGAACTCGAACGACCATCCCCCGGGCCGGCCCCGCCGCGGGATCCGGTGCCAGTCGCCGTACCGGGTCACCTCCTTCGCGAGCAGCCACGCGGCGGCCGTCGCCAGCGCCGGGTCGTCCGGCGCCGCCCCCGCGTCGGCGAGCGCGATCGCGCCCAGCGCGGTGTCCCACACCGGCGACAGGCACGCCTGGATGCGCAGGCGCTCCCCGTCGTCGAGGTCCAGCGCGAACGCCCCCTCGAACCCGGCCAGCCCACGCGCGATGACGGGGTGGTCGAGCGGGAAGCCGAGCGTGTGGAGCGCCAGGATCGAGTACACCCACGGCGGCTGGATCCCGCCCCACGAGCCGTCCGCCTCCTGGCGCTCGCAGATCCAGCGGGCCACCCGCGCCTCGGCCAGGCGCCGCAGCGGCCGGATCGGCCGCCGCTCGTAGAGCCGCGCCAGCGTCAGGCTCCGCGTGAGCACCGGCGTCCAGGGTCCCGGCGTCTTGGGGCGCGGCCCTGGGCCGGTCCCGGGGGGCTCGAGGAAGAGCTCGTCGCAGCCGTGCGGCTGGCGGAAGGTCGGGTTGCGGGAGAGGACGATCATCAGCGCCACGAAGGTCCCCCGCGCCCAGCTCGCGAAGCGGTAGGGGGACATGGGCGCTCGCGCCGGCAGCAGGATCATCTCGGGCGGCAGCACCGGCAGCGCCGACCACGGGTACTGGCCGAGCACCGCGAGCCAGAGCTTGGTGAAGAAGCGCGCCCGGTTGACGCCGCCGCCGGCCAGCACGACCTCGCGCGCGCGGGCGAGGCGCGGGTCCGAGGCCGGGAGGCCGCAGAGGCGCAGGGCGTAGTAGGCCTCGGCCGTCGTCGAGAGGTCGGCCGGGCCCGAGTACCAGACCCGCCAGCCGCCGTCGGCGCCCTGGACCGCGAGGAGCTCGTTGGCCAGCCGGCGGCGCAGCTCGTCGTCGGACAGCCCGAGGGCCTCCAGGAGGAAGACGTGCTCGGCGGTGATCGTCGCGTTCGACTCCAGCTCGCCCCACCAGAAGCCCTCGGGGGACTGCAGCCGGCGCAGGTGCGCCTCCCCCCGCTCGAGGGCCTCGCGGGCCTCGTCGCGCACCGACGATCCGTGGACCGTGCCGGTGGTCACGCGGCCCGCCGCTCCGTCCGGAACCACTCGACCGCGTCGGCGAGGGCGGCGCGCACCGGCGACTGGGGCATCCCGAGCTCGCGGACGGCGCGCGACCCGTCCACGAACATCCGCTTGCGCGCCATGAGCGCGCCGTCGAGCGGGGCGAGGGGCTCGCGCCCGAGCATGCGGCCCTCGATGGTCTCGTCGACGGCCGCGACCGCGATCGCCACCGCGTGCGGCAGTCGCACCCGGGGCGCGCGCCGCCCGGCGATGCTCGCCAGCGCGGCGAGGATCTCGCGCAGCGTCATGTTCTCGTTGCCCAGGATGTAGCGCCGTCCCGGCGCGCCGCGCTCGAGCGCCAGGCGGTGCCCGGCCGCGACGTCGCGGACGTCCACCAGGTTCAGGCCGGTGTTCAACGTAGGCCGGCATCCGCCCGGCGAGGAAGTCGGACACGATCCGGCCGGTGGGCGTGGGCGCGTGGTCGCCCGGCCCCACCGGCGCGGTCGGGTTCACCACCACGACGTGGCGCCCCTCGGCCGCCGCCGCGAGCGCCAGGCGCTCCGACGCCACCTTCGATCGCTTGTACGCGCCGATCACCTGGGACGGCGGCTGAGGGGTGTCCTCGTCGCCCGGGCTGCCGTCGGCCGGCAGGCCGACGGTGGCTACGGAGGACGTGTGGACGACGGGCGCCCCCTCCTGCGCGGCGGCGCGCAGGACGTTGCTTGTACCGTCAACGTTCGTCTCGCGCACCTCGGCCGCCCGGTGGCGGGCCAGCGAGTAGAGGGCGGCGACGTGGAAGACGGCGTCTGCCCCGCGGGTCGCGCGCTCGACCGCGCCGGCGTCGCGGAGGTCGCCGGCGACCGGCTCGCAGCCCTCGGGCAGGCGGCCCGATCCCATGCTCTGCGGTCGCACCAGCGCGCGCACGGCCCATCCGTGCGAGAGGAGGTGGGAGGCGACGTGGCCGCCCACGAACCCGGTCGCGCCGGTGACGAGCGCGGTGCT
This sequence comes from Miltoncostaeaceae bacterium, assembly GCA_963835685.1. Taxonomy (GTDB): domain Bacteria; phylum Actinomycetota; class Thermoleophilia; order Miltoncostaeales; family Miltoncostaeaceae; genus DATAGF01. The sequence continues at coordinate 312,186 of CAWIGI010000004.1, forward strand.
CACCTCAGCCTCCGAAGCGTCTGCTCGAGCCCGGCGCGCAGCGCCCGGCCCGCCTCCCGGACGGCGGGGCCCAGCCTCACGAGGGCGGGCACGTCGCGCGGGTGGCGCAGGAAGTAGAGCAGCCCGGCGCCGGGCGTCAGGCGGCCGGCCGCGTCCATCAGGCCATCGAAGTCCGGGAGGCGATGGCGCGTCTCGTCGGTCACCGCCCGGAGCGCGAGGAAGGGGATGCCCGCCGCGCGGGAGGCGCGCGCGAGCGCCGCGCTCTCCATGTCGACCGCGACCCCGTCGAGGCGCGCCCGGTCGGCGGGGGTGCGGGCCAGGCGCACCGAGCTCACCAGCGTGCCCCGCGCGCCCGGCGCGGCGGCGAGCATCTCCGGGTCCGGCGCGAAGCTCTCGCCGCTCGCCTCGTCGCGCACCTCGTCGGGCGCCACGAGGTCGCCCACCCGCAGCTCCGGGGAGAGCGCGCCGCAGAAGCCCGCCGACACCAGCGCCCGCAACGGCTGCGCGGTCACGGCCGCCGCCGTGCGCTCGGCCGCGGCCGCGCCCATTCCCGAGACGTGGATCGCCAGCTCCGGCCCCGCCAGCTCCGCCAGGGCGCGCCGCTCGGCGGGAACGGCGCACACCACCGCGATCACGAGCGGGCCAGGGTCACCAGATCGCGCGGACTCTTGAAGGCGTCGAGGATCGTGCTCGCCTCATATCCGCAGTGCATGAGGCAGTTCGCGCACCTGGGGTCCCTGTCCGTCCCGTAGGCGTCCCAGTCGGTCTCCTCGTAGAGCTCGCGAAGGCTGCCGACGTGCTTGTCGGCGAGGAGGTAACACGGGCTGCGCCATCCCTCCACCGTGTACGTGGGCATCGCCCATGCCGTGCACCTGTAGTCGCGCTTGCCCTGCAGGAACTCGTGGAAGAGGGGGTTGTTGTAGAAGGGGATGTCCATGTGATCGCACAGGTCGTGCACCTGTGAGTAGAGCGCCTGCGCCTCTTTGCGGGCGAGGAACTGCTCGCGGTCGTGGGTGACCGACTCGTAGTCGAAGCCCGGCGACGTGATGCACCCCTCGACACCCATCTCCTTCAGGAACACGAAGAGCTCGACGTACTCCTCGGCCGGGGTGCCGCGGTAGATCGTCGTGTTCGTGCACACGCGGTAGCCGAGTGAGATGGCCTCGCGCATGTAGGCCGTTGCCTTGTCGAACACCCCATCGCGGTTGACGGCCTTGTCGTGCACCTCACGCATGCCGTCCAGGTGAACGACGAAGGCGAATTTGTTCGACGGGGGGATGCGGCCGAAGGCCCGGTTCATCAGCAGGCCGTTCGTGCACATGTAGACGAAGCGGCCCTGCGCGGTGATGCCGTTGACGATCTCGTCGATCTGCTTGTGGATCATCGGCTCGCCGCCGGGGATGTTCACGATCGGGGCGCCCGCCTCCTCGGCCACGCGCAGGCACTCCTCCACCTCCATGCGCTTGTGGAAGACGTGCTCGTACTCGCGGATGCGGCCGCACCCGTGACAGGCGAGGTTGCAGATCTCGAGCGGCTCCAGCATGAGGGTCACGGGGAAGCGCTCGGCGCGCTGGATCAGGCGCTTCTTCACCAGATAGCTCGCCATGCCGAGCTCGAGCGATCGAGGACGGTGGGGCACGTGGCGCTCCTGGCCGGTCGGGACGGTCGGGATGCTCTCACAGACGCTATCCCACCGGCCCATCCGGGACAAAGTCGGCGGCGGCACCGGCCGCTGCCGCCCCTCTGACCTCAGTGGTGCCGGGCGAAGGTCAGGTCGGCGATCCCGACGAGGTCGTCGGCCGGCCCGGGCAGCGCGGCCAGCGCGGCGAGCGCACGCGAGTGCGCCTCGCCCGCCAGCCGGCGCGCGCCCTCGATGCCGTGGCTGCTGACGTAGGTCACCTTCCCCCGCCGGGCGTCGGCGCCGACGGACTTGCCGAGATCGGCCTCCGAGCCCTCGACGTCGAGGATGTCGTTGACGATCTGGAACAGCAGCCCCAGCTCGCGCGCGAAGACCCGCAGCGCGCCGTCCACGTCGGGCTCCGGCCGGGCGAGCACGAGGGCGCAGTGGACCGCGCAGGCGATCAGGCGGCCGGTCTTCAGGGCGTGGACCCGGCGGAGGGCCGCCGGCGACTCGCGGCCATGGTCCTTCAGGTCGAGGTACTGGCCCCCCACCATGCCGCCCACGCCGGTCGCCCGGCTCAGCTCGAGCAGGATCCCGACGCGCACCTCCGGGCCGCCGGGCTGGCGCTCGGCCACGAGGCGGACGGCTTCCGCGAACAGCGCGTCGCCGGCGAGGATCGCGGTGTCCTCCCCGTAGAGCACGTGGCAGGTCGGCCGGCCCCGCCGCAGCTCGTCGTCGTCCATCGCCGGCAGGTCGTCGTGGATCAGCGAGTACGTGTGCACGAGCTCGAGGGCGGCGGCGGCGGGCAGCAGCCGCTCGGGGGGCTCGCCGAGACTCTCGGCGGTCGCCAGTGCCAGGACGGGCCGGATGCGCTTGCCGCCGGCGAGCAGGGAATGGCGCATCGCCTCGACGAGGCCCTCGGTGCCGGTCATCTCCACCCGCTCCCCGGGGTCGGTGGCGGCGAAGTCGAGCCCCTGGAGGTAGCCCTCGACCATGTCGCGCAGGTGCTCGGGGTAGGACGTGGGCGGCCTCCGCAGCCTTCGTCACGGCGGACGCGGCATGCTAGCGGGCATGCGCGCCCTGATCCTCCACGGACCCGGCGACCTGCGCCTGGAGGAGGTGCCCGATCCGGCAGCCGCCCCCGGCGAGGTCGTGGTGCGCGTCGACGCCGCGCTCACCTGCGCGACCGACGCGAAGATGCTGCGAGCCGGCGCCCACCCCGCCCTGGGGCCGCTCCCGGCGCCGCTGGGCCACGAGGTGGCCGGGACGGTCCTCGAGGCCGGCGACGGCGTGCCGTGGCCCGCGGTCGGGGACGCGGTCGTGGTCGCCAACTCGGGCCCCTGCGGGGCGTGCCGGGCGTGCCGCGAGGGACGCGCGAACCTCTGCGAGTCGATCGTCCACCTCACCGGGGCCTTCGCCGAGCGCCTCCGCGTGCCCGCGGCCATCGTCGCGCGGAACACGCTGGCCGTCCCGGCCGGGCTCGGGCCCGCGCTCGCCGCGATGGCCGAGCCGCTCGCGTGCGCCCTCCACGCCGCAGCCCGCTGCGGGGCCGGGCCCGGCGACCTCGTCCTGATCCTCGGCGGAGGGGTGCAGGGCCAGCTGCTGGCCGGAGTCCTGGCCGGGCGCGGGTGCCGCGTGCACGTCGCCGACCCCCACCCCGACCGCCGCGCCCGTGCGCTGCGCTTCGGAGCCGAGGCCGCCCACGAGGCCCCGCGCGGCCCGGAGGGGGTGGCCGCCCTGCGGCGCGCGGTGCCCGGCGGGACGTGGGGCGGACGCCGTGGTAGAGGCGGTGGGGCGGCCCGAGACCTGGCGGGCGGCGGCCGCCCTCGCCCGGCCGGGCGGGGAGGTCCTGCTCCACGGCGGGTGCCCGCCCGGGAGCGAGGTGACGCTCCCCACCGGGCCGCTGCACTACGAGGAGCTCACGCTCCGCGGCTCATACCACCACACGCCGGACGCCGTGCGGGCGGCCGTCGACATGCTCGCCGGGGGCGCCCTGCCGTTCCCCGAGCTGCTGGGGGAGCCGATCGGGCTCGCGGACGTGGCGAGGGTCCTCACCGAGGAGCGGGGCGCCAAGCGCCCCGTGCTGCCCTAGCGCCTCCGGGAGCGGGAGAGGACCTTGTCGGCCGCGGCCGCCAGCTCGCGCAGGGCGGCCAGCTCCTTCTCCTGGCTGCGCACGATCGCCTCGAGGTCGCGGATCGCCTCGCTCGCCCGCGCGAGGGCGGCGTTGACGGTCGCGGGCGCCGCGCGGCCCCGCCTGCCGCGGGCGGCGGCGCGCGTCACCTTGCGCCGCGGCCCGGCGCGCCGTTTGCGCGGCTGCAGCGGCGCGCCGCGCTTCCGAGCGACCCGGTAGTAGTTCGCCGCGACGGTCCCCGCACGCCGCCCGGTGCTCTCGGACAGCTTCTGGAACGCCTGGGTGCGGGTGAGGCCCTCCTCGGCCATGATCCTCTCGACCTGCTCGAAGATCTCGTTGCCGATGTTGCCCCGCGTGGTCGCGGGCTGGTCGTCGGCCATGACGCCTCCGGTCCGGTGTAAATACCCCTGACCGTCGCAGTATAGGTCGTACGTCAGACGTTATGTGAAGCCGCCGGACTTACCTGCTCGGCGGCTGGAAATTCACACGCGATTCACGTCTCGTCAACGGCGAACACGGCCATGGTCGCCGTGAAGCCGTGGACGAAGCTCTTGCCGCCCACCGGCCCGATCTCGCCGTTGCAGAAGAGGCCCGCGGCCGGGATGCGGTCGAGCTCGTCGGCGATGGCCGCCGCGTCGTGGTGCGGGGCCGGGAACATGCGCGTGCCGCGGCCGTTGCAGCTGAAGACCAGGGCCCCCCCCGGGGTCGCGCCGCCCAGCGCCCCGCGCGCGTCGCGCAGCGCGGCCCGAAGGTCCTCGTCGGCCGAGCCGGCGTCGCGCACGTGGAAGCGCATCGTCTGTCCCACGCGCACCCTCTCGCCCACGACCAGCGCCCCCGTGTCCCGGTCGCCCCCGTGGATCGATCGGATGAGGAAGTCGCCGCGCCCGTAATCGGGGATGTTCTCGTCGATCACCAGGCCGGTGAGGAGGCCCTCGGCGGCCAGCTCCTGCTCGGCGGGATCCAGGGCGGCGATGACCTCCTCGAGCTTGGCGAGGGCCGGCATGCCCGCCAGCTCGTGGACGGTCGAGCCGTCGGCGGCCGTGATCACCATCTCGGGCCCGATCGGCATGCATCCCTGCGACACCACGGTGCGGATACGCGCCCCGCGCAGGGCCACCGCGACCGCGCCCTCGGTCAGCACGTCCGCGCCGGCGAACAGCGTGTGGTCCCCGGGCCGGCGCCCGCCCGACGCCAGGCCGCCGACGACGGGGGGCGCCCCCGGCTCCTCGTTGAGCTGGGCGAGCAACCCGTCGGCGGGGAAGGTGAACGGGTCGGCGAGCATCACGATCGGCCCGATGTTGCCCGCGGGCGCGTCCGCGATGGCGTCCGGCCAGCCGAGCACGCCCATGCCGTCGGCCACGGGACGCGCGACCAGCCGGAACGGGATGACCTCGGCCCCCGGCAGGCGGGCCGCCCAGACCGCGAGCGCGGGGCCGTCCTCGACCTCCCGGCCTTCGGCGACGATGGCCTCGCCCATGGAGCCGATGAGATGCTCCGGAGCGAGCTCGCGGTGGATCGCCGCGAGGAGGTCCTCCGCGTCCTCGCACAACGGCGGCGACGCGAAGACGACGGCGAGCGTCGGGGGGCCGGCCGCGAGGCCCCGCCGCGCTCCCGCGCACGCCTCGCGGGCCGCGTCCGCCGGGTCGGCGGCCAGCGACAGCCCCGCTCCGAACGTGGCGGCGGTGCTCGTCATGCGGACGATTCTGGCGCACCGCGGCCCGGCTCGCCCGTCTCGTCGATCGGCTCCATGGGGTCGAGCAGGGCGCGGGCCTCCAGCGCGCGGTCGGCGGGCACCAGCAGCTCGCGGGGCCCACCAGCGAGCATGTCCGGCACGTCGATGGTGGCCCGCCGCACCACCACGGGGATCTCGAGCTCGGCCAGCAGGCTGGCGAGCATCTCCGCCTCCGGCTGATGGCGCGCGAAGGCGACCTTGACCCAGCGCACCGGCTCCTCCTTCGGCCCGCGCCCGCGGCGGCGGAAGATCGTCACGTGCGCACCGCTACACCGAGCCCATGGCCGGCGCCCGCGGCGGGGGCTCGTCTCGCCCGATGAGGAACGGCTTGATCAGCGCCGCGCCGGCCACGAATCCGCCGATGTGCGCCAGGTAGGCGACGTCCCCGCCCCCGGCCGAGTCGCCCAGGAAGACGACCTGCAGCGCGAGGTAGATCGCGAGCCAGAGCCACGCCGGCAGCCTGAACGGCAGGAAGAAGAACGGCAACACCACGGTCCACACCCCCACGCGAGGGTAGAGCACGAGGTACGCCCCCAGCACGCCCGAGATCGCGCCGGACGCCCCGATGAGCGGCACCGGGCTGTCCGCGTCCGCGGCCGACTGGGCGATGCCGGCCAGGGCTCCGCAGAGCAGGTAGAAGGGCAGGAAGCGGATCCTCCCCAGGCGATCCTCGATGTTGTTGCCGAAGACCCACAGGAACAGCATGTTGAAGATCAGGTGGAGCCAGCCGCCGTGGAGGAACTGGCTGCTGAACAGCGTGAGATAGCTGCTGCCCTCGGCGTTCAGCTCCTGGCACGCGTCGATCGGCGGGTCGCCGTCGGCGAAGAGGTTGTCGGCGACGAGCCCGTACTCGCAGATGAACGCCTGCTCGCTCTCGATCGTCCCGTCGCTCGGCTTCGCGACCTGGAACAGGAAGACCAGCGTGCAGGCGACGATCAGCCCGATCGTGAGCACCGGGGGGCGCCGCGTCGGGTTGACGTCGCTGAGGGGGATCACGGTGGCCTCGGCCCGCGCCCGGGGGTCAGCCCAGGATGTGCGCGAGCAGGGCGGCCTGCGCGTGCATGCGGTTCTCGGCCTGGTCCCAGACGGCCGACCGGGGCCCGTGGAGGACCTCGTAGGTGATCTCGTGCCCGTGGTGGGCCGGCAGCGGGTGCAGCGCGACCGCGTCCGGCGCCGCGCGATCCATCGCGGCGTCGTCGATCCGGTAGGGCTCGAACGCGCCCAGCCGGTCGCCCTCGTCGCCCTCGTCGCCCATCGAGACCCAGGTGTCCGTGTAGAGGGCCCGCGCGCCCGCGACGGCCTCGTCGGGGTCGGTCACCACGCGCGACGACCCGCCCCGCCGGCGCGCGGCCGCGTCGGCCCAGTCCACCAGGTCGGGCGGCGGCCGGTAGCCGTCCGGGCAGGCCGCGGTCACCCGCATCCCTGTCAGCGCGCCCACGACCATGAGCGAGACGCAGCAGTTGTTGCCGTCCCCGAGGTAGGCGACCGGCAGCCCGGCGAGCTGCCCGAAGCGCTCGCGGAGCGTCTGGGCGTCGGCGAGCGCCTGGCACGGGTGGTGCTCGTAGGTGAGGCCGTTGATGACGGGGACCCCGGCGGCGCGGTCGAGCTCCTCGAGGGTCGCGTGCGGCCCGGTGCGCAGGACGACCGCGTCGACCATCCGCCCGAGGACCACCGCGGTGTCCTCGATCGTCTCGCCCCGGCCGAGCTGCATGTCCCGGGGCGACAGCACCAGGCTCTCGCCGCCCAGGCGGGCGATGCCGCTGGCGAACGACACCCGCGTGCGGGTGGACGGGCGCTCGAAGAGCAGCGCGATCACGCGCCCCGCGAGGAGGGGGGGCCAGGCCGCCCGCGGGGCGGCCTTGAGCTCGTCGGCCAGATCGAGCACCGCCTCGACCGCCTCGGGAGGGTGGTGCCGCAGGGTCAGCAGCGAGCGGCCGGCGAGCGCCGGGTGGGGGCTGAAGCCGCCGGTCGTCGGGTCCGGGGGGCCGGGCGGCGCCATCAGCCGAGCGCCCGGTCGAGCCCGGCGGCCGGGGACGTGAGGGCCACGACGAGGCTCACCGCCCCGCCGACGAGCAGGAGCGCGATCAGCTCCGGGTCGCGGGCGAAGACGTCCGACGGCGAGCCGTCGAGGGCCAGGCAGAGCAGCCCCCACAGCACCAGCAGCGCGCCCGTGGCCACGAGGTAGATCTGCGCGCGGCGCGGCTCGATGCTCATCGCCACGCCGACGACCCCGAGCACGAACCAGACGACCGCCGTCAGCGGGTGGACCGTGAAGACGGCGAGCTCCTCGGTCGTCTCGAGCTTCGTCTGGAGCATCCCGACGATGCCGAGGAGCAGCAGGGTGCAGCTGACCGCGTTGCCGGTGACGACGAGCCGGTGGGCGCGGGCCTTGCCGGTGACGGGGAGGAGGGCCGGCACGGCGGCCTACGCTACCCGGTCGCCGACGAGGCGTTCCACGGCGCGGTCGGCCGCCAGGCCCAGCGCCGCGCCGGCGGCGATGTCGGCCGGGTCGTGGTCGGCGGAGGCCACCCGCCCGACGAGCCCGACCGCGGCGGCACCGGCGAGCGCGAGGCCGAGCGCGAGATCGTGCCGCGCCGCGGCGCAGGCGATCGCCGTGGCGGCGGCGGCGTGCCGGCTGGGGAAGGCGCCCTCGGCACGCGGTCCGGGCCGCCGGCGGGCGAGCGGGTCGCGGAGGAGGCGCGCCACGGTGGCCGCGCCGACGCTCGCCGCGAGCGCCTCCAGGCCGGCCCGCCGGCTCGCGGGCCGGACGATCATCACCGCCACCGTCACGCGGAAGGCGGGGCTCAGCGCCCCCGCCGCGAGCCCCGCGGCCCGGCGCCCCCCGGGCAGCGCCGCCACCGCCCGGCGCAGCCCCGCTCCGGCCCGGCGGTCGATCCCTGTCATGAGGCCCATGTCAACCGGGCAGGGTATCCGGGGGGCGGACGAGCCTGGCCGGGCTCCGGCTGACGCCGGGGCGCGCCCGTCCAGGCAGAGGGGAAAGCTCGGCGTCAGAAGCGGTTGCTAGCCTCGCCGCGATGCGCCGCGCCCTGGCCGCCCTCGCGCTGATCGCCGCCACGGCGGCGCTGGCCGGATGCAGGCTCGGGGGCGAGGACGTCTCGGTCATCCCGCCCGGCGACCGCGTCCCGGCGCCGGCCTTCCGGGTCGACTCCCTCGACGGCGCGGGCGAGCTTCGGCTCGCCGACTACGCGGGGAGCCCGCTGGTGCTGAACTTCTGGGCCTCCTGGTGCGAGCCGTGCCAACGGGAGATGCCCGCCCTGGTGGAGTTCGCGGACGCCACCCCGGGCGTGCGGGTCGTGGGCCTTGCGGTCACCGACGAGCCCTCCGCGAGCCGGGACTTCGCGCGCGACCACGATGTCGACTTCGACCTCGGCGTCAACCGGCGCGGGGACACCGCCGCGACCTTCGGGGTCACCGGGCTGCCCGCCACGGTGTTCCTCGACGAGGAGGGCAGGGTCGCGCAGACGGCGTTCGGCGAGCTGACCCGGCAGCAGCTCGACGACTACGCCGAGAAACTCGGCGCGGGCGAGACATAATCCGGGCGTGACCTCCACCCTCGAGGACCGCGTCGCGGCGTACTGCAGCCGCCACCGGCTGCTGCCACCGGGGGCGCCGGTCCTCGCCATGGTGTCCGGGGGGGCCGACTCCATCTGCCTCATGCACGTCCTCGCCGCGCTCCACGACGGCCCGGTAGGCGTGCTGACGGTGGACCACGGGCTGCGGCCGGAGTCGCGCGACGAGGCGACGGCGGTGGTCGCCGCCGCCCGCGCCCTGGGGCTCGCAACGCACCTCGCCGCTCCGGCCATGGAGCCCGGTCCCGGCGTGCAGGAGCGGGCCCGCGACGCGCGCCTGGCGGCGGCCCGCCGGGTCGCCGAGGACGGCGGGTACGCCCGCGTGGCGACGGGCCACACGGCCTCCGATCAGGCCGAGACCGTCCTCTTCCGCCTTGCGCGCGGCTCCGGGCGCACGGGCGCGCTCGGGATGGCCCCGCGTCGCGATGACCTCGTCCGCCCCCTCCTGTGCGTCACCGCGGCGGAGACGCGCACCTGGTGCCGCGAGCGGGGCATCGCGGCCGTCCGCGATCCCGCCAACGACGACCCCGCGTACGCCCGCGCGCGGGTGCGGTCGCGGCTGGTGCCGGCCCTCGCGGCCGTGCACCCCGCGGCCGAGGCCCACGTGGCCGCCTTCGCCGAGCGCCTCCGCGACGAGGCGCAGCTGATGGAGCCGCTGGTCGACGCCGCCTGGGCCCGTGCCGCCGCCGGCGACGGCCTCTCCGCGTCCGCCCTCGCGGCCGAGCCGCCGGCCATGCGACGGCTGCTTCTGCGCCGCCTGGTGGCCGGGGCGGGGCTCCCCGCGGCGGCGGCGGCCGCCGAGCCGCTCGAGCGCGCCCTCGCCCTGCTCGCCGGCCCGCCCGGCGCCGTGGCCGACCTGGGCCAGGGCGCGATCGCGGCCCTGGAGGGCGGCCGGCTGGCGGTCGCCGTCTCCCCGGGCCCCGCGCCGGAACCGGTTGCGCTGGGCGTGCCGGGCCGCGCACGCTTCGGCACGGTCGCGGTGCGGGCGTCCGAGGGGCGCGCGACGGCGCCGGAGCCGAGCCGGGTGGCCGTGCGGCGCCGGGACCTGGGCCCGCTGACGGTCCGTCCGCCGCGCCCCGGCGACCGGCTCGCCATCGCGGGCGGGGGGCGGCGGGCGGTGGGGCGCCTGCTGGCCGACGCCGGCATCCCGGCGCGCCTGCGGGGCGAGGTGCCGGTCGTGGCGACGCCCGACCGGGTCGTCTGGATCGCCGGCCATCGCGCCTCCCACGACCTGCTCGCGCCACCGGGGTCCGCGGCCGTCGTCCTGGAGCTCGAGCCGGCGTGAGCGCGCCCTCGCCAGGGGCGGTCGGAGAGGTGCTGATCACCGAGGAGCAGCTCCAGCGCCGCATCGCGGAGATCGCCGCCCAGCTCTCGGACGACTACGCCGGGCTGGACCTCCTCGTGATCGGCGTGCTGAAGGGCGCCGTCTTCTTCATCGCCGACCTCGTGCGGCAGCTGACGGTCCCCTGCGAGCTCGACTTCATGGCCGTGTCGTCCTACGGGTCGTCGACCCACTCCTCCGGGGTCGTGAGGATCCAGAAGGACCTCGACCTCCCCATCGCGGGGCGGCACGTGCTGCTCGTGGAGGACGTGATCGACTCGGGCCTGACCCTCTCCTACCTGCTGAAGAACCTCGCCTCGCGCGAGCCGGCCTCGCTCGAGATCTGCGCCCTGCTGACGAAGCCCGGCCACCGGCGCCTGAGCCTCGCGATCCGCTACGTCGGGTTCGAGCTGCCCGACGTGTTCGTGATCGGCTACGGGCTCGACCACGCCGAGCGCTTCCGCAACCTCCCGTTCATCGCCGCCCTGGAGGGCTGAGCCTTAACGGTCCGCCAGGGGGTCGCTGCTATCCTCGGCCTCCGGTGAACAGGTTCCTCAAGAGCGCGGCCTTCCCGATCCTGATCGTGATCCTGCTGGTCTTCGTGGCCCAGCGGCTGGTGGTCTCAGACGAGGCCAAGGCCCCCCCGCCCACCTACCCCCAGCTGATCGCCGACATCCAGGCCGGCGACGTCGCCCGGGCCACCATCAAGACCGAGTCCAACGAGGTCTCCGCCGACCTCAAGGACGGCACCAAGATCGAGACCGGCTACATCCCCGAGGACACCGCCAGCCTCACCACGGCGCTGGATGAGGCCAAGGTGCCCTACGAGATCAAGGGCATCCCGGGCTCGCCCTGGTGGTCGAGCCTGATCTGGCTGGCGCCCTTCGTGCTGTTCATCGTCTTCTGGATCTACCTCATGAACCGCATGCAGGGCGGCGGCTCCAAGGTCATGAGCTTCGGCAAGTCGCGCGCCAAGCGGATGGCCGTCGACGCCCCCAAGATCACCTTCAAGGACGTGGCCGGCGTCAGCGAGGCCGTCGAGGAGCTCCAGGAGATCAAGGAGTTCCTCGAGAACCCCAAGAAGTTCCAGGCCCTGGGGGCCCGCATCCCAAAGGGCGTGCTGCTCTTCGGCCCCCCGGGGACCGGCAAGACGCTGCTGGCCCGGGCCGTGGCCGGCGAGGCCGGCGTGCCCTTCTTCTCGATCTCGGGCGCGACTTCGTCGAGATGTTCGTCGGGGTGGGGGCCAGCCGGGTGCGCGACCTCTTCGAGCAGGCCAAGCAGAACAGCCCCTGCATCATCTTCATGGACGAGATCGACGCCGTCGGCCGCCACCGCGGGGCCGGGCTCGGGGGCGGCCACGACGAGCGCGAGCAGACCCTCAACCAGCTGCTGGTCGAGATGGACGGCTTCGAGGCCAAGGACAACATCATCCTGATCGCGGCCACCAACCGGCCCGACATCCTCGACCCGGCCCTGCTGCGGCCGGGGCGCTTCGACCGCCAGATCGTGGTCGACCGCCCCGACCGCGACGGGCGGGCCCAGATCCTGGTCGTCCACACCAAGGGCAAGCCGATCGCCAAGGAGATCGACCTGGGCGCGCTGGCCGGCCAGACCCCCGGCTTCACCGGCGCCGACCTGGCCAACCTGGTCAACGAGGCGGCCCTGCTGGCCGCCCGCAAGGGCAAGCGCCTGATCGAGCAGGCAGAGCTGGAAGAGGGGATCATGCGCGTGATCGCCGGCCCCGAGAAGAAGTCCCGCCTGCTCTCAGAGAAGGAGCGGGTGGTGACCGCCTACCACGAGATGGGCCACGCCCTGGTGGGCCACTTCCTGCCCAACGCCGACCCGGTGCACAAGATCAGCGTCGTCAGTCGAGGCCAGGCCCTGGGCTACACGATCAGCATGCCCGACGAGGACAAGTTCCTCACCACCCGGGCCCAGCTGGAGGACACCATGGCCATGAGCCTGGGCGGCCGGGCGGCCGAGGAGATCGTCTTCGACGAGATCACCACCGGCGCCGCCAACGACCTCGAGAAAGTCACCCAGACCGCCAAGCAGATGACGATGCGCTTTGGCATGTCCGACAAGCTGGGCCCGCGCGTGCTGGGCCACAACCACGGCGCCCCCTTCCTGGGCCGGGACATGCACTCCGAGCCCGACTACTCGGACGACATGGCCCGGGTGATCGACGCCGAGATCAGGCGCATCATCGAGGAGGCCCACCAGCGCGCCCGCGACATCCTGGTCGAGCACCGCACCGAGCTCGAGACCCTCTCCAAGATCCTGCTGGCCCGCGAGACGATCGAGCGCACCGAGTTCCTGGCCCTGCTGGCCGGCACCCCCGAGGCGCGCGTCTTCGCCGAGCGCGACCGGCGCAACGCCGAGATCGAGGCCGAGTCCAAGCGCGCCAACGCCGAGCCCGAGCCCAAGAAGCGCCTGCCCTACCCGGCCGCCGGGGACCCGATCCCGGAGGGGTGACAGAGCGGATGGCCGCCTCTTGCGGGCGGCCATGCGCGCCTCCGGCCCCTGGCCGGGGCCTCCGGCATCCGGCGGCACCGCCTGCGGCGGGGCGGGCGCCGGGGAACCTCGACTGGCGGTGGTGTGAGCATCTTCGAGGTCCGCGCTCGAACCGGGGCCTGACGCCCGTACGCTTGCCGGGTGGCCGAACCGCTCTCCTGGCTCACCCCGCCCTGCGTCATGGGGATCCTCAACGTGACCCCCGACTCGCTCTGGGGGGGCGCCGGGCCGATGGACCCGGAGGGGGCGCTGGCGCTGCTCGACCGGATGGCCGACGACGGCGCGGCGATCTGCGACGTGGGCGCCGAGAGCACCCGCCCGGGGGCCGACCCGGTCGACGCCGGCGAGCAGCTCGCCCGCCTGTCGGGCGTGCTGCGCGCGCTGCGGGTGGCGACGCCGCCGCTGCCCCTGTCCATCGACACCTCGCTCGCCGAGGTCGCCGAGGCCGCCCTCGACGCCGGCTTCGCCCTCGTCAACGACGTCACCGCCGGCCGGCTCGACCCGCGCCTGCTGCCGCTGGTGGCCGAGCGCGGCGCCGACCTCTGCCTCGTGCACATGCGCGGCGACCCGCGCACGATGCAGCAGGACCCGACGTACGAGGACGTCGTGGCGGAGGTGCGGGACTTCCTGGCCGCGCGCCTGGAGGCGGCGGTCGACGCCGGGATCGCCGAGGAGCGGGTGGTCCTCGACCCCGGCATCGGCTTCGGCAAGACGCTGGAGCACAACCTCGCCCTGCTGGCCGGCGTGCCGAGCCTCGCCGAGCTGGGGCGCCCGGTGCTGATCGGGGTCTCGCGCAAGGGCATGTTCCAGCGGCTCCTCGGCCGGCCCGTGGGCGAGCGCATGCCGGCGTCCGTCGCCGCGGGGCTGGCCGCCGTCGCCCGCGGCGCCGCGGTCCTGCGGGTGCACGACGTGCGCGAGACCGCCGACGCCCTGCGGGTCTGGGCGGCCGTGGAGGCCGGGGGATGACCGGCGACGTCCTCACCGTCCACGTCCGGGGGCTCGAGGCCTTCGGGCACCACGGCGTCCACGACGCCGAGCGCGAGCTGGGCCAGCGCTTCGTGGTCGATCTGGACATCGAGCTGCGCGAGGCCCTCTCGACGCGCAGCGACGAGCTGGGCGACACGGTCAACTACGCCTCGCTGGCCGACGCGGTCTGCGCCCTGGTCGCCGGCCCGCCCGTCGCGCTGCTCGAGCGGCTCGCCGGGATGATCGCCGACCTCGTCCTGGAGGACCCGCGCGCCCGATCCGTGACCGTGACCGTGCGCAAGCCCCACGTCGCCCTGCGGCCGGCCGTCGCCGAGACCGCCGTCACGCTCCGGCGATCCGGGCGGTGAGCCGCTACTGGCTGGGGCTCGGCGCCAACCTGGGTGACCGCCGGGCGGCGCTCGAGGCGGCGCTCGCCTGGCTGGCGCGGGAGGGGCACCGCGTGGAGGCCGTCAGCCCCGCCTACGAGACCGCCCCGCGAGAGGTCGCCGACCAGCCCGCCTTCCTGAACGCCGCCGCGCGGGTGGCGAGCGATCTGCGGCCCGACGAGCTGCTCGCCGAGGTCAAGCGCATGGAGCGCGAGCTCGGCCGCGAGCCGGGGGGGCGCCGCTACGGCCCGCGCGCGATCGACTGCGACCTGCTGCTGTGGGAGGGCGGCGCCTGGAGCGGCCCGGGCCTCGAGATCCCGCATCCGCGCCTCGCGGAGCGGCGGTTCGCGCTGCTGCCGCTGCTCGACCTCGACCCCGGGTTGAGCCTGCCCGACGGACGGGGGCTGGCCGACCTTGCCGCGGCCATCGACCCGGCCGAGCAGCCGGCCGAGCGCCTCGCCGGAGCCCTCGCGAGGCCGCCTGGGGCTCTGGGCGCGTGAGCTATCATCGGCGGCCTTCCGGCACGGAGGAGCCAGGCATGTCGCACACCGATGAGCTCGAGGAGTACGACGCCGAGCTCGAGCTTCGCCTGAAGCGCGAGTACGCCGACGTATTCCCGCTCTTTCGGTACTGCGTGCTCACGCAGGAGGCGACCTATCTCTGCAACCGCTTCGAGCGGGACTTCATGCCGCAGGCGTCCTACCCGTTCTTCCACATCACGATGGAGGACGTCTGGGTGTGGGACAGGAACCGCCCGACGCGGATCATCCCCAAGGTCGAGATCTACACCGCGCAGGACGTGACGGTCGAGATCCTCAAGGGGGCCGAGTCCATGGAGGCGGGCGAGAAGCCGGTCTCGTAGGCGGGTTCGAGGGGGGCGGCGGTGCTGCTCGCGATCGACGTGGGGAACACGCAGACCCTTGCCGGCGTGTACAGCGGCGAGGAGCTGCTGCACGAGTGGCGCATCGCGACCGAGCGCGAGGCCACCGCCGACGAGCTGGCCGCCCACCACGACCAGATCCTGCGCCTGCGCGGGGGCAGCCTCGCCGCGCTCGACGACATGGTCGTCGGCTCGGTGGTGCCCGCCCTGTCGGCCGCCTACCAGTCGCTCGCCGTGAGGTATCTCGAGCGCGAGGCGCTCGTCCTCGGGCCGGGCGTGCGCACCGGGCTGTCGATCGCCATCGACAACCCCCACGAGCTGGGCGCGGACCGCATCGCGAACGCGGTGGCGGCGCACCGGCGCCACGGCGGGCCCTGCATCGTCGTCAACTTCGGCACCGCCACGACCTTCGACGCGATCTCCGAGGCCGGCGAGTACCTCGGCGGGGTGATCGCGCCCGGCATCGAGACGTCCCTCGACGCGCTCGCCTCGCGCGCCGCCCGGCTGGTGAAGGTCGACCTCGTCGCCCCGGCGCGCGTCATCGGCAAGTCAACCGTCGAGTGCATGCGCTCGGGCGTCGTCTACGGCACCGTCGCGATGGTCAACGGGGTCGTTGAGCGGATCAAGGGCGAGCTCGGCCCCGACGCGGTGGTGATCGCCACGGGCGGGCTCGCCGAGATGGTCTGCCGCCACTCGGTGCAGATCGACGAGAACGAGCCCCTGCTCACGCTGGAGGGGCTGCGGATCGTGTACGAGCTGAACGCGGGGCGGGCGGTCCAGGCGGCACGGGGGGCGGGATGAAGAAGCGGATGCGCCAGATCCTCGCCGAGCGGGCGGCCGCCGCCCACGAGGCGCCGTCCGCCGCCGGGCCGACCGGGCGCTGGCCGGTGGCCGAGCCCTTCGAGATCGGCGGCCTGCGCCTGGAGAACCGCCTGGTGCAGGCGCCGCTCGCCGGCATCGCCAACTGGGCCTTCCGCCGCCAGTCGCGCCGCCACGGGGCGGGCCTCGCCGTCTCGGAGATGATCGCGAGCTTCGGGATCCGCTACGCCAACCGCAAGACGCTCGGGATGCTGACGATCGTGCCCGACGAGCACCCGGTCGGGGTGCAGGTCTTCGGCGCCGATCCCGGCGCGATGGCCGAGGCCGCCCGCGCGGCCGAGGAGGCGGGCGCCGACCTGGTGGACGTGAACATGGGCTGCCCGGTGCCGAAGATCTGCAAGACCGGCGCCGGGGCCGCGCTGCTCGCCGACCCCGAGGGCGCCGCCCGGGTGGTCGAGGCGATGGTGCGGGCGGTCGACATCCCCGTGACCGTCAAGATGCGGCGTGGGCTCACCCCGAGCACGGCCGTCCCCGTGGAGACGGCCAGGCGCCTCGAGTCCGCCGGCGCGGCCGCCCTCTGCGTCCACCCGCGCGCGGCGGCCGAGGAGTACGAGGGCACCGCCGACCACCGCATCACGGCCGAGGTGGTCGAGGCCGTCGCGATCCCCGTCATCGCGAGCGGCGACGTCGCCACGCCGGACCGCGCGCGGCGGGTGCTGGAGGACACCGGGTGCGCGGCGATCGCGATCGGCCGCGGCGCGCTCGGCTACCCCTGGGCCTTCGGCGACATCCTGCGCGGCGTGCCGCGGCCCCTCCCGAGCCTCGGGGAGGTCGTCGAGGAGGTCTCGGCATTCGCCGGCGACGCCCGGCAGGCCCTCGGCGACGGGCGCGCGTGCGGGTACATGCGTAAGTTCTACCCCTGGTACCTCGCGGGTCACGGCGTCCCCACGGCCGACCTCGAGGAGCTCCTCACCACCCCCACGCTGGACGGCGCGCTGCAGCGGCTGCGGGCGCTCGCGGCCAGCCCGGCCGCTGCTTGATTCACCGGGTAAGCGAAGCTACCTTTCGGCGCCGCTCCCGGCGGCGGCCGCAACGAAGAAGGTGATCCGATGGACCGCGAAGTGATCCTCACCGAAGAGGGCTACGTGAAGCTCAAAGAGGAGATCGAGTACCTCTCGACGTCCAAGCGTCGCGAGGTGGCGGAGCGGATCAAGGAGGCGCGCGAGTTCGGCGACATCGCCGAGAACTCGGAGTACGACGACGCCAAGAACGAGCAGGCCCAGCTCGAGTACCGCATCCAGTCGCTGGAGCAGAAGCTGCGCAACGCCCGGGTCGTCGACACCGAGCACGTGTCGACCGACACGGTGTCGATCGGCGCCAAGGTGACCCTGAGGGACATCAAGAGCAGGAAGACCCGCGAGTACTCGATCGTCGGCTCGGCCGAGGCCGACCCCAAGAACCACCGCCTCTCCAACGAGAGCCCCGTCGGCAAGGCCCTGCTCGGCCGCAAGAAGGGCGAGAAGGTCACGATCCCCGCGCCGCGCGGCGCGCTCGAGTACCAGATCGTGAAGATTCAGGCGGGCGACCACGGCTGATCCCGAGCCCGGCGGCGGGCCGGAGGGGGGGCTCCCGGCGCTGATCGCGGAGCGCCGAGCGAAGGCGGAGGCGCTGCGCCGGCGCGGAATCGACCCCTTCCCGCCGCGCTTCCCCGGCCGGCTCGAGATCGCGGCCGCCCGGGCCGCCGGCGAGGGGATCGAGCCGGAGGGGACGGGGACCGAGCCGGTGCGGGTGGCCGGCCGCCTGGCGGCCCGCCGGGGCCACGGGAAGACGGCATTCCTCGACCTCGAGGACCGCAGCGGGCGCATCCAGCTCTGGGCGACCGTCGACCGCGTCGGGGAGGAGGGGATGGCGGCCATCGGCGACCTCGACCTCGGCGACATCGTCGGCGCGGCCGGGCCCCTCGCCCGCACCCGCCGCGGGGAGCTGAGCGTGGCGGTCGACGAGGTCGTCCTGCTCGCGAAGGCCCTGCGCCCGCCGCCCGACAAGCACGCCGGCGTGCGCGATCCCGAGATCCGCCACCGCCAGCGCTACCTCGACCTGATCGCCGACCCCGCCGCGCGCGAGGCCTTCCAGGTCCGCGCCCGCACGATCGCGGCGGTGCGCCGCTTCCTCGACGAGCGGGGCTTCGTGGAGGTCGAGACCCCGATGCTCCAGCCGATCTACGGCGGCGCGGCGGCGCGCCCCTTCGTGACCCACCACAACGTCCTCGACCGCGACCTGTTCCTGCGCATCGCCACCGAGCTCTACCTGAAGCGCCTCATCGTGGGCGGCCTCGATCGCGTCTACGAGCTCGGCAAGGACTTCCGCAACGAGGGGGTGAGCCACAAGCACAACCCCGAGTTCACGATGGTCGAGACCTACGAGGCCTACGCCGACTACCGCGACGTCATGGACATGCTCGAGCAGCTCGTGGCGTACGCGGCGACGCAGGCGACCGGCGGCACGACCGTGCCCTGGAAGGGAGGCGAGATCGACTTCGCGCCGCCGTGGAGGCGGGTCGACTTCCGGGAGGCCCTGCGCGAGGCCAGCGGCATCGACGTTCGCGAGCGCTCCGATGGGGCCTCGCTGAGGGCCGCCATGCGCGCCGCCGAGCTGGACGCGCCGGACGGGGTCCCCTGGGCGAAGCTGGTCGACGGGCTGCTCACCCAGACCCTCGAGCCGACCCTGGTCCAGCCGACCATCGTCCACGACTACCCGGTGGAGCTGTCGCCGTTCGCCAAGCGCCATCCCGAGGACCCCGGCCTCGTCGAGCGCTTCGAGGCGTTCGCCGGCGGGATGGAGATCGCCAACGCCTTCACGGAGCTCAACGACCCCGACGACCAGCGCCGGCGCTTCGCGATGGCCGCCGCCGATCGCGAGGCCGGCGACGACGAGGCGCCGCCGACGGACGAGGACTTCCTCGCCGCCCTGGAGTACGGCATGCCGCCGACCGGCGGGCTCGGCCTCGGCATCGACCGGCTCGCGATGCTGCTCACCGACCGACCCTCGATCCGCGAGGTGATCCTCTTCCCGGCGATGCGATGAGGCGACAGCCTGCGCCGGGGCGACAGCCTGCGCCGGGCCACTCGCGGGCCCGGCGGAGGCCATCGGGCCCCTGGCCGGGGCCCGATCTGGACCGGCGGCACCGGCTTGCGGCGGGGCTGGCCGCCGGGACAGACACCTCGCAAGCCGCCCGCGCGCGGTGGTTTCGCCGCCCGGCGGGGGGGTAAAGCCGTTCGGACGAGACGACGAGCGGAGGGCGGGATGAGCGGGAGCCGGGAAGGACATGGAGGAGCGCGGCCGGGCCAGGCAGGAGCGGGGCAAGCGGCTCGGCGACGAGGACCTCGAGGCCGAGGGCCGCGAGGAGAAGATCGCCGGGAAGGCCCGCCAGGCCGGTGAGACCGTCCGCAAGACGATCGACGGCTTCCGCGAGAAGCTCGCAGGGGCGGCGGCGACCGATGAAGAGCGTCGGACAGGCCGATCCCAGCGCACTGGGGTTGCCCGTGAAGTGCTTGTCCCGGCGGCCAGCCCCGCCGAAGGCGGTGCCGCCGGTCCACATCAGGCCCCGGCCAGGGGCCTATGGCGTCCCGCCGCCCCCGCAAGAGGGGCGGCGTACGCTGGTACACTGCCCCGCTGGTCCGGACGTCGAGGGGTCAGAGGAGCGGATGGCGAAGCCACGGGGCAGGGCGCGATCGAAGGCGAAGGGGCGCAAGGGCGGGCCTCCCGCCCAGCGCAAGCGCAGGCCCCAGCTCGCCCTCGAGGAGATCGACTGGAAGAACTACCCGTCGCTGCGGAGGTTCGTGAGCGAGCGGGGCAAGATCCGGTCGCGACGCATCACCGGCCTCTCCCGCCGCCAGCAGTCCCTGGTCTCGGCCGCCGTGAAGCGGGCGCGGACGATGGGCCTGCTCCCCTACCCGGACCAGGACCGCAAGGTCCGCTAAGCGGCGCCGCGGGCGGGTCCCGGGCCCGGTGTCCGGCGGCCCCGTCATCATCCCCGCATGGCCGCTGACCGGGCGGGGGGCGATCGGAGGGCGGCGTGGCCGCCCGTTCGGGGGGCGCGCCGGGGCCCTCTGCGGGGCCATGATGAGGGCGGTTCCCGGCCCGGCCGAGGGGGCGGGGCCGAGGGGGGGCCATGCTAGACTCGGCCTCCTCGCGACGACCGATCACCATGTCCTTCTCAGCCGCGGTTTCGCGTCTCTCGCGCGCGTCCCGCGGGTCCTGCCACCCTCGACCTCCCGCACTGATCTCACGCCCGTCGTTCCCCCCTCGGCGCGCTCTCGCGTCGTCGGGGATGGGTGAGTAGGAAGGGGAACCCCGATGTTCGAACGGTTCACGGAGCGCGCGCGCCAGGTCGTCGTGCTGGCGCAGGAAGAGGCGCGCACCCTCAAGCACAACTACATCGGGACCGAGCACATCCTCCTGGGCCTGCTGCGGGAGGAGGAGGGCCTCGCGGCACGCGTGCTCGAGGGGCTCGAGATCACGGTGGAGGAGGTCCGCGCCCAGGTCATCCGCATCGTCGGGTCGGGCGAGGAGGTCACCTCCGGGCAGATCCCGTTCACCCCGCGGGCGAAGAAGGTGCTCGAGCTGGCGCTGCGGGAGGCGCTGTCGCTCGGCCACAACTACATCGGCACCGAGCACATCCTGCTCGGCCTCGTCCGCGAGAACGAGGGCGTCGCGGCGCGCATCCTGACCGACTTCGACGCCGACTCGGAGAAGATCCGCAACGAGATCATCCGCATGCTGTCGGGCCCGGGCCGGCGCCAGCAGGGCCAGGGCTCCGGTGGCCAGAGCGGCGACAAGAAGTCGAGCAAGCTGCTCGACCAGTTCGGCCGCAACCTCACCAAGCTCGCCGCCGAGGGCAAGCTCGACCCGGTCGTCGGGCGCCAGACCGAGATCGAGCGGGTCATGCAGATCCTCTCGCGGCGCACCAAGAACAACCCCGTCCTGATCGGCGAGCCCGGCGTGGGCAAGACGGCCGTCATCGAGGGGCTGGCCCAGCGCATCGCCTCCAACGAGGTGCCCGAGCTGCTGCGCAACAAGCAGATCTACACGCTCGACCTCGCGGCCCTCGTCGCCGGCTCGAAGTACCGGGGCGAGTTCGAGGAGCGCCTGAAGAAGGTGATGAAGGAGATCACCCAGCGCGGCGACATCATCCTGTTCATCGACGAGCTCCACAACCTGGTGGGCGCGGGCGCCGCCGAGGGCGCGATCGACGCCGCCTCGATCCTCAAGCCGGCCCTCGCGCGCGGCGAGCTCCAGACCGTCGGCGCCACCACGCTCGACGAGTACCGGAAGTACCTCGAGCGCGACTCCGCGCTGGAGCGGCGCTTCCAGAAGATCAGCGTCGACGAGCCGAGCCAGGAGGAGACCGAGCAGATCCTGCGCGGGCTCCGCGACCGCTACGAGGCACACCACCGCGTCACGATCACGGACGAGGCCCTCGCCGCCGCGGCGAACCTCGCCGACCGGTACATCTCGGACCGCTTCCTGCCCGACAAGGCCATCGACCTCATCGACGAGGCGTCGTCGCGCATGCGGATCAAGACCATGACCGCGCCGCCGACGTACCGCGAGCTCGAGGAGGAGATCGACCAGGTCCGCAAGGAGAAGGAGGCGGCGATCGAGGCGCAGGAGTTCGAGAAGGCCGCGAACCTGCGCGACAAGGAGCGGCGCCTCACGAACAAGAAGCGCGAGCTCGAGGAGCAGTGGAAGAGCGACGAGGGCGGCCCGCGCGCCCAGATCGGCGAGGAGGAGATCGCCGACATCGTCTCGATGTGGACCGGCATCCCGGTGTTCAAGCTCACCGAGGCCGAGACGCAGAAGCTCCTGCGGATGGAGGACGAGCTCCACAAGCGGGTCATCGGCCAGCAGCAGGCGATCACCGCGGTCTCGCGGGCGATCCGCCGCGCGCGCGCCGGCATCAAGGACCCCAAGCGGCCCTCCGGCTCGTTCATCTTCCTCGGCCCCTCGGGCGTCGGGAAGACCGAGCTCGCCCGCACCCTGGCCGAGTTCCTGTTCGGCGACGAGAGCGCGCTGATCCAGGTTGACATGTCCGAGTACATGGAGAAGCACGCGGTCTCGCGCCTGGTCGGCTCGCCGCCGGGCTACATCGGCTACGACGAGGGCGGGCAGCTCACCGAGCAGGTGCGGCGCAAGCCGTACTCGGTGATCCTCCTCGACGAGGTCGAGAAGGCCCACCCCGAGGTCTTCAACATCCTGCTGCAGATCCTCGAGGACGGGCGCCTCACCGACGCGCAGGGCCGCTCGGTTGACTTCCGCAACGCGATCCTGATCATGACCTCGAACATCGGGGCGGCGACGATCTCCCGCAGCACCCCGCTCGGGTTCTCCGTCACCGACGAGACCGGCATGTCCTACGAGGACATGAAGTCCCGGATCATGGGCGAGCTCAAGAAGGTGTTCCGGCCCGAGCTGCTCAACCGGATCGACGAGGTCATCGTCTTCCACAAGCTGACCAAGGAGGAGATCACCCGGATCGTCGATCTGCTCCTGGTGCGGCTGCAGAAGCAGATGGGCGAGCACGGGCTCGCCATGCGGCTCACCGATGACGCCAAGGACCTGCTCGTGGAGCAGGGCTACGACCCCACCATGGGGGCGCGGCCGCTGCGCCGGGCGATCCAGCGCCTCATCGAGGACCCGCTCTCCGACCGGCTGCTGTCGAAGGACTTCCCCGAGGGCAGCACGGTGGTCGTCGACCGCGACGGCGAGGAGATGAAGCTCATGATCCAGGAGCCCGAGCCCGAGGCGGTCGGCGCGGCCGCGGGCGGGACGGCCGAGGAGTCGCCCGCCGGCTCGAGCGAGTCGTAGTCATCCAGCAGGGGTCACGCGTGGCGCAGTCGCGCGCCCGATCGGTCTACATGTGCGGGGCCTGCGGTCAGCAGGCCCCGCGCTGGGTCGGGCGCTGTCCCTCCTGCGGGGAGTGGGGAACGGTCGCCGCGGATGCCTCGCCCGCCGCGTCCCGCCGGGCCGCGCTCGGGCCGGCGCCCGCGGCGCCGCGGCTCGCCGAGCTGGAGGACGCGGTCGCCGAGCGCCTGCCGACGGGGATCTCCGAGCTCGACCGGGTCCTCGGCGGAGGCCTCGTGCCCGGCTCGCTCGTCCTGATCGGCGGGGAGCCCGGCATCGGCAAGAGCACCCTGGTGCTTCAGGCGCTGGCCAGCCTCGCGTCGCCGGAGCGCGCGATGCTCGTCACCGGGGAGGAGTCTCCGGCGCAGGTGCGCGGCCGCGCCGAGCGCCTGAGCGTGGACTGCGGCCCCATCCGGGTGCTCGCGGAGACCCGCCTGGAGGCGGTGCTCTCGGCTCTGGAGACGCTCGCGCCGCAGGTCTGCGCGGTCGACTCGGTGCAGACGCTGTGCTCCGACGCCGTCGAGGGGGCCCCGGGGGGCCCGAGCCAGGTGCGCGCGGTGACCGTCGAGCTGATGCGGGTCGCCAAGGAGCGCGGCATCACGATCCTGCTGGTCGGCCAGGTCACCAAGGACGGGGCCCTCGCCGGGCCGCGCACCCTGGAGCACCTGGTCGACTGCGTGCTGTCGTTCGAGGGCGACGACCTGCGCGCCCACCGCGTGCTGCGCGCCACCAAGAACCGGTTCGGCTCGACCAACGAGACCGGCGTCTTCGAGATGGGCGCGCGCGGGCTCGAGCCCGTCGACGACCCCACCCGCCTGTACCTGTCCGAGGCGGGGGAGCGGGTCGGATCGTGCGTCTTCCCCGCGATCGAGGGGAGCCGGGCGCTGCTGGTCGAGGTGCAGGCGCTCGTGGGTCCCACCGCGGTCGTGCCGCCGCGGCGGGTCGCCATCGGGGTGGACCGAACGCGCCTGGCCCAGGTGATCGCGGTGCTGTCGCGGCACGGCGGGCTGCGGCTCGGCGAGGCCGACGTCTTCGTGAGCGTCGCCGGCGGCGCGCGGGCATTCGATCCCGCGGCCGACCTGGCGATCGCGCTCGCCGTGGCCGGCGCCCATCGGGGGGTGCCGATCGCCGCCGGGACGGTCGCCTTCGGGGAGCTGGGCCTCACCGGGGCCGTGCGGCCGGCGGGGCACTCGGTGCGCCGGCTCGCCGCGGCGGCCGGCCACGGGATCGAGGCGGCGATCATGCCGCCGGGCCATTCGGGGTCGGACCCCGGGTCGCCCGCGCCACCTGTCCTTCGAGCGGTGCCGGGGGTGCAGGAGGCCCTCGACGCCGCGTTCGCCCGATGACCGGGCCTGTCCTGCCATGACGAGAGAGGGGAAGCGGTTGTACGAAGTCGGCGACAAGGTCGTGTACCCGCATCACGGCGCCGGGAAGATCGTCAAGAAGGAGCTCAAGGAGATCCTCGGCCAGCGCCGTGAGTACCTCACGATCCAGATCCTCTATAACGACATGACCGTGATGGTCCCGACGGAGAACGCCGACAAGGCGGGGCTCCGCAAGGTCATCGGCGAGGAGACGGTTGACGAGGTCCTTGCGGTCCTCCGCGACGACGGCACGCAGATGCCGAAGAACTGGAACCGTCGCTTCAAGCACAACCGCGACAAGATCAAGACCGGAGACATCTTCGAGCTGGCCGAGGTCGTCCGGAACCTGTCGATCAGGGACCTGGACAAGGGGCTGTCGACCGGCGAGAAGCAGATGTTCGGTCGCGCCAAGAAGATCCTCGCGAGCGAGCTGATGTACGCCCGCGACATGGAGGAGCAGGAGGCCATCGACTTCCTGGAGAACCTCCTGGAGGACATCGGCCAGCGCCGCGGCCCCGGCGGCGCGGGCACCCGGGCGGCCGGAGCGCTGGTGGACTAGCGGCTGGTGCTGCTCACGTAGACGGGAAGGGGCGCCAAAGGGGTCGACGGGGGAGCATGGGAGATGACGAGGGGGATCGCCTGGGGGGCAGGCGATGAGGTGATGGAACGGTGCTGATCGTCGTCAGCGGGACCGTCCTCGCGATCCTCTGCGGCCTCGGCGCGTACCAAGGCGCGGTGGCGCTGCCGCTCGAGGACTGGTTCTCCTCCCCGTGGCGCTACGCCGTCGGCGCGGCCATGATCGTCGTCGGCGCGGCGGTCGGCTGGCTGATCGGCAGCCTCCTCGGTCGCTTCCTCCGCAACCGCCTGCGGGCGATCGATCGCGCGGCCGACCGCCGCTCGGCCGCCGAGCTCACGGTTGGGGCCCTGGGCCTGGTGGTCGGGCTGGTCGCCGCCGCCCTGGTCGGGGTGGCGGTCGCGCAGGTCCCGATCATCGGGCCCTACGTGCTGGTGCCGATCGTGCTGCTGGTGGCGTACCTGTTCAGCCGGGTCGCCGCCCGCAAGCACCTCGACATCCTGCGCCTGCTCGGGATCCGCTCACGGTCTCCGGCTGCGAACGTGCCCACCCGCCTGGTCGACACCTCCGCCATCATCGACGGCCGGCTCGTCGACGTGATGAAGACCCGCTTCCTGTCGGGGGCGATCGTGGTCCCCGACTTCGTGCTCGAGGAGCTGCAGCGGGTGGCCGACTCGAGCGACGTCCTCAAGCGGGCCCGCGGCCGGCGCGGCCTGGAGATCGTGGAGGAGCTGAAGTCGTCCTCCAACGGCGGGTTCTCGGTGAAGGCGGCCGACTACCCGGACCTCGACGACGTCGATGCCAAGCTCGTGCGCATGGCCCAGGACGTCGGGGGCTCGATCGTCACCACCGACTACAACCTGAACAAGGTCGCCCAGATCCAGGGCGTCGAGGTGCTGAACGTCAACGAGCTGGCGAACGCCCTGAAGCCGGCGGTCCTGCCCGGAGAGGAGCTGCGGGTGAAGGTCATCCGCGAGGGGCGCGAGTACGACCAGGGCGTCGGCTACCTGCAGGACGGCACGATGATCGTCGTCGAGGGCGGCCGCTCGGCGGTGGGCACGGAGATCGCGGTCGAGGTCACCTCCGTCCTGCAGAGCCCATCGGGGAAGATGATCTTCACCAAGCTCCCGGGCGCTCAGGCCTCCCCGTCGTAGTAGTCGGCTCCGGCCGAGCGGGGCACGATCAGGTCCTCCTCGCCGTCCGGGGTCCAGACGCCGATCTTGTCGCTGTCCGGGTAGGCCGTGGCGGTGGGGTAGGCGACCTCCGACCACATCAGGACCCGCGCCGCCGCGTCCGAGTCGTTGCGGATCTGGTGGGCGCCCTCGGGGCCGGTCGGGAAGAAGACGAGGTCGAGGGGCTCGAGGCGCTCGGCGCCCGCCGGCGTCCGCACCGTCGGCGTCCCGTCGATCACCAGCGCCCACTCCTCCTCGCCGTACTCGTAGTGGTACGGGCAGACGGCCTGCCCGGGCGGGATCTCGTAGAGGGTCGCACCGGTCCTCCCGGCCCCGAGCCGGCCGCGCGTGGGGAACCGGCGGGCCCGGAAGCCGTCGGGGCGGACGGTTTCGTCGTCGAAGGCCGGATCCGCGAGGTTCACGCGCCGCACCGGACTATCCTGACACCTCGGGCGCCGGCGGCACCATGAGCGAGCGCCCCTGTTCCAGGAGCCACTCCGCGAGGCCGACGCCGCCGAATGGGTCGCCGGCCTCGAGCCCCTTGTGCTTGGCGAAGGCGTAGACGGGGCGGTCGGCAGCCTCGCGCTCGAGCAAGTCGCGCCAGGCGTCGCGGGCCTCGGGCGAGTAGCGGTCGGCGCGAAGGCGGACGTAGCCGAGCGGCCCCTTGGGGAGCCGCGGCGGCACCAGCCCGAGCGTCTCAGAGACGCAGACGGTGCCGCCGCCAGCGGCGATGCGCTCCTCCACCTCCGGCGCGAGCCAGGACTCGTGGCGGAACTCGAGGGCGACCGGCAGCCCCGGTGGCAGGCACGCGAGGAACGCCTCGAGCACCTCGTCGTCGCGCTCCCGCGTCGGCGGAAACTGCACGAGGACGGCGCCGAGCTTGGCGCCGAGCGGCGTCAGCGACTCCAGGAAGCGCGCCATGAAGGCCTCGCCGCCCCGGGCGGGCGGCAGGGCGCGGACGTGAGTCAGGCGGCGGTGCGCCTTGGCCGCGAAGCGGAAGGCCTCCGGCGTCTGACCGGCCCAGCGCGCGACGACGTCCTCCGGCTGAAGCTGGTAGTGGGTCGCGTTGATCTCGCAGGCCGACAGGATCGAGGAGTAGTGGCCCAGGAAGAGGTCCTGCGGCAGGCCCTCGGGGTAGAAGGCCGGCCTCCACTCCGGGTAGGCCCAGCCCGATGTGCCAACGTGCAGGCCCATGGCGTCCCACGATAGCGACGGCCTCGCGGCGACGACCGCCGCGATCCTGGTCGCGGCGGGGTCGGGCGTCCGCATGGGCGCGCCGGTGCCGAAGGCCCTCGTCCCGCTGGCCGGCCGGCCCCTGCTCGCGTGGAGCCTCGCCGCCCTCGCGGCGAGCGCCGAGGTGGATGCGATCGTCGTGACCGCCCCGGCCGACCGGATGTCCGACGTCGAGGCCGTCGTGCGGGGTGAGGGCGGCGCCGGGGCCGTCGTGGCGGGGGGCGCCAGCCGCGCCGAGTCGGTCGCCGCGGGCCTGGACGCGATCCCTGCCGGGAGCCGGGTCGTGCTCGTGCACGACGCCGCCCGCCCGCTGCTGACGCCCGCGATCGTCGCCGCGGTGGTCGCCGGCCTCGACGACGCCGACGGCGCGATCGCCGCGCGGCCTGTCGCCGACACGCTCAAGCGCGGCGACGGCGGCGCGATCCCGGTGATCGCCGGGACGGTCGACCGGGCCCCGCTCTGGGCGGCCGAGACGCCCCAGGCCTTCTGGTCGCGCGTCCTGCGCGACGCCGTCGCCAGGGCCCGCGACGAGGGCCGGCTGGCGGCGGCGACCGACTGCGCCTCCCTGGTCGAGGCGATCGGGGGGCGGGTGCGCCTCGTGCCGACGCCGGGACCCAACCTCAAGGTCACCACGCGGGCCGACCTCGCCCTCGCGGAGCACCTCCTGGACGGCGGATAGTCTCCGCGGCCGTGCTGACCGACTACCACATGCACCTCCAGCCCGACGGGGCCGGGGCGCGTGCCGACGCCGCAGCCGCCTGGGAGGCCGACGGCGGCCACCTGTCTCGGACGTGGATCGGGCGTTACGCCGCTCGCGCGCGGACGCGGGCGGTCTCCGAGATCGCCATCACCGAGCACGTCTACCGCTTCGCGCAGGCGCGGGACTGGAACGAGGACCCCTGGTGGCGCGAGGAGGCGACCGAGGACGCCGACGCATACTGCGAGGCGGTCCTGGGTGCGGGCGCGTCGGGCCTGCCGGTGCTGCTGGGGATCGAGATGGACTGGCTGGCCCACCGCCGCGCCGAGATCGCCGCGTTCCTCGAGGCCCGGCCCTTCGACGTCGTGCTGGGGTCGGTGCACTGGATCGGCCCGCTGACGGTCGATGACCCCGGGGCCGCCGACTGGGGCGGGCGCCCGGCGGAGGAGGTGTGGTCGGCGTACCTGGCCGAGCTGGTCGCCGCCGCCGAGTCGGGGCTCTTCGACGTGCTCTCCCACCCCGACCTGCCGAAGGTCTTCGGCAGCCGCCTCCCCGCGTCGCTCCAGGACGCCATGGACGAGGCCGTCGTCGCGATCGCGGCGACGGGGGTCGCGGTCGAGTGCTCCTCGGCCGGCCTGCGGAAGCCCGTGGGCGAGCTCTACCCGGAGCCGGCGCTGCTGGCGCGCTTCCGGCAGGCGGGGGTGCCGGCGACCCTGTCGAGCGACGCACACCGTCCCGAGGACGTCGCGCGCGACTACGCCACGGCCGTCGCCGCCCTCCGCGGCGCGGGCTACGAGACCATCACCCGCTTCTCGCGGCGGCAGGCCACCCAGGTCCCGATCAGATGGGGATGAGGATCGGCGCGGGCGCCGACGCCCACCGGTTCGGCCCCGGCCGGCCGCTGATGCTGGGGACGGTCCACATCCCGCACGACGAGGGCCTCGTGGGCCACTCCGACGGCGACGTGGTCGCCCACGCGCTCTGCGACGCGCTCCTGAGCGCGGCCGCGCAGCCCGACATCGGCGCCGTCTTCCCCTCCGGCGACCCGGCGTGGGAGGGAGCCTCTGGCGCGCGCCTGCTGTCGGTCGTCATGGACCGGGTGACGGGGGAGGGGTGGTCCGCCGTGAACGCCCACGCGGTGGTGGTCTGCGAGCGGCCGCGCCTGGCCCCCCACCGCGCGGCCATGGAGGCCGCGCTGTCCGAGATCGTGGGCGCCCCGGTCGGCGTCCACGCCACGACGAGCGACGGCATGGGGGCCCTCGGCCGCGGCGAGGGCGTCGCGTGCCACGCGGTCGCCCTCCTGGAGGGCCCGTGACCCCCGACGGGGGCGGCCCGAGGCTCCACTCGACCCTCACCAAGCGGCGCGAGCCGCTCGAGCCGGGGCCGGGCGGGGTCGTGCGCATCTACGTCTGCGGGCCGACGGTCTACGGGCCCATCCACATCGGCAACGCCCGGCCCTTCGTGGTCTTCTCGGCCCTCAAGCGCTACCTGGAGCGCCGGGGCCTCAGAGTCAGGCTCGTCTCGAACCTGACGGACGTCAACGACAAGATCTACGCCGCGGCCCGCGCCGAGGGCGTGCCCAGCGACGAGCTGGCGCGCCGCTACTCGGCCGCCTACGTCGCCGACACGGACCGGCTGGGCCTCGGACGGCCGGACGCGGAGCCCACCGTGACCGAGACCGTGCCCCAGATCCTCGAGCTGATCGGCACGCTGGTCGATGTGGGCCTGGCCTACCCGTCCGGCGGCGACGTCTACTACCGGGTCGGGCGCTTCCCCGGGTACGGCAGGCTGTCGGGCCGCCGGCTCGACGAGATGGAGCCGCAGGAGCCGGGGCCCGGCAAGGAGTCGCCGCTCGACTTCGCGCTCTGGAAGGGGCGCAAGCCCGACGAGGACACCTGGTGGGAGTCCCCCTGGGGGCCGGGCCGCCCGGGCTGGCACATCGAGTGCTCGGCGATGGCCGAGGCGACCCTCGGGCAGAGCTTCGAGATCCACGGGGGCGGCATCGACCTGGTCTTCCCGCACCACGAGAACGAGATCGCCCAGTCCGAGGGCGCCCACGGCGGCCGCATGGCGGCCATCTGGATGCACAACGAGATGCTCGAGCTGGGCGACGAGAAGATGAGCAAGAGCGTCGGCAACATCGCCCCGCTGTCCGAGGTCCTCGATCGCTGGCCGGCGGAGGTGGTGATCGCGTTCTTCCTGACGAGCCACTACCGGTCGCGGCTGCCCTTCTCGGAGGAGCGCATGGGGGAGGCGGCCGCCGTCGTCGAGCGCCTGCGCAACGCCCTGAGCGCGCTCGACAGGGCGACCGCCGGGCGCGGCGAGGGGACGGACCCCGAGCTCACGAGGGCCGTCGTCGAGAGCCGCGGCGCCTTCTTCGACGCCCTGGACGACGACTTCGGGACGCCGGCGGCGTTCGCCGCCCTCTTCGACCTGGTCCGCGCGGCGAATCGGGCGATCGCGGGGA
Organism: Miltoncostaeaceae bacterium; assembly: GCA_963835685.1. Lineage (GTDB taxonomy): Bacteria > Actinomycetota > Thermoleophilia > Miltoncostaeales > Miltoncostaeaceae > DATAGF01. Next base: position 342,556 of record CAWIGI010000004.1, read on the forward strand.
GCGAGGCGGGCGCCGGCCAGCTCCGCGACGCGCGCCGCGAGCTGCTCGAGCTGCTCGACGTGCTCGGGCTCGCCTCGATCGACCCGGGACCGGTTCCCGTCGTCCCCGACGAGGTGATGGAGCTGCTTGGCCGGCGCGAGGACGCCCGCGCCGCGGGCGACTTCGCGGCCGCCGACGCGGCGCGCGACCGGATCCGCACGCTCGGGTTCGAGATCACCGACACGCCGGAGGGCCCGCAGGTCCGGCCGGCATGAGCCGCCCCCGCCACCGGACGGCCACCGACCGCGAGGTCGTCTACGGCCGCAACCCGGTGCGCGAGCTCCTGACCGCGGCCCGCCGCCCCGCCCACGAGGTGCGGGCCCTGCCCCGGATCGCCCGCGAGCCGTGGCTGCGCGGCCTGCCGGTGCGCGAGGCCTCGCGCGACGAGCTCAGCCGGTGGGCGGGCACCCCCGAGCACCAGGGCGTGGCCGTCCTGACCGGCCCCTACCCGTACGCCGACGTCCAGGATCTGCTGGACCGGCCCGGGCCGCTCGTGTGCCTCGACGGCGCCCACGACCCCCGCAACGTCGGCGCGATCGCCCGCGTCGCCGAGTGCGCCGGGGCTGCGGGGCTCGCCATCCCCCGGCGCGGCGGCCCGGGCGTGACGCCCGCCGTCGCCAAGGCCTCGGCCGGGGCGGTCGAGTGGCTCGCGATCGCCCGGGTCGGGAGCGTGGCGGCGTTCGTACACGACGCGCGGTCCGGCCGCCAGGCCCTCGGAGCCGACCCCGCGGGCGGGGACGACTACCGGACGATCCCGTGGCCGGCCGACCCCCTGCTCGTCCTCGGGTCGGAGGGATCCGGCCTGCGGCCGCGCGTCCGCGACGCCTGCGACCGCCTGGTGACGATCCCGACGGCCGGTCGCGTGGAGTCCCTCAACATCTCGGTCGCCGCAGGCCTCCTGGTCTTCGAGGCGCTTCGCAACGCGAATTGACGCTCTGAGCGTCATTCTGGCGTTGACGCGGCTTTGTGCGGACGATAACAATGCCCAACTCCGGCGATCCAAACGGTTGAGTTCAGCTTGATTCTTCGCGGCTGACGTGGGAGAGATCCGCATGGCCAGGGCGTTCTCGGCACAACCACTCGCCGCCTCAGCACGAGCTGAGAGGACCGCTCCAGGTCATTCTCAACCGTGGGTCGAGATCCAGGACAGGGCCCTCGTCGGACGTGCTCGCAACGGTGATTCCGTTGCAATGGACCAGCTGATCGAGCGTTACCGCGGCTTCGTCCGCATGAAGGCGAGCGCGTACTTCCTCGCCGGCGGCGAGGGCGAGGACCTCGTCCAGGAGGGCCTCATCGGCCTGTTCAAGGCCGTCCGCGACTACCGCTCCGATCGCGAGGCCTCGTTCCGCTCGTTCGCGGAGCTGTGCGTCACGCGCCAGATCATCACGGCGATCAAGACGGCCGCGCGCAACAAGCACACGCCGCTCAACACCTACGTCTCCTTCAGCCACACGCGCGCCGGCGCGAGCGGCGACCAGGAGATGAGCCTCGCCGAGGTGCTCCCCGGCGACCCCGTCGTGGACCCGATCACGCAGGTGATCTCGTCGGAGGAGCTGCGCAGCCTGGTCGAGTGCCTGGGCGAGTCCCTGTCCGAGCTCGAGGGCGACGTCCTGACGATGTACCTGGAGGGCCGCTCCTACGAGGAGATCGCCCAGCGCATCGGCCACACGCCGAAGACGGTTGACAACGCGCTCCAGCGGGTGAAGCGAAAGGTCCTCACCCACCTGCGCTCCCGCGAGGTGCTCGACCTGCGCTGACCCGTCAGGACGCCGGCAGCCCCGCCAGCACGTCCACCGCGTGATCGACGGGCGGCTGCGCGCGAATGGCATCGGCGACCCGCTCGGCGGCGCGCCGGTAGGCGGCGTCCCCCAGCACGCTCAGAACCGCTCCGGCGAGCCCTCCGAGCGTCTCGGCACTCGGGAGGCCCAGGACGCGACGCGTGCGCCGCTCGCCGTCGAGGGCGAGGCCGGCGCCGACGCCCGCCACGGCGTCGGCGTTGGCCCACTGATCGGTGCTGAACAGCGGCAGGACAACGAGCGGCACCCCGTGGGAGAGCGCGCCGAGGGTGGAGCCGTAGCCGCCGTGGCACACGATCGCCGCGGCGTGCGGCGCGACCGCGTCCTGCGGCACCCATTGCTCGACGCGCACGCGGGGAGGCCGCGGTCCGAGCTCCTCGGGGTCGCTGCCGCGGCCGATCGTGACGAGCACGCGGGCGGGTAGCGGTGCGAGCGCGTCGATCGCGGCCCGGTACAGCGCGGGGAAGAAGGGCAGGTGCGGCTCGGCCGTGACCGAGCCGAAGGTCACGTAGACGAGCGGATCGGCGTTGCCCGGCCACCAGTCCGGCAGCGGCGGCACGGCCTCGGCCGGTCGCGTCCGGAAGCGGTGGACCGGCGGCGCGGCCCGGGCGGGCGGACGCTCGATCAGCTCCGGCATCGCGGTGAAGTACGGCCCGTCGCGCAGGCGGTCACCGGAGGGGTCCGGGGGCAGCCCCATCTCCGAGCGGACCCCGTCGAGAACCGGCGCGGCGATCGCCACGGAGAGCTCCTCGACCGACATCAGCCCGAGCCCGACGCGCGCGAGCGGCACCCGGTGCAGCTCCGCGGCGATGGTGGAGGTGAACTCCCAGCTCTCGCGGACGATGACGTCCGGCCTCCAGGCCTCGACGATCCTCAGCAGATCGGGAAGACCCGCGCGCGTGTCGATCCCCGCGAAGAACTCGCCGATCATCAACGCATTGGCCGCGTCGAGGTCCAGCTGCGCGAACTGACCCATCAGCGGCTTCCACGCCTCCTCGGGCGGATCGCCCACCGGCGTGAACGCCAGCCCCGCGGCCTCGACGTTCGCCCGATGCTGGCGCTGCGCCGCGACCATGACGTCGTGTCCCGCCGCGGCGGCGGCATCCGCGATCGGCGCGAGCGGCAGGAGGTGTCCGGAGCTGCCGCGGGTGGTCACGAGGATGCGCATCGGGCCGCTCCAAGGGTGTCAGTCGAAGCCAGGCGTTGCGAGGGATGTTGCGTGTGCGTCCGGCCGGCATGAAGAGCCGCCGGGGCGGCGAATGTGCGGTTGTCCGCGGCCACCGAAACGAGGCGACATGGCGACGCTCGCACCCCGCGCCGACCACTACGACGACCCGGCCTTCGACTACCGGGAGTACTGGCGCGGGCGGGACTACGAGCACGCGGCCGAGCAGGCGGCCATCGACCGGCTGCTCGCCGGCCGGCGCTTCCAGCGGGCGCTCGACGTCGGGGGCGGGTACGGGCGGCTGTCGCGGCACCTGCTGGGGTACTGCGACGAGGTCATCCTCGCCGAGCCCAGCGAGCAGCAGCTCGGCCTCGCCCGCTCCTACCTGCGCGACGCGCCCGCGGTGCGGTGCCTGCCGGCGCAGGCGGCCGACCTGCGGCTGCCCGACGGGTCGGTGGACATGGCGATGCTCGTTCGCGTGCTGCACCACATCCCCGACCCGGCTCCCGAGCTCGCCGAGATCGGGCGGGTGCTGCGGCCCGGCGGGACGCTGGTGCTGGAGTTCGCGAACCTGAGCCACGCCCTCAACCGCGTCCGCTACACCGTCCGGGGCCGGCGGATCCCGCGCGGGCCGGTCGAGATCGCCGGGTCGGCGGGCCGCGGCCGCCGCGGGGTGCCGTTCGTGAACCACCACCCGGAGGTCCTGCTCGCGCTCCTCGAGCGGGCCGGCTTCGCGGTCGAGGCCGTGCTCAGCGGCTCCAATCTCCGCAGCCCGGCCGTCAAGCGGTTCCTGAGCACCTCCGTCCTGCTCTGGCTCGAGCGGCGCCTGCAGCCGGCCCTCGCCCCGCTCTACTTCGGCCCGAGCATCTGGCTAAGGCTCTGCAAGACCGGCTCCTGAGGGTCAGTCGACCGAGAAGCCGCTGATGCCCTGGGGCGGCTCGTCGGCGACCTCGACCTCGCGCACCTCCGCGTCCGGCGGGCCGACGCGGGCGAAGGCGACGAGCCGTTCCACCGCCTCCGGGGCTCCCTCGAAGGCCGCCTCCACGCTGCCGTCGGAGAGGTTGCGCGCGTAGCCGGCGACGCCGGTCGCGGCGGCGGCGCGCCGGGTGCTCTCGCGGAAGAAGACCCCCTGCACCCTGCCGTGGACCCGCACCCGCACCCGCCGCAGCCCGCTCACGGCGCGCTCACGGCCGCGCCGGCCTCCTCCAGGCGGGCGATCTCCTCCGCCGAGCGGCCCAGCTCGGCGAGCACCTCGCGGGTGTCGGCCCCGAGCCGGCGCCCCGTGAACCGGATCGTGCCGGGGGTGTCCGAGAGGCGCACCACCGGGGCGGTCATGGTCAGCGTGCCGAGCTCGGCGTCCTCGACCTCCTCCACCAGCCCCGTCGCCCTCACGTGGGGGTCGTCGAAGAGGTCGTCGCGCTCGCGCACCGGCGCGGCCGGCACCCCCGCCTCGGCCATCGCCCCGTCCCACTCCGCGGTCGTGCGCTCGAGGAAGCGCGGGGCGAAGAGGGCCATCAGCTCGTCCTGGCGCTCGACGCGGGCGGCGCGGTCGTCCCATGGCGGGGCGTCGAGCAGGCCGGGCAGGCCGAGGGCGGCGCAGAAGCGGTGCGCGAGGCGCTCGGCGTAGGCCGCGACCGCCAGCCAGCCGTCGGCCGTGCGGTAGGCGCGATAGAACGCCCGCGAGAACGTCGGCACGCCGTGCTCCGGGAGGCTCTCGATCCTCACCAGCGAGTGGGCGTTGAGCGCCACCGCCGTGCCGAGCACGCTGGCCTCGACGAGCTGCCCCCGGCCGCTGCGCCCGCGCTCGATGAGGGCGGCCAGGATCCCGGTGCACGCCAGGAGCGGCAGCGCGGTGTCGTTGATCGGGATCGGGGAGGAGCGCGGCGCCTCGCCCTGCGGCGCGAGGCTCGGGGGCATGAAGCCCGCCAGCGCCTCGGCGAGGATGTCGTAGCCGGGCCGGCCGCCGCGGGGCCCGTCGGCCCCGAACGCGGAGATGGCGCAGTAGACCAGGGCCGGGTTGAGCCTCCGGCACTCCTCCCAGCCGAACCCGAGGCGCTCGGCGACCCCGGGCCGCATGTTGGTGACGAGCACGTCGGCGCGGACGACCAGATCGCGCAGGACCTCGCCCGCCCCGGGGCGCGTCAGGTCGAGGCAGACGGCGCGCTTGTTGCGGTTGGCCTGGACGTAGTGCCGGCTGCGGCCGGGCCGGCCGGGCACGCGCTCGTGCTCGCGCCACTCGTCGCCCGAGGGCCGCTCGACCTTGATCACCTCGGCGCCCAGGTCGCCCAGGTGCATGGCCGTCAGCGGCCCGGCGAGGTTGTGCGAGAGATCGAGCACGCGCAGGCCGGAGAGCGGCGGTGGGCCCATGGCCCGATGCTATCCTCGACCCTCCTGTGAGGGTGGGGGAAGGAGCGGCGCGATGGGCCTGATGGGCCGGTTCACCACGATCGTCAAGGCGAAGGCCAGCAAGGCCCTCGACCGCGCCGAGGATCCCCGCGAGACCCTCGACTACTCGTACGAGAAGCAGCTCGAGATGCTGCAGAAGGTGCGCCGCGGCGTGGCCGACGTGGCCACCAGCAAGAAGCGCCTCGAGCTCCAGGCGGCCAAGCTCGAGCAGAGCGTCGAGAAGCTCGACGGCCAGGCCCGCACGGCGCTCCAGCAGAACCGCGAGGACCTGGCGCGCGTCGCCCTCGAGCGCAAGAAGGGCGTGCAGCTCCAGCTGCAGTCCATCGACCAGCAGCGCGTGCAGCTCCAGGAGGAGCAGGACAAGCTCGTCGTCGCCGAGCAGCGCCTCACGGCCAAGGTCGAGGCCTTCCGCACGCGCAAGGAGACCATCAAGGCCCAGTACACGGCCGCCGAGGCCCAGACCAAGATCGGCGAGGCCGTCACCGGCGTCTCGGAGGAGATGGCCGACGTCGGGCTGGCGATCGAGCGCGCGGAGAACAAGACCGAGACCATGCGCGCGCGGGCCGGCGCGATCGACGAGCTGATCGAGACGGGGGCCCTCACCGACCTCACCGACGGGCGCGACTCCATCGACCGCGAGCTGGAGCAGCTCACGGCCACGAGCGGCGTCGATGCCGAGCTGGAGCAGATGAAGGCCGAGCTCGGCTCCGGGGGCCCGGCCCCCGAGCAGCTCGGCAGCGGCGAGGAGGCCAAGCAGTGATCGTCCGGGTCCTCGGCGAGGGGCAGTACCGCCTCGACGATGCAGCGTTCGCCACCGCGAGCGAGATCGACGACCGCGTCCAGGCGGCGGCCGACGCCGGCGACGAGGCGGGCTTCCAGGCCGCCCTCACGGAGCTCGTCAACGCGATCCAGCGCCTCGGGAAGCCGCTCCCGGCAGACGACCTGGAGGGGTCCGACGCCATCGTCCCGGGCCACGGCACCACCCTCGCCGAGGCCCGCGAGCTGCTCTCCTCGGAAGGCCTGATACCGAGCTAGCGCTCCCGCTGCTCCAATCCGGCGAAGATCTCCGCGAGCGCGTGGAGCTTCTCGTCGTCCAGCCGGTCGAAGAAGCGGGCCTGCACGTCGTCGAAGTGGGCGGCCTGGGCCTCCCGCGCGAGCCGGAGCCCATCCTCCGTGAGCCACGCGTAGGTGCCGCGCGCATCCTCGGGGCAGTCGCGCCGCTCGACGAGCCCGCGGCGCTCGAACGAGCCGACGATGCGCGAGACGCGGCTGAGGCTCAGGCCCGTCTGGCTCGCCAGCGCCGACAGCCGCAGCTGCCGGCGGTCGGCCGCGGCCAGGCGGCCGAGCAGCTCGAGCCCGCTGAGCGAGAGCCCGTGCCCGGTCTCGAGCTCGGCGTCGAGCTCGCGTACGAGCCGCCGGGAGGTCTGCAGCAGCCCGAGCCAGGCGCGTCCGTGCACGTCGGTCCAGCGCGCGAGGCCGTCGTCGCCGACGATGTAGGCGCACGCCTCTGCCTCGCGCGTACCGGCCCTCACCCGTCGTCCCCCGTGAGGGCCGCGAGCCAGCCGGCGGCATCGGCGAGGTCGTCGTCTCCCAGCTCGTGCCCGGCCCCGCCGGCGCGGTAGCCGACCTCGGCGCCGCGGGCCCGCAGCACCTCGGCCAGACGCTCCGCCTTCGCGAGCGGGACGTACGGGTCGTGCCTGCCCGCCGCCACGAGCACGTCCACCCCGCTCAGCGGCAGCGCGGGGTCGGGGTCGGGCTCGTAGGGCAGCGTCGGCCGGAGCAGGGCGGCGCCGCGCAGCACGCCGGGCTGCCGGAGGAGCAGGCTCGAGGCGATGTTCGCGCCGTTCGAGTAGCCCACCGCGACGATGCGGGCGGGGTCGAGCTCGTAGGCGGCCGCCGCCGCGCGCACGAACCCGGCGAGCTCGTCCGTGCGCTCCATCAGGTCCGCGACGTCGAGCTCGGTGAGGCTGTGACGACGGAAGAAGCGAGGCGCGACGCCTCCCTCGAGCACCTTGCCGCGGGGGCTGAGCAACGACGCCCGCGGCGCGAGCCGGCGGCCGAGGTCGAGCAGCTGGCGCTCGTCACCGCCCGTGCCGTGCAGGAGCAGCAGCGTCCAGCCGCCGCTCCCGGGCACGAGCACGTGCGCGAAGCCGAGCTCGGCGCGGCCGGTCGAACACGCCGGCGTCCATCGTCAGCTCGCCACCGGCGCCCAGCCGGCGCGGGGGTCGGGGAGCGGCGTGAGCCGCGCCTCGACGGCGGCCCGCTGAGGCTCGAGCCAGGGCGGCAGGATGATCCTGCGGCCCAGCTCCTCCACGGGGCCGTCGACGGTGAACCCCGGCTCCTCGGTCGCGAGCTCGAACAGCACGCCGCCGGGCTCGCGGAAGTAGAGCGAGTGGAAGTAGTGCCGGTCGATGATGCCGCTGTTGGGGACGCCGGCCTCGTTCAGCCGCTCGACCCAGGCGCCCTGCTCGGCGTCGGTCGTGCCCCACGCGACGTGGTGGACGGTCCCGGCGCTCTGCCGTCCTCGCTCGGACGGCGCGGGATCGAGGGCGATCCAGCCGCCGCGGCGCTCGCCGCGGAGCTCCCAGACCTGGCCCTCGCCGCGCTCCGCACCCATCAGCTGCTCGAGCAGCGCCGCCGTCGAGCCCGGCTCGAAGCTGTGGGCGCGCACGCCCTCGAAGCCCTGCACGGCGAGCCCGGCCGGGATCTCCGGGTGCTGGGCGACGAGCGGCTCGTCCTGGGTGGCGTTCACGATGAGCTCGTGGGAGAGCCCCTCGAAGTCCGCGAACCGCAGCGAGCCCCGTGCCCGCTCGAGCGCGACGCCCTCGGCCTGGAGCCGCCGCTCCCAGAAGTCGAGCGCGTCGCGCGAGCCGACACGCCACACGATCCGGTGCACCATCCCCGCGCCGGTCCGGCCCGGACTCGCCCCCGGATACTCGAAGAACGTCAGATCGGAGCCGGGCCGGGCGAGCTCATCCCCGTAGAAGAGGTGGTACACGCGCGGGTCGTCCTGGTTGACCGTCTTCGCGGTCAGGCGCAGGCCGAGGACCCGCGTGTAGAAGTCCACGTTCCTCGGCGCGTCGCCGGTGATCGCGGTGACGTGGTGGATCCCCTCGAGACGCATCTGCGCTCCCTCCAGGGTGTCGACGTTCATTTGCTTGCTAGAGCAAGCATATTCCACGTTGTTGCGCTGTCAAGTTTCAGCGCCGCGGGCGCGGGCCGGCGCCCGGTGGAGCTCAGGCGGCCGGCGCCTCGCCGACGGGGGAGTCCCACACGGGGTACCAGCGCTCCAGCTCCGGCTCGATCGGGAGCTCCGCCGAGAGGGCGGCCTGGAGGCGGAGCTCGAGGGCGTTGTCGCGTCGCCGTCCCTCTCGCGGCACGAAGGGGTAGAACGTGCCGCGCTTGTACGCGTAGACCAGCTGGACGGGACCGCCCTCGCTCCGGAAGCCGAAGACCGCGCACAGGAGGCGCTCCGAGAGGAGGCGCTCCTCCAGCGACTGGCTGACCATGTGGGTCGTGGTGGCGAGGTCATCGACGTCGGGGTCCTCGATCACCACCCAGTCGAAGCCGTGCTCGTCAACGTGGCGGGTCACGGTCGTCGCCGACTCGGGCGCCGCGACGCGCAGGAGCTCCTCGATCTCGCGGACGAGCGCCGTGAACTGGGCGGCCTCGATCGTCCTGAAGCAGACGCCGGCGCGGCCCGACGAGACGATCCCGAGCCCGGCCTCGAGCGTCGTCGCGGCGTTCCCGATGCCGAACAGCGCGTCCAGGTCCGCGCGCCTGGGCGCGCGCTGGCCGCGCAGGACGTCCAGCAGGCCCACGGCTACGGGATGACCGCGGCGGGGGAGCCGTCGATCTGCGCCTGCATGGCGAGCAGGCGCTCGATCCGCTTCTCGGTCGGCGGGTGGGTCGAGACGATGCTCGACAGCGAGAAGCCCTTGGCGACCGCCGGCAGGATGAAGAAGGCGTTCATGCCCTCCGACGCGCGCAGGTCCTGCGTGGGGATCCGGGACATCGCTCCGTTGATCTTCTGCAGCGCCGAGGCCAGCTGGGCGGGCGCGCCCGTGATGATCGCCGCGCCCCGGTCCGCCGCGTACTCGCGGTAGCGCGACAGCGCGCGCAGCAGCAGGAACGACAGGACGTAGACGACGATCGAGGCCACCACGACGACCAGGAAGACGAGGGCCGTGTTGTCGCGGCTGCGCCCTCCCATCATCCCGCTGTAGATGCCGAAGCGCACGAGCAGGCCGGCCACGGTCGCGAGGAAGCCCGCGACCGTCATGACGATCACGTCCTTGTTGGCGATGTGGGACAGCTCGTGGGCCAGCACCCCCTCCAGCTCGCGCGGCTCGAGCCGCTCCATGAGCCCGGTCGTGACGCACACCGTGGCGCTCTTGCGGCTGTGGCCGGCGGCGAAGGCGTTCGGCAGGTCCGTCTGCGAGACGGCGACCTTCGGCTTGGGCAGGTCGGCGAGCTGGCAGAGGCGCTCGATCGTCTCGTGGAGCCGGGGCGCCTCGTGCGGCTCCGTCACCTTCGCGCGCATGGCGGCCAGGGCGATCTTGTCGCCGAAGAAGATCTGGGCGAGCGCGAACCCGCCCGCGATCACCAGGATCACGATCGCGCTGGTGCCCGCCGCGATCAGCGCGGCGATGAAGGCGACGTAGATGACGCCGAGGCCGAAGATGGTCAGCGTCATGCGCGTCGTCAGACCCCGGTCCGACCCGTACCACCGCCGTCGTGCCACGCTCCGTCCTCTCCTCGTCGCTATCGCCATCGATGGTAGCTCGCCCCCGCGGCGTAGCCTCCGCGGCGCGTGACGACCTTCCCGATCCGCCGCAGCCGCTGGGCGACGCTCTTCCTCGTGCCCCGCCGGCCGGTCGCCTCCATCGAGGGCGGCAGGCTCCTCGTGCGGATGGGCGTCCTCGGCCGGGCCGACATCCCGCTCGACCGCATCGGAGGCGTGGGCACCATGCGCTGGCCGTGGTGGGGCGGGCTGGGGGCGCGGATCGCCCGGAGCCTGGTCGCCTTCGTCGGGGCCTCGGGGCCCGCGGCGCTGATCGAGCTCACCGAGCCCGTCGAGGTGCGTGCTCCGCTGAAGTGGCCGGCGAGCCGGGTCGCCGTGGGAGCGGAGGACGTGGAGGGCTTCGTCGCCGCGGTCGCGCAGGCGCGCGGCGTGGCCCTGGGAGAGCGGTCCCCGCCCTAGCCCACGGGCGGCTGGAGCGCCACGAGCTCGTTGCCGTCGGGATCGTGGAACTGGAGCGTTCGCGCCCCGCCCATGTCCTCGATCGGGCCGCGCTGCACGCCGCTCTCGGCGAGGCGGGCCTCGACGGCGGCGATGTCGGAGGCGCGCAGGACCACCGTGGCGCCTCCCTGGTGCGGCCTGGTGGCGAGCTCGCCCGAGAGGGACAGGACGGTGTCCCCGGCCTCGAGCTCAGCCCAGTCGCGACCCTCGCGACGGAGCAGCCTGAGGCCGAGGACGCCCTCGTAGAATCCGATCGCACGGTCCATGTCGCACACCTGGTAGAAGACCGTGTCGATCCCCTCGAAGAGGGGGCTCGGGTCGCTCACAGTGCCGCCACCCGCGCGGCGGCGCCGTTCCTCGGGCTGTCGGTCGCCGCGCGCGCAAGGGAGCTCTGGCGCAGGGCGCGGAGCACCGAGAGCGCGACGCGGTAGCCCGCGTCGGACTCCCCGCCCGTGAGGAGCATCGTCCCGGCCTGGCGGCCGGCGAGCTCGCGCACGATCGGGCGCGGGCGCTCGGAGACGATCATCACCGGGCGGTCGTCGTCCTGGATGCCGGGGGCGATCTCGGCCCAGTCGGCCTGGTCGTCCCGGAGGTCCAGCATGAGGATGTCGGCGTCCCCGGAGGCGGCGTCGCGGCGCGCGTCGGCGGCGCTCACGGCGTAGCCCAGACGCGAGAGGGTCTGCTGGAGCGCGGTGCGCCCGGCCCCCTCGGATCCGAGGACGAGTACCTTGGTCGGCTGCATTCTGTTACCCCATCTTCTCGCGAGTGAACGGATGCGCCGGCCGCCGGAATGGCGAGCGGCGCGGGACGCGGGCCCCTGCCCCGAGGCGCACCTCGGGTGGGGCCGATGGGGTGGCTCAGCCGGGTCTTGCCAGTACCGTCCTGTGGCCGAGCCGTGGGCCGAGGCGGCCCAGGGCGTGGATGCGCTCGCCGATGCCGGAGCGCGGGGCGTAGAAGGCGGCGAGGATCACCGCGAGCTGGACGAACAGCAGGAAGGTGGCGGTGGGCACGCCGCCCCCGGGGATGACGTAGCTCGCGAGCACGGCGAGCAGGTTCGACCCGGCGGGCACCGGGCCGCCCGGGGCGGCGATCGTGTCGAACGGGTTCCCCTCGTCCGCATCCGGGCCCGCTGGGCCGGCGCCGATCTCGCGCACGGGGCTCAGGCGATCCGGGCCGGCCCGCTCGATCCCTCCGAAGGCCTCCAGGAAGTTCGAGCGCGGCGGCGCCGGCGGGTGGGCGGGCAGCGCGGCGGGGGCGCCGGCGTCGGTCGCGCCCGGCGCGGGCTCGACCGCCACGGGGGCGTCGGGCGGCGAGGCGGGCGGCTCGACCGGCACGACGTCAGGGGCGGCGGGGACGGCGGGCAGGGTTGCCTCGAGTTTCTGGGGGCCGGCGGCCCTCGCCGCGTCCGGCAGGCTCGGCACCGCCGGCAGCACGATCGGCTGGGATGGGTCGGGCGTCGCCTCGGGGCCCGGCGTCGCGGCCGGGTCGGGCGTGCCCAAGGGGGGCGGCACGGGAAGCGGGTCGGGCGCGGGCGCCGGGGCGGGCTCCGGCGCGGGCGGCTCCGTGACCGCCGGCGGCGGCGCGGGGTCGCCGGTGCCGGCCGCGTGGTCGGTCGGGGGCGGCTCGGTCCCCGGCGCGGTCTCGTCGCCTGAGGCCTGCTCCTCGGCCGTGGCCGGCTCGCCGGGCGTGGGCGCCGCCTCCTGCACCGCGGGGGCGGGGCTCTCGGTTGCGGCGGCCGTCTGAGCGGACGCCATCGCCGGCACCACGAGCAGCAGCAGGATCCCCGCGGCGAGGACGCCCAGCGCCACCAGGTGGCGCGCGTGCTGGATGCGGGCGGGGATCATCGAGGGCAGCTGGTTCACCGGTCGAGACGACGACGGACGCGAAAGATCCGTAAGCCGCCGGACTGTACGACAACCATCGGACCGCGAGAAGAGCGCGGGGCAAACACTCCCCGTTCGGATAGGAGATCGCTCCCCATAGGGTGTCTCGGCGCAACTGGACCATCGTCGGAGCCCACCACGGTTATGTCCTGGCCAAGCCTTCCGAGGATCGCCCCCCTGGCCGCCGCGCTGGCCGCCGCAGCCCTCCTGGCCGCGTGCGGCGACGGCGGGTCGCCGGCGGAGGCCACGGCGCCGCCCGGGAGCGCCGCGACCGTCATCGTCTGGTTCGCCGACGAGGCGGGAGCGCTCGTCGCCGAGACGCGCGCCGCGCCGGCGGGGGCGTCGTCGCCGCTGGAGGCGGCGGTCCTCGCGCTCGCCGAGGGGCCGTCGGCCGCCGAGCTGCTCCCGGCCCTGCCGCCCGGCACGCGCGTGCTCGGCGCAGGCGCCGCGGAGGGCGTGGCGACCGTCGACCTGAGCCGTGAGTTCGAGGAGGGGTACCCCGCCGGAGGGTCGGCCGCCGAGCTGGCGGTCGTGGGGCCGCTCGTGACGACGGCGGCGGAGGCCGCCGGGACCGCGCGCGTCAGGATCCTCGTCGAGGGCCGGGCGCCCGCGCCGGACGGCGGCGAGCTCGACCTGTCCGAGCCGCTCTCCGCCGAGGACGTCGCCGCTCCGGGGTGACGGCGGAGGTCCGCGTTAGAGTCGCCCGACGGTGCCTCCCGCCACCCAGCTCCACCTGCCGCTTCCCACGCCCCAGCCGGGGGCCGAGGGCGCCGACTCGCTGCCCGACCGCCTCTGCGCGCTGATCGTGCGGCGCGGCAGGCCGCTCGAGGTCGGCCACGTCGCGGCCCAGCTCCTGCGGCTGCGCCGCTGCCCGGAGCGCCTCCAGCGCCGGCTCGTGGCCGAGATCGTCGATGGCGACGCCCGGCTCGCGTGGCTCGGGCGCGACCTGGTGGGGCTGGCGCCGCCCGACTGGTCGTCCGCCGGGCTCGAGTCGGCCACCTTCTGCGTGGTGGACCTCGAGACCACAGGCGGCTCCCCCGGGTTCTCCAAGGTCACCGAGATCGGCGCCGTCCGGGTGCGCGCCGGGGAGGTCGTCGACCGCTTCGCGACGCTCGTCAACCCCAACCGCCCGATCCCCCCTGTGGTGACCGAGCTCACGGGGATCGACGACGCGATGGTCGCCGAGAGCCCGGACATCGAGGACGCGCTGGCCGCGTTCGTCGACTTCGCCGGCCAGGACGTGCTCGTCGCCCACAACGCGCCCTTCGACCTGCGCTTCCTCAACTACGAGCGCCGCCGGCTGGCGAGCCGCTACTTCACGCAGCCGTGGCTCGACACGCTGGTGCTCGCGCGCCGCCTGCTCGACGGGCAGGTGCCGCGCCACGACCTCAGCACGCTCGCGGGCTGGGCCGACACGTCGGTGCGCCCGATCCACCGGGCGCTGCCCGACGCGGAGGCCACCGCCGAGGTCCTGGTGGTCCTGCTCGGCCTGCTCGCCGAGCGGGGGGTCGACACGCTGGAGCGCGCGGTCGCGTTCGCGGGGACCGGCGGGGCCCGCCACGCCTACAAGCTCGCCCTGGCCGAGGAGCTGCCGGCGTTGCCCGGCGTCTACCTGATGCGCGACCGCCGCGGCCGGGCCCTCTACGTCGGCAAGGCCGCCGACCTCCGCCGGCGCGTCCGCGCCTACTTCGGCCCCGGGGGGCGCCACGGCCGCCTCATCGGGCGGGCCCTCGAGCGGCTCGAGTCGATCGACCACGAGGTGTGCGGGTCGGAGTTCGCCGCGCTGCTGCGCGAGAACGACCTCATCAAGGGCCTGAGCCCCCCATGCAACCGGCGCGGCGCCGGGGCCGGCGGCCGCTTCCTGAAGATCAGCCTGGGCGAGCTCGCGCCGCGGCTCTACGTGGTCCCCCGCGCCCTCGCCGACGGCGCGGCCTACTTCGGCCCGATCCGCTCGGAGCGCCTCGCCCGGGAGGCGGTCGGCTGCCTGCACACGCTCTATCCCCTGGGGGCGCAGGACCCCGCCGCCCGCGACGCCGCCCTGGCGGAGGTGGAGGCCCTCCTCGCCGGCGACGCGGCCGCCGTCGGCCGGCTCGGCCTGCGGATCGCGGAGGCGGTGGCGGACGGGGGCCTGCAGATCGACCCGGCCGGCGAGGAGGACCCGGTCGCCGCCCTGCTCGGAGTCCTCGGCGCGCTGGCCCGCGCCCGGCGGGCCGCCCGCCGCGCGGCCGTCATCCTCGAGCCCGGCCGCGACGCGGGCACCGCCGAGGCCTTCTTCGTGGCCGGCGGGATCGTCCGCAGCCGCGCCGTGCTCTCGCCCGGCAACTGGCGCGATGCCGCGCGCGTGGGTCTCGACGTCGTCCGGCGGGCCGGGCGCCGCCCGGCGGACCTCGCCCCGGACGCCCTCGACGAGGTGACCATCGTGGAGGCCCGCCTGCTCGACGGCGCGGGCCCCGGCTCCGCCCTGCGGCTGCCGCAGGGCTGGCGCACCGCAGAGGTGCTCGCGTGGATCGACTGCGCGGTGGCCCTGGTCTGCACGGCGCCGGCCGGGCAGTGACGCTGAGGGCCGTCGCGGCCCTCGCCCTGACCGGCCGGTACGCGGTCATGGGCCGCCAGGCGGCGGCCGGGCTGCGGGCCTGGGCCGGCTCGCGCGGCGCGGCCCTGCGCATCGAGGACGACCGCTCCGAGCCGGCGGAGTCGGCGCGCCTCCTGGGGTCGCTGGCCGGCGGCGCCGACGTGGTCTTCGGGCCGTACGGCAGCGGGCCGGCGCGGGCGGTCGCCGACGCCATGGCCGGGCGGGCGGAGGTCGTCTGGAACCACGGCGGCGCGGCCGTGCCCCGGACCGGGGCCCGGCTGGTCGACGTCCTCGGCCCGGCCGAGAGCTACTGGCGCGGGCTGCCCGCCGCCCTCGCCGCCCTCGGCGAGGATCCGTCGCGCGTCGCGGTGGCGCGCTGCCCGGGGGAGTTCGGCGCGGCCGTCGCGGCGGGCGTGGAGGGGGCGCCGGTGCTCGACGTGGACCCGGCCGACCCGGGCGCCTGCGTCCGGGCGGCGCAGGACGCGGGCGCGCGCTGGCTCGTCGGCGGCGGCCGGGCCGAGGACGACCTGGCGCTCGCCCGCGCCCTGCGGGGCACGGCCCTGCGGGCAGGGCTCGTCGTCTGCGGCGTCGCCCTCGCGGGGGACGAGCTCGGGGACGCCGTCGCCGGATGGATCGGCCCCGCCCAGTGGGCGCCGGGCGGGCCGCCGCCGCCGGTGCCCCTTCCGGCGGGCAGCGACTACCCGGCGGCGCAGGCGCTCGCCGCCGGGCTCTTGGCCGAGCGGGCGGCCCAGCTCGCGGGCACGTTCGCCCCGGACGCCCTCTGGGACGCCGCCCGGGCGCTGCGGACGCGGACGTTCCTGGGCCCGTTCGCCGTCGACGACGAGGGCCGCCAGACGGCCCACGCTCCCCTGATCGTCGTCTGGCGCGGCCGGGGCGCCGCGCTGCGGCGGGAGGTGCTTTGGCGTCCCTAGAGCGGATGGCCGCCTCTCGCGGGCGGCCATGCGCGCCTCCGGCCCCTGGCCGGGGCCTCCGGCAGACCGGCGCACCGGCTTCGCCGGGGCGGGCGCCGGAACGGTCAAGACCATCGCGAACACGGCGCCGGTCTGAGGTGCTTGTCCCGCCGGCCCCGCAAGAGGGCCGGCGTACGCTTGGGACATGGACGACGTGGCGCGCCTCGTTGACTGGTTCCGCCGCGAGGGCGCCGACCTGCCCTGGCGGGGCACCCGCGACCGCTACCGCGTGCTGGTCGCCGAGACCATGCTCCAGGCGACCCAGGTGGCGCGCGTCGTCCCCTTCTACCTGCGCTTCGTCGGCCGCTGGCCCACCGCGGCCGACCTCGCGGCGGCGCGCCTCGGCGACGTGCTCGCCGCGTGGCATGGGCTGGGGTACCCGCGGAGGGCGAGGAACCTGCACGCGGCCGCGACGGCCGTCGCCGAGCGCGGCTGGCCGGCGCCCGGCGCGCTCACCGACCTCCCGGGCGTCGGTCCGTACACCGCCGCGGCGCTGCGCTGCTTCGCCGACGGGGAGGACGTCCTCCCGCTCGACACGAACGCCGCCAGGGTCGTCGCCCGCCGCTTTCCCGGCGGGTGGCCCGGCGCCCCCGGCGCGGGGTGGGCGGCCGGCCAGGCGGTCATGGACCTCGGCCGGCTCTGGTGCACGGCCCGGGCGCCGCGGTGCGACGACGGATGCCCGATGCGCGCCGGGTGCCCTGCGGCCGACGCCGGCACCGTCGCCGAGGTGACCCCACGGGGCCGCCGCCAGGGGCCGTACGACGGGTCCATGCGCCAGCGGCGGGGCCTGCTCCTGCGGGAGCTCGCCTCGCGGGGCCGGGCCAGTGCCGCCTCCGACCCCGAGGCGGCGGCGAGCCTGGTCGCCGACGGCCTCGCCGAGGCTCGAGACGACGGGCTCGCGCCGGCCGGGACCGCGGGATGAGCCCGGCGCTGCAGGTGGTCGTGGCCGCGGTCATCGAGCGGGGCGGGCGCATCCTCGTGAGCCAGCGGGGCGCCGCCGCCGGCCATGCCGGCAGCTGGGAATTCCCAGGCGGCAAGCGCGAGCCGGGCGAGACCGACGACCGCGCGCTGGCGCGCGAGCTGCGCGAGGAGCTGGGGGTGGAGGTCGCCATCGGCGCGCTGCTGTGGACGGCCCACGCGGGCCCGCTCGAGCTGCGCTTCTTCCGCTGCGGCTGGCAGGGCGGGCAGCGGCCGCGGCCGCTGGGTAGCGAGCAGTTCCGATGGGTACGCCGCGCCGACCTCCCCACCCTGCCCTTTCCCCCGGCAGACGCGGGGCTCGTGGCCGCGCTCGCGGGCGGGAGGCTCTGACCGGGGGGCGATTTGTGCGCCACGGTACAATGGCGTCACGGGACCCCGGGAGGAACGATGGCGAAGGCGAAGCGGGAGCGGCGCACAAGCATCCGGACCATGTCGGCCGACGCCTCGGCGCTCGAGGCGCTCGAGTCGCTCGAGCGCGCGGAGCGGTCGCAGGCCGAGCACGAGCCCGAGCCCGAGGAGGGCGAGCCCGCCGCGGCCTCGTCGGAGGCGGCCGAGAAGGACTAGGGCGGACATACGCCCCTCTCCCGGCTCCGCCTGACGGCGGGGCGCGCCGTCCGAGGGGCTAGGGGGCCGAGCGGGTGAAGGGCTCCCCGCTCACCAGGAAACGCACGCGGCCGCCGAGCTCGGCCCCGTTGTTCGCGACCCGCTCGAGATGGCGCGCGACGAGCACCGCCGACGCCGACCAGACGCGCGTCTCCGGCTCGTCCGGCGCGGCGGCGACCGCGGCGATGACCTCGCCGAGCATCTGGCGGACGGTGTCGGCCTCGACGGCCGCCTCCTCGCCGAGCTCCGCGTCGCCCCGCGCGATGGCCTGGACCGCGCGGGCGAGCGTGTCGACGCCGCGCGCGCTCATCCGCGAGATCAGCGCCTCCACCTCCGGCACCGCGCCCTCGGGTCGCACCGTGGTCGACGCCTCGGCGATCGCGACGGCCAGGTCGCCGACGCGCTCGAGCGCGATCACGGCGATCAGGCCCACGTGCAGGAGGCGCTGGTCGCTCGCCACCGGGGCCTCGAGCAGCTGCAGGCTGAAGATCTTCTGATCGAGGTCCGCGCAGCGCTCGTCGACCTGGTCGTCGCCGGCGATCACCTCGGCCGCCGCCGCGGCGTCAACCTCCTCCCAGGCCGACACCGCCCGCTCGACCTGGGAGAGCACCAGGCTCGCCATCTCGACGAGCGCGGCTCGGAAGTGCTCGATCTCGGCCTGGAAGTGCAGGCGTGCGCGCTGGGTCGCCATCGTGCGAATCCTAGTTCCCGCACCGGCGGGAATTGTCACCGCACCGGCAACACCTTCCCCGCGAAGGCGACCGCGGCGTCGTTGGTCGCCAGCAGGCGGCTTCCCTCCGCGGCCGCGGTAAAGCGCACGCCGCCGTCGCGCTCCTGGAGCGCGCGCAGCGCCGCGAGCGTCGCCGCCGGGGGACGCCGGCCCAGCGCCCGCAGGGCCCGGATCGTGCCGGCCGTGGCGTTGGCCTCCGTCGGCCCGCCGCCGCCCGCCGAGGCGAGACCGCCCTCGCCGTTGCGCTGGGCGAGGATCCAGCCGGCGGCCGCGGCCAGCCCCCGGTGGCCCCGCGGCACCCCGGCGGCCCGCAGCGCCTCGATCACCAGGGAGGTTGCGTCCACCGGAGTCGCGGCCGCCCCGGGAGAGGTCGAAGCTCCAGCCGCCCGCGCCGCGGCCGGCGAGCGTGGCCCGCACCGCCGCCCTCGGGACCGGACGCTCCGCCGCGAGCAGGCCCAGGATGGAGAGGGCCTGGTCGAAGGCGGTCGCCCCGTACCGGCCCGACGCGTAGCGGGCGCGGATGCGCGCGACGTAGTCGACGCCGCCGAGGCGGGACGGGTCGGCACCCGCCGCGGCGGCTGCCAGGGCGACCTTGCCGGCGCCGCCCGCCGTGCGCGCGTACGCGGGCGCGATCCTCGCGAGGGCGCGGAGGCGCGGCCGCAGCGACGGCGCCGCGCGCCCGGCGGCGCGCATGGCGACGATGGCGTCGGCCTGCTGGCCCCCGGGCGCGCCGGCAACCTCCCGAGCCAGCCAGGCCGCCGCCCGATCGGCCCGCGCCTCGTCCCCGGGCGCCGCCGTGGCCGGCGCCGCGAGCGCGAGGCAGGCGGCGGCGGCGGCGAGCGCGGCGCGCCTCATCGCTCGACGCGGAACTGGCCGCTGTTGACGCGCGACAGGCCGACGCGCTCGCGGTTCCCCGCGCCGTCGACCGCGCGGCTCCAGACCCGCCAGAGCCCGGGGGCTAGGCCCTTCCCGAGCCCGAGCGTCCAGTTGCCGCCGGCGGAGCGCGCCCTCACGTAGAGCTGGCGCGAGCACGGCCGCGGCGCGGTGAGGCCGCCGGACCTCGCGCGGAAGCGGCACTGGGTGCCGACCCGGCGGGCGAGCGCGACCTCGACCCGGGCGATGTCCGAGCGGTCCGGACCCGCGACGCCGCGGATGGCCGCCACGGTGCGCGGGCGGGAGCCGATGCGCGGGTGCGTGATGCGGCTGCCGGGCGCGACGGTGTCCTCGCCGGTCAGGGCCGCCGCGCCGGGCGAGGGCGCCGGCGGCAGGTTGCACACCGACGGGTCGCCGGCGTACGAGCAGACCTGGCGCGCGGCGCTGCGGATGTCGCCCGCGCGCGCGGCGCTGACGGTCCGCGTGCCCGCCGCCTGGGCGACGAACGTCGCCCGCCCGGCGGCGTCCGTCGTGGCGGCCGCGCCGCCGTAGGTGACCGTGGCGCCCGCGCCGGGCTGGGACGCGCCGTCGGCCCCGTAGCTCGTGACGGCGACGCTGAAGCTGCCGCCGGCCGCCACGCGGTCGGCCGACGGCGCGACGTCCAGCTCGCGCGCGCCGTCGGGTGCGCCGTAGTACCAGAGCACCGAATCGCCCTGGCCGAGCGTCCGCTGGTCGGCGCCGACCGCGGGGGCGGCGTGGTTGACGCGGTACTGCCAGCCGACCACGCCGGCGTTCTCGTCCGGTCCGATCCTCTGCACGAGCAGGGCCGAGAACGCGGGGAAGTGCTCGAAGCCGAGGCCGAGCCCCGTGCTCGAGGTGGCGCGGTAGAGCTGCCAGAAGGCCGAGCCCCGGCTGACGTTGACCGGGGCGAAGTTCCGGTCGAAGACCGTCGCCGTGCCCGAGCCCTCGATGGGGATCGCGCTCTCGGGGATGAGGTTGGCGGAGGCGCCCTCGACCCGGATCGCGGTGTCGAGCGCCGCCGCGGCGGGGGCCGCCGCCAGCCCTGCCGCGCATGCCGCGGCCAGGGCGGCCAGAAGGGAAGTGCGCACTGGAGCTCCTCTTGTCGCGGAGGGCATTCGTCGTGCGGGCCGGAGGCAGGTCTCCTGGCTTCCCGGTGATCGCGCGGGCCCCGCAGCCTTCCCAGGTCTCCCCAGTGGCCGGCTGTCGCCGAGCGGCGCCCGCTCCCGGGTGACAGTGGCGCGACCGCGCCGGATTCCCACCGGCTTCCCTCGCCGCCGACCCGTGAAGCGACGCCCAACCTACCCGCTACCCTTGCGTCGTGTCCACGGCCGGCCCCGTCGCCCTGCCCCCGCCGGCGGTCTCGACGCCGGGCGTGGTCGAGCGCATCGTCCGCAGCCCGGGCCGCTTCTGCGTGGCCACGCTGGCGATCACCACGCTCGGTCTGGCGCTGGACCGCTACGCCGACCTCGGCCTCCAGATCGTGCTCGGCCTCTGCACCTGGGGCTTCCTGGCGATCGCCTTCGCCTACCTCACGCCCATGGAGCGGGCGCAGACGAGCGTCGTCGTGGTCGTGGCCACGATGGCCGAGGTGATCGGGTCGATCCTCTGGGGGATCTACGAGTACCGGCTCGGGAACCTGCCGCTCTTCGTGCCGCCCGGCCACGGGCTCGTCTACCTCACCGGGCTGCGCCTCAGCCAGACGCGCTGGGCCGCCGCCCGGCCCCGGGCCTTCGTCGGCCTGGCGATCGCGGCGGTCTCGGGGTGGGCGCTGCTCGGCCTCGTGGCGCTCGACCGCGCGGACGTCGCCGGCGCGGTCGGCGCCGCGGTCCTGGTGGTGTTCCTGCTGCGCGGCCGGGCGCCGGCGGTCTACGCCGGCGTCTTCTTCGCCGTCGCCTACCTCGAGATCTACGGCACGGCCATCGGGACCTGGACCTGGGCGGAGGAGATCCCCGGCATCGGGGTCCCGGACGGGAACCCCCCGAGCGGAGCCGCCAGCGGATACGTCTTCTTCGACATCGCCGCGCTCTACCTCGCCCCGATGGTGCTGGCCGGGGTCGTCGCCGCGCGCCGCCGCCTGGGCGGCGGCTCACCCCCCGTTGACGGCCCAGTCGTAGTCGAGGAACCCGACCCGCCGGGCCTCGCGGAGCCCCTCGGGGAGCAGGCCGCGCACCGCCGGTAGCACCCGCGCCGGCCGCGCGGCGCCGAGGAGCGTCCCGAGCGCGGAGGGCATCGCCCCGACCGGGGCGAAGTCGCCGGCGAACCACTTGAAGATCCGGCTCAGCAGGACGCGATCCGCCTCGCGCCGCGCGCCCCGCTGCTCGTCGGCGAGGTAGCGGCGGCCGTTCTCCTCCAGCTGTCCGCCCAGGCCGGGGCCGGAGAAGGCGCGCAGCGGCGGGGAGCCCACCGAGGCGCGGCTCAGGCCGAAATGGGCGCGCGCGTCCCCGAGCCGCCGCACGATCCCGTGCTCGATCTCGTCGGCCGTCAGCGCCGACCGCCCCAGCCGGAAACGGACCCTCGTGAACGCGCCGTCGATGTCGAGGACGCTGCGCACGGGCATGCGCTCCGCGACCAGCCCGAGCAGCGACGCGTTGTAGGCGTTGATCCAGAACGCGAGCTGCTCGTCGCGGGCGAGCGAGGAGGGGTCGGCCGCCGCCAGGTCGCGCCGGTAGGCGGCGAGGTCGGACGAGCGCGAGACCGCCCCGTAGTCGATCCGCCAGCCGTCCGAGGCGGCCGCGGCGAGCGCGCGAGCGTAGCGGGAGTGGTCGAACGCGGCGCCGCGGCGCTCGGGTATCGTCGGCCGCGCGACCCGGCGCGGCGCGCGCAGCCGGGACGCGACCGCCGACACCATGTCGAGATCCTCCACCCCGCGGAAGGGTAGCCGTCGTCGGCGCGGCGGCCGGCTCCAGCCGCTCGCGGCCGCCGCCGTGGCGCTGCTCCTGGCCGCGGGGGCGCTCGCCGCCTGCGGCGGCTCCGACGACGACGCGACCCCGGCCACGGCGACCGGCCTGGGCGGCCCGGACCTGACCGACGCCGACCAGCGCGTGGTCTCGGTGCTGCTCGGCTTCGTCCGGCTCGCCGGGGAGCAGGAGGACCAGCTCGCGGCCTGCGCCGACGACGCGTGCCGGGACCAGGTCGAGGCAGCCCTCGCGCAGGCCGGGGACGAGGTCGACGCGGCGCTCGACGAGGCCGACGAGACCAGCGAGTGCCTCTCGGGGGTCGCCGACGCCCTCCGGTCGGCGGCCGACGCCGCCCGCGACGGCGGCGACGCGCTCGAGCAGGTCCGCGGCGAGCTGACGCAGGCCAGCGCGGCCGCGGCGGACTGTTGACTCAGGGGGCGCCTGCCGCCCCTCCGAGGAACTCGGCCACGGCCGCGGCGTGGCCGTCGCGTCGCACGCCGGCCAGCGTCACCTCTGTGGGCCACTCCGGCTCGGGCGCCGCGGCGTCCTGCGGCGCGGCCGTGACGACCGCCTGCCAGCGGGACGTCGCGATCTGCCAGCCGATCTCCGCGAAATCGAGCGTGAGGTCGTGGAGCAGATCGGGCGGGCCCACGAGCAGGTAGCTCGGCGGGCGCGGCTGCGCGGGCGGCGGGGGCATCGCACTACACTCGCGGACCGTGGTCGACCAGTCCATCACCGGCGAGATCAGCCTGCTCTGGCAGGACGTCAACCCGTACCGGGGCGACGTGATCCTGCTGAGCCTCGACCCCGATGAGCCGCTGCGGCTGAACACGTTCGAGATCCGCGGCGAGCTCGCGGCCCGCCTCAAGGACGGCGCGCTCGAGGAGGGCATGCGCGTGCGCATCGACTGCCGCGCGGAGACCGTCGAGGTGGTCAACGTCGAGACCGGCGAGACCTCCGACGAGGTCAGCGCGGTGGTGGTCGACGTCGTGGTGCTCGGCGCCGCATAGCCCGTCCGGCGCGCCGCTCGCCGCCGGCCCCCGGCCGTGGGCGGCGGCGGCCCGTCCGGCCCCGCCCTCTATACTCGGCGGGCCATGGGGGGCGTCGCTCTGGGGCGTAGCCAAGCGGTAAGGCAGCGGGTTTTGGTCCCGTGACCGGGGGTTCGAATCCTCCCGCCCCAACCAGGCAGGCCCCCGACCCCGCGACCCTCAGGAACCCATGAACATCGGCGCCGTCGTCCTCGCGGCCGGCCAGGGAACCCGGATGCGCTCCGCTCTGCCCAAGGTGGCCCACCCGATCGCGGGCCGGCCGATGGTGACCTGGGTGCTCGACGCCCTCTCGGCCGCCGGCGCGACGAGCACGGTGGTCGTGGTGGGGCACGGCGCCGAGGCGGTGCGCGAGGCGCTCCCGCCGGAGGTGGCCGTGGCCGTCCAGGAGCGCCAGAACGGGACCGGCGACGCGGCGCGCGTGGGCCTCGACGCCCTCGACCCGGCCTGCGACACCGTCATCGTCGCCTGCGGCGACACGCCGCTGCTCGACCCCGCGCTGCTCGGCCGGCTCGTGGAGGAGCACGGCTCGGAGGCGCGGGCCGCCACGGTGGTGACCGCCCTGCTCGACGATGCCGGCTCCTACGGCCGGGTGGTCCGCGACGCCGAGGGGCGGATCGCGCGGATCGTCGAGGCCCGCGACGCGTCCGCGCAGGAGCTCGACATCCGTGAGTTCAATGCCGGCCTCTACGCGGTCGATCGCGAGGCGCTGCGGGCCGCGCTCGGCGGCCTGGACGCCTCGAACGCCCAGGGCGAGCTCTACCTCACCGACGCGATCGGCGCGCTGCGCGGCGTCGTCGCGCCCCTGGTCTCCGACGACCCCGAGGTCGCCTCGGGCGTCAACGACCGCGTCAACCTCGCCGCGTGCGAGGCGGCGATCCAGCGCCGGCTGCGCGAGGGGCTCATGCGCGCGGGGGTGACGATGCCGGACCCGTCGGCGGTCTACGTCGACGCCGGGGTCACCGTCGGGGCGGACACGGTCCTCCACCCCCGCACCCATCTGCGCGGCGGCACCGCCGTCGCGGGCGGCTGCACCATCGGGCCCGACGCCGTGATCGTGGACAGCGTCATCGGCCCCGGGTCGACCGTGGTGTCGGCCCAGGTGCTGCAGTCCGAGCTCGAGGAGGGCTGCAGCGTCGGCCCCTTCGCCTATGTGCGCCCGGGTTGCCGGCTCGGACGCGGCGCGCGCGCGGGCTCGTTCGTCGAGCTCAAGAACACGGTGCTCGGCCCCGGCGCCAGGGTGCCGCACCTCTCCTACGTCGGCGACGCGGAGGTCGGCGAGGGGACCAACATCGGGGCCGGCAACATCACCGCAAACTACGACGGGTTCCGCAAGCACCGCACGACGATCGGGGCGCGCGTGAAGACCGGCTCCGACTGCGTCTTCGTCGCGCCGGTGTCGGTGGGGGACGACGCGATGACCGGCGCCGGGTCGATCATCACCGACGACGTGCCCGCCGGCGCGCTCGGCATCGCCCGGGCGCGCCAGACCGTCATCGAGGGGTTCACGGAGAGGGCGACCGCCCGGGCGCGGGAGGCGGCCGAGGCGAAGGAGGGGGGCGGGTGAGCACCAGCATCGACCGCGACGACTCGAAGCGGCTCATGGTCTTCGCCGGCCGGGCGAGCCAGGAGCTGGGGCAGCGCATCGCAGCCCGGCTCGGCATCGAGCTCGGCGAGATCCGGCTCGAGACGTTCGCCAACGGCGAGATCTACGTGCGCTTCGAGGAGAGCGTGCGCGGGGCGGACGTCTTCCTCGTGCAGTCCACCAGCCGGCCGGTCAACGACAACTTGATGGAGCTGCTGCTCATGATCGACGCGGCCAAGCTCGCGTCGGCGCACCGCATCACCGCCGTCATCCCCTGGTACGGCTACTCGCGGCAGGACAAGAAGTCGGCCCCGCGCGAGCCGATCACCGCCAAGCTCGTCGCCAGCATCCTCGAGGCGGCCGGCGTCAACCGGGTGCTCACGATGGACCTCCACGCGGGCCAGGTCCAGGGCTTCTTCAGCGTGCCGGTCGACCACATGACCGCGCTGCCGATGTTCGTCGACCACTTCAAGGAGCGCGTCTACGAGGGGGAGATCGCCGAGCGCATGGTCGTCGTCTCGCCCGACGCCGGGCGCGCCAAGCTCGCCAACCACTTCGCCGAGCGCCTCGGCGCGACCCTGGCGGTCCTCACGAAGCAGCGCCCGGACCACAACGAGGCCGAGATCACCCTCCTGATCGGCGACGTCGCCGGCCGCTGCGCGGTCCTGATCGACGACATGATCGACACCGCCGGGACGCTCTGCGCGGGGGCCCGCGTGGTGAAGGACGCCGGCGCCACGCGCGTCTTCGCCGCCGCGACCCACGGCCTGCTGTCCGGCCGCGCGGTGGAGCGGCTGCGCGAGTCGGTCATCGAGGAGGTCGTGCTCACCGACACCATCCCGCTGCCCGACGAGGCCACGGAGGCGGAGATGTTCCGGGTGCTGTCCGTCAACCGGATCCTCGCCGACTCGGTGCACAACGTCTTCGTCAACGAGTCGGTGAGCGCGATCTTCGCGGGGGAGAACCAGCTCTTTTAGCGGTTGCCCGAGATGGTGCATGGCGACTAGGCTTTCGCCGCCGTCTGTCCGCCGTCTGTCCAAGCTGAGCCCATGGCCTCGATCGAGAAGCGATGCAGGCACCCGCGCGCCGAATGGGACGACTGCGGCTGCACCTGGTACCTGCGCCAGCGATCGGGCGGGCGCACGCACTACACCCGCCTCGGCCCCGATCGAGCGAAGGCCGAGCGGGCGGCCGGGCGCATCGGCGCCGACCAGGCCGAGACGATGGCCGAGGCCGTCAACGCCTGGCTCGCCTCCAAGGAGCGCGAGCCCGGGGCGCGGGCGAACAGCATCGCGAGTGGCGCACCTGCTCCAGGTGAGCAACGAGGTCCTCGACGACTCGACGCCGCCGCTTCAGGGCGTGCTGAACGACCACCTGATGACGATGCTCGGCGTCAAGCTGGACGCGATGCTGCTCGAGGGCGACGGCACCGCGCCGAACATCCGCGGCCTCAAGAACATCGCCGGCATCCAGACACTCGCCGCGGCCGCAAACGGCCAGGTCATCACCTTTGACAACCTCGCCGACACGATCGCGCTGCTCGAGGCGATCAACGTGCCGCTCGACCGCATGGCGCTGATCGTCCACACGCGGAACATCGCCCCGCTCCGCAAGGCCAAGGCCTCGACCGCCGGCACCTACCTGTGGTCGGACGCCGAGCCGGCCGGCAGCGCCCCGCGCTCGGCCTTCGGCGTGCCGCTGTTCGCGACCTCGCAGCTCTCCACGAACGAGGTCCAGGGCACCTCGGGCGCCGTCTGCAACTCGGCCTACCTCGTCGACCGCGAGAACGTCGTCTGGGTGCGCCGCCAGGACCCGCAGATCGTCCTCGACCGCTCGCGGCTGTTCAACAGCGACCAGAGCGAGATCAGGGCGACGATGCGCGGTGACCTGATCGCGCCGGTGCCGAACGCGATCGTGCGCCTGACCGGGCTGACCCCGTGATGGCCGCCAAGAAGCAGCAGGACCCCACCGAGGTCGTCCACGTCCAGGCGAAGCCGGGCAAGGAGTTGCGCCTGGACGGGTTCGTCTACGGCGATCGCCGTGCAGGTGCGCCGCTCGGACCTCGAGCGCGTCGAGGGCGACTGGGAGGAGGTCGACCCGGCCGCTCCCCCGGACGCCGCAGAGCGCTAGACGGACGAGATGCGTGAGGCGTTCGAGCGCTGGCAGCCGTTTCAGGAGTGGCCGCGCGGCTCCCGCTGTTCGTGCACAGCGGGAGCCGACGCCGTCGTGTGCCGTACGTCGAGTGCCGCGGGTCGGAAGTTACCGGGCCACGCGCTGAATGCCGGCCATCAGGTCGTCCGCATTCATCACGGGGGTCAGTTCGACGTTCGCCTCGAACGTCGAGAAGAATGGCTCAAGCAGGGACGGCATGTCGGAAGGGTCCTGCATGTCGAAGACGATGTGGGCCGTCCGAAGCCCGTCCTCGGGCGCGAAGTAGGCGGCCTCAGGACGAACCGCGTTCATGAACTCTTCCATGGTGCGCTGCATCGAGCCGTCCCGCAGAGCGGCCGAACCCTTGGCGGCGGGAATCTGCATCGTGAGCAGGACTCGCATGGGAGCCTCTCTTTCCTGGCTCTATCGGGCTGCGCGAAATCACAACCCTGCCGCGATCCTCTCCGAGCCGAACTGCAATACGCAATCGTGTATCTCCCCCACGATCCTGCCTAGGGAGACTCCTTGAAGCAGGCTCTTAGAGTCCGCCCGCGGGCCGCGGTCGCCGATCGACGTCGCCCGCGATGACCTTCGCTGAGCTCTGCGAGCGAGTCGGGCTCGACCTCGAGCCCTTCCAGGAGCAGATCGCCAAGGTCGCCCTGTCGTCGCCCGAGAGCCTGTTCCTGCTGCCTCGAGGGGCCGGGAAGACGACGCTCATGGCGGCGCTGGCGCTCTATGAGTTGTCAACCGCTCGGGAGCCGGCCGTCTACTGCGCCGCGGCGTCTCGCGACCAGGCCCTGATCCTGTTCGAGGCCGCAAAGACGATGGCCGACCGCGGTGACCTGGGCTTCGAGATGACGCTGCGCGAGATGAGGGTGCCCGGGGGAGGTCACCTGCGCGTCCTGAGCGCCGACGCTCGCAAGATCCACGGGCTCATCCCGAGCTTGGCGGTCGTGGACGAGCTGCACGCGCACGCCGACGAATCGGTCTATCTCGCTCTGCGGACCGCTGCCGCCAAGCGGCCCGGCTCGCGACTGGTGACGATCTCCACCGCGGGGCCGTCGGCGGACACGCCGCTCGGGCGGCTGAGGGCGCGTGCCCTGGCCCAGGCCGACGTCACGACGTGCGGTGCGCTCACGGTCGCCAAGGGGCCGCGCCTGAGCATGCTCGAGTGGAGCGTGCCCGAGGATGCGGACGTGTCCGACATGGCGATCGTCAAGCAGGCGAACCCGCAGAGCTGGCTCACCGTGGACGCCCTGCAGGGCCAGTTCGAGGCCGTGCCCGAGATCGCCTTCCGCCGCTATCACGCGAACCAGTGGGCCGGGGCCGAGGCCGGCTGGCTGCCTCCCGGTGCCTGGCAGGCGTGCGTCGGCGAGCCCGCCTTCGAGGACGGCGAGCGCGTCTGGGTGGGCGTGGACCTCGGGGGCGAGTGGAGCGACTCGGCCGTCGTCTGGGTCAACGAGGCCGGGCACGTCGGCGCCTACGTCGGCTCGGGCGAGGAGGCGATCATGGAGGTCGCCGGGCTCGTGGAGGAGCTGGCCGAGCGCTACACGCTGGTCGAGGTCGGCTTCGACCCCTGGCGCTCGGGCGTCCTCGCTCAGCAGTTGGCCGAGCGGGGGATCTCGGTGAGCCACTTCCCGATGACCGACACGCGCACCATCCCGGCCAGCGCCGCGCTCCACAAGGCGATCGTCAACCGCGAGCTCGTCCTTCCCGACGACCCGAAGCTACGGGAGCATGCGGGCAACGCGATCGCAAAGCAGAGCAGGCGGGGGTGGCGCATCGACAAGCCCGGCCGCTCGCAGACCTCGGGCAACATCGACGGCGTCGTGGCGCTGATGGTGGCGTACGACATCAAGGAGAACGCGCCCGAGCCGGTGCAGGTGCTGGGCTGGATCTAGTGCAGCGTCACTGCCTCGGCTGCCGGCGGCTGATCGCGCGGGGATCGAGGTGCAGACGATGCGCCGAGGCGGCCCGGCCGACCTTCCGGCAGCGGCGGGGGATGGGAGGGTGGCAGTGGGCGAAGCTGCGTGCCGCCGTGCGGGAGCGTGACGGCGGGTGCGTGCGGTGCGGGGCGACGGCCGGCCTCGAGGTCCATCATGTCGTGCCCCTGGCGCAGGGCGGGAGCAACTCGGCCGACAACCTCGCGACCCTCTGCCAGAGCTGCCACCGCGGCGCCCACCGTAGGCGCGCGTAGACGCGGCTCACAGGTCCTCCTCCGCCCAGCCGCGGAGCGTGTCCCAGGCCGCTTGCACCGCATCCATCGTCATGAACGGGAAGACCGTGACCACGTCCTCAAGCCGCTCCCGCCGCTGACAGACGCGGTCGTATACGCGGAAGACGTCGCCCTCCAGCTTGGGGAGCGCGCCCACATTCAGCCGGAGCCTGATCGCTGCGCAGACCTCCTCGCGGCTGAGCTCGGCCATGGGAACGGGCTCCCTCGTCCTGAAGACCATGAGCCTACCGACCCCGGTCCGCCCGCCTGAGCCCGTCTCGGAGCGGCACGGTGCCCGGGATGGCGCCGGTCACGGCAGCGAGGTTAGGCTTCACGAGATGGGCGGTCCCGGCCATCGCGTCCGCCCATCCGGAGAGGTAGCGGGCGGCGCCGGCCTAGGGCGGGCCGGCGCCGCCTCGCGTTCCGGCTTTGAACGAACGAAGGGGCTCCGGAGAGCCCCTTCGCCTACTGCCCATGCCACGGCAGCCATGCGGGGGGCGCTACTGTTTGGCATCGAGCCCCCGGAGGTCCGCCGGGGGCTCTCACTTTCTTTAGAGGGCGTTCCTTACACCCTCGCCTAAGCACTTGCGCGCGCCGGGGCAGGCGCTAGCCGAACACCTCGACGAGCGCGACGGCCAGTGCGCCGTCCCGCTCGCGCTCACGGGACGGCTCGGCGGATCCCCTGGCCGGCACCACGGGAGGATCTAACGGCGCGCTCCCCCACGTCCCCCCTTGGGCAGCAGCGCCGCCAGGGCCTCGATGGTGTCCGCGTCGATAAACCCTTCGCCGGTGGGCTCGGGGTCGGTTGTGACCCTTGCGGCCCTGATGCCCAAGACGTTCAGGGCCTGGAAGTAGACAGGGCTCTCCGTTTGGAGAATGTGGCGGACGTTCTCGTAGTCCTCGGGGGCCATGTGGACGGCCGTCGCGTTCCCCGTGATCGTGAGCCAGTCGCCAGGCGATGGCGACGAGAAGCGGATGTCGACGACGTGGCCGGTTTCCAGCACGAGGTTGATTCGGCGCCTCTGCGAGGCCTGGAAGACATCGTTCCGGAAGACGGTCAGGCGGTACGTATCGACCTTGGTGGGGAGAATCGGGGCGGGCATCGGCTCCCTCCACAATCGGATGGCGATGGATCTGCCATCGGACGATTGATTCGCGCGAGCCCAGTCTGTCGCGAAATCGCTCCCGCCCGCAAGACTTCACACGGGGACGCCGTGGCTTTCCGTCAGATCTCGGGGCCGGGGCGTGTCAGCGCCGCCGGCCCACCTATAGTCGTGGGCGACCCTACGACGGCGGGGAGGCGTCTGTCCACGTCTGTCCGGGGTGAAAATCGCGAAGAGGCCGATGGGAATAGGGATTCGGCCTCATTCGGACGGAACCAGCTCTTCTAGGCGCCTGCGGTGTGGGCCGGCGGTCGAGCTCTCGCACGCCTGCCCCGATCGGGCCCCGCCGCGTCTACCGTCCGAAAGTCCAGTTTCCTCAAGCGGCTCGGCGGTGTGGACTTCACGGGTCACGGTGCACGCGACCGAGGGGGGCCAGGAGTGCAGGGCGCATGGATGTTGACCAGGAAGAGGTTCATCGCCGGATCCGCCGGCGTGGCCGGGGTCGCGGCGATCTCGGTCGCGACGGGCGTCGAGCTGCTGTCCGGCCAGGGCGCGTCGTCGCTGCGCGACGCGGAGCCGCTCGCGCTCGCGCTGGCGCTCGAGCGGCTGCAGGCGGCGTTCTACGCCGAGGCGCTCGCGGGCGGGGCGCTCGACGGCGAGGCGCTCGACTTCGCGACCACGGCGTCCGAGCAGGAGGCCGAGCACGTCGCGCTGCTGACGCCGCTCGTGCCCGACCCGCCGGACGAGCCGACCTACGACTTCGGCGAGGACGCGAGCGACCCCGCCGCGTTCGCGACCGCCGCGGCGTCCCTCGAGGACCTCGCGGTGGCGGCGTACAACGGCCTGCTGCCTGGGCTCACCGAGCGCGGCCTGGCGACGGCGAGCCGCATCGTCTCGGTTGACGCGCGCCACGCGGCGTGGATCCGGGCCATCAACGGCGACGACCCCGCGGCCGAGGCGACCGACCCCGGCATCCCGGCGAGCGAGGTCGTCGACCGCATCGAGGCGACGGGCTATCTGACGGAGGCGGGGCCATGAGCGGCCTGCGCCTAGACGACCTCGACCGCGACGGGGCCCTGCGCGAGGCCGCGTCCCGGCTCCCCGAGTCCACGCGCCGCGCCTTCCTCGCGCGCGCGGGGGCCGGCGCCGCGGGCCTCCTGCTCGCGGGCCTGGCGACGGCCGGCGCGGCCGCCGCGCAGGCCGACTCGGACGTCTCGATCCTGAACTACGCGCTCACCCTGGAGTACCTGCAGGCGGACTTCTACACGGAGGCCGAGCGCCAGGGCGCGCTCAGCGGCGTCGCGGCGCGCGCGGCCGGCCAGATCGGGTCGGTGGAGCGGGCGCACGTCGATGCGCTGCGCAAGGCGCTCGGGGATCAGGCGGTCGCCCGCCCGACCTTCGACTTCAAGGGCACGACCGCCGACGGCGACGCGTTCCTGCGCACGGCGGTCGCCTTCGAGGACCTCGGCACGGCCGCCTACAAGGGCCAGCTCGGCGAGATCCAGGCGCCGGCGTACGTCGCCGCGGCGGTCTCGATCCACACCGTCGAGGCGCGCCACGCCGCCTGGATCCGCTACCTGGCGGCGCAGCCCCCTGCCGCCGAGGCCGTCGACGAGCCGATCTCCCGCGCCGAGGCGGAGCGGCTCGTCGCCTCGACCGGGTTCATCGTCGCGGCGCCGGCGACCACGGGCGATGGCGCCCCCTCGTTCACGGGGTGAGGCGGGAGGGTCGCGGAGGATGGTCAGGCGCGCCGCCCTCCTCGTGGCCCTGTGCTGGTGCGCGCTGGCGGCCGGATGCCTCGGCGTCCTGGTCGCCGCGGTCGCCTCGATCTCGTCCTCGCCCGAGCCGTCGCTGCTGCCGCCCACTGGTGACATCGCGGAGCCCCCGGAGCCGGCCTTCGCGGTGCCGGCCCCGCGCGGCCTCGACGAGCCGGCGGCGACCACCCGCTGGGCGTCGCTGAGCCGCGACGCCGACGTCCACGTCCGCCCGTCGCGCGACGCCGGCCGCGTGACGCAGCTCAGCCGCCTCACGCCGGAGGGGACCGACAACATCGTGCTCCCGTTCCGGCGGGCGGTTGACGAGGACGGCAGGCGCTGGGTGGAGGCGCAGATCCCCGGGCTGCCCTCCCGCCAGACCGGCTGGCTGGAGGGCGACGCGCTCGGTCCCGGCGGGGTCTCGCGCGCGCGCCTGGTGATCGACCGCGAGCGGCTCACGCTCAGCTACCGGCGGGAGGGCCGGGAGCTCCTGCGGGCCCGGATCGGCGTCGGGAGCGCTCAGACCCCCACGCCGGCGGGGCGCTTCTACGTCCGCAACAAGCTCACCCGCTACGCCAGCCCCCGGTACGGCCCCCTCGCCTACGGCCTGAGCGCCCGGTCGCGGCTCACCGACTGGCCCGGCGGCGGCTTCATCGGCATCCACGGGACCAACCGGCCGGAGTTGCTGCCGGGCGCGGTCTCGCACGGGTGCATCCGCATGGAGAACGACGACATCGTGCGGCTCGGGCGGCTCCTGCGCGTCGGGACCCCGGTCCAGATCGTTTAGTTGCGGCCAAGGCGTACGCCGCCCCTCTCGCGGGGGCGGCGGACGCGCCTCCGGGCCCTGGCCGGGCCCTCCGGCATACGGCGGCACCGCCTGCGGCGGGGGTGGCCGCCTTGAACACCACCTCCAAAAGGCGCCGGGACGCCGGTCATATCGTCGCTGATATCCTCCCGGGCCGGTATGGCACACGTCGTCCTCGCCGCCCAGAAGCGCACCCAGTTCGGCAACGGCCCCACCCGGCGCCTGCGCCGCCAGGGCCTGATCCCCGGCGTGGTCTACGAGCCGGGCAAGCCGTCGCTCGCGTTCTCGCTGCCCGAGCGAGAGCTGCGCCGGGTGCTGGCAGAGGGCCGCAGCGCCGTGATCGACCTCACGGTCGAGGGCGACCACGCCCGCCCGGTGCTCCTCAAGGACGCCCAGCTCGACCCGGTGCGGGGCGCGGTGCTCCACGTGGACTTCCAGGAGGTTGACCTGACCCAGGAGGTCGAGGCGCCCGTCCAGATCCTGCTCGTCGGGTCCTCGGTGGGCGTGCGCGACGGGGGCGTGCTCGATCAGCCGCTGCGCGAGGTCGTCGTCCGCGCGCTTCCGGAGACCCTTCCCGACCACCTCGAGCTCGACGTCAGCGAGCTGACCGTCGGCGACTCCGTCACGGTCGCGGGCATCGCGGCGCCCGAGGGCGTCGAGATCGTCAGCGACCTCGAGACCGTGGTCGCGTCGGTCATCGCGCCGACGGTGGTGGAGGAGCCCGAGGTGGAGGAGGAGGAAGAGGAGGGGCTCGAGGGCGAGGAGGCCGAGGAGGGGGCCGAGGGCGAGGAGGCCCCCGCCGCCGAGCCGCAGGGCGCCGACTCCGAGGAGTAGGGGACGGTGGGCGTGGATCCCTCCGCGCCCGCGATCCGGCTGGTCGCCGGGCTCGGCAACCCCGAGCCGCGCTACGCCTGGACGCGGCACAACTCCGGCCAGCAGGTGGTCGAGCTCCTGGCCTCCCGCCTCGGAGCCGGCCGCTTCGTGGGCCGCTACGGCGGCCGCTTCGCCGAGGCCAGGGGGCCCGCCGGGCCGGTCGCGCTCCTGATCCCGACCACCTTCATGAACGCCTCCGGCGACGCGGTCGGGCCGGCCGCCGGGATGCTCCGGGCGGCTCCCGAGCAGGTCCTCGTCATCCACGACGAGGTTGACCTCCCGTTCGGCGCGGTGCGGGGCAAGCTGGGCGGAGGCGCCGGCGGCCACAACGGCGTGCGATCGGTCATGCGCGGCCTGGGCACCGGCGAGTTCCCCCGCATCCGCCTGGGCGTCGGCAAGCCGCCCGAGGACTTCCGCGGTGACGGCGCCGACTGGGTGCTGATGCGCTTCGCCGAGCCGCGGGAGGAGGTGGAGGCGATGGTGGCCCGCGCGGCCGACATGGCCGAGGCCGCCCTCGCGGAGGGCATGGAGCCGGCCATCAACCGCTTCCACGCGAGCCCCCCGGGCGCGCGGGCGCGCGGGCGCAGCGAGCGCCGCGCGGCAGGGGCCGGGGAGCCGGCCGCCGGCGGCACGCCCGCCGACGAGGGGTCCCCGTGAACGAGCCGACCCCCATCGACCGCCTCATCCTGGGCGCCCCGGCTCTGGCCGAGGCCGTCGCCCGGCTGGGGGCCGGCGAGCCGGCCGGCCGGGTCGCGCTCGGGCGGCCGGCGTGGCCCCACGTCCTCGCGGCGCTCGGCGCGGGGCTCCGGCCGGGCCCTGCTCGCCGTCGCGCCGGGCGACGACGAGGCGCGCGACCTCGCCGGCGAGGTGATCGCGCTGCTCGGCCGCGCCGCCGTGGCGCTCTGGCCGACGCGCGGCCTGCCCGTGGGCGGCGACCTGGGCCCCTCGCCGCACATCGTGGGCCAGCGGGCGCGCGCGCTCGCCGGCCTGGAGCGACCCGGCACCGTCGTCGTCGCGGGCGCGCCGGCGCTCGCCGAGCGGGTGCCCGCGGCGGCGTCGCGGCTCCCGCCGCTCGAGGTCGGCCAGGGCGACCGGGTGTCGCTCGACGACCTCGTTGACCGCCTCACGGCCATGGGCTACGAGCGGGTGCCCCAGGTCGAGGAGCGGGGCGACCTGGCGGTGCGCGGCGGCATCCTCGACGTCTATCCGTCGACCGCCGACCTGCCCGCCCGCGTCGAGCTGTTCGGCGACGAGGTCGAGGGCATGAGGGCCTTCTCGGCCTTCACCCAGCGGACCATCCGGCCGATCACGCGCCTGGTGGCGTGGCCGGCGGCCGAGGCCGGCGACGGCCCCTGGGTGGACCCGCTCGCCGACCCCGGCCCCGGCGACGCCCGGCTCGTGCGCCTCGCGCCCTCGGAGCACGCCGCCGCCCTGCGGGAGGCGCGCGAGCGGCTCGAGGACGAGGCCGCGGCCGGCGAGCTCGCCGAGCCCGCCTCGGTGGACGAGGCGCTCGCCGCCCTGTCGGCCCTCGACCTCCACCCTCCGTCCGGGTCCGCGGTGCCGGCGTTCGACGCCGTCGAGGCCCGCTTCGCGAGCCGCTCGGCGGCCGAGGCCGAGGCCGAGCTCTCGCGCCTCGCCCGGGGCGGGTTGCGGGTGCTGCTGACCTTCGCCCGCCGCGGCGACCTCTCCCGGGCGCTGGCGCGGATGGAGCGGCTGCGCCCCGCCGAGGTCGCGCCCGGCGAGCTCCCCGACCCCGGGCGGGTCGCGATGACGACGCTGGCGGCGAAGGGCGGGTTCGTCTCCCGCGAGCTCGGCCTCGCCGTCGTGCCCGAGGAGCGGATCCTGCGGCGCCGGCGCCCGTCGGAGGGGCGCGGGCCTGTTGTGGGCCGCCGCCTGGCGAGCTTCCTCGACCTGCGCGTCGGCGACCACGTCGTCCACGAGGACCACGGCATCGGGCGGCTCACGGCATTCGAGACGCGCACCGTCGCCGGCCTCACGCGCGACTACCTCGCGCTGGCCTTCGCCGACGGCGACCGGCTCTACGTCCCCCACGACCAGCTCGACCGCGTGACCCGCTACGTCGGCGCCGACGGCTCGCCCCCGGCCCTCTCCAAGCTCGGCGGCAGGGCCTGGGACCGCATGAAGTCGCGCGCCCGGGCCGCCGTGCGCGAGATGGCCGGCGAGCTGATCTCCCTGTACCGGGCCAGGGCGGCGGCCACCGGCTACGCCTTCCCGCCCGAGGACGAGATGATGCGCGAGCTGGAGCGGCGCTTCCCGCACCGGGAGACGCCGGACCAGCAGCGGGCGATCGACGCCGTCGCCGACGACATGGAGCGCCCGCGCCCCATGGACCGGCTGATCTGCGGCGACGTCGGCTTCGGCAAGACCGAGATCGCCATGAGGGCGGCGTTTAAGGCGGCGGCCGCCGGCAAGCAGGTGCTGATGCTGGCCCCCACCACCATCCTGGCCCAGCAGCACCTCGCCACCTTCCGCGATCGCTTCGGGGACCTCCCGGTGGCCGTGGACATGGTCAACCGCTTCCGCTCGCCGGCGGAGACCCGCGAGGCCCTCGGCCGCTTCCGCGACGGCCGGCTCGAAATCCTGATCGGCACCCACCGGCTGCTGTCGATGGACGTGCAGCCCAAGGACCTCGGCCTGGTGATCGTGGACGAGGAGCAGCGCTTCGGCGTCGCGCAGAAGGAGGCCCTGCGCCAGCTGAGGCTGCGCGTTGACGTGCTGGCGATGAGCGCGACGCCGATCCCGCGGACGCTGCAGATCTCGCTGTCAGGCCTTCGCGACATCAGCGTCGTCGAGACGCCCCCGCCCGGCCGGCGGCCGATCGCCACACACGTCGGGGAGTACGACGAGGAGCTGGTGCGGGAGGCCCTGCGCCGCGAGCACGCCCGCGGGGGCCAGAGCTTCTACCTGCACAACCGGGTCGAGACGATCGAGGAGGCGGCCGAGGGCCTGCGCGCCGTGCTGCGCGACCTGCGGATCGTCGCCGCGCACGGGCAGATGGCCGAGCACGAGCTGGAGGACGTGATGCTGGCGTTCGTGCGCGGCGAGGCCGACGTGCTGGTCGCCACCAGCATCATCGAGTCGGGGCTCGACATCCCTCAGGCCAACACCCTGGTGGTGGAGCGCGCCGACCAGCTCGGGCTGTCGCAGCTGTACCAGATCCGGGGACGGGTCGGCCGGTCGGACGTGACCGCCCACGCGTACCTGCTCTACCCCGATGCGGCCACCCTGGGGCGGGAAGCGGCCTCGCGGCTGCGGGCGCTCGCCGACTACACGGAGCTCGGCAGCGGCCTGCGCATCGCCATGCGCGACCTCGAGATCCGGGGGGCGGGCAACCTGCTGGGCGACGAGCAGAGCGGCCACGTCGCGGCCGTCGGGTTCGAGCTCTACCTGGAGATGCTCAACGACGCGGTCCTCGAGGGGCAGGGGCGGGACGCCCCGGAGCGCGAGGTCCGCGTCGAGGTCCCGGTCTCGGCCTACATCCCCGGCGACTACGTCGCGCTCGAGGCGGCCAAGATCGACCTGCACCGGCGCATCGGGCTCGCCGAGGACCTCGAGCGGGTCGCCGCCCTGCGCGCCGAGCTGGAGGACCGCTTCGGCCCGGTGCCGCCACCGGTCGACGCCCTCCTGGCCGTTCAGCGGCTGCGGATCAAGCTCCGCGACGCCGGCGCCAGCCAGCTCGCGCTGCGCGGGGGCCGCGTCACCATCGGGCCCGTGAGCCTCACGAGCCAGGGCCTGCGCGCCCTTCGGCAGGCCGCGCCGGGGGCGACCTACGCCGGGCGCGAGCGCATCGTGTCGCTGGCGGTCGGCGCGGCGCCGTCGGAGCGGCTGGCGGCCGCCGAGGCGGCTCTCGACGCGCTCGCCGGCGCGTCGGCGCTGGCGGCCTGACGGCCCCGGCTCGGTGCCTCAGAACCCGCTCCCCGTGCCTTAAGACGCCCCTAACGGGGCGCGGCGGGGCAGGTGCTAGCATCGCCCCTCGTGCCGAAGACCATCCGCAGATGGCCGCTGGTCGCGGGGGTCCTGGTCCTTCTGGCGGCTGTGGGCGTGGCGGCGACCGCCTGCGGCGGAGACGACTCGGCAAACCTGCCGGCGGGCGTCGTCGCCCGGGTCGGCGACGCGAGCATCACCGAGCAGCAGCTCGACCGCGCCGTCTCCTTCGCCGCCGCACAGGCCGAGGCCCAGGGGCAGAGCGTCCCGGCCGAGGGCGCCGAGGGCTACGACCAGTTCCGCCGCCAGGCCCTCCAGTCGCTCGTCCAGCAGAAGGTCGTCGCCTTCGAGGCGCGCGAGTGCGGGAACCCGTGCAAGGTCACCGAGCAGCAGGTCGAGGACGATCTCGCGCGGATCGTCGAGACGGAGTTCCAGGGCAAGCAGAAGGAGTTCGACGAGTTCCTGAAGGACCGCGGGATCACCAAGGCCGACGCCCGCGACATCGTCAAGAACGGGCTTCAGCAGCAGAAGCTCTTCAACCACGTCAGCCGGGGCGTGCGCTTCACCGACGCGGACGCCAAGGCCTACTACGAGGAGCACCCGGACGAGTTCAAGGTCGCCGCCGGGCGCGTCGCCAGCCACATCCTGGTCGAGACCGAGGCCGAGGCCGACCGCATCCGCGCCGAGGTGACGCCGGAGAACTTCGCCCAGCTCGCCGAGCAGAACTCGACCGACACCGGCTCCGCGAAGCAGGGCGGGAGCCTGGGGCCGATCCAGAAGGGCCAGCTCGTCCCCGAGTTCGAGAAGGCCGCCTTCGCGCTGAAGGACGGCCAGATCTCGCAGCCCGTGAAGACCCAGTTCGGCTGGCACATCATCACCGTCGATGTGACGCCGGCGCGCACGACGTCCTTCGCCGACGCCAAGGATCAGATCATCGCCTCGCAGCTCGACCAGAAGCGCCAGACCGAGTTCACGACGTGGAGCGAGGGGGTCGTCGAGGACTGGAACGGCCGCACGGTCTACGCCGACGCCGATCTGGAGCCGGCCACGACGGAGTCCGAGCAGCCCGCGGGGGCCGCGACGACGCCCTAGCGGGGGGCGTCCTCCTCGTGCGCGGGACACGATGCCCGGTTCCGTGATTCCGCCCGCTGGGGCCGGGATCGCCCCGGGCGCGCCGGCGAAATCGGCTCCGGCCTTCGGCCGGGGCGCGCCGATTTCGCAGATGCGGACAATCCGGCCTTACCGCCTTCGGTCGCTCCTATGTCAAGCGAGGGGCCACGCGGGCCTGGGCGCCGGGGGGTGCGGCGCGTCGGCGCTCATGGCCCGGAAGACGACGTTGGCGAGGTGACGCTTGAGGCAGCGGATAGCTTCGCGACGGCTCTGGCCCTGGGCCTGCTTTCTGGCCAGGTAGTCGCGGGCCGGGGGATGCAGCCGGGCCTGGGTGATGGCGATCCGGTAGAGGGCGCAGTTGAGCTGGCGGTTGCCGGCGCGGTCCAGCCGGTGGCGGGTCCTGGGGCCCGAGGAGGCCGGCAGCGGGGCAACCCCGGCATAGCGGGCCAGCTGGGCCGGGCCGGCAAAGCGCTCGATGCCGGCCACCTCGGCGACGATCTTGGCCGCCGTGAGCGGCCCGCAGCCGGGGATGGCGCGCAGCCCCGGCGCCTGGGCGGGGGCGCTGGCGGCGATCTGGCGCGCCAGGGCCTCGATGCGGGCGCTCAGGGCCCGGCAGTCGGCGACCAGCTCGGCCGCGATCCGGGCGCGCGCCTGGTCCATCGACTCCAGGGCCGCGGCGATCCGATCGAGCCAGATCGCGCGCTCGAGCGCCCGCGGGGGCACCTCCAGGCCGGGGTCAAGCAGGTGCAGGTGCCCGCGCAGGCGGGCCTGGATGCGGGTGCGCTCGCCGACCAGGTCCTCGCGGTGGGCGACCAGCAGGGCCAGCTCGAGCTCGGGGCCTGCCAGGCGGGCCAGCGGCAGCCCGGGGTTGGCGAGCGCCGCGCGCGCCAGGGCGATGGCGTCGATCGGGTCGGACTTGCCGCGCTCCCGGCCCGCGCGCCGGGCCTGGCCCATCAGGCGCGGCGGCACCCGCCACACCCAGTGCCCGGACTCGATCAGGGCGGCCTCCAGGCGCGCCGAGACCTCGCGCACGTCCTCCAGGGCGACCCGCACCTCCTCGCCCAGGCCGGCCATCCAGCCCAGGAGCTGCCGGTGGCCGGCCTCGGTGGCCGGGACGCTGAGCTGGTCGATCACCCGGCCGCTGGCGGCCCCGAGGGCGGCGGCGGTGTGGCTCCTCTTGTGCGGATCGATCCCGACTACGATCACGGCGGTCCCCTCTGTTCGGCGCTCATCCAGGACGGACACGGGCGGACCGCCGGCGGACAGGCCTCAATCGGGGCGCAGCCACGCTCCTATCAGGTCACGCCGGCGCTCCTTGCGAAGGCGGTGGGCGACAGGACCGAAGCTGGTCAGCCGAGTCATCGGCGACAGCGGGACAGAAGAGTCAGCCCACCACCTTCGCAAGGCTATCCGGACCCACTCGTGTCCGGGCCCGCGATGGCCACGATCTCATTGAGCGGGGCGAGAGGCCGGAATTCACCGCTCTGCGGAGCGTGACTGCTCGTAGTAGTGCAGCTGCGCGGCCAGCGGCAGGGCCTCGAAGTCGTCGCCGGCGTCGGCGGCCAGGCGGGCGGCCTCCTCGACGCGGCTGCGGAAGCGCTGCGCGGAGGCGCGGAGGGCGAGCTCCGCGTCCGCCCCCAGGGCGCGGGCCACGGCCACCGCGGCGAAGAGGACGTCGCCCAGCTCGCGCGCGCCGGGGTCGTCCCGCAGCTCGGCCGCCTCCTCGTCCAGCTTGGCGATCGCCGAGGCGAGGTCCGGATGGTCGAAGCCGGCGCCGGCGGCGCGCCTCTGGGCCTTCGTCGCGAAGGCCAGCGCGGGAAGGCCGGCCGGCAGGTCGTAGAACAGCTCGGGCCGGCCGGGGGCCGATCCCTGGCCGGCGCGCTCCTCGCGCTTGCGCCGCTCCCACAGGTTGACCACCCCGGACGCGGTCTCGGCCGACGCGTCGCCGTAGATGTGAGGGTGCCGCCGCACCAGCTTGTCGGCCTGGCCGCGCGCGATCGTCGCGAGGTCGCCGCCGTCCTCCTCCTCGAGGAGCTGGGCCAGGAAGACGGCCTGGAAGAGCAGGTCGCCGAGCTCGTCGGGCAGGCCCCGGCCGCCGGACGCCACGGCGTCGGCGACCTCGAAGGCCTCCTCGATGGTGTGGGGGACGATCGTCTCGGCCGTCTGCTCCCGGTCCCAGGGGCACTCGCGGCGCAGCCGCAGGGCGACCTCGGCCAGCGCGGCGACCTCCGCGCCGATCGCCCGGGCGCGCAGCGCCTCGCGCGCCGGCACCGTCTCGGCCCAGGGCAGGGCGCGGGCGATGCGGTGGGCCTGCGCGTCGGGCGCGGCGATCGCGGCGTCGGGGGGCAGCGCGGCGAGGTCGAGCGGCTCGACCGGCACCGGCAGGACCGCCGCGAGGGCGGGGTCGAGCGCGGGCGCGAGCACCCGAGGGGCCTCCGTGAGGGCGCCGAGCGCGAGCGCCGGCACGGCCTCGGGAGCGCCTGGGCCCAGGCCCACGACCCGAATCATCGCTCGCCAACCCCGGAGCTCGCCATGCTCAATCCGCGACCCAGGGAGGACGCGCTCCCATACCTTCACGAGGGTGGCGAGCTCCTCCTCGCTGCACCGGTCCAGGAAGCGCCTCCTCACAGCGGCCAGGTGGGTCCGGCGGGCCCGCGCGAAGGCCCTCTGGCCCTCGGGCGTCAGGGTCGCGACGGCGCCGCGACGGTCCTCCGGGCAGGGGTCGCGCCGCACGAGGCGGCCCGCTCGAGCCGCTCGACGAGCCGGGTGAGGCCGCTCGGCGTGTAGTCGGTGGCACGCGCGAGCTCGGTCATCCGCATGCAGCGGTCGCGCGCGCCCGACAGCGCGCGCAGGACGGCGTAGTCCCAGAGCGAGACCCCGTCTCCGGCCCGGAGGGCCTCGTCGAGCTCACGGCGCACCGCGCCCTGGACGCGCACGAGCCCGTGCCAGGCGGCGATCGCGTCGCGGGATGTCGGCATGGCGGGCCGTTCCTTTTCGGGGTGATCCGTCCTCCCAGGGTCACCGTATTTTGTTTCGCGCAACAAATAAACCTCCCGCGCCAAGGAGACCCCGTGTTCCTCACCTACATCCACCGCTCGAACGGCCCCGACCACGCCGTGGGCTCGCGCATCACCCCGCACGTGCGCAAGGCGCTCCGCTGACGACCCGGCCGGCGTACCCGGCGGTTCCCCTACCGTCGGGTGGCCTCGGGCTCGACGCCCTCCAGGGCGAGCAGGAAGCGCTTGCGGTGAAGCCCGCCGGTGTAGCCGCCGATGCCGCCCCCGCTCGCGAGCACGCGGTGGCACGGCACGACGATCGGCATCGGGTTCGCGCCGAGCGCGTTCCCGGCCGCGCGCCACCCTCGCGGGCTGCCGGCCAGGTAGGCGATCTCGGCGTAGGTGCTGGCCCCGCCGTAGG
This sequence comes from Miltoncostaeaceae bacterium, assembly GCA_963835685.1. Taxonomy (GTDB): domain Bacteria; phylum Actinomycetota; class Thermoleophilia; order Miltoncostaeales; family Miltoncostaeaceae; genus DATAGF01. The sequence continues at coordinate 384,736 of CAWIGI010000004.1, forward strand.
GGATCTCGGCCGTCCGGCGCAGCACCTCCCGCCCGTAGCCGCGCGTCAGCGACCAGTTGACCGGCACCTGGAAGCGCCGTCGCCGCCCCTCGAAGTACTCCTCGAGCTCGCGGCGGACGGGATCGAGCCGCGCGGGCGACTCGAGGATGCGCGGGGACACCTCGCGGCCAGCCGCTCGAGACGATGCTCGAGCGAGGCGTCGTCGTAGGCCAGCATCACCAGGCCGCGCGCTGTGCCCGCGGCGAGAAGCGGGCCCAGCGGCGAGTCCACCGTCGCGAAGGCGACGTCGAGCAGCCCGCGCCGCTCCGCTGCCGCGGCCAGGCGCCGCGCCGCGCGCTCGCTGGCGGCGCCCGCCGCGGCTGAGCCCGCGCGCAGGGCGTCCGTCAGGTCATCGCTCATCCCACACCTCCCGTAGGCGCCGCAGGCCCTCGAACGCGCTCCGGCGTGCCGCGTCCTCCGAGGATCCGATGACCCGTCCACGTCCGCGTAGGACAGGTCGTTGACGTAGCGCAGGGTCACGGCCGCGCGCTGGCGGGGCGGCAGCCCGCGGACCGCCTCCCAGAGCGCCGGATCCCCGAGGTCCGGCGTGCCGTTTACGGCGGGCGGCTCCGGGTCGGCGCGCCGGCTGGGGCCGCCGCCGGCGCCCCCGGGCCGCGTCGATGGCGGTCCGCCGGGCGATCGTCAGCACCCAGCCGCGCAGGTTGCCGGCGTCCCTCAAGCCGCGGGTACGCGCGCAGCGCCTTGATGAAGGTCTCCTGGAAGCCAGTCGTCGGCCTCGTCCGGGCCCACCGTCGCCACGAGGAAGCGGTAGACGGCCTCCCGGTGGTCGTCGAGGAAGCGGTTGAACGGGGGCGGAGCGCTCATTCCGAGTACAACGTACGCGGGGTCCGCGATGTGAGCCTCGCGGGTGAGACTCCGCCGCCGCCCCCGAGCCGAAGCCCCGGAGCGCCGATGTCACAGATCTCACGCGTGCACGCCCGCCAGATCCTCGACTCCCGTGGGCAGCCCACCGTCGAGGTCGGAGGTGCGGCTCTCGTCTCGGGCGCGGTGGGGCGGGGCGGCTCGTCCCGTCGGGCGCGAGCACCGGCGCGCACGAGGCGCTCGAGCTGCGCGACGGCGACCCGTCGGCGTTCGGAGGGCGCAGCGTGCTCAAGGCGGTCGCGAACGTCGAGGACGAGCTGGCGGGCGTGCTCGTGGGGCGCGACGCGGCCGGGCAGGCGGCCATCGACCGCACGATGGCTGTTCTTCGCCGGCATCTGGCTGCCGAAGGAGCAGATGCCCGACTGGCTGAGCCGGATCGGCGACTTCACGCCGCTCGGCGCGTTCCGCGAGTCGCTGGAGAACGCGTTCACGGGCACGCGCCCAGGACCCGCTGATGCTGCTCACGCTCGCGGTCACCGCGATCGTCGCGGGCACGGTCGCGGCTAGGGTCTTCCGCTGGGAGTGAGCACCCCCGCCGACATCTGGCAGCGCCGCGTGGAGGGCGCGCTCCCGGCGCTGCCGTACGTGCTGCTCGCGGCTCTCGACGGCCGCCGCGACGCTGATCGACGGTCGCACGGCCGACCGGCCCGACGCTCGCGCTCGCGGCGGTGACGGCGCGCGTGGATGGTCGGCCTGCGCAACCGGCCCCGGCGCGCCGCCGCTCTACGTCACCGGCCTGCTCGTGCTGTGCGCCGTGCTCGTCACGCGCAGCCCGCTGTACGGCTTCTTCGTGTTCATCGGCTACCTGTCGGTGGACAACCTGCCCGGCTGGTGGAGGGCGCCGCCGGTGATCATCACGGGCCTGCTCAGCGCGGTCTGCCAGGCCGGCGGCTTGCCGCTTCCAGGACTACGCCCTCCCCGCGCTGTTCCCCGCCCTCGCCGCCGTCAACGTCCTGATCGCGGGCCTGATGTTCATCGTACGCGCTGAACATGGAGGAGCGCGAGCGCGAGCAGGGCGCGCTGCAGGAGCGCCAGCGCGCCGCGCGGGAGATCCACGACACGCTCGCGCAGGGCCTGGCCGGGATCGTCGCGCAGCTCGAAGCGGCCGCGCACGCCCGCGCGCAGGGCGCGGACGACGAAGGCCACCTGCACGCCGCCACCCAGCTCGCCCGCGACAGCCTCGCCGAGGCGCGCCGCTCGGTCCGCGCGATCACGCCGAGCGAGCTCGAGCAGGCCCGCCTGCCCGAGGCGATCGAGAAGGTCACCACCACGTGGTCGCAGGCCAACGCCGTCCCCGCGCAGTTCACCACCACCGGCACGCCGCGCCCGATGCACCCGGAGGTCGAGGTGACGCTGCTGCGCGCCGCCCAGGAGGCGCTGACGAACGTCGCCCGCCACGCGCGGGCCTCCCGCGTCGGGCTCACGCTCTCCTACATGGAGGACCTCGTGACGCTCGACGTCCGCGACGACGGCGTCGGCTTCAACCCCGACCGCAACGGCTACGGGCTCACCGGCATGCGCCAGCGGGTACGGGGTCGGCGGCGAGCTCGCCGTCGAGTCCGCGCCCGGTGAGGGCACCGCGATCTCCGCCAGCGTCCCCGCCGTGCCCGCATGATCATCAGCCTGCTGATCGTCGACGACCACCCCGTCGTCCGCAACGGCCTGCGCGGCATCTTCACCGGCGACCCCGAGTTCGAGGTGCTGGGCGAGGCGTCCGACGGCGCGCGAGGCCGTGACGCTGACGCTCGCCCGCCGGCCGCACGTCGTGCTGATGGACCTGCGGATGCCCAGGCCGACGGGGTGAGCGCGATCCGCGAGCTCGCGCAGAAGTCGCCGGACGACGCGCGTGCTGGTGCTGACGACCTACAGCGACGACAGCGACGTGCTCGCCGCGATCGACGCCGGCGCCACCGGCTACCTGCTCAAGGACGCGCCGCGGGAGGAGCTGCTGCGCGGGCGTGCGCGCCGCCGCCCGCGGCGAGTCCGTGCTCTCCCCCAGCGTCGCCGCCACGCTGCTCGGTCGCGTCCGCGCGCCGCAGCGCGAGGCGCCGCTGTCCCCGCGCGAGCTGGAGGTGCTGCAGCTGATCGCGCGAGGGCGCCACGAACCGCGAGGCCGCCAAGCAGCTGTTCATCTCCGAGGCCACCGTCAAGACGCACCTCATCCACGTGTACGCGAAGCTCGGCGTCAACGACCGCGCCGCCGCGGTCGCCGCGGCCTACGAGCAGCGGCTGCTCGGGCAGGTCCTAGGCCGAACGCCCGATTGCGCCGCCGCGGGCCTCACCCGTATGTTCGTGAACGCCCGATGAGTTTTTCTCCAACCGGGAGTCTCCACTTCTGATGACCACGAACCTCGCGATCGAAGCCTCAGGGCTCGTCAAGACCTTCGGCGAGCTCCACGCCGTCGACGGCGTCGACCTCGCGGTCCCCCGCGGGTCGGTCTACGGCGTGCTCGGCCCCAACGGCGCCGGGAAGACGACCACGATCCGCATGCTCGCGACGCTGCTCCAGCCCGACGGCGGCAGCGCGCAGGTGCTCGGGCACGACGTCGTCAAGGACGCGGACGCGGTCCGCAGCGTCGTCAGCCTGACCGGCCAGATGGCCTCGGTGGACGAGGACCTGACGGGCCGGGAGAACCTGATCCTGCTCGGCCGCCTGTACGGCTTCAAGGGCAAGAGCGCCAAGGCCCGCGCCGACGAGCTGCTGGGCGCGTTCGGCCTCGAGGACGCCGCGACCGGCTGACGAAGAACTACTCCGGCGGCATGCGCCGGCGGCTGGACATCGCCGCCAGCCTCGTCGTCACGCCCGAGCTGCTGTTCCTCGACGAGCCGACCACCGGCCTGGACCCGCGCAGCCGCAACCAGGTGTGGGACATCATCCGCGCCCTGCGCGAGACCGGCACCACGATCCTGCTCTGCACGCAGTACCTGGACGAGGCCGACCAGCTCGCGGACGGCATCGCCGTGATCGACAGCGGCAAGGTGATCGCCGAGGGCACGCCGGGCCAGCTGAAGGCGAGCGTCGGCAGCGCCACGCTGCACGTGCGGCTCCTGCAGCCCGAGCAGCGCGACGCAGGCGGAGACGATCCTGGCCCGTGAACTCGGGCTCGTGCACCTCGAGCCCGACCCGTCGGCGCTGAACGTGCAGTGCCCGGAGGCCGACAAGGGCGCCGAGGCGATCGCCGCGCTCAGCCGCGCCGGCATCGGCGTCGCGTCGTTCTCGCTCGGCCAGCCCACGCTGGACGAGGTCTTCCTCGCCCTGACCGGACACACCGCCGAGAGCAAGGAAGAGGAGGTCAAGGCATGAGCGTCACCGACGACATCGCGATCCGCAACGCGCTCTCCTCCGTCCCCCGCGCCCGCCGCGGCCCGAGCGCGTTCTCGGCCGCGATGGCGTTCGGCTGGCGCGGGATGCTGAAGATCAAGCACGTGCCCGAGCAGCTGCTGGACGTGACGATCACGCCGGTGATGTTCCTGCTGATGTTCACGTACCTGTTCGGCGGCGCGATCGCGGGCTCGACCGGCGAGTACCTCGACTACGTGCTGCCCGGCCTGCTCGTCATGTCCGTGGTGTTCACGACCGTCTACTCCGGCGTGTCGCTGAACACGGACCTCACGAAGGGCGCCGTGGACCGGTTCCGCACGCTGCCGATCTGGCGGCCGGCGCCGCTCGTCGGCGCGCTGCTCGGCGACGCCGTGCGCTACGTCATCGCCGGCACCGTGATCACGACGCTCGGCCTCATCCTCGGGTTCCGTCCCGAGGGCGGTGCGCTGGGCGTGATCGCCGCGCTCGCGCTCACGGTCGTGTTCTCGTTCGGCGTGAGCTGGCTGTTCACGACGCTCGGGCTGCTCCTGCGCTCCCCGAGCGCGGTGATGAACGCCGGCTTCATGTTCATCTTCCCGCTGACGTTCCTGTCCAACGCGTTCGTGGAGCCGGAGACGCTGCCGAGCGTGCTGCGAGGCGTTCGTGAACGTGAACCCGATCTCGATCATGACCAACGCCGCGCGCGGCCTGATGGACGGCGACGCGGCCGGCAGCGACATCGCGATCTCGCTCGGAGTCGCCGCCGGCCTGACGCTGGTGTTCGCGCCGCTGACGTCGCGGCTGTACCGCACGCGCGGTTAGCGCTTGACCTTCACCGTCTTGGTCGCCGACGCCTTCGTGCCGTCGGCGGCCTGGACCGTGACCTTCAGCGTCGCGTTCACCGTCTTGCCTGCTGCTTGGAACTTGACGCGTGAGCTTGGCGTCGCCGGCCTTGAGCAGGGTCTTGGACGCCTTGCCGATCGTCTTCTTCTTCACGGTCAGCGTCGCGCTCGACCTTGCACGCGCCGGCGCACGGGCACGGTCAGGTTGAGCTTGGTGCCCTTGAGCTTGTAGGCGAACGTCGGGCCGGCTTGCCGGTGTTGCCCGCGGGCGCGCCCGGGCCGGGGCCGCCGCCGGCCACTCGACGGTCTCGCAGCTGGCGACGACGTCGATCGTGTCGACGATCGCGCGGTCCTCGCCGACGCCGCAGTCGATCGTGTCGGCCTCGCCGTCGCGGGCGTTGACGACGTCGTTGCCGAACGGGATCTTGCAGGTGTACGAGTACCAGCCGCACGAGGCGCTGGTGGCGTCCGCGAAGATCGTGTCCTGGCCCGGGCCGCCGGTCAGCACGTCGTTGCCGAAGCCGCCGTTGATGACGTCGTTGCCGGCGCCGCCGTCGAGCGTGTCCTGGTAGTCGCCGGTCGTCAGCTTGTCGTTGCCGCCGTTGCCGAGCAGCGTCGAGTTGCCCTCGTTGACGTTCGCCCAGACGCGGAACTCGTCGTCGCCCGCGCTGCCGGACAGCGTGGCGGAGACGCTGCTCGTGATCTGCTCGACGTTGACGACGTTGTCGGCCTCGCCCGCGTGGTGCGGCCGTCGTTGGCGACGCCGTCCATGCTCACCGAGACCGGCGGGTGGTAGTCGTTGCTCGGGATCGACCAGTCGTCGACGGTGTCGATGCCGGCGCCACCGTCGACGTAGTCGTTGCCGGGGCCGTAGTAGGTGTCGGGTGAGATCGAGTCGTTGCCGTCGCCGCCCTCGATGTGGTCGTTGCCGCCCTGCCGTTGATCTCGTCGTCGCCGGCGCCGCCGCGCAGCGTCTCGTTGGCCTGCCAGCCCTTGAGCAGGTCGTCTCCGCCGCCGCCGTCGAGCGTCACGTGGTCGCCGCCGCCGTAGGTCTGCAGCTGATCCTTGCCGTCGCCGCCGTAGACCTCGACCGGCAGGTCGGCCGGGTAGTCGACGTGAAGCTGTTCCAGTCGTCGCCGTCGCCGAGCTCGAGCCGGACGCGGGCGGGCATCGGACAGTGCGCCTGGTAGTCGTACGTGCACACGTCGGGCAGCTTCAGATCGTCCTCGTAGACGTAGAGCATGCCGCTCGCGTCCTTGCCGATCATCGGCGAGTCGCGCACGCCGGGATCAGCGCGGAAGACGAGGGTGTCACCTTCATAAGAGATCGTCGCAGCCTGCGCCGCCGCCGGGGCCAGGAGGGCCACGAGGGTCGCCGCGAGCAGGGGGAGGGTCGAGTTCATGCCGCGATGGTGCGGCACCCACACCGCCGCGCATCAGGGATCCCCCTAAAGAGCTACACCCCGCGAGTCCGCGCGACGCTTCGCGCGCGACGCGCAGGCGGACTCGCAAAGCGATCGCCCTCTGGGCGATGCACCTGGACATCCGTCCAGCTGGACACTTGACCGATCAAGCGTTTAGTGAACCAGGCCCTACCGTCCAGATCAATGCCACGGATGGTTCTCGCGCTCACCGCGCTGTTTGTCTCTCTCCTCCTCGCTCCGGCCGCCCCACGCCGCCGTGACCCCCGCTTCCTCCGCTTCCGGCCAGGGCAACGGATCTGCCTCGGCCTCGCTCACCGTGCCCGAGGGCGCCAAGCGCTACCTGGCCGTCGGCGTGTCGACGCTCGAGTCCGCCACGGTCACGAGCGTCAGCTTCGGCCCGCAGGTGCTCACGCGCCTGACCGCGTCGGCCAAGGACTCCTCGCGCGCCGAGGTCTGGACGCTCAAGGCCCCGAACGTGGGCACCGCGCCCGTCACCGTCACGCTCTCCAACGGGTCGGCGGTCGTCATCGGCGCCACCAGCTTCACCGGTGTCGATCCGTACGCCCCCGATCACCGGCTTCACCTCGGTGAACTCCGCAGAACGCCAGCAACAGCGCCAACCTCGTGCTCAACGGCACGGTCGAGGCCGACGGCATGTTCGGCGTCCTCACGGTCAACGACTCCGCCAACATCGGCGCGCTCAACCACGCGGGCCTCGACCGACACGGTCGTGGCCGACCGCCAGTGGAACCTCGAGCAGGGCACCGTCGCCGGCGCCGGCGCCACCCGCCGCGGCCACACGGGCATGAACATGGCGCTCAACTCGGGCATCGGCTGGGGCTGGACGCGCGATCGTCCCGCGAACCTGATGCCGCTGTCGTACATCCTCGTCGGCCTGAAGGCGGCGACGATCGACCCGCCGACGGTCTCCTCGCCCACCGCCACCGCCATCACGCACAACACCGCGACGCTCGGCGGCACCGTGTCCGACAACGGCGGCGGGCGATCACGACGCGCGGCGTCGCCTACTGCCAGTGCTGCGGACCCGGAGCTCGGCGGCGCGGGCGTCACCAAGGTCGAGCCCGGCGCGGCCAGACGCTCGGCGCGTTCTACGACCGCGCGTGACCGGCCTGAAGCCGTCGACGACGTACACGTACGCGGCCTACGCGGGCAACGCGTTCGCCACCAGCTACACGAGCCCGACGACGTTCAAGACCGCCGCGCCGCCGAACCTCCCCCCGACCGCCAACGCCGGTGGCCCGTACACGATCGACGAGGGCGGCTCGCTCACGCTCGGCGGCAGCGGCACGGACCCGGGCACCGCTCGTCGCGTGGGACTCACGGCGACAACGTTCGAGGACGTCTCGGCGCCACCCCGACGCTGAACCCGCGCAGCTCGCCGCGCTCGGCCTCGCCGACGGCCCGACAGCCGCTCCATCCGCCTGGCGTGTCCGACGGCGCCGCGCAGTCTCGACCGACGACGCTGACGGTCACAACGTCGCGCCGACCGCCACGGTCAACCGGCGCTCGGCCGACAGGCCGAGCCGCCACGTCCTTCACCAGGCCTACCGTGCGACACAAGCAGTGCGAGTGTCCGACGCGCGGCTTCGGCGTCGGCGCCCCTCGCCCCGACGACGGCCCGGGACGACGGTCGTCGCGATCGCGACGGACGGCGGCGAGACCGAGTACACGGACGTCACGGTCGCAACGTGCCCACGGCCAAGCTCGACGACCAGACGGTCACCGAGGGCGACGCCGCGACCATCCGCCTGACGGACATCGAGGACGTCGCCGCCGACAAGGCCGCGGGCTTCACCTACGCGTACGACCTCGACGGCACCGGCTTCAAGGCCGGCGGCGCGAGCGTCACGCTCCCGGCCACCGACGGCCCGGCCACGATCCCGGTCAAGGCCGCGATCACCGACAAGGACGGCGGCCGCCGCGAGTACAGCGCCACGATCACGGTCGTCAACGTCTCCCCGACCGCCACGCTCACCGGCGCCACCGTCAAGGAGGGCGCGGACGCGACGGTCACGTTCTCCGACCAGGCCGACGCGTTCGACACGGCGTTCACCTACGAGTACGACGTCGACGGCGCCGGCTTCCAGCCCGGCGGCGCGACCCTGACGCTCCCGACCACGGACGGCCCGGGCAAGTTCACCGTCAAGGGCGCGATCCTCGACAAGGACGGCGGCCGCCGCGAGTACACGACCACGGTCGACGTCGAGAACGTCGCCCCGACCGCGACGCTCACCGGCTCCACGGTCAAGGAGGGCGAGGACGCGACGGTGACCTTCACCGGCGCCGACGACGTCTCCTCGGCCGACAAGGCCGCGGGCTTCACCTACGAGTACAGCGTCGACAACGGCGGCTTCGTGCCCGGCGGCGCGACCCTCACCGTCCCGACCACGGACGGCCCGGCGACGCTGCCGGTCCGCGCCGTGATCGTCGACAAGGACGGCGGCCGCCGCGAGTACACGACCACGATCACGGTCGAGAACGCCGCGCCGGTGGTCAAGATCACCGGCCCGGAGACCGTGCCCGCCAGCGGCGCGGTCACCCTCAACGTCGCGGCCACGGACGTCGACACCCTCACCGGCACGGTCGACTGGGGCGACGGGACCGTCGTGCCTTCGCCGCCGGCGACGTGAGCCACACCTACGCGAGCGCCGGTGCGCGCACCGTCACCGTCCGGTCAGCGACAAGGACGGCGCCGAGGGCACGGCCACGCACGCGCTGGTCGTCGCCTCGCTGCCCGCGCCGACCACGCCCGACCCCGACCGCGACGCCGACCCCGACGACGACGTGCCGTCCGGCGGCGTGCTCGGCGCCGTGGAGTCCAACGTGCGGATCTCGCGCGTGCAGGTCACGCCGCGCTGCATCCGCGCCGCGGGCCTGAAGGCCGTCAGCGCCGCGGCCAAGACGATCAAGGTGCAGTTCCGCCTCAACACCGCGGCCGACGTCAAGTTCAGCCTCGAGCGCGCGAAGGGCAAGACCGGCTTCACCAACTGCCCGCCGGCCAAGGGCGTCGCCCAGAAGGGCGGCCGCAAGGTCCCGGGCGTCTACTCGCCGTTCTCCGGCCGCGCGTCACGGCCAACAAGGGCCTGAACACGGTCACGCTCGCCGCCACCGGCCGCAAGGGCAAGACGCTCAAGCCGGGCACCTACCTGCTGACCATCACGGCCGGCGACGTCAGCGTCCGCACGAAGGTGTGGGTCCTGGCCCAGTAAGTTCCGGGGCATGACCCCGATGAAGGCCCGCCTGGCCGCGGGCGAGACGCTCTTCGGCACGTTCCTGACGCTCGGCAGCCCGTTCGCTGCCGAGTCGTTGGGGCTCCTGGGCTGGGACTGGCTGCTCGTCGACCTCGAACACGGCGGCGGTGACGAGTCCCAGCTCGTCGGCCAGCTGATGGGCTGCTCGTCCGCGGGCGTGCACGCGCTCGTGCGCGTCGAATCCGACGTGCGCGGGCGCACCGCGCGGGCCCTCGACCTCGGCGTCGAGGGCGTGATGTGCCCGCAGGTGAACTCGGTCGAGCAGGCCGAGCAGTGGGCGTCGGTCCTGCACTGGGGCCCGCCCGGCACGCGCGGGATCGCGTTCTTCCACCGCGGCGCGCGCTACGGCACCGACCCGCAGCCGATCGAGACCGCCCGCGAGCGGATCTGGGGGTGGCGCAGATCGAGTCGCCGGAGGCGGTCGAGGCCGTCGAGGAGATCGCCGCCATCGACGGCGTCGACGTGCTGTTCGTCGGGCCGAGCGACCTCTCGTACTCGATGGGCATGTTCCGCGAGTTCGAGCGGCCCGAGTTCCGCGGACGCGATCGAGCGGGTGAACGAGGCGGCCCGCGCGGCCGGCAAGGCCACCGGGATCTTCCTCACGGACGTCGCGCAGGTGCCGGCCGCGATCGCGGACGGCTTTCAGATGATCGCGCTGGGCACCGACGGCAGCTTCATGATGGCCGCCGCGCGAGACGCTCACGAAGGCGAGGGCGCGGTCTGACAAAGTCGCGGGATATGAGCACTCCCGTCGTCTTCATCCATGGCCTGTGGCTCCTGCCTTCGAGCTGGGACCGTTGGGCCGAGGTGTTCGCCGAGCGCGGGTATGAGCCCGTGCTGCCGGGATGGCCGGACGACCCGGACACGGTCGAGGAGGCGAACGAGCACCCCGAGGTGTTCGCGGGCAAGAGCGTCGGCCAGGTGGCCGATCACTTCGCCGAGGTGATCGGCGGGCTGCCGGAGAAGCCGATCCTGGTCGGGCACTCGTTCGGCGGCCTGCTCACGCAGATCATCGCCGGGCGGGGGCTCTCGCGCGGCGTCGGTGGCGATCGACCCGGCGCCGTTCCGCGGCGTGCTGCCGCTGCCGATCTCCTCGCTGCAGCGTCGGCCGCCCGGTGCTGCGGCAACCCGGCGGAACTGCCACCGGGCCGTGCCGCTGACCTACGACCAGTTCCGCTACGCCTTCGCCAACGCCGTCGCCGAGGAAGAGGCGAAGGAGCTGTACGAGACGTACGCGGTGCCCGGCACCGGGCGCGCCGCTGTTCCAGGCCGCGACGGCGAACCTGAACCCGTGGACCGAGGTGAAGGTCGACACGGAGAACCCCGACCGCGGCCCGCTGCTGATCATCTCGGGCGAGAAGGACCACACGGTGCCGTGGGCGATCGCGAACGCCTCGTACAAGCAGCAGAAGCGACAACCCGGGCGTCACCGAGATCGTCGAGATGCCCGGGCCGCGGCCACGCCCTGACGATCGACAGCGGCTGGCGCGAGGTGGCCGACACCGCGCTCGCCTTCGTGCAGAGGGTTACAGCGGCTTGGTCGCCGGCGGGCGTAAGCGCGGCGCGCATCGCGTCGGCGCACAGGTCGCCGAGCGGCCACAGCAGCGCACGGGCGGCGGGGAGCGACTTGCGGTCATCCTCGCGCGTCCACTCGGCCTCGTCGCGGGACTCGACGAAGTGCGTCAGCGAGTGGTGCCAGGCGTTCAGGCGGCTCGGGCGCATCACGATCGTGCGCATGCCCTGCTGGATCGAGTGATCGGCCAGCTCGTCGGCGAGCGCCGTGAGCTCGCGGAACTCGAGCACGTCGTCGATCGACATCTCGACGTTGCGATAGCGCTCCGTCGTGATGATCTGGACCGCGTAGGCGGAGGCGGAGATCTCCTCCTCGCCGAGATCGAACACGGCCAGCACGACGGCTTCACCGTCGAGGCCTGCCGTGATGTCGATGCGTGCGTGCTCCATATATGAACGTTATCGGCAGTAAAGCCGGTGGTCCTAAAGGTCTACCCCTCTGGGGAGCCCAGGTACCGCTGTAGCCTCCGCTGCATGCCTTCGCCCGAAGCCCCTCTCACGGGTTCCTGCGCGTGCGGAACCGTCCAGTTCCAGGTTACGACGGACTTCGCCACGGCCGGGTATTGCCATTGCACGCGCTGTCAACGACGGGCGGGAACGCCCTGGTCGTTCAACGGGGTGCTGCCGAACGGGCACGGTCTCGACATTCTTTCTGGTGCGTCGGACGTGTCCGTGTGGCGACCCGAGACCGGGCTGCCCAAGGCGTTCTGCTCGATCTGCGGCGGGCACGTGTGGTCGGGCGAGCCGGGCACGGACGGCGTCGTCGGGTGTGCGCTTCGGCGCGTTGCACGGTGACCCCGGGATCGCCCCGCAGTGGCGCCAGTGGGTGGCCTCCGCGCAGGACTGGGTGGCGATCCCGGACGACGGTCTGCCGCGCTTCCCAGAAACCCGTGTAACCTGATCGGGTAATGAATGAACAGCTCGCCTGGTACATCGGCGGGCCGGTGCTCGGGTTGTGCGTCGTCGCGCTGCGCTGGCTTCTGAACGAGCGGTTGGGTGCCACGCGCGCGTGGGCCGACGCCGTCGCGCTGCGCTTCGGCGTCCACGGCTGGCTGCTGATCGGCCTGATCGCCGGCGGCGTCGTGTTCGGGCTCGCGGGGTCGTCGGTGGACGGCTACGGCTGGCTGACGGACACGTTCACCGGCTCGGCGCAGTGGGTGATCGTGCCGGTGCTCGGTGGTGAGCGGCGCGCTGATCGGCTACGGCGCGCGGCTCGCGGGCGGCTGCACGTCCGGCAACGGGCTGAGCGGCAACGCGGTGCTGTCACCGGCGTCGCTGGTGGCGACCGGGACGTTCTTCGGCACCGCGATCGCGGTCAGCTTCGTGATCGAGGCGTTGATTTGAAGCGCTTCGCGGCGTTCGTCGTCGGGGCCGTGTTCGGCCTCACGCTGTCCTGGTCGGGGATGACGAACCCCGACGTGTTGCGCGACGGGCTGCTGTTCCGCGACGCCTACCTGATGCTGTTCTTCGCCTCGGCGCTGGGCACGGCGTTCATCGGGCTGCGGCGTGCTCAAGGTGCTGCAGGCGCGGGCGCTGCTGACGGGCGAGCCGGTGGCGTGGACGACCGTCGAAGCCGGAGCGCCGGCACGTCGTCGGCAGCGTGCTGTTCGGCGTCGGCTGGGCGGTCGCCGACGTCTGCCCGGGGCCGATCGCCGCGCAACTCGGGCAGGGCGTGCCGTGGGCGCTGGCGACGCTGGCCGGGCTGGTGCTCGGGCTGCTGGTACTTCAGCCGCCGTAGCGCCGTAGCACCGGGTTAGCGCCCTCGGGGATCGTGTAGAACGCGCGGCCGTCGGGGCTCAGCGCGATCGTCTCGCCCTGGCCTTCCTCGATCAGGTTCGCGTTCGACGATGCACGGCTCGCGCTTGAGCGCGGTGGCCAGCGACTCGCTCTCGGCGCGTTCCCACACGAACGCGCTGCCGTAGCTGCGCAGGATGATCGTCGCCGTCCGCGGAGATGTCCCCGGCGGTGACCGCCTGCCCGATCCCGAGGTTGAGCTCCGCCACCTTGCGCAGCGGGCCGGACCCGCGGGCCGTGAACACCTCGGCCACGCCGCTGAAGTCCTTGGTGACGATCGCCAGCTCGCCGTTGCGCGGGTCCACGAGCAGCGCCTCGGCGTCGTGCGGGCGGTCCGGGTAGCGCAGCGTGAGCGTCGTGGCCTGCGCGGTCGGTCCCTCCGGGACTTGAACCGGTAGACCTGCACGGACTCGCGCTGGCCGAGGTTGTCGCCGATGTCCGCGACGTACAGCGTGTCGCCGCGGATCGCGATGTCCTCCCAGTCGTACGCCTCGGCGCCCTGCGACGGCGACCTCGCGCAGGAACGCGCCGGTGGTGTCGAGCTCGAACACGCGCGGGCCGTCGCCGGAGTCGTTGTGCGTCCAGAACCGGCCCTCCTCGGTGCGCGCGAGCCCGGAGAGCTCCGTGACCGCCGGGTTCTCGGCCCGGCCGAGCTCCTCACGGTCGGCCCGTTCGCACAGCGGCGCGACGCGGGCGGATTCGGCCGTCGGCGTGGGCGTGGGGGTCGCCGTCGGCGCGGGCGCGCTCTGCGCCGCCACCGCAGCCGGCGACGACGAGGGCCGTTGCCGCGAGCCACGTCCACTTCACGCGTTCGAGGCTCGCTAGCCGATGACGCCGGAGGGCGGAGCGGGCAGGCCCCGCCGCGTGCCTTCGGCCACGAACTCGTCGAGCTTCGTCGCGCCGCCCGCACCGGTCGGCACGCGCACGGACAGCGCCGCGTAGAGGGCGGCCCAGCGCAGCGTGTCCTGGACGTCCATCCCCATCGCGTCGCCCCAGGCCCAGGCGGCGACGTACAGGTCGCCGGCGCCGGTGGTGTCCACGGAGTGGCCGACGTCGAAGCCCTCGACCGTCACCGTCTCGCCCTCGATCGACGCGACCGCGCCGTCGGCGCCGAGGGAGACGACGACGATCGGCGCGCGCTTGCCGATCATCGCCGCGGCCTCCTCGGGGGTGCCGGCGCCCGTCAGCACCAGCGCCTCACGGTGCTCGATGAACAGGCCACGGACCTTCGAGGTGCCGGTGGGAGCCGTCCCGCGAAGGCGCGGGCGTCGTCGTCACCGACGCTCACGTAGCCGCGCGAGCCGGCGGGGAGGACGTCCAGCTGGCTGAGGCCGACGATCACGGCGCGCGGGCCAGCGCGGCGACATCCGCCGCGCGGGCGCGCACGCCGGGGTCGTAGGTGACCATCGCGCGCTCCTGGCCGATCGGCATCACGGCGGTGACCGGCGTGCGCGGGCAGCGGGGGCCGAAGAGCTGGACGCCCTCGCGCTCGATCATCGGCCCGATCAGGTCGCCGGCCTCGTCTTCGCCGAGCGGAGCGGTCAACGCGGTGGACAGCCCGAGCCGCGCGCAACCGATCGCCGTGATCGCACCGCCGCCGGGCGTGCGGACCAGGTCACCCGCGAACCGCTCCTCGCCGAGCGCGGGCAGACCCTCCAGCCCGACGAACGTGATGTCCAGGAAGGCAGGGACCGCTACGGCGACATCGACGCTCATCTCCCCGCGAACTCTTTCAGGTTGAGCGGCGGCGAGCCACCCGATTGTCGATCGCTTCGCCGACAGTGCCCAGGGCGACACCGATTTTCGCGCCGGCACGGCCCAGCGTGCCGTCGTCGGCGGGCTCGATCGCGCGCTCCGGATCGGCCGCCATCGCGGTCACCGCGGCGCGTCCCCGATCCTCGACGACGCGAAGGCGGTCCCGCCAGCCGATGTGCCAGGCTCGAGGTCCGCGTCCCCGCGGGCCGCCGCCAGGTCGGCCAGGTAGTCGAGCAGCGTGACCACGTGCTGGATGTCCAGGAGCGCGGACCGCAGCGCCTGGTTGCGTTCGAGCAGCAGGTCGGAGATGCCGCGTGCGCCCGCGAGGCGGGCCCCGGCGAACTGCGCGGTCGGACGGCCGCTCAGGTCGACGCGCTGTTCGAGTTCGATGAGGAGCTCGTCGGCGGCTTGCGCCCCGTCGGCGAGGACCGGCTCGTTGAGCCGCTCGGCGAGCTTGGCCCAGTGGCCGCGGAGCTTCGCGTGCCGTGGCGTGGAGTTCGCGCAGCGCGCGGTGCTCGGCGGGAACATGGTCGCGAGGCTACCCCTCGCCGCGGCTGGTGTTCACGTTTCTTGAGGCGCTGGGTGCGGGGCGTTGTTCGGAACGGCAGCACCATGGGGAAGGGAGCGTTTGTCCGCGCCGCGGCGCGAAATCGCGTCCGGGCTCCGCGTGGCGCGGCCCGGTTGGCGCGCCGCTCTCCGTCAAGTTACGGGCACCGGAAATCGCGAGGAGCGGTTGTGGTTGCTTCATGCCGCTCCATGTCCGGTCGATCAAGCGCGATCACGACCGCGCTCAAAAACAAAGGGGCGAGGAACAAATACGTTATGGCCAGGGAGCGAACGTTTGTTCCTCACCCCCTCGCGACGCGTGTTTGTTTCCGCGCGATCCGCAGGAATTTTTTTTTTTTTTTTTTTTTTTTTTTTTTTTTTTTTTTTTTTTTTTTTTTTTTTTTTTTTTTTTTTTTTTTTTAAAAACCACAAAAAACCCGGGTGGCGTTGTGCAATTTCGTTGCAACCCAAAAATCGCTCCCTTTCCCCTTCGGTGGCCGTTCTCAACCCAGGCGCGTGCCCAGTTCACGCAGGCGCGAGACCGGCTCGGCCGAGAAGACGAACCGCACGTACCGAGCGGCGACTCGCCGCCCCAGCCCGTCATGGGCGTCGCCGCGACCCCCGCGGCCATCAACGCCTCCGAGGACATCGAGGTCTCGACCAGCAGCGACCACCCACCAGCCGGCCTTCACCATCTTCCACCCGGGAGCGCGCCCAGAATCGTGTCGCGGCGCCGCTCCAACTCGTCCACGCACTCGGCCACGTGCGCCTGCGGCCCGCGCAGCACGGCCTCGGCGGCCCGCCGGGCCACGGACACCGCGCCGGTCGTGTTGTAGACGTGGACCCAGCCGGCGTCGCTGACGACCCAGGCAGGCCCGGCGATCCAGCCCACGCGCCAGCCGATCATCCGGTACGCCTTGGACATCGAACCCGCGATCACGGTCCGCTCGGCCATGCCCTCGTGCTCCAGCGGCCCGCACAGCTCGCGGCCGTCGAAGACGAGGGCCTCCATCGCGGCGTCGTACAGGAGGAAGAGGTCGTGCTCGTTGCACAGCCGCGCGATGTCCGCCCAGTCCGCGCGCGCCAGCACGCACCCGGACGGCATCGACGGGCTCATCATCAGCAGCGCGACGGTCCGGGGCGAGATCACGGCCGCCAGCGCGTCGCGGTCCAGCCGCCATTCGCCGTCGACCACGGCCAGCGGCGCGAACACCGAACGCCGCCCGCCAGCCGCACCCGGTTCACGAGCCCCGCGTAGATCGGGTCGGTCAACACCACCTCGTCGCCGGGGTCGATCGTCGCCAGCAGGATGTCCAGCACGGCCTCGCAGCCACCGCAGGTCACGACGATCTCGGAGCCCGGTCGTACACGTGCCCGTGCCGCGCCGCGATGTGGTCGGAGATCGCCGCGCGCAAGCCCGAGGTCGCCGGTGAACGGCAGCCATGAGTTCGAGACCGGCAGATCCAGGGCCGAGCGGGTGACCGCCACCGCCTCGGGCGGCAGCGGCAGATCGGTGTCGAGGATCTCAAGCCGCAGCACGTCCGCCCCGATCGCGGCGTCCGCGACCTGGTCGATCCCGAATCCGGCCACTCCTTCCATGCGCGCAGCGCGCTTCATCGCGACGACCTCCCGGTCAGGATCAGCAGGGTGCCCGAGGCGGCCTCGAGCGCTTCGTAGACGTGCGGGACCGAGCCGGAGTAGGACGCGTAGTCGCCCGGGCCGAGCTCCACCACCGCGTCGGCCGGCCCGACCCGCACGCGACCCTCGTGCACTCAGCCGCTCCTCCACGCCGAACGGGTGCGGCGGCGCCGAGCGCACCTCGCCCACGTGGAAGCGGATCGCGTACAGCTCGCCGAATACGCCCGGCCGCTCGAAGCGGTCGAGCAGGTGGGCGTCCATCGCCGCGCCCTCGACGCACGCCGTCCCCCGCGCCACCACGACCGACGCGGGCGCGCGCTCGAGCAGCGCCGCCAGTGGCACGCCCAGCGCATCGGCCAGCGCGTACAGCGTGTCGAGGGTCGGGTTCCCGTCCCGCGCTCCAACGCCGTGATCGTGTTGCGCGCGACGCCCGAGCCCGCGCGAGCTCCAGCACCGAGACGTCGCCCCGCAGCGCCCGTAGGTTCATGCTGCCCACCATAATGGGCAGAAGTGCTCAGCGCAATGACGCGATCCGCCAAGAGTCGCCGACGCGCTCCAGCTGCAGCGTGTCCCGGGAGGGCGGCTGGCCCTGCGCCGCGCTGTTGACCTCCGCGGTCGCCTTGTCGTCGTCGACCTTGATCGCCCCGATCGTCAGCGTCGGCGCCTGCACGTCACCGAGCCCCTGGCGCAGCGCGACCTCGCACGGGAGGCCCGCCTGCTCGACCTCCTGGACGAGATCGGGGGCGAGCAACCGGTCGCACAGGCCCTGGTAGTCCTTGGCCGCGGTGGCGCGCCCGAAGGCCTCCACAGCAGCCTGCACCTGCTCGGTGTCCGAGGGTCCACCGCCGCACCCGGACAGGCTTGCCGCGACCAGCAAGACGGCGACGAAGCAGGGACGCACGGGGCGGAGCATAGAATGGCTCCGCATGTCGACTGCGGGACCGATCGGACCGCGGCTGCGGTGCTACCGCTGCTGGTCACAGGACCTCGAGGTCCAGGTCCACTATGAGGGCATTCACCGGATCCACCCGGACTCAGGGCGCCGTGCCGAGGTCGTCGACGAGCTGCAGGAAGCCGTCGTCCAGTGCCTTGACTGCATGCACGATCAGCCCCACCTGGTCTTCCACAACGACCGCATCGAGCCGGTCGAGGATCGCTGGGAGCGGATGGTGGTGGGCACACCCGGGGCGGCGTCCTGCACCGTGACGGTGGACGCGGAGTCCGTGGAGACGTGCTCGGGCCCGGAGGCCGCGGACGCACTGGCGTACGCCGCGTTCGGCGACCACGGGACGCGCGAGTTCTTCACCCATGTGCGTTTCCACAAGCACGAGGAGGAGCAGATCGTCGTGCACCTGCTCGTGGAGCTGTACGCCCGCTCGTCCGAGGAGGCGACGGGCGTGCTCGAGGACGCGGCGCGGGGAGCGCTCGCGATCACGAGCCTCGCCGAGGAGTCACGCCCACCCGCGGCGACCTCCGGCGACCATCCGCACTAAGCTGGTCGGCATGAAATTGACCTGGTGGTCCTCCGCATGCTGGCCGTGATCTTCGCGTTCACCGCCGGCGCCTGGGGCTCAGGCGGAGGCCGCGACTAGCGGGCTCCATGCCGAGCTCCCGGTAGAGGGCCTCGGCCTGACCTTGGAGCTCGGTGGCGCGGGCGTCGCCGAGCCGCGCCAAAACCGCGCGTGCTCGCTCCACGTGTGCGCGAGCCACGGCCGGGCGCCCATGCGCTGGTTCATCGCCGCGGCGGCCTGGAAGTGCGCCTCCGCGGCTTCGTAGCGCTCGAGCAGCACCGCGAGGATGCCGAGCGGTCGCGCCGTCGAGTCCAGCGCCATCTCCGGGACGGCCACCGCGGTGTGCTCCGCGTACGGCGCCAGCAGGTCGTACAGGCCCGGCGCGGGCGCCACGTCGTTGAGCAGCGCGCAGGTCTCCGCGAGGAGGCAGATGCTCACGAACCACTGCTCGTCCACGTGCCAGTCCGCCAGGTCGTGGCTCGTGATCTCGGCCACCAACGGCGCCGCCTCGTCCACCCGGCCGAGCCGCGCGCAGCAGTGCGCGAGCACGGAGCGGTGCACGAGCGGCGAGGGGAAGGCCGGCTCGTCGTCGCGCACCTCGGCCAGGTAGGCCTCGAGGCCGCCGCGCGCGCAGCACAGCAGGAACCGCTGCAGCATCCGCGCCGCGCCCGCGTTCCAGGCCAGAGCGGATCCGCCGATCTCGGCGGCACGCCGCACAAACCCGGGCGCCTCGTCAAAACGCACCTGGGTGAGCGCCAACGTCGCGTGCGCGGCGGACAACATCCACAGCTGCGCGGGCTGGCGGAGCTCGTTCGCGACGCGCGTCATCGCGGCCAGCTCCCGCGCTCGCCGGTCCGGGTCGCCGATCTCCCACGAGGCCCAGAACGCGTGCTCGTGGCCGTCGAAGAGCCGCTCTCGGTCGCCGGCGACGGTCGCCAGCTCCTGACCATCTCCCCTGCGTTGGCCAGCCGCGTCTCGACCGTGTGCGGCGCGTGCAGCGCCGATTCGGCGGCGGCCAGCGCGGACGCGATCGTCACGGGATCGCCGATCCGGCGGGCCATCTGGATCGCCTCCTCCATCAGCACCTCGCGGCGCGCGCGCGTGGGTCCGTGGCGCAGCGCGGCGGCCAGTCGCGAGAGCAGCCGGACGCGCAGCGCGCTGTCGGCCGTGCCCACGACCGAGATCCCCTCCTCCAGCAGCGGGACCAGGCGGTCGTCCGTGAGCCCGTGGCTCCAGAGGAAGCGGCCGCCGTAGCCCGCCGTGCCGCGCGCGAGCAGCTCGGACTCCCCCGCGGCCCGCGCGACGTCCGCGGCGCACAGGAACGTCGCTTTCGCGCGCACGTCATCGCCCTGGCGCGCCTGAGCCTCCCCCAGCGCCAACAGCACCGCGCAGCGCTCCGCGGGCGTTGCCCCCCTCGAACGCGGCGAGCGCCAGCTCGTACAGGCGCACCGCCTCCTCGTACGCGTGCAGCGCGATCGCGCGCGCTCCGGCGCGGGAGGCGTAGTCGACCGCCTTGCTCGACCCCGCCCTCGTAGAAGTGGTGCGCGAGCTCGGCCAGGTAGGGCAGGGTCCGGCAATCGGCCTCCAGCGCCTCGCCGACGCGCCGATGGAGGTCGACCCGGCGCGCGCGCGAGAAGCGTCCTGGTACGCGGCGTCGCGGATCAGCGCGTGGGCGAACCGCATGCGGCCGATCGAGCCCGGGACGTCCGAGGACCACACGCGCCTGCATGGCCTCGTCGAGCAGCAGCCAGGACCGCGCCGCGCGTCAAGCCCGCTGACCCGCGCGAGCACGGCGAGGTCGAACTCGCGGCCCAGCACGGACGCCAGCGTCAGCAGCGCGTTGCAGTCTCGCGGACAGGTGGCGCAGGCGACGCTCCGATCGTCTCGCGCACGCTCTGTGCGGGATCTACGAAGCCCGGCCCTCTTTGCCGAGCAGGCGCGCCGACCTCGGCGAGGAACAGCGGGTTGCCCGCCGTCTCGGCGTGGCCGGCCGCGACCAGATCGGCGGGCGGCGACCCGGTGACCTCGACGATCGCGCGTGCCAAGCCGGTGAGCCCGTCGAGCGCGTCCCGCGTGACCGGCTCCCGCGCGAGCTCGGCGAGCTGTCGCGGAGCGGTGCGGGCAGCGCCGTCGACCTCGCGGTAGGCGCCGACGAGCAGGATCCGGCCGGGCGATACGGGGGCGACGAAGTGCAGGAAGAGCAGCGAGGGCGCGTCGGCGGCGTGCAGGTCGTCGAGCAGGAGCACAGCGGCCGCGGCGCCGCCGCCTCGAGGAGCCGGGTGAGCGAATCGAAGAGCCGGAAGCGCGCGCCCTCGGGCTCGACGGCGGCGCCCGGCCCCAGCTCGGGCAGCACCGCGCCAGCACCGGCAGCAGCCGCGCGAGGTCGGCTCGACCCCGGCGCCCAGTTGCCCGCGCAGCGCTTTCTGCCTCGGCGCGGCGGACGTACGCGCGCAGGGACTGCACCCACGGCCAGTACGCGGGCGCGCCGCCCGCCTCCCAGCAGCGGCCGACGATCACCTGCGCGCCGCGCGCCCGGGCTCGCGTGCTCAGCTCCTCCGCGAGCCGGCTCTTGCCGATCCCCGGCTCGCCGA
>CAWIGI010000005.1:0-49567 GCA_963835685.1 Miltoncostaeaceae bacterium
GATGGGCTTCCACGAGCGCCACGCCCTGCAGTGCGGCTTCTGCACGCCCGGCATGCTGATGACCTCCCGCGCCCTGTTGGACGAGAACCCGAATCCGAGCGACCAGGAGATCCGGACCGCGATCTCCGGCGGCATCTGCCGCTGCACCGGATATCAGAACATCGTCTGCGCCGTGCGCTGGGCCGCTGATCACGAAGCCGCGGCGAAACAGGAGGCATGAGCATGGCAAGTCGAGAACCTTCCGAGCCCGTCGACTGAGCGCCCGATCGGCTTCGGTCGCCTGAAGCGCAAGGAGGACGCCCGCTTCATCCGCGGGCAGGGCACCTACCTCGACGACATCCGCCTGCCGGGGATGGTGCACGGCGCGTGCTGCGCAGCCCGTACGCGCACGCGCGCATCGTCTCGATCGACACGTCGAGGGCGCTGGCCCACCCGAACGTCGCCGCGGTCGTCACCGCAAAGGACCTCGAGACGCTGGGCCTGGCGTGGATGCCGACGATCTCCTACGACACCCAGGCGGTGCTGGCGGGCGACAAGGTCCGCTTCCAGGGCCAGGAGGTCGCGTTCGTGATCGCGACCGACGAGTACTCGGCGAACGACGCGCTGGCGCTGATCGACGTGGAGTACGAGCCGCTGCCGACGGTCGTCAACGCCCGCAAGGCGCTCGACGCCGACGCCCCCCTGATCCGCGACGACAAGGCCGGGCAGCGCGACAACCTCGCGAGCCCCACCTGGGAGGCCGGCGACGAGGAGGCGACCGACCGCGCGTTCGCCGAGGCCGACACGGTCGTGACGCGGGACATCATCTACCCCCGCTGCCACCCGGCGCCGCTCGAGACGTGCGGCATCATCGCCGACTTCAACCCGGAGACCGGCCAGCTCGACATCTACAACGGCAACCAGGCGCCCCACGCCCACCGCACGGTCTACGCGCACGTCGCGGGGCTCGCCGAGCACATGATCCGGATCCGCTGCCAGGACATCGGCGGCGGGTTCGGCAACAAGGTGCCGGTCTATCCGGGCTACGTGTGCGCGATCGCCGGCTCGATCGTCGCCGGCGTGCCGGTCAAGTGGGTGGAGAACCGCTCCGAGAACCTGATGTCCACCGGCTTCGCCCGCGACTACATCATGCGCAGCGAGATGTGCGCCAAGGACGGCAGGATCACCGGCCTGCGCGTCGACGTCATCGCCGACCACGGCGCCTTCGACAGCACCGCGCAGCCGACGAAGTTCCCGGCCGGGTTCTTCCACATCGTCTGCGGCTCCTACGACCTGCAGGCCTCGCACGTCAAGGTCAAGGCCGTCTACACGAACAAGGCGCCGGGAGGGGTCGCGTACCGGTGCTCGTTCCGCATCACCGAGGCCGTGTACCTCGTGGAGCGGATGGTGGACGCGCTCGCGCTCGAGATGGAGGTCGACCCGATCGAGCTCAGGATGCGCAGCTTCATCGCGCCCGAGCAGTTCCCCTACGAGACGACCACCGGCTGGACCTACGACTCCGGCAACTACGCCGAGACGATGCGCGTCGCGATGGACATGGCCGGGTACGAGGCCCTGCGGGAGGAGCAGGCGGAGCGGCGCGCCCGCGGCGAGCTGATGGGCATCGGCGTGTCCTTCTTCACCGAGGGCGTCGGAGCGGGGCCGCGCAAGCACATGGACATCCTCGGGCTCGCCATGAACGACGGCGCCGACCTCCGCGTGCACCCCTCCGGCAAGGCGGTCGTCAGCATCAGCGCCCAGACGCAGGGGCAGGGGCACGAGACCACGTTCGCCCAGATCGTCGCCGAGGAGCTGGGCATCCCGCCGGAGGACGTCGAGGTCCGTCACGGCGACACCGACAAGTCGCCCTACGGGCTGGGCACCTACGGCAGCCGCTCGACGCCCGTCTCCGGCGGCGCCGTGGCGGTCGTCTCGCGCAAGGTCCGCGACAAGGCGCGCCTGATCGCGGCGACGATGCTCGAGGCCAGGCCCGAGGACCTCGCCTGGGAGAAGGGCCGCTGGTTCGTCAAGGGCGACCCCGAGAAGGGCGCGATGATCGAGGACATCGCCGTGCGGGCGTACAGCGGCGAGCCGATGCCGGAGGGGCTGGAGGGCGGCCTCGACGCGCAGGTGATCTACGACCCGCCCAACCTCACCTACCCCTACGGCGCCTACATCGCCGTCGTCGACATCGACCCCGACACCGCCCAGGTCACGCTCCGCCGCTTCATCGCGGTCAACGACTGCGGCGTGCGGATCAACCCGATGGTCGTCGAGGGCCAGATCCACGGCGGGCTCGCCGAGGGCCTCGGCATCGCGCTGATGGAGGTGATCAGCTTCGACGCCGAGGGCAACTGCCTCAACTCGTCGTTCATGGACTACCTCATCCCGACGGCGCTCGAGTGCCCCGAGTTCGAGCTCGGCGAGACCGTCACGCCATGCCCCCACCACCCGCTCGGGGCGAAGGGGGTCGGCGAGTCGCCGAACGTCGGCTCGCCGCCGGCGATCGTCAACGCGGTGATCGACGCCCTCCACGAGACGCACGGCGTCAACCACATCGACATGCCCTGCACCCCGGCGCGCGTGTGGGCGGCGATGCAGGGACGGCCCGAGCCTCCGCAATGATGACCGCCGCGATGTCCCGGCGAGTGCAGGAGCTCGTCGTCCGGGGCGAGGCCTTCGTGATCGCGACCGTCGTGCGCGCGCAGCGGCCGACGAGCGTGGAGGCCGGCGACGTCGCGCTGGTGCTGGGCGACGGCTCGATCGAGGGCTTCGCCGGCGGCGCCTGCGCCGAGCACAGCGTGCGCGCCCACGCGCTCGAGGCGCTGGGGACCGGCGAGGCCGTGCTGCTGCGCATCCTGCCCTTCGCCGCGGAGGGGGCCGGCGACGAGGTCGAGGAGCGGCGCCGTGACGGTCCAGAACCCGTGCCTCTCGGGCGGCGCGATCGAGGTGTTCCTCGAGCCCGTCGTCCCGCGCGCCGCGGGTGCTGGTGGTGGGCGAGACCCCCATCGCGGGGGCGATCGCGCGGGTCGGCCAGGAGCTCGGGCTGGACGTCGTGCAGGTGGAGGGCGACGGCGTCGAGCCGCGACCGGACGACCTCGCGCTGGTCGTCGCGGCCCACGGGCGCGACGAGCTCGGCGCGCTTCGCAGGGGTCTGGAGGCCGGCCTGCCGTACGTCGGCCTCGTCGCGAGCCGGGCGCGCGGCGACGGGGTGATCGGCGAGCTGCGCGGCGACGGCGTCCCCGAGGAGCTGCTCGGGCGCATCGACGTGCCCGCCGGCCTCGACATCGGCGCGCGCACGCCGGGCGAGATCGCGCTCTCGATCCTGGCCGGGATCGTGGCCGTGCGCCGCGAGGGCGGCCGCGCGCCCCGGTCGGACGCGCCGCCCGCCCCGGCGCAGGCCGAGACCGCCGTCGACCCGATCTGCGGCATGACCGTCGCCGCCGTGGCGAGCACGCCGTCGCTGCGGCACGGCGGCGAGACCGTCTACTTCTGCTGCGAGGGCTGCAAGGCCGCGTTCGTGGCGCGGCACGAGCATGCCGTCGGCTCGGAGTGACCCCTTCGTGGCCGGGCTGGTGCTCGGCGCGGGGGGGTCCAGGCGCCTGGGGCGCCCGAAGCAGCTGCTCCCCTACGGCCGCGGCACGCTGCTCGGCCACGTCGTCGGCGTCGCCCGGGCGTGCCCGTTCGACCAGCTCGTCGTGGCGCTGGGGGGCGCCGCCGAGGAGGTGCGCGCGACCGTCAACCTGGAGGGGGCCGAGGTCGTCGTCAACGACGACTACGGCGCGGGCTGCTCGTCGTCCATCGCCGCGGCGCTCGCGGCGCTCGATCCGCGCTGCGACGTCCTGGTGCTGATGCTCGGCGACCAGCCGGGCGTGACCGCGGCCATGGTCGAGGCGCTGCTGGCCGGCCGCCGGGGCGCCCCGCTGGCCGTCTGCCGCTACGACGACGGGCTGGGTCATCCCATCGCCTTCGCGCGCAGCACGTTCGCCGACCTCGCCGGCCTCCACGGGGACAAGGGCGTCTGGCGGCTGCTCGAGCGCGGTGCCCACGACGTGGCCGAGGTGCCGATCGCCGGCCGCGTCCCCCTCGACGTCGACACCCAGGAGGACTACGAGGCGGTCCTCGCGTGACCCGCCGGGTCACGGGGGAAGCGGCAGACGAGGTCCGCCGGCTCATCCCCGACATCGAGACGCTGGCCCGCCGCCTCGCGGACGTCAACTACCTCGTCAACGAGGGCCTGGCGACGTCGATGTTCCTGGGCGCGCGCCTGCCCCAGCCCCTGCTGCTCGAGGGCGAGGCGGGCGTCGGTAAGACCGAGGCCGCCGTGTCGCTGGCGGCGGTGCTCGACACCCCGCTGATCCGCCTCCAGTGCTACGAAGGGATCGACGTCGCGGAGGCGCTGTACGAGTGGAACTACCCCCGCCAGCTGCTGAGCATCCGGCTCGCCGACGCCGGCGGCGCGGCGCTCCGCGAGGAGGACCTCTTCGGCCCCGACTACCTCATCCGGCGCCCGCTGCTGCGGGCGCTCGAGCACCCCGGCCCGCGTCCGGCGGTGCTGCTGATCGACGAGATCGACCGCGCCGACGACGACTTCGAGGCGTTCCTGCTCGAGCTGCTCGGCGACGCCAGGGTCACGATCCCCGAGATCGGCACGATCGTCGCCACGCACCCCCCGATCATCGTGCTGACCTCCAACCGGACCCGGGACCTGCACGACGCGGTCAAGCGCCGCTGCCTCTACCAGTGGATCGACTACCCCGACCCGCAGCGCGAGGTGGAGATCGTGCGCCGCCGCGTGAAGGGCTCCTCGGAGTCGCTGGCCGTGCAGGTCGCCGACGCGGTCTCGCGCATGCGCGCCAGCGACGTGCAGAAGCCGCCGGGGATCGCCGAGGCCATCGACTGGCTCGCCGCCCTGAGCCTGCTCGGCGTGGAGCGCCTGGACGCGGCGGCGGCGGAGCTCACCCTGGGCTCGGTGCTCAAGTACGGGGAGGACCAGGAGGTCGTCCGCGCCGCGGGCCTCGAGGAGCTCGTCCGCAGCGGTGGCTGACGCCGGCGTCCCCCAGGCAGCCTTCGGGGTCGAGACCGTCGTGCTCGACCTCCCCCCGCTCGCGGGGTCGCTGACCCGGCGCCTGCACGACGCGGGGCTGCCGACGACGCCCGCGCGCGCGGCCGACCTCGCCCGGGCCCTGACGCTCGTGCGGCCGGTCTCCCGCCGGCGCCTCTACTGGACCGCCCGCGCGATCCTCGTGTCCGATCCGGCGCAGGTCGCCGTCTTCGACGACGTCTTCTTCTCGATCTTCGGCGGCCGGGCCCGGGCCGAGCCCCCCGAGCCGGACGACGCGCGGCCCGTCCCCGCCCCGGCGGACGACCGGGCGCGGTCCGGCGACGCGGCCGAGCGGGGCGACGCGGCGCGCGGGGAGCCGCGCGCCGGGACGGCGCCCGGGTCGGCCGGCGACGACGACGAGGACGGGGCGGAGGTCAACGTCCCGCTGGCGATGGCGAGCGACGAGGAGCGCCTCGCGGGCAGGAGCTTCGACCGGCTCGAGCCGCACGAGCTCTCCCAGCTGTACCGGCTGATGACGCGCCTGCAGGTCGCGACGCCGACGCGGCGCACCCGCCGTCACGAGAAGGGGCGCGCCGGCCAGCGCATCGACATGCGGCGGACGCTGCGCGGGAGCCTGCGCACCGGCGGCGACCCGATCCGCCTCGCCCGCCGCCGCCGGCGCGTCGCCCACCGCAGGCTCGTGGTGCTGTGCGACATCTCCGGCTCGATGGAGCCCTACGCGCGCGCCTACCTGCAGTTCCTGACCTGCGCCGCCGGCAGCGGCCCCAACGCCGAGGCCTTCGCGTTCGCCACGCGGCTGACCCGCCTCACCCGGGCACTCGCGTCGCGCAACCCGGAGCGCGCGATCCAGCGCGCCGCCGCAGCGGCGCCAGACTGGTCGAGCGGGACCCGGATCGGCGACGCGCTGAAGGCCTTCAACGACCGGCACGGGCGCCGGGGTATGGCCCGGGGCGCGGTGATCGTGATCCTCTCCGACGGCTGGGAGCGCGGCGACCCCGCCCTCGTGGGCCGTGAGATGGCGCGCCTCGCGCGCCTCGCCCACCGGATCGTGTGGGTCAACCCCCGCGTCGGCGCGACCGAGTTCGCCGTGCGGGCCGGCGGGATGGTGGCGGCGCTGCCGTACTGCGACGCGCTCGTGAGCGGCCACAGCTTCCGGGCCCTCGGCGAGGTGATCGAGGCGATCGCGTCGAGCTCGACGTACGCCGCCGGGCGGCCGTCCGCCGGCCCGGGGCGCCGGCGCCGGCCGGCGCCGCCGACGAGCAGGACTCCTGGGCCAGCGCCACGCCGGTGCCCGGCAGCTCCGTCGCGATGCCAAGCGGGCACGGGCCGAGCAGGGGCAACACCAGCCCGGGCTGGGTGACCGATGCCTGACGGCAAGACCTGCATCTACCCGGGGTGCGAGCGACCCGCCGCGCCCGCGCACCCCCAAGGCGGGCCGCAGCCCGCGTTCTGCGATCTGGAGGACCACAACGCGCTGACCGCCCACCAGGAGCGCCAGCGCCTCGCGTCGCTCGCGAGATCCGACGAGGAGGAGAGTCACTAGTGGCGAACGAGGCCTACCGAGCGGTCTTCCTGCGCGTGCACCCGACCGGAAAGATGGTGCTCAGCCTCACCACCGACTCCGACGGCAAGGAGGGCGAGTACGCCAAGCTCGTCGCCGACGAGCTCGGCGTCCCGGCGCTCGACGTCAAGGTCGTCCCCGCGGACACCGACCGGTTCGGCGTCGGTCACGGGTACAACACGAGCCCGTCGGCAGGCGCGCCGGCGGCGATCGCCCGCGCGACGGGCAGGATCCGCGACAAGGCCCGGCTGCTTGCCGGAATGGCCCTGGGCGCGGCCCCGGAGGGCCTGACCTGGTCCAACGGGGCCTGGGTCGACGGCGACGGAAGCGACCCGACCCAGGTCAAGACGATCGAGGCCATCGCCCTCTACGCGCACGGCACCGGCGAGCTGCCGCCGGGCGTCGAGGGCGGGCTCGACGCGCAGGCCGTCTACACCGACTGACGGCGCGGCCTTCCATCCCTCGGTTTGACGGGTCCCGTGCAACCGGGCGCGCCGCCCGTCCGGCGGCGGGAGAGCGGCGATGACGGCGGCCGGCGGCCGGGCCGGCGCGACGGGGATCATCCTGCTGACGCTGGCGTCGGGGCAATTCGTCATGTCCCTGGACACGACCGTGATGAACACGGCCATCGCCACGGTGGCCGACGACCTCGACACGACGATCACCGGCATCCAGACCGCGATCACGCTCTACACGCTGGTGATGGCCTCCCTCATGATCACCGGCGGCAAGCTCGGCGAGATCCTCGGCCGCAAGCGCGCCTTCTCGATCGGGTGCGTCGTCTACGCCTGCGGGTCGCTGACGACCGCGCTGTCCCCGAACCTGACGGTGCTGATCATCGGCTGGTCGGTCCTCGAGGGCCTGGGGGCCGTGCTGATCATGCCGGCGATCGTGGCGCTGGTCGCGTCGAACTTCGCCCAGTCGGAGCGTCCCCGCGCGTACGGGCTCGTCGCCGCCGCAGGCGCGATCGCCGCGGCCCTCGGGCCGGTGATCGGCGGCGCGTTCACCACCTACGCCTCGTGGCGGTGGGTGTTCGCCGGCGAGGTGCTGATCGTGATCGTGATCCTGGTCCTGGCGCGCCGCGCTGCCGACACGCCCGCGGAGGAGGGCGTGCGGCTCGACCTGGTCGGCACGGCTCTGTCCGCCGTCGGTCTGGGCCTCATCGTGCTCGGCGTCCTGCGCTCCGGGACGTGGGGCTTCGTCCAGCCCAAGCCCGAGGCGCCCGAGTGGCTCGGGCTCTCACCGGTGATCTGGCTCGTGCTCGCCGGCGGCGTGGTGCTGGCGCTGTTCCTGTGGTGGGAGAACCGGCGCCTCCGGCGCGGCGAGGGCGCGCTCATCGACCCGGCGCTCCTGCGCAACGTCCAGCTGCGAAGCGGGGTCACATCGTTCCTGTTCATGTTCCTGATCCTGGCCGGCATCTTCTTCGTCGTCCCGCTCTTCCTCTCGGTCTCGCTCGGGCTGTCGGCGGTCGAGACGGGCGTGCGGCTGCTTCCGCTCTCGCTGACGCTGCTGCTCTTCGCCGCCGGCGTCCCCAAGGTGTTCCCGAATGCCTCACCGCGACGCGTCGTCAACCTCGGCTTCATGGCGCTGTTCGCCGGCCTCGTCCTTCTCGTCGCCCTGCTCGAGGTGGGCGCGGGCCCGGAGATCGTAACCTGGCCGCTGCTGCTCGCCGGCAGCGGTCTCGGCGCGATGGCGTCTCAGCTCGGAAGCGTGACCGTGTCCGCCGTACCTGACGAGAAGAGCGGCGAGGTGGGCGGGCTGCAGAACACCGGAACCCAGCTCGGCGCCTCCATCGGCACCGCCCTGGCCGGCGCGGTGCTGATCTCCGCGCTCACGGCCTCGTTCTTCACCGGCATCCAGGGCAACCCGGACGTCCCCCCCAGCGTCGCCTCGACGGCGCAGACGGAGCTGGCCGGCGGCGTTCCGTTCCTCTCCGATGCCGACCTGGAGTCCGCGCTTGCCGATGCGGACGTGCCCCCGGCCACGGCGGACGCGGTGGTCGAGACCAACGCGCAGAGCCGCATCGACGGGCTCCGCGCCGCCGTGTCGATCCTGGCGTTGCTCAGCCTCGTCGCCCTGCTCTTCACGCGGGGCATCCCGAGGGTGCAACCCGGCGCGCAGCCCAGGCCGGCTCCACCCGACACGATGGAGGCCGGGTTGGCGGGCGGCTGACCGGGCCGGCCATCGAGCTGGAGGATCTCCCGCCCCGGCGCGGCTCAGCCCGCCGGGAGGCGGCCAGCGATCTCGACCTGGACGTCGTCGGCGAGCTTCAGCGCCCCGAACAGGGTGGAGTAGGGCGTGATCCCCCAGTCGGACTGCTTGACGACCGCGACGGCGCTGAGCGCGCCGCCGTCGGCGACGGCGAGATCGAACGCGAGCGAGCGGGTCGTCCCGAGCAGGGTGAGGTCGCCCCGCACCCGGTACCGGCCGTCGGCCCCGGGCCGCACCTCGGTGGAGCGGAACGTGATCCGCTCGCGCCTGAGGATCTCGTCATCGATCGTCGTCTCGATGCCGGCCTTGTCGTCGTCGCCGAGCGGCTGCATCCCGCCCGTGCCCTCGCGCACGCGCAGCGATCCGCCGTCGGCGTCGAGCGCGATGCTCGTGTCGGCGGGGTCCTCGCCGGCCGCGAGCGTGGCCTCCCAGGCGGTGACGTGGATCAGGAGGTCGTGCCCCGCCTTCGCCGCGGCGCCGGCCCGGGCGGTCCTCAGCGAGAGGGTGGCGTCCTCCGGCCCGAGCCGATAGGTGCCGGCCGGGATGCGGGCCCCGCGGAGCGCATCGGGAAGGCCGAGCGCGGCCCGCCAGGTACGCGGCAGGTCCCGGCGCCACGGGCCGCCCTTCGGCCCCGAGGGCGGCATGGCGGCGGGGTTGGTCTCGAAGAACTGGCTCACTCTCGGCGCACGGAGCCTATTGTTCGCGGGATCGGCGTGACGGCTCACCCCCGACGGAGGACGGTGACATGGCGGTCGTGCTGGACCACTCCTTCTCGACGGCGAGGGCGGTCGACGAGAGCTACGACGTCATCCTCGACCTCGAGCGCACGGTGCCCTGCGTCGAGGGCGCGACCGTGACCGAGCGCACGGGGCCCGACTCGGTGAACGCCGAGATCCTGGTCAAGATGGGCGCGATGTCCATGACCTTCACGGGCACCGTGGACATCGTCGAGAAGGATCCCGCCGCGCACCGCGTGGTGATGAACGTCAAGGCGCGGGAGGCCGGAGGACAGGGGCACGCCAACGCCACCGTCGCGTTCGCGCTCCAGGACGGCGGGGGGACGATCCACACCGACGCCCAGATCACGGGCAAGGCGGCCTCGATGGGCGAGGGGGTCGTCGCCGGCGTCCTCGACGCCCTCGTCGCCGACTTCGCCGGCAAGGTCGGCCGGCTCTGAGGCCCCGCCGACGGATCCGCTGAGCGATGGCGAGGATCGTCATGCGCCGGATCCGGCCCGGGGAGGTGCCCCGCGACGGCGGGACGGCGATCCAGGAGGACGCCGGCCGGCCCGTCTTCCACGGGAACGGTCCCGACGACTACGTCTGCGTCGAGTGCGGGAACGTCCTGGCCGCGGCGATGGACGCCGCGTACATGACCAGGAAGGTGCGCGTCCGCTGCGGGCGCTGCGGGACGGTCAACGTCGCGATCACCGAGGAGCCGGACGCGCCCGTCCGCTGACGGGGGCCGGCGTCAGGAGCGCGCGAGCGCCAGCAGCGAGTCCCGGTGGCGGCGGTAGGCGGCGGCCCCGTCGCCG
This sequence comes from Miltoncostaeaceae bacterium, assembly GCA_963835685.1. Lineage (GTDB taxonomy): Bacteria > Actinomycetota > Thermoleophilia > Miltoncostaeales > Miltoncostaeaceae > DATAGF01. The sequence continues at coordinate 10,351 of CAWIGI010000005.1, forward strand.
TTCACGGCCGCGATCCGGACGAGCGGCGGGTGCCCCATCGCCGGCGTCGCGAGGTCGCGGAGGGCGTCGTGGTACGCCCGCTCCCGCTGGACGCCGCCGAAGCCGAACGCCTTGACGGCCAGGCCGCGCGAGAGGCCGTCGGTGCGCGGGCCCCAGGCGCGGCAGAGCGCCTTGTGCTCGTCGAGGTCGAACCCGACGAGCGCGTCGGCCGGGTAGCGCTCAAGGGCGAGCAGCCGGAACGAGGTGAAGTGGGCCGGCCCGTCGACCTCGACCACGGTCCCGGTCGGCGCGTGCACGAGGTCGGCGGCCAGCAGCAGGTTCTCGCGCGACGCGCGCAGCACCGAGAGGTCGCCGCCGAGCCGGGCGAAGATCGCGCCGAGCGTCTCGAGCGCCGCCGTCACGGGCGCGACGAGGGCCGGGTCGCGGCGAGCCTTGGCCACGCGCTCGAGCCCGACGTGACCCTGCTCGCACAGCCAGTCGAAGGACTGGGCCTCCAGGTCGATTCCATCCTGCGCGGCCGCCCGCGCGAACGCGACCCGCGTGTCGTCGACCGCCACGGGCCGGATCCTATGAGCCGTACGGGTGGCGTCGAGCACGGGTGGGTAGAGACCCTCCAGGCCCACGTCGAGGACGAGGAGATCTCATGGCCGGCGGCGACGACCAGCAGGGCACGCGGAAGCCGAGCGAGCAGCGAGGGGGGACCACGCCGGACGAGGCCGAGGCCCGCGAGAAGGGCGAGTGGGCGGAGACCGCGGCCGAGGGCATCGTCCCGGCCGAGCTCGGAGGGTCAGACGCCCCGCGCGAGATGCTCGCGGAGGACCCGGAGCTGGAGAGCACGGTCCTCGGGCGCACCACCGGCTCGGACGAGCCGGCGACCGATGACGGGATCGATCCGAGCGGCGGCGACAACGCCGACGCGACGACCGACGGCGGGCCCGACGTGCCGGAGGGCGCGGAGCCCGACCTGCGGGACGCCGCGAGCGGGCCGCCGCAGAGCGACATCGAGTCCGCCCGCTAGGCCCGGGACCCCTCACCGGCCCTCCCGGCGATAGCCTCGCCGGATGCTCGCCGTCAGGATGGGCGTGGTGGCCGCCTCCGGGCTGGCCGCGGCCGCGCTCTGGGCCGTGGGCCTGACGGCCTGGGCCCCGCTCCTGCACGGGGGCGGGCACGCCCACGCGGCCCCCGGCCTGGCGGCGGCCGCCTGGCTCGCCGGCTGGGCGCTGATGGTCACCGCGATGATGCTGCCGGCCGCCGGGCCCCTGATCGGCGCGGTCGAGCGGCGCCGCGGCCTGCTGGTCGTCGCGTACCTGGGCGCCTGGCTCGCCGTCGGCGTCGCCGGCCTGGCGGCCGCGGCGCTCGCGGGGGCGGCCGCCCTCCCCGTCGCGCTCGCGGCCGCCGGCGCCCACCAGTTCACGCCCCACAAGCGCCGGGCGCTGGCGCGGTGCCGCGGCCAGCGCCGGCTGGCGCACGCCGCCTCGGCCGACCCGTCGGGAGACGCCATCCGGGCCGGCCTCGCGCACGCCGCGGCCACCATGCGCTGCTGCGGCCCGCTCATGGCGCTGATGGTGCTGGGGCTCGGCGGCCCTGCCTGGATGCTGCTGCTCGGCGGGGCCATGGCCGCCGAGGCGGCCACGCCGCTGGGCGCGCGCCTCAGGGTCCCCCTCGGTCTTCTTCTCCTCGTCTCGAGCCTGCTCGTCCTGTGGTGGGGTTCTCCGCCGGGGTGATCAGCCGCGCCCCGCGCCCGTGGGTCACGAAGCTGACGGCCCAGCGGATCATCACGAGGACCCGGTTCTGGAGCCCGGTCAGGTAGGTGATGTGGACCCCGAGCCACCCCACCCAGGCGGGGAAGCCGCTGAGGCGCAGGCCCTTGATCTCCCCGACCGCCCGCAGGCGGCCGATCGTGGCCAGGTTGCCCTTGTCGACGTAGCGGAACGGCGGCGGCGGATCGCCGCCGGCCAGGCGGCGGCGGACCACGTCGGCGGCGTAGCGGCCCTGCTGCATCGCCGCGGGCGCGACGCCGGGGAGGGGGAGGACGCCGCCGCGGCCGTCGGCCACGCGCACCATGTCGCCGAGCGCGAGGACCTCGGGGTGGCCGGGCAGCGAGAGGTCCGGGTTCACCGTGACGCGCCCGGCCCGGTCCGTCTCGGCGCCGCTCGCCGAGGCCAGCAGGCCGGCGAGGCCGGAGGCCTGGACGCCGGCCGCCCAGATCACGGTCCGCGTCGGGATCCGCTCGGTCGCCCCGTCGCCGCGCGTCACCGTCACGCCGCCGGCGTCCACGCCGCTGACGAGCGAGCCGACCGAGACGCTCACCCCCAGCTCGCCCAGCGCGCGCGCGGCGCGGGCGGACAGCCGCGGGTCGAAGGCGGTCAGCACGCGGTCGGCGCCCTCGAGCAGGAGGATGCGCGCCGATGCCGGGATCGATCGAGCGGAAGTCTCGGCGCAGGGTGTCGCGCGCGATCTCGCCGATCTGGCCGGCGAGCTCGACGCCGGTGGGCCCGGCGCCGACGACGACGAACGTGAGCCACGCGGCGCGCCCGTCCGGGTCGTCCTCGGCCTCGGCCGCCTCGAACGCGGTCAGGATGCGGCGCCGGATCTCGATCGCGTCCTCGAGGGTCTTGAGGCCGGGCGCGAGCGGCTCCCACTCGTCGTGGCCGAAGTAGGCGTGGGCGGCCCCGGCGGCGGCGATGAGCGTGTCGTAGGGGACGCTCACCGCGTCGCTGTCGCCCACCGGGTCGATCACGACCGCGCGCGCCTCCAGGTCGATCGACGAGACCGTGCCCAGCATCACCCGCACGTCCTTCCGGCGCTTGAGCAGGCCGCGGAGGGGCGACGCGATCTCGCCGGCGGTGAGGCCGCCGGTGGCGACCTGGTAGAGCAGCGGCTGGAAGAGGTGGAAGTTGCGCCGGTCGATCAGGACGATCTCGACCGCCGCCCGCTTGAGGCGGCGGACGGCCGCCAGGCCGCCGAAGCCGCCCGCCGATCACGACGACGCGATGGCTCATCGGCGCTCGCGCTCCTCGCGGAGCTCCTCGAGCTGCTCCTGGCGCTCCTCCTCGAGCTCGATCCGCTCCTCCTGCAGCTCCAGCTCCGCGGTGCTGGTGGTGCCGAGGCGGGCCGTCACGACGACGATCGCGATCACGACGATCACCAGGGCCACGAGGAGGGAGCCGACGACCTGGCGCGTCATCGGTCCGCCAGGAGGTCGCCCGCCGACGTCGCCCAGGTGACGGCGAGCAGCACGAAGACGCAGGCGCCGAGCAGCGGCAGCAGCCGGCCGAGGCGGTGCCAGCGCCGGATCACCATGACCTTCAGCGCCAGGACGACCAGCAGGGCGCTCGCCGCGACGACGTGGACCCCCGCGTCGTCCTCGAGCCCGAAGTACGACAGGCACATGATCGCGACGACCACCAGCAGGGTCGCGATGACGTCGCCGATCGCGCGGTGCGCGAACGAGGCCGCGCGCGCGGTGAGGAACGGCGGCCGGACCCTGCCGTAGCCGACGGCGATCAGGATGAGCTGGTAGGCCGCGAGCGCGAGCGCCACCGACGCGAGGATCACCTTGACCTCGGTGACGTTGCCGCGCGTCAGGGTCTCGACGAGGTCGCCCACGGCCGTAATCCTGCCCACTTCGGGCACGGCGCTCACGTGGTCCCGGGCGATACCCTCGCGTGATGCTCGCGATCCAGATGCGCGGCGTCGTCAAGCGCTACGGGGCGATCACCGCCGTCGCCGGGCTCGACCTCGAGGTCCCGGAGGGGACCTGCGTCGGCCTGCTCGGGCCGAACGGCGCCGGCAAGTTGACCACCATGAAGCTGCTCACCGCCCAGGCGATCGCGGACGAGGGCGAGCTCGAGCTGCTCGGGCTCCGGCTGCCCGGCGAGTCGAAGCAGGCCCGCGCCCAGCTCGGGGTGGTCCCGCAGCTCGACAACCTCGACACGACGCTCACGGTCGAGCAGAACCTCGTCGTCTTCACGTACCTCTACCGCATCCCCCGCGGTGAGCGGCGCGCGGCCATCGAGCGCGCACTGGCGCTGGCGAACCTCGTCGACCGGCGCGCCACCCGCGTCGACGAGCTGTCGGGGGGGATGCGCCGCCGCCTGCTCATCGCCCGGGCGCTGGTGCACCGGCCGCGGCTGGTGCTGATGGACGAGCCGACCGTCGGCCTCGACCCGCAGGTACGCCAGGAGCTGTGGGCCCTGATCGACGGCCTGCGGGCCGACGGCGTGACCATCCTGATGTCCACGCACTACATCGAGGAGGCCGAGCGCCTCGCCGACAGCGTGACGATCATGGCCGAGGGCCGGGCCGTCGCGGTCGGTCCGCCCGCCGAGCTCATCAGCGCCCACGCGGGGAACGAGGCCGTCGAGGTCTACGGGCCGCCCCCGGTGCTCCACGAGGTCGAGGCCGCGAGCGCGGCCGCCGGCCTGCGCACGCGGCGCACCGGCACCTCGGTCGCCGTGCTCTCGCCCAACGGCGCCGGCGGGGACATGCCGGACGGCCACCGCCGCCCCGCCAACCTGGAGGACGTGTTCGTGCTCCTCACCGGGGAGGAGATCCAGTGAGCACGGCCGCGCCGGCCGCCGGCCGGGCGGCCCCCCGCCTCGGGCGCCTCGAGCGGCCCGCGCTGGCGGGGGTGCTCGTGCGCGAGGTCATCAACTTCTCGTCCTACTGGCGCTCGACGACCTTCTCCTCGACGGTCGAGCCGACGATCTACCTGCTGGCCTTCGGCTTCGGCTTCGGCTCGCTGGTGTCGACCGTCGGCGGCTATCCCTACGTGGAGTTCGTGGCGACCGGCACGGTCGCGACGGCGGTGCTGTTCTCGTCGGCGTTCCCGGCCATGTTCGGGACCCTGATCAAGTACCAGTACCAGCGCACGTACGACGCGATCCTCGCCGCCCCGGTGGACACGGAGGAGCTGGTGACGGCCGAGGCGCTCTGGATCGCGACCCGGGCCGGGGTCTACGGGTGCGCGCCGATGCTGGTGGCGATGGTCTTCGGGCTCCCCCCGAGCTGGGGCATGCTCGCCGTGCCGTTCATCGCGTTCCTGGCCGGCTTCGGCTGGGCGGGCTTCGGGATCTCGATCGCCGCGCTGATGCGGTCGTTCGAGAACTTCAGCTACGTGATCAGCGCGGTGCTGACGCCGCTGTTCCTGGTCGCCGGAACCTTCTTCCCCATCGACGAGCTCCCGGAGTGGGCGCAGGTGCTCGCCTGGTTCAACCCGCTGTACCACTGCGTCGAGCTGGTGCGGGACGCGGTCTTCGGCTGGGAGGGATGGGTCGACCTGGTCCACGCCGGCGTGCTCGTCGCGTTCGGGCTGCTGACCTGGCGCATCGCCGTCTGGGGCATGACGCGCAAGCTGGTGACCTGACGCTGGCGCGCGGACGGGCCGGGCTACACCTGTGCGGCGAGGAGCGCCGTCAGTGGTGCGTCTCCAGCCAGTCGAGCGCCCGCTCGGCGGCCTCGAGGGCGGTGTCGCCGTGGAACGCCTGGCCCGTGTCCGACCGCCGGCCGGGCGAGACCCGAACCGCCTGCCAGCCGCCCGCCGGGTCGGGCGCGATCTTCAGGCGGAACCCCGCTCCGCGGAAGCGGTCGCGGATCCCGGCCAGGCGCATGCCCTCGGGGGTCGGGCCCTCCGGGCGGCCCTCGGCCCCCTCGGCCCAGTCGCGGACGTCGGCCCAGCGCCACACGACCTGCGATCCCAGCCGGCCGATCGGGCCCGGGAAGCCCGGCGCGCCGACGGCCCGGTCGACCCGTGCCCGCGTGAGGTGCAGGCGCCGGGCGATCGCGGCGCGGGTGACCAGGTCCTGGAGCCCGTCGGGATGCTCGCCCACTGGGGGAGCGAACCACGCCCCGGGGCCGTCCGCAACGGCCTGCGCAGGTAGATCCGACGTTTCGCCCGGCTCGCGGTCATAGAGGCATCGGCACGCGATCGCGGGGGGTGGCGAAATGAGCGACGAGGCGGCGGCGCGGCAGCTGCCCGAGTACCGGGCGGCCCTGGCGGATCTGCGTGATGCGGTGGAGGCCCGCCGGGCCGACCCGACCGCGCGACACCTCCTGGACCAGCTGCGGGAGGCGCGGGCGAGGGTGCGGAGCATCGAGCGGGGCCGGACGCCCGCGACCCGGGTGGTCGCCCGCGCCTGACCGGGGCGGGCCGGCGGGGCGCCGCCGAACTTGCAACAGGCGCAACGCCGATTCCGGCGCACTCGCAACGCTCGGCGCTTTACTCCGGGGGCCGCTCCATGATGCTTCGAGGCCCAACGGCCTCGCCGGGGGCCGGTGTGCGGACCTCACAGGAGGAGTGGCCCATGGCCCGGAGTACCACGAACCCGCTCGTGAGCAGTGCGGAAACTGGGGGCGATCACCGCGATCGGCGTCCTGGGCATGGGAGGCGCCGGGATCGCGGTCGTGTCGGCGGCCCCGCCCAGTGGCTCGGGCATGGCGCCCGCCTGCAACGGCCACCAGGCGACGATCGTGGGCACGGCAGGCGCCGACAGCCTCACCGGCACCCCGGGCAACGACGTGATCGTCGCGGGCGACGGCAACGACGTCGTCAACCCGAGCGGCGGCAACGACACGGTCTGCCTCGGCGCGGGCAACGACCGCGCGCCGGTCGGCGGGCCCGGCAACGACATGATCCTCGGCGAGGACGGCGACGACCGCGTCACCTCGGGCGGCGGGAACGACACCGTGGACCTCGGGGCCGGCAACGACCGCGTCAACACCGGCGCGGGCGACGACATCGCCTACGGCCAGGCCGGCCGCGACCTGCTCGACATGGGTCTCGGCGCCGACGTCGGGGACGCCGGCGACGGCAACGACCGCGTGCTGGGCGGCGACGGCAACGACCCCCGGCTCACGGGCGACAAGGGCATCGACACGATCGAGGGCGGGGACGGCCGGGACACGATCCTCGGCGGCACCGGCGGCGACAAGATCGTCGGCGGCCCCGGCCTCGACGACGTGACCGCCGGCGCCGGCGCCGACGAGATCGAGGGCAAGGCGGGCGACGACCAGCTCGCCGGCGGCCCGGGCGAGGACATGGTCAACGGCGGCCCCGGCGACGACACGCTGAAGGGCGACGAGGGGAACGACACCCTCATCGGCGAGGGCGGCGTCGACAGCCTGCAGGGCGGCCGCGGCACCGACGAGATCGACGGCGGGACCGGCCGGAACGTCTTCAACGGCGGCCTCGGCGGCGACACCTGCGTCGGCACCGGCGTGGCCAAGGGCTGCGAGAGCTAGCCCGCGGCGCGGCCTCCCCCTGGCGCCGGCGCGTCAGGGGGAGGCGCCCTCCGCGCGCAGCAGGCAGTCCAGCGCCATCGCGCTGACGCCGAAGCCTCGCGCGCCCATCCCGCGCCCCGTGCGCGGGTCGTAGTACTCGCGAAAGCCCTCCCGCAGCACCAGGGCGGCCGTGCGCCCGGCGAGGTCCCGGGCCTCCGCCGCGAAGCCGGCCCGCAGCAGGCCGTCGACCGCGAAGCGCGTGGCGAACAGCCAGGTCGGCCCGCGCCAGTAGCGGTGGATCGGCCACCCGGTCTCGCCCGGCCGGAAGCTCGGCTCCTCGGCGCTCACGCTCGGCACCGGGAAGGGCAGCCAGAAGCGGCGCGGGTCGAGCAGCTGGCCCTCGGCCAGCCGCCGCGCGACCTCTTCGGGAAGCCGGGGCAGCGCGAGCGGCGCCAGCCCCGCCCAGGTGGCCACCCGCAGCGGCCGCCCGTCCGGCCCGCGCGGGTGGAAGATGCCCCGCTCGGGGTCCCAGAGGCGCGACACCAGGGCCGCCGTGATCCGCTCGGCGCGCTCGTCGGCCCCGGGCTCCCCCAGGCGGGCCATCCCCTCCCAGGCGAGCGCCCACGCGGCGTTGACCAGGACGTCGACGGCGTGGAAGCCGCCGTCGGCGACGACCCGCCGGTACGAGAAGCGCCGGCGGCGGTTGAAGAGCAGCAGCAGGAGGAACCCCGGGAAGGGGTGGGCGCGCAGGCCGAGCGGGGCGTCGTAGGCCGGCGTCGCGTCGAGCCCCGACTCGTCGGGCTGGAGGATCCCGAGCAGGCCGTCCGGGCCGGCCCGCTCGCGGTCGAGCCATGCGTGGAGCCGGCGCAGGGCGGGCAGGCCCTCCGCGCGGAAGCCCGGGTCGTCGGGCGAGCGGTCGGCGACCTCCGCCCAGGCCCACGCCAGGAGCGGCGGCTGGATCGTGGCCGTCGAGCGGTCGGAGCGCCGGATGAGGTTGTAGGTGAAGGCGCGCGCCAGGCGCACGCGGCCGCTCCAGAAGACCGTGTGGCCGATCAGGCCGTCCGGCCGCTGGGCCGCGACGAGCGTCCGCAGCTCGCGCCGCGCCCGGGAGGGGTCGATGTGGCTCCACGCCAGGGCGTGCAGGCACGAGTCCCAGAAGAACTGGTCGGGGAACTTGGCGCGGTCGGGACGCGTGTAGCCGTACTCGGTGCCATTTGGCGTGCGGCCCTCGCGCCAATTGGCGCGCAGCAGCCGGGCGACCGCGTCGCGCAGCCGCCCGGCGTCCCCCGCGCGGCTGGGGCGCGCGCTCACGCGCCCCAGCCTATGGCACGCGCCCCTACTCGTACTGGAGCGCGTTGAGCACGTCGAGCCGGCTGGCCCGGCGCGCCGGCGCGATCGCGGCCAGCACCCCCACGGCCACCGCCACCAGCGCGAAGGCCGCCAGGCTCCCGACGGGGACCGCGAGCTCGACGCCGTAGTCCGAGAGCGACGCGGTCACCAGGGCGGCCAGGCCGACGCCCAGCGGCAGCCCCAGCGCCGCGCCGATCAGGGCGGTGACGACGCTCTCGCCGCGGACCATCCGGCGGGCCTGGCGGCGGGTCATGCCGACCGCGCGCAGCATGCCGATCTCGCGCGTGCGCTCGTGGACGACGAGGACCATGGTGTTGACCATCCCGAGCACGCTCACCACCACGGAGAGCGCGAGCAGGACGTAGAGCAGGTGGAGGATCGTGGAGAGGTCCTCCGCGTACCGGTCGGTGAAGCCGGCGACGGTGTTCACCTCTGCGTCCGGGAACGCCGCCAGCGACGACTCGAGCGCCTCCGCGCCGGCCTCCGACGGCGCCCTCGCCCCGGAGGCGAAGACGTACGTGTTGACCGCCCGCGGGAAGGCCGCGTCGAAGGCCTCCTGCGAGACGAGCACCGCCCCGAGGAGGGCGGACAGCCGCGGCGGGTCGTAGACGCCGGTCACGGCGCGCTGAAGCCGCTCGCCCGAGGGGCTCACGATGGCGAGCGGCGAGCCGATCGCCAGGTCGTGGTCCTCGGCGAAGGACCGCTCGACGACGACGCCGTCGCCGTCGAGGGTCGCGATCGCCGCGTCCGAGCCCTCGGTCCAGGTGAAGCGGTAGACCGAGGCGATCGTCGCCGGGTCGACCCCCGCGACGTACTGCTCCGAACCCTCGACCAGCCCCTCGTCGCCGCGGACGCTGCTCACCGTGCCCGCGTCCGGCGAGGAGGCGAGGGCGCGCCCGACGGCCGCCGGGAGCGGGTCCTGGCCGTTGGTGGAGGTGACGACGTAGCCGGCCCGCAGCTGGCGCTCGACGCCCTTCTCGGTGCTGTCGAGCAGCCCCGCGCCGAGCGCGCTGACGAAGGTCACGAGCGCGAGCCCGACCATCAGCGCCGCGGCGGTCGAGGCCGTCCGCGCCGGGTTGCGGACCGCGTTCTGGCGGGCCAGGCCGCCCGCCGCGCCCAATCGCGCGATCGGCCAGCCGACGAGCGCCGCGATCGGGCGCACGAGCCGCGACGAGGTCATCGCGACGCCGACGAACAGCAGCACCGCGCCCGCGCCGAACGCGGGCAGGCCGCCGCCGCCCCAGACGCCCAAGCGAGAGGAGCGCGCCCGCCGCGGCGACAGCCGCGACGGCGATCGCGGGCGCGCGCCGCCCGAGCCGGCCCGCCGGCAGGGCGGCCCCCTCGCGGACGGCCGCGATCGGCGGCACGCGCGTCGCCCGCACGGCGGGCACGAGGCCCGCCAGCAGGGTGACCAGCGTGCCGGCGAGCAGCGACACGACCACGGTGCGGGTCGCGAACACCGTGTCGCCCTGCGGCATGGTGAGCCCGAAGCTGCCGAACAGCGCGGTGAGGCCGTTCGCCAGGGCGACGCCGAGCGCGAGCCCGACGAGCGACGCCGCGAGGCCGATCGCGCCGGCCTCGACGATCACCGACCGCAGCACCTGGCGCCGCGAGGCCCCCAGGGTGCGCAGGGTGGCGAGCTCGCGCGAGCGCTGGGCGACCGTGATCGACAGCGTGTTGAAGATGACGAAGGCGCCCACGAACAGCGCGACGCCCCCGAAGGCCAGCAGGGTGCCGCGGATGAAGGTGATGCCCTCGGACACGACCTCCTTGTCGCTCGCGGCCTGCTCCTCGCCGGTCGCCAGCTCGACGCCGGGCGGCAGGACCGCCTCGATGCGCCCGCCGAGCTCCTCCGTCGAGGTCCCCGGCGCCGCCGCCACCTGAATGGCGTCGAATCCGGTCTTGCCGAGCACCTCGCGGGCGGTGGGCACGTCGAAGAGGGCGATCGTCGCGCCCCCCATCGAGTTGAGCTCTCCGAAGCCGGCGACGCCCGTGACGGTGAACTCGCGCACCGGGCCGTCGGCGGCCACCCGGACGGTGTCGCCCACGCCGAAGTCGTGACCGGCCGCCGTGTCGGCGTCGATCACGACCTCGTTCGGGCCGGACGCCCAGGCGCCGGTCGTGAGGGTCATCGGGTTGAACCGCTCGTCGACGGGGTCGACGCCGAAGCCGAAGCTCGGCATGTTCCCGCCGATGACCTCGCCCTCGCGGTCGAGGATCTTGGCGGTGTTGCCGGTGCCGGAGAAGTCGACCAGGCTGCCGGACGCCGCCTCGACGCCCGGGAGGGCCTCGATGCGGGACAGGAGCCCGGCCGGGACGGTCGGCGTGCCGGCGAACGACTCGTCGACGACCGACTCGCCGCGGACGACGAGGTCGGTCTGGGTGTAGGAGCTGCTGAAGATGCTCGTGAAGGCTCGGTCGATGGTGTCGGTGAGGATGAGACTCCCCGCGATCATGGCCACGCCGAGCACGACCGCGAGGGCCGTGAGGGCGGCGCGCACGCGGCGCCCCGCCATGCTCTTGAGGGCGACCCAGGTCATCGCGCCACCTCCGCGAGCGCGTCCAGGACCTCGGTCTGGCTCGAGGGGCCCTGGGTGCGGACGATGCGGCCGTCCGCGAGGAACACGATCCGGTCGGCGATGGTCGCCGCTGTCGCGTCGTGGGTCACCATGACGGTGGTCTGGCCGTGGTCGTCGGCCGAGCGGCGCAGCAGCTCGAGGATCTCGCCGCCGGAGCGCGAGTCGAGGTTGCCGGTCGGCTCGTCGGCGAACATCACCGTCGGCCGCGCGAGCATCGCGCGGGCGATGGCGACGCGCTGCTGCTGACCGCCGGAGAGCTCGGCCGGCCGGTGGTGCCGGCGCTCGCTCAGCCCGACCGCGGCGATCACCTCGTCCCGCCACGCGCGCTTGGGACGATGGCCGGCGATCCGGCCGGGGAGGGTGATGTTCTCCTCGGCCGTCAGGGTCGGCAGCAGGTTGAAGAACTGGAAGACGAAGCCGACGTGGCGCCGGCGCAGCTTGGTGAGGGCGGTGTCGCCCATCGACGTGATCTCCTGGCCGGCGATCCAGGCGCTACCGGAGGTGGGCCGGTCGAGACCGGCGAGGACGTGCATGAGGGTGGACTTGCCGGAGCCGGACGGCCCCATCACGGCGACGAGCTCGCCCTCGGCGACCGAGAGCGAGACGCCGGCCAGGGCGTCGACCGCCGCGTCGCCGCCGCCGTAGCGGCGGACGAGGTCGCGGCCGACGACGACCGGGCGAGGGGCCGCCTCGTCGGCGCCGAGCGGCGGGGCGAGGGTATGCAGTGCGGTGGTCACGGGGATGCCTCCTTGGTGGTGTGATGCCGTGCCGCGACGCTATGGAGGTCTCCGCCGCGGGCCATCGCCCGGCCACACGATCCGGCGGGGGCCGCGGGGATGGTCTTTCGGCGGGCGCCGCCGCCCCCGCGGCTGGCCGCCCTCATCCCCGGGGGCGACGCGGATCGCCCGCGCGGCCGATGGCGCGCTCACCCGGGCGGAGTAGCGTCCCGTCCGTGAGGTTCCGGCGTCCGATCGAGGCCTACGCAGTCGATCTCCTGTCGGCGGCGATGATCGTCGTGGCCGTCCTCGAGGTCTGGCTCAACGAGGAGGTCGAGGGCTCGCCGTGGCTGCTGACGCTCTTCGCGCTCGCGGCGGGGCTGCCGCTGTTCGCCCGCCGCCGGTTCCCGGTGGCGGCGCCCGCCACGACCGTCGCGGTGGTCGCGGTGCAGGCGGCCATCTGGGACCACTCGGTCCCCTACACGTTCGGCATCTACGTGATCGTCCTGATCGCGGCGGCCCAGTTCGGCTTCCTGGGCCTGACGCGGGCCGGCCTCGGCGGGGCCGCGCTGGTCGCCGCAGCGATCGCCTTCGTCGGGGCTCGCGACCCAGAAGGGTCGACGAGCGACTATCTCTTCGTGTTCGCGATCGCCGTCATCGCCTGGCTGATCGGCTTCGCGTTCCACGAGCGCAACCGGCGCACCGAGGAGCTGACCGCGCGGGCCGAGCGTGCGGAGCGCGCGCGGGAGACCGAGGCGCGGGCGGCGGCCGCCGAGGAGCGGGCGCGGATCGCGCGCGAGATGCACGACGTCGTGGCCCACAGCCTCAGCGTCATGGTCGTGCAGGCCGAGGCGGCCGAGGCCATGCTCGACGGCGATCCCGAGCGCGCGCGCCGCCCGCTCGCGGCGGTGCATCAGACCGGGCGAGGCGCCCTGACCGAGCTGCGGCGCATGCTCGGCGTGCTGCGCGAGATGGCCGACGAGGCCCCGTCGATCGCGCCGCAGCCGGGGCTGGGCGGGCTCGACGAGCTGGCCCGCCAGGTGCGCGACGCGGGGCTGCCGGTGAGCGTGCGGGTGGAGGGCGAGCCGCGGCCGCTGCCGCCGGGCATCGACCTGTCGGCCTACCGCATCGTGCAGGAGGGCCTGACCAACGCCCTCAAGCACGCCGGGCCGGCGAGGGCCGAGGTGCTCGTCCGCTACGGCGAGCGCGCGATCGAGGTCGAGGTGCGCGACGACGGCCGCGGCCGCGGGCCCGCGGCGAACGGCGGCGGCCACGGCCTGGTCGGCATGCGCGAGCGCGTGGCCCTCTACGGCGGCGAGCTCGCGGCCGGCCCGCGGCCGGAGGGCGGCTTCGCCCTGACGGCGCGCCTGCCGCTCGACGTCATCAGCGCCCCGTGAGCGCGCCACCCATCCGGGTCGTGATCGCCGACGACCAGGCGCTGGTGCGGGACGGGTTCGGCATGATCCTCGACGCCCAGCCCGACATCGAGGTCGTCGCCGAGGCCGCCGACGGCCGCGAGGCGATCGAGACCGCCCGCGAGGTGCGTCCGGACGTCGTGCTGATGGACATCCGCATGCCCGGGGTCAACGGCATCGAGGCCACGCGACGCCTGATCGCGGACGGCGAGGGCGCGCCCCGCGTGCTCATGCTGACCACCTTCGACGAGAACGAGTACGTCTACGAGGCGATGAAGGCGGGCGCGAGCGGCTTCCTGCTGAAGGACGTCCGCCGCGAGGAGCTGGTCAACGCCGTGCGGGTGGTGGCCGCGGGCGACGCTCTCCTCGCGCCGACGCTCACACGGCGGCTGATCGAGGACTTCGTGCGCCGGCCGCCGCCCGGTTCGGCGCCGGCCGGCCCGATCGCCGAGCTCACCGACCGCGAGCGCGAGGTGCTGCGGCTGATGGCGCGCGGCCTCTCGAACGCGGAGATCGCGGCCGAGCTCGTGGTGAGCGACGCCACCGTCAAGACCCACGTCGCCCGGATACTCTCCAAGCTCGGCCTGCGCGACCGCATCCAGGCGGTGGTGCTGGCCTACGAGTCGGGGTTCGTGCAGCCCGGGGAGGTGTGAGCGTGCGGCGCATCACCGAGGACGACCTCACCCTCGTCGACGCGACGGGGGAGCGCTACCCGCCTCGCGTCGTGGCGTCGAGGCTGCTGGACACGGCCGTCAGGTTCGTGCTCCTGACCGGGCTCCTGTTCGTGATCGGGCTGTGCTGGGAGGCGTTCGCCTGAGCGCACCCGATCCCGGGGAGGAGATCGAGCTCGAGGTCCTGGGCCTGGGCCGGGTGACGGCGGTCGTGGAGCGCGTGGACGAGCTGGTGCAGGAGGGCGTCCGCGGGCTGGGCTGGCGGGTGGTCCTGCTGCTGCCGGACGGCTCCCGCGCCCACGGCATCAAGCGCGGCAACGCCCGGCTGGCGTTCCTCGACCCGCGCCACCGGGTCGCCTGAAGCGCCCGCGGCGCCGGTCACCGAGCGGCGGGCATCAGCGGTGACGCGGGCCGCGCCGCCATGCCGCGGCGCCCGGCCAGGGCCTCCATCAGGAGCGCGGTGTCGGCCACCGGGACGCCCGTGAGGTGGGCGTCGCGGCCCTCGAAGTCGGCCACGATCGCGGCGACGGCGCCCCGGTAGCGCGCCGCGTCGCCCGCCGCGATCGCCGCGAGCGCCTCGGCCGCCCGGGCGAAGGCGTCGCCGCCCTCGCGCATGGCCTCCGCCGCCTCGGCGGCGGTGCCGTCGTCGCCCTCCACGAGGGCGGCGACCGCGAGCGCGTAGCAGGAGGTGGGGGAGTCGCACGCGCCCTCGAGCTCCCCCAGCACCCAGGCGGCGCCCTCCACGGCGTCGCCGGCCAGCACCGCCGATTTCAGGTACGCCACGAGGCGCCCGTAGCTGCGCGGCGGGGCGGCCTCCCAGGAGGAGCGGTAGAGCCCCGCGGCCTCGCGCAGGCGCCCGGCGGCGTCCTCGCGGCGTCCGTCGAACATCGCCCGGAAGGCGTCGCCGTCGGCGCGGATGCCCTGGGCGAGCAGCTCGGCGTGCGGCCCGGGCTCCATCGTCGCCATCGGGCTAGCCCTCTCGCGCCTTCCGGCGGCTCTGCCCGGCCAGGAGCTGGTCGATGTGCAGCGCGACGTCAACGGCGTCCACCTTGAGCTCGCCGCCGGCCTTGTCGGCCACGTTCCAGGCCTCGCGCTGGAGGTAGGCCAGGCGGGCCGGCGCGTCGGGGAGGGTCATCGAGCGATCGGCCTCGCCGACGAGGTACGCCAGGATCTCGCGCACCTCCTCGTCGCTCCACTTCGGGGGCCTCACCGGCCACTCCTTGTTGCGGACGATGAACCACCACAGCAGGCACACGAGCGGGAACTTCAGGAGGAACACGGAGAAGAGCACCCAGAGCGTCTGGATCCCCTCGTGGTCGCCGAACACCGGCGTCACGACGAGCAGGAAGCTCCCGAAGATCGCCAGGACGACGCACGCGATGACCACGACGAACATCCGGCGGACCCGGATGCGGCCCTGCGGCGTGTAGAGGAAGCGCTCGAGCACGCCCTGATCATTCCCCCGCGGGGACGCCACCACAACCCGTCTCGCGCGGCCTGGGGGCCGAAGGACCCGTTGGTACCATGCGCCCGGCATGACCGTGATCCTCCCCGACGGCAGCCGGCTGGAGTTGCCCGACGGAGCCACGGGTCACGACGCCGCGGCCGCAATCGGCCCGGGGCTGGCGAGGGCGGCCGTCGCCGTGAGGGTCGGCGACGAGGTCCGCGACCTCGCGCGCCCGCTCGCGGACGGCGACGCGATCGCCATCGTCACCCCCAAGAGCGGCGACGACTACCTCTACGTGATGCGGCACTCGGCCGCGCACGTGATGGCCGAGGCCGTGCAGGCGATCGTGCCGGGGACGAGGCTCGGCTTCGGCCCGCCCATCGAGGACGGCTTCTACTACGACTTCGACCTGCCGCGGCCGCTCACCGAGGACGACTTCCCCGCCATCGAGGCCGAGATGGCCCGCATCGTGGCCGCCAAGGCGCCGTTCCAGCGCAGCGTGATGAGCATCGACGACGCGCGCGCCCACTTCACCGAGCGCGGGGATCCCTACAAGGTCGACCAGATCGAGGAGCTGGCCCGCCAGGGCGAGACCTCGGTGTCCCTGTACCGGCAGCGCGACTTCGTCGACCTCTGCCGGGGCCCCCACCTGCAGGACACGGGCCGCATCGGGGCGTTCAAGCTGCTGTCCGTCGCGGGCGCCTACTGGCGGGGCAGCGAGCAGAACCCGCAGCTCACGCGGGTCTACGCAACGGCGTTCCCGACCGCCATGGAGCTCGACGCGCACCTCGAGGCCCTCGAGCAGGCCCGCGCCCGCGACCACCGGAGGCTCGGGCGCGAGCTCGGGCTCTTCCACTTCGACGACGCCGGCCCCGGCTTCCCGTTCTTCCTCCCGCGCGGGATGACCGTCATCAACGGGATCACGGCCGTCGTGCGCGCGGACCTCGAGCGGATGGGCTACGACGAGATCCAGACGCCGACGCTGCTGTCCGACGAGCTCTGGCGCAGGAGCGGGCATTGGGACCACTACCGCGATGCGATGTACTTCACCGAGGTCGAGGAGGGGCGGTTCGCGCTCAAGCCGATGAACTGCCCGGGGGCCTGCCTCGTCTACCGCAGCCGCCGCCGGAGCTACCGCGACCTGCCGATCCGCTACGCGGAGCTCGGCCACGTGCACCGGCACGAGCTGTCCGGCGTGCTCCACGGCCTCTTCCGCGTGCGCGCGTTCACCCAGGACGACGCGCACATCTTCTGCAGCCTCGACCAGGTGACCCAGGAGGTGCGCTCGGTCCTCGACCTCATCCAGGGCTTCTACGCCCGCTTCGGCCTCGGGGACGTGACGCTCAAGCTCGCCACCAGGCCGGAGAAGGCGAGCGGCGCGCCCGAGATGTGGGACGCGGCCGAGGAGGCCCTGCGCACGGCGCTCGGCGACCGCCCCCACGAGCTCAAGGAGGGCGACGGGGCCTTCTACGGCCCGAAGATCGACTTCCACGTCGCCGACACCATGGGCCGCTCGTGGCAGCTCGGCACCTGTCAGCTCGACTTCTACATGCCCGAGCGCTTCGACCTCGCCTACACGACCCCCGAGGACACCGAGGAGCGGCCGGTGATGATCCACCGGGCCGTCACCGGGTCCATCGAGCGCTTCCTCGGCATCCTCATCGAGAACGGCGCGGGGGCGTTCCCGTTCTGGCTCGCGCCCGAGCAGGCGCGGATCCTCCCCGTGTCCGACCGCCACGCCCCCTACGCCGAGGAGGTGCGCGAGCGCCTGCGCCGCGAGGGGCTGCGGGCCGAGGTCGACGGGCGGGGCGAGTCGGTGGGGCGGCGGATCCGCGACGGCGAGCTGGCGCGGGTGCCCTACCTGCTGGTGGTCGGCGACCGCGAGGCCGAGTCGGGGACCGCGTCCGCCCGCGCCCGGGGGCCGGGCGACCTCGGCGCGGTGCCGGTCGACGAGCTCGCGGGACGGCTGGCCGGCGAGGCCCGGGGCGCCTGACGTGAGCCGCATCAACTGGGTCGGCGTACGGAACTTCCTGATCATCGCCGGGATCGCGGGGATCGTCCTCGTCTGGCAGGAGGGGTTCGGCGCCCTCGCGATCTCCGCCGAGCGGATCATCCTGGTGCTGTTCGTCGCCGCGCTGGCGGTGTTCGGCTACAACTACTTCCGCCAGAACCAGCTCGCGTGGCTGGTCCTCAAGCCGTGGCAGCGGGCCGTGATCATCATCGCCGGCCTCGGGATCGCGTTCCTCCTCATCGCCGGCTTCCCGCTGCTCGAGGACCGCCTGACGCCCCTCGGCGTCCTCGCCCTCATCGCGGCGCTGGCGCTCGTGATCGTGTGGGTGGTGCGGGAGAGCCGCCGCTTCCGGTAGCCGCGCCCCGCTCGGCTCGCCGGCGGCGCTGGCCCGGCACGAACGCGGGCTGATCCGTCACAGGGGGTCCGCCTAGCGTGGGCCCATGCCCGGTTCACGATCAGCGCAGCGCGGCCAGGCGGCGGTCGAGCTGGTCGCGCTCCTGCCGCTGCTCATACTGGTCGCGCTCATCGGATGGCAGCTCGCCGTCGCCGGCTATGCCTGGACGGTGGCGAGCGGCGCCGCGCGCGCGGCCGCCCGCGCGCAGGAGGTCGGGGCGCCGGCGGCCGCGGCCGCGCTCGCGGTCCTCCCGGGGCGGTACGCGCGGGCCGCGAGGGTCAGGGCCGGCGCCGACGGCGACGTGCGGGTGCGGGTCGCGGTGCCGCCGGTGCTGCCGCTCCTGCCGCGCGCCGGCCTGGGGAGCGTCGAGGCGCGGGCGGCTCCGTGATCGGGCGCCGGGCACGGGGGCAGGCGGCCGTGGAGCTGCTGGTCGTGATCCCGGTCCTCGTGCTCGTGGGCCTGCTCGCATGGCAGCTGGTCGCCGTGCTGGCCGCCGGGTTCCGCGCCGAGCAGCGCGTGCGCGCCGAGGGGCTGCGCGCCGCCGGCGCCTCGGGCCGGACCGTCGTGGTGTCGGTCACCGAGCGGGTGCCCGCGCTGCTGCCGGGCGCGGGGGGCCTGCGGCTGCGGGCCCGCGCAGGTGTGCGGGCGCCGTGAGGGCGCCGGCGCGCGAGCGCGGCCAGGCGCTGCCGCTCGCGCTCGCGCTGGCCCTCCTCCTGCTCCTCGGGGCGGTCGCGGTCTTCGCCCTCGGCCGGGCCCAGCTCGCCGCCGCGCGCGCCCAGACCGCCGCCGACCTCGGCGCGATCTCGGCGGCCCGCGAGCTGCGCGCGCGGCTCGGCGAGGTCGCCGTCGCCGGGCGCGGGGGAACGGGCGCCTGGCGCGACCGCCTCGCGGCCGTCGCCGGCGAGGCGGCCCGACCGGCCGGCGCGCGGCTTGAGGCCCTGGTCCTGCCCGGCGGCTCGTGGCCGCCGTCGGCCGTCGAGGTCACCGTCAGCGTGCCCGGCCCGGGCGGCGCCCGCGCGCGCGCCGTCGCGCGGGCCGGCCTGGTGGTGTCCGCGGTCGCCGCCGGAGGGCCGACCGGGTGGGCGACCGGCGGCGGCTACTCGGGGCCCCTCGTCTACCGCGACGGCAAGCCGATGTGCCCCCCGGTCGGCGCGGCCTTCGACCTCATGGACGCGGCGGCGAACGCGGACGGCGTCGACCTCGTGGTGGTGAGCGGGTTCCGCAGCGACGCCGAGCAGGCCGTGCTGTTCGCCCGGCACCCCGACCCCAAGTGGGTGGCCCCGCCGGGCCGCAGCCGGCACCGGGACGCCACCGAGCTCGACCTCAACATGCACGACGGCGGGGGCGGGGCCTACGGGTGGCTGTCGCGCAACGGCTCGCGCTTCGGATTCGTGCAGCGTTACTCGTGGGAGCCGTGGCACTGGGGCTACCTGCCCGGCTGCGGCGGGGCATCCCGCGGCGGCCGGCCCTCGGCGGGCGGCGTCCCCGCGTGGGTCCCCGCGCGGTACCGGGCAGCGATCGCCGCGGCGGCGACGGCGAACGGGATCGCGCCCGTGCTCCTCGCGGCGCTGCTGCGGTCGGAGTCCGGCTTCGACCCGCGCGCCGTCAGCCCGGCCGGAGCCCGGGGGATCGCCCAGTTCATGCCGGCCACGGCCCGCGGCATGGGGCTCCGCGACCCCTTCGACCCGGAGCAGGCGATCCCGGCCGCGGCGCGCCTGCTCGGCGGCCACCTGCGCGCCTTCGGCTCGGTGCCGCTGGCGCTCGCGGCCTACAACGCCGGCGCGGGGGCGGTGCGCCGCTACGGCGGGGTGCCGCCCTACCGTGAGACGCAGGCGTACGTCGCGCGGGTCATGGCGCTGGCGGGCGGCTGCCGGGGGGCTGGCAGGGGGAGGCGGAGACGTCGTCCTCCTGCGGGCCGGTGGCCGCTTCGTCTGACGCGGTATGCTGGCATACAATGAGGCGGACGACGGTCAAGCTGCCCGACGAGCTGGACGCGCGCCTGCGCCGCGAGGCCGCCCGGCGGGGGATCACGGTGTCGCAGCTCACGCGCGAGGCGATCGCCGCCCACCTCGGCGGCGGCCCGGTGCGCGAGTTCCGCTCGGCGGGCGCCGGGAACAGCGGCCGCTCAGACATCTCGCAGCGCGTCGACGAGCTCCTCGCCGAGTGGGGTTTCGGGGACAACAACTGATCGTCGACACGGGCGCGCTGTTCGCGCTCGTCGATGAGGCCGACGAGTTCCACGATCGGGCGCTCGCGCTCCTCGGCGGCTTCCCCGGCGATCTGCTCGTCCCGGCATTGGTGGTGGCGGAGACCGCCTTCCTCGTGGGCCGGGCGCTCGGCGGTCGGATGGAAGCGCTCCTCCTCGCCGACCTCGCCGGCAGCGACGTCACGGTCGACCACGTACCGCTGGACGAGTGGGCGCGCATCGGGGAGCTTGGTGGCCCGCTACGCCGACCTGCCGCTGGGGACGGTCGACGCCACCGTGGTCGCGGCGGCCGAGCGGCTCGGTGTCACCGCCATCGCGACGACCGACCGGCGCCACTTCTCCGTCGTCCGCCCTGCACCACGCCGACGCGTTCGAGCTGCCCCTCCTCGACTGACCGCGCGGGAGCGGGGGCGCCCCTTTCAGGCGCTCCTATACTCGGACGACAGTGCCGGACGCCACCACCCTCCGCGAGCAGCTCGCGGGCATCCCGACGGGCCCGGGCGTCTACACCTACCGCGACGCCGCCGACCGCGTGCTCTACGTCGGGAAGGCGAAGTCCCTGCGCCGGCGGGTGCTGTCCTACTTCCAGGCCCCGCTCCGGCCGGACGGCGACGGGCGCGCGGACGGGGCAATGCGCGCCCGCTCGGGGCTCCACCCGAAGATCGCCGACATGGTCGAGCGGGTCGCCCGGGTCGAGGTCTTCGTGACCTCGTCGGAGAGCGAGGCGCTGATCCTCGAGGCCAACCTCGTCAAGCTCCACCGCCCCCCGTTCAACATCCGGCTGCGCGACGACAAGAGCTACCCCTACATCGGGATCAGCCTGGACGAGGAGTACCCGCGCGTCTACTTCACGCGCGAGCGCCACCGGCGCGACAGGCTCTACTTCGGGCCCTTCTCGAACGCCTACAAGGTGCGGGACACGCTCAGCCTGATCGGGCGCATCTTCCCGAGCCGGCCGTGCGAGGGCCCGGAGCCCGGCCGCCCGTCCGGCGTGCCGTGCCTCGACTACCACATCAAGCGCTGCCTGGCGCCCTGCGTGGGCTACATCTCCCGGGAGGACTACCGCACGCTGATCGACCAGATCGTCAACTTCCTGTCCGGCCGTTACCGGGGGCTCGAGCAGGAGCTCGAGGCGGAGATGCGCGAAGCGGCGGCGGAGCAGGAGTTCGAGCGGGCGGCCGTCATCCGCAACCGGCTGTCGGCGGTCCGGCACCTGATGGAGCGCCAGTTCGCCCACGCCGACTCCGTGGGGACCGCCGATGTGCTGGGGGTCGCGCTCGACGGGGACTCGGCCAACGTGCAGGTGCTGCAGGTGCGCGACGGTGTCCTCCAGGAC
This sequence comes from Miltoncostaeaceae bacterium, assembly GCA_963835685.1. Lineage (GTDB taxonomy): Bacteria > Actinomycetota > Thermoleophilia > Miltoncostaeales > Miltoncostaeaceae > DATAGF01. Next base: position 31,697 of record CAWIGI010000005.1, read on the forward strand.
CGGCAGTCGTTCTTCCTCGACGCCGCCGGGGCCGAGGATGAGGACACCGTCCTGGTGCAGTTCGCGTACGAGTTCTACTCGATGGCCCTCGCGATCCCGCCGCTGGTCGTGGTCGGGCGCGAGAGCGGGGCGGCCGATGCGCTCGAGACCCTGCTCGGCGACCGGCGCGGCCACCGGGTCGAGGTCCGGCCGGCGGCCCGCGGAGACAAGCGCAAGCTCGCCGAGCTCGCGGCCCGCAACGCCCGCTTCGCGCTCGAGCAGGACCGCCGCCGGCACGAGCAGGCGCGCGGGCGCCGTCGCGAGGCGCTCGCCGACCTCCAGGCCAAGCTCGACCTGCCGGCGCCGCCCGCCCGGGTCGAGGCCTACGACATCTCGAACCTCGGCGAGACCTACGCGGTCGCGTCGATGGTCGTCTTCGAGGGCGGCGCGCCCGCCAAGGCGCACTACCGCACCTTCACGATGCGCGACGAGGCCGGTCGGGACGACGTCGCGCGCATCCGCGAGGCCGTGCGGCGCCGGTTCGCGCGGCTCGCGGCTCCCGGTGAGGACGACGCGTCCTTCGCCGCCCGACCGGGCCTGGTGGTCATCGACGGCGGGGTGGGGCAGCTCTCGGGAGCGCTCGCCGGCATGCGCGAGGCGGGCGTCGAGGACGTCCCGGTCGTGAGCCTGGCCAAGCGCCTCGAGGAGGTCTACCGCGAGGGCGCGCCCGGCCCGCTGCTGCTGCCGGAGGACTCGGCGGCGCTCCGGGTGCTCCAGCACATCCGCGACGAGGCCCACCGGTTCGCGCTCCGCCACCACCGCGGCCGGCGCGGGCGGGGGATGACCGAGAGCGTCCTCGACGCCCTGCCGGGCGTGGGCCCGGCCCGCAAGGCGGCCCTGCTGCGCCACTTCGGCTCGACCGAGCGCTTCCTCGCGGCGAGCCGCGACGAGCTCGCGTCCGTCCCCGGCGTGCCGGCGAAGGTCGCGCGCGACGTCTACGACCGCCTTCACAAGACGGCCGCCCCCGTCGGGGCGAATGAGGAAACGTGGAGCTGACCGTCATCACCGGCATGAGCGGCGCCGGCAAGAGCCAGGCGATGGGCGCCTTCGAGGACGCGGGATGGTTCTGCGTCAACAACCTCCCGCCGGGGCTGCTGCCGGCGCTGGCCGACCTCTTCCTGCTGGAGGGGTCGCGCGTCGAGCGCGCGGCGGTCGTGTGCGACGTCAGGGGAGGGGTGTGGTTCAAGGACCTCGAGCCCGTGCTCGAGCGCGTCGAGGAGGCCGCCGGCGCTCGTCCGCGGGTCGTCTTCCTGGAGGCCTCCGACGAGACGCTCATCGACCGCTTCCGCGAGACCCGCCGCCCCCACCCGCTGTCCGCCACCGGCACCGTCAGCGAGGGCATCGAGCGCGAGCGGGCCGAGCTGTCGGACGTCCGCGAGCGGGCCGACGTGGTCATCGACACGACCGGCCTGTCGATCTGGGACCTGCGCCGGCGGGTCGCCGACACGTTGCTGGCGCCCGAGGGCCGCCCGCGGATGCACGTGCAGTTCGTGTCGTTCGGGTACAAGCACGGTGTCCCTCGCGACGCCGACCTCCTCATGGACGTGCGCTTCCTCCAGAACCCCCACTACGTCCCGGCCCTCAAGCCGTACACCGGGCTCGACCCCCAGGTCGCGGCGTTCGTCCGCGCCTCGCCGGGCCTGGACGAGTTCATGTCCCGCTTCGAGGCCCTGCTCGACTTCCTGCTGCCGGCATACGCGGAGGAGGGCAAGACCAGCCTCGTCGTCGGGATCGGCTGCACCGGCGGCCGCCACCGGAGCGTGACGGTCGCCGAGATGCTGGCGCGCCGCTACGCGCGCGACTTCGACGTCAGCGTCTCGCACCGCCACATCGGCCGGGCGAGCCCCGCGCCGGACCTCCAGGAGCCGGCGGCATGAGCGCCGCCGCCGTGGGCCTGCCCCGGATCGCGGCCCTCGGAGGGGGTACGGGGCTGGCGTCGCTCCTGCGCGGCCTGAAGGCCTCGCCGGTCGACATCACCGCGATCGTCACGGTGGCCGACGACGGGGGCTCGTCGGGCCGGCTGCGGCGCGAGCTCGGGGTGCTGCCCCCCGGCGACATCCGCAACTGCCTGGTGGCCCTCGCCGACGACGAGTCCCTGATGGGCCGGCTCTTCCAGCACCGCTTCGCCGACGGCGACCTGTCGGGCCATCCCTTCGGCAACCTCTTCCTCGCGGCGCTGGCGGAGGTGACCGGGAGCTTCGACCGCGCGGTGCGGGAGTGCAGCCAGGTGCTCAAGATCCGCGGCCGGGTGCTGCCCTCGACCCTCGAGCAGATCCGCCTCTGGGCCGAGCGGGCGGACGGCGAGGCCGTCTGCGGCGAGACCCGCATCGCGGCCGGCCGCGGGCCCTGCCGACGGGTGTGGCTCGAGCCGGAGCCGGCGGCGCACCCGCCGGCGCTCGAGGCGATCCGCGACGCCGACCTCGTCCTGCTGGGCCCGGGGAGCCTCTTCACGAGCGTGCTGCCGCACCTCGCGGTCCCCGAGCTCGCCGAGGCCGTCGCCGGCGCGCCCGGGCGCCGCGCCTACGTCTGCAACGTGATGACCCAGCCGGGCGAGACCGACGGCTTCGACGCGGTCGACCACCTCGAGCGCGTCCTGGAGGCGGTGCCCGGCGGGGTCGACACGATCGTCGTGCACGAGGGGCCGCTCGACCCCGAGGGCGCGGCCGCGTACGCGGCCCAGGGGCAGGAGCCGGTGGCGATCGACCACGCCCGCCTCCACGCGCTGGGGATCCGCGTCGTGGCGGGGGACCTCGCCGAGGCCGGGCGGGTGGTGCGGCACTCGCCGGAGGCGCTCGCGCCGGTCCTGCTGGAGCTCGTCAGGGAGGCGGCGGGGGCCGAGCCTGCAACGCCCTGACACGCAGGACATGCAACGGTTGCCACGAACCCTGACCCGGCCGTAGACTGCGCCCGCGCGTCGGGGCTCCGTTGCCCGGCCGTGGTCGTTCCCCCACGACTTTCGTTTCGTCTCTCATCCGACTGGGGGGGCGATTCTCCGTACTTCTCCCAAAGGAGTGAACGCTTCATGAGCGCTCGCGCCAAAGCGATCGCGCCGCTTGCGGTCGTGATCGGGATTCTGTCCTTCCTCTGGACGGAATTCTCTCTGAACTTCACGTTCCACTGGGTTACTCAGCAGGATGAGATCGGTGGTGCGGGGACGTTGGGTGTTCCTGAGAACTTCCACCTGATCCTGCCGACGGCCTTCATCTCGTGGGGCCTCTTCTTCGCCGCCGGTGGCGACAACGCCGCCTTCGGCAAGATCTTCCTGGCCACGGTGTTCGGCTCGGTGGCGGCTCTCGTCACGATGCCGCTCGCCTTCAAGACGGCCGACTTCCCGGACTTCTGGGGCATCGCCCTCTGGGTCGGGATCTTCGCGTTCGTCCTGGTGATGATCCTCATCGCCGGGGACTGGTACTACGTGGCGGGTACGTTCCCGTGCTTCGCGGCGGTGTTCCTCTGGTGGCTCGCGACGGGCCTCGACGGCTACGTCCCGAACGGTGGCGGTACGGGCGACAAGGTCGCCGCCCTGTCCGGCACCGGCGCAGCCACTGACACTCCGGGCTTGGGCGCCTTCGGGGGCCTGATCTCCACGAGCTGGCAGTGGGTGTGGTTCAACACCTGGGTGACACTCGTCTGCGGCGTCGTCCTCGGCATCATCAGCGCCAAGGTCGCCGCGGCGATCACGCCGAAGCCCAAGGCGGCGGCGCCCGAGGCGGCCTAGCCTCCTCGCGTCACCGTCTGACCGCAGTGCTGCCGGGGGGCCTTTGGGCCCCCCGGTCGCGTTCCGGCCCGCTTCAGTAGCGCCCGGGGCACCTCGCCCAGATGCCGAGGCCGTCCCGCCGCGCCCGCCGCTCCGCCTGGCGGAGCGCCGGCTGCAGCCGGCCCTGGCCGTCGCCGCGGAGGACCTTGGCGCTCCCGCCGGCAACCAGGTCCTCGTTGACCGTGCGGGGCCGGCCCGCGACGGTGACCTCCGCCAGCAGGCGCCCGAAGCGGTCCTCGGGACCCTGGGTGGGATCGGTCCGCAGCGCGATGCGCGCGCCGCGCGGCAGCAGGTCGCGGGCCGCCTCGGCTGACTCCACGCCGAAGCACTCGGCCGATCCGCGACCGACCGCGATCTCCGGGGCGGCAACGCCGAGCAGGCGCACCCGCACCCTCGCCCCGGCGACACGGGCGACGAGCGTGTCGCCGTCGATCACGCGGTCAACCGTGCCGGAGAGGAGGCTCGGGCCCGCCGGCGCGGGCTCCTCGGCACCGGACGACCCGCAGGCGCAGAGCGCCCCCAGGGCGAGTGCGACAGCCAGGGCGCGAAGCCCGCTCATCCCCCAGGATCGTGGCAGGCCGGGCCGGGCCCGTGCTGTAGATTGGCCATCGTTTTCCGACGCCGTGGACGGGAGCCGGATGAGCGTACGAGTGGGCATCAACGGGTTCGGGCGGATCGGCCGCAACGTGTTCCGCGCCGCCGCACAGCGGGACAGCGACCTCGAGATCGTCGCGGTCAACGACATCACCGACACCGCCACCCTGGCCCACCTGCTGGAATACGACTCGATCTTCGGCCGCTACCCGGGGACGGTCGAGGCGCGCGACGACCACATCGTCGTCGACGAGCGGGAGGTGCGCGTCCTGGCCGAGCGCGACCCGGCCGCCCTCCCCTGGAAGGACCTCGGCGTCAACGTGGTCATCGAGAGCACGGGGCTCTTCACGGACCGCGACAAGGCTGCGCTCCATCTCGACGCGGGCGCGAGCAAGGTGATCATCTCCGCGCCGGCCAAGGGCCCGGACCTCACGGTCTGCATCGGGGTGAACGACGCCGAGTACGACCCCGAGCAGCACCACGTCGTCTCGAACGCCTCCTGCACGACCAACTGCCTCGCGCCGATGGCGAAGGTGCTGATGGACGCGGTCGGCATCGAGCAGGGCTTCATGACCACCTGCCACGCGTACACGAACGACCAGCGCATCCTCGACCTGCCCCACAAGGACCTGCGGCGGGCGCGCGCAGCTGCGCTGTCGATCATCCCGACCACGACCGGCGCGGCGCGCGCCATCGGCGAGGTCATCCCGGCGCTCAAGGGCCGCCTCGACGGCATCTCACTGCGGGTCCCGACGCCCGACGGGTCGGTCGTCAACCTGACGGTGCAGGTGGGCCGCGAGACGAGCGCCGACGAGGTCAACGACGCCTTCCGGGCCGCCGCCGAGTCCGGGCCGCTGGCCGGGATCCTCGGCTACACCGAGGATCCGATCGTCTCGCGCGACATCGTCGGCGACCCGCGCTCCTCGCTGCTCGACGGCTCCCTCACCATGGTGAACGGCAGCACCGTGAAGCTGATCTCCTGGTACGACAACGAGTGGGGCTACTCGTGCCGGGTGGTCGAGCTGGCAGAGCGCGTCCTGCCCTCGTAGCAGGGTGAGCCCCCGCCTCCTCGGGATCGACGACCCGGGGGTCGACTGGAGCGGCGCCCGCGTCCTCGTGCGGTCCGACCTCAACGTGCCGCTGGAGGAGGGCCGCGTGGCCGACGACGCCCGCATCCGGGCCTCCGTCCCCACGCTCGAGCGGCTCCTGGGGGCGGGCGCCGGGGTGGCGGTCTGCTCGCACCTCGGGCGGCCGAAGGGGCAGCGCGACCCGGCCCTGTCGCTGGGGCCCTGCGCCGAGCGCCTGGGCGGGCTGATGAGCCGCGATGTCGAGCTCCTTCCCGAGTGCGTCGGCCCGGAGGTCCACGAGCGGCTCGGGCGGCTCGCGGCCGGCGAGCTGGTCATGCTGGAGAACCTGCGCTTCCACGAGGGCGAGGAGGCCAACGACCCGGCCTTCGCCGAGCAGCTCGCCCGGGGCGCCACGCACTACGTGAACGACGCCTTCGGCGCGGCCCACCGCGCCCACGCGTTGAACCGAGGGGGTCGCCCACCTGCTGCCCGCGCGGGCCGGGCTCCTGCTCGCCCGCGAGGTCGAGGTGCTCGAGGGCCTGACAGCCGGGGCGAAGGCGCCGTTCGTCGCGGTGCTCGGCGGCGCCAAGGTGAGCGACAAGCTGCCGCTCGTCCGGCGCCTGCTGGAGCGCTGCGACCGCCTGCTGATCGGCGGCGCCATGTGCTTCACCTTCCTCGCCTCGCAGGGCGAGCCCGTGGGCGCGTCGCTGCACGAGGACGAGGCCGGCCAGGCGATGGCGGCGGAGCTGATGGAGGCCGCCGTGCGGCTCAACCGCCAGCTCCAGCTCCCCGTCGACGTGCTCGTCGCGGATCGCTTCGCCGAGGACGCCGACCTCGAGGTGGTGCCGAGCGACGCAATCGACGACGGCTGGATCGGCGTCGACATCGGGCCGCGCACGGCCGCCACCTACCGGGAGGTGATCCTCTCGGCGCGCACGGTGTTCTGGAACGGCCCCATGGGGGCGTTCGAGATCCCGCCGTTCGCCGACGGCACCCGCGCCGTGGCCGAGGCGATGGCCGAGTGCCCGGGCGTCACCGTCGCCGGCGGGGGCGACTCGGGCGCGGCGCTCGCCCAGCTCGGCCTCACCGACCGCCTCACCCACGTCTCCACCGGCGGCGGCGCGGCCCTCGAGCTGCTCGAGGGCCGTACCCTGCCGGGGGTCGCCGCCCTGCCGACCGCCGGCCTGGCGTGAGCGACCGCCGCCCGCTCGTCGCGGGCAACTGGAAGATGCACAAGACCGGCGCGGAGGCCCGCGAGCACATCGCCCGCCTGCGGGCGCTGCTGGGCGACGGCGTGCTCCCCGCCGATGTCGCCGTCTGCGTTCCCTTCACCGCCCTCGAGGCCGCGGCCCGCGCGGCGTCGGGCAGCCCGCTCGCGGTCTACGCACAGGCGCTGCACGAGGCGCCCGCGGGCGCCCACACCGGGGAGATCTCGGCGCAGATGATCGTCGCGGCCGGAGCCAGCGGCACGCTCGTGGGCCACTCCGAGCGCCGCGCGGCCGGCGAGACCGACGCGCAGGTCGCGGCGCGGGTGCGGGCGGCGCTCGACGCGGGCCTGCGCGTGATCGTCTGCGTCGGCGAGTCGCTCGCCCAGCGGGAGGCGGGGGAGACGGAGTCCTGGCTCGACGGGCAGGTGCGCGCCGCGCTCGCCCAGGTGGCGGCGGAGGAGGTGGCGGGCCTCGCCATCGCCTACGAGCCGATCTGGGCGATCGGCACCGGCCGCACCGCCACGCCCGACACGGCCCAGGCGGCGTGCGCCCACGTGCGCGCCGTCGCCGCGGGCACGCTCGATCCCGAGGCCCTGCGGGTCCTCTACGGCGGGAGCGTCACGCCCGACAACGCGCGCGACCTGATGGCCCAGGCGGACGTCAACGGGGGGCTCGTCGGGGGAGCGAGCCTCGACCCCGAGGGCTTCGCCGCCATCGTGGCCGCGGCGACCGCGTGAGCCGTCCCCCGACGCCCCGCGGGCCGCTCGTCCTGGTGGTGATCGACGGCTTCGGGATCGCGCCGCCCGGGCCGGGCAACGCCGTCCACCTCGCCCGCACGCCCAACCTCGACGCCCTGTCGGCCGAGGCGTCGGGGACGCGCATCGCGGCGGCGGGCCTGCCGGTGGGGCTCCCGGACGGCCAGCAGGGCAACAGCGAGGTCGGCCACCTGAACCTCGGCGCGGGCCGCCGCGTCGCGCAGATGCTCGTCATGATCGACGAGGCGATCGCCGACGGATCGCTGGCGCGCCGGCCCGCGCTCGAGGCGGCCTTCGCGGCGGGGCGCCGCGGCACCCTGCACCTCATCGGCCTGGTCGGCGAGGGCGGCGTGCACGCGAGCCAGCGCCACCTGCTCGTGCTCATCCGCCTCGCCCGCCAGGCCGGCGTGCAGCGGATCGTCGTCCACGCCTTCACCGACGGCCGCGACACGCGGCCCGACGCGGGCCTCGACGCCGTGGCCGAGGTCGAGGCGACCGGCGTCGTCGTGGGCTCGGTCGTCGGCCGCTACTGGGCGATGGACCGCGACCGCCGCTGGCCGCGCACCAAGCGGGCCTACGACGCCCTGGTCCACGGGATCGGGGAGCCGCGTGAGAGCGGCACCCAGGCCGTCGAGCTGTCGTACGCCGCCGGCGTCACCGACGAGTTCATCGAGCCCGCGGTGGTCGGCCCGCCCGGCGAGAACCGGATCCGCGGGGGCGACGGGGTCCTCTTCTGGAACTTCCGGCCCGACCGCGCGCGCCAGCTGACGATCGCGCTCAGCGACCCGGCCTTCGACGGCTTCGACCGCGGCCCGGACCCGCCGCTGCCGGCGCTGACCACGATGACCCGCTACAAGGCCGAGTTCGACCTCCCGGCCCTCTTCGAGGCCCAGGACGTGCGGCAGGGGCTCGCCGAGGTCGCGTCGCGAGCCGGCCTGCGCCAGCTCCACGTCGCCGAGACCGAGAAGTACGCGCACGTCACGTTCTTCTTCAACGGCGGGCGCGAGAGGCCGTTCGAGGGCGAGCGGCGCGTGCTGGTGCCGTCGCCCCAGCACGTGCCGACCTACGACCTCGCGCCCGAGATGAGCGCGCCCGGGGTCCGCGACGCGGTGCTCCAGGGGCTGGCCCAGGGGGACGACGCGCTGGTCGTCGTCAACTTCGCCAACGCCGACATGGTGGGCCACACCGGCGTCGTCGACGCGGCCGTGCGCGGCATCGAGACCGTGGACGCGTGTCTGGGCGCCATCCGCCCGGCCGTCGCCGCGGCCGGGGGTCTGCTGTGCGTCACCGCCGACCACGGCAACAGCGAGGTCATGCGCGAGCCCGACGGCAGCCCCAACACCGCCCACACGAGCAACCCGGTCCCGCTCTGGATCGACCGCCGCGGGCTGGCGCTCCGCGAGGGCGGGAGCCTGGGTGACGTCTCGCCCACGGTCTGCGGCCTGATGGGGTGGGACCCGGGCCCCGCGATGACCGGTCGGCCGCTCGTCTGACGACCCGCCGGCCGGGGGTGCCGATGGCGCCGGGGCGGCGGTGAGCGCCTACTGGCTGTCGGGGAGCTGCTGGTCAACCTTCTTCTGCAGATCCTCGATGCGCTGGTCGGCCTCGGCCTGCAGGCGGTCGATCTCCCCCTGGGCCTCGGCGCCGGCGTCCTCGGCCCGCTGGATCGCCGCGTCGGCGCGTTGGCGGGCCCGCTCGATGGCCTGATCCGCCCGCCGGTGCGCCCGCTCGACCGCCGCCTCGCCGCGACCGCGGGCGTCGGCGATCAGGTCGTCAACGCGGGCCTGGGCCCGGTCGATGTCGGCCTGCAGGTCTTGGCGGGCCTCATCCAGCTCCGCGCCGATCTCGGCGGTCACGCTGTCAACGGCCTCGCGCGCGTCGTCCCCGCACCCCGCGGCGAGGCCTGCGAGCCCGGCGAGGGCGACGAGGGCGAGGGCGGCCAGGCGGCGGGACATGCCGGGACCCTAGCCGTCCCCGCGGGTCATAACAGGGAGAGCTGGTCGGGGTCGCGCGCGGCCTCGGGCGCCGGCTCCGCGGCCCGCCAGGACCAGTCGCTGCGGTCGCGGCGCCCGCCGCCGTGCTTCGCGACCAGCTCGCGCACCCGGCCGCTCAGGGCGTCACGCTCGGCCCCCGGCGCGTAGGCGCCGCGGTACCGCCGGCGCGTGTCGGCCAGGAGCTCGGGGCGCGCGGCGGCGAGCCACCCCAGGTAGTGGTCCCGCAGCGGGCCGCGCAGGTGCAGCGCGATGGGCGCGATGACGGTTGCGCCGGCGTCGACCGCCGCCCTCACGACCTCCTCGAGCTGCTCGTCGGAGTCGGAGATGCCCGGCAGCACCGGCGCGATCATCACCTCGCAGGGCACGCCGGCGGCGTTCAGGCGCGCGACCGTCTCCATGCGCCGCCTCGGGCTCGGCGTGTGGGGCTCGGCCGCCCGCCAGACGCCGGGGTCGAGGCAGCCGATCGACAGGGCGGTCTGCACCTGGGTGCGGCGCAGGGCCTCGGCCAGCAGGTTGACGTCGCGCTCGATCAGGCTGGACTTGGTGAGGATCGAGAACGGGTTGCGCGCCTCCGCCAGCGCCTCGACGATCCCACGGGTGAGCCGGTAGCGGCCCTCGGCGGGCTGGTAGGGATCGGTGTTGGTCCCCATCGCGATCGGGTCGCCCGCCCACCGCGGCGAGCGGAGCTCCGCGCGCAGCCGCTCGACCGCGTTGATCTTGACGACGATCCGCCGGTCGAAGTCGTCGCCGATGCCGAGGCCGAGGTACTCGTGGGTCGGCCGCGCGAAGCAGTAGACGCAGCCGTGGCTGCAGCCGCGGTAGGGGTTGATCGTCCAGCGGAACGGCATCCGCGAGGCGGCCGGGACCTCGTTGATGATGCGCTGGGCCCGCACGTGCAGCAGCTCGAGCCCGGCGAGCTCGCCGCGGCCCGGGTGCCGCTCCGCGCCGGCCAGCAGCTCCGGCCGGCCGCCGTCGTCGTCCGCCAGGCGCCAGCGGAGCTGCTCCCGTCCGCCGGTGGGTGCCGCGCGCCCCATGGGCGGCATCGTATCGAACATGCGTTCGTCAGTCGCGCGCGGCCCGGGCGAGCTCCGACAGGTACATGTGGATCAGGCTCACGGCCATCGCGCCCTCGCCAACCGCCGAGGCCACGCGCTTGACCGACCCGTGGCGAACGTCGCCGGCGACGAAGACCCCCGGCTGGCTCGTCTCCAGGAGGAGGGGATCCCGCGCGAGCGGCCACCAGCGCCCGCGCCCGCCGTCGCGCAGCAGGTCGGGCCCGGTCATGAGATAGCCGTTCTCGTCGAGGCGCAGCCACTCGCCGATGCCCGCCGTCAGCGGCGCGCCCCCGATGACGATGAAGAGCGCCTCGGCCGCGAGCACCCGCTCGCCCGACGGCACGCGCACGGCGATCGCGCGGAGGCGGCCCTCGCCCTCGGCCCGGACGAGCTCGGTGCCGGTGAGGACCTCGATGTGCTCGTTCGCCTCGATGCGCTCGACGAGGTACCGGGACATGCGGCGCTCGAGCGCCTCCGCCCGCACGAGCAGTGTCACGCGACTGGCGAACTGGGCGAGGTGGAGCGCGGCCTGCCCGGCGGAGTTCGCCCCTCCGACCACCGCGACGGGCCGCGCGCGGTACATCGGCGCGTCCCCGGGCGCGGAGCCGTAGTAGACGCCGCTGCCGAGCAGCTCCTCCACGCCGGCGGCCCCGACGCGCCGGTACTCGACCCCGGTGGCGATCACACCGGTCCGGGCCAGGATCGTCGGGCCGCTCGTGAGCTCGATCTCCAAGGCCCCACCCGGCCGGGGCCGTGCGTGGAGGGGCATCACACCGATGAGGAACTCGGCGCCGAAGCGCCGCGCCTGCAGGTGGGCGCCCTCGACGAGCTCGCGGCCGCTGACGCCCTCGGGGAAGCCCGGGTAGTTCTCGATGCGCGCGCTGGTGCCGGCCTGGCCCCCCACCCCGCCGCGCTCGAGCACGAGGGTGCGAAGCCCCTCGGACGCCGCGTAGACGGCCGCCGTGAGGCCGGCGGGCCCCGCGCCGACGACGACCGCGTCGTAGGCCTCGTGGTCGGGGCGCGTCTTGAGCCCCGCCCCCGCCGCCAGCTCTGCCCGCCAGGCGACCGACGCCCTGAAGTCGCCCGGCCGGTCTCGTCCACGGGGCCGGGCGCCGGCTCGAAGTACACCTCCGGCGCGTCGAGGGTGCGCCCGTCGGCGAACACCGCGAGCGGCAGGCGCCGTCCCGCGAGCGCGTCGTCGCGCAGCAGCGGAACGAGCGGGTCGTCCGCGACGTCGATCCATCGATGAGCGACGTCGTTGCGCGCGAGCAGCTCCCGCGCCGCGCGGGCCGCCGCGGAGCCCCGGGGCCCGATCAGGCTCACGCGTGGCCCGCCGCCGGTCAGCGCGTCACCGGTGCTCGTCGGCCCGCTCGATCGCCTCCTCGACGCACGCGAGCAGCGCCTCGGGCGTCGCGTCGCCGGGAACCCCGCGGTGACCGTACTGCGAGCCCCAGAGGGCCAGCGTCGCCCCGGCGTCGTCCGCGAGCTCGCGGGCGCGGTGGTAGCCGCCGTACTCGACGAATTTCGCCTTGCGGCCGCTCTGCCAGCGCCAGATCGTGTCGCCGTCGGCCTCGTGGATGATCGCGTACCGCGTCTCGGTCATCGTCCCCCCTTGGCGCCTCCGTCATCATCGTGACATGAGCGAGCTGACGCGCATGGCCGTCTCGGCGACGGCGCACTGCCTGACCGGCTGCGCGATCGGCGAGGTGCTGGGGATGGTGATCGGCACGGCCCTCGGGTGGAGCGATGCGCCGACGATCGCGCTCGCCGTCGTCCTGGCCTTCTTCTTCGGCTACCTGCTGACCATGATCCCGCTGCTGCGGTCGGGGATGGCGCTCGGCGCCGCCGTCGGGGTCGCGCTGGCCGCCGACACGGTCTCGATCGTGATCATGGAGATCGTCGACAACGTGGTGATGCTGGCCGTGCCGGGCGCGATGGACGCCGGCCTCGGGGACCCGCTGTTCTGGGGGGCGCTCGCCTTCGCCCTCGCGGTGGCCTTCGTGGCCGCCCTGCCGGTCAACCGCTGGCTGCTCTCCCGCGGGCGAGGCCACGCGGTGGCGCATCAGCACGGCGCCCACGGGTGACGCCGACCCGGCAGACGTAGTCCTCGCCCTCCCGGCGCAGCTCGAGCAGCTCGTTCCCGCTGCGGTGGCACCAGGCCGGCAGGTTGACCTCGATCAGCGGATCGTCGGCCAAGAGCTCGACGATCTCGCCGGGCGCGGCCCGCCGGACCGCCCGGTCGATCAGGTGGATCGGCACCGGGCACCACGTGCCGAGGGCGTCGACCACGCGCGTCACGGGCGCCGTCACGGCGTCAGCGGGCTCATCGCGCGCAGCGCCGCGACGCCGTCGGCGAAGGCCGCGACGGCGGCGTCCACCTCCGCCTCGGTCGTCGTCCAGCGCAGCGTGAGGAGGACCGCCGAGTGGGTCCAGGGCGGCTCGAGCCCGATCGCCTCGAGCGTCGGCGCCGCCTTGCCGCCGTGGGCGGTGCACGCCGAGCCCGGCGAGACCGCCACCCCGCGCGCGGCCATCGCGAGGGCGAGGCTCTCGCCCTCGACCCAGCCGGCCGACACCTGGACGTGCCCAGGGATGCGTCCCCGCCGCGGGCCGTTCAGGCGCACGTCGGGCACGGCGAGGAGCCCCTCGATCAGGCGATCGGCCAGCCGCTCCATGCGCGACGCGCGGCCCGCCATCTCGGCCGCGGCGATCTCGGCGGCGGCGCCCAGGGCGACGATCGCGGGCAGGGGCTCCGGGCCGGCGCGCTTGCCGCCCTCCTCGGTCCCCCCCTCGACCAGCGGGTGGAGGCGGGCCCCCGGCCGCACCACCAGCGCCCCGGCCCAGGGTGGGGCGCCGAGGGCGGACCCGCCGATCACCAGCGCGTCGGCGTCGAAGGCGGCCGCGCCGACCGGCACGAGGCCCGCGGTCTCGCCGGCGTTGACGGCGACGCGCGCGGCGGGCTGCAAGGCGCGGACGGCGCCGACGAGCGACGGCACGTCCTGCAGGGTGCCGATGTCGGGCTGGCCGTGGACCAGCGCGACGAGGGCGGTGTCCTCCCGCAGCGCGGCGGCCAGGTCGGCGGCGGCGACGAAGCCCTCGGCGTCCACCGGGACCAGGGCGAGCTCCGCGCCCTCGCGCTCGGCCGTGCGGCACGCGGCCAGCGTGGCCGGGTGCTCGACGGCGGTCGCGACGACGTGGCGCCCCCGGGACCGGTTGCCACGCAGGAGCCCCTTCACCGCGAGGTTGCGCGCCTCGACCGCGCCGGAGGTGAAGATCACGCCGTCCTCGTCGGCGCCCACGAGCTCGGCCACCTGGCGGCGGGCGCGCTCGAGGGCCTCGGCGGGCCCGCGCCCCCACTCGTGCAGGCTGGACGGGCTGCCGAAGGCCTCCCCGACGAACGGCAGCATCGCCTCGCGCACGCGGGGATCGAGGGGCGTGGCGACCGCGTGGTCGAGGTAGGCGGGCGCGCTCACCGTCCCTCGGCGAGGCGGTGGGCGAGCAGCGAGGGGAGGCCGGCCTCGAGGATCGCGTTCTGGGCGCCGGCGACGTCGTAGGGGGTCCGCCGGAACTCGATGGCCCCGCCGTCGGGGTCGTAGAGCGCCCATGCCGCGCGGGCGTCGTCGTCGCGCGGCTGGCCGACCGAGCCGGGGTTCACGAGCCAGCGCCCCTCGTCGAGCGCGAGCCGGCCGCCGGCGGGGACCCCCACGCTCTCGAGCGTGCCGTCCGTCGTGAGGCACCACGCGAAGGGCACATGCGTGTGGCCGATCAGCGTCAGCTGCGCGCGGCGGCCCTCGAGGGCGGCCAGCGCCTGGCCGGCCTCGGTGACGTACTCCCACACGGGGTCGCGCGGGCTGCCGTGGTAGATCGGCACGGAGGCATCCGGGTCCTGTGGCTCCAGGCGCTCGAGGTTGGCCTTGCCGACCCGGCCGATGACCGCGCGGGTCCAGGCGAGCGCCGTGCGTGCCCAGGGCGCGAACATGCCGAGCGGCACCCTGCCGTCCGCTCCGAGGTCGTGGTTGCCGCCGATGCACCGCTCGGCCTCCCCGATCGCGGTGCGCAGGCAGTGCGAGGGGTCTGCGCCATAGCCGACCAGGTCGCCGAGGCACCACCAGCTGCCCGCGCCCGCCTCGCGCGCGGCGCGCAGGACGGCGTCGAGGGCCTGGCGGTTCCCGTGGATGTCGCTCAGGATGGCGACCGGCGGCGTGGCGGCCCCCCGGGGGCGCGGATGGGTCATCGCTACGATAGTCCCGTGCGGCGACGGCGGCAGAGGGGGCTGGCACGGCTCCCGCGCGAGTCGTCGCGGCGCGCCGCCGGGCTCGCGGCCGTGGCCGTCGTCGGGGCGGGGGGGATCGTCGCCCTGCTGCGCTGGCGCCTGTGGAGCTCCGGGGTGCCCGACGTCGATCCCGCGCCGCTCACGGACTGGTTCGACCCCGGCGAGCTGTCCCGCAACCGCAGCTACCGCCGCGGCGTCTGGACGATGGCCGTGATCGGCGCGCCGCTCGGCGCCGCGACGGCGGTCGGCGTCGCGCTGCTCGGCTCGCGCTGGCGGCCGCCCCTGGTGCGGGCGGCGAGGGCACGGCCGTGGCGTGCCGGGGCGCTGTTCGGCGCGGGGCTGGCGGTCGTGACGACCGTGGTGTCGCTGCCCCTGTCGGGGGCACGGTACGCGTGGGGCCGCGACTACGGGATCGTCACCCAGGGCGTGCCCGGCTGGACCCTCGACCTCGCGAAGGGCCTCGGGATCCAGGTGCTGATCACGGTGGGGATCGGCGCCGGGGTGGCCGTGGCGATCGCCCGCGCGCCGCGGTGGTGGTGGGCGATCGTCGCCGTCGGGTTCGCGGCGCTCGTGTACGCCCTGACGGTGCTCTCGCCGCTCCTGCTCGAGCCGGTCTTCCAGAAGACCGAGCCGCTGCGCGACCGCGACCTGAGCGCCCAGGTGCTCGAGCTCGCCGACAGGGCCGGAGTCGAGGCCGACGACGTGGTGGTCAACGATGCCAGCGCACGGACCACGGCGGCCAACGCGTACGTGTCGGGGCTCGGCGGGAGCCGGCACATCGTGCTCTACGACACCCTGCTGCGCGACTTCCCGCGCGACCAGGTGCGGATGGTCGTGGCCCACGAGCTCGCCCACGTCGAGCGCCGCCACGTGCTCAAGGCGGCGACCTGGGGGGCGGCTCTCATCGTCCCGGCCGCGCTGCTCACCTTCGCGATCGTGGGGTGGCGCACCGGCTTCGGCGCGCCGGGCCGCGGCTCGGAGGGGACGAGCCTGGTCGTGCGGCGTCTCGCGATCGCGGCGGCGTCGGCCGCGGTCATCGGGGCGCTCAGCGCCCCGCTCATCACCTGGGTCAGCCGCGCCTACGAGCGCGAGGCCGAGTGGCGGGGACTGGCGATCTCGCGCGACCCGGATGCCGCCATCGGCCTCCAGCAGGGCTTCGTACGGCGGAGCCTGGGCGTGCCCGACCCGCCGGAGGCGGTCCGGGTCTGGTTCGGCACCCACCCCACGGCGCTCGAGCGCATCGGGATGGCGCTGCGCGCCCGCGACGGGGGCGGCTGAGCTGGGGCGCCAGGCGCCGCGGCTGCAGATCGCCGCGGTCGGCCGCCTGCGGCCGCCGCACGACGCGCCCGGGCGGGTCTACCAGGAGCGCGTCCACCGGCTCGCCGGCCTCAGGGTCGACGAGGTCGCGGCGGAGCCGGTGCAGCGCGGCGAGGAGCGGGCGCGCGCCCGCGAGGCCGCGCGGCTGCGGGCCCGGCTGCTTCCGCGCGCGTACCGGGTGGCGCTCGACCCCGGCGGCGCGGCGCCGGCCTCGAGCGAGGCGTTCGCCGCCTGGCTTGCCCGGAGGCTGGAGGAGCCGCGGCCGGTCGCGTTCCTGCTCGGCGGGGCGGTGGGCCTCGCGGGCGACCTCGTCGCCGAGAGCGAGGAGCGCCTGTCGCTCGGTCCGCTGACGCTGCCGCACCAGCTCGCGCGCGTGGTCCTCGCCGAGCAGCTCTACCGCGCGCTGACGATCGCGGCGGGCCACCCGTACGCTCACTAAGCTCGCGGCCGTGACCGACCTCCTCGCGCCGATCCGCGACGCCCTGGCCGCCGCGGCCGAGGCGGTCGCCGGAGCGGCGCCCCCGGCCGTGCCGCTCGCGCCGCCGGCCCAGGGCCACGCCGGCGACCTCGCGAGCCCTGTGGCGATGACCCTGGCCAAGGCGACCCGCCGGCCGCCGCGCGAGATCGCCGAGGGGGTGGCCGAGGCCCTCCGGACGGACGCCGGCGCCGGCCGGTGGCTCGGGGGCGTCGAGGTCGCCGGCCCCGGCTTCCTCAACCTGACGCTGGCGCCGGCGTGGTTCGCCCGCGCCGCGGCCGGCCTCGTCGCGGCGGGCGAGGGCTACGGCGCGGGGTCGGCCGCCGCGCCGGAGGACGTCCTCCTGGAGTTCGTCTCGGCCAACCCGACCGGCCCTCCCCACGTCGGCCACGCCCGCCAGGCGGCGTACGGCGACTCGCTCGCCCGGATCCTGGCGTTCGCCGGCCACCGGGTCACGCGCGAGTACTACGTGAACGACTTCGGGCGCCAGATGCGGCTCTTCGGGGCGTCGGTCGCCGCCCGCTACGGCGAGCTGGCCGGGAGGGCGACCGCGGTGCCCGAGGAGGGCTACCCGGGCGACTACGTCGTGCCGATCGCCGAGGCCGTGCGCGAGGAGGTCGGCGACCGCTACGCCGACGAGGCGGACGATCCCTCGCCCGAGGCTCTCGAGCTGTTCGCCCGCCGCGGCGAGGAGCTGATGCTGGACGCCATCCTCCGCGACCTCGACCGCTTCCGCGTGCGCTTCGACCGGTTCGTCTCCGAGCGGGGCCTCCACGAGGCCGGGCGCGTCGAGGAGGGAATCGCCGCGCTCGAGGCGGCGGGCGACGCCTACCGCGCAGAGGGCGCCGTCTGGTTCCGCGCCTCCCGCTACGGGGACGAGAAGGACCGGGTCCTGGTGCGCGGCGACGGCGAGACGACCTATCTCGCCGCCGACGTCGCCTACCACCTCGAGAAGGCCTCGCGCGGCCACGAGCGGCTCATCGACGTCCTCGGCGCCGACCACCACGGATACATCGACCGCCTGAGGGCGGTCCTCGCCGCGGGCGGACGCGACCCCGGGTCGCTCGAGGTCATGCTCGTGCAGCTGGTGAGCCTTGTGGAGCGCGGCGAGGCACGGCGCATGAGCAAGCGGGCCGGCACGCTCGTCACGCTGGCCGACCTCCTCGACGACATCGGCGTGGACGCGGCGCGCTTCTTCCTCGTGCAGCGCAGCCACGAGACGCCGCTCGACGTCGACCTCGACGTGGCCCGCGAGCAGAGCCAGGAGAACCCGGTCTACTACGTGCAGTACGCCCACGCGCGCGTCTGCAGCATCCTCGCCCAGGCGGGGGAGCGGCCGG
>CAWIGI010000006.1:0-28524 GCA_963835685.1 Miltoncostaeaceae bacterium
GGAGTGACGGGACTCGAACCCGCGGCCTCCGGATTGACAGTCCGGTGCTCTAACCAATCTGAGCTACACCCCCACGGCGCCGCCGGCGGGCGGGAGGTGGGCGGTGACGGGATCGAACCGCCGGCCACCTGCGTGTAAGGCAGGCGCTCTACCGCTGAGCTAACCGCCCGGACCGCGTCGGCCGGATCACGATACCAGCCTGGGGCGAGGCGCTAGCGTGCTGCCGATGGACCGCGCCGAGCTCAGCCGCTGGGTGGACGCCTACGAGCGCGCGTGGCGAGCGCCCGGGGTCGAGGCGCTCGGCGACCTCTTCACGGAGAAGGCGACCTACGCGACCTCGCCCTTCGAGCGCCCCTACGCCGGGCTCCCGGCGATCCGGCGGATGTGGGAGGCCGGCCGCGAGCCCGGCGAGGAGTTCTCGATGGCAAGCGAGGTCGTCGCGGCCGAGGGCGACGTCGGCGTCGTGCGCGTCTGGGTCCACTACACCGCGCCGAAGGAGCAGCCCTTCCAAGACCTCTGGATCGTGCGGCTCGCGCCCGATGGCCGGTGCGCCAGCTTCGAGGAGTGGCCCTTCTGGCCGCCGGGCACGCGCGGCGGCTACGACCCGGGCCCCTCCGGCTCGTAGGCGATCCCCCACCGTCCGGCGAAGGACTCGCCCGGGCGCAGCACCCGCAGGCCGTCGCCCGAGTTGAACGCGTCGGGCGCGCAGGTCATCGGCTCGACGGCCAGGCCGCGACGGCGTCGCGCCGGCTCGACCGTGTCGCCGGTGAAGACCATGACGAAGGGCCAGGCCTCGTCCATCCAGAGCGTCGCAGCGCCCCCGTCAGGCCGCGTGAGGACCACGCGGGCCAGGCCGTCCTTGTCGCGCTCGAGGTCGGTGAAGCAGTGATCGAGTGCGCGGTCGCCCAGCGCCGGGCCGGCGCGCAGGTTGACGTCGCCGGACACCGGCCGGCGCTCACCGGTGGGTATGCCGCGGGAGTCGGTCGGCAGCCAGGCCGGGGCGGGCACCCGGGCGGACACCGCGTCGATGACCTCGGTCCCGAGCGTGAGGTACGGGTGGAACCCGGCACCGATCGGCAGGTCGGAGGCGCCTGCGTTGGCCGCGCGCAGCGTCACCGCCAGCCCCGTCTCGCCGAGGGCGTAGTCGATCCTCAGGTCGGCCGTGAACGGGTAGGGCGGCTGCGGGTGCAGGCGCAGCTCCACCGCGCACCGCGACGGCGTCTGCTCGGTGATGCGCCACGCGCTCCAGCGCGCCAGGCCGTGGATGGCCGAGCCCGTCGAGGGCTCGTTGACCGGCACCTCGATCTCGCGCCCGCCGAACAGGTAGCGGCCGCCGGCCAGCCGGTTCGGCCAGGGCAGCAGAGGCTGCCCGCGCCCGCCGCGGGCCATCTCGTCAACGGCGTACCCGTCGAGCAGCGGCGCGCCCTTGTGCCGGAGCTCGCGCAGGCCGCCGCCCACCTCCACGACCACCGCCGACCACGGCTCGAAGCGCAGCTCGACCTGCTCGCCGGACGGAGGAGGGACGGAGTCCACGGTGGCATTCTGTCGTGCGGCGAGGGCGGCGAATGGCAAGGATGCCAAAAGACCCCGTGGGCAGCGACGAGCGCCCCTCGAAGTCGTCGATGCCGCGCCGCACCCCGCCCGATCAGCAGCAGCTCGGCCTCGCGCACCTCGCCGAGCTTGTAGCCGAGGACGTCCTCGTAGTGGTGGTCCACGGCCCAGCTGGAGTGCGGATGGGTCGGCTCGCCGCCCGGCGCTCCGTCACGCCGTCCACCGTGGCGACTCCGACACGATCAGCGCGCGCGTCACTTCGGTTCCAGCGTGTGGACGACGATGCCGGAGGCGAAGGTCGTGGAGTCGACGAGGCGGAGGTGGGTCGTGCCGATCCCCTCGATGAGCCGCTGCCCGCCTCCCGCGAGGACCGGGAAGACCCAGAAGTGGAACTCGTCGACCAGGCCGTGCTCGATGAGGGTCCGGTCGAGCTCGCCGGTGCCGAACTTCAGCAGGTCCCCACCGGGCTGCTCCTTGAGCGCCGCGACGCCCTCGGCCGCGTCCCCCTCGATGATCGACGCGTTCCAGGTCGCGTCGCCCAGGGTGCGCGACGCGACGTGCTTGGGCATGGCGTTCAACTTGTCCGCGTAGAGGTCGCCCGACCGCTGCGGCCACGCCTGGGCGAAGACCTCGTACGTCACGCGCCCCAGCACCAGCGCGTCGGCCGGCGTGAGCAGCTTGGACGCGTACGCCCCGTGCTCGTCGTCCCAGTACGGCGGACCCCAGACCTGCGGGTCGCCGATGACGCCGTCGAGCGTCACGAACGTCGATTCGACGAGCTTCCTCACGGCCGTTCCTCCTCATGTGGCTCGGCTGCCGTCCGCGACGACGCGACGAGCTCGGCATCGGGGTCGGACCCCTGAGCGGCGTCTCGTGCGGGCTCATAGACCAGGATGGCGACGCCGTCTCCGACGATGGTCGAGCTCACCAGCCGCAGAGGCCACTTGTCGCTCGTCTCGCCGAACAGCCGCTCGCCCGCCCCGAGGACGACCGGGTAGAGCATCAGCCGGAGCTCGTCGACGAGGTCGTGCTCGACCAGCGTTCGCGCGAGGCGGACGCTGCCGTGGACGACGATGTCGCCGGCCCGCTCCCGCCTCAGCCTCGAGACCGCCTCCACGGCGTCGCCCCCGATCACCGTCGTGTTGTTCCACTCGGGATCCTCGAGGGTCGAGGAGACGACGTACTTGGGCATGCTGTTGAACCTGTCGGCGAACTCGCCGCTCCGCGCCGGCCAGGAGGCGGCGAAGACCTCGTACGTCGCCCGGCCGAGGAGCAGGGCATCGGAGTCGAGGGTCTCGTCGAGCTTGAACTTGTCGCCCTCCTCGCCGCGATCGATCTCGAAGGCCCAGCCTCCGTGCCGGAAGCCCTCGACTCCACCCGGGTCCTCGATGACCCCGTCGAGCGAGACGAACTCGGTGACGACGATCCTTCCCATTTTGGGACCCCCTCGTTGCGCTTGCCTCTACCCACGCGACGAACCGGGCGCGGCGGGATCGACAGCGACCCCGCCGCGTCCGCTCAGACCGAGCGCTGGTAGGTTCGCAGCGCCCGGGTCGCCAGCCAGCCGCAGAGCAGCGCGGCGGCGGCGAGCAGGCCGGCGCGGGTGCCGACGAACGACCAGTCGGGGTCGTCGCCGAGCGCCTCGCGGCCCGCCTCGATCGCCCAGTTGACCGGGTTGTACCGCGCGACGTCCTCGACCCACCCCGGCGCGAGCGAGCTCGGCATGAAGGCGGTCGAGAGGAACGTGAGCGGCAGCACCAGGAAGTTGACGGCGCCGATCAGCGTCTCCTCCTTGCGGGCCAGCAGGGCGATGGCGATCGACAGGCCCCCGATCGCCCAGGCGAGCAGGATCGAGCCGCCGATCACGGTCGCGACCCCGGCGACGCCGCCGGGCAGGCTCGCCCCGACCGCCAGGCCCAGCGCGACGATGATCAGGGACTGGATGAGCACCACCACGGCGAGCTGGCCGAAGGGCCCGGCGATCAGCGACGACCGCCGGGCGGGCGAGACCAGGAGGCGGTCGAGCACGCCCCGGTCCAGGTCGTTGATGATCCCCATCCCGCTCCAGCCGGCGGTGAAGAGCGCGGTCATGACGACGATCCCGGGGACGAGGAAGTTGACGTAGTCGTCCGCCCCGAACCCGGGGATGTTGACGACCCGCTCGAACAGGGCGCCGAACAGCAGCAGCCAGATCACGGGCTGCACCAGCGTGATCGCCACGTACCAGGGCTGGCGCCACAGCGCGCGCAGCCAGCGCGCGGCCATCAGGCCGGAATGCGACAGGGCGGCGGTCATCGGATCTCCTCCTTCGTCTCGGCGCCGGACCCGAAGGCGCGGCCGACGCGCTGCAGGTAGACGTCGTCGAGCGAGGGGCGCGACACGGTGACCGAGGCCACGGCCACGCCCGCCGACTCCAGGGCCGAGAGCACCGCGGGCACGGCCGTGGCGCCCTCGTCGACGCGGGCCCGCAGGCTGAGCCCGTCGAGGAGGACCTCGCGGACGCCCGCGACCCGCTCGAGGGCCGAGGCCGCGCGCCCGTTCGCCTCGGGCCGGCGCAGGTCGACCGCGACGGCGTCGCCGCGCAGCCCGGCCTTCAGCTCCTCGGGCCGGCCCTCGGCCACGACGCGACCGCGCTCGACGATCGCGAGCCGGGCCGCGAGCTGGTCGGCCTCCTCGAGGTAGTGGGTGGTGAGCAGGATCGTGAGGCCCTCCTCGCGGGAGAGCCGGCTGATCTCGGCCCACATCGCCGAGCGGATCTCGGGGTCGAGCCCCGTGGTCGGCTCGTCGAGGAACAGCACGCTCGGGCGATGGATCAGCCCCATCGCGATGTCGAGCCGGCGCTGCATGCCGCCCGAGAAGGTGGCGACCCTGCGGTCGGCGGCCTCGCTCAGCCCGAGGCGCTCGAGCAGCTCGGCGCCCCGGGCGCGGACCTCGCCCCGGCGCAGGCCGTGGATGCGGCCCTGGAGGGTGAGGTTCTCGCGGGCGGTGCCCTCGGGATCGAGGCCCGAGCGCTGGGCGATCACGCCGATCGCCGCCCGCACGCGGTCCGGCTCGCGCAGGACGTCGGCGCC
Source organism: Miltoncostaeaceae bacterium (assembly GCA_963835685.1). Lineage (GTDB taxonomy): Bacteria > Actinomycetota > Thermoleophilia > Miltoncostaeales > Miltoncostaeaceae > DATAGF01. The sequence goes on from CAWIGI010000006.1 coordinate 4,623, forward strand.
GGCCACCCGGGCCTCGCCCGCGTCAGGCCGGGACAGGGTGGTCAGCACCTTGACCGCCGTTGACTTGCCGGCGCCGTTCGGGCCGAGCAGGCCGAAGACGGTGCCGGCCTCCACCTCGAGGCCGAGGCCGTCGAGCGCGCGCACGCCGCCCGGGTAGTCCTTCATGATCCCGGCGGCGGAGATCGCGGTCGCTCATCGGCCCTCCTTCCTCTTGATTCTCGAATCTCTAGAGCGATAAGATTCTTGACGACGGAACCTTACCCATCGAGAGGTTCGATTGTCAAGAGAATCGCTTCAAACGCTCATCGCCGAGGTGGGCCTCGAGGTTCGCCGCCACCAGAACGCCCAGGACGCCTTCGACGACGCGGCCTGCGCGTTCCTGGGGATCAACCGCACCGACAGCCGCTGCCTCGACATCCTCGACCAGCACGGGCAGATGACCGCCGGTGCGCTCGCGCACGAGAGCGGGCTCTCGACCGGGGCGGTCACGACGCTGCTCGACCGCCTCGAGCGCGCGGGCTACGTGCGGCGCGTGCGCGACACCGCCGACCGGCGGCGCGTGCTCGTGGGGCTGACCGACCTGGCCCGGTCGCGCGCCTGGGAGGTCTGGGGCCCGATCGCCGAAGAGGCCGGGCGCGACCTGGCCCGGTACGACGAGGAGCAGCTCCGCTTCATCCGCGACTTTCTGCGCGGCGGGCGTGAGTTCCTCGACCGCCACCGCGAGCGCGTGCGGTCGCTCGAGCGGACGTAGGGGCCGGTGCGCCGGCTCGCGCTGATCGTCATCGCCGCGGCGGCGCTCGCCGCCGGGTGCGGCTCCGACGAGCGCATGGCGTCCGAGACGGCGCCGCCGCCCCCATCGCCGTCCGACGTGGCGACGGGCCTCCAGGTGCCGTGGGGCGTCGCCTTCCTCCCGGGCGGGGACGCCCTCGTCTCGGAGCGGGCGACCGGGCGGATCCTCCGCATCCCGGCGGGCGGCGGCGAGCCGCGGGCCGAGGTGACCGTCCCGGGCGTCGACCCCGCCGCCGGCGAGGGGGGCCTGCTCGGCATCGCGGTCTCGCCGGAGTACGAGGACGACGGCCTCGTGTACGCCTACCTGACCACCGCGGAGGACAACCGCATCGTGCGGTTCCGGCTCGGCGAGGAGCCCGAGCCGGTCCTCACGGGCCTGGCGCGCGGGCAGGTCCACAACGGCGGCCGCATCGCCTTCGGGCCGGACGGGATGCTCTACGCCGGCACGGGCGACACCGGTGACACCTCGCTGCCGCAGGACCCCGCCTCGCTCAACGGCAAGATCCTGCGCATGGAGCCCGACGGCTCGGTGCCGGACGACAACCCGGGGCCGACAGCGGTGTGGTCCTCCGGGCACCGCAACGTGCAGGGCCTGGCGTGGGACGCCGACGGCCGCCTCTGGGCGACGGAGTTCGGGCAGAGCGAGGTGGACGAGGTCAACCTGATCCGTCCCGGCGCGAACTACGGCTGGCCCGACGTCGAGGGCGCCGGCGGCGGGGAGGGGACCACCGACCCGGTCGTCACCTGGTCGACCGCCGAGGCCTCCCCGAGCGGCGCGGCGATCGTGGGGGACGACCTCTACGTCGCCGCCCTGCGCGGCGAGCGCCTGTGGCGGGTGCCGCTGGAGGGCGAGCGCGCGGGGACGCCGGTCGCCGAGCTCGACGGGGAGCTCGGACGCCTGCGCACCGTCGAGCTCGCGCCGGACGGCTCGCTCTGGCTGGCCACCTCGAACACCGACGGCCGCGGCTCTCCGGAGCCGGGCGACGACCGCATCGTCAGGCTGGCGCCGCCGGGCGGCTGAGGGCCTCGGGTCCGCGATGAGTTCCCGCGGGCGCGCCGGTCCTAGGGACATGCATCCACCCGGAAAGCGAGGGGACATGGGACACCCGGTCGTGCACTTCGAGATCATCGGGAAGGACGGCGACGCGCTGAAGAGCTACTACTCGCAGCTCTTCGGCTGGGAGATCGACTCCGACAACCCCATGGGGTACGGAACCGTGCAGCGCGATGGGAACGTCAACGACGAGGGCGCGGGGATCGGCGGCGGCATCGCCGGCGGCCCGGACGGATACGCCGGGCACCTCACCTTCTACGTCGAGGTGCCGGACGTCGAGGCCGCCCTCGCGACGGCCGAGAAGCTCGGCGGGACCCGGGTGATGGGCCCCGACGAGGTGCCCGGCGCCGGGCTGGAGATCGGGCACCTCACCGACCCCGAGGGCCACCTCGTCGGCGTGATGCGCTTCCTCTCGTAGCGCGCGCCGCTCCGGAGGTGGTTGAGTCCGTCCATGGCCGCACGCGACCCGCGCGCCGAGGCGCAAGCCGCCCTGGAGGACGGGCTCCTCGCCCGGGTGCTCGAGCCCAGCCCGCCCGCGGTGACCGACCCGGCGTGGTTCGCCGACGATCCGGTGCACGACGGCGGCCCGCCCGACGCGCGGGTCGTCGCGCCGGTCCGGCTGGGCGCCGCGAGGACCTGGGACGAGTGGCTCGCCGACCACCCGGAGCGCGCGGGCTGGGCGGCCGAGCGCTGGCTCGGCGCCCACCGCCGGCTGGTCGCGCCGCCGCCCGGCCTCGGGGCGACCCGCCTGGCGCTCCACCGGGTGGCCGTCTACGCGGTGTCGCCCGCGCGCCGCCGGGCGAACGGCAAGATCGGGCTGCGCTTCACGATGGGAGGGTTCGGGACGCCCTTCTTCGGGGACGACGAGCAGGTGAGGATCGAGGGGGACCGCATCGTGCGGCAGATCGGCGGGCAGGCCCGCGAGGAGCCGCTCACCACGCTCGCCGCCGCCGCGGCGGTGGCGTTGGACGGGCCGCCCGACGTCGAATGGGCCGAGGGCTTCGACGTCCCCCCGGCCGGCGACCCGCGGGCGGAGCTCGGCCTCGACCCGGCGGCCGCGCGGCTGCTGGGGGACTGGTTCGGCTTCGCCTGGTCGGCGCTCGAGGAGCTGCGGGCCGACCCCCTCTCGGGGCCGGGCGGGCGGGTCCAGCTCTGGCCCGAGCACTTCGACGCGGCCGTCAACCTGGGGCCCGAGGGGCCGGCGCGCGCGACCTACGGCGCCTCGCCCGGCGACGCCGACGTGGACGAGCCCTACCTCTACGTGCTCCCCTCCGTCCCCGAGGCCGCTCCGGCCGGCGGGCTCTGGAACGCCGCCGCGTTCCACGGCGCGATCCTCCCGCTGGGCGCCTTCGTCGGCGCGGCCGACCAGCGAGCGGCGGCCCTGGCGTTCTTCCGGGAGCGCCGCGACGCGCTGGCGGCCTGATGCGCCGGCTGTGCCCGGACCCCGCCGACCCGGTCAACCCGCTCGAGGTCTACGGCGACCCTCCGACGGCCGAGGGGCGGCCCGGGCTGCGGCTGAACTTCGTCGCGAGCGCCGACGGCGCCGCGACCGTGGCCGGCCTCTCCGGTGGGCTCGCGAGCCCCGGCGACAGGGCCCTCTTCCACACCCTGCGCTCGCTCGCGGACGTGATCCTGGTCGGCGCCGGGACGGTGCGCGCGGAGGGGTACGGGCCGCCGAAGCTGAAGGACGAGGAGGTCGCCGCCCGCGAGCGCCGCGGCCAGACGCCGCTGCCACGGATCGCCGTCGTCAGCCGGTCGCTGGTCCTCGACTGGCAGGCGCCCCTCTTCGCACGCCCGACGTCCCGCCCGATGGTGGTGGCGCCCACGGACGCCCCGCCTGACCGCCTCGAGCGCGCCGCCGAGGTCGCCGAGGTGGTCGTCGCGGGATCGGGGAGGGTCGACCTGCCCGGGGCCCTCGCCACGCTCGGCCGGCGCGGCGTCCGCACGGTGCTGTGCGAGGGCGGCCCGTCGCTCTTCGGGCTGCTGGCCGTCGACGGGCTGGTCGACGAGCTCTGCCTCACGCTCGCCCCGGTCCTGGCCGTGGGCGGCGCCGGGCGCATCGCCACCGGGCCGTCCCTGCCCTCGCCCTGCCGGATGTCCCTCGCCTCGGTCTGCGAGGAGGACGGCTTCCTCTTCCTGCGCTACCGCGCCACGTGAGCCGGTCATCCCGTCTCCGACGCGCGTCGTCCTCCGCCCCCGGGGGGTGGGATCATGGCGTCGACCGTCGCCGAGACACGGAAGGGGGCGCCGATGCCCGATCGCACGCCGAGGGAGACGGCCCTCGCCTACATGGAGGCGTGGAATGCGATGGACGCCGCGGGGTGCGCCGCCTGCTTCGCCGAGGACGGCGTCCGCGAGGGCCGCATCCTCGCCCGCGCGACGGCCGGCGGCGCGCGCTTCCCGCGGTTCGTCGGACGCGACGCCATCCGCGAGCGCATCGCCGGCTTCATGGCGGCCGTGCCCGACCTGCGCGTCGAGGTCCTGCGGGTCGGCGAGGGCCCGCCGGACACGGCCTGGCTCGAGTGGCGCCTCACGGGCACCCACCGGGCCGACTGGGGCGTCTGGACGGCGCGGGGCGAGCGCGTTAACGTCCCGGCGGTGTCGGTCTACCGCGTCGCCGGGGGGCTCATCGCCGAGGAGGCCGAGTACATCGACCCCGCGGTCATGATGACGCCCCCCGAATGAGCGGAGTGACAAGGCGGCGGCACCGCTGGAGGCGGGGCTGGCCGCCGCGAGTCCCGACGGGAGCGCTTCCTAAGCTTGCCGCGCCGCGCCGCGGACCGCGGCCTCGATCTCCGGGGTGATCTCCTCGGGACCGCCGTGGTGCTCGTGGTGATGGGCGGCGGCGCGCTTGATGACGCCCTCGACGGTGTCCTCGCGAAAGGTCTCGTCGCAGGTGGGGCAGTCGTACTCGACCGGCATCGGAACCCCCTGGTGAGTCGGTGGACGGCGGTCCGGGATGGGCGCCGCCGTCTCAGTCACGCGTGCACCTCGCGACGTTACACCCGGTCCCAGTCCCGGAACAGCCGCACCAGCTCGCCGCAGGCGCCACGACTGTACGGTCGCGGAATCGAGGAATACGCTCGCCCATGGACGGGGGAGGCCGGATGCCGAAGTACGTCAGCTTCTTCAGCTACACGGGCGAGGCGTGGGCGCGGATGCTCGAGACGCCCGAGGATCGCGCGGAGGCGGCCCGCGCGGCGATCGAGGGCGCGGGCGGCGTGATGGAGGGCTTCTACTGGATGATGGGGCCCTCGGACGGCTTCGTCATCTACTCGATGCCGGACGAGACGGCCGCCGCCGCCTACTCGGCCGCCGTCTTCGGCTCGGGGCGCCTCGCCCGCCAGGAGACCTTCCAGGTGCTCGACATGGCCGACGCCCGCCGCGCCCTGGAGCGCGCGAGCGAGGTGTCGCGCGCCTACCGGCCGCCGGGCGGGCCCGGCGACTGGATGGCGGAGTACGACCAGCTCGGCTGAGCCCGGGCGGGCTCAGGGCGTCAGGGGTCGACCCCGCCCTCGAAGAGCCCGAAGTACGCGCCCGCCGGGTCGCGCGCGACGAGTATCCGGCCGCCCTGGACCGACATCGCGGGCACGACGAGATCGCCGCCCTCCCGGGCGATCACCTCGGCCGCGGCATCGAGGTCGGCGACCGTGAAGTAGACGAGCCAGTGCGGCGGCGCGGGCGCGCCGGGTGCCAGGGCCATCATGCCGCCGTTCAACGTGCCCCCGTTCCCGATGCGCCAGTAGGGCTGCGGGTCGGTCACGGCGACGCGGATCTCCCAGCCGAAGAGGCCCGAGTAGAACTCCGCGGCGGCCTCCGGGTCGGTGGTGTTGAGCTGGTTCAGCACCATGGCGCCGGGGTCGTTCACGAGCCCGGCGCCGATCTGCGCCTTCGGCTCCCAGACGGCGAAGACGGCGCCCTGGGGGTCCAGGAGGAGCGCCATGCGACCGGCGTCGAGGACGTCGAAGGCCGGCATCAGCACGGTGCCGCCGAGCTCCCCGACCCGGCCGGCGGTCGCGCCGGCGTCCTCGACGGTCACGTAGGACAGCCAGGCCGGCGGCGCGCCCGCGGCACGCTGCTGCTCGCGCATCGCCGACATGCCGGCGACGTCCCGGCCGCCCAGGCGCATCATCCAGTAGGTGGCGGCGTCGCCGGCCGGCGTCTCCTCGCCCTCCCAGCCCAGCAGCGCGCCGTAGAAGGCGGCGGCGGCCGCCGGGTCGGGCGTGCTCAGGTCGGTCCAGGAGAAGGTCCCGGGCGCGTGCGAGTCGCGCAGGCCCATGGGCGCACGATACCCGCCTCGAGGAGCGTCAGCCCCGCGTGTAGCGAACCAGCTCCTCCCGGTCGGATCCGCCCGACACGCCGATCGCCAGGACCGGCCCGACGCCGCGGGCGTAGAACTTGAGCTCCTGGACCCTCGGACGGAGGGCGTCGAGGTCGCGGGTCATCAGCACCCGGCCGGGGCCGAAGTGCCCGAACGGCACCTCGACGCGCTCGCGCAGGCTCAGGACCACGGCGCGGTCCTCGGCCTCGCCGGCGCGGTACTCCTGTCGGTAGGCGAGGCCGGGTCGCGGCCGCGCGGGCATGATGACCCCGGCCTGGGCCCCGTCAACGCCCGCCTCGAACGAGCCCTCGGTCGAGACCGGCTTCCCGTTCTCGTACTCGGTCGTCGCCTCGCCGAGGTACCAGACGTTGCCGGCCCGGTCCTGCGCGTACCAGTCGTCGGTCACCTCGACGGGCTCGCCGTCCTCCGTGACGACGTCGCGCACGACGCGGGCCGTGACGCCGTTGGCGATGAGCCGCGTGCGGCGCGTGACGGTCACCACCACGCGCTGCCGCGTGCCGTCGGGCGCGGTCTCGCGGTAGACCCAGCGGCTGCCGGGCCGCATGGGCCACCAGGGGTTGTCGATCGTCGTGGTGAAGTCGGCGGGGTTCAGCGCCACCGGCTCGGCGCCCCGGGGCAGGCCGGCCGCGCCCGCCCCGGCCACGATGATCGCGAGCAGCGCCGCCGCGGCCGCCCCATGTCGTGCACCCATCGGTCACCTCCCGCGATGATGGGCCGGCACCGTACGAGGCGGCGATGAGATGGCGATGAGAGGCCGGCCGGGGAAGCGTTCGGGCCCCCGGGCCGTAGAAGGTGGAGTGGTCTCGTCGACGGACCCCGACGCCGGCCTGGTGCGCCGCGCCCAGCGCGGCTCCCGGGACGCGGCGTCAACCCTGTTCGCGCGTCACTGGCCGCGCGCCCGGCGGGCGGCCCTGGCCGTCACCGGCCGCCACGCGATGGCCGACGACGTCGCCCAGGACGCCTTCGAGCGCGCCTTCGCACGGCTCGGGAGCTTCGACGCGACGCGGCCCTTCGCGCCCTGGCTCGACCGCATCGTGGTCAACCGCGCGCTGGACGTGCTGCGCCAGGAGCGCCGGCTGGTGCACGTCGGCGAGCCGCCCGAGGGCCCCTCGGCCTGGGACGACGACGGCGCCGAGGACCTCGAGGCGCTCGCCGCCCTCGCCGCGCTCTCGCCCGAGCGCCGCGCGGTCGTGGTGCTGCGCCACCTGCTCGACTACACCCCACCGGAGATCGCCATGATGCTGGACCTCCCCGTCGGCACCGTGAACTCGCGGCTCGGCCGGGCCCTCGCGGACCTCCGGGAGCGACTGGGGGAGGGCTCATGACCGACCTCGAGCGTCGCCTGCGCCGGGCCCTCGAGGGCCTCCCCGGCCCGTCCGAGGAGGCGCGGGCGCGCGCCGAGCGCGCCGCCATGGACGCGCTCCCCCCGCCGGCCCGCCGCCGCCCGCGCTGGCTGCTCGCCGCCGCCGCGGCGGGGGCGGCGGTCGCCGTCGCCGGGGCGGCCCTGGCGGCGACCGACCGCCTCGACGTCCGCCTCGGCGAGCCGCCCGCCCGCGAGCGGACGGCCGCGGCCGTCCCGGCGAGCGGGACGGTCCGGGTGCCGGAGGATGCGGAGGGCCTCGCGCTCGTGGCCGGCGGGCGGCTGTGGCTCGCGACCCGGTCCGGCCTGGGCGTGCAGGGCCTGGCCGCGCGGGCCGCGGAGCTCTCGCCCAACGCCACCTTCGCCGCCGTCGGGATCGGCGAGGCGCTGGTCGCGATCGCGCCGGGCGGCCGGCGCGCGTGGTCGCACCCGGCCGGCGGGCCCGTCGTCGCCGCCGCGTGGGCGCCGAATCCGATCGCCATCGCCTACGTCGTGCGCCGGGGGCCGCGGCACGAGCTGCGGGTCATCGAGGGGGACGGGGACGGCGACCGCCTGGTCGATGCGGACGTCGCGCCCGTGCGGCCATCCTGGCGCGCGGACACGCAGGCGCTGGCGTACGTCGCCCGCGGCGGGCAGGCGCGCGCGGCCGACTACCCCTCGCTGGCGACCCGCGCCGTCGCCGATCCCCCGGCCGGTGTCGCAGCGGTGGCCTACGCCCCGGACGGCGACCGCCTCGCGCTCGCCACCGCCGGGCCCGGCTTCGCGGTGTCCTTGCGCGGGGGCCCCGCGCCCGCCGGCTGGATGGCCCTCGGCGACCCGCGGTCGGCGCTGACGGCGTTCGCCTGGGCGTCCTCGGCCGAGCTGCTCGCCGCGGGCGACGACCCGCGGCCCGGCGCCCCCGACCGCATCTGGAGCCTGCTCGGCTCGCCCCTGGCATTCGGCAAGCCCGCGGGCACAGCGTTCGGCGCGGCCCCCGCCGCCGCCCTGGCGCCGATCGGCGACGGCCGCCGCTTGGCCGTCGCGGTGGCCGTGGGTGAGGAGATGCAGGTCTGGGAGACGGCGGCCCCGGCGCTCGGCCGCGACGCCGAGCTGCGCCCGCAACGGGTGCTGTTGCGGGTGCCGGCGGGCCCGGGCCGCGTCAGCTTGTCGGTGCGCTGAGGTCCAGCAGGTAGGCGACCAGCGCGTCGGCCTCGGCGGGGCTGACGGCCACGTCCGGCATCGCGCCGAACCCGGGCACCACCGACGCCGACGGCGCGAGGATCGACTCGCGCACGTACTCGGGAGCGGCCCCGGCGAGCCCGCGCAGGTCCGGGCCGATCCCGAAGCCGTCCGTCCTGCCCGGGCCGAAGTGGCAGACGGCGCATCCCTTCGCGGCGAAGAGCGCCTCGCCGTCCAGGACCGCCCCCGGCGCGGGCGCCACGGGCGCCGGGACGGCCTCGCCGCCGTCCCAGACGAGGACGGTGGCCGCCGCCAGCCCGGCGACCGCGGCGGCCAGGACCGCGATGGCGGTCCGCCGCACCGCGCTCAGCCCGCCCGCGCGCGCCAGGGGCGCAGGGCCACCGCCGCCAGCAGCGCGGCGGCGGCGATCGTGGCCGCCAGCAGGGCCCACGCCGCCTCGCCGGGCCCCCCGCCCTCGGCCGCCGGCGCGGCGGCGGCGCCGGTCGCGGGCGCGACCTCGACCCGGCCGAGGTCCTGCGCCGTGACGCCGCCCTGGACCTGCTCCCAGCTCCAGGCTCCGGCCGCCGGGAAGCGCACGTCCGCGACGTGGTGGCCGACCGGCCCCTGGGGACGGCCCGGGAAGACCGTCCGCTCGCCGTCGGGGCCGACGATGGCGATGCCCGTGCCGTCAACGCGCACCGGCGTGACGCCGTGCTGCTTGATCGTGTAGCCGACCTCCAGGGTCTCGCCGGCCCGCGGCGAGGCCGTCAGCGGGTCGAGGGTGGTCGTGGAGAAGCCGCCCCCCGCCGCCTGGCCGGCCCATGCGAGGAGGGCGAGCGCGGCGACGGCGAGGGAGAGGAGCGCTGGGGTCCTTCGCGTGGTCGTCATGCCCCTCATACGGCACGGCGCGCCGTCTGCGTCCCCCGCGACCGGGATTAGGATGTGGGGATGCTGCTCCTCGAGCGCGATGCGGCGCTCGCCCAGCTGGAGTCGGCCCTGGCCGAGGCGGCCGACGGCCGGGGCGCGGTCGCCCTCGTCAGCGGCGAGGCGGGCATCGGCAAGACGAGCCTGGTCGCGAGCTTCGCCGCCGCCCATGCGGTCTCGGCGCGCGTGCTGTGGGGGGCCTGCGACGACCTGGCCGTCGCCCGGCCGCTCGGCCCCTTCCTCGACATCGCCGGCGGCGACGCGCCGCGGCTCGGCGAGGCCCTGCGCGAGCCCGGCCGCATCGACGCCTTCGCCGCCGTGCTCGCCGAGCTCGGCCGGGAGTCGCCCACCGTCTGCGTCGTCGAGGACGCGCACTGGGCCGACGAGGCGACGCTCGACCTGCTGACGTACCTCGGGCGGCGGATCGGCTCGGCCCCGACGCTGCTCGTGGTGACGTTCCGCGACGACGAGCTGGCCGCCGACCACCCGCTTCGCCGCGCGGCCGCCGGGGTCTCCCCGGGCCGGGCGAAGCGCGTCGAGCTGGCGCCGCTCAGCCGCGACGCGGTCGGCGAGCTGGCGGGCGGCGACGACGACGCGGATGCGCTCCACGCGGCGACGGGCGGCAACCCCTTCTTCGTCACGGAGGCGATCGGCGCCGGCCTGGAGCGCACCCCGCCGACGGTGCGCGACGCCGTGCTCGCCCGGGCCGCGCGGCTCTCGCCCTCCGCTCGCGCGTCGCTCGAGATGATGAGCGTCGTCCCAGGCCGGACGGAGATCGCGGTGCTCGAGCGCTGCCTCGGCGGCGACGGTCCGGCCGCCCTGGCCGAGTGCGAGCAGCGGGGCCTCGTCGTCGTCGAGGACGGGTTCGCGCGCTTCCGCCACGAGCTGGGCCGGCGCGCCGTGGAGGAGGGCCTCGCCGGCGCCCGGCGCCGCGAGCTGAACCGCGCGGTCCTCGACGCGCTGCTCGACGCCGGCGCCGAGCCGGCCCGGCTCGCCCACCACGCCGAGGCCGCCGGCGACCCGCCGGCGCTGCTCGAGCACGGTCTCGCCGCGGCGCGCCGGGCGGTCGCGGCGCGGTCGCACCGCGAGGCCGCGGCCTTCTACGCGCGGGCCGTGCGCCACGCCGACCTCCTCCCGCCGGCCGAGCGGGCCCAGGCCCTCGACGAGGCCGCGGTCGAGGCGTACCACGTCGACGACTCGGCCTTCGCGATCGAGGCGCAGGAGCGCGCGGTCGCGCTGCGACGCGAGCTTGGGGACCCGCTCGCGACCGGGGCGTCGCTGCGCTGGCTGTCGCGGATCCGCTGGTGGACCCAGGACCCGGTGGCCGCGGAGCGCGCGGGCGACGAGGCGGTGGCGATCCTCGAGCCGCTGCCGCCCAGCCGCGAGCTGGCGATGGCCCTCAGCAACCGCGCGCAGCTCGCCATGCTCGCCCAGCGCACCCGCGAGTGCGTCGCGGCGGCCGAGCGGGCGATCGCGCTCGCCGCCGAGCTCGGCGACGACGAGACCCTCGTGCACGCCGAGACCAACCTCGGCACCGCGCTGATGATGAGCGACGGGATCGAGGCGGGCCGCGAGCTGCTCGAGCGCAGCATCGATCGCGCGGAGGCGGCCGGGCTCGACGAGCACGCCTGCCGCGCGTACACCAACCTCGCGTGGAGCGCCAACGACCTCCTGTGGCTCGACCTCGCCCGGGAGACCGGGGAGCGTGGGCTCGCCTTCGCCGCCGAGCGCGATCAGTGGGGCTTCGCCACCTACCTGTACGCGCTGCTCGCGCTGGTCCACGTGTGGCAGGGCGACTGGGACGCCGCGGCCGCGAGCGCGCGGGACTCGCTCGCGCAGGGCAGCAGCATCACCAACCACCGCGTCCCGGCCCAGCAGGCGTCGGCCCTGGTCAACCTGCGCCGCGGCGGCGACGACCCGGGCGCCCGCCTCGACGAGGCCTGGCAGGCCGCCCGGGCGACGCAGGAGCTCCAGCGGCTGCGCCCCGTGGCCGCCGCGCGCGCCGAGCGCGCCTGGCTCGCCGGCGACGCGGCCGGCGTCAACGAGGCGACCGCCGAGACCTTCGAGCTCGCGCTGCGCGTCGGCAACGGCCGGGACATCGGCGAGCTGGCGGTGTGGCGGGCACGGGCCGGCCTGCTGCTCGAGCCCCCGGAGCCGTGCCTCGAGCCCTACGCCCTGGAGATCGGCGGCGCGCACCGCGCCGCCGCTGCCGAGTGGGCGGAGCTGGGCGCGCCCTACGAGCGGGCGCTCGCCCTCATCGGGGCCGACGAGCCCGACGCCCTGCTCGAGGCGCTCGCCCTGCTCGACGACCTCGGCGCGGCGCCGCTCGCCGCCCGCGTCCGCGGCCGCCTGCGCGAGCTGGGGGCGAGCCGCATCCCGCGCGGGCCGCGAGCCTCCACGCGCGCGAACCCGGCCGGGCTGTCGCGGCGCGAGGTCGAGGTGCTCGAGCTCGTCGGGGAGGGGCTGTCCAACCCCGAGATCGCCGAGCGGCTGGTGCTGTCGGCGCGGACCGTCGAGCACCACGTCGCCTCGGCGCGACGCAAGCTGGGCGCCGCCTCGCGCGGCGAGGCCGCCCGCGAGGCCCGCCGCCTGGCGTAAGCGCCGCGGCGCCCGAGTTAGGGGTGCGGGTCCCCAAACCTAGGGGGGCCCGACCGATGTGAAGAGACCCCGGCCCGCCGTAGCGTGGCGGTGCAACGAGGGACCGGAGGCCGAGATGCACCCCACTCTGATGCAGGACCTGGCGGCGACCATCGCCGCCGACCGCCGCCGCGAGGCCGAGCGGTTCCGCGCCGCCGCGCAGATCCGCGACGGCTGGGCGCGCCGCCTCGCCGGCGTGATGCGGCGGCCCGGAGGGGACCCGCACGCGGCCGAGCGGCTCGTGACCACCGCGTCGTCTGCCGGCTCGCGGGGTCGCTGATCCTCACGGCGCGCGGCGCCGACAGGCGCCGCCGCCTCAGGAGACGCAGCGAACGTCCTCGAGGGCGTTCTTTGCGTTGTGAAGCACGACGAGCTCGTCGCGAGCCGGAGAGAAGGGGAGGGTGGCGTCCTCCCCCTCGCCGAAGGCGCCCGGCGACCACGCCTCGCCGTTGCTGTGCAGCGTCTGGCCGGCCGGCCGCGGATCGGGGGGAGGTGCTCGAACGCGCCCATGGAGCCGAAGATGAAGTCGAGCTCGAGGACCTGACATCGTGACTCCACCCGGTCGGCGTAGTTCGTGCCCGTCGCCTCGAACTCCCCAGGCCCGTCGACGGTGGTCACGGTGATGGCGCGGTAGCCATCGGGGAACCCGCCTGGCGGCGGCGGCCAGTCGCAGGTCGCGTAGGTGCGCTGCTCGAAGACCGCGAACTCGGGCAGGGGGTCGGGCTTCGTGATCTCGGTCTCGCCCGGGAGAGGCTCTCGCCTCTGGCTTGCCTGGGTGAGCTCGTGCTCCCGCACGCAGTCGCGGACGTGAGCCGCGCGGATGTCCGCCGGCGTCTCCCCGGGCGGGGGGCCGCCATCGTCGTCGATGAGCGCCTTGATGCCCGTCGCGATGCCGACCATCGAGGCGATCACGCCGACGGTCGCCGCGATGCGTGTCCCGAGCGAGAACCTTGGCGACCTGGGTTCGCTCACAACTCCGCGAGTCTAGCCCTCTGGACGACGCGCTCCGATCCCTAGGATCGGAGCCATCGCCGACGGGGAGGCGCCATGGGGACGGGACACGAGGATCTCGCGGCCGTGCCGTTGGCCGCGGCCGCGCGGGCGCGGGGCTGGTCGGACGCACAGGTGTACAACGCGCGGCGCCTGATCGACGGCGGGCTGGGCGAGCGCCTGGGCTACAAGTCGTTCGAGGAGACGACGTTCGGCGACGACGAGGATGCGCTCGAGGGCGAGGGCTGGGTCTACTACCTCTACGAGGAGCGCATTCAGGAGGTGCACGACCTGATCTGACTGTGAGTCTGCGGGCAGGCGGTTCCGTCTGGGGCCGCTGCCAGGCTGGCTCCGATGCCGTCAGCGCGTGACTCGTGTTCTGACTGACCCTTTGGTGTCTTTCCCGGGATGTGTCCGCGCGACGGCTCGGTGCCGGCCTGGCGCCCGCTTGCTGGCCTGATCAGAAGCCTGTCCGCCCTCGGGCGTGACCCATCACAGTCCTGCCGCGCGGTTTCCTGCCCCAGACCGGCACCAGCGCTCCCCCAACATCGAGCTGGAGGTGGTGTGGATGCTGGCAGACGAGGTTGACGTCGTCATCGGCGTGGACACCCATCGCGATGCCCACAGCCTGGGCGCGCTGGCCGCGCGCAGCGGCGCTGTGCTCTATGAGATGGCCGTGCCAGCCGATGCCGATGGCTACCGGCAAGCCCTGGAGCTGATCGCCGTCCACGCGCCTGGGCGGCGGGCCTGGGCGGTGGAGGGCTCGGGCGGCTACGGCGCCGGGCTGGCCCGGTTCTTGCTCGAGCGGGGCGAGCGGGTGATCGAGATCGACCGGCCCGAGCGACGCTCCGAGCGCACCCAGGCCAAGAGCGATCGCCTTGACGCCCTCCGGGCGGCCCGCACCGCCCTGGCGCGCGCCAGGCTCGCCTCCCCGCGCGCCGGCGCCGGCCGTGAGGCCCTGAGGGTGCTGATGGTCGCCCGCTCGGGCGCCGTTGACGCTCGCCGCCAGGCCATCCGTCAGCTCAAGGCGCTCATCATCACCGCCCCCGATGCCCTGCGCGGGCGTCTGCGGCGCCTTGACGGCATGACCCTGCTTGGCCGTTGTGCTGGCCTGCGCAGGCCCGCAGACCCCGACCCGGCTCTGCAGGCGACCGTGGTCGCCCTGCGCGCCCTGGCCCGGCGAGCGCTGTCGGCCGACGGAGAGGCCCGCCAGCACGAGCGCGACATCGCCGCCTGGGTCAGGGCGATCTGCCCGCAGCTGCTGGCCGAGCCCGGCGTCGGCCCGATCTGTGCCGCCCAGCTGCTGATCAGCTGGTCGCATCCAGGCCGCTGCCCGGCGGAGAGCTCGTTCGCCCGCCTGGCCGGGGTGGCGCCCATCCCGGCCTCATCTGGCCAGGTCGTCCGCCATCGCCTGGACCGTGGCGGCGATCGCCAGCTCAACCGCGTCCTGCACACGATCGTCCTCTGCCGCCGCCAGCGCGATCCCCGGACCCGCGCCTACGTCGAGCGTCGCGTCGCCCAGGGCAAGAGCACGCGCGAAGCCGTGCGCTGCCTCAAGCGCTACGTCGCCCGTCACCTCTTCCGGCTGCTCGAGTCCGCCGCGGTACCGACTTGACCGGCATAGAAGCATCCCGCCGGGCGGCCAGGGCTCAGGCGGGCCGGTCCGGCCGGGGGATCGCGAGCTCGATCGTGAGGGCGGCCAGGAAGCCGAGGATCGCGCGGGCGACGCGGAAGCGGCTCATGGTGGGCTCGTGTCGCATGGGGCCTCGTGACGCGGTGACGTGACGAGCGCACCATCGCGGCGGTCACCTACCCGGCACTTACGACCTCCGCGCCGAGTGCCGCCAGGGGCGATTCATGGCGTTCTCCGCGTTGCCACGGGCGGCGAGTTCGGGGGATAGTCGGCACTCCTGAGGAATCGCCGGGTCCCGCAGGCCGCGGCTCAGAGGCCGGGGCTCCGACACCCTGAAAGGACGCGAGATGGCCAACATGGGAAAGACGCACATCATCATCATGTGGACCGTGGGCGCTGACGACGTCGCCGAAGGAGACCGCATCTTCGCCAGCCACGGCGAGTGGATGAAGGGCCACCCCCGCGAGGGCGATGAGGCCCTCCTGTCGTACACCATCTCCAAGGGCCCGGAGCTGTCGAACCCGCTGGATCCCACCTCCGATCCGACCGGCAACACCATCTTCGTGCTCGACGAGTACTACGAGTCGCCGGCCGGAGTCCCGAGGCACTGGCAGGACGCGATGGACAACTGGCAGGACCTCAACGCCATCGTGGAGTGGAGCGCCAAGGGCACGGTGCAGACGATGCACAGCGGGACGGTGGTCCAGGACCTCTGGTAGGTCGCGCCGGCCCCGAGCCGCTCCCGTCGGGCCGGGCGTCGGCCGCGTGAGGCGATCTGGGTCCAATCCGACGCCTGGCCCGCGGGCGGCTCGCTGGGGCGGTAAACCTTCCGCCACGTGCCCGCGGGCAGCTCATCTCGGCGGCCGGCGGCTACCGCTCCGGCCCGAGCGCCACCTACGGGACCATCAGGGATGAGACCGGCCGTCCTCTCAAGGTCTACGAGCGGGCTTCGGCGTATCTCAGGTACTGGTGCACGAAGGCGATGGCCATGCTGCCCTCGCCGACCGCTGCCGCGACCCGCTTCACGGGACTGAATCGGACGTCGCCGGAGGCGAAGATGCCCGGGACGCTGGTCTCGAGGAGGTATGGGTCCCGGTCGAGCTGCCACCGTCCCGCGGCGCGCACGTCGGAGCCTGTGAGCACGTAGCCCTTCTGGTCGAGTGCGATCTCTGGTGGGAGCCATGCGGTCTCGGCGTCCGCGCCGATGAAGATGAACAGCCCACCCGATTCGAGCCGGGTCGTCTCGCTGGTCGCGGCGTTGCGGACGTCGATCGCCTCGAGCGAGGTGTCGCCGTGCGCGGCCGTCACCTCCGTCCGGAAGAGCACGCGGACGTTCGCCCGGGTGGCGAGCTGGTCAACGAGATAGCGCGACATGCTCTTCTCCAGCATCTGTGCGCGGCAGATGATGGTGACGCTCCGCGCATGGGACGAGAAGAACATCGCCGCCTGGCCGGCCGAGTTTCCCGCACCGATGATCTGGACGTCCAAGCCGTGGGTGTTCGCCGCTTCGCTGCGTGCGGCGCCGTAGAAGATCCCCTTGCCCACGAGGCGGTCGAACCCCTCGATCTCGAGCTGCCGCCACGAAACGCCACAGGCGAGAATGATCGTCCGCGTCCGCAGGACGTCGCCGCCATCGAGGTAGGTCCTATGCGTCGCCGCGTCGATCCGCGTGATCGACCGTGTGACGACGATCTCGGCGCCGAGCCTGCGCGCCTGCTGGAGGGCTCGGCTCGACAGCTCCTCCCCGGACACGCCCGAGGGGAAGCCGAGGTAGTTCTCGATCCGGGAGGACGTGCCCGCCTGACCGCCCGGCGCCTCGCGCTCCACCACGATCGTCCGGAGCCCCTCGGACGCGCCGTACACGGCGGCTGCCAGGCCGGCGGGCCCCGCGCCGACGATCACCGTGTCGTACTCCGCGGCCGCCGGCTCGGTGGCGATGTCGAGGAGCTCGGCCACCCGACGCAGCTGCGGTCGCACGACCGTCGTGCCGTTCACGACGCGGATGGCGGGGTAGTCACCCTCGGCCGGCAGGGCACCCGCCCACTGCTCCGCATCGGCGGGCACGTCCGGCTGGAGCCATGTGAACCGGATCTGGTTGCGTTCGAGGAAGCGCCTCAGCTCCGCGCAGGCGGCGTCCCACCGATGGCCGAGGACGATCGCCCGGGGCGGGCCGGGTGCGGCCACGCGGGCCTGCCACCCTCTGGGCCCGCTGATCCTGTTGCTCGCCAGGAGGCCCACCCGCCTCCCGACCTCCGGCGCGACGGCGGCGACGGCGTGGTAGTCGTTCGGCTCGATCCGGAGGACGCGCGACGCCTCCGCTGCCCGCAGCCCGGCGGGGTGGCGCATTCCGAGCGCGATCGACATCTCACCGAAGACGTCACCAGGCCGTCGCTCGCCGATCACTCGCTCCAGGCCGTCGGCGACACCGACCACCTCCATCCGACCCTGGAGCACGCCGAACAGGGCCCGCTCGTCCCCCTCGTGCACGGCGTACTCGCCGGGGCTGAGCGAGATGTCGGCTGCAACACGACAGAGCCGCTCGCGGTCGGCCGGATCGAGGGGCGCGAACACCTCGAACCGCCCGATCTCCTCCACGGTCACCATCCGAGCCACCGCCGCCGGGCCGAGCAGACAGCACCCGGCGCGCTCGAGGCGCCCACCAGCGCCGCAACGACCTGAGCACGCTCCCGCCTCCTGCCCCTCGCCACGGGGGCAACGCTACTGCGGCTCAAGCTCTGGGGACATCGTCTCCCTGGGACGCTCCGCGGCCTGGGCCCCAGGGCTGGCCTCGTGGGCGGCCCGGCGGCCGCGGGCCTCGACCCTGGCGGACTTGGCGAGACGTCCGTAGACGTCCGCGGGAGGTCCCTCGACCGAGTCCGGCGAGATCGGCTTTGTCTTGCCGATTCTCAGGCATGTCTGGGAAATGCGCCCAAGCCCCCGTGTCAGGCACGGCGGACTTGGCCTACGGGCCCGCCGCGGCCTCCGGCTCCGGGCCCTCGCGCGTCAGCGCAGTGGTGCCGGCTCGAGCCACCGCACCCCCCCCAGGCTGACCCGCACCCGGCCTGGCAGGCTCACGGCCACCAGCATGACCGCCTCGCAGGCCGGGCAGCGCAGCACGTCGCCCGGCGCCCGCGTGTAGGCCAGCAGCGCGCCGAGGACGTTGACGGCGCCGCAGTCGTCGCAGCAGCCGCGGGCGTCGGTCATCTCGCGCCCGAAGAGCTCGATCATCATGCCGCCAAGGGCGTTGCCGTCAACGTGGGCGTCGTCGCTCATCACGGTCCTCCAGTCGGTCCGAAGCGCTCGGTCCTGACCCGGGCCGGGTCGTGGCCGAGATCGACGAGGGCGCTCGCGGCCGCCTCGACCAGCCCGGTGGGGCCGCAGACGTAGGCCAGCGGCGCCTCGGACGCCGGCCACGCCAGCTCGGCCAGCAGCTCGCGGTCGATCCTGCCCCTCCGCCCCTCCCAGCCCGGCGGGGCGCTCCGGGTGAGCGTGTGCACGACCTCGATCGCGGGGTGCTCGCGGGCGAGCGCGGCGAGCTCGTCCCGGTAGATGACCTCGTCCCACGAGCGCGACGAGAGCAGCAGGCGGGCCGGGACGTACGAGCCGGCCGCAGCGTGGGCGCGGAGCATCGCCATCAGGGGGACGACCCCGCTGCCGCCGCCGACCAGCAGCAGCGGGCCGCCGCGGGCCGGCTCCCAGACGAACCACCCGCCGATGGGCCCGCGCAGCTCGAGCCGGTCGCCCGGGCGCAGCTCCTCGGTGAGGTAGGGCGACACCTCGCCGTCGTCGATCCGCTCGACGGTCAGGGTGAGGCGCGCGTCATCGGCCGGCGTCGCGATCGAGTAGCTGCGCTGGGCCTGGTAGCCGTCGTCGGCGGTCAGGCGCACGTCAACGTGCTGGCCCGGTAGGTGCCCCGGCCAGCCCGGGACGTCGAGCACGAGGCTCCGGGTGCCGGCGGTCTCATCGACGACCGCGGCGACCTCGGCCAGCAGCCAGCTCAGTCGCCCGCGTAGCGCTGCTCGAGCCACGGGTCGCCGTAGTTGTGGTAGCCGTACCGCTCCCAGAACCCCGGGGTGTCGGTCAGGCGCAGGTCGAGGCCCCGCACCCACTTGGCGCTCTTCCAGAAGTAGAGGTGCGGCACCAGCAGGCGGGCCGGGCCGCCGTGCTCCGGCTCGAGCGGCGCGCCGTCGAAGGCGTAGGCGACCCAGGCCTTGCCGCCGGTGAGGTCCTCGAGCGGCAGGTTGGTGGTGTAGCCGCCGTAGGAGTGGGCCAGCGCGTACTCGGCGGCGGTGTCGACGCCGTCCAGCAGCACGTCCACCGACACGCCCTCCCAGGCGGTGTCGAGCTTCGACCACTTGGTCACGCAGTGGATGTCCCGGGTGACCGTCTCGCGCGGCAGGGCATGGAGCTCCTCCCAGGTCCACGAGCGCGGCTCGTCGATCTCGCCGGTGATGGCGAAGGCCCACTCGTCGAGCGGGACGTCCGGCGTCGGCCCGGCCGACAGCACCGGGAAGTCGTCCACCAGGTACTGCCCCGGGGGGACCCGCCCCGGCGGGCCGTCTGCCCGGCGCCGCCCCCGGAACCCTCGCGACACAAACCCCATGCGGCCTCCTCTCGGTGACGCGCAAGCTATCCCAGCGGGATCCGGGCCGCGCCGGGCCGCGCGCTCGCGTGTGCTCGCCACCAGGCGGGCCGGCGCGAGGAGCGGCCGCCCGCCTGGTGATCGATGCTCCCCGCGCCGCGGTGTCAGGCAGCGAGCGGCGCGCCGTGCCGGGCGGCGCTCGTCGCGGTCGCCGGGTAGCGGAGCGCCCGCCCCAGGGGCGCGGCCAACGCCAGCGCCGCCCGCTGGAGCGTTCCAGAAGCGGTGCGGGGTGCCCGGCTCGACCGACGCGGCGTCGCCGGCCTCGGCCACGACCTCCTCGCGGCCGGCCCGGAGCCCCACGAAGCCCGCGAGGACCTCAAAGCGCTCGGTCTGGTGGGGGTGGACGTGCGCGGCGGCGACCATGGCGCCGGGGCGGAGGACGGTCTCCACCAGCACCGACTCGCCGTCCGTCTGGGCGGCTGTGCGTGGAAGATCAGCACCTCTCCGGTCCGGTGCGGTCAGAGGGACGCCGGCGGCCCGGACCCGCGGCGTCGTCGGCTCACGGCGGGTTTCTGGCGTCCCCCGCCGGGGTGATCCACATGTCCTCCCTGGGGGCGTCGTGCCCGCGGCGCGGCGGGCCTACCGTGACCGTCATGAACACACTCATGGACATCGCATCGATGGCCGCGGCCGCGGATGGTGATCACGGCGGCGGCTGGTGGATACCGTTCGCGCTGCTCTGGGCGGCCGTGATCGGCACCGTCATCTGGCTGGTGGTCCGGACGGTCCGCAACCGCGGGCGGTCCGGGATGGACCAGGCGCGGGACATCCTCGCCGAGCGCTACGCGCGCGGGGAGATCAGCGGCGAGGAGTACCGCGAGCGCCGCGACGAGCTCGGCTGACGCTCAGCCCGGCCGGCCCCGCGGCGGTCTCTGGTCGGCCCGGGGCGGTCTCGTCGGCCCGGGAGGATTCGGGCGGGAACGCCCTGAACTGGCCGATCCTGAGACCTGAGCGGGTTATGCCCCCAACGGGATTCGAACCCGTGCCGCCGCCTTGAAAGGGCGGTGTCCTGGGCCCGATTTGCAGGGGTTTAGCGGGAGCCCTTGCCGGCCGGGACCAAACTCAGGACCAATCGGGCCGCCGGACGTGCCTGGCGGAAGCGCTCGAGGGCCTGGCCGGCGCCCGCCAGCTCGTCGGGCAGGGCGTGCCCGTAGCGACGGTGGACGAGCGCGGCGTCGCTCCACCCGCCGAGGCGGGTGACCGCCGGCACGCCGATTCCGGCGGCCAGCACGACGCTCGCCCACGAGTGACGCGCGTCGTGGATGCGGGGCAGAGGCTCGGCGATGCCGGCGTTCTTCAGGGCGCGCCGCCACGCGTGGCGGATCGACTCCGTTCGCGTTCAGGCGCCGAGCCGTCCCAGTCGGCGAACACCAGCGCCCCTTCGGGCGGGCGCCCGCTGGCGAGCCGGTGGCGCCGCAGCCGGGCGACGTCGCCCGGCGCAAGCGGCACGTCGCGCCGGCTCGCCCGCGACTCGGGGCGACCTCCGCGAACCTGCCGTCGGCGACCGCGCATCCGGTCGAGCGAGCGGCGCACGTGCACGATGCCCGCGTCCAGGTCGAGGCCCCCAGGCCCCCCACCGGAGCGCGAGCAGCTCGCCCGTCCGGAGCCCGGTGCCGAACGCCAGCGCGAGGAAAGGGCCGGCCAGCGAGCGCCCGTCCGAGCCGCGCGTCCTCGGCGTCGGCCGCCGCGACGATCGCCGCCGCCTCCTCGCGCCTCGAGCGTCCGCGCCGTAACGCTCCTCCTCCAGGTCGGCCGGCACCCGCACGCCGCTGCACGGGCTCATGTCGATCAGCCCGTCGCGCTCGGCGAGCCGCAGCGCGACCCGCAGGGCGGTGAGCGCCTTGCGCGCCGTGTCGGCCGACGCGCGCGCTGCGAGGTCGTTGACGAAGCGCTGCACGTCCCGCTTGCGCAGCGCCGCGAGTGGGAGCCCTCCGATCACTGGGACGACGTGCAGGCGCAGCATCGTCTCGTACTTGCGCGCCACCGAGGGCTTGAACAGCGTGCCGTTGCGCGATCGGCACCGGCGGCGTCGGATACCGCGGCAGAGCGACCTGGCGGCGTCCTCGACCGTTCGCCGTCTCTGGCTGCTCGGGCGTGGGCGGGGGAGGCGGTGGCGCCGGCGCGCCTCCGTCGAGGACGGCCTGCAGCGCCTCGGCGCGCCAGGCGACCGCGGCGGGGAGGGTGCTGAACGTGCGGACCAACGTCCGCCCGTCGCGCCTCACCCGCGCGCGGTAGACCGTCCCGTTTCGCCGGCGTCGCTCATCGACGCCTGGGTGGTAGCCCATGATCCTCCTCTCTCAGGATGGATGGGCTCGCGAGCCTAATCCCAGAGGCGCGCACCGGGGCGCGAGCGGCGTGTGCCGGTAGCGTCGCGTTCTCGCACGAAGCGGCGATACGGCTGACCGTGTGCTCGTGGACATAGCGCGCCAGCTCGTCGGAGGGCACGCCCACGATGCGTTCGTCGCGGAAGACGCGCAGCGCCCCGGCGGCGATCCGGCGGTCGAGCGTGCGCCGCGACATCCCGAGCAGGCGCGCCGCCTCGTTGAGGCCGATGATCCCCACGATCGGAGAAGCACCCGCGCCGGAACGTTCGGCTCCCCCGGCCGGTCGCGCCGTTACAGTGGGGCGGCGAGCCGATGGCAGCCACCAGGACAGTTCCGGACGACCCGCGCCTCGCCGAGGCGGTGCGCCGCCTGGCCGGCGCCTACGAGCCCGAGGCGATCTACCTCTTCGGCTCGCGGGCGCGCGGCGACGCCCGCGAGTGGAGCGACTGGGACCTCATGCTGGTCGTCCCCGACGATGCGCCCCGTGAGAGGCGGATGGCCGAGGCCGCCTACGCCCAGCTCAGAGGCCTGAGCCTTCCCGCCGAGATCCACGTCTACCGGCGCAGCACGTTCGAGCGCCAGAAGGAGCTCTTCGGCTCGCCGCCGGCCGAGGTCCTGCGGGAGGGCGTCCTGCTCGATTGGCGGCTGAGGTCCCCGAGGCCTGGCTCGTCGCCGACGGCCTGGGACCCCTTATTGCCGACCTGCTGTTCTCGAGACGCCGCGATGCGGTACCGAAGCACGGGCACGCCTTCGCGGCCGGCGCCCTCTTCCACGCCCAGCAGGCCGCGGAGAAGGCGATGAAGGCACTTCTGATCGCGCGGCGGGAGATGCCGCCTCGGACGCACGACCTTGGGCCCTTGGCCGACCGGTGCGTCGCGCTTGAGCCCGAGCTCGAATCGGCCCTGACGAACGTCGACAAGCTCAGCCCCTTCGCAGTCCGAATCCGCTACCCCGGAGAGGACCTCCACCTCACCAACGAAGAAGTCGCAACGCGCGTCGAGATCGCCCGGACCTGCCTGACCGCCATCAGGGATCGCCTCTCTAAGACGTAGGACCCAGAGAGCGGCCCAGAGAGCGGCACACACTGGCATCCCGATGCGGGAGGGGGGCCAGCGCACGCCCTGGCGGCTTTATCGGGCGGAGGTCGCCGCCCGTGCTCAGCATCGGAAAGCTCGGATCAGGCAGCGAGGACTACTACCTGGCACGCCGTCGCCGCCGGCCGCGAGGACTACTACCTGCGCGCGGGCGAGGCGCCCGGGCGCTGGCTCTCTGACGGCGGCCTCGACCTGGCGGGCGAGGTCGACGCGCCCGAGCTGCGCGCGCTGCTGGCCGGCCGCGATCCCGCACGACGACGCCCAGCTGGTGCGCGGCCCCGGCGGCGGGCGGGCGCGCACGCCCGGCTTCGACCTCACCTTCTCGCGCGCCCAAGTCGGTGTCGCTGCTGTTACGCCCTCGGCGATCCCGAGCAGCGCCAGGCCCAGCGATCGCGCGCCCACGAGCGCGCCGTGGACGCGGCGATCGGCTACCTCGAGGAGCACGCCGCCTTCCTTCGCCGCGGCCACAACGGGACCGAGCGCGTGCCCGGCGCTCGGGCTGGTGGCGGCCGGCTTTCGCCACCGCGCCTCGCGCGCCGGCGACCCCGCCCTGCACACCCACGTGCTGGTGGCCAACCTCGCCCAGGACGCACGAGGGCCGCTTCGGGGCGCTCGACTCGCGGGCGATCTACCGCAACGCCAAGACCGCCGGCTACGTCTACCAGGCAAGAGCTGCGCCACCAGCTGACCAAGGAGCCTCGGGGTCGAGTGGGGGCCGGTGACCAAGGGCGCCGCCGAGATCGCCGGCGTTCCCGCGCGAGGTCATCGACCGCCTTCAGCGCGCCGCCGGGCCGAGATCGAGGCAGCGCCTGGCATGAGCGCGGCGAGTCGCGGCCGGCGGGCCGCCGAGGTGGCGGCGCTGGATACGCGCGCCGGCCAAGGACTACTCGGTGCGCGGCGAGGACCTGGTCGCCGACTGGGCGCGCCCGGGCGCAGGAGCTCGGCTTCGGCGAGC
>CAWIGI010000007.1:0-39904 GCA_963835685.1 Miltoncostaeaceae bacterium
TTGGCGACGCCCACCACCAGCGCGGCCGTTCCGTCGAGCAGGTCGGGCACGCGGTCCTCCTCGCCGACTGGGGCGTCGGGGCGCGTGACGGACGTCCCCGCCGCCCGGATCGGGCGGCACGCTACCACCCCGCCCGCTTGCGCCCGCGCGGCCCGACGGCCACGCTCACGCCGTGAAGCGCCTGGTGCCTGTCCTTGCGGCCGTCGCCGCCCTGCTGGGCTCGCTGACGGTGACGAGCGCGGCGCTCGGCCACGCGGTGCTGGTCTCCTCGTCGCCGGCGGCCGACGCGCGGCTGGCGGCCGCGCCGGAGCGGGTGACCCTGACGTTCAGCGAGCCCGTGGAGATCGTCCAGGGCGACGACATCGGCGTCGTGGACGCCGAGGGCAACGACGTCACCGCGGGCCCCGCGACGAACGCGGCCCGGGCGGACACGGTGAACATCCCGCTGCGGCCCGGCCTCGGCGACGGCACCTACACGGTCCGCTCGACGGTCCTCTCCTCCGACTCGCACGTCATCCCCGAGATCTTCGTGTTCGGCGTTGGCCCCGGCGAGCTGGGCCCGCCGTACCTGGAGGGCACCGGCGAGGGCCCGTCCGAGACGGGGCCCTGGGGCGTCAGCTCGCGCTTCCTCGAGATGGTCGGCCTGGGCGGCCTCATCGGGCTGCTGGCCTTCCGCTGGCTGATCTGGGGCCCCGCGGTGCGAGGCGCGGGGGTGGCCGAGGGCGACCGCGACGCCGTGCTCGGCTGGGGCCGCGACGTCTTCTGGGTCGCCTTCGGCGCGCTGGCCGTTGGGGCCATGCTGGCCGAGGGGTACCTGCTCGTGGTGCAGAGCGCCAGCGTGCTCGGCACGGGCGTGCTCGACGTCCTCGGCGACGCGACGGGGATCAGCCAGGTGCTGGGCGACACCCGCTTCGGGTCGCTCGTGCAGCTGCGCGGCGCCCTCCTCTTCGGGCTCTTCGCCATCGGGGCGATCCAATTCATCCGCGAGTACGGGAACGCCGGGTCTCCCCGGCCGCCGTCGGCGACCGGCTCGCGGGCCGGGGCCCTGCTGATGGCCGCGCTGCTGCTGTCGGTGCTCGGGGGCATCGCCGCCCAGGGCCACGCCAGCGCCGCGTCGCTCTCGGGCCTGCAGGTCGCCGCCCAGCTCGTCCACATCGTCGCGGTGGCGACCTGGATCACCGGGCTCGCGCTCGTGGCGCTGGCGTACCTGCGCCTGCCGGCCATCGCGCCCCAGGACGGCCCCGCCCTGACGACCCGGGTGCTGGCGCGGTTCTCGCGCGTCGCGCTGATCGCCGTCGGGCTCGCCATCCTCACGGGCGTCGTGCGATCGCTCGGCGAGCTCGACGACCCGGCCGAGCTGTGGGAGACGGCCTACGGCCGGAGCATCCTCCTCAAGATCGGGCTGCTGATCCCGATCGCGGCGCTCGCCTTCTACAACCGGCGGGTGCTGGAGGCGCTCCGGCGCGTCCCGCGGCCGAACATCCCGACGATGCGGCTGGTGCGGCGCGTGGCGGCCTCGGAGCTCGCGCTGGCCCTCGCCGTCGTCGTCATCGCCTCGCTGCTCGTGGCGCAGGTTCCCGGTGGAACGTAGGCTGTCGGCCCCGGCCCGAGCATCGAGGAAAGGTGTCGCCCCGCCCATGAGCACGATCAGCCCCCCGGAGGGAGTCGAGATCATCGCCGAGGTCCCGCCCGCGGCGGCGGAGATCCTCACCAACGAGGCCATCGCCCTCGTCGCGAAGCTGCACCGCGAGTTCGAGCCGCGGCGGCGCGAGCTGCTGGCCGCCCGCGTGGCGCGCGCCGGCGCCCTCGATCATGGCGTCGAGCCGGACTTCCTGCCCGAGACCGCGCACATCCGGGAGGACAAGGCCTGGAAGGTGGCGCCCGCGCCGGCCGACCTCCAGGACCGGCGCGTCGAGATCACGGGGCCGGTCGAGCGCAAGATGATCATCAACGCGCTCAACTCCGGCGCCAAGGTGTTCATGGCCGACTTCGAGGACTCGAACACCCCGACCTGGGACAACACGCTCCAGGGGCAGATCAACCTGCGGGACGCCGTGGACGGGACGATCGAATTCACGAGCCCGGAGGGGAAGGAGTACCGGCTCGGCGAGAGCCTGGCGACGCTCCTCGTGCGCCCGCGCGGCTGGCACCTGCTGGAGAAGCACATGCTGGTGGACGGCGAGCAGGTCTCGGCCGGCGTCTTCGACCTCGCGCTCTACGCGTTCCACAACGCCCGGCCGCTGCTCGACAAGGGGTCGGGGCCCTACTTCTACCTCCCCAAGCTGGAGAGCCACCTCGAGGCCCGGCTCTGGAACGACATCTTCCTGGTGATCCAGGAGGAGATCGGGATCCCCCGCGGCAGCATCCGGGCCACGGTGCTGATCGAGACGATCCTCGCCGCCTTCGAGATGGACGAGATCCTCTACGAGCTGCGCGAGCACTCGGCCGGGCTCAACTGCGGCCGCTGGGACTACATCTTCAGCGTGATCAAGAAGTTCCGCAGCCGGCCGGACTTCGTCCTCGCCGACCGCGCCCTGGTCACGATGACCACACACTTCATGCACTCCTACTCGCTGCTGGCGATCAAGACCTGCCACGCCCGCGACGCGCACGCGATCGGCGGCATGGCCGCCCAGATCCCGATCAAGAACGACCCGGTCGCCAACGAGGAGGCGCTCGCCAAGGTGCGCGCCGACAAGGAGCGCGAGGCCGGCGACGGCCACGACGGCACCTGGGTCGCCCACCCCGGGCTCGTGCCGATCGCGATGGAGGCCTTCGACGCGGTCATGACGGGCCCCAACCAGATCCACCGCAAGCGCGAGGACGTGACGATCACCGCGGCGGACCTGCTCACCTTCGTGCCCGAGGGCCCGATCACCGAGCAGGGCCTGCGCACCAACATCAGCGTGGGGATCCAGTACCTCGGCGCCTGGCTGAACGGCATCGGCTGCGTCCCGATCAACAACCTCATGGAGGACGCCGCCACGGCCGAGATCTCGCGCAGCCAGGTCTGGCAGTGGATCCACAGCTCGCGCGGCGTGCTCGAGGACGGGCGGAAGGTCAACGTCAACCTCTTCCGCTCGATGGTCGCCGAGGAGCTCGAGGCGATCCACGGCAAGTACCCGGCCGACCTGGCGCCCTACTTCGACCGCGCCGCCGCGCTCTTCGACGACATCTCCACCTCGGAGGACTTCGTCAACTTCCTCACGCTGCCGGCCTACCGGATGATCGACTGACGCTCAGGCTGCTGCTGCTCCGTCACGGGATCGCGGAGGACGCGGGGCCGGCAACCGACCATCGCGACGCGCCCCGGGAGCTCACCCCCGAAGGCGCGGAGCGCATGCGCGCCGCTGCCCGCGGGATGGAGGCGCTCGGCGTCGGCGCGGAGGTCGTGCTGACGAGCCCGCTCGTCCGCTGCCGCCAGACCGCCGAGATCGTCTGCGAGCGGCTCGGCGGGGAGCCGCTCGAGGACCGCCGGCTCGCC
Organism: Miltoncostaeaceae bacterium; assembly: GCA_963835685.1. Lineage (GTDB taxonomy): Bacteria > Actinomycetota > Thermoleophilia > Miltoncostaeales > Miltoncostaeaceae > DATAGF01. The sequence goes on from CAWIGI010000007.1 coordinate 3,485, forward strand.
CCGGGCATGGGCCTCGACGACCTCGCCGACGCCCTCCTGGACCATCCCGACGCCGCCTCGGTGCTCGTCTGCGGCCACGAGCCCGACCTCTCCGACCTGGTCGCCGACCTCACCGGCGGCGGCCTGGTGGAGTTCCGCAAGGGATCGCTCGCGCTGCTCGACGTCGAGGGGCTGCGCCCTGCGGGCGGCCGCCTGCGGGCGCTCTACCCGCCCGCCGCGCTGCGCACACTGGGACGGGGCTGAGCCCGGCCCTCAGGGCGCGGCCACGAGGACGACGCGCCCGCGCCGGACCTCGACCACGACCCCGCCCGGCGACCCCTCGCGGGTGGTCCAGCCCAGGACCGCGTGGGCGCCGTGCTGCCTCGGCCCCGGCCAGCGAGAGCCCGCGCCCGCCCGCTCGAGCAGCCGGCGCGCCGCCTCCTCCCGCCCCGTCGCGGGCCCGGCGGCGTCGAGCCAGACGACGTCCTCGTCGAGGCAGGCCGCGACGCCGTCGGCGTCGGCGGCGGCCGCCGCGCGCACCAGCGCCTCGAGCACCGGCCGGGCGGCCTCCGCGCGCTCGTCGTCGCTCGGGTGCCGGCCGGTGGCGGCGCTCACATCCCGGGCGGGGACGGCTCGATCGAGCGGGCGAACAGCGGCTGCAGGTCCTCGGGCAGCAGGGTCGACGACGCGTCGACCAGCCCGGCGACGAGCTCCATCCGCTGCTCCTGGGCCGTGCGGCGGACCTCCTCCCAGCCCTCGCGCTCGGCCTGGCGCTCGTGGCCGACGGCGAGGTCGGCCATGGTCATGGCGACCTTCTCGGCAACCCGGGGGGAGGAGAGCTGATGGTGCGCGTCGACGAGCAGGATGAGGCGGATCCACCCCTGCTCGCCGTGCTCCTCGGCGCTGCGCACCCAGTCGGGCGACACGTGGGGCCGCAGGCCCTCGACGACTCGCGCCCAGGCCTCGGCGGAGGTCACAGACGCGCGAGGAGCTCGGCCTTCTTGGCCTGGAACTCCTCCTCGGTGATCAGGCCCTCGTCGCGGAGGCGCGCGAGCTCGCGGATCAGCTTGGTGGGCGCGTCGGGGGCGCGCTTTCCGCGCTTGAGCGGCGGGTCGCCCACCAGCCGGGAGAGGTCGTCGCCGGCCTGGCGCGCCAGGCGCTGGACCTGCTCCATGGCCTTCGACAGCTCCTGGCCCAGGTCGCGAAGCGCCTGGCGAACCTGCTCCTGAGGGTCCGTCACCTCTCCAACACTAACGGCCGGGCGACCTTGACGGGCCGCCGCGCGACGGTGGTACCGTGAGACATGATGAACCCGGCAACGACCGCGGCGTCGTCTCGTGCGGAGCTCGCGCGGCGGGCGAGCGCGGCCCTCGACCGGGTCGCGTGCGCCGCCGAGCGCCGGCTCGACCGCCACGCGGGCGGCTTCGGTCTCTCGGACGCCAAGCTCGAGGTGCTCGAGGTGCTCTGCTGCTGCGACGACCGGCGCGCGTGCCTGCACGCGCTGGGCGACGAGCTCGGCGTCACCCGCCCGAACGTCACCAAGCTGGTCGACGGCCTGGAGCGGGGCGGGCTGGTCGAGCGCCTCCCCCACCCCACCGACCGGCGGATGGTGCAGGCCCACCTGACACGCCAGGGCCTCCGGGTGGCCGAGGAGGCGCTGCCGGGCCGGGGCGAGGTGCTGGAGCGGCTCTGGGACCGCCTGGACGACGACGAGCTGGCACAGCTCGTCGCCCTCCTCCAGGCCGTCGCCGACCGCTCCTCCGTGCGCTAGCGGGAGCCGATCTCCACGTAGTCGCGCTCGTCGGAGCCCACGTAGATCTGGCGGGGCCGCGAGATCTTCTGCTCCTTGTCCTGCAGCATCTCCGCCCACTGGGCCACCCACCCCGGCGTGCGGCCGATGGCGAACAGGACCGTGAACATGTCCGCGGGCATCCCGAGCGCCTCGTAGATGAGGCCGCTGTAGAAGTCAACGTTCGGGTAGAGCTTGCGCGAGACGAAGTAGTCGTCCTCCAGCGCGATCCGCTCCAGCTCGACCGCGATCGACAGCAGCGGGTTGACCCCGGTGACCGCGAAGACGTCGTCGCAGGCCTTCTTGATGATCGTCGCCCGCGGGTCGTAGTTCTTGTAGACCCGGTGGCCGAAGCCCATGAGGCGCTCCTCGCCGCCCTTCACGCCCTCGATGAAGCCCGGGATGTTGTCCGTCGACTCGATGCGGCGCAGCATCCGCAGGACCGCCTCGTTGGCGCCGCCGTGCAGCGGCCCGTAGAGCGCCGCGACCCCGGCGGCGACGGCCGAGTAGGGGTCGACCTGCGACGAGCCCACGCTGCGCACGGCGCTCGTCGAGCAGTTCTGCTCGTGGTCGGCGTGCAGGATGAACAGCACATCGAGCGCCCGCTCGATGCGAGGGTCCGGCTCGTAGCGCTTGCCGCCGATGGTGAAGAGCATCGACAGGAAGTTGGCGGCGTAGGAGAGGTCGTTCTCCGGGTACACGTACGGCTTGCCCGAGGTGTGCCGGTAGGCCCAGGCGCCGAGCGTCGGCATCTTGGCGATCAGCCGGACGATCTGCCGGTAGCGGTTGTCCGGGTCCCCGATCTCCTTGGCATCGGGGTAGAAGGTGCTGAGCGCCCCGACGCTCGACAGCAGCATCCCCATGGGGTGGGCGTCGTAGCGGAAGCCGTGCATCAGGCCCTTCACGTTCTCGTGGACGAACGTGTGGTGGGTGATGTCGTGTACCCAGCCGTCGAGCTGCTCCTGGGTGGGCAGATCGCCGAACACCAGGAGGTAGGCCACCTCGAGGAAGCTGCTCCTCTCGGCGAGCTGCTCGATGGGATAGCCGCGGTAGCGCAGGATGCCGGCGTCGCCGTCAAGGTAGGTGATCGCGCTCCGGCAGGACGCCGTGTTCATGAAGGCCGGGTCATAGGTCATGAGGCCGAAATCGTCCTCGCCGACCTTGATCTGACGCAGATCCGTCGCCCTGATCGTGCCGTCGGCGATCGGCAGCTCGTAGCTGGTGCCGGTCCGGTTGTCCGTGATCGTGAGCGTCTCGGCGCCGGAGTCTCCAGGGGCGGTGCTGGTCGCCGTCGACTGTCGAGTGGTCATGCAGCTTTCCCTTGACGCGGGTTGTCGCACCTGCCGGTGCCCGGGGATCGTGGAGATTCTAGTGACGCGCGGCCGCGCACGGGCTGTCCGCGGAGCGATCGGCGCCGCCCTGGTACCATCTCCCCGTCCTGCGCACGCGCGGGATACGGCGATATGCCGCTTGACCCGCCGCCGCTCCGGCGGCCACACACGGATTACTGGAGGCACCTTGGCCGAGCACGAGAGCTCTCTCGCCGTGCTGGTCAACTTCGAGAACATGGCCCGCCCCGGGGCCAAGGGACGAAACGACTTCGACATCCACCTGGTCCTCGACCGCCTCGCGGAGAAGGGGCGCGTCCTCGTGAAGCGCGCCTATGCGGACTGGAGCCGCTACCGCGACGCCCGCCACGAGCTGCAGAACGCGGGGCTGGGGCTCATCGAGATGCCCTCGGCGCGCGAGGGCGCCAAGAACCGGGCCGACATCCAGATGGCGGTCAACGCGATGGAGCTGGCCTACAGCCGCGACCACGTCAACAACTTCGTCATCGTCTCGGGCGACAGCGACTTCACGCCGCTCGTCGGCAAGCTGCGAGAGCTGAACAAGCGCGTCATCGGCGTCGGCAGCCGCGAGTCGGCGAGCGACCTGCTGGTCGCCAACTGCGACGAGTTCATCTACTACGACACGCTGGTCGCGCGCGCGAGCGGCGGAACCGCGCGGCGGCGGGGCGGAAGCGGGCCGAACCCGCTCCAGCTCCTCCAGGAGACCCTGACCGCCCTGCAGCGCGAAGGGACCGAGTGGCCGCTCGCGAGCGTGGTCAAGGACTCGATGCGCCGCAAGTACCCGGCCTTCGACGAGACCGACCACGGCTTCTCGACCTTCTCGAAGTTCCTCGAGGACGCGGCCGCGGCCGGCATGGTGAAGATCGAGACCGACCCGCGCAGCGGCACCTACCGGGTGGAGCTCGCCGACACCACCGCGGGGCCGCCCGCGCCCGAGGCCGCGCCCGTCGAGCGCGTCGCGGAGGAGGGCGAGGGCCGCCGGCGACGGCGCCGCGGACGACGCGCCGAGTCCCCGGAGCCGGAGGCCGCCGAGGGGGCCGAGGTCTTCGAGGTCCGCATCGAGCCGACCCCCGATCCCGACCTCGGGACGCTCCCGCCCCTGGACGAGCCGATCTCGTACGAGGACATGGTGATGTACGGCCCGCCCCCGGAGTCCGGCGAGGACGTCCCGGACCTCGTCGAGGTGACCGACTTCGACGCGGACGAGCCACCGCCGCGGAGCTCGAGGCGCCGGCGCCGGCGCGCCGCGGTCGCCGAGCCGGAGCCGACCGTCGCCGATCTCGAGCCGGTCGACGAGGTCCTGGTCGGGCTGCCGGCGGAGGCCGTCCCGGGGGCGGAGGCCGGTGCGGCCGAGGCCCCGGAGGAGACGGAGGCCGCGGCGCGGCGCCGGCGCCGGCGCCGCACGACCGCGGCCGCCGAGCCCGAGGCCGCCGCGCGCCGAGCCGCCGGAGGAGGCCGCGGCCGAGCCGCTCGTGGACGTCGAGGGCCCGCCGATCGCCGCCCCGGACCCGGCCGCCCCGCAGGAGGCGCCGGCGGCGCCGACCCGGCGCCGGGTGCGCCGGCGGGCGGCCTCCGGCGAGGCCGAGCCTCAGCCGGCGCCGCCCGACGAGCCGGCCGCCGAGGAGCCGGACGCGGCTGCGGAGGAGGCGCCGAAGCCGCGGCGCCGCGCGACCCGCAAGAAGGCCGAGCCGGTCGCCGAGGCCGGCACGGACGAGGCGGAGGCGCCGGCGCCCAAGCGACGGACGCGGCGTGCCTCGACCGCGGCCGAGGCCTCCGCGGACGGCGGCGAGACCGTCGCCGAGGAGGCGCCCAAGCCGCGACGGCGCTCGCCCCGCAAGAAGGCCGAGCCCGCCGCCGAGGCGGAGGCGCCCAAGCCCCGCCGGCGCACCACCCGCAAGACCGCCGAGCCCGCGGCCGAGGCCGAGCCGACGGAGGCGTGAGGCCTCACGCGTAGCGCTCGATCAGCTCGCGGTCGATCCCGCGCAGCCGCGCGACGGCCGCGAGCGCCCTCATGCCGGGCCGCAGCGCCCCGTAGAGCCCGGGCACGCGGGCCTCGCCCCACGCGAGGACCAGCGCCGCGTGCAGCGGGCTGCGCGGCGAGCCGCCAGGGTGCAGGCGCCCGTCGGCGGCCAGGCCGGAGAGGACCCGCAGCGCCGTCTCGGTGCCCGCGTGCCCGGGCGCGAGCTCGACGAGGGCCAGCGCGCGCCGGGCCTCGTCGTTCGACCACGAGTGCACGATGCCGGCGGGCACGGTGACCTCCTGGCCCGGCCGCAGCTCGTAGGGGAAGCCGGCCACCATCACCGTGAGGCACCCCTCGACGCAGGTGAAGGTCTCCTCGTAGCTCAGGTTCGCGCGCGCCCTCCTCGCGCCGCCGGGCGCGACGTCGAGCTCCATGAGCGTCCGGCGGCCCCCGCTCTCGCCGCAGGTCTCGAAGAACCCCACCGTGTCCCCCTGCACGGGGTTCTCGATGCGGCGTCCGGGCTCCGCCACCGCCCGCCGTCCGGTCCGTGGTGTGGTCGTGCTCATCGTGGTCCCCTCGTGTCGAGTTGCATGCCGTGAGGACGCCGGCGGGGGGACCGGCATTCCCGGCGACCGGCCGAGTCATCCTCGCGACGGATGCGCCGGTTCCCCCGATCCGCGACGATCCGGGCATGCGCCGCCCCTCGCCTCGGCTCCTCGGGCGGATCGCCGACTACGCGATCCCGTGGGGCGTGGCCGCCTTCCTGGCCCTCGTCGCGCTGGGAGAGAACGAGGACGACCCGGGCGCGCGCCTCCTCGCCGCGGGGCTCGCGCTCGCCGCCTCCAGGGCGCGGCCCTCCGCTGGCGCCGCCGCCGCCCCGAGTTGGTCATGGCCGTCTGCCTGGCCGGCTCCCTCGCGGTGCTGCTGCTGTACCCCGACACGGTCCTGCCGTTCTCGGCCCTGTTCGCCGTCGAGTCACTCGCCGCGACCCGGCCGCCGCGGGTCTCGCTCGTCGGGCTGCTCGCCCTCGAGGGCGTCGCGGCCGTCAACTTCGCGCTCGACGTCTCGACCGCCGACGCGCTGTTCACGATGGCCGTCGCGGTGGGCGCGTGGGCGCTGGGGGAGGTGCGCCGCAGCCGGGCGGCCGCCCTCCGGGAGGCGGCCGCCCGCGCGGCCGCGGCCGAGCAGGCGCGCATCGGGCGCGAGCTGCACGACGTCATCGCGCACAGCGTCTCGGTCATCGTGGTACAGGCGGCCGCGGCCGAGGACGTCTTCGACGCCCGTCCCGATCAGGCCCGCGAGGCGCTGCGCTCGATCGAGGGCGCCGGGCGCGAGGCGCTGCGCGAGCTCCGCCGGCTGCTCGGCGGGGTGCGGCCCGCGAGCGGAGGACGGCCCGCCGCCGCCCCAGCCGGGCCTCGGTCGCACTCGACGAGCTGGCCGAGCCGCTGCGCGCCGCCGGCCTGGCGGTCGTGGTGCGCCGGCGAGGGCACGCGCCCGCCCTGCCGGCCGGGGTCGAGCTGTCGGCGTACAGGATCGTGCAGGAGGCCCTCACCAACACGCTGCGCCACGCCCGGGCAAGGCGCGCCGAGGTGACCGTGAGCTACCTGCCCGACGCGGTCGAGGTCAACGTCCGCGACGACGGGCGCGGCGGCGGCGGGCGACGCCGCTGGGGGCCGCGGGCTCGTCGGGATGCGCGAGCGGGCGGCGCTGCTCGGGGGGACCCTCGAGGCCGGGCCGCTGCCGGACGGCGGCTTCAGGGTCCACGCGCGGCTGCCGCGGGAGGGGGCGCCGTGACGGTGCGCGTCGTGATCGCCGACGACCAGGCCCTCGTGCGCGGCGGCTTCCGCATGATCCTGAGCTCCCGCGACGACATGGAGGTCGTCGGGGAGGCGGGCGACGGGGCCGGGGCCGTCGCGCTCGTCTCCCGCGTCCAGCCCGACGTCGTGCTCATGGACATCCGCATGCCCGGCGTCAACGGGATCGAGGCGACGCGGCGGATCGCGGCGTCGGGCAGCCGGGCGCGGGTCATCATCCTCACCACCTACGACGCGGACGAGTACGTGTTCTCCGCGCTGCGCGCGGGCGCGAGCGGCTTCCTGCTGAAGGACGCCCGGCCGGCCGAGCTGGTGGATGCGATCCGGCTCGTCGCGCGCGGCGACGCGCTGCTGGCCCCGAGCGTCACGCGGCGCCTGATCGACCGTCTCGCCAGCGCGCCGGCCGAGCCGATGTCCTCGCCGCCGCCGGGCCTCGACGAGCTGACGGCGCGCGAGACCGAGGTGCTGACGATGGTCGCGCAGGCCCTCTCGAACGCCGAGATCGCGGACCGGCTCGTGCTCACGGAGGCCACCGTCAAGACCCACGTCTCGTCGGTGCTGCGAAAGCTGGGCCTGCGCGATCGCGTGCAGGCGGTGGTCCTCGCCTACGAGGCCGGCCTGGTGAGGCCACGCTCATACTGAAGGCGGAGCGCGAGTTCATCCTCGCGCCCGATGTGCGCGCCGGCGCCCGCTCCTACCCTCTTGGTCATGGACGAACCACCGATCCGGATCGAGGGGCTCAGCAAGCGCTTCGGGCCCGTGCGCGCCGTCACCGACCTGTCGTTCGCGGTGAGGGCGGGGCGGGTCACCGGCTTCCTCGGCCCCAACGGCGCGGGCAAGAGCACGACCCTGCGCATGCTGCTGGGCCTCGTGCGCCCGAGCTCGGGCACCGCCCTCGTGAGCGGGCGCCGCTTCGAGCGGCTGCCCGACCCGAGCGCCCACGTCGGCGCGGTCCTGGAGGAGGCCAGCTTCCATCCCGGCCGCACCGGGCGGGACCACCTCCGGGTGCTGGCGGCCGCGGGCGGGCACGGCGAGTCGCGGGTGGCCGAGGTGCTGGCTCAGGTCGGCCTGACGGCCGCCGCGGACCGGCGCGTGAAGGGCTACTCGATGGGGATGCGCCAGCGCCTGGCCGTCGCGGCCGCGCTGCTCGGCGACCCGGAGGTGCTGGTGCTCGACGAGCCGACCAACGGCCTCGATCCGCCCGGCATCCGCTGGATCCGCGACCTCCTGCGCGACCAGGCCGCGCGCGGGCGCGCCGTGCTGGTCTCCAGCCACCTGCTCGCCGAGGTCGCCCAGAGCGCCGACGACGTCGTGGTGATCGCCGACGGCGTCCTGCGGGCCAGCGGCTCGATCGAGGAGGTCCTCGGAGGGGCCGGAGCGGTCACGCGGGTCCGCTCCACGGACGACGACCGGCTCGCCGCGGTCCTCGCCGAGCGGGGCATCCCGGCCGAGTACGACGATACCGGGGCCGTCCTGGCGCTGGGGGCGCCGCCGCGCGCGGTGGGCGAGGCCGCCGCCGAGCACGGCATCGCCCTCGTCGAGCTCGTGGCCGTCTCGCGCTCGCTCGAGGACGCCTTCCTCGAGCTCACGGAGGCTGCGGCATGAGGCGTCTCCTGAGCGCCGAGCTGATCAAGCTGCGCACGACGCGGACCTTCGCGGCGCTCGCCGGGCTCGCCGTGTTCACCTCGCTGGTCATCACCGGCCTCGTGGCGAGCCTGACCGAGCCTTCGGCCGAGGACGTGCTGACCGAGGTCTTCACCACCGACACGAGCAGCCTGTTCATCCTCCTCCTGGCCGTCATCGGCATCACGGGGGAGTGGCGCCACCGCACGATCACGAGCTCCCTGCTCGCCGCGCCGGACCGGCTGCGCTTCCTGGCCGCCAAGACCCTCGCGTTCGCCGCGGCCGGGGTGGCGATGTCGCTGGCGATCGCGGTCGCCGTCGCGGCCCTCGGCCTGACCATCCTGTCGATCCGCGGGCTGCCCACGCCGAGCGTCGCCGACCTCGGCGCCCAGGCCGGCCGCAACGCGCTGGTCGCGGCGCTGCTGGGAGCGTTCGGCGTCGGCATCGGGGCGCTCGCGCGCAACCAGGTGGCCGCGATCATCGGCGTGCTGCTCGTCATGTTCGCCGTGGAGCCGGTCCTCTTCGCACTCGCGCCCGACGTCGGCCGCTTCGGGCCCTTCAACGCCCTGCCGCCGGCCGCGCAGGGCCTCGACGCGGAGGACGTCGCGGCCGGCGACGTCGAGTTCCTCGCCCCGGGCGTCGCGGTCCTGCTGCTGCTCGCCTGGATCGGCGCGGCGTTCGCCGCAGGCGCTGCGCTGCTGCGCCGTCGCGATCTGAACTGAGGCACGCGGCCCGGCTACGGGCCGGTGCGCACCCGCTCGGCGAGGTCCTGCACCGCCGCCAGCACCTCGTCCTCCGGCAGCTCCGCCCCCTCCCGCGAGACCGCCTGGATGCCGTAGACCTCGGCCCCCGCGGGGAAGGTCACGAAGATCACCGACCCGGAGACGCCGCCCTGCGAGACCTCCACCCGGAGGGCGCGCGCGCCGTCGACGCCCGGCACCGCGACCTCGGCCGGGTCGCCGAGCGTGCTGCCCCGCACCTCCGCCGCCGCCGTCGTCGACCTCCCGGCGGGCCGCCGCGTCGTCGCGCATCCGTATGACGTAGCTGCGGACCAGGGCGGCGCCCCCCTCGGGGTCCTCGCCGGCCTGGTCCCGCACCACACCGTCCCGGTAGCCGCCCTCCACGAGCCGCCGCCGCGCCTGGTCGCGGGCCGGGTCGCCGGCCTGGTAGAGGGCGTCCACGAACGCCTGCGCGGTCGGGAGCGCGCGCGGGGCCCCCGGCCGGAGGCCGCCGACGGCGTCCTCGGGCGGGAGCAGCGCGGCCAGGTCGCCCGCCGGCGCCGTCGGGGCCGGGCGGGCGGGGGCGCGGTCGCCGTCGCCGGCTCGGAGGCCTCGTCGCCGGACGAGCCCCCGCACGCCACGGCGGGCGCGACCGCGCAGGCGCACAGGAGCGCGGCGAGCGCCCTCCTCACCCGATCTCCACGGGCTCCTCGGCGATCTGGTCGCCGTCCGGCGCGGACCGGCTGATCTTGAACGCGCGGATCTCGGGCGCGTCCCGGTCGGCGATCGACACGATCAGGTAGAGCGTGTCGGGGAAGAACGCGAGCTCGACGTCGGTCCGCGACGGGTAGGCCGCCGAACGCGTGTGCGAGTGGTAGATCGCGAGCAGATCCTCGCCCGAGCTCTCGATGTCGTCCATGATCCGCAGCTGCTCGCGCGGGTCCATGACGTACATGAACGGGCTGCCCTCGGTGTTGGCCGCCCGGAGCACCCGGGTGGCCTCGCCGTCCGAGCCGGAGATCATCCCGCAGCACTCGTTGGGCAGATCGGCGATCGCGTGGTCGACGAGCTCACGCACCAGCCCCGGGGCGATCCTCACCGGGAGAACGCTACGCGATCGTCGGCGCCGGGCTTACCAGAAGACGCCGCGGTCCAACTTGACCTCGACCTCGTCAACGTCGTCGGTCCAGATGCCGGCCGAGAGGTACTTCCACCCGCCGTCGCAGACGATCCCGACGATCGTGCCGCGGCTCATCTCCGCGGCGAGGCGGGCGCAGGTGTGGATGACGGCGCCGGACGACACGCCGGCGAAGATGCCCTCCTCGGAGGCGAGCCGCCGCGTCATGACGATGGAGTCGCGGTTGGACACCAGCAGCTTGCGGTCGAGGCGCGACACGTCGAGGATCGGCGGCACGAACCCGTCCTCGAGGCTCCGGAGGCCGCTCACGGGGTCGCCCTGCATGGGCTCGCAGGCGACGACCTGGATCTCCGGGCGATGCTCCTTCAGCCGCTGCGACGCGCCCATGAGGGTGCCCCCGGTGCCGAGGCCCGCCACGAAGACGTCGATCTCGGGGCAGTCGCGGACGATCTCCTCGCCGGTGCCCTCGTAGTGCGCCCGGGGGTTGGCGGGGTTGCCGTACTGGAAGGGCATGTACAGCCCGTTCTCGGCCGCGAGCCGCCGGGCGACCTCGACCGCGCCGTTCGAGCCGAACTCGCCGTCGGTGGGCACGATCTCGGCCCCGTACAGCTCCAGCAGCTGGCGGCGCTCGCGCGTGACGTTCTCCGGCATCACGGCGACGAGCCGGTAGCCGCGCACCCGGCAGATCATCGCGAGCGAGATGCCGGTGTTGCCGGAGGTCGGCTCCATGATCGTGTCGCCCGGCCGCACCGCGCCCCGGCGCTCGGCGTCCTCGATCAGGGACAGGGCGGTGCGGTCCTTGATCGAGCCGGTGGGGTTGTGGCTCTCGAGCTTGGCGAGGATCCGGACGTCCGGGTTGGGGGAGGCGTGGTGGAGCTCGACGAGGGGCGTCTCGCCGATCGTCGCGACGAGGTCCGGCGAGACCGCCGCCGGAGGCGGCGCCAGGCCGAGGTCGGTCACGCGCGCCGCCGCCCCGGCCATCGCCGGCAGGATCAGGAGCGTGTCGCCGTCGGACGACCTCCGTGTCGAGCCAGGACAGCAGCCGGACGTCCTCGTCGTTGAGGTAGACGTTGACGAAGCGGTGCAGCTCGCCCTCGGAGGTCTGCAGCTGGGCCCGCACGCCCGGATGCTTGGCGTAGAGCGCGTCCAGCACCTCGCTGACGGTCGAGCCGCCGACCTCGATCTCGCGCTCGCCTCCGGTGGCCTGCCGCAGCACCGGCGGGATCCGGACGATGCTCACGCCGTTGCGGCCGCCTCGCGGTGCCTGCCGACGCCGGCGCACCACGCGTCGTAGTCGCGGAACTCGAGCACCGCGTTCGGGCCGCAGGCGGGGCAGTCGGGGTCGCGCCGCACCTTGAGCTCGGTGAAGGTCATGCCCAGGGCGTCGTAGATCAGGAGGCGGCCGGAGAGCGTGTCGCCGATGCCGAGCAGCAGCTTGATCGCCTCGTTCGCCTGGATGTTGCCCATCACGCCGCAGAGCACGCCCAGCACGCCCGCCTCGCCGCAGGAGGGCGCCAGGTCCGGGCGGCGGCGGCTCCGGGAAGAGGCAGCGGTAGCAGGGGCCCTCGTAGGGCAGGAACACCGAGGCGTGGCCCTCGAAGCGGAGGATGCTCGCGTGCACGAGCGGGGTCCGCGCCATGAGCGCCGCGTCGTTGAGGAGGTAGCGGGTGGGGAAGTTGTCGGCGCCGTCGACGATGAGGTCGTAGCCGGCGATGAGGTCGAGGACGTTGTCCTTGTCCACCCGGAACGGGTGCACGTTCACCTGCACGTCCGGGTTGAGCGCCTCGATGGCGATCTTCGCCGACTCGCCCTTCGGCATGCCGACGCGGTCGGTCGTGTGGATGATCTGGCGCTGCAGGTTGCTGGCGTCTACCACGTCGTCGTCCACCAGGCCGAGCGTGCCCACGCCGGCGGCGGCGAGGTAGAAGGCGGCGGGCGAGCCGAGGCCGCCGGCCCCGATCAGGAGGACCTTCGAGTCCAGCAGCCGGAGCTGGCCCTCCTCGCCGATCTCCTGGATGGAGCACGTGGCGGCTGTAGCGCGAGCGCTGATCGGGCGTGAGCGTCCGCGGGACGTCGAAGGGATGGCCGGCTCTGCTTCCAGCGGGCGAAGCCGCCGGCGAGGCTCGAGACGTCCTCGTAGCCCATCTCGCGCAGCGTGGTGCCCGCCAGGAGCGACCGGTTGCCGGAGGCGCAGGAGAGCACGATCTCCTGGTCGGGGCGGGCGACGCCCGCGATGCGGCTCTCGAGGAGGCCGCGGGGGATGTGGATCGAGCCCGGGATGTGGCCCTCGTCCCACTCGGACTGCTCGCGGACGTCGATCACGAGCGGCGGATCGCCGGCGTCGCGCCGCGCGGCGAGGTCCGGGACCTGAACCTCGGGGACTTGCTCGCGGGCGTTCGCGAGGAGATCCTGGTAGCTGCGCGCCATGTCGTCTCCAGTGAAGCGGCTGAACCAGCGATTCTACGCGGGGATTCTACCCTTTTCCGGCGGCCGGCGATTGCGCGCCCGGGCCGGCCGGCTCAATACTTTGAAAAGTATAGCGCCACCGGCAGCCAAGATGACGGCGATGGCCCGCCCGACCCTCCCCAAGAGCGCCTTCTCGAACATCGACGGCAGGACCCGCTGCCCGACGCCGGACTGCTGGGGCGACCTGATGCTGATCCCGACCGGCGCGGCCGACGAGGACGGCATCCCGTCCTTCCAGCCCTTCACGGCCTGCCCGCTCTGCGGCGAGGCGTTCGACCTCGAGCCCGACGTCTCCGACCGCGACCTCTTCCTGCGCATCTCGTGGCTGCGCGCGAACCCCCACGAGGCCGAGGGCGGCCCGCCGTGAGTCCGCGCGGTCCGCGCCCTGGCGGCGATCGTCGTCAGCGGCGTCGGTGGGCGCCGTGGTGTTCCTCATCATGGTGCAGGGGTCGTTCCGCAAGGGCTACACGGACCTCGACTTCAACCACGTCCTCGGGACGATGATCAAGGGGTCGGCCGAGGAGGAGCGGGCGCCACGCGAGGCGTTCGCCGCTGGTCGGCGACACCGCCGGGCCCACCGGGCTCTACGCCACCTTGGCCGCGCGCGGTCGTCCTGATGGCGTTCCACGGCCTCGTCATCACGCGGCTGGTGCGCCGCCACTGGACGATCCAGGGCCTGGTGCTCGGCGGCCGTGACGGCCCTCGTCGTGGGCCTCGTCTTCTGCGGGGTCGCCGACGCCCGGCTGGACACGCCCACCGGCCTCTTCGGCGTCGACTCGGGCGGGTTCACGCCCGTGGTGCTGATCGTCTCTGCTCGCTCGGCTTCGGCCTCGCCGGCGCGCGCTGCTACAGCCTCATCACGAGCCCGAGCTGGTACGAGGAGCGCGAGGAGGACGTCGCCGCGGAGATCGAGAGCGTCGCCGAGCTCGAGCCCTCCGAGGGCTCACTCGAACTCGCCGAAGAGGGGCCCGAACAGGGCCGCGTGGGCGCCTGACGTGAGCCCGAGCCGCTCGGGCGGCGCGGCCGCGCGCCAGCTCCTCGTAGCTCCCGACGGCCGCGTCGTCGGGGATCGCCGCCCTGAGGGCGGCGGCGTCGGCGTCGCCGGGGCCGAACGACCGCAGCGCCGCCTGGAGGTCGCGACCGAGTATTGGCCGCCCGCCCGGCACGGGAGACAGCCTACTCTTGCGGTACTCTTGCGCGATGAGCGCGACCGTCCCGCACGGCGGTCGCAACCCGCGGGGGCGCGCGGGTCGATGGACCGCGGCCGGCCTGACCCTGCTCGCCTCCGGCCACTTCGTCATCGACGCCTCGTCGGCGCCGTGCCGGCGATGATCCCGGTCTTCACGGCGATCTTCGCGCTCTCGGACCTCGCCGCCAGCATGATCCTCGGCGCGTCGCTGCTGGTCTCGTCCGCGATCCAGCCGGCCTTCGGGCTGCTGGCGGACCGCCGCCCGTCGCCGGCCTTCCTCTGGGGCGGCGTGGCCATCGGCGCGGGCGGCCTCGCGCTGTCGGGGCTCGCCGGCGGCTACCTCGGCGTGATGGCCTGCATCGTGGGGTCCGGCCTCGGCATCGCCGCGTTCCACCCCGAGGCGGCGCGCGTCGCCAACCAGATCTCGGCCGAGCGCAAGGCGACCGGGCTCGCGTGGTTCATGGTGGGGGGCAACGCCGGCTTCGCCGCCGGGCCGCTGCTCGCGGCGCTCTTCATCCCCCTGCTCGACGAGCGCGCGACCCTGGTCTTCCTGGTGCCCGGGCTGGCGGTCTCGCTGTGGCTGCACCGCGAGCGCCGGCGGCTGGCCGTGGCCCTCCCGGCGCCCCGCGAGCCCGCACCGCGGCGCGGCCGCGCGAGCGCCTGGAGCATCGGGCTGCTGCTGTTCGTCACGAGCATGCGCACGTGGACCCAGTTCTGCCTGCTCGCGCTCGCGCCGCTCCTGCTCGTGGAGGACCGCGGCTTCTCCGACCAGGAGGCCGGCTTCGCCGTCGCCGCCTTCGCGGCGGGCGGGCGCGGTGGGGACGGTCGCCGGCGCCGCGCTGGCCGACCGCATCGGCGGGCGGCGGATGCTGATGTGGACCATGCCGGTCGTGAGCCCGCTCATCGCGGGCTTCCTCCTCACCGGCGGGGCGCCAGCATCGCGCTGCTCTCCGCGGCCGGGTTCGTCCTGCTGGCCTCGTTCTCGGTCACCGTGATGATGGGCCAGGAGTACCTGCCCGACCGCCTCGCCCTGGCCGCCGGGCTGATGATCGGCTTCGGCGCCATCGGCTCGGCGCCGCCCGGGCTGGCGCTCTTCGGCGCGATCGCCGACGCCGCCGGCCGCGAGGCCGCCATCTGGGGCGTCGCGGCGCTGCCGCTGCGTGGGGGCCGCCGTCGCCCTGCTGCTGCCCGAGCGCCCCGCGGCGCGTGGCGGGCGCGCGCGCGTGATGGCCAGGCGCCGGCCTCCGGCGGGCGGCGACGACCTCTTCGGCGAGGCGGTGCGGTCGCGCCTGGAGACGGCCCGGCCCCTCGCGGCGCGGATGCGCCCGAGCACGCTCGACGAGGTCGTGGGCCAGCCCGCCCTGCTCGGGCCCGGCGGGGCGCTGCGGGAGGCGATCGCCGGCGACCGCGTCCCGTCGATGGTCCTGTACGGGCCGCCGGGCAGCGGCAAGACGACGATCGCGCGCGTGGTCGCGCACCGCACGGCCGCCGAGTTCGAGGAGCTGTCGGCCGTGTCGGCGACGGTCGCCGACGTGCGCGCGGTGCTCGCGCGGGCGCGGGACCGACTGGCGGCCGGCGGCCGCACCGTGCTCTTCCTCGACGAGATCCACCGCTTCAACCGCGCCCAGCAGGACGCGCTGCTGCCGGCCGTCGAGGACGGCCTCGTCACGCTGATCGGCGCGACCACCCAGAACCCCTGGTACGAGGTGAACGCGGCCCTGGTGTCGAGGATGCGGGTGTTCGTGCTGGAGCCGCTCGGGCCCGAGGACGTCGGCGCGCTCATCGACCGGGCGCTGGCGGAGCCGCAGGGCCTCGCCGGGCGCGTGCGCCTGGGCGCCGAGGCCCGCGGCGCGCTGATCGCCCGCGCCAACGGCGACGCCCGCGGCGCCCTCAACCTGCTCGAGGCGGCCGCCGCGGGCACGCCCGACGGCGGGGAGGTCACCGTCGAGTCGGTGCGCGCCGCCTCGGGGGGCCGCGCGGTCGTCTACGACCGCGAGGGCGACGCCCACTACGACACGATCTCGGCCTTCATCAAGAGCCTGCGCGCCAGCGACCCCGACGCCGCCATCTACTACCTGGCGGTGATGATCGCGGGCGGGGAGGACCCGAAGTTCATCGCCCGGCGGCTGATCGTCGCCGCCAGCGAGGACGTGGGCAACGCCGACCCGCGCGCGCTCGAGGTGGCGGTGGCGGCGGCCCGCGCGGTCGAGTTCGTGGGCCTGCCGGAGGCCCGCATCAACCTCGCCCAGGCGACGACCTACATCGCCCTCGCGCCCAAGTCGAACGCGTCCTACGCCGCCATCAACGCGGCCCAGGCGCTCGTCGAGCGCGAGGGGGCGCGGCGCCCTCCCCTGGCCCTGCGGGACGCGAGCCGCGCCAACGCCCGCAACCTCGGCCACGGGGAGGGGTACCGCTCCCCGCACGACGAGCGCGGACGGGGTGCTCGACGAGTCCCTCCTGCCCGAGGGGCTGGAGGACGCGTCCTTCTTCCATCCCACCGGTCGCGGACCCGAGGGCGAGCTGTCGGCGCGCCTGCGCGAGCTGCGCGGCAGGGCGCGCGGCGAGGCCGAGGCCGACGAGCAGCCCTTCTGAGGCGGCCGGCCGGTGGAGCTGTTCTCCCCCCAGCACCTCATCGTCCTCGGCGCCACGGCCGCGGCCTGCGTCGGCCTCGGGCTGGCCGCCCGTCGCGACCCGGGCGCCGCCTGGATCACGCCGGTGGCGCGCGGGCTCGCGGTGCTGCTCGTGCTCAACGAGATCGCCTTCCACGTCGTCCTCCATCTCGACGAGGGGCTGTCGGCACGGGGCGACCTGCCGCTGCACCTGACCGACGCCGCGACGATCGCCGCCGTGATCGCGCTCTGGCGGCCCAGCGCCCTGGCCTTCGAGCTGACCTACTTCTGGGCGATGACGGCGACCGTCCAGGCGCTGCTGACGCCCGACCTGCGCCGCGGGTTCCCCGACTACCGCTGGTGGTGGTTCTTCGTCGCGCACGCCGGGGTCGTCATCGCCGCGGTCTTCCTGGCCTGGGGGCGGCGGCGCACCCCCCGGCCGGGGGCCGTGCCGCGGGTCTACGCCTGGAGCCTCGGCGTGACCGCCCTGGCCGCGATCGGGACGGTGGCCTTCGACGGCAACTACATGTTCCTGCGGCGGCCGCCCGGCCCGGAGCAGCCTGATCGACCTGCTGGGTCCATGGCCCTGGTACATCGCCTCCGTGGCGGCGCTCGCGCTCGCCCTCTTCTGGCTCCTGGACCGCCCCTTCGACGGGCGCCGGGGACGGCGTGGCGGGACGGGCATCCGTAGAGTGCGGGTGGCAGGGAGGACTCCACGCATGCCCGATGAGCGGCCGCCGGCGTGGCCGAGCGGCTCGACAACGACCTCAAGGACGCCATGCGCTCCGGCGACAAGGTCCGCCTGGGCGCGATCCGGCGCGGCCGCGCCGCGCTGAAGAACGCCGAGATCGAGGCCCGTGGGTCCCTGCCCGACGACGCGGCGGTCCGCGTCCTGCGCGGCCTGGTGAAGCAGCACCGCGAGTCGATCGACCACTTCCGGGCGGGCGGGCGGGAGGACCTGGTGGCGCGCGAGACCGAGGAGATGGCGGTGCTGGAGGCCTACCTCCCGGCGCAGATGGACGAGGCGGCCATCGCCGCCGTCGTGTCCGAGGTGATCGCCGCCGAGGACGCCGCCGGCCCGGGTGACCTCGGCCGCGTGATGAAGGCGGCCATGTCCCGCATGGCGGGCCGGGCCGACGGGAAAGAGGTCCGGGCGATCGCCCAGCGCCTGCTGGAAGGAGGCTCATGAGCACCACCCCACCGACACCGCCGCCGGGCACCCCGCCCGGCGGGGAGGAGCCGCCCGAGGGGCCGGCCTCGGCCGTCGGCGGCGGGACCCACTCGCCGTCCGACACGATGACGCGCTACGACGCCGAGAAGGACGCCTACCACTGCTCCTACGGCATCCCCGCCCCGGCCCTCGCGGTGCTCGACCCGGAGCGCGAGCTGATCGTCCGGGTCGACCGCCACAGCTTCCAGGTCGATCGGCTTCTCGATCCCCAATTTCACCGAGTGGCACAAGAAGCACGCCGACGAGGAGGGCAACTTCGAGGTCGACCTGCCGGCCGTCTGGCCGAGGGACCAGACCGACACGAGCGGGTCCACCACGTCCTGGTAGCCGGGGCGGGTGACGCCCCGCCGGCTCAGAGACGCACGACGCGCGCCGGCCCCCTCGCCGGGACCGTGACGCGGAACCGCGCCGGGGACGTAGGCGACCCCGGCCCTCGCGGGGCGCGGCGACGACGAGGACGAAGCGCCGCGGCGTGAGGACGGCAAGGACGATCCGCCGCCCCGCGGCGACGCGGACCCGGCGCCCCGCGGCGAAGACGACGGCGCGGGGCGCGAGCCCGCGCAGGGTGATCGTCAGGGTGCCCGCCCGCCGGTCGAGGCGCGCCCGCGCGCCGCGCGCGGCCGGCCGCGCGACGGCCTGCGCCCGGCGCGGCGCGCGGGGCCGGACCGCGGAGGGCGGGGACGCCGGCGGCGGCGCGGCCGGCGGGTCCGGGCCGGCCGGGGGCTCGACCGGGCCGAGCAGGGCGGCGGCGTCGGCGACCTGGGGGCGCGGGCCGATCTGCTCCTCCGCCGGGCCGGCCTGGGGCTCGCCGGTCGCCGACCAGCGCCGCCCGCACCGCGGCCGGGGTGAGCGGCGCCCCCGTGCACGTCGATCGCGAGGCCCTGCAGGGCCGCGACGGCGCCCGCGACGGTGGCCGAGGCGCTCGAGGTCCCGTCGAAGCACGCGGTGTAGGCCCGGTCCTCGGGCTGCCGCGGCCCGATGCCCAGCCCGTAGCCGGTCGTCACGACCCCCGCGCCGTAGCCCTGGAGGTCCACCCGGGCCCCGTAGTTCGAGCCCGGCGTCCGCGCCAGGTCGACGCCCGTGGCGGGCGACTCGCCCCCGGCGACCAGGAGCGCCCCGCTGTTGGCGGGGTCGGCCGGGTCGGCCAGCCAGGAGCAGGTTGAGGCTCGCCAGGTCGCGGCCGCCGTTGCCGGCCGGCTCCACGACGACGATGCCGGCGTCGACGACGTCCCGGATGAGGTCCCGCATGGCCGGGTCGGCCTCGACCGGGGCGAAGACCGCGCCCGACGGCGTCCGCAGCGTGGTCTGCTGCTCGATCAGCAGCACGTCGCCGCGCCGCAGCGCGAGCGCCGCCTCCAGGACCGCCCTGGGCAGGTCGTAGACGTCCGGGTCGTGCTCGAAGAAGGGCGACAGCGGCAGGATCCGGGCGTCGTGCGCCACGCCGGTGGTCCCCTCGCCGTCGACGTCGGCGCCGAGGAGGCCGAGCACGGCGGTGCCGTGGTCCTCGGCCAGGAACCCGGGGAGGCCCCCGGGCCGGCGGACCGGCGCCGGGAGCGCCCGCTCCGGCGAGCTCCTCGTGGGTGCGGCGCCACTCGTACTCGACGTCGCCGACCCGCACGCCGGCCCCCGCCGCGGTGTCGGGGACGTCCATGCCCGCGCGGTAGTCCTGGTAGCCGGAGAGGTCGGGCGTCGCGGCCACGCGGATCGAAGACGGGCCAGCCCCCCTCGGGCTCGGGCCGGCAGACCGCGGGCGGGGGCACGGGGGCCGGCTCGACGGCGGCGCGGACGGCGGGCCGCGCGTCGAGCCTGGACGCCGTGCGCCGGGCGGCGGCGGGGCCGTCGGCCCGGATCCGGTACAGGCCGCGCAGCTCGGGCAGCCGGCGGCCCGACCCGTCGCTCGAGCCGCGCCACCGACGCCGGGGGCAGCACCGGCCGCGCGGCGGGGCCCAGGACGTCCGCGGCGTCCGCCGGCGCGACGCGCACCAGCACCGCCGGCGCCGGGGCGGCGGCGGCGGAGGGGGTGAGGGGCAGCCGCGGCGGCGGTCGCCGCCACCGCGGCGGCGATCAGGCGGCCTCCGAGCACCCGACTAGGATGGCGGTCTTGTCGCAGGACGCCAACCCCGTTGGAACGCAGCCGAAATGACGGCCCACGACCTCAGCGAGGCCGAGCGGGCCAGGGTCGCGCCCTACGTGACGGATCCGGTCGGGCCGGTCTTCGCCCTGACCGGGCTCCCCGAGGTGGTGAAGGGCGCGCTCTTCGCCCGCTACTCGCGCAGCCCGAAGTCGCTCCGGCGCCTCCTGCTCGACGAGTTCCTGCCGGACTCACCCGTCGCCCAGGAGGCAGCGCCCCGGGTGGGCGAGGCGCGCGCCGAGGCGCTCTACGACCGGGTGCTCGCGGAGTACGGCGACGACTCGGTGGCCCAGCTCGGAGGGGCCCACGTCGCCGTCGAGGGGGCCTCGAACCTGCTGACCAAGGTCCTGCAGTGGGGGCGCCTGGCGAGCTACCTCGAGCAGTCCACGCGGTACATCGCCTTCACCGACCGGCCCGGGGGCGCCTACCGCTACCACCGCCCCGCGACCGTCATGGCGCAGCCCGAGCTCGGGCGTTCCTACACGAGGACGCTCGACGGGGCGTTCGACGCCTACTCCGCGACCTGCTGCCCCGATGGTCGAGCACGTCGGCCGCGAGGTGCCCGAGGATCCGGCGACGGCGCCCGCCGCGCGCGAGCGCGCGGTGCGGGCGCGCGCCCTCGACCTCCTGCGGGGCCTGCTGCCGGCCGCGACGACCGCCAACGTCGGGATCTTCGCCTCGGGCCAGGCGTACGAGGCCATGCTCGTGCGCATGGGCGCCCACCCGCTGCCCGAGGCCCGCGAGTGCGCCGCCCGCATGCTGACCGAGCTGCGCAAGGTGATCCCGGCGTTCCTCACCCGGGTGGACCGGGAGGACCGGGGCGTCGCCCACGGGCGCTACCTGCGCGCGTCCGAGCTCGCGGCCGCCGAGATCGCCGGCCGCCTGCTGCCCTCGCCCGCCGAGGTCCCGGCCGGGCCGCGGGTGCGGCTGGTCGACTTCGACCCCGACGGCGAGGCGCGGGTGCTCGCCCACGCGCTCTGGCCCGCCGGGGGCGGCGGCCTGGCCGAGGCCCGGTCGCGGGCCGCCGAGCTCGACGCCGCGCGAGCGCGCGCGGGCGCTCGCCGCCTGGGCGGGCGACCGCTCCGACCGCCGCCAGCGCCCGGGCCGCGCGCTCGAGGCGACGACGTACGCCTTCGAGGTCGTGTGCGACTACGGGGCGTACCGCGACCTCCAGCGCCACCGCATGCTGACCCTCCAGGCCCAACCGCTGACGCCGAGGCTCGGCTACGACATGCCGGCGGAGGTCGCCGAGGCGGGCGGAGGCGACGCGTACGAGGCGGTGCAGGCGGCGAGCGCCCGGCTCCACGACGACCTGGCGGAGGTCGTGCCGGACGAGGCCGCGTACGCCGTCACGCTCGCGCACCGCATCCGCTTCACGATGCTCCTGAACGCGCGCGAGGCGATGCACCTCATCGAGCTCCGCAGCCAGCCGCAGGGGCACGAGTCCTATCGCCGGGTCGTCCGCGAGATGCACCGCCAGATCGCCGAGGTCGCGGGGCACACGGCGATCGCGGCCATGATGTCGTTCGTCGACCACAGCGACCCGGCCGCCGGCCGCCTGGCGGCCGAGTCGCGCTCGGAAGCGCGCCGGGCGCGCGGGTGAGCCGGGCGCGCCGGCGGGCGTCGAGCGGGTCGCCGTACGAGGAGGCCATCGGGTTCAGCCGCGCCGTGCGCGTGGGCGACCGCGTGCTGGTCTCCGGCACCGCGCCCGTGTGGCCCGACGGCTCCTGCGACCCCGACCCCGCCGTCCAGGCCCGTCGCTGCCTCGAGATCGTCGCCGCGGCCCTCGAGGCGCTGGGCGCCGGGCTCGAGGACGTGGTCCGCACCAGGATGTTCATCGTGGACCCCGCCGACGCGGAGGCGGTGGGGTCGGTCCACGGCGCGGCCTTCGGGGAGGTGCGGCCCGCCGCGACGATGGTGGTCGTGGCCGGCGCTGCTCGACCCGCGCTGGCGGGTGGAGATCGAGGCCGAGGCGCTAGTCTGAGCCGGTGGACGAACCGCCGCGCAGCCACCGCCTGGGGGGCATGGCCCTCGCCAACGGGCTTCTCGTCCACGGCCCGCGCCATTGGGCGGCCGCGGTGCGGGACGAGGACGGCCGGATGGTCGTCGCGTCCGGCCGCAAGCGCCTGCTGCGCGCCGGCCCCCTGACCGACCTGCCGCTCGCGCGCGGCCTCGTGCGCCTCGGCGAGGCCTTCACGGTGCTGCCGGCGGTGCGGCGCGAGCTGCCCCAGGCCCGCTTCGCGCTGGAGGACCCCCGGGCCGCCGTCGCCGCGGTCACCGCGATGGGCGTCGCGGCCATGGCCAGGATGCGGCTGCGCTCGGTGCTCGCCCAGGAGGCGGTCGGCGCGGTCGCCGGCCTCGCCCCCGCGCTCGTGAGCCTGCGCGGCTCGCAGGCGGCGGTCTGGCACGCGGTGGAGCACAAGAGCATCGCCGCCTACGAGGCGGGCGGGGCCGACGAGGTCGAGAACGCCGCCGACCACGCCAAGGAGCACGACCGCTGCGGCAGCAACCTCGTCGTCCCGCTGCTCGTGACCACGACGGTCGGGAACACCGTGGCGCGCAAGCTGTTCGGGCGGACGCTGGGCAGCCGGACCGCCGTCGCCGCGCTCAGCATCGGCGCCGCCGTCGAGGTGTTCGCCTTCTCGGCGCGCCGCCCGGAGCATCCGCTCTCGCGGGCCGTCCACGGGATGGGCCACGCCATGCAGTCCGGCTTCGCCACCCGCGAGCCGAGCTCGGGCGATCTGCTCGTCGGCCAAGCCGCCATGGAGGCCCTGCTGCGCGCCGAGGCGGCCGACAAGCGCGACTGACTCCCGCAGGGCGATGAGCGTCTCGGTGACCGTGGTCGCCCCGGCGGCCCAGGAGGCGGTCTGGGAGCGCTGGACCGACTTCGCCCGCTGGCCGCGGTGGAACCCGCAGTGCGTCGGGGCGACGCTCGACGGGCCGCTGGCGCCTGGGACGACCCTCGCGCTGAACCTGCGCCACCCGCGCGGCCGCGACTTCTACACCCGGCCGCGCCTCACGGCGGTCGAGCCGCCGGACGAGATCGTCTGGGAGGCCAGGGGCCTCGGCCTGCGCGCGCCGACCAGGACGAGGCTGGCCCGCGAGCCCGACGGCACCCGCGTGACCATCGACGCCGACGCCCACGGCCCGATGGCCTTCGCCTACAGGATGAGCGTGACCGACCGGACCCAGGCTCTAATCTACGTCGCCATGCTCGACGCCCTCAGCGACAGCGTGCGCGCGTGAGGGCGCTGATCGCCTCGCTCGCCGCCGCGGCCTGGCTGGCCGGCGCCGGCGCGGCGCTCGCGCACGTCGAGGTGCTGCCGGGGTCGGTCCCGGCCGGCGAGGCGACCGAGTTCACGATCCGCGTCCCCACGGAGCGCGACGTCGCCACGACGAGGGTGGGGGTGGAGTTCCCCGCCCAGGTGACCGTCTTCAGCTTCGCCGAGCCGCCCCCGGGCTGGCGGCTCGCGCCGCTGCGCCGTCCCGACGGGAGCTTCCGCGGGGTCGTCTACAGCGGCGGCCGGATCCCGGTGGGCCGCTACGCCGACTTCCGCCTGCTGGGGACGCCCTTCGAGGAGGGCGTCGCGGTCTGGCCCGTCCGCCAGACCTACGCCGACGGCCAGGTGAAGCCGTGGACCGGCCCGCCGGAGCCCCAGGGCGGCGCCGAGGCGCCCGAGAGCGGGCCCACCGACCCGGGCCCGGCGGCCGCCGTCGAGATCGGCGCGCCGGGATCGTCCGCGGCGGGCGGCGCCGCCGGGCGACGACGATGACGGCGGGTCGGACGCCGCCATCTGGCTCGGGGTGATCGCGATCGGGATCTCGCTGCTCGCCGCGGCGGCCGTCGGCTTGCTCTGGTCGACGCGTCCCGCGAGGCTCCCCGAGGACGGCGAGGGCCCATGAGGGCCGCCGGCCGCCGCCAGCGGCTCGACCCGGGCACGTTCCAGCTCCCCGTCGAGCGGATGCGCGACGGCTACTACAGCGACGCCTACTTCACCTTCACGCGGGCGGTGCTCGAGCACGACGACCACCACCCCGAGGTGGTCATGCAGGTGTTCCAGCGCGAGCACTCGGTGCTCGGCGGGGTGGACGAGGCCATCGCCATCCTCAAGCTCTGCTCGGGCAGCCGCCTGGGCCCGGGCCGGTGGGAGCCCGGCTGGGACCGGCTGGAGGTGCGGGCCCTGCACGACGGGGACGAGATCGAGCCGTGGGAGACGGTGCTCACGATCCAGGGCGACTACAGCCTGTTCGCCCACCTCGAGACGCTGTACCTCGGCGTGCTGGCGCGCCGCACGCTCATCAGCCGCAACGTTCGCGACGTCGTGGCGGCGGCCGGGGGCAAGCCGATCCTGTACTTCCCGGCGCGCTTCGACCACTGGCAGGTGCAGACCGGCGACGGCTGGGCCGCCCACATCGCCGGCGCGATCGGCGTCTCGACGGACGCCCAGGCGTCCTGGTGGGGCGGCAAGGGCATGGGCACGGTCCCGCACGGGCTGATCGCGGCCTACGGCGGCGACACGGTGGTCGCCGCCCGCCGGTTCGCGGAGCGCTACGCCGACGAGCTGAACGTCACGGTGCTGGTGGACTTCGAGAACGACTCGGTCCGGACGGCGCTCGAGGTCGCGGACGCCCTCGGCCCGCGCCTGTGGGGGGTCCGCCTCGACACGGCGAGCACCATGGTCAACCGCTCGCTCTGGCACGAGATGGGCCGCTTCCGGCCCACCGGCGTCGTGCCCGAGCTGGTGTGGAAGGTGCGCCGGGCCCTCGACGGCGCCGGCCACGGCGGGGTGCGCATCGTCGCGTCGGGCGGGTTCGACGCCCGCCGCATCAGGCAGTTCGAGGAGGCCGGCGTCCCGGTGGACGCCTACGGGGTGGGCACCTCGCTCCTGGGCGGCTCGAACGACTTCACCGCCGACGTGGTGCGTGTGGACGGCGTCCCCTGCGCCAAGGTCGGGCGCGACGAGCGCCCGAACCCCCGCCTCGAGCTCGTCGGGTAGCCCCCGGTGCTGGGGCGGATCCACCACGTCGCCTACGTCGTGGCCGACATCGACGCGGCGCTCGCGCGCCTCGACGCGGCGCTCGGCCTTCGCCCGGCGATCCGCGAGGTGATGGCCGACCAGGGGGTCGAGGCCGTGCTCTGCGGGCCGCCCGGGGGGGCGGTCGAGCTGATCTGCCCCCTTGATCCCGAGGGGCCGATCGCGCGCTTCCTGGAGAGCCGGGGCGAGGGCCTGCACCACGTCGCGTTCGAGGTCGATGACCTGGACGCCGCCCTCGCCGACCTCCGCGCCCGCGGCATCGAGCTCATCGACGAGCGGCCCCGGCCGGGCCTGGGGGGACACCTGGTGGCGTTCGTCCACCCCGGCTCCGCGCTCGGCGTGCTGACAGAGCTCGTCCAGGCCGGGCAGCGGCCCCGACTAGACTCCCCCATGGCGACGCGGCGGCTCGAGCTCGGATTCGACAGCGGCACGGTGCTGCGCCTGACCGTGGACGAGGCGGTCAGCCAGGAGCTCACCGGCGCGCTCGCGGCGGGCAACGGGCCCGCGTGGCGGGCGATCGAGGCCGAGGAGGGCACCTTCTGGGTCGCCGAGAAGGAGCTGCTCTACGTGCGCCTCGCGCCGGGCGAGGCACCCGGGCGCGTCGGCTTCGGGGGCACCTGACCGCCTCGTCCAGGCGAGGGCTGAGGGGTGGACCTCGGCCTGGTGGGCCGCGCGAACGCGGGCAAGAGCGCGCTCTTCGCGCTGGTGACCGGCGCCGACGCCGAGGTCGCGCCCTACCCGTTCACCACCCGCGAGCCGGCGCGCGCGATGGCCGACGTGCCCGACCCGCGGCTCGACGCGATCGCCGACGCCCAGGACATCCCACGGCGCGTGCCGGCGCAGGTGCAGCTGGTGGACATCGCCGGCCTCGCCGCCGGCGCCGGGGCGGGCGAGGGCCTCGGCGGGGCCGCGCTGGGGCAGCTCCGCCAGACGGACGCGCTCATCCACGTGGTGCGGGCGTTCGCCAACGCCGAGGTCCCCCACCCCGACGAGCGGGTGGACCCGGTCGCGGACGCGGAGGCCGTGGACCTCGAGCTCGCCGTCGCCGACCGCGACCAGGTGGAGCGCCGGCTGGAGCGGGTGCGGAAGGGCGCGCGGGCGGGGGAGCGGCGGGCGGCGGCGACTTGGCGTCGCTGGAGGCCTTGGCCGCGGCGCTGGACGGGGGAGGCGCCGCCCGCCGTCGCCGAGGGGCGGCGCGGGCGCTGGGGAGCGGCATGGAGCTCCTGACCGCCAAGCCCGTCCTCTACCTCGCCAACACCGACGAGGGGCTGGCGCCGCCGGAGGGCCTGGTGGCGCACGCCGAGGCCCAGGGCGGGCAGGCGCTCGCGCTGCCGGTGGGCATGGAGCTCGAGCTCGCCGCGATGGACCCGGCCGAGGCGGCGGAGCTCGCGGCCGAGCTCGAGCTGGGCGGCGAGCGCGGCGCGGACGCGGTCGTCGCCGCCGGCTACCGGCTGCTCGACCTGGTGACGTTCTTCACCGGCTCCGGCCCGCCCGAGGCGCGGGCGTGGCCGGTGGGCCGCGGCACCACCGCCGCGGAGGCGGCGGGGCGGATCCACTCGGACATGGAGCGCGGCTTCATCCGCGCCGAGGTCATCCCCTGGGACGCCCTGGTCGCGGCCGGCTCGTTCGCCCGCGCGCGCGAGGCGGCGCTCCTGCGGATGGAGGGGCGCGACTACGTGGTCCAGGAGGGCGACGTGCTCCAGATCCGCTTCAACGTCTAGATCCCGCGGGCGCACGGACTGTCCTTTCGGGGGGGAGCGCCCGCGCCCTGCTGAAATACGCTTGCGTTTATCAACCCCACGCGACGCAACGGCAGGATCGGCACTCCTCGCCGCGGCGCTGGTCTGCGCCGCGGCGCCGGCCTGCGCCGCCGCGCCGACCCGCTCGCGCTCCCCAGCAGGACTGGCTGCCCCGCGTGGTGCCGGCCGGGCTCCAGCCGCCCGCGGCCAAGATCCCGCCGATCGCGATCATCGAGACGGGCATCGACCCCAACCACCCCGAGATGGCCGGCGGCTGGGTCGAGCAGCGCCGCTACGGCCCGTTCCCGAACGCCAACGACAACGACGCCGTACGCGGACTTCCTGGACGGCATCGCCCACGGCACGGCGGTCGCGGGGGTCATCGGCGCCCCGCGCGACGGTCGCGGCCTCGAGGGGGTGCTGCCGGGCGCGCGGGTGTGGGTCTACGGCAGCTCGGGCCTCTGCCAGGACGTGGCGACCGCCATCCGCCAGGCGGTGCGCGACGGCGCCCGGGTCATCAACGCCAGCTACGGCTTCGGCCCCTTCGGGGCCTGCCGCGAGCACCGCGACGCCACGAGCTACGCCTTCGGCGCGGGCGCGACGGTGGTCGCGGCGTCGGGGAACTTCCGCCCCACCCAGCCGTGGATCCAGCCGGGCAACGACCTCCACGTCCTGACCGTCAACGCCCTCAACGCCCTCGACCAGCCGACCGGCTTCTCCCACCAGAACCTCTACTCCGACGTGTCCGCGCCGGGCGAGTCGATCCTCGTGGCGGTGCCGACCTGGGCCGACATCGAGGACGGCCTCGCCGACGGCTACTCGCGGTGGGACGGCACCAGCTTCGCCGCGCCCATGGTGAGCGCGGCGGCGGCGTGGGTCCTCGCCGAGAACCCCCGCCTGTCGGCCGACCAGGTGGCCGAGATCCTGCGCCGCTCGGCCCGCGACCTGGCGCGGCCGGGCTGGGACATCTCCACCGGGTGGGGCGCGCTCGACCTGGGCGCCGCCGTCCGCGCGTCCACGCCCGTCAACGACCCCTACGAGCCGAACGACGACATCCGCTGGATCGACGGCAGCACCGGCTTCCGCCCCGACCGCCCCTTCCTGCGCGCCTCGGCGCGCGCGACGGTGCGCGCCCGGATCGACGTCCAGAAGGACCCGGTTGACGTCTACCCGGTCTGGATCCCCGGCGGCGGCGCCGTGTCGGTGCGCCTGACCGCGCGCTTCATTCCCACCGACCTGTTCGTGTGGGGGTCCGGCGCGCGGCGCGCGATCGGGCCCGGGGCCCTCGCCAAGAGCCGGCGCCGCGGCCTCGCGCCGGAGGCCGTCACCATCTCCAATCCCGGGGCGCGCGGCATCAAGGTGTGGGTCGAGGCGCGGGGCGTCCGGGGGCGGTCGCTGTCCGGCGACTACTCCCTGGAGCTGGCCCGCGCGGTAGCCCGGCGCCGGAGCGCCCGCCGGCTCAGGCGATGGCCGCTCCGGGCCCCTCGAGGCGGGCCTTGACGCCCGTCTCGAGCTGGTTCGCCCGCCACAGCGCGAGCGCCTCCGGGCTCGCCGCGCCCGGCGCCTGGCCCGGCGGCGGGCCGTGGTGCCAGCCGATGGCGTGCAGCAGCTCGGCGCGCGGGCGGCCGGCAGGCCGCGCGCCCGTGCGGCGTCGCCGACGATCTCGTGCCCGATCGCCACGTGCCCCAGCAGGCGCCCCTCGTCGGTGGCCTCGAAGGTGGCGCCCAGACGGAAGGCCCGCGCGTGCCCGATGTCGTGCACGAGCGCCGCGGCCAGCAGCAGGTCGGCGTCGAGGCGCGGGTGCCAGGCCGCGAGGGACTGGACGATCGCCGCCACCCCCACCGTGTGCTCCACCAGGCCGCCGAGGTACGCGTGGTGCCCCGACCGGGTGCACGGCATCGTGCGCCAGTCGCGCGCCAGGGCGGCGTCGCCGGTGAGCGCGTCGAGCACCGCCCGCAGCCCCGGGTCGGCGACCTCGTCGGCCAGGTGCAGGACGAACCCGAACAGCTCGTCGGGGTCGCGGTGGGCGCGCGGCAGGAGGTCCTCGGCGGCGGCCTCGTCGGCCGCGGCGCGCAGGTGGCTCACGACGACGCTCGGGCGGCCGTCGCGCTCCCCGACCCGGCCGGTGACGCGCACCCGGTCGCCCTCCTCGAACTGGCCGCCGAAGAAGTCGGGCTCGTCGAAGACCACGGCGGGCACGGCGCCGGTCGCGTCGGCCAGCGTCAGCGCGAGGAAGGGGCGCCCCTGGCGCGACAGCCGCCGCTCCTTGCGCCGGACGGCGTAGACGCCCTCCAGCGGCGCGCCGGCCTCGAGCGACGCGAGCGGGGTCACCGGTCGAGCGCCGGGCAGAGCAGCGCGAAGTCGCAGGTGCGGCAGGCCCAGGAGGGGCGCGGGTCGAAGCTGCCGCTGGAGATGCCCTCGGCGGCGTCGCGCACGGCCTCGACCGCGGCCGCGTCGGCGTCGGCGTCGGGGTGCACGCCGCGCGCCTCCCCGTCGAGCACGTGCACGATCGTCGCGCCGCGCGGCTCGACGCCCCAGGCCTCGCGGGCGCCCTGCAGGTAGAGCCGGAGCACGAGGTCGTCGTCCTCGCCGCGCCCGCCCGGCCCGGGCGCCTTGCCGGTCTTGTAGTCGACGATCTGGTGGCCGCCCGCGGGGTGCGCGTCGACCCGGTCCGCGCGCCCGTGCACGCGGTGCGGGCCCACCGTGAGGGTGAACTCGCGCTCGACGGCCAGCGGCCGCGTCCCGCTCCGCACCAGCCGCTCGTGGTAGGGCGGCAGGGCCTCGCGACCGCGCGCGAGCGCCTGGCGGCCCTCGGCCGTCTCCGCGACGCCCTCCCGCCGCAGCGCGGCGGCGAAGCGCTTCACCAGGGCCTCGCCGTCGCCGCCCGTGCCGCCGGGCCGGTAGTGGGCCTCCAGGGCCGAGTGGGCGGCCACGCCGACGGCGCGGGCGGCGCTGGGCGCGGTCGGCACCCGATCGACCGCGGCGAAGCGGTAGCGCAGCGGGCAGGTGCGGTAGGCCTCGACGGCGCTCGGGCTCAGCTCCAGGCCCGGGCGGGCCGGGCGGGCCGGCCGCGGCACCGGCTCGGGGGCCGGGGCCGGGCGCAGCGCCCGGGCCCGCGCCTCGACGAGGTCGCGGGCGGCGCCTTCGGCGGCGGCCATCCGCTCGCCGGCGTCGGCGTCGTCGCCGGCGACCGCGGCGGCCGCCCGCACCGAGGCCTCCTCGAAGGCGGCGTGCCGGTCGGCGACTGCGGCCAGCAGCGCCCGCTCGGGCGCCTCGCCCACGTCCTCGACCGCGCCGGCGGCGGCCTCGAGCGCCTCCTCGAAGAACGGCGAGGGCGCCTGCGCCACGCCGCCGGACCCCGCCGCGACGGTCGCCAGCACCAGGTGGCGGCGGGCCCGCGTCATCGCGACGTAGGCCAGCCGGCGGGCCTCGGCCACGTGGGCGTCGCGGCCGCGCGGCAGCACCTCGGGCAGCAGGGCGTCGGGGATGTCGGCCCCGCCCCGGTCGGAGCCCGGGAAGTTGGCCCGGGTGAGCCCGATCACGAAGACGGCGTCGAACTCGAGGCCCTTGGCCTGGTGGATCGTCATCACCTGCACGCCGGAGCGCTCGCGCGGCGCGGCGCCGTCGCCGCGGAAGCCGATCTCGGCCAGGCCCGCCAGGCGGGCCGCCAGGCCGCGGGCGTCGAGCGCCGGCTCGGCGACGGCGATCTCGCCGGCGAGGTGCTCCAGGGCGGCGAGCCCGGCCAGCCGGCCGGCGCCCTCGGCGCCGCCGGCCGCGAGCGCCGCCGCCCGCAGGCCGCAGCCGTCAACGATCGCGCGCAGCGCGTCGGCGGGGGGCAGGCCGGCGGCCGCGCGCCCGGCCTCCTCGAGCAGCGGCGCCAGCGCCGGCGCGGCGGCGGCCAGCGGCCCGGCCACCGGCCGGCCGGCGGCGGCGGCGGACGAGACCGCGTCGGCGGCCTCGGTCCAGGGGACGTCGAGGCGCCGGTCGGACGCCAGCCGCAGGTGGGCCTGGGCGTCGGACGGGTCGGCGGCGGCGCGGAGCCAGGCGACCGCCGAGCGCACCTCGCGGCGCTCGAAGAGGCCGAAGCCGCCCCGCACCTGGTGCGGCACCCCCGCGCGCTCCAGGGCGTCGGTGACCGGGCGTGCCTCCAGCCGGACCGCTCGCATGAGGACGGCCTGCTCCTCGAGCGGGACGCCGGCCTCGGCCATGCGGACGATCTCGGCCGTGACGGCGCGCGCCTGCCCGTCCGGGTCGGGCGCCGCCAGAAGCGCGGCGGCGGGCCCGGCGCCCTCGCGGGCGACGATGCGCTTGGCCGCGCGGTCGGGGATCGGCGCGACCACCGCGGCGGCGGCGTCGAGGATCGCCTGGGTCGAGCGGTGGTTCACCTCCAGCCGCAGCTCCCCCGCCCCCGGGAAGCGGCGCCGGAAGTCGGCTACGTTCTTTGCCGACGCGCCCCGGAAGCGGTAGATGCCCTGGTCGTCGTCGCCCACGACCATGAGGCTGTCGGCCTCGCCGGCGACGAGGTACAGGAGCTCGGCCTGGGCGTGGTTGGTGTCCTGGAACTCGTCGACGAGGGCGTGGCGGGCCGCCCGGGCCGCCTCGAGGCGGTCGGGGTGGGCGCGCAGCGGCTCGAGCGCCCGCGCGATGGACAGGCCGAAGTCCTCGCGGCCGTCCTCGGCCAGCCAGCGCTCGTGGGCCTCGAAAACCCGGGCGATCTCGACCTCGCGCCGCGCCCGGTGGGCCGCTGCTGCGACCCGGCCCCGGCGAGGCGCTCGTCGGCCCAGGCGCGGTACTGGGCGGCATCAACGAGCTGGTCGCGGCACTTGTCGATGCGGTCCACGAAGTCGGCGACCAGCCTGCCGCGGTCGCCGCGCAGGTCGTGCTCGCGCAGGTCGAGCTCGTCCAGCCGCTCCAGCAGCATCAGCATCCGGTCCTCGCCCCGCGCCA
Organism: Miltoncostaeaceae bacterium; assembly: GCA_963835685.1. Classification (GTDB taxonomy): domain Bacteria; phylum Actinomycetota; class Thermoleophilia; order Miltoncostaeales; family Miltoncostaeaceae; genus DATAGF01. The sequence goes on from CAWIGI010000007.1 coordinate 35,204, forward strand.
CCGCGGTCGCCGGCAGCAGCCCCCGCTCGACCCCGTGACCCGCGCCAGCTCCAGCGCGTAGGAGTGGAACGTCGTTACGCGGAGCGTCTCGTGCGAGCGGCCGATCAGCTCCTCGGCCCGGGCCGGAGCTCGAGCGCCGCCTCGCGGGTGAAGGTCAGGGCGATGATCTCGGACGGCGGAAGCCTCCCCGACGAGCCACGCGAGCCGCCCGCAGAACACGCGCGTCTTGCGGCCCCGGCGCCGGCGAGCACCAGGGCCGAACCCCCCCCATGGGTGACTGGGGCGCGCTGCTCGGGGGTGGGGTCGTCCAGCATCGGACCGGCCATGGTAGCCGCGGGCGCGGACGGCCCAGGTGGTCCGCAGACTGGGCCTAATTTTTTTTTTTTTTTTTTTTTTTTTTTTTAAAAAAAAAAAAAAAAAAAAAAAAAAAAAAAAAAAAAAAAAAAAAAAAAAAAAAAAAAAAAAAATTTTTTTTCGCCGTACGCTGTCGCCGTGGCCTACGTCCGTCCCTTCCGCGCCCTGCGCTACGCCGCGGCGGCCGGTCCCCTCGGCGATCTCGTGGCGCCGCCCTACGACGTCATCTCCCGCGACGAGCGCCGCCTGTACCTGGCGGCGAGCCCCTACAACGCGGTCCGGCTGATCCTCCCCGAGCTGCCCTACGAGGAGGTCGGCGGGCTCATCGCCTCGTGGCAGGCGACCGGCGTCATCGGCGCGTCGCCCGAGCCGGTCCTCATCGCCTGGACCCAGAGCTTCACGCTGGGGGACGGCGTCCCGCGCGAGCGGCGGACGATCCTGGGCGCCGTGGGGCTCGAGCCGTACGAGCGCCGCGTCGTGCGGCCGCACGAGCGCACGCACGCGGGGCCGGTGGAGGACCGGCTGCGCCTGACGCGCGCGGTCCGGGCCAACCTCTCGCCGGTCTTCGGCCTCTACCGCGACCCCGGCCAGGCCGGCATGGGCGGCGCTCGGCCTCCAGGGCGCCTTCCGACGCCGAGCTCGCCGACCGCGACGGGACGGTGCACCGCGTCTGGCGGGTGGCCGACCCGGCCGCGCACGCCGCCGTCGCGGCGGCGATGCGCGACCGCTGGATCCTCATCGCCGACGGGCACCACCGCTACGAGACGGCCCTCGCCTATCGCGACGAGCGCCGCGCGCAGGCGGGCGGGGAACGGGTCGGACGCCCCCTACGATCGGGTGCTCATGGGCCTGACGGCCCTCGAGGACCCGGGCCTCGTCGTGCTGCCGACCCACCGCGTGCTGACCCGGTGGCCCGAGGGCGCGGAGTCGGCCTTCGCCTCGCGGCCGGTCGACGGCCTCGACGCCCTGCGCGCGGCCCTGGCCGACGCGCCCGAGGACGCGCCCGCCCTCGGCCTGGTGCGGCCGGACGGGATGCGGCTCCTCACCGGCCGGGCACACGGCGACGCGGGCCCGGGGGAGCGCCTGGACGCCGCGGTGCTCGAGCGGGAGATCCTGGTCCCCCATCTGGGCACCGACCAGGCCGCGCTGACCGCCGACGGCGCCCTGGGCTACACGGTGGACGCCGCGCGGGCGGCCCGGCTCGTCGCCTCGGGCGAGGCCGCGGCGGCGCTCGTGCTGCGCCCGATCCCCAAGGCGGAGGTCGCGGCGGTGGCCGAGGCCGGCGAGACGATGCCCCAGAAGTCCACCTACTTCTTCCCCAAGCTCCTGACCGGCGTGGCCTTCCACTCGCTGGTGGACGTCTGATCACGGAAGCGGCACCCGCAGCGACTGCAGCGTCGCGCTGACCGTCAGCCCGGGCCGCGGGCCCGCCGAGGCCCTGGTACAGCGTGCGCCCGATGCCCACGACCGCCACCCCGTGCCGGGGCCTCGGGCTGCGAGGCAGGCTCCGCCACGACCCGCGCTCCGGGTCGAAGGCGTCGACGGGCCGGATGGTTCCGTCCGGCCCCTCGCCGCCGACGGCCACGGCTGAGCCGGCCGGCCGACGGTCGCGCCGTTGCCGCCGCGGCGGGTGGGGGCATCCGGCAACCGCGACCAGCGCCGGGAGATCGGGTCGTATGCGTCCGCCGCGGCGGTGTTCGTCTCGAGCCCCGCGGTGCGGCCGCCGATCGCGTAGACCCGGCCGCCGAGCGCGGTCACGCCGAGGTGCTCGCGCGGCCGCGGGCAGGCCCGCCGAAGCCCTGCCAGCGGAGCGTCCGCAGGTCCAGCAGCAGCGAGCCCGCCGCGAGGCTCCCGGGCGCCCGCGAGGTGGTGCCGCCGACGACGTAGATCCGGTTGCGGACGATCGCCGCGCCGCCCGCGGCGCGCGGCTGGGGCAGCCGCGGCAGGGCCCGCCAGCGCCGGTCGAAGAGCACCCACGCGCGGTCGCTGGCCTCCCATTCGCCCGTCGCGGATGACGGTAGCCGCCCACCACGTACAGGCGCCCCGCCCGCGAGGCGGCCATCGCGTGGTGCAGGCCCTCGGGCAGGTCGGGGAGCCGCAGCCAGCGCTCGCGCCGCGGGTCGTAGAGGTCGACGCGGGCCGACGCCCGGCCGTCGGCGGTGAGCCCGCCGACCACGGCGACCCGTCCCGGACAGCGGCCGCGCCCACCACCTCGGTGCGGGCCTCGGGCGCCGGGGGCAGCTCCTGCCACGCCGGCTTGGCCGTGCGAGCAGCCGGCGAGCAGCAGGGTGCACAACAGCGCGGCCACGGGGTAGCGCAGCATCGCGCGAGCGTACTATCGGTGCGGGAGACGACCGATCCGGCGAGGGCGCGTGGCGCTGTTCCGCAACAGGGGGCTCACGGACGAGGAGCGCGCGCGGCTGCCGCCGGGGCAGCACGCCGGTGCGCGACTTCCCCGTGCTGCACGCCGGCTCGGTGCCCTACCAGTCGGCCGCCGCCCGACTGGGACTTCCGCGTCTTCGGTGCCGTCGAGCGGCCCCGGCCGCTGGAGCTTCGACGAGTTCCGGGCGCTCCCCACGCGCAGCGTGTCACGACGGACATCCACTGCGTCACCACCTGGAGCAAGCTGGGCACGGCCTGGGAGGGGGTGCCCGGTCTGGCCGCTCCTCGAGGAGCTGGGGGTGCCGCCCCGAGGCGACCCACGCCGTCGCCCACTCCGAGGAGGACTACACCGCGAACGTCCCGCTCGAGCGGCTCCGCGCCGACGACGTCCTCCTGGCGTACCGCTTCGACGGGGCCAGGAGCTCGAGCCGGTCCACGGCGGGCCGCTGCGGCTGCTGGTGCCCAGCCTCTACTTCTGGAAGAGCGCCAAGTGGCTGCGCGAGCCTCGAGCTCGTCGAGGAGCGATCGGCCCGGGCTACTGGGAGCGGCTCGGCTACTCGAACAACGCCGACCCGTGGAAGGAGGAGCGCTACGGCTTCTGAGGGGCCCGGGGACGACTTCGACCAGGTCGAGCGCGATCACCGCAGCGCGTGGTGCGCGGCCGCCGCCATCGGCGTGCCGACCTGGATCGTCCTGCTCGCCGCCGCTGCCGGCCACGGGTCATGGGGGTCGTCGCCTGCCTCGCCCTCGCCACCGGCCTTCGCGATCGCCGCGGTGGTCGGTGGCCGAGCGCCTGCGGGCCCGCGAGCCGCGGGCCGGCGGCGCGGCGGCGCGGCGCCCGGCCCCGCAGGGCGATGAGCCCGCTGGCCGCGGCCGGCCTCACGCTGGGCGGCCGTCGCGGTGCTGGTCTACGTCGATCCTGGTGATCCGCGCGGCGTGACGCCCACCTACGACCAGGCCCGCCAGCTCGGCAAGGCCTACGTCGGGGCGCTCAACACCTCGGCCGAGGCCTTCGCCGCGGCTGTTCGCGGCCGGACGCCGAGGTGCGCGTGGGCGGGGCGCCCGCCGACCCGCGAGGCGTGTCCGCGACGCCACCCCTCCCGGCCGCTCCGGCTTCCGGCGGCGCGCGCCTCGACCCGCCCGACGTCCTGCTGACGGTGCGCGTGCTCGACCGCGCCGCCGCGAGCGTGGACGACCGGGTCCACCGGCTGCGCCTCGACGCGCGCGGGCGGATCACCGCCCTCGAGGCGTAGCCTGGCGCGCGATGAGCCCACTGATCCCGATGGTTGTCGAATCGACCGGCTCGGGGAGAGCGCGCCTATGATATTTTCTCGCTCCTGCTGAAGGAGCGAATCATCATTCTGGGGACGCCGATCAACGACCAGATCGCCAACCTGACCGTGGCCCAACTGCTCCCCTGGTTAGCCAGCGAGGACAGCTCGAAAAGCCCATCTCGCATGTACATCAACTCGCCCGGCGGGCAGTGTTTACGCTTGTATGGCAATCTACGACACCATGCAGTTCATCAAGCCCGACGTGCAGACGATCTGCGTCGGCATCGCGATGAGCATGGGCGCCCTGCTGCTCGCCGGCGGCGCCCGCGGCAAGCGGATGGCGCTGCCCGAACGCGAAGATCCTCATCCACCAGCTGCTCGGGCGGCTTCAGCGGCCAGGCGACCGACATCGAGATCCACGCGCGCGAGGCCCTCGACCTGCGCAAGCGCCTCGACGAGATCATCGCCAAGCACACCGGCCAGTCGCTCGAGAAGGTCAGCGCGGACACCGAGCGGGACTTCTTCATGAGCAGCGAGGAGGCCCGCGACTACGGCATCATCGACCGGGTGATCGAGTCGCACTGACCCTTCCGGGGCCGTCGTGAGCAGGCCTCGGGCACGCCTTGACCGCGGTGCGGCCGAGTGCGAGCATCGGTTCACGGGATGAGCAGCCAGCGGGTCCGGTGCCTCG
>CAWIGI010000008.1:0-65500 GCA_963835685.1 Miltoncostaeaceae bacterium
AGGCCGTGAGCGCGGAGATCAGCATCGCACCGGCCAGGGCGGTGCCGATCGAGGCGCCGAGCTGGGTTCCGGTGTTCTGAGCCCGCCCACCTCGCCGCTCTGCTCGTCGGGGACGGCCGAGACGGTGACGCTCCGAGCTGTGATGCCAGCGCGCCGAGCCGATACCGGCGAGCAGCAACGGCCCGGTGACGATCTCGGGCCGGCGCCGACCTCGAGCAGGGCGACCAGCAGGACGATGCCGGCGAACAGCGCCATGAAGCCGAGGTGACGACCCGCGCGGGGAGGCGTCCGGGAGCACCTTGGGGACGCCGACGGCAAAGAGCAGCAGCGGTCAGCGAGAGCGGCAGCAGCCGGACGCCGGTCTCGACCGCCGACAGCCCCAGGGCGATCGAGAGGAAGAGCGGGCACAACGAAGAAGATCCCGGCCGGGTAGGAACATGAAGAGGAACGAGTGACCCCGCTGCGCAGCTGCAGGATGCGCAGGATCGCCGGGTCGATGAGCGCGCCCTCGCCGCGCCCGATGCGCCGGTTCTCCCAGCCCAGGAAGAGCGCAGCACCACGCCGCCGGCGAGCATAAGCCAGATCACCGGCGAGAGTCCGAGCCACGCGGGAGCCTCAGGCTTCGGCTGGACGAACCCCCACGTCCCCGAAGCAGGATGCCGAGCACGATCAGGCCAAGGCCGAAGGCGGAGAGCGCCGTGCCGACCAGGTCGAGCCGCACGCCCTCCTCGGCCGGCGTGTCCTCATGCGCCACCCAGGACGAGGATCACGAGGACGATCAGCACCTCGCCGGCGAACACCCAGCGCCAGGACGCGTAGGTCGTGAACGCGCCGCCGATCACCGGGCCGAGGGCCGCGGCGATCGCGCCGGCGGCGGCGACGAGTCCGTAGGCGCGCGGACGCTCGGCCGGCCAAAGTTCGACGCGACGAGCGCCACGATCGCCGGCATGATCAGCACCGCCCCCAGGCCCTCGAGGAACGACCAGCCGATGATCAGCACCGTCAGGTTGGGTGACAGCGCCGTCGTCAGCGATCCGCAGGCGTAGACGACGCAGCCGATCGAGAAGGCCCGCTTGCGGCCGAGGATCTCGCCGATCTTGCCGCCAGTGATCATGAGGGAGGCCATCACCAGCGTGTACAGCGTGATCGCGGTCTGGATGCCGGTGATGGTGGTCTCCAGGTCCTTGGCGACCGTGGCGATCGCCGTGTTCATCACCGTGGTGTCCAGCGCCATGACGAACTGCCCCGTCGCCAGCGTCAGCAGGATCATCCCAGTCGCGCCGGCCCCCCGGCCGCCGTCATCGCCGCTCTCCCGCCGCCGGACGGGCGGCGCGCCCGGTTGCACGGGACCCGTCAAACCGAGGGATGGAAGGCCGCGCCGTCAGTCGGTGTAGACGGCCTGCGCGTCGAGACCGCCCTCGACGCCCGGCGGCAGCTCGCCGGTGCCGTGCGCGTAAAGGGCGATGGCCTCGATCGTCTTGACCTGGGTCGGATCGCTCCCGTCGCCGTCAACCCAGGCCCCGTTCGACCAGGTCAGGTCTCCGGGGCCGCGCCCAGGGCCATTCCGGCGAGCAGCCGGCCTTGTCGCGGATCCTGCCCGTCGCGCGGGCGATCGCCGCCGGCGCGCCTGCCGACGGGCTCGTGTTGAACCCGTGGCCGGTGCCGAACCGGTCGGTGTCCGCTGGGACGACCTTGACGTCGAGTGCCGGGACGCCGAGCTCGTCGGCCACGAGCTCGGCGTACTCGCGCTCCTTGCCGTCGGAGTCGGTGGTGAGGCTGAGCACCATCTTGCCGGTGGGGTGGACGCGCAGGAAGACCGCTCGGTACGCCTCGTTCGCCACTACTGACTCTCCTCTTCGTCGGGTCTCGCGCGCGAGGCAAGGCGCTGGCGCTCCTGGTGGGCGGTCAGCGCGTTGTGCGTCCTCCAGGTCGCAGAACGCGGGCTGGGCCCGCCCTGCGGGTGCGCGGGCGCGGCGGGTCGCTCGCACCCCGGGTAGATGCAGGTCTTGCCGTCAGGCATCGGTCACCCAGCCCGGGCTGGTGTTGCCCCTGCTCGGCCCGTGCCCGCTGGGCATCGCCACCGAGCTGCCGGGCACCGGCGTGGCGCTGGCCCAGGACTCCTGCTCGTCGGCGCGCCGGCTGGCCTGGCGCGCCGGGCCGGCGGACGGCCGCCCGGCGGCGACGTCGCGCTCGCGCGATCGCGTCGGCGACCTCGCCGAGGGCTTCGAAGCTGTGGCCGCTGACGAGCGCGTCGCAGTACGGCAGCGCCGCGACCATGCCGCCGGCCTCGCAGCGAGAACGCGCTCGCGCCGACGCGCGGGTTGACCCACACGATCCGGTAGGCGAGGCGCGCCAGGCGCTGCCATCTCGCGGGCGACGAGCGTCGGGGTCGCCGCGCTCCCAGCCGTCGGAGAGGATCACGATCGACCGCGCCGCGGGCCATGCCGCGGCGGCCGTAGCGGTCGTTGAACGTCTTCAGCGCGTCGCCGATCCGCGTGCCGCTGGACCAGTCCGGCGCCGCGGCGGCGGCGCGCTGGATCGCGCGCTGCGGGTTGCGCGACGGCGAGCGGCTTGGTGAGGCGGGTCAGCCGCGTGGCGAAGACGAACGCCTCGGCGTTGCGGGCCGCTGCCGGCGGCGCAGGTCAGGAACTGCAGGTAGGCGCGCGCGTAGGGCTCCATCGAGCCGGAGATGTCGCACAGCAGCACGAGCCGGCGGCGGGCGACGCGCCGGCGCCGGCGGGCGAGGCCGATCGGGTCGCCGCCGGTGCGCAGGCTCTTGCGCAGCGTGCGCCGCATGTCGATGCGCTCGCCGTGCGCGCCCCTGCTCGTGGCGGCGGGTGCGCCGCGTCGGCGTGGCGAGCTGCAGGCGCGCCATGAGCCGGTAGAGCTGGGCGAGCTCGTCGGCTCGAGCGCGTGGAAGTTCTTGCCGGCGAGGCGCTCCTCCTCGCTGGCCATCGCCAGCGGGACGTCGACCTCGGCCCCGTCCTCGTCGTCGTCGCCGGCCGACCCGGGCGCCGTCCCGGCGCGCGGCTCCCCGCGCTCCGTGTCGCTCCTGCTCGTCCGCGTCGTCGGCGCGTCCGGTCGTCCGCCGGCGCGGGCGACGGGCCGCGCGTCGTCCGGCTCGAGCGGGCTCGGCCGCGGGCGCGGCCGCCGAAGACCGAGGCGAAGACCGTCGTCGAACGCCGGCGACCTGCGCCGGTCGGACACGAAGATCGCGCGGGCGGTCCAGTACAGGCGCCGCCGCGAGACCGGCTGGACGAGCGTCAGCGCCCGCGCGAGGTCGGCCGCCGCGCGGGCGTCACGGGCACGCCCGCGTCGTGCAGGCGCCGGCTGAGCGCGCCGGCGAGCGGCGGGAGGTCGAGCTCGACGGTCTCGACCCCGAAGGCTGCCTGGGGGACGCCGGCGTCAGCCACCGCTGCGGACGAGCTCCTCGAGGCCGGCCGCGCGGACGACCTCCTGGTCCTCGCTCGTACTTCAGCACCGAGCCGAGCGTGCGGTCGGCCGCCGCGGCGTCGAGGCGCTCCACGCCGAGCAGGCCCAGGGCGGAGAGCCAGTCGATCGCCTCGGCGATCCCCGGCGGCTTCTGCACGTCGCTGTCGCGCATGCGCGAGACCGCGTCGGCGACCTGGACGGCCAGCGTCTCGGAGGAGCCCTTCACGCGGCGGCGGACGATCTCGACCTCGCGCTGCGGGTCGGGTAGTCGATCCACTGGTACAGGCAGCGGCGCTTGACGGCGTCGTGCAGGTCGCGGGTGCGGTTGGAGGTGAGCACGATGATCGGCGGGTGCGTGGCGACGATCGTGCCGATCTCGGGGATCGTCACGCTGGCCTCGGCGAGCAGCTCGAGCAGGAAGGCCTCGAAGTCGTCGTCGGCGCGGTCGATCTCGTCGATCAGCAGCACCGCCGGGCGCGGGCCCGGGTGCTCGAGCGCCCGCAGCAGCGGGCGGCGGATGAGGTAGTCGGGGCCGAAGAGGTCCTCCTCGCGAGCTCCGCGCCGCCGGCGTCGGCGAGCCGGATGCTCAGCAGCTGGCGGGGGTAGTTCCACTCGTACAGCGCCTCCGCGGCGTCGATGCCCTCGTAGCACTGCAGGCGGATCAGCGGGGTGTCGAGCACCGCCGCCAGCGACTTGGCGGCCTCGGTCTTGCCGACGCCCGCCTCGCCCTCGAGCAGCAGCGGCTGCGGCAGGCGCAGCGCCCAGGAACATCGACGTCGCGAGGCCCTCGTCGGCGAGGTAGTCGACGTCGCCGAGGCGGCGGGCCAGCGTCTCGATGTCGGGGACGAGCCGGCGGACCTCGTCGGCCGCTTCGCCCGTGACCTCGGCGGGCTCACGCGAGCGACCGCCTCGTAGTCCTCCGGCGGTGTCAACGTCGAGGGGGACGCGGCCTGCGATCGGCACCTCGGCGACATCGTCGGCGCCTCGCTCGAGCAGGCGCCAGACGCCCTTGTCGCCGTGCAGGTCGGCGAGCTCGGCGAACGTGCTGCGCGCGAAGGCGATCGGGTGGCCGCGCCCGTCGTCGTAGCGGCAGACGGCCAGCGGCGCGTCGCCGCGGCCGGCGAGCAGCGCCGCGACCGTGGCCGCGCGTCACGCCGGGCTGGTCGCCGAGCATCAGCACCAGGACGTCGCAGCGCGGGTCGAGCGCGCTCGAGCGCCGCGGCGATCGACGACGAGCAGCCCGCGCCGTAGGCGTCGTTGACGACGACCTCGGCGCCCGCCAGGTCGACGCGTCGCGCGGACCTCGTCGGCGGCGCCGCCGATCGCCACGACGAGCTGGTCGAAGGGCACGCCGCGGGCGACGCCGACGACGTGGCCGAGCAGCGTGCCGTCGCCGTAGGGCAGCAGCTGCTTGGGGCGGCCCAGGCGCCTGCGACCCGCCGGCGCCGAGCACGAGCCCGGCGACGAAGGGGTCAGTCCGCGCCGACGGCATGCTCGTGCTGCGCCTCGAACGCGGCCTTGCAGCCCTCGCAGCAGAAGTAGACGGTCTCGCCGCCGTGCTCGAGCGACGGCGTGCTCGGCGACGGCGGCGACGGTCATGCCGCAGATCGGGTCGACGGCGGCTCGGCCTGCGCCGGGGCGGGCGGCGCGTCCGGCGCGGGCGCGCGGCCGCCCTCGCGGCGCACGGCGACGATCCCGGCGAGGATCGAGAGCGCGATCTCGGCCGGCGTGCGCGCGCCGATGTCGAGGCCGGCGGGCACGTCGATGCGCCCGAGCAGCTCCTCGGGGACGCCGTCGCCGCGCAGCTCGCCGATCACGCCCGTCGCCGCGCCGCGGCTCGCGACGAGGCCGACGTAGGCAGGCCCGCCTCCAGACCCCTGCGCAGCGCCCCGAGCTCGTCGCGCCCGTGGGCCGCGACGACCAGCGCGAGGTCGTCCGGTCGCGGCTCGACGCCGTCGCCGCTCCACCGCGACGACGTCGAGCCCGAACTCCGGGCCGACCCGCGCGATCGCCGCCCGCGATCGGCGTCTCGCCCACCACCAGCACGCGCGGCGCGGGCGACGACGGGCTCGAGGAAGACCTCGATCGCGCCGCCCGACAGGCACGGGTTCTGGACCGTCACGGCGCCGTCCTCGACCTCGTCGCCGGCCCCCTCCGTCGGCGAAGGGCAGGATGCGCAGCAGCACGGCCTCGCCGGTCTCCATCGCCTCCAGCGCGTAGGCGCGCACGCTGTGCTCGGCGCAGGCGCCGCCGACGAAGCCCTCGATCGAGCCGTCGCCGAGCACCAGCGCGACGTCGCCGGCCTCCACGCTCGTCGGGCGCTGCGCGCGCACGACGGTCGCGGTCACGAACGCCTCGCCCTGGGCGGCGAGCTCCTGCGCTCGCCGCGACATCGCGGCGGTCATCATTGCGGCGGCTCGGGCCGTCCCTGCATCGCCGCCCACACGCGCGCCGGGGTGCAGGGCATGTCGATGTGGTCGACGCCGTGCGTCTCGTGGAGCGCGTCGATCACCGCGTTGACGATCGCCGGCGGCGAGCCGACGTTCGGCGACTCGCCGACGCCCTTGGCGCCGAGCGGGTGGTGGGGGCAGGGCGTGACGGTCTCGCCGAGCTCGAACTCGGGGCACTCGAGCGCCGTCGGGATGAGGTAGTCCATGAACGACGAGTTCAGGCAGTTGCCCTCGGCGTCGAAGCTGATCACCTCCATCAGCGCGATGCCGATGCCCTCGGCGAGCCCGCCGTGGATCTGGCCCTCGACGACCATCGGGTTGATCCGCACGCCGCAGTCGTCGACCGCGATGAAGCGGCGGAGCGTGACCTGGGCGGTGTCGGGGTCGATGTCGACGACGGCGATGTAGGCGCCGTAGGGGTAGGTGAGGTTGGGCGGGTCGTAGATCACCTGCGCGTCGAGGCCGCCCTCCAGCCCCTCCGGCATCGGCTCGCCGCTGTACGCCCGCACGGCGATGTCCTCGATCATCGCGCCCTTCTCGGGGTCGCCCTTGACGAACCAGCGGCCCTTCTCCCAGGCGAGGTCCTCGGGCCTGGTCTCGAGCATCGTCGCCGCGATCAGGCGCGCCTTGTCGCGCACCTTGCGCGAGACGACGGCCACGGCGCCGCCGGAGACGGGCGTCGAGCGGCTGCCGTAGGTGCCCAGCCCGTAGGGCGACTTGTCGGTGTCGCCGTGACGGACCTCGACGTCCTCCGGCGGGATGCCCAGCTCCTCGGCGACGATCTGGGCGAACGTGGTCTCGTGGCCCTGCCCCTGCGTCTGCGCGCTGATGCTGACGACCGCCTTGCCGGAGGGGTGCACGCGCAGGTCGGCGCCGTCGTTCATCGGCGAGCCCGAGGATGTCCATGTGCTTGCGCGGCCCCGCGCCGACGCCCTCGGTGAAGAAGGACACGCCGATGCCCATCAGCTCGCCGCGGGCGCGCTTCTCCGCCTGCTCCTCCCGCAGGGCCTCGTAGCCCGGCCATCTCCATCGCGACGCGCATCGTCTCGGCGTAGTTGCCGGAGTCGTAGGTCCAGCCGGTGGTCGTCTCGTAGGGGAACTGCTCGGGCGCGATGAAGCTGCGCATCCTGCAGCTCGATCGGGTCGACCTCCATCTCGAGCGCGAGCGCGTCGACCATCCGCTCGACGAGGTAGACGGCCTCGGTGATGCGGAACGAGCACCGGTAGGCGACGCCTCCCGGCGCCTTGTTCGTGTACACGGCCTTGACCTTGACGTGCGAGGCCTGCAGGTCGTAGGAGCCGCAGACGATGTGGAAGAACCCGGCCGGGAACTTCGTCGGCTGCGCGGTGCTGTCGAAGGCGCCGTGGTCGGCGATGACGTCCACGCGCAGGCCGGTGATCCTGCCGTCCTTGGCGCACATCTCGCTGCGCATGATGTAGTCGCGGGCGAAGCCGGTGGACATCAGGTTCTCGGAGCGGTTCTCCACCCACTTGACCGGCACGCCGGCGACGATCGAGCCGGCGATCGCGCACACGTAGCCCGGGTAGACCGGCACCTTGTTGCCGAAGCCGCCGCCGATGTCCTGGCAGCGGATCCGGATCATGTGCTCGGCGAGCCCCGCGACGTGCGCGTAGACCGTGCGGTGGGCGTGGGGCGCCTGGTTGCCGTTGTAGATGTCGAGCTGGCCGGTCTCCGGGTTGAAGTCGGCGATGATGCCGCACGTCTCGAGCGGCGCCGGGTGGCAGCGGGGGTAGATGATGTCCCGCGTCACGACCGTGTCGGCCTCGGCGAACGCGCGGTCGGCCGCCTCCTCGTCGCCGGCCTCCCAGGTGGGGCTCGCGAGGTTGTCGCGCTGCCCGGCCTTGTCGTCGCGGATCAGGGGGGCGTCGGCGTCGAGCGCCTTGCGGGCGTCGACGACCGTCGGCAGCGGCTCGTACTCCACGTCGATCAGCGCCAGCGCGTCGTTCGCCGAGTACTCGTCGGTCGCGATCACGAACGCGACCTCCTGGCCCTGGAAGCGGACCTTGTCGCCCGCCAGCACCGCCTGGGTGTCGTAGGAGATCGTCGGCATCCACGCCAGGCCCAGCGTCTCGAGGTCCTTGGCGGTGACGACCGCGGCGACGTTCGGGTGGGCCAGCGCCCTCGACGTGTCGATCGAGACGATGCGCGCGTGCGCGTACGGGCTGCGCAGCATGGCGCCGTGCACCATGCCCGGCAGGCGGATGTCGTCGAGGTAGGTGCCCTGCCCGCGGATGAAGCGCGCGTCCTCCTTGCGCTTCAGGCGGCCGAAGCCGATCGGGCGCTCGGCCGACGGGCTGGGAAGGTTCTCGACCGTGGCCACGCTCATGCCTCCCGTCTCGCCGCCGCCTCGTGCTCGGCGGCCCAGCGCACGGCGCTGACGATGTTCTGATAGCCGGTGCAGCGGCAGATGCCGCCGGAGATCGCGGTCCGGATCTCGTGGTCGGTCGGATCCGGGTTCTCGTCCAGCAGGGCGCGGGCGGTCATCAGCATGCCGGGCGTGCAGAAGCCGCACTGCAGGGCGTGGCGCTCGTGGAAGCCCATCTGGACCGGGTCCAGCCGGCCGTCAACCTCGAGCGACTCGACGGTCTGGACCTCGTGCCCGTCGCACATCGCCGCCAGGGTGGTGCACGACTTGACGGGCTGGCCGTCGATCCGCACGACGCAGGCGCCGCAGTTCGAGGTGTCGCAGCCCCAGTGCGTGCCCGTGAGGCCCAGCGTCTCGCGGAGGAAGTGCACGAGCAGCAGGCGCGGCTCGACGTCGCGGGAGACGCGCTCGCCGTTGACGATCATCGAGACGTCGATCTCAGGCCTCCTGGTGCAGGGCGCGGGCCGTCGCCCGCCGCAGCGCCCGTTGGGTGAGCACGCCGGCGAGGTGGCGCTTGTAGTCGACCGGCCCGCGACCGTCGGCCATCGGCGAGCAGTCCGCCGACGCGATCGCGCCCGCCTCGGCGAACAGCTCCTCCGTCGGCTCCTGGCCGCGCAGCAGCTCCTCGGCCCGGGCGAGGTGGACGGTCGTGAGGCCGACCGCGCTGAGCGCGACGCCGGCGTCGGCGATCCGGCCGCCGGCCATCCAGACCGCGGCCGACGCGGCCGCGATGGCCCAGTCGCCGGCGCGGCGCTCGACCTTCTCGTGCGCGCTGCCGGCCCCGGGACGGAGCGCGAGGCGCACCTCCGTCAGCATCTCCCCCGCGCCCACGGCGGTCGTGTAGGGCCCGACGTGGAACGCCTCCATGCTCACGACCCGCTCCCCCGCCGCGCCGCGGATGACGACGTCGGCCTTGGCCGCCGAGCAGACGGCCGAGAGGTCCTCGGCCGCGTCCGCCTGGCACAGCGAGCCGCCGATCGTGCCGCGGTTGCGCACGACGGGGTCGGCGATGACGTTCTCGGCGTCGCGGAAGAGCGGGAAGCGCTCGGCGAGGAGCTCCGACTTCAGCAGCTCGACGTGCCGGGTCAGGGCCCCGATCCTGATCTGGCCGCCCTCCTCGCGGATGTAGGCGAGCTCGGCGAGGTCGTTGATGTCGATGAGGTGCTGGGGGTTGGCCAGCCGCAGCTTCATCATCGGCAGCAGGCTGTGACCGCCCGCGATGATCCGCGCGTCCGGGCCGAGGCGCTCGAGGGACGCGATGGCGCCCTCGACGCTGGTCGCCCGCTCGTACTCGAACGGCGCCGGGGTCTGCACCTCAGGCCCCCTTCGGGTCGCGGGAGGGAAGCCGCTTGCGCGGGGCGCCGATGTCCTCGCGCTGCTCGTACTGGACGGGCGCGTCGGTGCCGATGACCGGCGACCGCGGCAGGGCCTCCGGGCTCGTGTGGCGGACGTCGGAGTAGAGCACCTTGGCCGAGAGGCTCGCCCCCGCGACGTTGCGGAGCACGGGACCCGCCGGGTTGGCCGTGGCGATCGGGGCCTCCCGGCCGAGCCGCGCGAGCGTGAGCGTGCCCTTGGTGTAGACCTCGCCGATCCGCGGCGGCGTGACCGAGGCGCTCTCGGGGAAGTCCCGCAGCCCGGCGGCGGCGGCCCCGGGGTAGAGGCCGTCGACCAGGCCGACGGCGTCCACCATTCCGGCCTTCTTCACGAGCAGGCCCTCCAGCGCGCTCACGCCGGCGTCGAGGTTCCCGTTGATGTCGTCCACCACGGCGTTGACCGGCTCGGTCTTCTGCAGGATCTCCCCCACGTTCCCGATGACCCCGTCGAGGCCGGCCGTGATCTTGCGCAGCTCGAGGATCGTGGCGAGGAGGTACACGACCAGCGCCACGATGATGAGCAGCACCGCGACGACGACGAGGATGGCGGCTCCGGACACGATGCCTCCCTCAGGTCGCGTCGTCGATGATCACGTCGAGCGAGCCGCCGTAGTCGGCGACCCCGGCGATCGTCTGGCCGACCTGGTCCTGAGTGGTCAGGAGCAGGGCGGTGGCGTCCAGATCGGTCGACGCCGCGGCCGTCGCGCCGTCGATCTTCTCCACGCTCGGGACGATGCTCCGCGCCGCGGTCCACACGCCGTGCAGCAGGTAGACCACGACCGGCAGCACGACGACGAGCAGCACGATGCCGATCGCCCAGATCATCGCGGCCGCCTCTCGGCGACGACCGACGCCTTGCGCCCGATGCCGGGAAGGGCGGAGAGGATCACGTCGAACTGCCCGTTGATGGCCTTCACCGAGCCCTCGAGGGGCCGGAGGTGCTCGGCCTCGACGCCCTCCAGCGCCGACCCGAGCGTCGCGAGGTTCGCCGAGATGCTGCGCAGCCGCCGCCGCACCTCGATCAGCGCCACGGCGAGGACGGCCACCACGATCACGCCGAGGATCACGCTCAGCAGGAGCAGGATGTCGTAGTCGCTCATGACTCGCCGAACCCGTCGGTGAGGGCGTTCATGTAGCCGTCCTGGACCACGGCCTCGTCAACGATCTCGCCGAGCACCGGGGCCGTCGCCTGGAGCTGCGGGATGTTGGCCGTGTTGGCGGCGACCTCCCCGGCCCCCGCGAGGAGGCCCTCGACCGAGCGGTCGATGCTCCGGACGTTCTTGATGAGGATCGCCAGGAGCGCGGCGACGATGAGGGCGGCGGCGAGCCCGATGCAGAGGGCGAGGACCCAGTACTCGTGGTTGCTCATTTGCCCACCGCCACCTTCCGCAGGGCCCGCGCCGAGTGGAGGATCCGCACGCCGGAGTCGTTGATCCGCCCGACGCCGGGGAGCCCGGCGGTCTGCTGGCGCAGCACCTCGACCGCCTCCTCCGCGGTCTTCGCCTGCTTCGCGATCCTCATCGCCAGGAGCACGATCGTGATCACGAGCGCCGCGGCGACCAGGACCACGACGACGCCCAGGCTGATTCCCAACAGCCACTGGGCGGATTCAGACATGGGGGCCCCCTCGTTCCTGCGGTCGCAGGTCCAGACAGCCGCCGACGACGTGGTGCGTGCGGCTTGTCACAAATCCTCCAGAACCGAGGCCGAAAAGTCCAGCCGGAGGGCATGCGAGACCGCCGGGTGGCGATACCGTCCTGAACGCGCGTCCAGTGACGTCCCGGCCCGCGGCGGCGGATGATGTGCGACGGGTCGTCCGAGGCCCGCGGCGAGGAAGGGGAGCCGGTGCGTCGAGGTGCAGCGTCCGTGGTCGTGCTCGTCGCGCTCCTCGCGACCCTCGGGGTCCTCGGTGCCGGGAGCGGGGCGGGCGGGGACCGGCCTCCGGCGGCGGCGGCGGCGGCGCGAGAAGGCTCCGCCGCTCGCGCGCTTCGCCTCCTGCCGCGGGTTCCTGGCCCACGTCCGCGCGCGGGCACGGGTCGTGACGGCCCGCCGGGCGGCCGTCCCGCCGCCGGTCGCCATGCCGGTCCCGGGCGCCGAGGGCGACCGCGCCGCGGTCGCGGCCCCCCGGGCCGGGGTCGACTACTCGGGCACGAACGTCCAGGAGGCGGGCGTCGACGAGCCCGACCTCGTGAAGACCGACGGCCGCACGGTCTTCGCCATCGCCGGGCGAAGCGTCCACGTCGTCAACGTCACCGGCCCCGGGCCGCGGCGCGTCGCCGAGCTCACGCTCGACGGCGTGTCGCCGACCGGGCTCCTGCTCGTGGGCGACCGCCTGCTCGTGATCGGCGACTCCGGCGGCGGACCGGTCCCGGTCGACGGGCCCGTCGCCCGGGCCGAGATCGTCGCGGGCCCGGTGGGCGAGCCGCGCACGGTCCTGGCGCAGGTGAACGTGGCCGACCCCGCCCGCCCGCGGACCCTCGCGCGCATGACCGTCAACGGCCGGCTCGTCGCGGCGCGGCGCACGGACGGGACGGTCCGGGCCGTCGTCGCGACGACCCCCGCCCCGCTGGAGCTGGGGCGGCGCCGGGCCCTGCGGGCGGGCGCCGGGGCGTGGCTCCCGCGCCTCACGGTCAGGGACGTCGCCGCCCGGCGGCCGGCGCGGCGCGCCGCGGTCGGGTGCCGCGCGGTCAGCCGGCCGGCCACCTTCTCCGGCCTCGGGATGGTGACCGTGCTGACGGTCGACGCCTCCGGGCCCCTCGCGCTGCTCGACTCCGACGCGATCCTCACCGACGGCGACATCGTCTACGCCTCGCCCGCGGCGATGTACGTCGCGACCTCGCGGTGGGCCGACCCCCTCCTGGCGGGCGCCGAGACGCCGCCCCGGGGGGCGACGCTCATCCACAAGCTCGACACCTCGGATCCCGCCCGCACGACCTATCGCGCGAGCGGCGCGGTGCGCGGGTACCTGCTCAATCAGTTCTCGCTGTCGGAGCACGAGGGGCACCTGCGGGCCGCGAGCACCGAGGAGCCCGACTGGTGGAGCGCGCCGGACGGTGGCGCCCGCGAGAGCGAGAGCGTCGTCACGGTGCTGGCCGAGCGCGAGGGCCGGCTCGCGCGGATCGGCGCGGTCGGCGGCATCGGCCGCGGCGAGCGCATCTACGCGGTGCGGTTCCTCGGGCCCAGGGGGTACGTGGTGACCTTCCGCCAGACCGACCCGCTCTACGCGCTCGACCTCTCCGACCCCGCGCGGCCCGCGGTGCGCGGCGAGCTGAAGATCCCCGGGTTCTCGTCGTACCTGCACCCCGTCGACGACGCGACGCTCATCGGCATCGGCCAGGCCGCGACCGGTGAGGGGCGCACGCTCGGCACGCAGGTGTCCCTGTTCGACGTCTCCGACCTGACGTCGCCGCGCCGCATCGCCCAGCGCGAGCTGAACAGCGACTGGTCGGAGGCCGAGTCGGACCACCACGCCGTGCTCTACTGGCCGGCGGCGCGGCTGCTCGCGCTGCCCGTCCAGTCATACGCCGGCGGCTCCTCGTTCGCCGGCGCCGTGGGCCTGCACGTCGCGCGCGAGACGGGCATCACGCCGATCGCCCGCATCCAGCACCCCGGGTCGGCGGCCGTGCGGCGCTCCCTGGTGGTGGGCGACGCCCTCTACACGGTCTCGGACCAGGGCATTCTCGCGAGCGCCCTCGGGACGCTCGCGCCGCGGGGCTACGCCGCCTTCGACTGACGGCGCTCGGGCGCCGGGCCGTTTGCGCGGACGCGCTCCGGGGACTGAGCGGGCGATGGCCGCGTTCGACCGCCTCGCCCATGACCGGACGCTGCATGTGCGGCGCCGTGCGCTTCGAGATCACCCGGCCGCTCCTCAGCGCCCTGTACTGCCACTGCAAGCGCTGTCAGCGACGCACCGGCAGCGCCTTCTCGGTCAGCGCCCTCACGGAGCCCGGGTCGTTCCGGATCACCGATGGCGAGGACCACCTGCGGTCCTGGCGTCCGCCGGACGACGGCTGGGTGAAGTCGTTCTGCGCGCTGTGCGGGAGTCAGATCCACGCCGGCGACCCCTCCCAGCCCGAAGTGCTGAGCGTGCGCATGGGCGCCCTCGACGACGACCCGGGGATCCGGCCCCGCGCGCACCAGTTCACCGCCTACGCGGCGCCGTGGGAGCCGCTGCCCGACGACGGACTGCCGCGCTTTCCCGAGCGGCTGCGGGCGGGCGCGCGGCCGCCGGAGGGCTGACCGCCCGAACGGCCGCCGCTCGCCTCTAGGTCTTGCGGGTGTACTGCAGCCCGAGCGCGCCGGTCGCGAGCGTCGTGACGCTCGCGAGATCCCAGTCCGATCGCGGCAGGCCCTCCCGGAAGAGCCGCAGCCCGCCGCCGACCAGCGCGGGAACCAGGTTCAGGCGCAGCTCGTCGACGAGGTCGGCCTCGAGCAGCTCCTGGATGATGCTGGCGCTGTTCAGGATGATGATGTCGCGGCCCTCGGCCCGCTTGAGCTCGCGCACCTCGGATTCTGGGTCCCGCTCGGCGATGCGGGCGTTCTGCCACTCCGCGTCCTTCAGGGTGCGCGAGAAGACGACCTTCTCGACGGTCTCCATCCAGTTCGCCAGGTCGCGATCGCGGGGCGAGGTGTTCGGATCCCTCGCCACCGGCGGCCACACGGCGTAGAAGCCCTCGTAGTTCTTGCGCCCCATCAGGGCCGTGGTCGAACCGCGGTACACGCCCTCGAAGTAGGTCGTCATCTGCTCGGGAGCGGCGTGCTCGACGAACCACATGACGTCCTGATCGCCGCCCGGGCCTGCCGTGAACCCGTCGAGCGAGACCATCACCGAGGCGATCAGCTTGCGGGTCCCCTGAGCGCTCATGTCATCTCCTCTCGCGGCCCCTCGCGGCCGCCCCGCCTCGACGACTTCGCCGCCGGGGTGGACAACCTCGTGGTCGGGATCGGCACGGACTTCACGGCTACGACTTCGGCGGGTAGTCCAAGCAACATCGAAGGAAGATTCGGGCCCGGACGAACTCCGGGCCCGATCTGCTTCTGCCCTCAGCTTGTGGGTACCAGGGAGAACGTACAGTCGCGCCACCCGGCCCCGACCAGCAGAGCGGCGCCCGGTGGACACCCAGGAGGCCCGGACCTCAGAGGGACCCGCGATCGCGCGCGAGCGCGAGCGCGCCTCCGCGCTCGAGGCCGTCGTCGAGGACCTCGGCGCTGAGCTGTCGCTGCGCCCGCTGCTGGAGCGCATCCTGGAGCGCTCCATCCAGCTGCTGGAGGGCGACGCCGGCTCCATCAGCCTGGTGGACGAGGCGGCCGGCGTGTACCGCAAGGAGGCCGACATCGGCGTCGCCTGCCAGTCCGGGCGGGTCTTCCCGCTCACGGAGGGCGTGACGGGCGCGGTGGTCGAGCAGCGCGGCTCGGTGACCTTCGGCGACTACGCGCAGGTGCGCAACGGCCATGTGCCCGAGGCCGACCGGGCGACGCTGCGGGCCGTGATCGGCGTCCCGATCTGGTGGGGCACGAGCATCATCGGGTCGTGCGGGCGATCGGCTCCAATCGCCGAACAGACCCCCGTGCGGGCATCCGCCCGCCCCACGGCCGATGAGTTCCCCGGCAGTCGACCCTCTGACCCCAAGCTCGAGTTGACGGAGATCAGGCCTTCCGCTCGGGCATCGTCCTGATCGGCTATCAACCTGCCCGACAGCGCGGCAACGCCGACCGGAGCCGGTGGAGGGAGATAAGCATGCTGAAGGACGGACGCGTCGCCACCAGGCTCCCGGCGCAGGACCTGGAGCGCGCGCGCAGGTTCTACTCCGAGAAGCTCGGTCTCGACCCGAGCGAGGAGCGCCCCGGGGGCTTGCTCTATGACCACGGGCAGGGCGCCTTCGCGCTGTTCGAGTTGACCGGGGAGTCGTCGGGGGAGTTCACACAGATGGGCTGGGAGGTGGACGACATCGAAGCCACCGTCGCGGAGCTCAGAGAGCGCGGGGTCATCTTCGAGGAGGTCGACGTCCCGGGCTTGAGGACCATCGAGGGCATCGCCGAGGTCGAGGGCAACTACCCCAGCAAGGGAGGCAAGGGCGAGCGCGCCGCCTGGTTTCGCGACAGCGAGGGCAACATGATCGGGGTCGGGCAACCGATCCTCTAGCGATGCGGGCGATCGCCGACGATAGGATGCGGCCAGCGAGCATCCGAGGTTCACCACGGTGAGCGACCCAGCGCCACCCAGCCTCGCCCTCGCCGACTCGGGCGAGTTAACCCGACGTGCGGAGGCCGCCCCGGACCTGCTCGGCGGGGCCTGTGCGGTCTGCCCGCGCGGCTGCCCGGTGGACCGCCTCGACGACCAGCACGGCCTCTGCGCGATCGGGCGGCAGGCGGTCGTCGCCTCCTACTTCCCCCACTTCGGCGAGGAGGACTGCCTGCGCGGCTGGCGGGGGTCGGGGACGATCTTCTTCAGCGGCTGCAACCTGCGCTGCGTCTTCTGCCAGAACTACGACATCTCGTGGCAGGTGAAGGGGGAGCGCGTCTCGCCGGAGCGCCTCGCCGAGATGATGCTGGAGCTCCAGGCGCTCGGCTGCCACAACATCAACTGGGTGACGCCCGAGCACGTGGTGCCGCAGATCATGGAGGCGGTGCCGCTCGCGCTGGCGGCGGGCCTCCGCCTGCCGATCGTCTACAACACCAGCTCCTACGACAGCCCCGACAGCCTCGCGCTGATGGAGGGGGTCGTCAACGTCTACATGCCGGACCTCAAGTTCGCCACGAGCGAGCGGGCGCGCCGGTACGTGCGGCGGGCCGACTACCCGGAGGTGGCCCGCGCCGCGGTCCGCGAGATGCACCGGCAGGTGGGCGACCTCGTGCTGGACGACCAGGGGCTGGCCCGCCGGGGGCTGATCCTGCGCCACCTCGTGATGCCCGGCCTGATCGACGAGACGCGGGCCGTCCTGCGCTGGGTCGCGGAGGAGCTCGGGACGACCACCTACGTCAACCTCATGGCCCAGTACTACCCCGCCGGCCGGGTCTCGGCCGGCGAGTACGGGGAGATCAACCGGGGCGTGAGCCGCGCCGAGTTCATCGGCGCGGTCGAGGCGGCGTGGGAGCTCGAGCTGCGCCTCGACGAGCGGAGCGTCTCCGCGGGCCTCACGTCGCTGACCGACTGAACGCCGCGGGCCGTCACGAAGGTGCCCGCCCCTCGGGCAGGACCTGGCCGCCGTTGACCACGAGCGTCTGACCGGTGATGTAGCCCGCCTCCTCGGACGCGAGGAAGCGGACCGCCCAGCCGACCTCCTCGGGCTCCGCGAGCCGCTTCAGCGGGATCGACTCGACCATCGCGCGCCGGTGGCCCTCCTCCAACCGCTCGAATCCGGGGGTACGGACGTTGCCGGGTTGCACGGCGTTGACCGTGATGCCGTCCGAGACCAGCTCCAGCGCGGCGCCGCGCATCATGCCGAGCAGCGCCGCCTTCGAGGCGGCGTAGTGCGCGAGCCCCGGGACGGCGACGAGGGGGCCCGTGATCGAGGAGGTGAGGACGATCCTCCCGTAGCGCCGCCGCCGCATCGCCGGCACGCACGCCTGAAGGGCGTGGAGCGCCCCCTTGACGTTGACGTCCATGACGCGGTCCCAGTCCTCGCCGGTCATCGCCAGCAGGGTGGCCGAGGGATAGATGCCCGCGTTCGCCGCGAGGATGTCGATCCGTCCGAAGCGGTCGAGGGCGGAGACGGCCATGGCCTCGACCGAGCCCCGATCGGCGACATCGACCTGGATCGCGACCGCCTCCACGTCCTTCGATCGCAGCGCCGCGGCGGCCTCGGCGCCCGCCGCCCCGTCGAGGTCGGCGATCACCACCTGCGCCCCCTCGCGGCCGAGCACCTCGGCGATGCCGCGACCGACGCCCGTCGCCGCGCCCGTGACGACGGCCACCCGCTCATCGAGACTCTTCATCAGCGCTCCATGCAGTCGAACCAGCTACTACCGGATCCAGAGCTGGTCGAGCAGCACCCCCCAGACCGGATGGTGCTGGAAGTTGCCCACCCGGTCGCTCAGGAATCGCACGCTGGCCGGGGTCGCATACCCGACCCAGGGCGCCTGGTCCGTGAGGGCCCGGTCGATGCCCGCCCACAGCTCGTCCGCGGCCGCCGGGTCCGTCGCCTGGAGCGCGAGCGCCTCGTCCATCTGCCGGTCGATCGCAGGGTCGCAGAAGCGCGAGGGGTCGGCCGCGCCGCATCGCAGCTGCTCGAAGAACGTGTACGGGGCGGGGTAGTCGATGATCCACCCCGTGACCGCCACCTGGACCGCGTCCGGATCGGGCCCGTAGGCGTCCGCCAGCCATTCCTCGTTCGACGTGAGCCTCGCGGTGGCGCGGTACCCGAGCTGCCGCAGGGACTCGGCGACATGGCGAGCCTCCCGGGTGAGCTCCGGCGGGCTCCTGACCACCACGGCGGCGCCGGCGGTGCCCGAGCGCGCCACGAGGCGTTTCGCCTCCTCGAGGTCCGGCCCGCGCCAGACCCCGTCTCCCCGCGGGTCCCGCGTGAACGGGCAGTAAGGCTCGTGGGCGGGGAAGTTCGGGGGGAGCACCTGGCAGGTCGGGCGCCCGTACTGCGGCCCGCCCAACATGCGGATGAGCTCCTCGCGGTCGAGGGCGTAGGCCACCGCCCGCCGGGCGTCGAGGCGGTCGAACGGCGTCAGGGTGGTGTTGAGCGCCACCAGGAGGGTCGACGAGAGCGGGGCGGCGCGCAGTCGCCCCGGGTACTGGACGGCGAGCCGCTCGAGCTGGGCCGGCGCGATCCGGTCGAACAGGGCCGTGTCGAGGCGTCCCTCCTCGATGTCCCTCAGCGCCTCCGACTCCCCGGCCACCGTCAGGAGGATCTCGTCCGGGTAGCCGTCTGGGCGGGCGGCCCTCGACCACTCCCGGAAGCGGGGGTTCCGCACCAGCCTCAGCTCGCGCCCGGGCCGGTGGCTCGCGACCATGTAGGGGCCGGTGGCCGGCAGGCCCCGGCGGGTCACCTCCGTAGATGGGGCCGATGGAGCCACCGCATGGGCGAACGGGAGGGCGAGGTAGTGGATCAGGTTGGGGTCGGGGCGGGTCAGGTGGATCGCGACGGTGTTCGCGGCCGCGTCGGCGACGATCCCGCGTGAGAGGTCGCACGTGGACGGGCCCCGGCGGCATTCCGCCGCCCCGACGATGACGTCGTAGTACGGCGCCGGGGCCGGCCCGAGCCTGTAGTAGCGCTCGATCGCCCGGCGGAAGTCCTCGGGGCCGACCGGCTCGCCGGTGGAATAGCTCACACCGCGCCGGAGCTGGAACGTGTACGTCCGGCCGTCGTCGGTGGGGGTGGGGATCGAGGCGGCGAGGTTCGGCACGAGCGCCGCTCCGTCGGTTCCGGCCACGCGCCGGTAGGCGGTCAGGCCGTCCCCGGTCAGGTCGACGTTCCAGAGCAGCGAGTAGTCGAACTGGTCGACCGTCGGGCCGAATTCGGGGACCGCGACCCGGAGCGTGCCCCCCCGGTGCGCGGGCGAGGCGTCGCGGGCGGCCACCCAGAGGCGGCCGCCGTCGGGCTCGAGCCCGACGGGGCGCTGGCCGGTCTCGATGGTCTCGACGACGGCGTTCGTGCGCGGGTCGATCCTCATGACCGTCCCGCCGAGCTCGTTCGCGACCCAGACCCCGTCGTCACCGACCGCGAGGCTTGCGGGGCCCGTCGCCGACCGGGATGGTGGCCGACACGGCGTTGGTGCCGGGATCGATCCGCGAGACGGTGCCGTCGAGGGTGTTGCCGACCCACACGGCGTCCGCTCCGGCCTCGATCGGGCCGGGGGCGTTGCCGACGCCGATCCGCTGCAGGACCCGGCCGGTCCGCGGGTCGATGCGCGACACGCTCGCATCGGTCTCGTTGGTCGCCCAGACGGCGCCGGCACCGACGGCGATGCCGATCGGCGATCCGCCGACCGGGACGGACCACTCGACCCGCCCGCGTCATGGGCGTCGACCCGAGTGACCGAGCGGGCGTACCGGCTCGCCACCCAGACTGCGCCGTCACCGTGGGCGACGCCGCGCGGACCACTCGGGACACGTGACGGTCTGGACGATCGCGTTCGTCTCGGGGCTGACGCGCGCCAGCGTCCCCGCGAGACCGTTGGTCGCCCAGACGGAGTTGCCGCCGGCCGCGATCCCGTCGGGCCCGCCTCCGAGCGGGACGGTCTGGACGACGGCGCCGGCCTCCGGGTCGATCCGCTTGAGCGCGCCCCCCGAGACGTCGCCCACCCAGACCGCGCCCGTGGTCAGCGCGAGCTGGGACGGGCTCCCCCCGACGTCGATCGGCGCCTCTGCCCGGCCCGACCTCGGATCGATGAGGGCGATCGAGTCGCCGGGGATCGCCGGGCTTGCGCCGTCCCCTCCACGGACCGCCAGCCAGATCCCGAGCCCGGCCGCCACGGCGAGGACGGCGGCGCCGAGGGCGATCAGTGGACGGGCGCGGCCGAAGGCGATCGCACGACGGGGACGCGAGGGCGGGGGGCTCGCGACGGCCGGGGTTTCTGCGACCGCCCGCGCGGGGGGCGCGAGCGCAGGGTCCTGGGTGAGGATGCGCCGCTCGAGGTCCTTCAGAGCCCCTCCGGGCTCGATGCCCAGCTCGTCGGCGAGAGCGCGGCGCCCGGAGGCGTACCGCTCCAGCGCCTCGGCCTGGCGGCCGCTCCCGTAGAGGGCGAGCATGAGCTGGCCGCGCAGGCGCTCCCGTAGGGGGTGCTCCTCGACGAGCGCCTCGAGCTCGCCGACGAGGTCGCTGTGGCGCCCGAGCTGGAGGTCGGCCTCGATGCGCTCCTCCAGGCAGGCGAGGCGCGATTCCTCGAGGCGGGCGATGTCGCGCTGGGCCCACCCCTCGTAGGCGAAGTCGGCGAGGGGCGGCCCGCGCCAGAGGGCGAGCGCCTCGCGGAGCGTCGCGGCCGCGCCGGCGGCGTCACCGGCGGCCAGCGCCTCGCGTCCGGAGGCCGACAGCTCCTGGAAGCGGTCGAGGTCGAGCTGCCCGTGCGCCACGTGCAGGAGGTAGCCGGGCGCGCGGGTCTCGATCGCGCTGGCGCGGGACCCGTCGGCCGGCACGGCCCGGCGCAGCTGGGAGATGTACACCTGGACGGTCTGGCGGGCCGTCGGCGGGGGCGACTCCCCCCAGAGCTCGGCGATCAACCGGTCGGTCGAGACGACCTCGTTCGCGCGCAGCAGCAGGAGCGCCAGCAGGGCCCGCTGGCGGAGCCCTCCGAGCGCGACTGCTCGGTCGCCGTCGAGGACCTCGAGCGGCCCCAGGATCCGGAAAGACGCGGGCATAGGAGTGCGGCGAACGTACCCCGTCGCGCCCGGATTCGGGTAGCGGCGCGGGGGACGGGCTCCCCTTGGACAAGCGTTTAGCGACTGTTTGGGGCGGGTTTGGCCGCGCTTTGGCCCGAGGGTGGAGCGTCGGGCGCGTCAATCCCAACGGGAGGCCTGTGATGAACATGCACATGAAGATCGCCCGGGCGTCGGCCGTGCTCTCCGCCGCCGCCCTGCTCGGCGCCGCGCCGGCGCTGGCGCAGGAAACGGATCCGTTCGCGGCCTGCCGGGCGGCCGGGACGCCGACCGGCATCGAGCGGTCCCTCTGCTACCGCAGCGCCGCGAACCTTGCCAACGAGCAGATCACGCATGCGCCGGTGACGCGGCCGATCGTGATCGACGGGACGGGCTTCGACTGGACCGACGCCGGCGTCGGGTTCGCCGCGGCGGCCGGTCTCGCGCTGCTCGGCGCGGGAGCCGCCGTGGCCGTGCGCTCGCGGCGGCTGGAGCCCTCACCCCACGGCGCGAGCCGGATGGGCCGTCGCCTCGACGGGTAGCGCGGCCATCCACCCTCCATGGGTCGCCTCGCTTGGGCGGGGCGACCTGGCACCGGCGGTGGATCGTTGAGAGCGAGGGGGCGAGGCGACCACAGGTGCCGAGTGACCACAGGTGCACGCGAGTGGGGGGCGTGGGGTCGCGGAGCGACGGCCCGGCGCACGCCCGCCCCTCGCCGCCTGAGCCGGGACGCTCAGGCGCTCATCGCGACCTCGCCCACATGCACCTCGGGCGCGCTGACCGACAGGTGCGCGAGATTGGTGGCGATGTAGTTGCGCGCGACCTCGTTCGAGGCCTCAGCTCCAGCCTGATCGTCGCAGACCGTGATGGAGGTCGCGCTCACAGGGCCGGTCTTGACGATGTAGTAGCTCTGGAAGCCGTCGATGTCGTCAAAGAGCCCGAGGATCTCCGTCTTGTTCTCGGCGACGGCGTCGGCCAGCCCCTCTGCTTCGCCGTAGATCCGGATGGTCGCGTACATCGGTCCCCCCTTGGGTAGGTGCGGTGGCCGGCAATCCTCGTTCACTCGGGGTGAGGGGGGCAAGCCATTGCTCTTTCTCAGCGACTCGACCATCGTTCCTGAGCCGGGTGGTTACGGACGCGCAGTGGTGTCCTCGACAGCCGTGGGGTTAGGGTCGGCGCACCGCCAGGTCTGGCAAAGGAGGGCGTCGTGACTGTTGCGGCACCGAGATTGGAAAGGCCCAACGTGGTCCTCGTCCACGGGGGCTTCGCGGACGGATCCGGGTGGGAGGGGGTCTACGGGATCCTGAAGGGCGCCGGCTGCACCGTCGCCGTGGTCCAGAACCCGACCATTTCCCTCGAGGACGATGTCGCGGTGACCAAGCGGCTGATCGCGGCCCAGGACGGCCCGGTCGTCCTGGTCGGCCACTCCTACGGCGGTGTCGTGGTCACCGAGGCGGGCAACGATCCCAACGTCGCCGGGCTCGTCTACATCGCCGCCTTCGCCCCCGACGCGGGCGAGTCGGTCAACAGCCTGATCGCGGATCCGCCGCCAGGGGCGCCCGTGCCGCCGATCCTCCCGCCACAAGACGGCTTCCTGTTCCTCGACAGGGAGAAGTTCCCCGCCTCGTTCGCGGCCGACGTGGAGGCGGAGCACGCCGCCTTCATGGCCGACTCCCAGGTGCCGTGGGGCGTCGGCGCTCTGGCCGGCGAGATCAGCGAGCCGGCCTGGAAATCCCGGCCGAGCTGGTACCTCGTCGCCACCGCCGACCGCATGATCCCGCCCGATGCCCAGCGCTTCATGTCGAAGCGGGCCGGCTCGACGGTCGTCGAGGCCGAGGGCAGTCACGCGATCTACGTGTCCAAGCCGGCGCCGGTCGCCGAGCTCATCCAGACCGCCGTCACCGAGCTCAGGTCCGCAGGCTGAGGCAGCGGCATCAAGCCTAACTCGGCCCGAAACGAAAGCCCGGTCACATGGGCTGTCCGCAGCGATGGAAGCTACTGGGCTCGGGTGTACGACACGCGCTGTCGTACACGCGGCTCGGTGTGGACGCCAGGGTGGACGCCAGCTCGGGAGGGACGGACGAGGCGATGACCTTCAGTCCGATCAGTCCACCTCGAGGGCCCGCTCGACCTCCTCCCGGCTCAACCCCGGCCCCGCGACCGAGCCATTCGTCCACAGGTTCACCAGGACGTAGGTGCCGTCGTCGGGCAGGGAGGGGTCCCAGTCGCGCGACCGCTGCACCTTGAGGTCACGCCGGGCCCCCGCCCGGGCCACGCGAGCCTCCCAGGGTTCCTCGGGCTCTGGGGTCATCCGCTACGCGCCAGGTCGTCGGGCTGGATCGCGCCCCACCGCCCGGCGATCCGCGGGGCCGGTGACCAGCCCCGACCCGGTCGGGTAGCTCGGGCTCGAGGCCCTGCGCTCCTGCTCGAGCTCGCGCGGCCGCCGCGAGTTTGCACATGAGGGGCCACTGTAACCGCGACCGGGACGTAACTCCGACCATGGCCAACGAGGAGCCGGACCCTTGTCGATACGCTCAGGCGAGGACACCGAGAGCGGTGTGGACCGAGCGGACCGCGCTCGCGCCCTCGCCGACGGCCGCGGCGACGCGCTTCATCGAGCCGTGGCGGACATCGCCCGCGGCGAAGACGGCGGGAACGCTGGTTTCGAAGGGAAGCGGCGAGCGGCCGAGCGCCGCCCAGGTGTCGTCGAGGTCATCCGGCCCGAGCTGGACGTCGGTACGGACGAAGCCGTCCTCGTCGACCGCGACCCCGCTCAGCCAGGCGGTCGCTGGCTCGGCGCCGATGAAGCAGAAGAGGCCGTGGCAGGGCCTCGACTCCTCCCCGCCCGTCGCACGGTTGGTCAGGCTGATGCGCTCGAGCGCCTGGCCGCCCTCCAGCCGGGTCACCTCGGTCGAGACCCGGACCTCGATCCGCGGGTCGGCGACGATCCGGTTGACCAGGTACCGCGACATCCCGGCCGTGATGTCGGGGCCGCGGATCGCCAGCGTCACCGAGGCGGCTGAGGACGCGAGGTAGAGCGCCGCCTGCCCAGCGGCGTTGGCGCCGCCGATCACGGTCACCGGCTGGTCCACGCATCCTCGTACCTCGATCTCGGTCGCGGCGTAGGAGATCCCGGCGGCGACGAAGTCCTCCCAGCCCTGCAGCGGCAGCGTCCGGTAGCGGGCTCCGGTGGCGATGATCACCGCCCTCGAGGCGACGTGCGTCCCGTCCCTGAGCACCGCGGCGAGGCGGTCGCCGCCGGTCTCCAGCGCGACGATCTCGCAGGGGCTGGAGAGCTGTGCCCCGAACTTCATCGCCTGCACGGCGGCACGCCGGGTGAGCTCCTCGCCGCTGAGACCGGTCGGGAAGCCGAGGTAGTTCTCGATCCTCGCGCTCGCAGCGGCCTGGCCGCCGGGTGCGACGGCATCGAGCAGGGTCGTCTTGAGTCCTTCCGAGGCGCCGTAGACCGCCGCCGCGAGCCCCGCCGGCCCCGCGCCGATGATCGTCAGGTCGGCCGGTTCGCCCGCGCTTTGCCGGTACGAGAGGCCCAGGTGCTGGGCCAGCTCGCCGGGCGTCGTCCGGACCAGCGTGCGCTCGGGGGTGAGCACGGCCGGCAGGTCGGCGGCCTCGAGCGAGGCGGCGCGCATCAGCGACCGGCCCTCGACGGAGTCGGCGTCGAGCCAAACGTGGGGCAATGCGCGGCGCGCCGCGTAGGTCCGCAGCCCGAGCGCCGCCGAGTCCATTGCGCTGCCGATGATCTCCAAGCCCCGGGCCGCGGGCCCGCGGCTGAGCCTCTCGCGCCGGGCGAGGAAGGCCTGCAGGAGCAGGTCGGAGAGGTCGGCGTCCTCGGCCATCATTCGGCGGAACTCGGGCGGCGGGATCCGGTGCACGCGACCGGCCTCCACCACCCGCGCGGTCAGGTAGGTCGTCTGCCCGGTCAGCAGGCTGAGCTCGCCGACGAAGGCGCCCGGGCCATGGCGGACCAGCGACGCCTCGGGGGCGTCGCGGGTCGCCGCGCGGACCACTTCGATCGCGCCGCTCTCGACGACAATCAGGTCGTAGCTCGGATCGCCGGCCCTGAACACCGCGTCGCCGACCTCGACCGTTTCGGGGCTGCCGTAGGCACGAAGCCGCGCCAGCTGCTGCTCGCTCAGCTCCGGGTGGGCGACGGCCCCGCCCGTCGGACCCTCACCACCCCCCGAGCGCGCGTCCCGGCTGTCGGCCATCTCGCTCACGCGGCGACGATAGCGGGAGTGCGCCCGTCGTCCCTCGAGCAGCTCGGCGAAGCGCACTTCGTGGAGGGCGTGATCGACCGAGGCGACTACCTGCGGCGCCGAGCGACGCTAGAGAGCCGGATCGAGCAGGCCGAGGTCGCCCTCGCCCGGCGAGCCCGCGCGGGCGCCGTGGGTGGGCAGCCAGCCGACGCCGAGGCGCTGGACGCTTGGTGGGCTGGCGCGGACCTCGACCGGCGTCGCGCGTTGATGGGCTCGTTATCGAGCGCATCGTCGTTCATCCAGCCGTGCCGGGACGCACGACCTTCGACCCCTCGCGCATCGAGGTCGTCTGGGCACAGTAGGCGCGCGCTGGCGGATCTCCTCGTTGAGCCGCTCGTGGGGGTTGGTCGCGGCCCGGGAATATGTTGCGTCGCTTCGGTGTCCTCAGGGGCAAGTACGACCGACGCAGGGAGGATCCCATGAGCCGCGTACTGCGCTTACCGCTCACATACGAATCGAGCCGAAGCCCCGGATACGCCGTGACAGCGGATCAGCTCCTAGGGGATGATCGGCCCATGTCAGGCCGCACGGCATCCATCGCTGCGTCGGCGCCCCGGCTGATCGTGATGACCGGGCCGATGCGGGGCACGGGCTTCAACATCCCGTCCGGCCGCACCCAGATCGGCCGGCAGGCCGGCGCGGCCATCGTGCTCGACGATCAGAACGTGAGCCGGCGCCACGCCGTCTTGGAGCGCGACGACCGGCGCGTCGTCCTGACCGACCTCGGATCGTCCAACGGCACCTGGGTTAATCAAATGCGGCTCGACGATCCAGGCGAGCTGCGCGACGGGGACGAGGTGCGGGTCGGGTCGGTCTCGCTGCGGTTCTCCGCGTCGGACGACGGGCAGACCGGAATCATGCGGCTGGACCCGCCGACGGATCGAGGGCGCGACGGCGACCGCTATGGCGTCGGCGACGTGGACGGGCCCGTGCAGACCGGCAGCGGCCAGCAGAACGTCGCGGGGCGCAACCAGTTCCTCGCGGGGCGCGACCAGTTGAACGACCACAGCGTCCAGGTTGAGGCGGACTACCATCCGTCCGACGAGGTCTTCCAGGGCAAGGGGATCGGGCGCGTGCTCATGGCCCTCGGATTGCTCATCGCGCTGGTCGGCTTCGTGATGTGGATGTATCTCATTTTCACCGGGTTCGATTCCGGGCCCGATGGCGGCCCTGGAGACCTCAGCAACCCGTTCCTGGAGCGGGAGCTGGTGCCTGGCGTGCCGCTGGCCATCGCCGCCTTCGGCATGTTCCTTGGCGGCGGCATCCTCGCCGGCATCGGGGGCGGCATGTCCAAGGCGGCGCGCAAGCGCGAGGAGCGGGCCCGGCGCGAGCGCGAGCGTCGTGGCTGGACCGAGGGGACGCGCTGATGGGCGACGAGCGCTACAGGTTCGGCAACGTCAACGGCCCGGTGCAGATCGGCGACGGGGTCCAGAACATCGCGGGCGGGGACCAGTACATCGCAGGACGGGACCAAGTCGTACACGGCGGGCCCAGCCCCGAGGTCCTCGCCGAGCTGGCCAACCTGCGCCAGGCCCTTGCCGAGCTGCGGCTGACGCCGGTTGAGCAGGCGAGCGCCGAGCAGGACCTCGAGGCGATGGAGGGCGCGCTGCGCCGTCCCGGCCCCCACGCCGAGGCGACGAGCAAGCACCTCCAGTCGTTCACTGGCGTCCTCAAGGACGCGGGGGCGCTGGCGTCGGCGGGCAACTCGCTGGGCGAGTCGATCGCCAAGATCGCCCGCGCGCTCGGACCCGTGGCCGCCGGCGTGCTCGCGCTGCTGTGAGGGCGCCCCACCGTCCCCCCCACGATCTGGTCCACCAGGCCCCGTAGTCCATCAGGGCAACGCCATGCTACTCGGGCGGGTCGCCGGGAAGTTCAGATACCGTTCCTGATGAGGCTTCTGGCGATGGGCGCTACTGGGCTCGAACCAGTGACCCCCAGCTTGTCGAGCTGGTGCTCAGGAGCCTCAGATCGCGCTCCTGGTGCGGTTCTCGCCGTCGGCGTCCTCCTCCCGCACCGTCTCCCGCACCGTCTCGGTCGAGTGAGCGGCGGCGAAGCGGTCGAGCTCGGCGTCGCCCAGTAGGTGCGAGTAGCGGGCGGCGGTGAAGGACGGGCGGGAGTGCCGAAGCTGCGCCGAGACGACCGTGAGGGGCACGCCCTCCGAAAGCGCGATCGAGCCGGCCGAGCAACGCCCGCCGCCGGCACTCGAGCCTGGGCTACCTGTCGCCCGCGGCCTACGAGGAGCTACACGCCACCGCCAACGGGCCCTGCGGGCCCGCCGACCCCGACCAGCCGGCGCTTGATTGGGGCGCGCTGGCCGGGGTCGGAACCCCTACCGATCTCAGCGCACACCTGATCTGCCCCCGGTTCCATGGAGCACGGGATCTGGAGTCAGGCGGCGTCGCGGGTCTGGAAGTAGCGCTCCTCGTACTCGGTCGGGGTGAGCATGGCGAGCGCCGAGTGCCGGCGCCGGGCGTTGTGGAAGAGCTCGATGTAGTCGTGGATCGCTGAGGCCAGCTCGATGCGGGTCTTCCAGGGCTTGCGGTTGAGCAGCTCGACCTGCATGCGAGCCCAGAAGGCCTCGACGACGGCGTTGTCGTAAGGGCATCCGACGGCCCCGATCGAGGGGGCGAGCCCGGCGTCGCGCACCTTCTGGCTGAAGGCCCAGGAGGTGAACTGGACACCGCGGTCGGTGTGGAGCACGAGGCCGCCGGCCGGGTCGCGCCGGCGGGTCGCCATACCGAGGGCGTTGGTCACGAGCACCGTCGTCTGCGTGCTGTCGACCGACCAGCCGACGATCCGCCGCGAGAAGGCATCGAGCACCACGCAGCAGTAGATCCTGCCCTCGCGGGTCGGGTGCTCGGTGATGTCGGTCATCCAGAGCTGATCGGGCGCGCGGCGGCGGAAGTCGCGGCGCACGAGGTCAGCGCAGCCGACGTTTCCGACCCGGGCGCCTCGTGGCAGGCGGCGATTGGGAAGGCCCTTGATGCCGAGCTCGCTCATGATCTGCGCCACGGCGTTGTGGCCGACGATGATCTGGCGGCCGTAGCGGAGTTCGGCGGTGACCCGATGGGCGCCGTAGACGCCGCCCGAGTTGCGGTGGACCGCGGTGATCTCACCCGCGAGGAAGATTCGCCGAAGCGCCCGGGGAGATGTCGGGCGGCTCCTCCAGGCGTAGTAGCCCGACTCCGTGACCCCGAGACAGCGGCAGGCGTGGCGCACGTTGATGCCCTGCCCGGTCAGGGACTCGATTACCGGGAAGAGCCTTTTGGGGGCAGGCCCTGCTCGAGGAAGACCTCGTTGACCTTGCGGGAGACCGCGAGCTCTGTCTCCAGCTGGCGGATGCGCGTACGGGCGGCGGCGAGCTCCAGGGCCATGTCGGTGCTCGTGCCGGGGATCTCGCCCCGGTCGATGCGATCCTGGCGCAGCCAGTTGTAGATCGTCGCCCCGGTCATCCCGAAGGTCGCCGACAACTGGGACACCCTCGTGCCGGCGCGGGCCAGCTCGATCACCTGGCGGCGGGTCTCGGCGGGGTAGCGGCGGGGCATCTGAATCCTCCTTGCTGCCGGAGGACTCTAGGAACCCGACTCCATGGAACCGGGGGCAGATCAACCTGTCCACGAAAGTGAGGTAGCTCCAGTGGTGGCGGGCGGCCTCGCGCAGCCGTTCCGACTCGGCGGCGAGGCGCCGGCGCTCGCGCGCTAGTTCGCGCCGTTCGTCCTCGACCCGGGCCAAGCGCTCGGCGGTCGCTCGCGCCGGCGCCACGGCCTCGGCGAAGGCGCTTCGCCGGCGGCGCGCAGTTGGACGACCAGGTCGGTACGCCGGCCCTCGGCCCGCCGCCTACGCCGGGCCAGGGAGCGCGCTTCGCTACCGCCAGCTGGAGTAGTAGGACCTAGATGGGCTGGAGCGCCAGTAGCCGCTGCTCCAACGGCCCGTCGAGGGACGGAAGTACGGGCGGGTGTAGCTGTGCGTCCGGGGCCGGTTGTTGTATTTGCTGATCGTGCCGTAGGTCGAATACCCGCTGTAGTCCCGGTACGACGAGTACGAGTAGGACGGCGACGAGTACGAGTAGGACGGCGACGAGTACGAGTAGGACGGCGACGAGTACGAGTACGACGGCGACGAGTAGCCGTAGCCGGTGGAGGCCGCCGCGGAACCCACGCCCACGGCGAGTGCGCCGGTCGCCAGTCCGGCGACGGCCAGGGTCCGGATCAAGGAACTGCGCTTCAAGACAGCTCACCCCTTTGGTGTTGGTGAGACAAAGGTAGAGAGACTTCCCGGCCCCCCTACTAGCCGCAGGAGCAGACCTACCCTGGGCTGCCTGGACCATCGGCCGTCCGACTCGCAGCCGAGGCTCCTACCGGGAGCGGTCCCATCAGGACTGCTTCATGGACATCGGCACCTCCACGCGGGTACTTGAGCCACGCCAGCTAACTCCCGGCAAGGCAGCGCGGTATGGGCGCCTAATGGAGTGAGTGCTCGACGTGGCGCCAGAGCGCGTCCGGGCTGACGCCGCGGAACCCGTGCACCGGCCGGCCCGCGGGCCGGCCGCGGGCCACGGGATCGGCTTTTTCGCGGGTATCCCAGACAACCCCTCGGGTCGGGAGAAAGGCCGCAGATCGCCTCTCGTGGACGCGGATCAGGATCACCGGGCGGCGTAGGCTTGCGGCCGATGGCCGCTAACCCGCTCCGGGCGACTCTCGCCACCACGGGCGAGCAACGCGCCGCCCTCCGCGCCCGCTTGGCCGCCGAGGGTGGCGAGGTCCTCGTGGACCCGGGCGAGCCGGCCGGGGATCCTCATCCGCCGCCGGATCCGCCGACACCACCGCCGGCGCCGCCGGTCATCACCCAAGGGGCGCGCAAAGGCCGCCGCCTGGGTGTTCCACACGTCGGCGCTGAGTTTCGCCCGGAGTCCTCAGCTATGTGGCGGCTTCGCCTTGCCGTGCCGGGCTGCGGGCCGGGTGTGTAGCGCCCGAGTCCCGTCCCCCGGCAAACCTGCTGCTAAATGGAGGGCGGCAGGCCGCGACCTCCCTGGCTAGGCCATGCCCCGTCACTCCCCAGCCGGAATGCAGTCGTTCTCCGGAATGCCGTTTTCGCAGTCGATCGCGGCGCCGTTGTTCGGGTCGTAGAAGCGCTGGAAGTCCTCCCCCAAAGGACTCGGATGGCTCTCGCCTAGAGGGTCGGTGTCGTGGTAGCCGGGGCCGTTCGGGTCGGTGGGGACCTGAGAACTCTCGGTGGACACCGAAGCTGCGACGGCGCTCCTCTCGGCCTCGTTCTTGCCGATCCGGTAGCCGCGAGCGCGGGCTACCTTGCGAGCACGCTTCAGGTCCTTCGCGTGCTCGTCGGCCTGGTCGTCGAGCATCCGGGCCGTGTGAAGCTCCGCCTGGCGCTCAGCCCTGTCAACTGCCGCATGCACCTTCACTCGGACCTGCTCGTCCGACATGCGACTACCCTGGCCGATCGCGTACGAGGCGACCCCGGTCACACCAGCCGCGAGGATCGCCACCAGGACGGTGACCAGCACCGTCGTCGTCTTACTCATGAGAGCCCCGGCGGCGACCCCCTTCGTCAACCTCTTCACTTCATTCTCCTTGCCTGCCTTGGTTCATCGGGTGGGCGTGACGCACCGTCGTGGGATGCGCTCCCGCGCCCCCGAACGTCCGGCGACGCCCCGGTGCTGCGTTGGGCGCCCGCCGTTGGCCGGCGCCCTTTCTTGGGCTCGCGCTGGCTCAGTCGGACAGGATCGCCAGCACCAGGGCCACCACGAAGGCCGCCCCGGCCAGCAGTTGACGGGGGCTCACGCCTGCGGCTTGCGCGTCAGCAGGGCGACCAGCGCCAGAACGACGAACACGATGAACCAGAGCACGAAGATCAGACCGACGCCGATCCCGGTGCCCGCGTCGGAGGCGTCCTGGCAGAGCTGGTCTCCGGGGACGCAGTCCTTGGACGGCCTGGTGGCAACACCGCCGATGATCCAGACGGCGATGAACGCCGTCCAGCCGGTCATCAGCCAGGTCGAGACCCGGCTGGGCAGGATGCGCCTCCAAAGGGCGCGGGGGGCAGGGCTGATAGCCTCGGACACGTCGGGGACCTCCTTGGGGTCTTCGACCGGAGCCGGGGCGAGACTGGTGCGCCGCCGGCTCCATCGATTCTGGGAACGCCCCTGGTATCGGCACCCGGCCCGGGGGGCGTGACCGCGTCGTGTTAGGGCGTAGCCAACGCTCCGGCCCCTGGCCCGGATCAGCAGGTGCAGCCGCTCGGCCGGGGGTGATTCTCCTGGCGCCCCGTACCTCTAACTAGGTGAGGCGGGCGCGTACGCGGCCCGGGGGAACGCCAGAAGTTGCACCTCCTGCCGGGACGGGGTGTCGGCGCGACTCAACACGTGAGACGCTCGGCCTGCCACTTAGTCTCGAAGGAGGGGTGATGAGACGTCGCTATGGGTGGCTCGCGATGATTGCCGCCGGGGCGCTCACATTCGGTCTGGTTGCCTGCGGCACGGAGACGACGGACGAGCCCGATGCCCAGGCCGACCCCGCGGCCACGGCCCAGGAGACGACCACGGCGGAAACTGAAGAGGCGCCGCCGCCCGAGGAGGACGCCAGCGGTTCCGCGGGCCTCGGTGATTCGATCACGCTTGAGACGACCGATTCTTCGATTCAGGTGACTCCGACCGAGGTCCAAGATCCGGCGACGAGCGGCAACGAGTTCATTGAGCCTGACGCCGGGAACCGCTACGTCGGCATCCGCGTCCGGCTCCGCAACACCGGCGACGCCGTCTACGAGGACTCGCCTTCCAACGGCTCGGCGGTGATCGACACCCAGGACGTTGAATGGGATGCGAGCGTTTTCGACGCCGTAGAGCCAGCCCTGGGGAGTGTGACGATCACGCCCGGTGACGCCCGTGTTGGATGGATCACCTTCGAGGTGGATCAGCAGTCAAAGCTCCGGACCTTCCAGCTCACCACGGAGAGCGGCTTCGGAGACACGGGGCAGTGGACGCTCCAGTAGCAAGGCTTGGAGCCATCCGGCAAGGGGAGTAGCGGGCAGGGCGGAGCCGACCCGAGCCCGGGCCGGTCTACCGGGCGCCCCCCTCCCACACCCGGCGGTTCTCGGCGACGAACGCGGTCCACCGCGCCCGCCCGGCCGCCCACGCCGCCGCCTCGGGCGTGCCGGGGCGGTGCGGGTTGGCGCTGGCGGGCTCGCCGCGGGCGCCGGCGTTCCAAACCGTCGCGTTCGGGGGGTGGGTCCACGGGGCCGGGGAGGATGGCACGTCCTTGCGGTGTCTCCGCTTGGGGCGGACACCAGGCCAGGCGCCCATGCGGAAGATCCCCCCATCCGCTCAAAGAGGGCCGGTGAGAGCAGCAGGTAGTCGAATTTGGAGTCGATGGTGGTCGAGAGCTCGTGGTCCCCGTGTAGCCGCCGTCGTCGAAGTTGGCGTGCTGCGAAGCGTCGGTCAGGTCGGTCTCGGCGATCCGCGCTCTCAGCGGAGCCGCGTCTGGACCCGTCGTTGAGATCACCGAGCACCACGATGTTCTCTACCCCGACGTACTCGCGCAGGCGGCGGCGGTAGATCGCAGCCGTATCCATCCGAAGGAGCCCCCGCCCCCATCAGCGGGGCGGCACCCCCTACCCCCCACCGGCCCCGCACCGTCTCCCGCACCGTCCCGGCTGGTGCGGGGATGCCCCCGCACCGTCCCCAGACGCACGGGCTTGCGTTTTCCAAGCGGCGTCCGGGCAAGAGGAAAGCCCCGCGTTTGCAGGGCTTTCACAGATGGGCGCTACTGGGCTCGAACCAGTGACCCCCAGCTTGTCGAGCTGGTGCTCTCCCAACTGAGCTAAGCGCCCGCGCGAGGCGCGGAGTCTACCAGCCGCCCCGCGGCAGCCCCGTCGCGAGCGGAGGCCCGTCAGTGCGGCGCCGGACCCCCCGCGCGGGCGGCCAGCCGGCAGAGGTCGCTGCAGTAGGCGCGTCGCGACCTGCGCCACGAGGAGGTCCTCGGGTCGAACGCCCGCTTGCACCACAGGCATCGCGCGAGCGGCTCTCCCGGCGCCGAGCGAGCGGCGGCCGTCGTCCTCTCGGGGACGTTCGCTGGGCGGACGGGCTCCGTGTTCACCTCGGTGAGCGTCCCGAGATCGACGTCGAGCACGAAGCCGCTCACGGCGTCGCGGTGCGGCAGATCGGGCGCCGCGCGCAGCAGGCGGACGGCCGCGCGCACGGTCGTCTCGGGCGACTGCTTCGGCAGCCGCGTGGCCAGCCCCGCGCAGTGCGTGTGGTGCACCACCATCACCCGTCTGGTCCCGAGGCGCGTCTGCGACATCGCGAGGCTCTCGATCACGTCGGTCGTGACCACGCCGCCGGCGTTGCGCAGCACGTGCGCATCCCCGAGGCCGAGGTCGAGCAGGCGCGCGGGGTCGAGCCGCGCGTCCATGCAGGTCAGCACCGCCAGGCCCCGCCTCGGCCGGGCGTCGCTCCCGCGGCGCGGCGGCCGGTGCTGCGTTCCCCCACCAGGCGCCCCGCCGACCGCGTCCATGCGGCTGATGGTGGCGCGGGCGCCGGGGCGCCGTCAATCGGCGTCGCCGCTCGGCACCGCCGGGACGGCCGCTGATAGCGTGGCGCGGTGCCCGTCGCGCAGCCGGCCACCTCTCCCGCGGACCGGGCCGCGTCCCCCCCGCGCCGCTTCGATGTGGGCATCGCGGGGGCCGGCCAGCTCGCGCGCATGACCTGTCTCGCCGCCTGGCCGCTCGGTGTCAAGGTGGCGGTCCTTGGCCGGCCCGGCGAGCCCGCCGCCCCGATGGCCGCGGGGCTGGTCGAGGGCGACTGGCGCGACGCCGACGCGGTGCGGCGCCTTGGCGAGGCGTGCGGGCTCGTGACCCTCGAGAACGAGTTCGTCGACGCCGCGGCCCTCGAGGCCGTCCAGGCGGCCGGGACCCCCGTGCGCCCCGACGCGGGCGCGCTCGGGACGGTCCAGGACAAGGCCCTGCAGAAGGCGCTCCTGCGGGACGCCGGGCTGCCGACGGCGCCGTTCGTCGTGGTCGAGGGCCCGCGGGACCTGGCCGCGGCGGGCCGCGACCTCGGCTGGCCGCTGATGCTGAAGGCCCGCCGCCTGGGCTACGACGGCTACGGCAACGCGATCTGCGCCGACGAGGCGGAGGCCCGCGAGGCGCTCGCCCGCCTCGACCTCGGCGACGGCGTCCTGGCCGAGGGCCTGGTGGACTTCGAGCGCGAGCTCGCCGTCATGGTCGCGAGGGCGCCGGGCGGCGCCGAGGCCGCCTACCCGGTGGTCGAGACGGTGCAGGCGAACCACGTCTGCCACGAGGTGGTCGCCCCGGCGCAGATCGCGCCCGACGCGGCGGCGCGGGCGGGCGAGGTCGGCCGGGCCGCCGCGGCGGCGGCTCAGGGGCTGGGCGTCACCGGCGTGGAGATGTTCCTCGTCGCGGGCGGCGGGGTGCTCGTCAACGAGCTGGCCCCGCGACCCCACAACTCGGGCCACTACACCATCGAGGCGGCCGAGACCTCCCAGTTCGAGAACCACCTGCGCGGCGTGCTCGACCTGCCGCTGGGCGAGGTCGGCATGCGCGCTCCGGCGGCCGCGATGGTCAACCTGCTGGGCTCGCGCACGGCGCCGGCCGGGCCCGATGTGGCGCGCGCGCTGGCCGTCCCCGGCGCGCACCTGCACCTCTACGACAAGGCCGAGGTGCGGCCGGGGCGCAAGATGGGCCACGTGACGGCGCTCGGCGAGACGGCCGAGGACGCCCTGGCCCGCGCGCGGCGCGCGGCAGCGGCGGTGGGCCTGTGAGGCCGGCCGGCCCGCCCCTGGTCGGCGTCGTCATGGGCAGCGACAGCGACCTGCCGGTGGTCGGCGGCGCCGGCGACGTGCTGAAGGAGCTGGGCGTTCCGCACGAGGTGCGGGTCGTGTCCGCCCACCGGACCCCGCACGACATGATGGACTACGGCGCCCAGGCCGCCGACCGCGGCCTGCGCGTGATCGTGGCGGGGGCCGGCGGAGCGGCCCACCTGCCGGGGATGCTGGCGGCCGTCACGACGCTGCCGGTGATCGGCGTGCCGGTGCGGAGCTCGGCCCTCGACGGGCTCGACTCCCTGCTGTCGATCGTCCAGATGCCGCGCGGGGTCCCCGTGGCGACGGTCGCGATCGACGGCGGCCGCAACGCCGGGCTGCTGGCCGCCCAGATCCTCGCGATCTCCGATCCCGAGCTCGCCCGCCGGGTCGCCGCCGTGCGCGCCGCCATGGCCGAGGCCGTGGCGACGGCGGACGAGAAGGTGCGCAACCGGTAGGGCCCCCTCGGCCTTGACCCTCCCCCGGCGGGAGGGTCCAGGATCTCCTCATGGACGATCTGATGCCCATCGGGACGCTGGCCCGGCTCAGCCGCCTGAGCGTGAAGGCCCTGCGCCGCTACGACGCCGAGGGGCTGCTGGCGCCGGCGCGGGTCGACCCCGACTCGGGCTACCGCTACTACCGCCCCGACCAGGTCCGCACGGCCGCCTCGATCGCGCTGCTGCGCTCGCTCGACGTCCCCCTCGCCGCGATCCGCGAGCTGCTCGCCGCCGACGACCCGGACCGGCTGCGCGAGCTGCTCGCATCGGAGCGCGAGCGCGCGGCCCGCGAGCTGGCCCGGCGCAGGCGCGCCCTCGACTCCCTCGAGCGCCTGATGACGGCGGGCGACCTGCTGCCCTACGAGGTGGGGCTCGGCGAGGAGCCGGCGCTGACGCTCGCCGCCCTGACCCGGCCGGTCGATCCCGAGCGGATCGTGCGGGACGTCGGGGCGATGGCCGCCGAGCTGGGGCGCCTCGCGGCCCGTCGCCGGTGGGCGGTCGACGGCCCCTGGTGCGGCCTCTATCCGCTCGACCTCGGCGAGCGCCCGCCCGTCACGCTCGGGATCCCCGTCGCGGACGAGCGGGCAGGCGGGGCGGGCGTCGAGGTGCTCCGGGTGGCCGGGGGCCCCGTCGTCACGACCCTGCACGCCGGGTCCTACGACGAGCTGCCGCTCGCCTACCACGCGCTGCTCGCCTGGTCGCAGGAGCGCGGCCACCGCCCGGCCGGGCCGATCCGCGAGACGTACCTGCCCGGCCCTGGGCCGGTCACCCGCGTCTCGGTGCCCCTGGCGTGAACGCGCTCTTCCCCGACGTCCAGTCCGCCCGTCTCCCCGAGTCGCGCGACTTCTACCGTCGACTGCTCGGGATGGAGGTCGTCTTCGACAGCGACTGGTACGTGCTGCTGCGCGACCCGCGCCGGCCGCGGCTGCAGCTGGCGTTCGTGGCCGACGACCACGACAGCGTCCCCGCCGCCTTCCGCGGACCGACGCGCGGCGTCCTGATCACCGTCGAGGTGGACGACGTCAACGCCGTCCGCGCCCGCGCGGCCGAGCTCGGCGCCGAGATCGCCCAGGAGCTGCGCGACGAGGAGTTCGGCCAGCGCCACTTCATGGCCGTCGACCCGAACGGGCTGCTCGTCAACGTGTACCAGCCGATCCCCTTCTCGCCGGCCTTCGCCGCCGAGCACGGCATCGACGGCACGGCCGCCGAGCCCTAGCCCCTGGCGGCCTCGCGCAGGGCCGCGAACGCCGGGTCGGCGCCCCCGCGGGGGTTCGGGAGCCACCTCCACCAGGCGTTGGCCTCGACGAGCACCGGGCCGCGATCGGTCGGCGCGATGTCGAGCCCGACGGTGCGCAGCGGCGCGAACGCCTCGGCGGCCTGGAGGGCGAGCGCGCGGGCGTCCTCCCAGCCGGGCACGGGGAGCCCCTCCAGCCGGGCGCCGCTCAGCGGATGGCGGGGGACGGGGTCGAGCCCGAAGCCGCCCGGCCGGGGCCCGAAGGGCAGCGCGAGGGCCCCGTCGGGACGCACCTCGGCCACGAGGTTGCCGGACCTCCCGGCGCGGAACGAGTTGACGGGCAGGTGGCCCGCCGGGATGCGCAGCCGGGAGGCGACGAGCCGCGGAGGCTCGGAGGGCGACCGCAGCGTGACCATCCGCAGCGTGTGGACGACCGCGCTGCCGCTCATCCGCTCGAGGTCGGGATGCGGGCGGATCCGCTCCTGCACGATGAAGCCCGGCCAGCGCTCCTCCGCCAGCTCGCGCGCGAGCGCGTGCCAGGTCACCACGCGGCCGCCCCGATCCGCCGCGCCTTCCGGAGCGCGGGAGAGCACGCGGACGCCGAGCCCGCGGTGCCCATCCACCGGCTTGATCACGAGTTGCTCCGGCGCCTCGCGCTCGAGCGCCGCCGCCCAGACCGACGCCGTCGCCGCGAGGCCGCCCGCGCGCTCGAGCAGCGCCGCCTGGCGGGCCGCCGGCAGCCCGTTGCGGGCGCAGATCCCGGCGAGGTTGCGCTTGTCCTCGGCCAGGCGCGCGGCATCCTCGGGGTTCAGCGCCTCCTGGAGGCGCTCCATCTCGGTCGCCGGGATCGCCCAGTCGAATGAGGCGAGGTCGGCGCCCGGGTCGAGCATGCCGAACGAGGCGGCCTCCCCGAGCCGCCAGCCGCGGCGCCGCACCTGCGCCGCGCGCAGCGCCACGCGCCAGAGCGGGGCGCCGTGCGCGTCGGCCGCTCCCCGCAGGCGAGCGGCGACCCGGGTGGGGCGGTCCCAGGCGACGGCGATCGACGACCCCGGCCTCATGGGGTCAGGGGCGCCGTGAGCCGGTCGCGCACGCGGCCGTCCACGTCGACGAACTCGTAGGCCGCCCGCCGCTCCCCCAGGCGCACGCGCAGGAGCCCGAACTCGGCGAGGTACACGACGGCGTCCGGGCTGCGCGGCGTGCGCTCGTCATTGCGCGGCCCGCCGCCGGTGCCGACCGTGAGGAACGGCACCCCGGGCGCCTCGGGCCGCTCGCGGCGCTCGTAGGCGTGCAGGTGCCCCGCGAGCACGGCGGTCACGTGGGCCGCGGCGATGACCGGAAGGAGCGGGTTGCCGGCCTTGAGCGGCCGGTGGACGACCACCAGCCTGGCGAGGGGGCCCGGGCGCGCCAGCGCCCGCTCGGCGAACGCGACGTCCGCCTCGTCACCCTGCAGCCCCAGCACCACGACCTGGACCGGGCCGTAGCGCAGCTCGTAGCGCTCGCCGCCGCCGGGCCACTCGAACGCCTCGACGAGGGCCCGCCGGCCGCTGGGGAAGGCGATGTCGTGCTCGCCCAGGGTGCCGTAGTTGGGGGCTTGTGCGAGCACGTCGCGCCACGGCCGGAAGGTCGTCTCGTCCAGCAGCTCCGGGAGCGCCGCCACGTAGGCGTTGTCGCCGGTGGTCACGAGCAGGCGCGGCCGCTCGGCGGCCGCCAGCGACGCCACGGCGCGAGCGTCGTCGTTGGGCGCGCCGTAGTCGCCGAACACGATCAGCTCGAGCGGGCGGGAGAGGTCGCGGGGGGCGGTGGTGAACGAGCCCCGCGCGGCCTCGCGGCCGTCGAGTGCTCGCGCTCCAGGCGTAGCGCGTGTCCGGCCGCAGGCCCGAGAAGGCGCGCCCGCGGGCGCGCGCCGGCGTTCCGTCGGGGGCCGTGGCGGCGAGCTCCACCCGGGACCCGGGCGGCGCGATCCAGCTCAGGCGGGCGCCGGTCTCGGTGACGCGGGTGAGGTAGGGCGCCCGCACCCAGTCCGGCTGGGCGGGAACCGTCGCCTCGGACGGGCCGTCGCCGCAT
Organism: Miltoncostaeaceae bacterium; assembly: GCA_963835685.1. Taxonomy (GTDB): domain Bacteria; phylum Actinomycetota; class Thermoleophilia; order Miltoncostaeales; family Miltoncostaeaceae; genus DATAGF01. Next base: position 38,844 of record CAWIGI010000008.1, read on the forward strand.
CCCGCGACGACTCCCGCCCCGAGCAGCAGCGCGGCGGCGGCGGCCGTCAACCGGGCTCCGCGGCTCAGACCGTCGGCTTTCCGATCGCCGCGCCCTTGCGGGCGTTGAAGCCCTCGAGCATCGTCGAGAGGTCGCTCTCCTTCGAGGCGTCGACCAGCGCCTGGTACTTCTCCTCGAGGGTCGCGCGCTGCTCCCGGTAGAGGATGCCGAGCTTGAAGCCGCCGCGCAGGGCGAGGTCGAAGGCCGCCGTCTTGGAGGTGACGTCGTGGTCGGGCGCGACGTCGGTGACGAGCTCCTTCCACTCCTCCTGGTGGTTGTTGAAGACCACGCACGGCGAGAGGGCGTCGATGTACGAGAAGCCCTTGTGCTCGACCGCCTGCACGATCAGCTCGGTCAGCGCCTTGGTGTTGAAGGAGGCGCCGCGGGCCACGAACGACGCGCCCGAGGCCACCGCGAACGCCAGCGTGTTGAGCGGGGTCTCGAGGTTTCCCCAGGGGGTCGAGGGGGCCTTCTGCTCGGTCAGCGAGGTCGGCGAGACCTGGCCCTTGGTGAGGCCGTAGATCTCGTTGTCCATCACCAGGTAGGTGATGTCGACGTTGCGCCGGGCGGCGTGCGGGAAGTGGCCCGCCCCGATCGCGAAGCCGTCGCCGTCGCCGCCGACCGCGATCACGGTGAGGTCGGGGTTCGCCAGCTTCACGCCCATCGCCACCGGCAGCGGGCGGCCGTGCAGCGAGTGGAAGCCATAGGTCGTCACGAAGCCGGGCAGGCGGCTGGAGCAGCCGATCCCGGAGACGACCACCGTGCGGGCGGGGTTGACGTCGAGCTCGGCGAAGGCGCGGTAGAGGGACGCGAGGACGCCGAAGTCGCCGCAGCCCGGGCACCAGATCGGCTTGAGGTCCGACTTGTAGTCGGACGGCTTGCGCGTGGCCGCGTCGGTGCTCAACTGGCGGTCCTCCTCGTGATGACGTCCAGGATGTCCTCGGCCGTGAACGGCAGGCCGTCGCACTTGGCGTGGCTCTCGACGGGGATGCCGCACTCGCCGCGCACGAGGCGGGCGAGCTGGCCGGTGAAGTTGACCTCGGGCACGATCACGCGGCTCGCCGCCCCCACGAAGGCGTTGACGGCCTCGGCCGGGAAGGGCCCGAGCACGCGCGGGTAGAAGGCGCCGGCCGACAGGCCCTGCTCGCGCGCCGCCTCGACCGCCTCCCGCGCGGGGCCGTAGGTCGAGCCGAAGCCGATGACCGCGACGTCGGGGCGCTCGTCGCCCACGGTCTCGTGGCGGGCGACCCCGTTCTTCAGCGGGTCGAGCTTCGCCCAGCGCTTGGTCTGCATGGCGACGTGGTTCTCGGGCGTGTACTTGGGGTGGCCGAGCTCGTCGTGCTCGATGCCCGTGGCCACGTACTGGCCGCCCTCCTCGCCGGGGATCCCCATCGGCGACACCGAGTCCTCGGTGATCTCGTAGCGCTTGTACTCGCCGTTGCGCCCGGCCGAGGTGCGGCGCTCCCACAGCTCGACCCTGGAGAGGTCGGGCTTGTGGATGACCTCCATCCGCGTCGCGAGGCCCTGGTCGGTGAGCAGGATCACCGGCACCTGGTAGCGCTCGGCGTAGTTGAACGCGTCGATCGTCGTCCAGAAGCAGTCCTCGACCGTGGTCGGCGCGAGCACGACGCGCGGCGCCTCGCCGTGGCCGCCGTAGAGGGCGTGCTGCAGGTCCGACTGCTCGGTCTTGGTGGGCAGGCCCGTGGACGGGCCGCCCCGCTGGGCGTTGACGATCACGCACGGGATCTCCGCCGTGCCGGCGTAGCCCAGCACCTCCGTCATCAGCGACAGGCCGGGGCCGGAGGTGGCGGTCATGGCCTTGGCGCCGGTGTAGGAGGCGCCGAGCACCGAGGCGATCGAGGCGATCTCGTCCTCGCACTGGATCGTGATGCCGCCGACCTGGGGCAGCTTGGCCGACAGCCACTCCAGGATGTCGGAGGCCGGCGTGATGGGGTAGCCGGCGAAGTACTTGAGCCCGGCGGCGACGGCGCCGAGGGCGATCGCCTGGTTGCCGGACATGAGGACGCGGTCCTCCTCCACCTCCACCGGGTCAACGATCTCGAGGGACGCGATGAGGTCGGCGCCCTCGTCATGGCCCGCGCGCAGCGCGGCGATGTTCGCGTCGGCCACGCCCTGCTTGTGGGCGTAGCGGCGCAGCACGAGCTCCTCGATGGGGGTGGTGTCGAACGAGATGACCCCGGAGACGGCCCCGACGGCGACCATGTTCTTCGCGCGCAGCGAGCCGCCGATCTCCTTGGCGAGCTTCTCCATCCGCACCGGGCGCGCGCGGGGCAGGTAGTCGGCGGGGATCTCGACCGCCGTGTCGTCGAAGAGGATCACGCCGTCGGGGGCGAGCGAGTCCCAGTGCAGGTCCCAGGCCTCCTGGTTGAAGCAGACGAGGAGGTCCACGTGCTTGCCGTGGCTGTAGATCCTCTGATCGCCCATGCGGACCTGGTACATGCACGGGCCGCCCTTGATCTCGGCGGGGTAGGTGCGGAAGGTCTGGGTCCAGTACCCGCCCCGGGCCGCGGCCTGGGTCAGGATGTCGCCCGAGGAGATGACCCCCTCGCCGGACTCCCCGGCAAGCCGGATCACCACGCTCTTTCGTGCCAAGGTCCCTCCCCGTCGCGTTCCGCCCGCCGAGCACGCGGCAGCCGTCTCCTGCTCGGAGCAGCCGGCCGATGTTACCGATTCGTCCGGAAGAGCGGCAACATTGGGGCCGATGGGGACGACCCCGCCCGCGGCACAGCCCGACGACCCCCGCCTGCGCGCCCGGGCCGACCTGCTCTGGTACCTGCGCCACGCCGACGCCCTCGCCCGCTGGCCGGTGCTGGCGAGGACCGTGGGCGCAGCGCGTCGAGCGCCGGCGGCTGGCGCCCGACGAATCGGGCGCCCGGCCGTCCCGGTGCCGCGCCGGACCTAGGCCCGTCCGGCCGGACCGCGGCCCGCGCCGGGCCGTGGCGTCCACCGTCACGGCCAGCAGCAGCACCGCGCCGGTCACCATGAACTTGACGTCGGAGTCGAACGCCTTCAGGTCCATCCCGTTGGAGATCGAGCCGATCACCAGGGCGCCGAGGAGGGCCGACCAGGCGGTGCCGCGCCCGCCGAACAGGCTGGTGCCGCCGATGACGGCCGCCGCGATGGCGTTCAGCAGCACGGTGCCGCCGCCCGAGCCCTGGTTGACCGCGAACAGGCGCGAGGCCGCCATCACGCCGCCGATCGCCGCGAGCGTGGAGCACGCCGCGAACACGATCAGCCGGATCCGCGGGAGCGAGATGCCCGCCCGCCGGGCCGCCTCGGCGTTGCCGCCGACCGCGAAGACGTGCCGGCCGAAGGCCGTGCGCCGGGTGATGAAGTCCACCAGGATCACGATCCCGATGAAGATCAGCACCGCCAGCGGCACGCCGCGGTCGTCGTTGAGCACGGCCACGGCCGCCAGCACGCCGGCCACCACCACGGCGATGCGGATGGCGAGCAGGATGATCGGAATGGTCTCGAGCCCCGACGCGGCGCGCCGCCGGTAGCCCCAGAGCGTCAGCAGCACGTAGGGCACCAGCAGCACGATGGCGATGATCCAGCCGACCGAGTCGGAGTAGAACGTGTTCGCCAGGTCGAGGATCGCGCTGTCGCTGATGTTGATGGTGCCCGTATCGCCGAGCACGTAGAGCAGCAGCCCCTGGAAGCCCAGCAGGCCGGCCAGGGTCACCACGAACGAGGGCACCTGGAGGTAGGCGACGAACGCGCCCTGGAAGAGGCCGATGCCCGTGCCGACGACGAACACCGCCACCAGCATCGCCGGCCAGCCGGACCAGCCGTGGTTGACGCTGAGCACCGCCATGCAGGCGGCGGCGACGCCGCTCACGACCCCGACGGACAGGTCGATCTCGCCCAGCAGCAGCACCAGCACGACCCCGACGGCGATGATGCCGAGCGGGGTGATCTGCAGCATCAGGTTGGTGAGGTTGCCCGAGGTGAGGAAGTTCTCCGCGGACAGCGAGAAGTAGAGCCAGATCACGATCAGGCCGATGATGACCGGCAGCGAGCCGAGCTCCCCCTGGCGCACGCGCCGCGTGAACCGGGTCCACAGGCCGGCGAGCCCCTCGGGGTCGACCTCCAGGCGCGGGTCGCGCTCGGCGGTGGTCATGCCGGCACCGCCTCGCCGCCGTCGTCGGCCCCGGCCGCGGCGCCCGGGCCGCTGGTGATCGCGCCGACGACCTCCTCGCGGGTGGTCTCGGTGCGCGTGAAGTCGCCGGCGTTGCGCCCGAGGAAGAGCACGACGATGCGGTCGGCCACCTCGAAGACGTCCGTGAGGTTGTGGCTGATCACCACCACCGCCAGGCCGCGCTGCTTGAGCTCGAGGATGAGGTCGAGCACCTGTTTCGTCTGGGCGACCCCCAGGGCCGCCGTGGGCTCGTCGAGCATCACCAGCTTCGGCTCGCCCAGCAGCGAGCGCGCGATCGCCACGATCTGGCGCTGCCCGCCCGAGAGCGAGGCGACCGGCGTGGTGACGCTCGGGATCCGAGACGAGAGCGAGCGGATGAGCTCGCCCGACTCCCGCTCCATGCCGAGGTCGTTCAGCATGCGGATCCACCGGGTCGGCCCGGGGAGGTAGCGCTCCCGGCCGAGGTAGAGGTTGGCGGAGACGTCGAGGTTGTCGGCCAGCGCGAGGTCCTGGTAGACGGTCGCGATGCCCAGGGCGGTGGCGTCCTGGGGGCCGCCGATGCGTGCCGGCTCGCCGAGGAAGCGGAACTCGCCCGAGTCGGCGAGGCTCACGCCGGAGACCGCCTTGATCAGCGTCGACTTCCCGGCGCCGTTGTCGCCGACCAGGGCCACCACCTCGCCGGCGTCAACGTGGAAGTCAACGTCCGCCAGGGCCTGCACGGCGCCGAAGCTCTTGCTGACGCCGCGGAGGTCGAGAACGGGAACGCTCATCGGTGGGTGTCCTTCTGTCGCAAGGGCCGCCGGGCGGGGCATCGCTGCCCCGCCCGGCGCGCCGATGGTCCGCCTACTGGATCCCGGCGTCTGCGCAGGCCTGCTCGTAGGCAGGCGTGCAGATCTCCTCCACCGTCCAGTACCCGTCCGCCACGATCGTGTCGTTGACGTTCTCCTTCGTGATCACGACGGGGTCGTAGATGATGCTCGGCACGTCGACCGTGCCGTTGCTCACCGGCTCGGTCGCCACCGTCACCTCCTCGCCACGGAGGAGCTCCACGGCGATGGTGGCCGCGTCCTCGGCCTGCGGCTTGATGGCCTTGTAGATCGTCATGTACTGCTCGCCGGCGAGGATCCGCTGGATCGCGGCGAGCTCGGCGTCCTGGCCGGTGGTCGGGATCGTCGACGGGTCGATCCCGGCGGCCTTCATGGCGGCGATGGCCCCTGAGGCGGTGCCGTCGTTGGCGTTGTAGGAGCCCACGAAGCCGTTCTTGCCGAGCTTGGTGATCGCCTGGTCCATGAACGCCTGGGCCTCGGCGGGCAGCCAGTTCGGAGCGTCGTTCTCCGCGCCGATCTTCAGGGTGCTCCCGTCGAACACCGAGTGCGCGCCCTGCTTGAAGAGCTTGGCGTTGTTGTCGGTCGGGGCGCCGTTGACCATCACGATCGTCCCGTCCTGGTTGCCGTCCTGGGTGAGCTTGTCGAGCAGCGAGGTCGCCTGCAGCTCGCCGACCTTGGCGTTGTCGTAGGAGTTGTAGTACGCGACCCCCTCGCCGGGGATGGCCCGGTCGTAGGCGAAGACCGGCACGTCCTTGGCGTTGGCCTGGGCGATGATCGGCCCGGTGGAGGCGGCGTCGACCGCGTCCAGCACCAGCACCTGCGCGCCGTTGGTCAGGGCCGCCTCGGCCTGCTGCTGCTGCTTGGCGGCGTCCTGGTCGGCGTTCGAGTAGAGGACCTCGCAGTCGGGGCAGAGCTCCGCGACCTTCGCCTCGAACAGCGGGCGGTCCTTGGTCTCGTACCGAGCGTTCTGCGTCTCGGGAAGCAGCAGGGCGATCTTGCCGCCGCCGCCTGCCGCGGCGCCACCGGAGGTGTCGCCGCTCGAGTCGTCGTCGTCGCCGCACGCGCTCAGGCCGAGCGCGAGTCCACCTGCGACGACGAGGGCCAGGCACGCCCGGCCGGTTGTCCAACGGAACACGTACGCCCCCCTTGTCTCCGGCCCGCACCGGGCCCTGTCCGGAGATCCGCCTCTCCTCGGATCGGACGGAAGGCTATGCAACGATCGCCACGATGTCACGCGGGCCGGATGACGGGCCCGGCGGCTCCGCGAGCCGTCCTCGATGACCTCGAGCACCGCGACGGCGTCGTCCGGGTCCACCGGCGGCGGGCCCTCCCCGCGCAGCGCACGGGCCATCCCGGCGTAGAACGCGGGGTAGTCGCCGGGCTCGGTCGGCACGGCCCGGGAGCCGGCGCCGTCGTACAGGCGCCCCCAGGCCTCCTCGCGGCTCGGCGCCCCAGCCGGGGCCGCCCGGGCGTGCCGCCCGCCCGCAGCGCGGCCTCCTGGACGTCGAGCCCGTGCTTGACCCAGACGCCGCCCAGGCCGACGGCGCGGAAGCGGGGCGGGTCGTCGGCCCCGAGCATGCTCGCCCAGAGGTGGCTGCGCTCGCCCCCCGGGTGGGTGAGGGCGACGAAGCAGTCGTCGTCCACCTGCGCGCCCGGGCGGCGCGCGAGGAGCTCGGCGTGGACGGCGACCGGCCGGCCGAAGAGCACGATCGCCTGGTCGATGAGGTGGCTGCCCAGGTCGGCCAGCAGGCCGCCGCCCTCGGCCGGGTCGGGCCGCTCGCGCCAGCGGCCGGCGTCCACCTCGGGCCGCCAGCGCTCGAAGCGCGACTCGACGCGGGTCGGCCGCCCGAGCGCGCCCTCCGCGATCAGCCGGCGCAGCGTGAGGAAGTCGCCGTCCCAGCGGCGGTTGTGGAACACCGACAGGACGACGCCCGCGGCGCGGGCCTCCTCGGCCAGCGCCCTGCCCTCGGCGGCCGATCGGCGCCAGCGGCTTGTCGACCACCACCGCCAGGCCGGCCGCGATCGCGGCGCGGGCGAGCGGGACGTGGTGGCGGTTCGGCGCCGCGACGACGACGAGGTCCAGCCCGCCGGGGTCCGCCCACAGCTCGCCGGCGGACGCCACCACCCGCGCGCCCGGGTGCTCGGCCCTCGCGGCGGCGGCCCGTCCGGGGTCGGCCGTCACGACCGCGGCCACCTCCATGCCCTCGGCCGCGGCGATCAGCGGCGCGTGGAAGGCGCGGCCCGCCACGCCGTAGCCGATCACCGCGACGCGCAGGTCGCCTCCGCTCATCGCGCGATCATCTCAGCCCGCGGCCGCGCCCGAGGCCTGCGGCCTCTTGCGGCTTTGTGCGGTATCTGGCAGAATACCGCAGCGATGGCCCTCGACGTCCCGGCATCCCCGCGCGCCCTCGGCCCCGAGCGCCGCGCCGAGATCCTCGCGGCGCTGCGCGCCCACGGGAAGGTCCGCGCAGCCGACCTGGCCGCCGCCCTCGGCGTGTCCGTCGACACCGTGCGCCGCGATCTCGACGAGCTCGCCGGCGCCGGCCTCCTGCGGCGCGTGCACGGCGGGGCGCTCCCGCCGGGGCCGACCCCCGGCGGCCACTCGGCGCGCCGGGGCCGCGACGCCCCCCAGAAGGCCGCCATCGCGCGGGCCGCGGCGGCCCTCGCCCGCGACGGCGACCTGATCCTGCTCGACGGCGGCACGACGACGCTCCAGGTGGCCCGCCACCTCGACCCCGGGCTGCGCGCGACCGCCGTCACGAACAGCCCGCCGATCGCCGTGGCCCTGGCCGGGCACCCGGGGCTGCGCGTCAGCGTCGTCGGCGGCGAGCTCGACCGCGACATGCTGGTGACGGTCGGGGCGGCCGCCGTCGCGGCCATCGGCGAGCTGCGGGCCGACATCTGCTTCCTCGGCGTCTGCGCCCTCCACCCCGAGCTCGGGATCACCACGACCGACCTCGAGGAGCGCCACGTCAAGCGGGCCATGATCGACGCGTCGGCGCAGGTCGTCGCCCTCGCCGGCCCGGGCAAGCTCGGCAGCGCCGCCCCGTTCGTCGTCGGCTCGCTCGACGACCTCACCCACCTGGTCGCCGACGGCTCGGCGCCCGCCGACGTGCTCGCGGCCGCGCGCGAGCGCGGGGATCGAGGTGGTGCCGGCCTGAGCCCCTCCCCCCGCCGCGCGCGGGCCGCCCTCACGCTCGTCTTCCTGGCGAACGGCGTCGCCTTCGGCACGTTCGCCGCCCGCGTCCCCGCCATCAAGGAACGCCTCGACCTCGGCGACGGGGAGCTCGGCCTCGCGCTGCTGTTCATCGCGGCCGGGGCCCTGGTCGCCTTCCCGGTCGCCGGCCGCCTGATCGCCTCGACCGGCAGCCGCCCGGTCGTCCGCGCCGGGCTCGTGCTGATGCCCGCCGGCCTCGTCCTGGTCGCCCTGGCGCCCTCCCTGCCGGCGCTGATGGGCGCGGCCCTCGTGTTCGGCGCCGCCAACGCGACCCTCGACGTGGCGATGAACGCCCACGGGGTGACCGTCGAGCGCGGGCTCGGCCGTCCGATCATGTCGTCGCTGCACGCCGGCTGGAGCATCGGCGGCCTGGTCGGCGCCGGGCTCGGCGCGCTGCTCGCCGCCGGGGGCGTGGACGCCCGGGCCAACCTCATCCTGGTGCCGGTCGCGGTCTGCGCGCTCGCGCTCGCGGGGAGCCGGGCGCTCCTGCCCGCCGCCGAGGACTCGGCGCCCCCGCTGCCCGCCCTGCGCCGCCCGTCGGCGCGCATCGCGCTCCTGGGGCTGATCGCCTTCTGCTCGCTGTTCGCCGAGGGCGCCGCCGCCGACTGGAGCGCCGTCTACCTCGAGGACTCGCTCGGCGCGACCGCCGCCGTGGCCGCGACCGGGTTCGCCGCCTACTCCCTCGCCATGGCCGGCGGCCGGCTCGTCGGCGACCGGCTCACCCTGCGGTGGGGGCCGTCCGGCCTGCTGGTGCGGTGCGGGCTGCTGGCGTCGGCGGGCATCGGCGTCGCGCTGGTCGTCGGCCACCCGGCCGCGGCGATCGCCGGCTTCGCCCTCCTCGGGGCCGGGGTGGCGCCCGTCGTCCCCGTCGTCTTCCGGGCGGGCGGCAGCACCCCGGGCGTCCCGGGGTCACAGGGCATCGCCACCGTCGCCTGGCTGGGGTACCTCGGCTTCCTCGCCGGCCCGCCCGTCATCGGGCTGACGGCCGACGCCATCGGCCTGCCGGGCGCGCTCGGCATCGTCTGCGGGGCGACCGCCGCCGTGGCCCTGCTCGCCGGCGCGACGCGGACGGTCCCGGCCATCCGGGCCGAGGGGGCCCCGCATGCTGCCTGAGCCGCCCCTGGCGCTCCTGTGCGACCTGGACGGCACGCTCGGTGGACTCGCGCGCGGAGGTTGACGCGGCCTGGCGCGCCTTCGCCGCGCGCCACGGCCTCGACGAGCGCGAGGTGCTGGCGGCGACCTTCGCCGGCTCCAGCCGCGAGGTGGTCGCGGCGGTCGCGCCCTGGGTCGACGTCGACGCCGAGACGGCGCTCGTGGAGCGCTCGCCAGGTGGAGGCGGCCGGCGCCACGCGCGCGATCGCGGGCGCGGCGGAGCTGATGGCGGCCTGGACGCCGGGCCGGCTCGCGGTGGTCACCTCGTGCGGCCGCGCGCTGGCCGAGGCGCGCCTGGCCGGCGCCGGCCTCCCGCGGCCCGCGGTGCTGGTGACCGCCGACGACGTGCGCCGCGGCAAGCCCGACCCCGAGGGCTACCGGCGCGCGGCGGCCCTGCTCGGCCTCGAGCCGGCGCGGTGCGTCGCGGTGGAGGACGCCCCGGCCGGGATCGCCGCCGCCCGCGCCGCGGGCGCGCGCACCGTGGGCGTGGCGACGACCCACCCCGCGGACGAGCTCGCGGAGGCCGACCTCGTCGTCGCCTCGCTGGCGGAGCTCGCCCGGGCGCCGGCGGCGCCGTAGCCGCGGGGTAACCTCGCGGGCATGAGCGGCCCGCCCGCCACGACGGCGCTCCGGACGGTGCGCGCGACCCGCTACGCCGCGCCGCTGCGCGAGGGCGGCTCGCTGCCCGCGCTGGTGGAGGCCGACGACGACGGCATGTACGTCGTCAAGCTGCGCGGCGCGGGCCAGGGGCCGAAGGCGCTGGTCGCCGAGCTGATCGCCGGCGAGCTCGCCCGCAGCGTCGGCCTCGCGGTGCCCGAGATCGCGTTCGTCGAGCTCGACGCAGCGCTCGCCCCGGCCGAGCCCGATCAGGAGATCCAGGACCTCCTGACGGCGAGCGTCGGCGTGAACCTCGGGCTCGACTTCCTCCCCGGGGCGCTCGCCTTCGACCCCGCGGCGCCCCTGGCCGTTGACCCCGCCGCGGCCGCCGCGACCGTGTGGCTGGACGCCCTCGTCACCAACGTCAACCGCACGGCCCGCAACCCCAACCTGCTCGAGTGGCACGGGCGCCTGTGGCTGATCGACCACGGGGCGGCCCTCTACCTGCACCACCGCACCTGGGCGCTGGCCGAGCGGGCCCGCGACCCGTTCCCCGCGATCGCCGAGCACGTGCTGCTCCCGTTTGCTCGCTCAGTCAACGAGGTCGACGAGGGGCTCGCGGCCGCGCTCGAGGGCGGGGTGCTCGAGGGGATCGCCGCGCTGGTGCCGGACGCCTGGCTCGTCGCCGAGGGCGAGGACGCCGACCCGTCCGCGCGCCGGCGCGCCTACGTGGACTACCTCGCCCGCCGCCTCGAGCCGCCGCGGGCGTTCGCGGAGGAGGCCGAGCGTGCCCGCCGCGGCTGAGGCCCCGTTCCAGTACGCCGTGCTCCGCGTCGTGCCCGACGTCGAGCGCGGAGAGCGGCTGAACGCGGGGGTCGTCCTGTTCGCGCGGACGCTCGACTTCCTGGGAGCACGGGTCCGGCTGGACGAGTCGCGCCTGGAGGCGCTCTGGCCCGGCGCCGACGCGCCCGCGATCGCCCGCCACCTCGACGGGCTCGCGCGCATCGCGGCCGGCGACCCGGCGGCCGGGCCGATCGCCGTGCTGCCGCCCTCGCAGCGCTTCCACTGGCTGGTCGCCCCGGCGAGCACGGTCGTGCAGCCGTCGGCCGTCCACACCGGCCTCTGCGACGATCCGGCCGCCGCCCTCGACCGTCTGTTCGAGCGGCTGGTGGGGTAGGGTCGCGCCCCATGCCCGGAGCGGCCTTCTGGAGCGGCTGGATCCTCTTCGCGGGGATCATGATGCTGCTGATCGGCGCCTACAACCTGGTGTTCGACTTCACCGCGTGGGGCTGGATCATGCTCGATCTGGGGCATCGCGCTGTGTCTGGCGGTTGCTGGGCTCGTGAGAGGGAAGCCCTGGTCGCGCTGGGCCGGCATCGTCGTCGTCGGCCTGAACGTGGTGGCGCAGGCGGCCTTCCTCTCCGTCTTCCCGCTCTGGAGCATCCTCGTCGTCGGCCTCTGTGTGCTGGTGATCTTCGCCCTCGCCGCCCGCTGGGAGGAGGCCCAGGCGGACATGACCGGGACCGTCTCGGGTCGTGACCGGCGACCGGCCCCCGAAGCTGAAGCGTGCGGCGTTCGAGCGCGAGCTGGAGCGCCTGCAGCGCGAGCTCGTGGTGATGCAGCAGTACGTCATCGCCGAAGGGCTCAAGCTGGTCGTCGTGTTCGAGGGACGGGACGCCGCGGGCAAGGGCGGCGTCATCAAGCGCATCTACGAGCGCATGAACCCGCGCTACTGCCGGGTGGTCGCCCTCGGGACGCCCACCGAGCGCGAGAAGACCCAGTGGTACTTCCAGCGCTACGTCCCCCACCTGCCCGCGGCGGGCGAGATCGTCCTGTTCGACCGGAGCTGGTACAACCGCGCCGGCGTGGAGCGCGTGATGGGCTTCTGCACGGACGAGGAGTACGAGGAGTTCATGCGCACGTGCCCGCAGTTCGAGCGCGCGCTGATCCGCTCGGGGATCCAGCTCGTCAAGTACTGGTTCTCGATCAGCGACGCGGAGCAGGAGCGGCGCTTCCAGGCGCGCATCGAGGACCCGATGCGCCGCTGGAAGCTGAGCCCGATGGACGTGGAGTCGCGCGAGCGGTGGGTCGACTACGCGCGCGCGAAGGACGACATGTTCGCCATCACCGACATCGAAGCTGACGCCCTGGTACGTCGTGAACGCCGACGACAAGCGGCGGGCGCGGCTCAACTGCATCACGCACCTCCTCTCGCTGGTGCCCCACGAGGACCGCACGCCGCCGCCGATCGAGCTCCCGCCGCGCCAGCCCGACGGCAGCTACGTGCGGCCGCCGCATCAGCGACCAGACCTTCGTCCCCGAGGTCTTCTGAGCGGCCGCCGCGCAGCGCGCCGGCTGGCCGCGTGCGCCGCGATCGCCGCCTTGGCGGCCGCGGCGCTGCCCGCGCCCTCGCGCCGCCCAGGCCCCGCCGCCGGCCCCGGTCGCGCTCGGCACCCCCGTCCTCGGCGCGTCGCTGCTCGGCCCCGACGCAGATCGCGGCCTGGTACGGGGCCACCGGCATCACCCCGCGCAGCCCCACCGCCGTCGCGCGGATCGCGCAGCTCTTCGTGGAGGAGGGCGCCGCCCAGGGCGTGCGCGGCGACATCGCCTTCGCGCAGGCCATGCTCGAGACCGGCTACCTCCGCTTCGGCGGCCAGGTCGAGCCGGCCGACCACAACTTCGGCGGCATCGGCGCGTGCGACTCCTGCCGGCGGGGGCTGCGGTTCCCCGACCCCGAGACCGGCATCAGGGCCCACATCCAGCACCTGTGGGCCTACGCCTCCCCCACCGCCGACGCCGCCGCCCTGGCGCGGCCGCTCGCCGACGTCCGCTTCCGCTACGTGCAGCCGCCGGGGAAGGCGCCGCTGTGGGAGGCGATGGGCAACGGCAACTGGGCCACCGACGCCGACTACGCGCGCAAGGTGCTGACGATCTGGCGCGGCATGCTGGCCTGGAACGGGGTCGCGGTGCCGCCCCCCGCCCCCGCGCCGGGGGTGGTGCCGCTGGGGCCGCTGCTGGTGCGCACCTCGGCCGCCGGCGCCGGCAACCTGGCCGGGTGGCGGCTGCGGCGCGAGAACCTGGCCGGCGGCATCGCCCGCCTCGGCGCGCCCGCCAGCCGCACGCCTGGCGCGGGCGGCGTCTGCCTGGCGCGCTGGCCCGTCGTGGGCGCCGCGATCCTCCTGGCCGGCGGCGGCGACGCCTGCGCCTCCGACGCGGCCGTCGTGCGCTGGGCGCGCCTCTCGGCGCCGGTCTGGCGGACCCAGCGCGGCCTGTCCCCGGGCGACCCGGCGCGGAGGATGCGCGCTCTCTACCCCCGCGCGCGGGTGCGCGGGGGACGCTGGTGGCTCGTCTCCGGACGGCGCGCGGGGGCGCCCGCGCCGCGCCTGCGTGCCGAGGTGCGCGCCGACCGCGTGCGGGCGCTCTGGGTGGACGTCGGCTAGGCTCCCCTCCCGATGATGCGAGTCGTGATCGTCGGCGGCGGGATGGTCGGCATGACGCTCTCCCGCCTGCTCCGCCTGCGGGGGTTCGAGCCCGTGGTGCTGGAGCGGATGCCCGCGGGGCACTACATCCCGCGCGGCTACATGCTCGGCTTCCAGGGGTACGAGCCGCTGGATGAGGTCGGCGTCTACGGCGAGGTGCGCGAGGCGGGGCGGCCGATCGCGCCGCTCCCCGACCAGCCTCCGGTCGCCGTGGCCGTGCGGTTCGGCGCCCTGATCGAGGCGCTGCAGCGCGACCTGCCGATCGAGAACGAGCGCACGGTCGTGGAGCTCGTGAAGGAGGGCGACCGCGTGGTCGGCGTCGTCGCGGAGGGCCCCGAGGGCCCCGCGACGTTCGAGGCCGACCTGGTGGTCGCCTGTGACGGCATGCGCTCGCCGGTGCGCGAGATGGCCGGCCTGGAGGCGAACTTCGACGCGCTTCCCGAGGCCGAGCTCGGCTTCATGAGCCCCTCCGTGGCCGACACGTCCTTCGCGATGGCCTACATGTCCGACGGCGGTCACATCGGGATGCTCTCCTGGAACGAGGGCTCGGCCGGCTGGCGCAGCATCGACCGGGTCGGCGCGGAGGCCGCCCTCGCCCCGGGGCTGGAGGCGATCAAGGAGATGTGGGCGCGGCTCCTGCCGGCCGCCGCGTCGGCCGTCGAGGGCCTCACCTCGATCGAGCAGGTGCGCTACTCGGAGCCGCTGCTGCTCGCCTGCCCGCGCTGGTGGACGCCCGGCGTCGTCATCATCGGCGACGCCGCCCACTTCTTCGGCCCGGAGACCGGGGTGAGCTCGGGCATCGGCCTCGGCGACGCCCACGCCCTCGCCGAGGCGATCGCGCAGAACCCCGACGACCCCGACGCCGCCTGCCTCAGCTACGAGACCTGGCGCGCGCCGGCGGTGCGCCCCTACGAGGCCAACGACCCGGGCCGGTCGCGCATGGTGCTGGCCGGCCAGGTCGAGGCGCGGCCCGAGGAGCGCTGGCCGGTCCCGGCGTAGGCGGTCGCCCTCAGGCGCCGGCGGCGACGGCGGGCGGCTCCACCGGCTCCGCCGCGGGCGCCGCCTCGTAGCGCTTGATCACCCTCCCGTACGGCAGCACGAAGTTGTAGCGGCCCCAGCTCGCGGCGACCATCCGCCGCACCGGCATCCGGTGCCACGGATCCACGGCCGACGGCGAGTCGAACGTGACGTTTCCTGGGCCCGAGAAGCCCTCGCCGCGGCCGTCCGAGCCCACGATGAGCTCGAACTTCAGCGGCGTGAGCACCAGCTCGCAGACCTCGGGCGGCGCGCCCTCCTCGGGGCTCGGGATCACCTTCAGCGTCACCAGCGGCGGGCTGGCGACGTCCTCGGGCGCGAGGATGTCGCGCGGCCGCAGGACGCCGGTGCAGATGCGCTTGCCCTTCGGGCGCTCGGCGTACGCGGAGATGATCTCGTGCTCCTTGACCCACTCGACCTCCCCGAACAGCTTGGGGAAGCCGTAGGGCTCGCGGCCGCCGATCAGGCCGACCTCGTTCGTGACGAGGAGGTTGGCGCAGAAGGTGACGGGCTCGCCCTCCCAGAGGCAGCTCACGCCGAGGATCGCCTCGGTGTAGGCGCCGAGGGTCGAGAAGTGGAAGTTGGTGAAGATGAGCTGGGCGATCGCGGGCGAGTGGGCGATCGTGAGGCCCTCGGGCACGATCGCCGCGGCCGCGTCGTCGTCCGTCTCGTAGGCGAAGCCCATCACCTCGATGCCGCGGTAGTAGTAGGGCGGCCGGTCGAAGGGCGGGTCGGTCACCGGCATGGAGAAGCCGAACCGGTCCGGCGTCAGGCGTCCGGGTGTGCCAGGCATGCGGGCTCCCTTCCTGGGCCCGGCGGGGGCGCGGCCGGCGCGTCCGCCGGGCGTGTCGAAGCCCCGCGAGCATCTCGGACGGGCCGCCGGGACGCAAGGGCAACAGAGGGGCGCCGACCGGGCAACTCGCGGGCCACCCCCAGCGGGGTGACGATCCAGGTCTACCGGCCCACCGGGCGCCCGCAGTACGCAACGGCCACGGCCGGCTGAAGCACGTGACATAGGTGCCGCATCGAGGGGGCCGGACGACCGCAGCGACCGGTGGAACACGCTCCAGTGGGCCGCCAGCGGTGCCGCCTATCGGGAAGGTGACGGCGGGATTCGAACCCGCGAATACCGGTTTTGCAGACCGGCGCGTTAGACCAGCTTCGCCACGTCACCGCGGGGCGCGAAGCGTAGCAACGAGGGTCCGCGGCGAGGGCGTCGAAGACCGAGCGCCATGGAGAACCCCGGGCGCTCCGCTAGGGTCGCCACGATGAGGAGGTCGCTGGGCATCGGGATCCTCTCCGTCGCCATCGCAACCGTCTTCGCCCTCGCCGGCCCGGGGATCGCCGCCGAGAAGAAGCCCCGCATGACGGTCATCGGCGACTCCGTCCAGGCGTCGTTCGGCTACGTGCCCAGGGCGGTCCGGCGGCTCGGCAAGGGCTTCGACCTCCGCATGGACGCGCGCGTCTGCCGCCGCCTCATCACGGCGAGCTGCTCCTACAACGGGAGCACCCCCCAGACCGCCCTGCAGCTCATCAAGAGCAGGGGCGGCGCCCTCGGATCGGTGGTCGTGATGAACGTCGGCTACAACGAGGGCTCCGCGACCTACGACGTCAACGCGGTCATGCGCGCGCTGCGGAGGGCCGGCGTCGATCACGTCGTCTGGGTGTCCCTGCGCGAGACGCGCAGCGTGTACAGGTCGATCAACGGGAACATCCGCCAGGCCGACCCGCGTTGGAAGGCGCTGACCGTGGCGGACTGGAACGCCATCAGCGCAGGCAAGCCGTGGTTCCGCTCGGACGGCCTGCACCTCAACGCGTCGGGCGCCTACGCCCTGTCGGGCCTCATCCGCCAGAAGGTCCTCGCCGCGCTCTGACAGGGGGTCCTCCCCGGCTTCGAGGTGGCGCGCCCCTCCGCTGTAGAGGGCGCTTGCATAACTACGCTTCGTAGTTGATAACTCCGGAACGTAGTTATCGCTGGAGGAGTGGAGATGTACGACGCGATCGTGGTGGGCGCCCGCTGCGCGGGCTCGCCGACGGCCATGCTGCTGGCGCGGAAGGGATACCGCGTCCTGCTCGTCGACCGGGCCGGCTTCCCGAGCGACGCTCTGTCGACCCACTACATCCACCAGCCCGGCGTCGCGCGGCTGCGGCGGTGGGGCGTCCTCGACCCGGTGGTGGCGACGGGCTGCCCGCCGGCCCGCCGCCTGACCTTCGACGTGGGGCCGTTCGCGCTGACCGGGGCGCCACCTCCCGTGGACGGCGTCGCGGTCGCCTACGCGCCCCGCCGCTACCTCCTCGACGAGATCCTGCTGGAGGCGCGCGGCCGCGGCCGGCGCCGAGGTGCGCGAGCGGTTCTCGGTCGGCGAGGTCCTCGTCGAGGACGGGCGGGTCACCGGCGTCCGCGGCCGCGCGGCCGGTGGAGCGACCGTGACCGAGCGGGGCCGCATCGTCGTCGGGGCCGACGGGATGCGCTCGCGCGTCGCCCGCGCGGTCCAGGCGCCGACCTCCCGGGCGCGCCCGGGCCGCACCTGCGCCTACTACACCTACTGGAGCGGCGTGCCGCTCGACGGCCCCGAGCTCTACCCCCGTGACGGCCGCATGGTCATCGCCGGCCCCACGAACGACGGGCTGACGATCGTGACCGCGTTCTGGCCGAGGGCCGAGTTCCACCGCGTCCGGGCGGACATCGAGGGCAGCTTCCTCGAGGCGGTCGGGCTCGCGCCGTCCCTCGCCGAGCGCCTTGGCGCGGGCGAGCGCGCCGAGCGCTACTCCGGCACCGGCGACCTCCCGTTCTTCTTCCGCAAGCCGTACGGGCCGGGCTGGGCGCTCGTCGGCGACGCCGGATACCACAAGGACCCGATCACGGCGCAGGGCATCGGCGACGCCTTCCGCGACGCCGAGCTGCTCGCCGACGCGATCGACGCGGGCCTCAGCGGCCGGCGGCCGCTCGAGGACGCGCTCGCGGACTACGAGCGGCAGCGCGACGAGGACGCGCAGCCGATGTACGAGTTCACGCACCAGCTCGCGGGGCTCGAGCCGCCCAGCCCCGACATGCAGGCGCTCTTCGCGGCGCTCCGCGGCAACCAGGAGCAGACCGACCGCTTCTTCGGGGCGTTCGCCGGCACCGTGCGCATGGGCGACTTCTTCGCGCCCGGCAACATCGGCTCCATCCTCGCCGCGGCGCAGCCCGAGCTCACGCTTGCCTAACCACGGAACGAAAGGGCCACCATGAGCAGGATGATCCAGACCCCGTCCGGCGACGACATCCACCCTCAGGACTTCGTCCGGCGCCGCCGCTGGGCCGCGGTGTCACCCCCGCGCTGAATGCCTCCGGCCACGAGCGTGGCCTCTGCCGCCGCGCCCGGGCCGGATGCGATCATTCCTCGCACGGGACCATCTCGCAGAAGGGAGGTGATCCAGTGGCGAAGGGCAAGAGCGGCGGCTCCTCTTCCAAGGGCAGCGGCCCCAGGTACCGATCGGCGAAGACCGGCCGGTTCGTGAAGGCGAGCTACGCCAAGAGGAACCCGAACACCACGGTGAAGGAGAAGAGGTAACGGACCACTTCTTCGAACGGGGCCCGCTCGCCAGCAGCGCCGGGCCGGGACCCGGATGCCCCGGCTCGGACCCGCGTCGGACGGGGACGGTTCTCGGAGGAGCGGATGAAGGGACTCGAACCCTCGACCTTCTGCATGGCAAGCAGACGCTCTAGCCAACTGAGCTACATCCGCGGGAGCCGTCAGTCTACCGAGCCGTGGCGGAGCGGTCCAAAGCGCCGGACGCCCGGGAGGTCCAGGCGGCGCTCGCCGGGCTCGCCGACCCGGAGCGGGCGGCCTGGACGGCGCCGTACCTGGGGGTCGTGCGCGGCGGCTACGGCGAGGGCGACGTGCTGCTGGGCATCCCGGTGCCGGGCCAGCGCCGCGTCGCCAGGGCCGCGCGCGACCTGCCGCTGGACGAGGCCGCGACCCTGCTCGCGAGCCCGGTCCACGAGCACCGCTTCACCGCGCTCGTCGTCCTGGTGGAGCGCTACCGGCGCAGCCGCGATCCGGCGCCGCGGGCCGAGCTCTCGCGCTTCTACCTCGACCACCGTGCCGGCGTCAACAACTGGGACCTGGTGGACGTCAGCGCCCCGGACCTGCTCGGCGGCGAGCTGGTCAACGGCGACCGGGCGATCCTCGGCGAGCTGGCCGGGTCGGAGAGGGTCTGGGACCGGCGCATCGCCGTCGTCGCGACCTTCGCCCTGATCCGGCGGGGGGAGCTGGGCGAGACCTTCGCCCTCGCGGACCGGCTGATCGACGACCCGCACCACCTCATCCACAAGGCCGTCGGCTGGATGCTGCGCGAGGCCGGCAAGCGCGACGAGCGCGCGCTGGTCGCCTTCCTCGAGACCCACCGCGCCCGGATGCCGCGGACGATGCTGCGCTACGCGATCGAGCGGCTGGCGCCCGAGCAGCGGAGGGCGCTCATGCTGCGCCCGTAGCTACGCGGCCTGCCAGGGGTCGGTGTCGGCCTCTGCGAAGTGGACCTCGACGCCGTCGGGGGCGAGGGCCTGCTCGAGCGACTTGGTCCAGCGCTTCATGGCCACCCGCTCGGCGCGGGCGTGGGGCATGCAGACGAGCGGCAGGCCCTCGGCGCGGTCGGCGTCGTGGTAGCGCAGGTCGCTGGTGACGTAGGCGTCGGCCTCGGCCTCCCGGGCCGCGTCGATCAGGGAGCCGCCGGACCCGGTGCAGCAGGCCACCCGTTGGACGCGCGCGAACGGGTCGCCGGCGTAGGTGACGCTCGCCCCGCCGAAGCCGGCGCGCACGCGCTCCACCAGGGCGCCCAGGGTCGTCGGGGCGACGGGGCCGACGCGGCCGAGGCCGGAGGACGGGTCGTCGGCGCTCGGCACCAGCGCGGCCTCGGCGGTGATGCCGAGGAGCCCGGCCATGACGTCGTTGAGGCCCCCGGGGGCGGCGTCCAGGTTGGTGTGCGCCGCGATGACGGCGACGCGGCCCTCGGCGGCGCGCAGCACCAGCTCGCTGGCGGCGCCGGCGTCGGTGAGCGCCGACAGCGCGGGGAAGATCGGCGGGTGGTGGGTCAGGACCGCGTCGCAGCCGGTCTCGCGGGCCTCGTCCAGCACCTCGTCGCGCAGCTCGAGGGCGACGAGCACGCGCCTGGCCGGCTGGTTGTGGCGGCCGACCAGCAGGCCGACGTTGTCCCACTCCTCGGCGAGCGCCGAGGGCGCGAGACGCTCGATGGCGGCGAGGAGCTGCGCGACCAGCATCGGCCGCATGGTAGTGCCGCGGGCGCGTCAGGCGGCGAGCGCCTCCTCGAACGCGGCGTGCGCCGTCCGGCCGAAGAGCACGAAGCGCACCAGCCTCACGCCGGGCGCGCGGCCGGCGCCGGCGGTCTCGCGGACCGCGGCGACGGCGATGTCCGCGACCTCGCGGACGTCCCACCCGTAGACCCCGGCCCCGACGGCCGGCATCGCGACCGTGGCGGCGCCGAGCCCGGCCGCCACCTCCAGCGAGCGGGAGAAGCTGGAGGCCAGCAGGGCCGGGTCGGTCTGGCCGGCTCGCCGGTTCGGCCCGACCGTGTGCACGACCCACCGCGCCGGCAGGTTCCCCGCCCCGGTCGCAACCGCCTCGCCGACGGCGAGCCCGTCGCGGTGCGACGTGCGGCGCAGCTCCCGGCACGCCACGAGCAGGGCCGGCCCCGCGGCGGCGTGGATCGCCCCGTCGACGCCCGAGCCGCCCAGCAGCGACGGGTTCGCCGCGTTGACGATCGCGTCAACGGCCTGCTCGGTGATGTCGCCGTCGACCGCCTCGACGACCATGCGGGCGGCCCGGCCCGGCGGGTCAGGCGGCCGCCGCGGCCGCCGCCTTCTCCGCCAGGTGCGCCGGCACCTGGGCGTAGTGGTCGAACTCCATCGTGTAGTCGCCGCGGCCGCCGGTCATGGCGCGCAGGTCGGGGGCGTAGCTCAGCATCTCGGCCATCGGGACCTCGGCCTTGATGACCTCGTTGCCGCCCCGCGTCTCCATCCCGAGGGGCTGCCCCCGCCGCGAGTTCAGGTCGCCCATGACGTCGCCGACGTGGTCGGACGGGACCGTCACCTCGACGCGCATGATCGGCTCCAGCAGCACCGGGCCCGCCTTCTCGATGGCCGCCCGCACCCCGAGGGACCCGGCGATCTTGAAGGCCATCTCCGAGGAGTCGACCGCGTGGTGCTTGCCGTCGTAGAGCGTGACGCGCAGGTCCACCACCGGGTAGCCGGCGAGCGCGCCCTCGCGCAGCGCCTCGACGACCCCCTTCTCGACGGCCGGGATGAACGGCCGCGGGATCGCGCCGCCGACGATCTTGTCGACGAACTCGAAGCCGTCGCCGCGCTCCAGGGGCTCGACCCTGACCCAGCAGTCGCCGTACTGCCCCCGCCCGCCGCTCTGCTTCTTGTGCTTGCCCTCGGCCTCGGCCGAGCCGGTGATGGTCTCGCGGTAGGGCACGTGGGGCGGGGCCAGGTCCATCGCGACGCCGAAGCGCCGCTCGATGCGCTCGGCCACCACCTCGACGTGCATCTGGGAGAGCCCGCCGACCAGGAAGTCGCCCGTCTGCGCGTCGCGGTGCACGTCGAGGGTCGGGTCCTCGTCGGTCATCCGGCGCAGCGACGCGTGGAGCTTGTCCTCGTCGGCCTGGGTCCGCGCGGTGACCGCGAAGCTCATGAGCGGCGGCGGGAACCGGACCGCCGGGAAGGCGATCGGCCGGCCGGTCGTGAGCACGTCCCCGGTGGCGACCTCCTTGAGCTTGGCGACGGCGCCGATGTCGCCCGGCCCGATCTCCTGCAGCGGCCACGTGGTCCTTGCCCTGAAGCGTGAAGAGCTGGCCGACCCGTTCCTTGCCGCCGGTCCTGACGCAGGTCACGTGGCTGTCGCCCGGGAGCGTGCCCGAGATCACCCGCAGGAGGTTGATGCGGCCGCTGAACTGGTCGGCCAGGGTCTTGAAGCACAGGGCGGTGACCGGCCCGTCCTCCGCCAGCCCGATCGTGACGGTCTCGCCCGAGTCGGGGTCGGTCGCCTCCCGCGGCGCCGCGGCGGCCGGCGAGGGCAGGGCCTCGGCGATGAGGTCGAGGACGCGGTCAACGCCGATCGCCGGCGCCCCCGCCGCGCAGACCACCGGGAAGATCCGCCCCTCCTTGACCCCCGCGAGGATCGCCCCGATGAGCTCCTCGGTCGTGATCTCCTCGCCCTCGAGGTACTTCTCGATCAGCGCGTCGTCGTTCTCGGCCACCACGTCGATGAGCGCCTCGCGGGCCGACTGGGCCGCGTCTGCGAGGTCATCGGGGATCGGCCCGGTGGAGCCGCCCGGCGCGCCGCCGTCGTAGGTCGTGGCGGTCATCGACACGAGGTTGACGACGCCCCGGAAGCCGGCCTCGCTCCCGATCGGGACCTGGATCGCGACCGCGCCGGGAGCCAGCTCCTTCAGCGCGGCCATGGTGGCGTCGAAGTCGGCGCGCTCGCGGTCGAGCATGTTGACGACGGCCGCCCGCGGGAGCCCGAGCTCGGTCGCCCGCGACCACAGCCGCTCGGTCTGCACCTCGACCCCCGCCGTGGCGTTCAGGACCAACAGCGCCGCGTCGACCGCCCGGAGCGCGGTGAGGCTCTCTCCCTGGAACGACGGCTCCCCCGGCGTGTCGATGAGGTTGATCTTCACCCCGCCCCACTCGAGGTGGCAGAGCGAGGCGCTGATGCTCATCGTCCGGCGGCGCTCGTCGTCGTCGAAGTCGGCCACCGTCGTGCCCTCGGCGACGGTCCCCAGCCGGTTGGTCTCGCCGGCCGCGAACAGCATCGCCTCGACGAGGCTCGTCTTGCCGCTGCCGCGGTGCCCGAGCACCGCGACGTTCCGGATCTGTGCAGGGTCGGGATGCGCCATCGTTCGTGCCTTTCCTGACAGGCGGGGGGCGCGGTCTACCCGGCGCCTCAGGCCGAGTCAGCCTCCCCGGACCCGTCCTGGAGGCGCCCCTTCAGGCGCAGGACGGCCTTCGTGTGGAGCTGGCTGATCCGGCTCTCGGTCACCCCGAGGATCTCGCCGATCTCCTTCAGGCTGAGGTTGTCGTAGTAGTAGAGGGCCACCACGATCCGCTCGCGGTCGGGCAGCCGCGCGATGGCGTCGGCCAGGGTGTCGCGCAGGTCGCTGACGTCGAGGAGCTCGGCCGGGTCGCTCGCCCGCGAGTCGCCCAGGGTGTCCATGAGCGACATCGGCTCGCCGCCGGGGGACACGGTCCACATCTCGTCGAGGGCGACGATGGAGGCGTTCGAGATCTGGGTGAGCGCGGCCTGGAACTCGTCCGGCTCCATCCCGAGCGCGCCGGACAGCTCATCGTCGGTCGGCGCGCGGTGCAGCCTGCTCTCCAGCGCGGCCGACGTCCTCTCGATCTGCCGGGCGCGCGCGCGCACCGAGCGGGGGACCCAGTCGAGCGCGCGGAGCTCGTCGATGATCGCGCCCTTGATGCGGGTGGCGGCGTAGGTCTCGAACTTCACCCGCCGGGACGGGTCGAAGCGCTCGACCGCGCCGATCAGGCCGACGAGCCCGTACGAGATGAGGTCGGCCTCGTCAACGTGGGACGGCAGGGCGCTGCGCATGCGGCCCGCCACGTACTTCACCAGCGGCGCGAAGGTCAGGATGATCCGGTCGCGCGCGGCGCCATCGTCGCGCTCCTTGTACCGGCGCCAGAGCATGCGGAGCTCCTCATCGCCCTGCGCGGCGCCGGCCGCGCCACCGGAGAACGCGTCGCGGCTCACTCCCTGAGTCTATGGCCTCGCGCCGCGTCTTCTCAGAGCGTGCGCCTGGAGCGGGCCTGGGCCCGGCTGAGGATGAACACGTCGAGCGCGGCGAAGACGGCGATCGCGAGGCCCATCGACAGGGCGAGGGCGGTGTTGTCGCTGCCCTGGCCGACCACGAGCGCGATCACGACGGTGCCGCCGAACCAGATCAGCGCGCGCGCCAGGCGGCCCATGTACGCGTGGCCGAGGCCTGGGAGCAGCAGGCTGAGGACGACGGCGATGATCAGCGCCCGCCGGCCGGCGGGCGGCGGGCGGCGCAGGCTCACGCCGGCACCTCCTCCCCCTGGACCGCCCACGCCACCGGCCCGGCGAACTCGCCCCGCGCCGCCGCGAGGGCCGCCTCGCGGTCGTGCTCCGGGAAGCAGTGGGTCAGGAGCAGCCGCCGCGCGCCCGCCCGGGCGGCGATCCCCCCGGCCTGGGCGCCGTTCAGGTGCGGCACGCCCCGCGGGACCTCGCCGGCGCCGAACGAGCACTCGCACACCAGCACGTCGGCGCCCTCGGCCAGCGCGGGGAGCTCGTCGTTGTCGGCGCAGTCGGCGCCGAAGCAGACCGCGCCCCCGCCCGCGTCGATCCGCAGGGCGAAGGTCGGCGGCAGGTGGGGGACCTGGCGGTAGCGCAGGGTCACGCCGCCGCCCAGGTGGCGCTCCCCGCCGCGCCGGTCAGCTCCTCGAACCGCATCACGTCGTCCCAGCCGTCCGAGCTGCCGAAGCCGGCGAGCCGCTCCCGCAGCCCCGGCGGCCCGAGCACGCGGAGCGGGCCCCCGCGCGCGGGGCCGTAGGCGAGGTAGACCCTCAGGGCGAACAGGTGAACGCAGTGGTCGGGTGGAGGTGGGTCACGACGAGCGCCGCCAGGCGCTCGGGCGGACCTGCTCCTGCAGGCGGTTGAGCGCCCCCGAGCCGAGGTCCAGCGCGACCGCGCGGTAGCCCGCGCGCACCAGGTAGCAGCTCTGCGCCTCTCCGGCCCGGGCGTAGGCGGCCCCCACGCCCACGGGCACCAGGACCGGCCGCGGCGCCGTCACGTGCCGTCCGGTCGCCCGCGCATCGCGGGCCATGCTATACCGCGGCCATGGCGCGCCCGCTCCGCGGCCTGCTCGGGCCGCTCATCGCCCTCGCGCTCGCCGCCGGTCTCGCCGCGGGGTGCGGAGGCGGCGGAGACGGAGACGGTGAGGACCGTGCCCAGGGCCTGCCCCCGCCGAGCTGCTCGCCCAGAGCGCCGACGCGGCCGAGGCGGCCGGGCCCTTCCGGATCGCTTTCGAGGTCACCGGCGAGATCGACCTCGCCGACCCCTCCTCGGCGCCGGGCGGCAACCTGCTGAACGGCCCGCTCGACATCTCCGGCGAGGGGCCGGTCAACCCGCCGGACCGGGCCTCGATCGACGCGAGCGCCGAGGTGTCGGGGCTTCCCCTGCAGGTGAACATCACCCGGATCGGGGACGAGGTCTTCGTCGGCGCGCTGGGGCAGGACTTCCGCCTCGACCTGCCGCCGGAGCAGGTCGCGCTGCTGGACTTCGGTTCCCTCTACCCCACCCTGGTCGACTGGACCGCGAACCCGGCCGAGGACGGGCGCGAGGAGGTCAACGGCGCCGAGACGGTCAAGGTCGCCGGCGAGGTCGATCCCGCGGCCGCGCTCGCGAGCCTGGCACCGCTCCTGGGCGGCGAGGCCCCCAGCGCCGCGCGGGCGCGGGCGGCGCTCCGCGAGGGCACCGTCGAGTTCTGGATCGGCACCGAGGACCTGCTGCCCCGGCGGGTGCACCTCGTGCTGAGCGCCGACGCCGGGCTTGCCGAGGGGGTCGGCCCGGTGAGCGTGGACCTGACCGCGAACATGTCGGCCTGGGGCGAGCCGGTCAACATCGCCGCGCCGGCCAACCCGCGGGACCTCGATGCCGACCAGCTCGGCGGCCTCTTCGGCGGCTGACCGAGGCCGCGTGGCCGGGCGGATCGAGCGACGCATCGCCGACCTCGGGCTCGAGCTGCCCGAACCGGTCCGGGCGCCGGCGGGGGTGGCGCTGCCGTTCCCGTGGGTGCGGCGCAGCGGCGCGCGCGCGTTCGTCTCCGGCCACGGCCCCCAGAACCCCGACGGCACGCTCGCGCCGCCGTTCGGCAAGGTCGGCGCCGAGGTGTCGCCCGCCGAGGCGGCCGCGTCCGCCCGGCTGGTGGCGCTGTCGGCGCTCGGCGGCCTCAAGCCGAGCTGGGCGACCTCGACCGCGTCGAGGCCTGGCTGCGCGTCCTCGGGATGGTCAACGCCGCGCCGGGTTCACCGACACGCCGACCGTGGTCAACGGCTTCAGCGAGCTGATCCTCGAGCTCTGGGGCCCCGAGGCCGGGGCCCACACCCGCTCGGCGATCGGCGTGGCCGGGCTTCCCTTCGCCGCCGGTCGAGGTGGAGGCCGAGGTCCGTTCCGCTAGCTCCCAGGCTCCCGGCCGCGCTCGATCCGGCCGAGCAGCTCGACGTTCCGCACGTCGAACTCCTCGTCGCCCTCCGGCTCGTCGAGGAACGCCTGGACGATCTCCCTCCCCGTCGGGGGGCTGGTGGAGCGCGCGACAGCGCCAGGACGTTGGCGTGGTTGTACTTGCGCGCCATGCGGGCAGTCTCGGCGTCAACGCAGAGGGCGGCGCGTGCGCCGGGGACCTTGTTGGCCGCGATCGAGGCGCCCGTCCCCGACCAGCAGCAGACGACGCCGCGCTCGGCGGCGCCCTCGGCCACCCGCCGGGCGACCGCCGCGCTGGCCTCCACCCACTCCTCGTCGCCGCCGCCGGGGGGCCGTGGAGCTCCACCTCGTGCCCGGCGTCGCGCAGGGCCGCCACGACCTCGTCGGTCAGCGGGGTGACCTCGTCGGATCCGACCGCGATGCGCATGCGGCGCTAGTCTCGCAGGAGTGATCCTTCGAGGCGGCACGTCGGCCCGGTGGCCACGAACACCTACGTCGTCGCCGACGGGCGGGGCGGGTCGGCGTGGGTCGTCGACCCCGCCATGGGGAGCCGGGCGTGGGTGGAGGAGACCCTGAAGCGGCTCGACGCCACCCCGGTCGCGGTGGTCAACACGCACGGCCACTGGGATCACGTCGTCGAGAACCACGTCTGGGCCGACGCCGGCCTGCCGGTGTGGGTGGGCGCGGGCGACGAGGACTGGGTGGAGGCCCCCGCGCCCTTCAACCCGGCCCTGTTCGGCCACCCGCCGCCCACGCCCGGCGTGACCCCATCGCGCATCCTCGAGGACGGCGAGGTGCTCGAGCTCGGCGAGCTGCGCGTCCTCCTGATCGCCGCGCCGGACACTCGCCCGGCTGCATGGTGGCGCTGGTGGAGGGCGGCGAGGACGCCCTGGTCGGCGACGTGATCTTCGC
>CAWIGI010000009.1:0-247907 GCA_963835685.1 Miltoncostaeaceae bacterium
CCCCCGCCGCCAGCTCTGCCCGCCAGGCGACCGACGCCCTGAAGTCGTCCCGGCCGGTCTCGTCCACGGGGCCGGGCGCCGGCTCGAAGTACACCTCCGGCGCGTCGAGGGTGCCCCGTCGGCGAACACCGCGAGCGGCAGGCGCCGTCCCGCGAGCGCGTCGTCGCGCAGCAGCGGAACGAGCGGGTCGTCCGCGACGTCGATCCATCGATGAGCGACGTCGTTGCGCGCGAGCAGCTCCCGCGCCGCGCGGGCCGCCGCGAGCCCCGGGGCCCGATCAGGCTCACGCGTGGCCCGCCGCCGGTGAGCGCGTCACCGGTGCTCGTCGGGCCGCTCGATCGCCTCCTCGACGCACGCGCGAGCAGCGCCTCGGGCGTCGCGTCGCCGGGAACCCCGCGGTGACCGTACTGCGAGCCCCAGAGGGCCAGCGTCGCCCCGGCGTCGTCCGCGAGCTCGCGGCGCGGTGGTAGCCGCCGTACTCGACGAATTTCGCCTGCGGCCGCTCTGCCAGCGCCAGATCGTGTCGCCGTCGGCCTCGTGGATGATCGCGTACCGCGTCTCGGTCATCGTCCCCCCTTGGCGCCTCCGTCATCATCGTGACATGAGCGAGCTGACGCGCATGGCCGTCTCGGCGACGGCGCACTGCCTGACCGGCTGCGCGATCGGCGAGGTGCTGGGGATGGTGATCGGCACGGCCCTCGGGTGGAGCGATGCGCCGACGATCGCGCTCGCCGTCGTCCTGGCCTTCTTCTTCGGCTACCTGCTGACCATGATCCCGCTGCTGCGGTCGGGGATGGCGCTCGGCGCCGCCGTCGGGGTCGCGCTGGCCGCCGACACGGTCTCGATCGTGATCATGGAGATCGTCGACAACGCGGTGATGCTGGCCGTGCCGGGCGCGATGGACGCCGGCCTCGGGGACCCGCTGTTCTGGGGGGCGCTCGCCTTCGCCCTCGCGGTGGCCTTCGTGGCCGCCCTGCCGGTCAACCGCTGGCTGCTCTCCCGCGGGCGAGGCCACGCGGTGGCGCATCAGCACGGCGCCCACGGGTGACGCCGACCCGGCAGACGTAGTCCTCGCCCTCCCGGCGCAGCTCGAGCAGCTCGTTCCCGCTGCGGTGGCACCAGGCCGGCAGGTCGACCTGGATCAGCGGATCGTCGGCCAAGAGCTCGACGATCTCGCCGGGCGCGGCCCGCCGGACCGCCCGGTGGATCAGGTGGATCGGCACCGGGCACCACGTGCCGAGGGCGTCAACCACGCGCGTCACGGGCGCCGTCACGGCGTCAGCGGGCTCATCGCGCGCAGCGCCGCGACGCCGTCGGCGAAGGCCGCGACGGCGGCGTCCACCTCCGCCTCGGTCGTCGTCCAGCGCAGCGTGAGGAGGACCGCCGAGTGGGTCCAGGGCGGCTCGAGCCCGATCGCCTCGAGCGTCGGCGCCGCCTTGCCGCCGTGGGCGGTGCACGCCGAGC
Source organism: Miltoncostaeaceae bacterium (assembly GCA_963835685.1). GTDB lineage: Bacteria > Actinomycetota > Thermoleophilia > Miltoncostaeales > Miltoncostaeaceae > DATAGF01. The sequence goes on from CAWIGI010000009.1 coordinate 1,465, forward strand.
CCGGCGAGACCGCCACCCCGCGCGCGGCCATCGCGAGGGCGAGGCTCTCGCCCTCGACCCAGCCGGCCGACACCTGGACGTGCCCAGGGATGCGTCCCCGCCGCGGGCCGTTCAGGCGCACGTCGGGCACGGCGAGGAGCCCCTGGATCAGGCGATCGGCCAGCCGCTCCATGCGCGACGCGCGGCCCGCCATCTCGGCCGCGGCGATCTCGGCGGCGGCGCCCAGGGCGACGATCGCGGGCAGGGGCTCCGGGCCGGCGCGCTTGCCGCCCTCCTCGGTCCCCCCCTCGACCAGCGGGTGGAGGCGGGCCCCCGGCCGCACCACCAGCGCCCCGGCCCAGGGTGGGGCGCCGAGGGCGGACCCGCCGATCACCAGCGCGTCGGCGTCGAAGGCGGCCGCGCCGACCGGCACGAGGCCCGCGGTCTCGCCGGCGTGAACGGCGACGCGCGCGGCGGGCTGCAAGGCGCGGACGGCGCCGACGAGCGACGGCACGTCCTGCAGGGTGCCGATGTCGGGCTGGCCGTGGACCAGCGCGACGAGGGCGGTGTCCTCCCGCAGCGCGGCGGCCAGGTCGGCGGCGGCGACGAAGCCCTCGGCGTCCACCGGGACCAGGGCGAGCTCCGCGCCCTCGCGCTCGGCCGTGCGGCACGCGGCCAGCGTGGCCGGGTGCTCGACGGCGGTCGCGACGACGTGGCGCCCCCGGGACCGGTTGCCGCGCAGGAGCCCCTTCACCGCGAGGTTGCGCGCCTCGACCGCGCCGGAGGTGAAGATCACGCCGTCCTCGTCGGCGCCCACGAGCTCGGCCACCTGGCGGCGGGCGCGCTCGAGGGCCTCGGCGGGCCCGCGCCCCCACTCGTGCAGGCTGGACGGGCTGCCGAAGGCCTCCCCGACGAACGGCAGCATCGCCTCGCGCACGCGGGGATCGAGGGGCGTGGCGACCGCGTGGTCGAGGTAGGCGGGCGCGCTCACCGTCCCTCGGCGAGGCGGTGGGCGAGCAGCGAGGGGAGGCCGGCCTCGAGGATCGCGTTCTGGGCGCCGGCGACGTCGTAGGGGGTCCGCCGGAACTCGATGGCCCCGCCGTCGGGGTCGTAGAGCGCCCATGCCGCGCGGGCGTCGTCGTCGCGCGGCTGGCCGACCGAGCCGGGGTTCACGAGCCAGCGCCCCTCGTCGAGCGCGAGCCGGCCGCCGGCGGGGACCCCCACGCTCTCGAGCGTGCCGTCCGTCGTGAGGCACCACGCGAAGGGCACATGCGTGTGGCCGATCAGCGTCAGCTGCGCGCGGCGGCCCTCGAGGGCGGCCAGCGCCTGGCCGGCCTCGGTGACGTACTCCCACACGGGGTCGCGCGGGCTGCCGTGGTAGATCGGCACGGAGGCATCCGGGTCCTGTGGCTCCAGGCGCTCGAGGTTGGCCTTGCCGACCCGGCCGATGACCGCGCGGGTCCAGGCGAGCGCCGTGCGTGCCCAGGGCGCGAACATGCCGAGCGGCACCCTGCCGTCCGCTCCGAGGTCGTGGTTGCCGCCGATGCACCGCTCGGCCTCCCCGATCGCGGTGCGCAGGCAGTGCGAGGGGTCTGCGCCATAGCCGACCAGGTCGCCGAGGCACCACCAGCTGCCCGCGCCCGCCTCGCGCGCGGCGCGCAGGACGGCGTCGAGGGCCTGGCGGTTCCCGTGGATGTCGCTCAGGATGGCGACCGGCGGCGTGGCGGCCCCCCGGGGGCGCGGATGGGTCATCGCTACGATAGTCCCGTGCGGCGACGGCGGCAGAGGGGGCTGGCACGGCTCCCGCGCGAGTCGTCGCGGCGCGCCGCCGGGCTCGCGGCCGTGGCCGTCGTCGGGGCGGGGGGGATCGTCGCCCTGCTGCGCTGGCGCCTGTGGAGCTCCGGGGTGCCTGACGTCGATCCCGCGCCGCTCACGGACTGGTTCGACCCCGGCGAGCTGTCCCGCAACCGCAGCTACCGCCGCGGCGTCTGGACGATGGCCGTGATCGGCGCGCCGCTCGGCGCCGCGACGGCGGTCGGCGTCGCGCTGCTCGGCTCGCGCTGGCGGCCGCCCCTGGTGCGGGCGGCGAGGGCACGGCCGTGGCGTGCCGGGGCGCTGTTCGGCGCGGGGCTGGCGGTCGTGACGACCGTGGTGTCGCTGCCCCTGTCGGGGGCACGGTACGCGTGGGGCCGCGACTACGGGATCGTCACCCAGGGCGTGCCCGGCTGGACCCTCGACCTCGCGAAGGGCCTCGGGATCCAGGTGTTGATCACGGTGGGGATCGGCGCCGGGGTGGCCGTGGCGATCGCCCGCGCGCCGCGGTGGTGGTGGGCGATCGTCGCCGTCGGGTTCGCGGCGCTCGTGTACGCCTTGACGGTGCTCTCGCCGCTCCTGCTCGAGCCGGTCTTCCAGAAGACCGAGCCGCTGCGCGACCGCGACCTGAGCGCCCAGGTGCTCGAGCTCGCCGACAGGGCCGGAGTCGAGGCCGACGACGTGGTGGTCAACGACGCCAGCGCACGGACCACGGCGGCCAACGCGTACGTGTCGGGGCTCGGCGGGAGCCGGCACATCGTGCTCTACGACACCCTGCTGCGCGACTTCCCGCGCGACCAGGTGCGGATGGTCGTGGCCCACGAGCTCGCCCACGTCGAGCGCCGCCACGTGCTCAAGGCGGCGACCTGGGGGGCGGCTCTCATCGTCCCGGCCGCGCTGCTCACCTTCGCGATCGTGGGGTGGCGCACCGGCTTCGGCGCGCCGGGCCGCGGCTCGGAGGGGACGAGCCTGGTCGTGCGGCGTCTCGCGATCGCGGCGGCGTCGGCCGCGGTCATCGGGGCGCTCAGCGCCCCGCTCATCACCTGGGTCAGCCGCGCCTACGAGCGCGAGGCCGAGTGGCGGGGACTGGCGATCTCGCGCGACCCGGACGCCGCCATCGGCCTCCAGCAGGGCTTCGTACGGCGGAGCCTGGGCGTGCCCGACCCGCCGGAGGCGGTCCGGGTCTGGTTCGGCACCCACCCCACGGCGCTCGAGCGCATCGGGATGGCGCTGCGCGCCCGCGACGGGGGCGGCTGAGCTGGGGCGCCGGGCGCCGCGGCTGCAGATCGCCGCGGTCGGCCGCCTGCGGCCGCCGCACGACGCGCCCGGGCGGGGCTACCAGGAGCGCGTCCACCGGCTCGCCGGCCTCAGGGTCAACGAGGTCGCGGCGGAGCCGGTGCAGCGCGGCGAGGAGCGGGCGCGCGCCCGCGAGGCCGAGCGGCTGCGGGCCCGGCTGCTTCCGCGCGCGTACCGGGTGGCGCTCGACCCCGGCGGCGCGGCGCCGGCCTCGAGCGAGGCGTTCGCCGCCTGGCTCGCCCGGAGGCTGGAGGAGCCGCGGCCGGTCGCGTTCCTGCTCGGCGGGGCGGTGGGCCTCGCGGGCGACCTCGTCGCCGAGAGCGAGGAGCGCCTGTCGCTCGGTCCGCTGACGTTGCCGCACCAGCTCGCGCGCGTGGTCCTCGCCGAGCAGCTCTACCGCGCGCTGACGATCGCGGCGGGCCACCCGTACGCTCACTAAGCTCGCGGCCGTGACCGACCTCCTCGCGCCGATCCGCGACGCCCTGGCCGCCGCGGCCGAGGCGGTCGCCGGAGCGGCGCCCTCGGCCGTGCCGCTCGCGCCGCCGGCCCAGGGCCACGCCGGCGACCTCGCGAGCCCTGTGGCGATGACCCTGGCCAAGGCGACCCGCCGGCCGCCGCGCGAGATCGCCGAGGGGGTGGCCGAGGCCCTCCGGACGGACGCCGGCGCCGGCCGGTGGCTCGGGGGCGTCGAGGTCGCCGGCCCCGGCTTCCTCAACTTGACGCTGGCGCCGGCGTGGTTCGCCCGCGCCGCGGCCGGCCTCGTCGCGGCGGGCGAGGGCTACGGCGCGGGGTCGGCCGCCGCGCCGGAGGACGTCCTCCTGGAGTTCGTCTCGGCCAACCCGACCGGCCCTCCCCACGTCGGCCACGCCCGCCAGGCGGCGTACGGCGACTCGCTCGCCCGGATCCTGGCGTTCGCCGGCCACCGGGTCACGCGCGAGTACTACGTGAACGACTTCGGGCGCCAGATGCGGCTCTTCGGGGCGTCGGTCGCCGCCCGCTACGGCGAGCTGGCCGGGAGGGCGACCGCGGTGCCCGAGGAGGGCTACCCGGGCGACTACGTCGTGCCGATCGCCGAGGCCGTGCGCGAGGAGGTCGGCGACCGCTACGCCGACGAGGCGGACGATCCCTCGCCCGAGGCCCTCGAGCTGTTCGCCCGCCGCGGCGAGGAGCTGATGCTGGACGCCATCCTCCGCGACCTCGAGCGCTTCCGCGTGCGCTTCGACCGGTTCGTCTCCGAGCGGGGCCTCCACGAGGCCGGGCGCGTCGAGGAGGGGATCGCCGCGCTCGAGGCGGCGGGCGACGCCTACCGCGCAGAGGGCGCCGTCTGGTTCCGCGCCTCCCGCTACGGGGACGAGAAGGACCGGGTCCTGGTGCGCGGCGACGGCGAGACGACCTATCTCGCCGCCGACGTCGCCTACCACCTCGAGAAGGCCTCGCGCGGCCACGAGCGGCTCATCGACGTCCTCGGCGCCGACCACCACGGATACATCGACCGCCTGAGGGCGGTCCTCGCCGCGGGCGGACGCGACCCCGGGTCGCTCGAGGTCATGCTCGTGCAACTGGTGAGCCTTGTGGAGCGCGGCGAGGCACGGCGCATGAGCAAGCGGGCCGGCATGCTCGTCACGCTGGCCGACCTCCTCGACGACATCGGCGTGGACGCGGCGCGCTTCTTCCTCGTGCAGCGCAGCCACGAGACGCCGCTCGACGTCAACCTCGACGTGGCCCGCGAGCAGAGCCAGGAGAACCCGGTCTACTACGTGCAGTACGCCCACGCGCGCGTCTGCAGCATCCTCGCCCAGGCGGGGGAGCGGCCGGCGCCTCCGGAGCCGCACCCCGCCCCCGCCGAGCTGGACCCGGCGGAGCGCGAGCTGGTGCTGCGACTCGCCGCCTGGCCGGCGGCGGTGGCCGAGGCCGAGCAGCGCCGCGCCCCCCACCGGGTCGCCGCCTACCTGATCGAGCTCGCGCGCGACCTCCACGCCTTCTACCACCGCTGCCGCGTGGTGGGGGAGGCGCCGGAGCTCGAGGCGTTCAGGCTGGACGTCTGCCGGGCGACCGGTGCGACCGTCCAGCTGGGGCTCGGCCTGCTCGGCGTGGAGGCGCCCGAGCGCATGTAGCCCCCCGCCGGCGGCGACCGTGAAGTTTTGACAGGTTCGGCTGGCTCGTGGTACAAACGCCCACCTTTGACGCGCTTCCGTTCATCACGCCCGCTCCGCCGCGGGATCCCGTGGATCGTCGGCCCTCGTCGCGGCGCTCATCGCGGCCGCCGGCGCCGCCGGGCAGCGCCAGGGGGAGCAGTGCGCCGCCCGGCCGGTCACGATCGTCGCGCCGGCAACGCCGCTTGGACAGGCGCCGCAGCCCGTCGTCGGCACGCCCGGCAATGACGTCATCAAGGGCACGGCGGGCCCGGACGTCATCTCGGGCCTCGGGGGCAACGACCTCGTCTGCGGCAGCGCCGGCGACGACGTCGTCAACGGCGGGCCGGGGCGCGACGTCCTCTGGGGAGATCGCGGCGCAGACACGCTCACCGGCGGTGACGGAGGCATCGAGAATGACCTCATCTACGCCGGTCCCGGCGAGGACCACCTGGTCGGAGGGCGGGGACACGATCAGCTCTTTGGCGGCCCCGGTGGCGATCGCCTCGAGGGGGGCCCCGGCCCCGACCTCGCGGGCTTCACCGACCTTGACTATCCGGTACGCGCGAACCTGGGCACGGGCCGGACGAGCGACGGCGACACGCTGAAGGGAGTCGAGGACCTCCAGGGAACGTATTTCGCCGACCGGCTTACGGGCTCCGCCGGCGCGAACCGGATCAATGGCTTCCACGGCGTCGATGTCCTCGTCGGCGCGGGCGGTTCGGACTACCTCCAGGGCTGGAAGGGTCCGGACAAGCTCGACGGCGGAACCGGCCGGGATGTGGCGATCGGAGGACCGGGCGACGACGCCTGCGTCGCCGAAAGCCAAGCTGACTGCGAGCGTTAGCCTTGATCGCCGGCGAGGCCCGAATCTGAGGATCTCTGCCGGGACCGCCCGCCGCCTGTAGCCCCGCGCGGGCCCCTGGTACCCTGAGCGGCCCGCGCGGACGTAGCTCAGCTGGTAGAGCGTCGGCTTCCCAAGCCGAAGGTCGCGGGTTCGAGACCCGTCGTCCGCTCCTCATGAAAGGCCCGCAACGACGGGCCTTTTGTCGTCTCAGGCCGGATCAAGATCGAGCCCGAGCTGGTCGTCATCCCACGCCTGTCCCACATCCGCATCGCCGGCCGGGCCGAAGACGTGGGCCTCGAGGGCGGCCGCCGCCTGGGCGCGGGCGCCCTTGTAGAGGTGCCCGTAGCGGCGCAGCACAAGGGCGCCGCCATCGGAGTGGCCCATCTGCTCGGCGATCACCTTGACGTGGCAGCCGGCGGCGATCATCAGCGAGGCCCCGGTGTGGCGCAGGTCGTGGAAGGTCACCTCGGGGATGCGGGCCGCCGCGGCCGCCGGCCGGAACACCCGCCCCATGAAGTTGTTGCCGTCATAGGGCGTGCCCGCCCGCGACGGAAAGAGATACCCCTCCGGGCTCGGGGGTCGAGCGAGCTGCTGCTCACGTAGGAGCCGCACCGCCCGCGGGCCGATATCGACGCTGCGCCGGCCGGCTGCGGTCTTGGTCGCCACCCGCTCGCCGCCCTGGTGCTGGGCCGAGACGGCCACCGCGCCGGCCGACAGATCCAGGTCGGCATCCCGCAGGCCCAGGATCTCGCCCCGGCGCAGCATGGTCAGGATCGCGATCGCCACGATCCGGCGCAGGTGCTCGGGCATCCATGAGGACAGCTCCTCGGCCTCGGCCCAGGTCAGATAGCGCGGCTCGCGCTCGGCCGGCTTGGCGATCCGCAGCCGATACACCCCCGGGTCCACTCGTTGGCCGCGCTCCTCGGCGTCGCGCAGGATGCGCTTGAGGGTGGCCAGGGCGATCTGCGCCCGCCGGGGCGCTCGGGCGGCCAGCTGCGCGATCAGGTCCTCGGCCACCGGGCGGCCGATCCGCTCGACCGGCAGGTCGTTGAGCGGCGCCAGGTACCGCAGGCAGTCCTCGATCACCGCCACCGAGCGGGGGCGCGGGCGCACCCGCCCGGCCGCCCCGACCAGGTAGCGCTCCAGCCAAGCCGCCGCCACCGCCCCGAAGCGCTCGGGGGCAGCCCGATAGAGCGTGCCCGCCTGAGCCCGGCGCTCGGTGTCGAGCTTGAAGGCGCGGGCGTCGCGGTGGACCGAGAACACCCGCGAGCGCTGCCGCGAGCCCTGGTCGCGGTAGCGCACCTCGTAGCGGCGCTCGCCCCGGCCGGTCTGATAGGCGCGGATCGAGGCCACGCCAGCTACCGCGCCGCCAGCGACGAGGCCGCGCCCGCCCGCTGGCGTTCGAGCCAAGCCGCCACCTCGCCCTGGTCGAACAGGCGCCGCCCCTCCACCTTGTAGGAGGGGAGCTCGCCCCGGGCAGCCAGGCGGTAGACCTTCTCGGGCTGGCAGCGCAGCACCGCGGCCAGCTCGTCGACGGTCAGGAAGGTGGGGAGGAGGCTGGCCATAGCGGTGGAAGATAGCGAAGCATAAATGCGTCGCAGCGCGTAAACAAGTCAAGGAGGTAGGCTGAGCGCCGTGACCGCCGCCGAGCTCATCCGCAGCGCCCGCTCGCGGGCCGGCCTGGCCCAGCACGAGCTGGCGGAGCTCCTCGACACGCCGCGCTCGCAGATCTCGCGCTGGGAGGCGGGGGAGGTGGAGCCCGCCTTCGCCACCGTGCGCAGGGTCCTGCGGGCCTGCGGCTTTGACCTGTCGATGGCGCTGGTGCCCTTCGATCCGGACGCCCCGCTCGTGAGCCGGCTGGTCGAGCTCTCACGCCTCACGCCGAAGGAGCGCCTTGATGCCGCCCTGCTGCGTGGCGGCGCCCAGCAGATGGGCTATCAGCTTGATCCCTACGGCGTCCTTCGGGGGCTCGACGAGCAGGGCGTCAACTACATCCTGATCGGCTCGCTGGCGCGGGTGCTGCAGGGCGCCGACGAGGTGCCGGGCGGCGTCGACTTCGTCTTCCCTAAGGGCGCCCGCCATGCCACCGACGAGGCCATCCGGGCCTTCGCCCGGCCGGGGCCGGGCTCCATGGCCCTCGATGGCGATGCCTGGGTCTACTACGTGGTGGGCGGCGCGCCGATCAAGGCGCTGGAGACGCCGGCGGGCACGCGCGGCTACCGCGACCTTCGCCGGCGGGGCGAGCGGGTGCATCTGGGCGGCGGCCTGCGCCCGGCGGTGGCCGCGCCGGGGGACCTGGTGCGGATGATGGAGGCGCTTGGGCGACCCGAGCAGGCATCGGAACTCGAGGCGATGCGGAGAGCGGTGGAGCTTGATCGAGGACTCGACCCCAAGCGGTAGACGGCTGGCGCCGGAAGCTCGCCTCGGCGCGCTCGCTTCATGAATCCTCGCCCCGGGGGATGACCAGCAGCTCAAGCGGCGTGGCCGGAAGTGTTATGTGACTGGGGTCCATACGGCTCGCGCGCCGGACGAGCCGTGGCTGGACTGGCTGGCGCCGCAAATATACAGTTCATTACAAGGGGTCTTGCGCGAGCTAAGGAGCGGGTCCATGCCGGCACAGACCACGAATCTCTTTCTTCTCGAGGATCTCGAGGACGTCAGCAGAACGGGCGACCTCCCGCAAAGCGATCTCGATGCGCTTCAAACCGTCGCAGACTGGATCAACAGCTTCATCGTCCGACCTCACAAGGATCTGGGCCGCGCGGGGCCTGTCTGTCCCTTCGTGCCTGAGTCCTTGGAACGCAAGACGCTGTGGCTCGCTCCTGAGCATATCGGCGGCCGCAGCGTGCCGGACGCCGTCGATCTCGTAAGCGGTTACCAGAGACTCTTCCTGGGCGCCCAACCTACGGATGGCGACGACGCGATCTACAAGGCAATCGTCGTTGTCTTCACCGACCTGTCGCCGGATCGGGCCACGGAGTTCTTTGACGGCGTCCTGCAGGATCTTGCGGCTCCGTCCTATGTGGACGATGGATTCGTGATGGGAGGGTCATATGAAGGCAACGAAGCGGGTGCGATCTACAACTCGAGCTTTCGACCGTTCACATCGCCGGTGCCGTTTCTGTTGATCAGGCAGGCTGTCATCAGCGACTGGAAGTTCTTCCTGGACAACGAGGACTGGCTCAACCGGTGGGCGGGTCGCTATGGAGAGTCGGGAGCCCAGGCCCTTGCGGAGGAACTACGCCGGTTGCCGTGGCGGGCGAGCCAGGCCTAATCTGGAAGACGAGTACCGAGGGTCGTCCGGAAAGCGTCCACCAACTCCGCAGTCCGGAGACGGCCGTCGCTCTTTTCGCCGGTGACGGGCTGACTGTCGCTTTGCGCGAAAAGCGGCGGCGCCCAGTGCTTGGACATTTGAGAGGTAGCCCTAGACGGGAACTGCCGCCGCGCGGCCTTCCGGCAGGGCCGAGCGGAGCTGTCTGCGGGAGCTGACGCCGAGCTTTAGGAACACCTTGCGCAGGTGCCACTCGACCGTGCGCGGGCTGAGGAACAGCTGGGCGCCGATCTCCGCGTTCGTGAGCCTCTCGGCCGCCAGGCGCGCGATCTGGGCCTCCTGTGGGGTCAGCTCGTCCCGCGTCTCGACGCCGCGTTTGCGCACCGTCTCGCCGCTGGCCTTCAGCTCGCGCTCGGCCCGCTCCGCGAACGGCCCCGCTCCCATCTCCGCGAAGGCCTCGTGCGCTGCTCGCAGCTGCTCGCGGGCATCGACGCGGCGGTTCTGGCGGCGTAGCCACTCGCCGTAGAGCAGCTGGGCGCGCGCGGACTCGACGCCCAGGCGACTCTCGGCCAGCAGCAAGACGGCCTGTCCGTAGAGCGCGTCGGCCTCGTCCCCCTCGCTGATGAGGGCACGGGAGCGCGCCTCGACGCCGCGCGCCCAGGACGTGCCGCTCGCCCCCGTCTTCTCGCAGAGCGCGTCGACCGTGCGGCGGGCGAGATCGGGTTTGTCGCAGCGAACCGCGGCCTCCACCAGCTCCGGCAACGCGGTCATGTAGAAGGCGTGGGGGTTGTGCTCGACCTCTCGCTGCGCCCACGTCAGCGCGTCGTCGTAGCGGCCGAGGCCGGCGTACATCGTGGCCGCCGCATCCTCGGCGTGCCGGACGAGCACGCCCTCGCCGCGCTCGGTCCCGTCCTCGATGCTCGCCGTGATCAGCTCCTGGGCGTCGCCGCCCTGCAGCGCGGCCAGACGGAGACGCGCGTGGCTCATCGGCGCGTCGCCTGTCGCCGCCATGATCGCGTCGGCTTCGGCGAGCTGCGTTTCGGCGAGCGCGAAGTCGCCGGCGAGCACGTGCCAGGCGGCGATCGTGTGGAGCGCGAGCGGAAGCACCGTGAGCGCGCCGGCATCACGGGCGGCCTGCACCTGCCGGGCGCCGAGCTCGAACCAGGCGTCGGCGTCCCACAGCTCGACCGCGAGCCAGACCCACACCGTATCGGCAAGACCATCCGTCTCGATGCGTCTGAACTCGCTCAGCGCACGTTCCAGCGTCGGCGCGCCGGCCGGGAAACCGTCGACGAAGCGCGTGGCCAGCCCGTCGAGCATCAGGTCGTAGGGGCTCGGAGTCCCGGGCGCCGGGGGCGCGGCGCGTGCCGCCACGGATACCTCGAGCGGCCCGCTCGGGCTGGCGAGGTGCATGCCAAAGCACGCGGCCCAGATCGCCTCGAGGTATGCGGCGCGGGACATTCCCGCGTCCAGCGGTTCAAGACGCCCCGCCGCGGCGGCGAGGAGTGAAGCCGCATCGCGGCCCCGCCGGGAGCTGAAGGCGATCTGCGCCTCGAGCAGCTGACCCCGCGCGTCCTCCAGCTCGTCCAGTGGTCCGCGGCGTGCAGCCGTCACAAGGGCGGATGCGGCATCGGCTGCCCCGGCGGCGTGAGCGGCGCGTCCCGCCGCGAGCGCACGCTGTGCGCGCCGCTCGGGATCCGGCGTCAGCGCCACGGCGCGCTCGAGAAACGCCGCTGCCGCGGCAAGGCCGCCGCGAGCCTGCACGCGGCCAGCCGAGGCTTCCAGCTCCGCCGCGACGGTCTCGTCGGGCCCCGCGGCGGCGTGGGCGCGATGCCATGCCCGCCGATCCTCGTCGTCGCCGGGCGAGATGGACTCGGCAAGCGCCGCATGCACCCGCCGGCGCTCAGCCGCCGAGGCAAGCCGGTAGACGGTGGAGCGGACGAGCGGATGGCGGAAGCGCACGCGGTCGTTCACCGTGATCAAGTCCTCGGCGTCGGCCAACGCCTCATGACCGTTCAGGTCCATGCGCTCGGCGGCCTCGAACAGGAGCGCGGGATCGCCGATCGGCTCGGCCGCCGCGATCAGCAGGACTTGCTGCGTCGGCGCGGGCATCCGCTCCACCCGGCGCGCGTAGGTCTCCTCGATGCGGGCAGACAGGGGAGCGGGGTCGGACAGCCCGAAGCCGCCTGCCAGCTCCGTCGGGTTGCGGCCGCGCGGCAGCTCGAGTAGCGCCAGTGGGTTGCCGGCCGTCTCGGCGACGATGCGGTCCCGGATGCGGTCGTCCAGCGGGCCGGCGATCACCGACTCGAGCAACGCCCGCGCGTCGTCGTAATCGAGGCCCTCGACCACGAGCTCCGGCAGACCGCTCAGGACGCTGTCCCGGCCGGTCTGCCTGGACCCGAAGACCAGCGCGACCGATTCGGCGAGCAGCCTGCGTGCGACAAATGCGAGTACCTGCCCCGAGGCCCGGTCGAGCCACTGCGCATCGTCCACCACGCAGATCACCGGCTGGTCCTCGGCGGCATGGCCCAGGAGACTCAGCACGGCCAGGCTGACCAGGAAGCGATCCGGTGCCTCGCCGGCCTGCAGGCCGAACGCCGTGGTTAGGGCGTCGCGTTGGGGCACGGGCAGCGGCTCGAGCCGGTCGAACAGCGGAGCACACAGCTGGTGCAGCCCCGCATACGCGAGCTCCATCTCGGCCTCGACGCCGACCGCGTGGAGTATCCGGCAGTCCGCCGCCCGCTCGACCAGATAGTCCAGCAGCGCTGACTTGCCGACGCCGGCGTCGCCTCGCAGCACGAGCGTCTGGCTCTCGCCTGCGCGGACGGTGCTCACCAGCAGATCGAGCGCCGAACGCTCGCTCCGCCGGCCGAGCAGCCCGGGCCCGGGATCGGGAGTCGCCATGGCCGCTTCCCACCCTAACTGCACCCCGGGCCGGGGCCAAAGACAGACCAGTGTTTTTCACGGGCGCGACCCGCGGACGAGACGCGCATGCTTTCCCACGCCCAACCCAATCACACCAAAGGAGTCACCGATGAGCACCACAAAGCTGGACACCACCACCGCGACGAACGGCCCGGCCCAGCGCTTGACGCCGGAGATCGAGGCCGCCCTGCGCGGCACCACCTTGGCCGAGCGCCTGACGTACTCGACGCCGGTGCCAGAGGCTGCCTCGGCGCGAACCCGCTGAGCCGCGCACTTCGACGTCCGCCGGGGGGTTGGCCCACAGGGCCCCCCTCCGGCGCGAGCCATTTCTGAGGCAAGCAATGGCACGCACGGCACGCGACCCACGAGCCGACATGGATGTCGGCCTCGCCGATCGCCGGGCCCTCGGCGCGACGCGCCCGCAGCCTCGCTAGCGCCTCGAGCGTTCTCTGGGCCTCGTCGGGCTCTGGCAGCGTGCGCAGCAGGTCGACGATCACGGCATCGGCGTCCACGCCGCGACGACGGCTCTCGGCGCGAAGGCGCGCCTCCTCGTCGGGCCCGAGGTCCACGACGATGCGGCTGGTGGCCATGGCGAGGAGTCTCGGCACTCTCGGGACGCCGGTCATCGAGCGGCTCGGGCAGCAGCGGCTCCCCCGAGCGCAGGCACTGCCGGTTGCTCGACGGACCGGTCACAGCCCGAGCCCCATGCCGCGAGCCGGCGCCTGCCGGACGGGCCGCTCGAACGCCCAAGAGCGAGCGCGCTCGGCGGGGGCCGGGCGGACGCGAACGTCGTCCGGGACGAGCGCGCGCAGCTCGGCGCGAAGCTCGTGCAGAGCCCTGCGCTGCGTGGCGATCGCCTCCCGCAGCTCGGCGTGTCGGGGACCGCGCCCGAAGTAGCCAAGGCGCGAGAGCTCGCGCTCGGCCGCGCGCAGTCGCACCGTGCCCGAGTCCAGCTCGACCCGCAGGCGCTCGACCTCGACCGGCGGGCGCGGCCGCCTCGGCACCGTCGCCTGATCCAGGGCCGCTCGCTCGGCGCCGCTGCGCGAGAGGGCGTCGGCCAGGGAGCGCGTCACGGCCGTCTCGTGCCCTCGGTGGGCCCCGGCATCGATCTCTGGCCCCACCGCGTAGAGGCGCGTCTCGAGCCGGCTCCGCGAGACGGCCACATAGCCCCACTCGGCGAGCGCGCCCTGCGTCCGCACGAGGACGAAGGCCCGATCGACGGTCGCCCCCTGCGCGCCATGGCCGGTGAGGGCGTAGCCGTGCTCCAGATGCTCCGCCGCATAGCCGGTCGGCAGCTGGCGGATCGGCCCGCCGTCGAGCTGCAGCGTGATCAGCCCGAGCAGTGGCTCGACCCGCCGCACCGTCGCGCGGGTCCCGTTGCAGACGCCAAGCCCTGAGTCGTTGCGCCGGCAGATCACGCGGTCGCCGGCGCGGAACCCGCGCTGGCCGGCCACGAGCTCGGCATCGCCGAGCCGGCCCTCGCGGCGAAGGAGTGCCCGCGCGGCCTCGTTGAGGTCGGCCACGTCGGCGCGCCGGTGGGCGAGCATCACGCAGTCGCGCACCGAGCCCTCGGAGGCCGCCGCCCACCAGTCGCGAAGGAGCTGCTGCTTCGCCTGGGCGGCGTCGTCGGCGATCCGCAGGCGCCCCTCGCGGGCGGCGTGCGCGAGGTACGCCTCGGCATCGCCAGCCCGCAGGCGGGCGAGGGCCTGCCGCTCGGCGACCTCGCGCTGGCGGTGGTTCTCCTCCAAGTGCACGGCGCCGAGCCGCTGGCAGAGCGCCCCGTACAGGCCGCCCGCGCCCACCGCCGGAAGCTGGGCGGTATCGCCGACAAGAAGGGTCTTGCCGCCAGCCTCCTCGACGAATCCGCAGCAGGGGAGCGAGCACGCGCGTCTCGGCCATGCCGGCCTCGTCGATCACCAGCACGCATCCGGGCGGAAGGCCTCCGGAGCGGCGGGCGTCGTGCAGCAGGGCGTGGAGGGTCTGGGCGGGGATGTCGGCCCCGGCCTCCAGCTCGTCGGCGGCCCGTCCGCTCGGCGCGGCGCCGAGCACGGGGAGGCCCGAGCGCGACAGCGCCTCGCCGAGGACCCGCAGCGCCGTCGTCTTGCCGGCGCCGGCGGCGCCGACGGCGCAGACGATCCGGTCGGGCGAGAGCGCCGCCTCCTCCACCAGCACCCGCTGCTCATCGGACAGCGCGAGCGGCGCCCCGACCAGGGCCGCGGCCAGAGCGTCGCCCTCGGCGACCGGGGCGCCGCTGCCGCGGCCATCGAGGGCGACGCGGATCGCCTCGCGCTCGAGCTCGAGGAGGGATCGGCTCGTGAAGCGCGCCGGGCGTCCCGGCTCCGGCTCGTCGCCGAGGCGGGCGAGCTCCGGCCGACGGGTGATCTCCCGGACGCTGGCGAGTACCTCCTCGACGGTCATGCCGTCGCGCGCGGCGCCGGCGACCGCGCGCACCAGCTCGGGCGTCGTGACCGTCGTCTGGTGGGCGGTGAGGTCGTCGATAGGGATCGCGGGCGCCTGCCGGACGGCCGGCTCGCGCTCGAGGAGGCCTCGGAGCTCGATGGCTCCGAGGCCCATCTCCGCGGCGCGGGCGAGCCACGAGTCGCGAAGGTCGGGCAGGTCAATCGCCTCCTTGCGCTCGCGGGTGGCCAGCGCGGCGACCCGCGAGGCGGCGAAGCCCGAGGTGCCCATCGCCTCCATGTGCTCGACCAGCGACTGGCGCCGCGTCGAGAAGGCGCGGATGGCCTCCTCGGGCACGCCCTCGATCTCGGCCATGCCCTTGATCGGCGCGGTCCAGCGCACGCCGAGCGCGCGCGACAGCTCGTGGCGCAGGTGGGCCTCGTAGAGGTAGCCGGCGGCCAGGCGGTAGGTGCGGAGGATCGCCTCGCCGTCCAGCGCCCGCCAGGCTCCGTCGGGCGAGCGAGCCAGGTTGGCGACGATCACGTGGGTGTGGAGGTGCGGGTCCTGGGCGCGACTGGTGCGATGGCGGAAGGCCGCCGCGACGAAACCCTCGCCGCGCTCACGGATCGCCCCGCCGTGGCCGCGGCGCACCACGCAGGCCTCGGCCTCGAGGTAGGAGAGGGCCGCCTGCCAGCAGGCCTCGTGGGCCTCGCTGATCGCGCGGCGCACGTCGGCGTCGTCGGTGAGCGCGTGCAGCAGGCTGACGCTCTTGGGGCACGAGAAGACGAGGTCGTAGCCGGCGACCGGGGCGAGCGTCTTTGGCTCGTCGC
The DNA here is from genome assembly GCA_963835685.1 of Miltoncostaeaceae bacterium. GTDB lineage: Bacteria > Actinomycetota > Thermoleophilia > Miltoncostaeales > Miltoncostaeaceae > DATAGF01. Next base: position 16,954 of record CAWIGI010000009.1, read on the forward strand.
GCCAGACGGCCGGTCGCCTCGTCGAGGGTGCGGACGGTGATCGTGCGCTCGCGGGCCGGCGCGCGCAGGCGCTCGCCGTCGGCGGGGCTCACACCGCGAAAGAGGATGCCGAGGCGCCGTCCTCGACGGCGCCGACCAGCTCGATCGCCTCAGCACCCACACCCACCCAGAGCCCAGGCGACTCACCGCGACCGGCGTAGTAGTCGTCGAGACCGAGGGCGACCTGCTGCTCGTAGTAGGCCTCCTGGCCGAGCGCGAGCTTGGCGACGCTCAGCACTGCGAACCCAGAAAGCAAGATCGATCGAGCGGGACGCAGATGCACCCAGGTGCGAAAAAAAGATGCGGCCGCAACGACCTGGCGGCCGGTTCCATCCCACGTCCATCCCACATGAGGCGCGCAGAAGGAGGATTTGGGCGCAGACGGCGGCCTGCTCGACAGGCGAGAAATGCCTGCTCAGGCGGGAGATCACGACGGTTCCGATCGGACGCGCAGAGCGGCCTGGATCGATCTTCTAAGCCGCGGGTCGCAGGTTCGAGTCCTGCCGGGCGCATGAGAACCCGCGTAGGCAAGCGGTTTTCCGGCGAAACCCCATGCATCGCGCGCAGGACACGCAGCCGTGTCGTGCGCGTGCCCCCACCGGTGGCCCCACGAATTCGACCCCGCGCCGTCGACGCAGCGGCGTGCCGCGGGCGCCCCGCTCAAGGTCCGCGCGCGCGGCCGATATCCTCACGACTCCGGCAGCCCGGCGATCTCGAGCGAGTCGTTTGACCTCAATGGACAGCCATCGCCCCGGCGTCACCAACTTCGTCCACATCGGCCTTGTCGTCGAGGACCTCGACGAGACACTCCGGTTTCTTGCGCTGCTCGGCTTCGACTGCGGCGAGCCCGGGGTGTTCAGCGGCGAGTGGATCGATCGGATCATCGGTCTCGAGAACGTGACGGTCGAGCTCGTGATGGCTCGCGCCCCCGACGGCAGCGAGGTGTTCGAGGTGGTGCGCTTCCGCTCACCTTCCGTCGGCGCTCACGAGCCGGCCCCGGCCGCGAACCGTCCTGGGCTCCGGCACGTCCTCTTCAACGTTGACGACGTGCGCGGCGTCGTCAACCGCGTCCGAGAGGCCGGCTGGGACACGGTCGGGGAGATCGTCGACTACCAGAACACGTTCCTCCTCTGCTACGTCCGCGGACCCGAGGGCCTGATCGTCGAACTCGCCGAGCGGCTCGACGGCGCGCCCGGCTGAACCGCCAGACTGAACCGCCCGGCGTTCGAGGGAGGCGTTCAGTCTGGCGCGTCGGGCGCGTGTGGGAGGCCGGGCGGGCGCGGTGGACCGCGTTCCAACGCGAGTGCCGCGAGCTATGGGAGGGGGGCGTCCGGGCCTACGGGGGAGTGCGCCTCGCCGCCGCCGGGTCGCGTGACCGCCAGCCTCACCTAATAGAGGAACGGGCGCCAGGAGAATCACTCCCCACCCGGGCACGACCGACCCGGGCAAGGGCCGTCCAATTCGCGAGAGGCGATGTCAGACAAGTTGAGAGCGGAGGGGTAGACCGGTGAGGGGTGGGCCGTCGGCGGCCATCCGGCGGCCCGCCGGACGTTCGAGATGCCGATTCCCACGGCACCGCGAGTCACGATCCCATCCGACGCGCCTGCTGCATCGGCCCCGTCGCGGTTCAGGCGCCGGGCTCCCGCCACATCGGCCAGAGCGGCGGGCCGCCCTCGGGGGCGAACGCGTCGCCTGAGCGGAATCCGTGGCGCTCGTAGAGCGGCTTGTTGCGCGGGCTGGTGGCGTCGAGGTACGCGCGGACGCCTTCGCGGTCGCAGCGCTCCAGGACCGGCGCCATCAGGGCCGTCCCGATGCCCCGGCCTTGGCGCTCGGGCTCGACCCCCATGAACTGCAAGTAGTAGTAGGAGCCGGGCGGATGGTGCTCGTCGATCAGCTTGCTGACCGCAAAGGCACGCTCGGCGTCCGGTCCGGACAGCTCTGCCACGCGCCGGCCGAACTCCTCCGCGTCCCCCTCTGAGACCGCCGGCCGCCCGGGCCGCGCCCAGAGCGCCGCGCCGATGCCCTCGCCGACGGTGTACGTCTCGTCGTGGCCCAGGAGCATCTCGGCAAACAGCGAGAAGAACGCCGGAAGCGCCTCCCGGCGCCGGGCCTCGTCCGGGTAGATCCATCGGAAGACCGGATCGTCGTGGAACGAGCGCGCAAGTGCCTGCGCGATGGACGGCACGTCGTTCGCGGTCGCCTTGCGGACCGGGGCGGCTCCTGTCTGCATCCTGGGACCTCTGCACGCTGGCTGTCGGCTAACCGTCGAGGTCGCACCGTACGGCTCCGGGCCGTGGACGAAAACCCAGGAGGCTCTCCAAGGGGGCGAGCCCGGCGGCCGTGGCAGCAGCCCGGCTGCGCGCCAGTGGCGCGCCAGCAACGGCGGCCGAATGAGCGGAAGCACGAGGATCTCGAACGAAGTCACCGCCCGGCCTTCGCGCGGAGATCTCCGCCCGATTCGGGAACGTGAACGTCCGCGACCGCTCCGGGGGTGGGGGGGACCCCTCCCTCCGGGGGCGGACGGCGCGGGGGGCTACGCTGGCGAAGGTTTGCGTGCGCGCTGTCGCATGAGGCATCCCGCGCCCGCCGGCGGGTCGCCGACCTCACCGGCCCCGACGGCCCCCGTTGACCGAGGCCGACAGGTGGCCCTCTTGGAGCGCCAGACGCGCGGTGGCAACGTGGCCGGCGATTCGCCTCCTGCTAGAGCGCCCGTGGGAGCGCGACCGCCCGGCGACCTCCTACCCGCCCTCGGTGATTGACGAGCTGGCCGCGCGGCGCCCGTCTCGTTCCTAGGCGGTCTCCATCCGCCGAGGACAGCCGCCCTCGGCGGTCTGGCGCGGAGCGTCGCCCCTGCCCCTCCGGCCCAAGGTCCCCCCCTCTGGCGGTCGGGGCAAGTGTCCCAACAACCCCCCAGTCCCCTGCTCGATCCCTGGACCTTCGGTCATCTCAGAGTTGGCCGCGTCCCGGCACGATGTTGTTGGCACGAAGCAGGCTTTCGCGGGGTTGAGGTCGCCAGAGGCGGTTCGACTCCCTGGACCCGCCTTCGGGCGGGGCGCGCATCTGCGCGCGCACACGGACCAAGAAAAATGGGCTTCAAGCGTTACATTGCCGTCGGGCTAGGCGTCCTTGCGCTCGGCGCTGGCGCGAGCGCGGCTTCGGCCAAGATGATCGACTCGTCAAGCATTACCGGCGAGTTCACCGTCGTGAATGCCAGCGGTACTGCGAAGCACCCGCAGTTGATCTTCGTGCAGGCGACCTCCTCTCCGCGCAAGTGGGCGAGACTCAACTGGTCGTTGGTCTGCGATGGCACCAAGCGGATGGGCGGGACCACCCAGTTTTCGCCGTTCAAGGTCACGCTGCCGCTTCCGACGAAGCGCCCCAACAAGTGCGCGGTGAGCGTCTCCGGACAGATTTGGACTGGCGGAGGTGGCCGTCTGACGGTCCGTATCTTCGCTAGGTAGTTGGACCGCTCGCTCACGGCGTGGCCGCGCTCCCAAGCAGCCGGTCAGGCGGCGCGGGCCTCGGGGTCGCGCTCCTGGCAGTCCGTAGCAGGACGGCCGGTGAGCCCGGCGTAGAGGCCCTCGTACTCGGGGCCGGACAAATGCGGTGTCGTCACCGCCCCCTAGCGCCACCGGGCGCGCGAGGGCGGGCGTGAACACCCGATAGAGCGCGCGGTGATGTTTCATCCGTCAACGGCAGCCCGTCGATGGAGTCGAGCAACTCCCCGCGCCGGCGGTGGTCCATGGCCATGACCTCGGCGACGGCCGCCTTGACCTCGTCGCGGCTGTGGCGGCGTGGGGCGAGCAACACCCGCGATGGGGCCGGTGTCCGAGAACTCGGACACGTCTAGGCCGGCTCGCCCGCGCTCACCGGCTCGCGCCGGCTCCGACGTGGGCGGTCGCGGCAACTTGGATTCGACCTCGTGGAAGCGCGCGACCTCGGCCAGCCGGGCGGCCTTTAGCTCGGCCGAGGTAGTCCAACACAACGCTTCGATGGCGCTGGCCAATAGCGATGCGCGCGCCCTGTTCGGCGTCGAGGGCTTGCTCGGTGGCCTCCGCGGCGTCGGCGGCGTAGTCGGCGGCGGTGGCCAGGAGGTCGCCGGTGGCCTGCTTCAACTCGTCGGCCAACAACCGCGCCCGACGAGTCCTACAGTTCGCCGAGGATCGCCCCCCGCTTCTCCTCGTACTCCTCGGCGGTGATCAGGCCCTCGTCGAGCATCGACTTCAGACGGCGGAGCCGCTCTGCGGGATCGGCGTCGGTCGGGGCTGATCCCGACCCCTGCGCCGCGGCGGCCGGCGAATCAGCAGCCAGGCGCGATCGCACGTAGTCGCCGACCTCCCCCGCCCGCTCCTTGGGATAGATCGAATGGATGACGGCCTTCTTCCCGGAAGCGAAGATGACCAGCGTCCCATGACCGAGCATGCCGGTCTCGCTCTGGACAGAGCTGATCGTCGAGAAGCCGAAGTCCTCCTGCCGCGACGTCCCGAGGCTCCTGGCGTAGAAGATCACCCGCTGATCGGTCACGACGACGAGCCCTTGTCCGCCGCTGTAGACGCCGGAGCCGAGGTTGAGCACGGTCTCGCCCTCGTGCAGTAGCTCGTGGAGGGTCTTCAGCTCCTTCCCCACGCCGAAGCGGTTCTGAAGCTTCTGCTCGGCGAGCTGCTGGATCTCCTCCGTGGTGGTCACGGGAATGCCTCCCAAGCGATGAGGCATGACCGTATTCAGCCGGCCGCCATTGGTCGAGGCCACGCTCGGACGATCCCCTCGCTACTCGACTCGCGCTGAGCCCGCTCGACGAAGTGGGCCTGCTCCGAACTCGTCAGTTGAAAACGCCTGGGGGCCAGGCTCCGCGGGGCTCCGGTCCTCTCGCGAGGGGTTCGCATATGCCATCTCCGGTTCGCCCAGCCCGCCGCAGGGCCACCATGGGTTGTGAACACCGGGGGAGGAAACGATGAAGTGCCGGCGTGCGGAGAATTGGTTGTTCGCGATCGCGATGAGCGCCGCGGTGTCCATTGTCGCGCTCATTGTCGGAGCGATATTCACCTAGCAGCGCGTTCGCTTCTCCGGCCCGCCTGACCGCCGCCGGAGGGGCGCTCAAGGGGAGCGGCCGACCGGGCGCCAGGCCAGCGTCCGCTGCTGCCCGCGAGCTGACCGCCCCGCCCCGCGCCGGCCGGTCCGGCCCGCCAGGCCCGTCGCGCTGACCCGCTGAACGCGGCCGGACGTTTGGACTGGACGGCCGCAGGGGGTAGATACTCGTTTCACCGGGGTGCCGTGGGTGTGTTGAAAGGGGTGGGGGATGGCAGCGCGAGCCGCCGAGGGCCGGACGTCTCGTCCGGGTCAGCGAGGGTCCGCCGAGTCACGCGTCAACGGCCGGGGAGGCCTGACCGAGGCCGAGATCGCGTCGCTGCTACGGGCGATGAACGCGGCCGCCGGCGGGGACTTCTCGGCCCGGGTGCGGACGGCACGGAGCCCGGCCGCCCAGGAGCTGGCGTCGGCCTTCAACACGCTCGTGGAGTCGAACGCGCAGATGGCGCGCGAGATCTCCCGGGTGCGGCGGGTGGTGGGCCGCGACGGCCTGATCACCGAGCGGGCGGCGGCGCCGCTGGACGCGGGCGGCTGGAAGACGAGCGTGGACGCGCTCAACGCCCTCATCGACGACCTCGTGCGCCCGACGACCGAGCTCGCGCGCGTCATCGACGCCGTCGCCAAGGGCGACCTGTCCCAGAAGATGGCCCTGCGCATCGAGGGCCGGCCCGTCAAGGGCGAGTTCCTGCGCATCCGCGGCACGGTGAACCTCATGGTCAACCGGCTCTCGTCGTTCGCCGGCGAGGTCACGCGCGTGGCGCGCGAGGTCGGCACCGAGGGCAAGCTGGGCGGCCAGGCGAAGGTGAAGGGCGTCTCGGGCACCTGGCGCGACCTCACCGACTCGGTGAACTCGATGGCCTCGAACCTGACCGACCAGGTGCGCAACATCGCCGAGGTCACCACCGCCGTGGCCAAGGGCGACCTCTCCCAGAAGATCACCGTCAACGTGAAGGGCGAGGTGCTCCAGCTCAAGGACACCATCAACACGATGGTGGACCAGCTCTCGTCCTTCGCCGACGAGGTCACGCGCGTGGCGCGCGAGGTCGGCACCGAGGGCAAGCTCGGCGGCCAGGCCAACGTGCGCGGGGTCTCGGGCACCTGGCGCGACCTCACCGACTCGGTGAACTTCATGGCCTCGTCGCTCACGACCCAGGTGCGCAACATCGCCGAGGTCACCACCGCCGTGGCCAAGGGCGACCTCTCCCAGAAGATCACCGTCAACGTGAAGGGCGAGGTGCTCCAGCTCAAGGACACCGTCAACACGATGGTGGACCAGCTGCGCTCCTTCGCGGCCGAGGTCACCCGCGTGGCCCGCGAGGTGGGCACCGAGGGCAAGCTGGGCGGCCAGGCAGACGTCGAGGGCGTCTCGGGCACCTGGCGCGACCTCACCGACTCGGTGAACTCGATGGCCTCGAACCTGACCGACCAGGTGCGCAACATCGCCGAGGTCACCACCGCCGTGGCCAAGGGCGACCTCTCCCAGAAGATCACCGTCAACGTGAAGGGCGAGGTGCTCCAGCTCAAGGACACCATCAACACGATGGTGGACCAGCTCTCGTCCTTCGCCGACGAGGTCACGCGCGTGGCGCGCGAGGTCGGCACCGAGGGCAAGCTCGGCGGCCAGGCCAACGTGCGCGGGGTCTCGGGCACCTGGCGCGACCTCACCGACTCGGTGAACTTCATGGCCTCGTCGCTCACGACCCAGGTGCGCAACATCGCCGAGGTCACCACCGCCGTGGCCAAGGGCGACCTCTCCCAGAAGATCACCGTCAACGTGAAGGGCGAGGTGCTCCAGCTCAAGGACACCGTCAACACGATGGTGGACCAGCTGCGCTCCTTCGCGGCCGAGGTCACCCGCGTGGCCCGCGAGGTAGGCACCGAGGGCAAGCTGGGCGGCCAGGCAGACGTCGAGGGCGTCTCGGGCACCTGGCGCGACCTCACCGACTCGGTGAACTCGATGGCCTCCAACCTGACCGACCAGGTGCGCAACATCGCGCACGTGGCGACGGCGGTCGCCCGGGGCGACCTGTCGCGGCAGATCACGGTCAACGTGAAGGGCGAGGTGCTCCAGCTCAAGGACACCATCAACACGATGGTGGACCAGCTCTCGTCCTTCGCCGACGAGGTCACGCGCGTGGCCCGCGAGGTCGGCACCGAGGGACGGCTGGGCGGCCAGGCCAACGTGCGCGGGGTCTCGGGCACCTGGCGCGACCTCACCGACTCGGTGAACTCCATGGCGTCCAACCTGACCGACCAGGTCCGCGCCATCGCGGCCGTGTCGATGGCCGTCACCCAGGGCGACCTGACCCGGTCGATCGGCGTCGAGGCCGAGGGCGAGGTCGCCGAGCTCAAGGACACGATCAACCAGATGATCGTCAACCTGCGCGAGACGACCGGACGCAACGCGGACCAGGCCTGGCTCAACTCCAACCTCGCCCGGTTCGGCGGCATGATGCAGGGCCAGCGCGACCTCGGCGTCGTCTCGCGGATGATCATGTCGGAGCTGACCCCGCTGGTCGGGGCGCGCTTCGGCGCCTTCTTCCTCGTCAGGGAGCACGAGGAGCGCGAGCCGGCCCTCGAGCTGGCCGCGAGCTACGGCTACCGGCCCGACGACGGCCGGCCGTTGCGCTACGGCCCGGGGGAGGGGCTCGTCGGCCAGGTGGCCGCCGACAAGCGCCCCGTGCTCATCGAGCATCCGCCGGAGGACTACGTCTCCATCTCGTCCGGGCTCGGGTCGGCCTCCCCCTCGAGCATCCTCATCCAGCCGGTGCTGTTCGAGGACCGCGTCATGGGCGTGATCGAGCTGGCGTCCTTCGACGCCTTCTCCGACGTCCGCCAGACCTTCCTGGAGCAGCTCGCCGAGACGATCGGCATCGTCATCAACGCGATCGTGGCCAACATGCGCACGGAGGAGCTCCTGGAGCAGTCGCAGGAGCTCACCCAGGAGCTGCAGAGCCGCCAGCACGAGCTCCAGCAGACGAACGCCGAGCTGGCCGAGAAGGCGACGCTGCTCGCCGAGCAGAACGAGCGCATCGAGGTCAAGAACCGCGAGATCGAGATGGCCCGGCTGGCGATCGAGGAGAAGGCCGAGCAGCTCACGCTGAGCTCTCGCTACAAGTCCGAGTTCCTCGCCAACATGTCGCACGAGCTGCGGACGCCGCTCAACTCGCTCCTCATCCTCGCGCGGCTCCTCGCGGACAACCAGGAGGGGAACCTGAGCGGGCGGCAGGTCGACTTCGCGCAGACGATCTTCGCGGCCGGCAACGAGCTCCTCGACATGATCGACGACATCCTCGACCTCTCGAAGGTCGAGGCCGGGAGGATGGACATGCACCCCGGCGACGTCGAGCTCGCGCGCGTCGTGGAGTACGTCGAGCGCTCCTTCCGCCTGCTGGTGGAGGAGAAGGGCCTCGCGTTCGAGGTGGCGCTCGACGAGAGCCTCGCCCCCACCATCGTCACGGACGAGCAGCGGCTTCAGCAGATCCTGCGGAACCTGCTGTCGAACGCGGTCAAGTTCACCGAGAGCGGCGGCGTGACGCTGCGGATCGCGGCGGCGCCACCGGGCGCCGGCTACGCGAGCGCGAGCCTGGCCGAGGCGGACGACGTCATCGCGTTCTCCGTCAGCGACACCGGCATCGGCATCGCCGAGGAGCGCCTGGACCTCATCTTCGAGGCGTTCCAGCAGGCCGACGGCACGACCAGCCGACGCTTCGGCGGCACCGGCCTCGGCCTCTCGATCAGCCGTGAGATCGCCCGCCTCCTCGGCGGCGAGATCGCGGTGGAGTCGTCCGTCGGCCGCGGGAGCACCTTCACGCTCTGCCTTCCCGGGGTCCTCGTCCGGGGTGAGGCGCCGCCGCCGGCCGTGTCCGAGGCGAGCGCGCCCAGCGGGGCGGACGGCGGCAAGCCCCGCTTCGACGCCACGCCCGCGCTGGACGACGATCGCGACGCGGTGACCCACGCGGACCGCGTCCTGCTGATCGTCGAGGACGACGCGAGCTTCGCGCAGACGCTCGTCAACCTCGCGCGCGAGGCGGGCTTCCAGGCGATCGCCGCCCTGCGCGGAGACACCGGGCTCGCGCTGGCACACGAGTTCCGCCCCGACGCCATCATCCTCGACATGGGCCTGCCGGTCATCGACGGCTGGACGGTCCTGTCCCACCTCAAGCGCCACCCTGCGACGGCCGGCATCCCCGTCCACGTCGTGTCGGGCTCCGGCGGGTCGCGGGACGCGCTGAAGGACGGCGCGGCCTCCGCGTCGGTCAAGCCCATCCCGCTCGAGGAGCTGAGCCAGACCCTCGCCGGGATCGCGGGCTCGGTGGACGCCGCCCCGGTGCGGGTGATGCTGGTCGGCGCCGGCCGCGCCGACGGCGACGCGCTGCTGTCGCCGCTCGCCGAGCTCGCGGCCGTCGAGCCGATCTGGGCGGAGTCCGTCGAGGAGGCCGCCGCGCGGCTGGAGGAGGGGGCGCCGGACGCCGTGCTGGTCGAGGTCAACGTCCCCGACACCGGGGCGCTCGGCCTCCTGACCCGCCTCGACGCGGACGCCGGCGGGGTGACGGTCCCCGTGGGCGTCGCGAGCGCGCGCGAGGTCACGGCGGACGAGGCCGCGCGGCTCTCCGACCACGGCGCGTTCGTCGTCAACGCGAGCTCGCCCACCGCCCTGCTGGCCGGCAGCGACTCGCTGATCGCCGCCGCGCGGACCGGCCGGCGGTCCGGGCGCAAGCGCGCGCTGCCCTCCGCCGCGGTGGACGAGCGGGTCTTCGACGGCAGGCGCGTCCTGATCGTCGACGACGACGTCCGCAACGTCTTCGCGCTCGCGTCGGCCCTCGAGGCGCGCGGCATGGAGGTCGCCTACGCCGAGACCGGCGCCGAGGGCATCGAGCTGCTCCAGGCCCGGGAGGACATCGACATCGTCCTGCTGGACGTGATGATGCCGGGGATGGACGGCTACGAGACCATGGCCGCCATCCGCGCGATGGCCGGCCTGGCGGCCCTGCCGATCATCGCCGTCACGGCCAAGGCGATGCCGGGCGACCGCGAGCGCGCGATCGCCGCCGGCGCGTCGGACTACGTCGCGAAGCCGGTCGACCTCGACCAGCTGCTCTCGCTGATGGGGATCTGGCTCTACCCGGCCGTGCCGGCGCCGGGCGAGAGCGACCACGACCGCGTGGAGGCGTAGCGCCGTGAGCGCGACGGACCCGGAGGGGACCGCCCCCGGGCCCGAGACGACCGGGCCCGGTGACGCGGCCGGCATCCTCATCGTCAACGACCGGCGCAGCAACCTGGTCGCCCTCGAGGCCCTGCTCGAGCCCCTCGGGCGCCGGATCGTGCTCGCACAGTCGGGGGAGGAGGCCCTGCGGATCCTCCTCTCCGAGCGCTTCGCGTTGATCCTGCTGGACGTGCAGATGCCCGGGATGGACGGTTTCGAGCTCGCGCGGTACATCCGCGAGCGCCCCCAGACGCGGCGTACGCCGATCATCTTCGTCACGGCCGTCTCGACGGCCACCCAGCACATCTTCGACGGCTACCAGGCGGGGGCCGTCAACTACCTCCTGAAGCCGGTGGACCCGGTGATCCTGCGGTCGAAGGTCTCGGTCTTCATCGAGCTCTTCGAGAGCAGCCGCCGTCTCCAGCGCCACGCGCAGCTCCAGGGCGTCCACGACAGCCTCGCGCTCGCCCAGCGCGCCGCCCGCAGCGGCGTCTGGGACTGGGACCTGAAGGCGGACCGCCTCTACCTGTCCCCCGAGTACGCGGACCTCGTCGGGCTGGGCGCCCCGCCGGCGTCGGCCGAGGGCTCGCTGCTGGCCACGGCCGACCCCCGCGACCAGGAGCGGATCGGCCGCCGTCTGCGGGGCTTCCTCGAGCACGGCGAGGTCTGGGACGAGGACTACAGGATCGTCCATCCCCGGCGCGGGGTCCGGTGGCTGGCCACGCGCGGCAAGCTCTCCCGCGACGAGGGGGGCTCCGCCGAGCGCTTCACCGGGATCGCGATCGACATCACCGACCGGCACGTCGCCGAGGACCGGCTCCGGCGGCTGCACGCCGCGACCGTCGCCCTCACGGCGGCGGCGACCCCCGACGAGGTCGCGGAGCTGGTGGTCGAGCACGGGCGCCGCGCGACCGGCGCGACCGCGGCCTGGCTGGTGCTGCCGGAGGACGGCGGGCGGGCGCGCGCCACGAGCCCCGGCTGGGCGCCGGGCCCCGACGACCTGGAGCGGGCTCGCCGGGCGCTCGCCGAGGAGGGCCCGGCCGTCTGGACCGGTCCGGACGCGACGCGGCTGGCGATCCCGCTCGGGCCGGCCGGTGCGAGCGGGCCGGGCGTCCTCGGGCTCACGCTCGCGCGCGCCGACGGGCTCGACGACGAGGAGCGGGGCTTCCTCGCGGCGTTCGCGACGCAGTGCGGCCAGGCCCTGCAGCGCTCGCGGCTGTTCCAGACCGAGCGCGAGAGCCGCCGCAGGACCGAATCCCTCCAGGCGGCGACCGCCGCGCTGGCGGCCGCCGTCACGCGGCGCGACGTGGGCGAGGCGGTCGTGCGCGAGGCGCTCCGGGCGTTCGATGCCACGTCCGCGTCGGTCCGCCTGCTCGATCCCGACACCCGCGCCCTGGAGACCGTCGCGGTGGGGGGCTTCCCGGACGGCCTCGCCCGGCCGCTCGGCAGCAGCCCGCTCGACGAGCCTTCGCCGACCGCGGACGCGGCGCGGGAGGGGCGCGCGCTCTACCTGAGCTCCGCGGCCGGCGTGCAGGCCCGCTATCCCGGGGTTGACCGCGTCGGGGCGTGGCCCGCGCGCGGGGCGCTGGCGGCGCTTCCGCTGCAGGCGGAGGACCGGGCGATCGGGACGCTCTCGCTGCGCTTCGACCGCTCGCGCGCCTTCGGCGCCGACGACCGCGAGGCGCTCGAGGCCTTCGCGGGGCTCGCCGCCCAGTCGGCGGTCCGGGCGTCTCTGCACGAGGCGGAGCAGCGCCGCCGGGTCGGCTCCGACCTGCTCGCCGAGGCGGGCTTCGCCCTCGACGCGGACCTCGGTGTCTCGGAGCGGCTGCGGCGGCTCGCGGCGCTGCTGGTGCCCAGGCTCGGCGACGCGTGCTGCATCGAGCTCGCCGAGGGCGGATCGGTCGAGGTCGCGGCGGTGTCCGCGCGCACGCCGGAGCTCGAGGCGCTGGTCCGCGAGATTCGCGAGCGCTTCGTGATCGACGCCGCCCGCGGGCCCGGCATGCGCCGGGTCATGGAGTCGGGAGAGCCCCTGCACGTGCAGCACGTCTGGCCGTCCGACCTCGAGCGGTACGTCGCCGCGGCCGCGCTGGACCCGGAGACCGCGGGGCGGCTGCGGCGCTCCCCGCCCCGGTCCATCCTCGTCGTGCCGATCGGCGCGCGCGGGCGCGGCATCGGCGCGATCGGCCTGGTGTCCTGCGCCTCGGCCCGCGCCTACGACGCGCAGGACCTCCGGCTGCTCGAGGACATCGGCCGGCACGCCGGGCTCGCCCTCGACAACGCGCGGCTCTACGAGGCCCAGGTGGGCGTGGCCCTCACGCTCCAGGAGAGCCTCCTCCCTCCCGGCCTGCCCGTGCTGCGCGACCTCGGGCTCGCGGCGCGCTACCTGTCGGCGGCCGTCCACACGGAGGCGAGCGGCGACTGGTACGAGGCGGTCGCCCTGTCCGGCGATCGGGTCTTCCTCGCCGTCGGCGACGTGGTCGGGCGCGGCACGGAGGCGGCGGCCGTCATGGGACAGCTCCGCAGCGCGATGAGGGCGTTCGCGCTCGCGGGGCTGTCGCCGTCCGCTGCGCTGGCGAAGCTCAGCGACTTCGCCGCGGGGGTCCCCGGAGCGGAGGTCTCCACGGCGGCGGCGGCCGAGGTCAACCTCGCCCGCGGGCGCGTCACCTACGCCTGCGCCGGCCATCTGCCGCCCCTTCTCGTGGGCGCCGGCGGAACGGCCAGCTTCCTCTCGGAGGGTCGCGGCCCGGCCCTCGGGATTCGCTCTCACGGCTACCGGGAGGCGGTCGAGCCGTTCGAGGAGGGCTCGGCGCTCGTGCTCTACACCGACGGGCTGGTCGAGCGGCGGCGCGAGCCGCTCGACGCCGGCCTCGAGCGCCTGGCGGCCGTCGCGGCGGCCGCCTCGAGCGCTCGCCCGTCCGATCTCTGCGAGCGGCTCATCGACGCGCTCGTGGACCGGCGGTCGATCGCCGACGACGTCGCGGTGCTGGTCGCGAGGCGGCAGGCCGCGGTCCGCCCGCTCGCGCTCACCGTGACCGCCGAGCCCCGTGCCCTGGGAGAGGTCAGGGAGGCCGTCCGGGCCTGGCTGGCCGACGCCGAGGTCGACCCCGCGGCGCGCGAGGACGTCGTCCTGGCGTGCGGCGAGGCCGTCGCCAATTCCGTCGAGCACGCCTATGCCGGACGCCCGCCGGGGCCGGCGGAGGTCGAGCTGTCCCTCGCGGAGGACCGTACGTTGCGCGTGCGCGTGCGCGACGAGGGGCGCTGGCGGCCGCCGAGCGAGGACCCCCCCGGGCTGCGGGGCCGCGGCCTCTTCCTGATGCGGAACCTGATGGACCGGGTGGAGGTCAACCACGACGCGGGGGGCACCGAGGTGCGGATGAGCCTCCGGGCCGGCATGGCGCCGGCACAGGCGCCGGTCCGGCCGGCGCCGCCCGGGCCCCCGGTGCCGGCTTCCGTGGCGTTCGCCGCCGGCCCCGACGGCACCGTCGTGGGGCTCCTGCGGGGTGAGATCGACGCCTCCGGCGCGAGCTCGCTCCGCGAGCAGATCGAGCGCGCCGCCGGCCGGGGCGGCGACATCGCGCTCGACCTGGACGGCGTCGGCTACATCGACAGCACGGGGGCGCGCCTGCTGGTGGACGTCGCGAAGCGGCTGTCGGCGGCCGGCGGCCGGCTCGAGCTGAGGGCGCCGACCGGCAGCCCGGCCCGGCGGCTCATCGCCCTCTGCCGCCTCGACATGGCCGCGGGGATCACGGTCGACGGCGCCTGACCCGCTCGCGGCCTACGACTTCTTCGCGTCCACCGCCCTCCGCAGCTGCTCCTTGTTCATGCGCGACCGCCCCTCGATGTTGAGGCGCTTCGCCTCGGCGTAGAGCTGGTCGCGCGTCCGCCCACGCGGCCCCGACCGACCGGACCGCAGCCCGCCGCGGCGGCCCGACGAGATGTCCTGGGTCAACGTCTTCGACGAGCTGCTCGCCTCGCCGGCGCGGGCCCGCTCCTTGTTGACGGTCCGCGCGGCGATCTCCTTCGCCCGCTTGTCGGACTTGCCGCTCGCCTTGGCCTGGTCGCGGATGTGCTCGTACTGGCGCTCCCTCTTGGGGCTGCTCCCGCGCGGCATGGCGGCCTCCTCGCTCCGTGTCGGCTGCTCGTCGTCGTAGCTACCCGGGCCGATCCGCGGCGACACACCCTGACCCGTCACCCGGAAGCGTGAAGGAGCGTCGCGGCGGGCACTCCGACGTCGATCGGCCACCGACGAAAAGGAGCTCGTCCTGAGAGCCGTCGTACTGAACTGCACGCTGAAGCCCTCTCGCCAGGAGTCGAACACGGAGGCGCTCGCCAAGGTCGTGATCGAGGCGCTGGAGCAGCGCGGCGTGGAGGTGGAGCTCCACCGCGTCCTCGACTACGACGTGCGCCCGGGCGTCTCGTCCGACGAGGGCGACGGCGACGAGTGGCCCCAGCTGCGCGAGCGCATCGGCGGCGCCGAGATCCTCGTCGTCGCCTCGCCCACGTGGCTCGGCAAGCCCTCGAGCGTCGCGCAGCGCGTCCTGGAGCGCATGGACGCGATGCTGTCCGAAACCGACGCCGAGGGCCGGCCGGTCGCCTACAACCGCGTCGCCGGCATCGTCGTGACGGGCAACGAGGACGGCGCCCACCACGTCATCTCCGAGATCGCGGGCGCCCTCATCGACATCGGCTACACGATCCCCGGCCAGGCGTGGACCTACTGGAACATGGGCCCGGGCCCCGGACCGAGCTACCTCGAGAGCACGCACAAGCACGAGTGGTCCAGGAGCACCGGCGAGGCGGCGGCGGCCAATCTGGTCGCCGTGGCCGAGGCCCTCGCGGCGCGGCCGGTGCCGCCTCCGCCGGGCTGACCCGTTCGACGAAGGAGGCGGCCCTGCCCTGGCCGCCTCCCCGCCGTCCACCACGCACCTCCTCCCCGGTGCGTTCGCGCGGGCCCGGACGCGGGGGACGACAACCGGCCGGGCGGCGCTGGGGGGCTCTACCCGCCCGCGGCGTGCGCGAAACAACCGCGGGCGGACGAGCTCGGGGCCGTCCGCTACAGCAGGATGATCAGCAGGATCACGATGATGATGATGAGCGCGAGGGCTCCGATTCCGATGTACACGATCTCCTCCAAGAGTCCGGGTGCAGCAGACCGTGCCCCCTCGCCGGGCTCGCCAAACGCCGGGGCCTCGCGCCTGGCCGGGCGCTCCGCGACGTGCGTTCGCCGCGGGGGCCGCCCGGGTATCACGGCCACGCGCCCGTCCTCGTCGTGGAGATTCGCGTGAGCAGCTCAGCCGATCGTGGTGCGAGCGAGTTGCCGGCCGGGATCTCGGCGGAGCGCGACCGCGACCTCGCGGGCCGCGGCCACGAGCCGTGGGTCAGGCGGGCCGTGCTGCTGGCGCTGGTCGCGGTGCTCGCGCTCGGGCTGGCGAACGTCTTCGGCCAGCGCTCCACGACCTCGGTGGCCGCGGAGCCGGCCGCCGAGCTCACCGTGAGGGCGCCGGCCTCGCTGCGCGGCGGACTCCTGGGCCAGCTCGTCGTCCGCGTCGACGCGCGTCGTCGCGTCGCGCAGCCCCGCATCGTCCTGGAGCGGGGGTGGCTCGACGGGATCACGCTCAACACCGTCGTCCCCGAGGCCGCCGACCAGGCCGATGACGAGGGCAGCCTCGTGCTGGCCTACGGCGAGGTGCCGGCGGGCGACAGCCTCACCGTGCGGATCGCCTTCCAGGTAAACGCCACCACGCTCGGCTCGAGGCCCGCCGACGTGGTGCTGCGCGACGGCGCCGCGGAGGTCGCGCGCGTCGAGCGCAGCGTGACCGTCTTCCCCTGAACCGAGGAGGGACCGCGAGTGGACATCATCCTTCGTGCCGCGGCGGTGTTCGTCCTGCTCTTCGTCATCACGAGGACCGTCGGCCGGCGAGAGCTGGGGCAGATGGAGCCGTTCGACCTGATCCTGATCGTCGTGGTCGGGGACCTCATCCAGCAGGGCGTGACCCAGAGCGACTACTCCCTCACCGGGGCCGCGCTCGCCGTCGCGACGCTCGCGGTCCTGACGGTCGCCGTCTCCTACGCCTCGTTCCGCTTCCGGAGGCTGCGCCCGGTGCTCGACGGCGAGCCGATCGTGCTGGTGCACGACGGGCAGCCCATCGACGCCAACCTGCGCCGCGAGCGGATCACGCTGGAGGAGCTCCGGGCACAGGCGCGGCTGCAGCAGATCCCCGGCCTCGAGGACGTGAGGCTCGCGGTGCTCGAGACCGGCGGCCGGATCAGCTTCATCCCGCGCGAGGCCGGCTGAGCGCGGACGGTTACGCGGCCGCGCGCTCCTCGAGGCCGCGGCGCAGGAGCGCGAGCACCGCGAGCTCGTCCGAGCTGTGTCCGCGCTTGAGGCGCCGCTCGACCTGCTCGCGGAGCGAGGAGATCGTGCGCCCGTCGAGGAAGTGGTCGATCACCCGCGGGTCGATGTAGTTCGCCCGGCAGACGGCGGGGGTGTTGCCGAGCAGCTCGGCGGCCTGCCGGCACACGGTCGCGACGGCGCGCTGGCGCTTGCGGGCGCCCTCGACGGGCCCGACCTCGTCGAGCGCCACGGCCGCCGCGACCGTCCCGGCCCAGGTGCGGAAGTCCTTGGCCGTGAACTCCTCGCCCATGTGCTCCTGGATGTAGGCGTTGACGTCCTCCGAGCGCACGTCCACGACGTCGCCCTCCTCGTCGAGGTACTTGAGGACCTCGTACCCCGGCAGGTCGTCCATCTCCTGCAGCACGCGCGCGAGGCGCGCGCTCTCGAGCTCGGCGTGCTGGCCGGCCCCGCCCTTGCCCTCGAAGTCGAGCACGATGAGGTCGTCCTCGATGCTGAGGTGCCGGGAGCGGAAGGTCGCCAGGCCGAAGGTGCCGTGCGCGGCCGCGTACTCCTCGCCGCCGACCCGGATGAGGGTGCGGTCGAGGAGCTGCACGGCGGTGGCCAGCGCCACCTCGCGGTCGAGGCCGCGGCGGCGCAGGTGCCGGTTCGTCGTGGCGCGCAGCGGCGGGAGCCGCTCGGCGAAGCGCAGGATCCGCGCGTACTTCTCACGGCCCCGCTCTTCGTGCCAGGCCGGGTGGTAGCGGTACTGCTTCCGGCCCGCCTCGTCGACCCCGGTGGCCTGCAGATGACCCCGGGACGACCGGCAGATCCAGACCTCACGCCAGGCGGGCGGGATCGCGAGCGCGCGGATCCGGGCGATCACCCTGGGATCGCGGACGGGCCGGCCGCGGTCGTCGAAGTACCGCTCGCCCCGGCCGTGACGGCGGCGGGTGTACCCGGCCTCGCGATCCGAGCTGTGGCGCAGCGCCGGGACGGCGCGACCTACTCTCGCGCCGGCTGCCCGGGCTGCAGCCGCTGTGTCATCTCCGTCGCCGTCGCTCGCCTCCCCGTCCGGCCCGCGCCGAATCCGGCCGCAGTATTTCCCCGCCGCGCCCCGGCCGAACCATCGGGCCGGGCTCCCGTGCGAGCCGCGGCTACGTCTCCGCCGCCGGGCCTTCCTCGAGCTGGGCGACGACCCGCTCCGCCTCCTCGACGAGCCGGGTCGCCTCCTCGGCCTCCGCCATCGCCCGGGCCTCCGACTCGGCCGCCTGGCCGGCCTCGTCGCCGCGGGCGGCGCTCGCCCGCTCGGCGTCCTCGAGCTCGGCGCGGAGCCGAACGACCTCGGCCTCCGCCTCCTCTCGCGCCCGCTCGGCCGCCTCGCGCACCCGCCGGATCTCGTCCAGCCGGTCCTGCGCGCGCCGCGCGTTCTCCGTCGCCGCGCCGGCGAGCTCGCGGGCCTCGGCGAGGGCCGCGCTCGCCCGCCGCTGGCGACGGGCGGCGAGCTCGTCCACGGCGGGCGGCTCGGCGGTTTTCCTGGTGGCGGGCCGTCGCGGCTTGGTGGGGGCGGGCGGGGGCGGGCCGCCGGCGAGGAGGCCGCCCCCGAGGTCAGGCTCGGGATCGTGCGAGAGGCGGCCGCGGCGCAGGTCCTCGCGCTCGTCGTCGCGGCGGGCGGCGGCGCGGACGGCGGTGCGGACGGCGACGTCGCCCGAGAGCGCGGCGACCGCCTCGGCCTCCGCCTCGGTCGCCGCCCGCAGCTCGTCGGCGCCGGAGCGGCCGTCGAGCATGGCCCGCTGGGCCTCGGCGAGGGCCTCCTCGGCGGCGAGCGCGGCGGCGAGGGCCTTCGGCTCCTCGCGGGCCAACCGGTTCAGCTCCGCCGCCAGCTTGGTCGGCCGTCGCAGCCCGGCGACGCGGTCGGCGGCGCCGCGGTCCCCGGCGGCGCGCAGCTCCTTGACGAGGGCGTCGCGCCCCGGGATGAACTCGCCGGGGGGTCCGGCGAAGAGGACGTCGAGCTGGTCTTCGAGGTCGTCCATCTCGTCCCAGGATGGCGGCCGGCGCGGAGAGCGGCCCACCCTCACCGGCGCGGTTTGACAGCAGGTCGGCCCGAGGATAGAGCCCGTTCGCCAGTTCCTCTCCAATGGAGGTGATCCGAGATGAGGGGACGCGTGAAGGTCGCGGTCGCGAGCGCGCTCGTGGCGGGGGCGGCCGTGGCGGGGACGGTCGCGTTCGCGGACGGCGGCAACGGGATCCGCGAGACGCTGACCGGCTACGAGGAGGACCCCCTGGTCCTCTCGACGACGGGATCGGGTGAGTTCACCGCGTCGATCAGGGCCAAGGGCGACTCGATCCGATACCGACTGAGCTACGCCGATCTCGAGGGCGCCATCACCCAGGCGCACATCCACTTCGGCGGGCGCGCGCAGAGCGGCGGCATCTCCGTCTGGCTCTGCGCGAACCCGAGCCCAACCATCAGCCCGCCCCCCGGCACGCAGGCGTGTCCGCCCGCGCCGGCGACCATCAGGGGCACGATCCTGCCCGAGAACGTGGTCGGCCCCGCCGGCCAGGGCATCGACCCCGGTCAGTTCGACGAGCTGGTCAACGCCGTCCGCGCCGGAGTGACCTACGTGAACGTCCACAGCTCCAAGTACCCGGGCGGGGAGATCCGCGCCCAGCTGGAGCCCTTGCACGACCGCTGAGCGGCCCGCCCGCCTTCCGCCGAGCGGAAGGCGGGCAACGCCGCCCGGTTGACGCGCGACCGGCGGTGGGCGGAGGCTTGAAGTCCACCGCGGAAGGGGGCGCCGTGAGCAACGGGACGAGCGGTCTCTCGGTCACGATCGAGCCGTGGGGTCCGGCGGCGTCCGGCGTCAACCGGGCCGCGCGGGTCGCGATGCGGACCCGGGCCGTCCGACGGGCGATCGGGCGCGCGCGGCACCGGCTGCTCTCCACCGAGCTGATCGGCGCCGATGTCAACGGCCGGCGGGCCGCGGCCGCGCCGCGGGCCATACGGGCGATGATCTACGACTACGACGACGAGCGCGCTCTCCGGGTCGAGGCCCCGCTCAGCGATCCGGCAAGGGCCACGGTCTCGATCGTCGCCGCGCAGCCGCCGCCCTCCGGCGAGGAGTTTGCCGCCGCGGTCGAGGTGCTCCGGGACGACCCGGAGCTCGGCGACGCGCTGACCGCGGGCCGGCTCGAGCCGTATCGGCCGATGCCGCCGCTCATCCCCGGCGAGCGCCCGGACGGCGAGGCCGAGCGGGTGATCGCCGTCGGCCTGCGCGCGAAGGACCCGGCGGCTGGCCACGAGATCGTCGGGGTGTCGCTCGGCCGGGGCGCGGTCGCGCGCTTCGACCGCGGCGCGCCGGACGGCGCGGCGGCCGGCCCGTCAACCTGCGGTCCGCCGGACGCCGGCCAGCCGACGGTCCCCAGGGGCACCCCGGGGGCGGCGCGGATCACCGTGAAGGAGGGCGCCACGACCCTGTGGAGGTTCATCGCCATCCGCCCCTCGGCATCCAGCGGCGTCGTCGGGTCGGGCGTCGACCTGCGCGCCGTCAACTTCCGCGGCAGGCGGGTGCTGCGGCGGGCCCACGTGCCCATCCTCAACGTCGAGTACAAGACCGGCCCCTGCGGACCGTTCCGCGACTGGCAGTGGGAGGAGGGGCGTTTCAAGGCGCAGGGCACGACGGTCGCGCCCGGCTTCCGCCTGTGCCCCGCCCCGGCGACCACCCTGATGGACTCGGGGGTGGACGCCGGCAACTTCGCGGGCGTCGCCGTCTACGTGCAGGGCGATGAGGTCGTCCTTGTGAGCGAGATGGAGGCGGGCTGGTACCGCTACATCAGCCAGTGGCGCCTGCACCGCGACGGGACGATCCGGCCGCGCTTCGGCTTCGCCGGGATCGACGACTCCTGCATCTGCGACATCCACCACCACCACGCGTACTGGCGGCTGAACTTCGACATCGGCGCCGAGTCCCGGAACTCGGTCCAGGAGTGGAACGACCACCCCGGGCCGTCGCCGGGCTCGTGGCGCACCATGCGCTTCGAGGCGCGGAGGCCGCGGGCGACCCACATGTCGCGCAAGTGGCGGGTCGTCAACACGCAGACCGGCGCCGGCTACGAGATCGTCCCGGGCGGCGACGACGGCCAGGCTGACGCGTTCGGCGTGGGCGACTTCTGGGCGCTGCGGCTGCGAAAGGGCCAGATCGACGACGGGCAGGAGTTCACCTCCTCGCCGGTCCTGGCGCCGGCGCGGATCGACACCTTCGTCAACGGCGACGACATCACGGACCGGGACGTCGTCGTCTGGTACGTGGGCCACTTCAAGCACGACGTGAACGAGGACCCGCACCACCACGGCGAGGGGCCCGCCCACGGCCATATCGTGGGGCCCGAGCTGCGGCCGCAGGGATGGTAGGCCCGGGCGCCCTTCGGTAAGGGTTTGGACAAGCGCGCGCCGGAGGACTGGCGAATTGGGCCCCGAGTGTGCATCATTTGTCACGAGGCGGGTGACGCCGCGGGCAACGGTGCCGCCTCCAACTGCCCAGCCACTCGTGGACTGTGAGCACCGAAGGCCGCCGATGGGGGTACAACGGCGGCCTTCGTCGTTGGTGGACCAGGCCCTGAGCCGCCGCCGGGCGGGCGGTCGCCCGCAACGGCGGGGCCGGATCGTAGAGTTGCGCGGTGACGGGGCGACGCCGCCAGCAGCAGGGGCTCCAGCGCGTCCTCGGAGCGCCCGCGCTGTTCGCGACCGCCTACGGCAACGTCGGCTCGTCGATCTACTACGCCCTCGGCGTCACGGCGGCCCTGGCCCTCGGGCTCACGCCGCTCGTCTTCATCGTCGCCGGCCTCATCTTCGCGGCGACGGCGGCCACCTACGCCGAGGGGACGGTGCGGTTCCCGGAGGCCGGGGGCTCGTCGAGCTTCGCCCGCCACGCCTTCAACGAGGTCGTCAGCTTCGGGGCCGCCTGGGCCCAGATGCTCAACTACATCATCACGATCGCCATCTCGGCGTTCTTCGTCCCCCACTACCTCTCGATCTTCTGGGAGCCGCTGAAGGAGAACCCGTGGGACGTGATCGTGGGGGCGGCCGTGATCGCCCTTCTCGTCGGCGTGAACGTCGTCGGGGTGAAGGAGGCGGCGCGACTGAACATCGTGCTGGCCGTCATCGACTTCGCCACCCAGGCGCTGCTGGTCGTGCTCGGCTTCGTCCTCGTCTTCTCCCCGGAGGTCCTGGTCAACAACGTCAACTTCGGCGTCGCGCCGACCTGGGAGAGCTTCTTCCTCGCGATCCCGGTGGCGATGATCGCGTACACCGGCATCGAGACCATCTCCAACCTGTCGGAGGAGGCACGCGACCCCTCCCGCGACATCCCGCGCTCCATCCGCCTGGTCGCGATCGCCGTCTACGCCATCTACTTCACCCTGCCGGCGATCGCCCTCTCGGCCCTTCCGGTCTCGGAGGGTCCCGACGGGTTCACCACCCCGTTGGGCGAGCCCCCCGAGGAGGGCGGCTTCGCCAACGACCCGGTGCTGGGGATCGTCAACAACCTCGGGGTGGAGGGCGGCTTCCTCACCGTCCTCGAGATCTACGTCGGCGTCCTGGCCGCGACCATCCTCTTCATCGCCGCCAACGCGGGCGTCATCGGCGCGTCGCGCATCACCTACGCGATGGCCAGCTACCGGCAGCTCCCCGAGCCCTTCCGCCGCCTGCACCGCCGCTTCAAGACGCCGTGGCTCGCGCTGGCGCTGTTCGCGGGCGTGGCACCGATCGTGGCCATCCTGCCGGGGGAGACCGTGTTCCTCGGCACGATGTACTCCTTCGGGGCGATGCTCTCGTTCACCGTCGCGCACGTGTCGCTCGTCGCGCTGCGCGTGCGCGGGCGCGACGAGGAGCTGATCTACCGCGCGCGGCCGAACGTGCACGTGCGCGGGATCGACTGGCCGCTGTTCGCGATCCTCGGCGGGCTCGCGACGGGCCTGGCGTTCCTGGTGGTCGTGATCCAGGAGCCGGCCACGCGGTGGGCGGGCCTCGGCTGGCTGGCGCTCGGGTTCGTCATCTACCTCGTCTACCGCCGCAGCGTGCTGCGCCTGCCGGTGGCCGAGACCGTCCGCGCCCCGGTGGTCGTGCTGACCGACGAGCTGCGGGTGGAGTACCGCACGATCGTCGTGCCCGTGGTGCGCTCGGCCGAGTCGGAGGAGGCCCTCGTCGTCGCGTCGCGTCTGGCGGCCGAGCGCCGGTCGCGGGTCGCGATCGTGCACGTGCTCGAGATCCCGATGGAGCTCCCGCTGACGATCGACCTGCCGTCGGCCGAGCGCGAGGCGAACGACCTCCTCGACGACGCCCGCGCGCTGGTCGAGAGCTACGGGGTCCGTGCGGTCACGCGCCTCGAGCGCGCCCGCAGCGCGGGCCCGGCGATCGTGGCCGACGCGGTGGCGCGCACCGCCGATCTGGTCGTGATCGGGGCGCCGCGGCGCGGCATCGGCCGGCGCACGCCCGTGTTCGGAAAGACCGTGCGGCACGTGCTCAAGCACAGCCCGTGCCGCGTGATCGTCGCCACGACCCGCGAGGAGGCGGCGGCGTGAGCCGCGGCGCGGTGCCGGTGGTCCTCGCGACGGTCGTCGTCCTGCTGGGGGTCGCGCTGATCGCCCGGACGGTCTCGCTGGGAGTGGGCGGCGGGCTGGGGCTCCTGATCGGGGGGCTGCTCGTGATCGGTGGCGCGCTGCGCCTCTACCTGCTGCGGCCGTGGCGCAGAAGCTGACCCCGCCCGGGCCGGGCCTCCGCGCCCGCTCGCTCGCGCTGATCGCCTACGGCGAGGTCGGCTCGGCGCTGGCGTTCGCCCTCGGCATCGTGGCGCTCTACGCGGTCGGCCTGACGCCCTGGGTGCTCCTGGCCGTCGGGCTCCTCGTGCTGGTCGTGAGCCTCTCCTACGCCGAGGGCGCGGCGGCCATGCCGGAGCCCGGCGGCGCCGCGACCTTCGTGCGGCGCGCGTTCAGCGACCCCGCCGGATTCGTCACGGGGTGGCTGCTGTTCCTCGACTACTTCGTCGTGATCGCCCTGGCGGCGCTGTTCGTCCCCCACTACCTGGGCTCGGCGCTCGGGTGGGAGGCGGCGCGGGACCGACCCTGGGACGCGCTGATCGGGATCGCGGTGATCCTGGCGATCGCCGGCGTCCGGCGGCTGCGGCGGGTGAGGCTCTACAAGGTCGCGGTGGCGATGGTCGCCGCCGCCCTGGTCGTCCTGGTCGCCATCGCCGTCATCGGGTTCGCCGCGGTCGTCTCGGCCGACTCGCTGTCCCTCGGCACCGATCTCGGCACGGCGCCGTCGTGGTCGTCGATCGCCCTTGCCCTGGCCCTCGCGACGCTGGCCTACACCGGCATCGAGAGCGTCTCCAGCTACGCGGCGGAGGTGCGCGAGCCGGGGCGCACGCTGCCCCGGAGCCTCTTCGTCGGCATCGGCGTCGCCGTGGCGATCAACGTGGCGGTGGCGGTGGTCGGGGTCTCGGCCTTCCCGGCCGAGCCGGACCCCAGCGCCCCCGACGGCGTCGCGAGCGCCCTGGGGACCGAGTGGCTGAAGGCCCCGCTGGTGGGGATCGCCTCGGCCGTCGGCGACGAGATCGGCGCCCGCGAGGCGCTGGAGGTCGTCGCGGGCGTCACCGGGGCCCTGATCCTCATCGCGGCCGTCATCACGGCCATGGTGGGCGCCGAGCGCCTCGCCCAGTCGATGGCCCGCTACGACATGCTGCCCCACGCCTTCGCCCGGCCGGCGCGGGGGGCCCGGCCGCCGCTGGCCGGCGCCGTCGCGGTGGCGGCGATCGCGTCGGGCCTCATCGTGCTCGCGGTGACCGCGGGCGACGGCGAGCGCTTCCTCGCCGGCCTCTACAGCTTCGGCGTGCTCATCGCGCTCACGGCCGCCCAGGCCGCGGTGGTGCGCCTGCGCGCGCGCGAGCCGGGCCTCCAGCGCCCCTTCCGCGTGCCCCTGGCCGTGAGCGTGCGGGGAAAGGAGATCCCGCTCCCGGCCGTCGTCGGCGCGGTCCTGACGCTCGCGCTGTGGGTCGCGGCGGTGGCGACCAGCGAGGGGGCGAGGATCGCGGGGCCCGTCTGGCTGGTCGGTGGACTGGCGGTCTACCTGCTGTCGCGGCGTGCCGGCGGGGAGACGCTGTTGGGCCGGGCGACGCCGCCCGAGCCTGACCTCGTCCCCTCCGCCGAGCCCGACTTCCGGCGGATCCTCGTCCCGGTCAAGCCCGGCGACATCGGGCGCGAGGTGCTCGCGACGGCCCTGAGGCTCGCCAAGCAGTCCGGCGGCTCGGTGCGCGTGATCCACGTGCTGAAGGTCCCGATGGCGCAGCCCCTCGGCGCCGACCTCGGCGGCGCCGAGCAGGACGGCCTCGACGTCGTCGAGGAGGCGCGCGAGACGGGCGCGAACCAGGGCGTCGGGGTCGACGGCGTCGTCGTCCGCGCCCGGTCGCGGAGCGAGGCGATCGTCGCCGAGGCGGAGGAGATCGGCGCCGACCTCGTCATGATGGGCTCGTCGCCGCGCTGGCGGTCCCAGTCACGCTTCTTCAGCCCGCTCGTAGACGAGCTCTTGCGCGCGGCGCCCTGTGAGGTGATGGTCGTCACCTATCCCGAGGGCGTCCTCGAGGAGGTCGGCGGCGCATAATGTGGACATGAAGGCGATCGTCGTCGGTTGTGGGCGGGTCGGCTCCTCTCTGGCGCGAAGCCTGGCGGGCGAGGGGTGGGAGGTGGTCGTGGTCGAGCAGAAGGAGGAGGCGCTGACGCGCCTCGGCAGCGACTGGCGCCAGCCGCTGGTGATCGGTCACGGGATGGACGCCGACGTCCTCGAGGAGGCGGGCATCGACGACGCCGACATGCTCATCGCCGCGACCGACGGCGACAACACGAACCTGATCATCGCCCAGGTCGCCACGCGGCGCTACCGCGTCGACCACGTCGCGGCCCGCATCCAGGACCCCGCGCGGGCCGAGGTCTACGGCAACCGGGGCTTCGAGGTGATCTCGCCGGTGAAGATGGCCATCGAGGGGCTCACCCGCTGGGCCCTGGGCGCGGGAGCGACGACCTGATGTTCACGATCGTGGTCGGCGGCGGGAAGATGGGGTCCAACCTCACCCGCACGCTCATCGCCAAGCAGCACGAGGTGACGGTCGTCGAGGCCAAGGCGGCGCGGGCCGACGTCCTCGAGGACGAGTTCGGCCACCGGGTCGTCCACGGCGACGGCACGGAGCTCTACGTGCTGGAGTCGGCCGGCATGACGCGGCCGCCCGACATCGTGGTCGCCGTCACCGGCGACGACGAGGACAACATGATCATCGCCCAGCTCGCCCGCGAGAAGTACGGCGTGGCCAAGGTCATCGCGCGGGTCAACGATCCCCGCAACCAGGTCCACTTCGACCTGCTGGGCATCTCGCCCACGATCTGCCCGACCCAGCGGATCATGGCCCTCATCGAGCACGAGGTCCCCGAGCACGAGCTCGTCCACCTTCTGGAGCTGCGCCAGGAGAACCTCGAGATCATCGAGGTCGAGGTCGACCCGAGGTGCCCGTGCATCGGCAAGTCGGTCGCCAAGCTCGCCCTGCCGACCGGCTCCCGCCTGATCTCCCTCGTCCGCGACGGGGTGGCCGAGCTGGTCGATGACGGGACCGTCCTGAACGCGGGCGACCAGGTCCTCGCCATCCTCGAGCCCGGGCGCGAGGACGAGGTGCGCCGGCTCCTGCTGGGCCGGTAGTCGCCGCGGGGCACGTGGCCAAGGCCCCGTCGTCACGCCTGTAGGGTCTCGAACGTGACGACGATCCTGGAGGGTCTCGAGCGCACCCTGGTCGAGGAGAAGCGGTCCATCGAGGCCGAGGAGGCTCGGCAGCTCGTGGGCCTGCCCGCTGCGGAGCTGCCGCGCCTCCTCGGCCTCGCTCACGAGGTGCGGCGGCGCTGGTGGGGCGAGGGCGTCGAGCTCGAGTCCCTGATCAGCGCCCAGACCGGGGGGTGTCCCGAGGACTGCGCCTTCTGCTCGCAGTCGATGCACTACGACGCCCCGGCCCAGCGCCACGCCTTCCTCCCGCTCGACCAGGTGCTCGCGGCCGCGCGGGCGACCGAGGCCTCCGGGGCCAGCGCGTTCTGCATCGTCGTCGCGGTGCGCGGGCCGGACCGGCGCCTGATGGACCAGGTGCTGCGCGCGATCGAGGCCATCCACGCCGAGACGGGCCTCGACGTCGACTGCTCGCTCGGCATCCTCACGCGCCCCCAGGCCGAGGCCCTGCGCGACGCGGGGGTCCATCACTACAACCACAACCTGGAGACCAGCCGGAGCTTCTTCCCCGAGATCGTCACCACGCACACCTGGGAGGAGCGCGCCGAGACGTGCCGGCTTGTCACCGAGCTCGGCATGAAGCTCTGCAGCGGCGGCATCCTCGGGATGGGGGAGACCTGGGAGCAGCGGCTCGAGCTCGCCTACGAGCTGCGCGAGCTGGGGCCCGACGAGATCCCGCTCAACTTCCTCAACCCACGCCCCGGAACCCCGCTGGCCGGCCGGAGGCCGCTCGAGGCACACGACGCGCTGCGCGCGATCGCGATCTTCCGGCTGGTGTTCCCCGACCGGATCATCCGCTATGCGGGCGGCCGCGAGCTGGTGCTGCGCGACGCCCAGGCCCTCGGCCTGGTCGGCGGGGTGAACGGGATGATCGTCGGCAACTACCTCACCACCGCCGGCCGCCCCGCGGCCGAGGACGTGCGCCTGGCCCGCGACCTGGGGATGCCGGTGGTCCCGGGCGCGCGCGCGGGCGACTGACGGGGCGGCCCGTGGGCCCCCAGGAGGTGCTGGCGCTCGACCGCGCGCACGTCTGGCACCCCTACGCGCCGATGCCCGCCGCCGACCCGCCGCTCGTGGTCGAGTCGGCGTCCGGCGTGCGGCTGCGCCTCGCCGAGCCGGTCGGCGGGGTGCGGGAGCTCGTGGACGGCATGTCGTCCTGGTGGTCCGCCATCCACGGCTACGCCCACCCGGCGCTCGACGCGGCCGCGCGCGACCAGCTCGGCCGGATGAGCCACGTGATGTTCGGCGGGATCACCCACGAGCCCGCCGTGCGGCTGGCGGCGCGTCTGGTCGAGATCACCCCCGGGCCGCTGCGCCACGTGTTCCTCGCCGACTCGGGCTCGGTGTCGGTCGAGGTCGCGGTGAAGATGTGCCTCCAGCACTGGCGCTCCCGGGGGCGCCCGGAGAAGCGCCGCCTCTGCACCTGGCGCGGCGGCTACTACGGCGACACCCTCCAGCCGATGTCGCTCTGCGACCCCGACGGCGGCATGCACCAGATGTGGGCCGGCGTCCTCCCCGAGCAGGTCTTCGCGGAGATGCCTCCCGCCGGCTTCGGCGCGCGCCCCGACCAGGCGTACATCGACCGGCTCGAGGCCACCGTCGCCGAGCACGCCGCCGAGCTCGCCGCCCTCATCGTGGAGCCGGTCGTGCAGGGCGCCGGGGGGATGCGCTTCCACTCGCCGGCGTACGTCGCCGCCCTCCGGGAGATCGCGGACCGTCACGACGTCCTCCTCGTCTTCGACGAGATCGCGACGGGCTTCGGGCGCACCGGCGAGCTGTTCGCCGCCGACCACGCGGGCGTCGCGCCCGACGTGATGTGCGTCGGGAAGGCGATGACCGGCGGCTACATGACCATGGCGGCGGCGCTGTGCACCCCGGCGGTGGCCGAGGCCATCTCGACCGGAGACGTGCCGGTGCTCGCCCACGGGCCGACCTTCATGGGCAACCCGCTGGCCGCGGCCGTCGCCGGCGCCTCGATCGACCTGCTGCTGGCCGGCGACTGGCGCGGCGAGGTCGCGCGCCTCGAGGCCGGCCTGCGCGAGGGGCTCGCGCCGGCCGCCGGCCTGGCCGGGGTCGCGGACGTGCGCGCGCTCGGCGCCATCGGCGTGGTGCAGCTCGACCACGAGGTGGACGTGCCCGCCGCGACCCGGGCCGCCGTCGAGCGCGGCGTCTGGCTGCGGCCGTTCCGCGACCTCGTCTACACGATGCCGCCCTACGTGGCCGGCGACGACGACGTCGCGCGCATCTGCGAGGCCGCCGTCGCCGCGGCGGAGGCCGGATGAGCCGCACCGGCCTCGACTGGCTGCCGGAGGCGCTCACCGACCTCGCCGACCGCGACCTGCTGCGCGTCCTGACCTACTGCCAGGGCGCGCCCGACCCCGAGGTCGAGATCGACGGCGTCCCGCACCTCCTGCTCGCGTCCAACAACTACCTCGGGCTCGCCAACGACCCGGCGGTCGTGGCCGGCGCCCGCGCCGCGCTGGAGGAGTACGGGGCCGGCGCCGGCGCCTCGCGCCTGGTCACCGGCAGCCTCGACCTGCACCGACGCCTCGAGGAGCGGATCGCCGCGCTCAAGCGCTGCGAGGACGCGCTGGTCTTCCCGACCGGGTTCCAGGCGAACGTCGGCACGATCCCGGCGCTCGTCGGGCGGGGCGACCTCGTCCTCTCCGACGAGCTCAACCACGCCAGCCTCATCGACGGGTGCCGTCTCTCGGGCGCCGAGGTCGTGCGCTACCCGCACGCCGACGCGGACGCGCTGGAGTCGGCCCTCCGCGCCGCGGGGCCGCGGCCGCGGCGGCTGATCGTCACCGACACGGTCTTCAGCATGGACGGCGATCTCGCCCCCCTTCCCGCGATCGTCGAGGTCGCCGATCGCCACGGCTGCATGTTGATGGTCAACGAGGCCCACGCCACGGGGGTGCTCGGCAGCACCGGCGCCGGGGCCCTGGAGCACTTCGGCCTGGAGGGCCGCGTGCCCGTCGTGATGGGGACCCTCTCCAAGGCCCTCGGCGCCCAGGGCGGCTACGTGGCCGGCGACCGCGACCTCTGCCACTACCTGCGCACCCGCGACCGCGGCTTCGTCTTCACCACCGCCCTCGCCCCCGCGGCGGCCGGGGCGGCGCTCGCTGCCCTCGACCTCGTGCGCGACCAGCCCGAGCGCCGCGCCCGCCTGCGCGCGCTCGTGGCGCGACTCGTCGAGGGAGCGCGGGGCCCTCGGCTACACGGTCCTGCCCACCGACTCGGCCGTCGTCGGCGTCCTCGTCGGCGAGTCGGCCGACGCCCTCGCCGTCGGGGCCTCGCTGCGCCGCGCACGGGTCTGGGCGCCGGCCATCCGTCCGCCGTCGGTCCCGCCGGGCACCGCGCGCCTGCGCCTCACCGTCATGGCGACCCACGAGGACCGCCACATCGACTGGGCGCTCGAGGCGCTCGCGGACGCCCGCAACCTGGTGCCGGCCGCGTGATGCTCGGGGAGCCCGGCATCTTCGTCATGGGGACGGACACCGGCGTCGGCAAGACGGTCGTGACGGCATCCATCGCCCTCGCCGCCCGGGCGCGGGGGCGCGACCCGGCCGTCCTCAAGCCGGCCCAGACCGGCGACGACGGGACCATCACCGGCGACGCCGAGTTCGTGGCCGCCCTGATCGGGCTCGACGAGCCGTCCGAGGCGATCTGCCCGTACCGCCTGCGGGCGCCGCTGGCGCCCTCGGTGGCCGCGTCGCTGGAGGGCCGCCGCCTCGACCCTCAGGTCGTTGCACGCTCATACAACGAACTGGCGGGGCGGCACGACCTCGTGCTGGTCGAGGCTGCGGGCGGCGCGCTCGTGCCGTTCTCGGACGGCGTCGACATGGCCGGCCTGGCGTCGCTGCTGGCCCTGCCGGTGGTGGTCGCCGCCCGGCCCGGGCTGGGGACGCTGAACCACACGCTCCTCACGCTCGAGGCCCTGCACCGGCGCGGGCTGACGGTGCTCGGCGTGGTCATCAGCGGCTACCCGGCGGAGCCCGGCCTCGACGCGCTCACGAACCCGGCCGCGCTCGCGCGCCTGACCCCGGTCCCCCTGTTGGGCGCCATCCCCGACGACCCCGAGATCGACGTCGAGGCTGGCAGGCCCGGGTCCCTCGCGGAGATCGGCCCGGCCGGGCTCGACCCGCTGCTCGGCGGGACCTTCTCGCCGGCGCGGTTCCGCCGCCATGGCGAGGCCCGGCTCGCCGCGCTCGCGTCCCACCCGAAGGAGAGGAGCACCGCCCGTGGATCCCACTGACGCCGCACACGTGCTGCAGACGCCGGACGAGTACGCCGGCTTCCTGTCGGGGCTGTCGCCCGCCAAGCGGATCGAGATGCTCAACAGCTTCCGCTGCGCCGAGCTCCAGGGGGCCGAGGAGCTGCGCGTGCTGTCCGAGACGGTCGACGACCCAGACCTCGCGAGGAAGTTCGCGCGGCACGCCGCCGACGAGGAGAAGCACGGCGCCTACTTCGCCGAGATCATGCGCCGCCTCGGCGTCGAGCCCTTCGACCCGCCGGACGAGCCCGACCACATCACGATCGGTGGCCGGCTGATCGTGGACACGCTCAACGACATCGAGGAGATCCTCCCCCGGCGCGGCGAGACGGTCGGGCTCGACCGGGTGATCCCGATCCTGACCCTCTTCCAGGCCGTTGAGAGCCGGGCGCTCGTGTCGTTCGAGGCGCACCGGCGCACCTTCGAGCGGGCCGACCCGGTCATCGCCGGGAGGATCGCCGAGATCATCGCCGACGAGAGCCACCACGCCGCATACGTTCGCAAGCTGCTCGACCGCTGGGCCGAGCAGGGCTGGGGCGACGCCGTGCGCGAGGCTCAGGAGGCGACCGACGCCCGCGAGGAGCGCGCCCGCGAGTGGGCTGCCGAGCGCCTCGAGGCCGAGCGCCTGCGCGAGGAGGGGGAGCTGTCGGCGACCTGACCTCCGAGCGCAGGGAGCGGGTCCTCGCCGCACTCGTGGGGGGCGGCGCGGCCGGGGTCTCGGGCGAGGCGCTGGCGGCCGAGCTCGGCTGCTCGAGGGCGGCGGTGCACCGCCACGTCGAGGCGCTGCGGCGGGACGGCCTGGTCGTCCGCGGCGGCCCGGACGGCTATCGCCTCGACGAGGGCGCCGACCCGGTCGTCCCGATGCTCGTGGCGCCGCGCCTCGCGCCGCCGCTGGCCGGCCCGGTGGTGTGGCTGGCCGAGACCGGCTCCACGAACGACGAGGCGATCGAGCGCGCGCGCGGTGGTGCCGCGGAGGGGCTCGTCGTCGGCGCCGACCGCCAGCGCGCCGGCCGGGGGCGGCGCGGGCGCCCGTGGGTGGCCGCGGCCGGGCACGGGCTGCTGGTCTCGGTGCTGCTGCGGCCGGAGGTGCCGCCGGTGGACGCCGGGCTCCTTCCGATCGTCGCCGCCGTCGGGGCCGCCGAGGCGCTCGGGCCGGAGGCGCGGATCGTCTGGCCCAACGACATCCTGATCGCCGGGCGCAAGGTGGCCGGGATCCTCTGCGAGATGTCCGCCGACCAGGAGCGCGTGGAGTGGGCGGTCGCGGGGGTCGGGGTGAACGTGCGCTCCGCCCCGGCGCTCGACGATGCGCGCTGGGAGCCCGGCGCATTGTCGGACGCCGGCCCGCCGCCGCGCCGGGCCGACCTGCTGGTCGGGCTGCTCGGCGCCCTCGGCCGGCGCTACGCCGCATGGGTCGAGGGCGGCCCGCCGGCCGTCCTCGACGCGTACGCCGCGCGCGACGCCCTGCGCGGCCGCCAGGTGGTCGTGAGCCTGGCCGGCGAGGAGGTGACGGGGCGAGTGCGCCGGCACCGACGCGCTCGGGCGGTTGCGCGTGGGCACCGCGGCTGGTGAGCGCCTGCTGGGAGCGGGCGAGGTCGTGCGCGTCGGCCCGGCGCCCGAGGGGTAGGTTCAGCCCGTGGCGACGGCTCCATCGCTCGCCGGCAGCGACATCTACCTCACCGACGACCTCCTCGCCGACGAGGAGCGGGCCGTGCGCGACCGGGTGCGCCGCTTCGGCGACGAGGAGGTGCGCCCCGTCATCAACGGCTACTGGGAGCGCGCGGAGTTCCCGTTCGAGCTGATCCCCAAGCTCGCCGCGCTCGGGGTCTGCGGCGGGACCATCGAGGGCTACGGGTGCCCCGGCCTCAGCCCGCTCGCCGCCGGCCTGGTGTCGATGGAGCTCGCGCGCGCCGACGGGAGCGTGAGCACCTTCCACGGGGTGCATTCGGGCCTCGCGATGGGCGCGATCGGCCAGCTCGGCTCCGAGGAGCAGAAGGCGCGCTGGCTGCCCGGCATGGCGAGCCTGGAGGCCGTGGGGGCCTTCGCCCTGACCGAGCCGGAGCACGGGTCGGACGCCGTCACCCTGGAGACGCGGGTACGGCGGCTCGGCGACGGCTACGTCATCGACGGCGCCAAGCGCTGGATCGGCAACGCCACCTTCGCGGATCTCACCGTGGTGTGGGCGGGGGACGGGTCGGGGGACGTGGGCGCGTACGTGGTCGAGAAGGGCACCCCCGGCGTCGAGGCCCGGCTGATCACGGGCAAGGTCGCCAAGCGCGCCTCCTGGCAGGCCGATCTGACCCTTCGCGACGTGCGCGTGCCGGCCGAGAACCGCCTGGAGGCCGCCGTCGAGCTTCGAGGATGCGGCGCGGGTGCTCGCCGCCGCGCGGCCCGGCATCGCCTGGGGCGCCCTCGGCCACGCCGTCGCCGCCTACGAGGCGGCGGTCGCGTACACGCTCGAGCGCGAGCAGTTCGGATCGCCGATCGGCGGCTACCAGCGCACCCAGTACCGGCTGGCGAAGATGCTCGCCGAGATCACCGCCATGCGCCTGATCTGCATGCGCCTCGCGGAGCTGGTGGGGCGGGGGAGCTGACGCCGGCCATGGCGAGCCTGGCCAAGATGCACAATGCGGCCCGCGCCCGCGCGGTGGTGGCGGAGGCCCGTGACCTGCTCGGCGGCAACGGGCTGCTGCTCCAGCACGACGTCGCCCGGCACCTGGGCGACGTGGAGGCCGTCTCGACGGTCGAGGGCACGGACGTCGTCCACGCGCTCATCGTGGGCCGGGAGATCACCGGGATCTCGGCGTTCAGCTGAGCCGGCCCGTGCGCGCCGCCGTCTACCAGGGCCAGGGCCGGATCACCGTCGAGGAGCGCCCCGACCCGGTCGCCGGGCCGGGCGAGCTGGTCGTGCGGGTGCGCGCC
Organism: Miltoncostaeaceae bacterium; assembly: GCA_963835685.1. Classification (GTDB taxonomy): domain Bacteria; phylum Actinomycetota; class Thermoleophilia; order Miltoncostaeales; family Miltoncostaeaceae; genus DATAGF01. The sequence goes on from CAWIGI010000009.1 coordinate 50,621, forward strand.
TGCGGCCTCTGCGGCAGCGACCTCATGGCCTGGTACCAGGACCCGCGGGCCCCGCTGGTGCTGGGCCACGAGCCGGCCGGCGAGGTCGTGCAGGCCGGCCCCGGCGCCCCCGTCGCCGAGGGGACGCGCGTGTTCGTGCACCACCACGTCCCGTGCATGACCTGTGACCTCTGCCGCGCCGGGCGCCACACGCTGTGCCCCGCGTTCCGGCGCAGCCGCATCGACCCCGGCGGCCTGGCCGAGCTGGTCCGGGTGCCGGCGGACAACGTCCGCGCCGACGTCCTCGCCCTGCCCGACACCCTCCCCGACTGGGCGGCGACCCTCATCGAGCCGCTCGCCTGCGTGGTTCGCGGCCAGCGCTGGGCGGGGGTGGGGCCCGGCTCGCGCGTGGCCGTGGTGGGCGCGGGAGCGATGGGGCTGCTCGAGATCCGCGCCGCCCTGGAGGCGGGCGCGGCGGCGGTCGCCGCCGTGGAGCCGCGCGCCGACCGGCGCGCCCTCGCCGAGGCCGCCGGCGCGACGGCGCTCCCCGGGCCGGAGCCGGACGGACTGCGCGCCGCCCTGGGTGGGGAGCTCGCCGATCAGGTCTTTGTCTGTACGGCCAATCGGGAGGCGATCGCCGACGCCCTCCACCTCGCGGGCCCGGGGGGCGTGGTCCAGCTCTTCGCCCCGACGCCGCCCGGCGAGCTCGTGGGGCTCGACCTCGGGTCGGTCTTCTTCCGCGAGGTGAGCATCCAGTTCGACCTACTCGGCCGGGCCCTTCGACACGCGCGACGCGCTCGCGCTACTGGCGTCGGGCGCCGTCGACGCGGCGACGCTGGTCTCGCACCGGCTGCCGCTCGATGAGGTGGCGGAGGCATTTCGCCTCGCACGCTCCGGGGAGGCGACCAAGGTGGTCGTCGAGCCGTAGGCTGGACGGGGCAACCGGAGCGACAGAAGGGGGAACGAGATGGCCATGGCCGACCGCCGCGCCGAGGCGACCTGGGCGGGGAACCTCACCGAGGGGGGCGGCACCCTCGATCTGGTCTCCAGCGGGGTGGCGTCATCGCTGCCCATCACGTGGGCCTCGCGCACCGAGCAGCCCGACGGGCGCACCAGCCCCGAGGAGCTGCTCGCCGCCGCGCACGCCTCCTGCTACGCGATGGCCTTTTCCCACGCGCTCGCCACTGCCGGGAACCCCCCGGAGCGCCTGCACGTGACAGCCGTCCTCTCCCTCAACCCGAAGGAGGGCGGCGGCGTCGAGGTGACGGACTCGGCCCTCACGGTGACCGGCACGGTCCCGGGCCTCGACCAGGCGGGCTTCCAGGAGGCCGCCGAGGCGGGCGAGCAGGGGTGCCCCATCTCGAACGCGATTCGGAACAACGTCGCCATCACGGTGAAGGCCACCCTGGACTAGCGTCCCGGGCAGGCCCCGGCCTCAGCCTCCGGCGGCCTTCCGCGCCACGCCGGCCTCGAAACGGGCCCGGTCGACGACGAAGCGCACGTGCCGGCCGGCGCAGATGCGCTCGCGCCCGTCGTCGGCCTCGGCCGAGAAGGTCAGCAGGCGGCCGTCCACCTCCTCCAGGCGCACGCGCACCGTCACCTCGAGCCCGGGCGGGGTGGCCGCGTCGTGGCTCAGGTCGACGTGGACGCCGAGCGACATCTCGCCGTCGTCCAGGTGGGGGGCGATCGCGTCGATGCAGGCCCACTCGACCAGGCCCACCATGAAGCCGGTGGCGAGCACCTCCGGCATCGCCGCGAACCCGGGGGACTCCGGGTAGAGGTGGGGCACGGTCTTCGTCACGGGGACCACGAAGCGCAGCTCGTGCTCGATGCCGGGGGCGAGGCTCCCACTCACGGCCGGCCCCGGTCGACGAGGGCCGTGCAGAGGAACCCGAGCGGCTCGTCGCCGAGGGCCGTGAGCCGGTGCGGCTCCTGCGAGGCGACGAACACGGCGTCGCCGGGGCCGACCTCGGCGACCTCCTCGCCGAGCAGCGCCTCGGCGCGCCCGTGGAGGATGAGGATGGCGTGCTCGTGCCGGTGGCTCTCGAGCGCCGAGGCGCTGCCGGCCGGGATGCGGAAGTAGCGGAGCTCGACGTCCCGCGCGCCCTCGGCGGCGCCGATCAGCGTGTGGCGCTCGGCGCCCGTCGCGTACGCGCGCGGCGCGACCCCGTCCCAGCTCCAGTCGCCCGAGCGGCGCCTCACCAAGCCCATGCAACGCACGTTACCGGCCGCGGCTCGGGGGTGGTCGGCGCGCCCACCGCGCGCGCTATGCTCCGCCGGGCGCGGGCTCCGGCCCGCGACGTGGTGGGCGTAGCTCAGTTGGTAGAGCTCCTGGTTGTGGTCCAGGCGGTCGTGGGTTCGAGTCCCATCGCTCACCCCTCACGGCCGGATCTCGGGCGGGTGTGGCGGAACTGGCATACGCGCTAGGTTTAGGACCTAGTGGGGCAACCCTTGGAGGTTCGAGTCCTCTCACCCGCACTGACATGGCACTGACGACCGAGGTCACCCCCCTCGAGGAGAACCGCGTCAGGCTCGACGTGGCTGTCCCCGGGGACGAGGTCCGGCGTCAGATGGAGCGGGCCGTGCGCCAGCTCGGCCGCGAGGTGCGAGTCCCCGGCTTCCGGCCGGGCAAGGCGCCGGCCGAGGTCATCGTCCAGCGCGTCGGCCGCGAGGCCGTGGTGCAGGAGATGCTCAAGGGGGCCCTCGGCGGCTGGTACTCCGAGGCGGTGAGCGAGGCCGGCGTCGTCCCGATCGACGACCCCGAGCTGGACCTCGAGGAGGTCCCCGAGAACGGCGAGCTGACCTTCAAGGCGACGGTCCAGGTGCGGCCGAAGGCGGCCCTGGGCGAGTACACCGGCCTCGAGGTCGGCCGCGCCGAGCCCCAGGTCCCAGAGGAGGCGCTGGACCAGCAGCTCCAGGCCCTGCGCGAGCGCGCGGCGCGCCTCGTCCCGGTGGACCGCCCGGCCCGGGCGGGAGACTTCCTGGTCATCGACTTCGACGGCTCGTCGAACGGGAGGCGGCTGCGCAACGCGAGCGCCCGCGATTACCTCGTCGAGCTCGGCGGGGGGCGCCTGGTGGGCGAGTTCGACTCCCGGCTGGGCGGCATGTCGGCCGGCGAGTCCGTCGAGTTCCCGGTCACCTACGGCGACTCCGATCGCCGCGACGAGCTGCGCGGCCGGACCGTTGACTACACGGTCACCGTCAAGCAGGTGCAGGAGAAGGAGCTGCCGGAGCTCGACGACGACCTCGCGATCGGCGTGAGCGAGTTCGACACCCTCGAGGAGCTGCGCGCCGACGTCCGGCGGCGGCTGGACGAAGCCGCCGAGGCCGAGGTGGACGAGCTCTTCCGCCGCATGGTCATCGACGCGGCCACCGCGAACGCGACGGTTGACATCCCCGCGGTGATGGTTGACCGGCGCATCGGGACGATCCTCCAGCAGACCGCTCAGCAGCTCCCGGAGGGCGTGGAGTTCGAGCAGTACCTCGCCGCGACCGGCCGCAGTCTCGAGCAGATCGTCGAGGAGCTGCGCCCGGACGCCGAGAACGCGATCCGCCGTGAGCTGGTGGTGGAGGCGATCGCCGAGGCCGAGGGCATCGAGGTCTCCGACGAGGAGGTCGAGGAGCAGGTGCGCGCCGACGCCGAGGCCACCGGCCGCGCGGCCGACCGGCTGCTCCAGGACCTGCGCCAGGGCGGGGGCTGGGAGGCGCTGCGGCAGGACCTGCGGCTGAAGAAGGCCGTGGACGTGCTGATACGGAGCGCGACGCCGATCCCGATGGAGCAGGCCGAGGCCCGCGAGCGCCTCTGGACGCCCGACGCGCAACGCGGGCAGGAAGCCGAGGCCGCAGGGAAGCCGGCGCCCGCCGGGAAGCTCTGGACGCCCGGCGACCCCCGATGACCACGCGCGACGAGAGGACCCGCAGTTGAGCCCGTTGATCCCAATGGTCGTGGAGCAGACGTCGCGCGGCGAGCGGTCGTTCGACATCTACTCGCGCCTGCTCAACGAGCGGATCGTCTTCCTCGGCACGCCGATCGACGACCAGATCGCGAACCTGATCGTGGCCCAGCTGCTGCACCTGGAGAGCGAGGACCCCGACAAGGACATCTCGGTCTACATCAACTCGCCCGGCGGCAGCGTGTACGCGGGCCTGGCGGTCTACGACACCATGCAGTTCATCAAGCCGGACGTGCAGACGATCTGCGTGGGCATCGCGATGAGCATGGGCGCCCTGCTGCTGTCGGGCGGGGCCCCCGGCAAGCGGATGGCGCTGCCGAACGCGAAGATCCTCATCCACCAGGTCTCCAGCGGGTTCAGCGGCCAGGCGACCGACATCGAGATCCACGCGCGCGAGATCATCGACCTGCGCAAGCGCCTCGACCAGATCATCGCCAAGCACACCGGCCAGGAGCTGGAGAAGGTGGAGAAGGACACCGAGCGGGACTTCTTCATGAGCAGCGCGGAAGCGGTGGAGTACGGCATCGTTGACCGGGTGATCGAGAGCCACTAGCTCCAGGACCAAGGGAGCCCTCTCCATGGCGAAGACGCACGAGTCCAACGAGCAGCTCCTCTGCAGCTTCTGCGGCAAGTCGCAGCGGCAGGTCAAGAAGCTGATCGCCGGTCCCGGCGTCTACATCTGCGACGAGTGCATCGATCTCTGCAACGAGATCATCGACGAGGAGCTCACCGCCCCCGTCAGCTTCGACCCCGACTCGCTGCCGCGCCCGCGCGAGATCTACGACGTCCTCAACGACTACGTGGTCGGCCAGGAGGAGGCCAAGCGCACCCTGGCCGTCGCCGTCTACAACCACTACAAGCGCGTGAACATGATGTCGTCGGCCGAGGGCGACATCGAGCTGCAGAAGAGCAACATCCTGCTGCTCGGGCCCACCGGCTGCGGCAAGACGCTGCTCGCCCAGACGCTCGCGCGCATCCTCAACGTCCCGTTCGCGATCGCCGACGCCACCGCCCTCACCGAGGCCGGCTACGTGGGCGAGGACGTCGAGAACATCCTCCTCAAGCTGATCCAGGCGGCCGACTTCGACGTGAAGAAGGCCGAGACCGGGATCATCTACATCGACGAGGTTAACAAGATCGCGCGCAAGGCCGACAACCCGTCGATCACGCGCGACGTCTCGGGCGAGGGCGTGCAGCAGGCGCTGCTGAAGATCCTCGAGGGCACCGTGGCCTCGGTGCCGCCGCAGGGGGGGCGCAAGCACCCCCACCAGGAGTTCCTCACGATCGACACCACCAACGTGCTGTTCATCTGCGGCGGCGCCTTCGCGACCCTCGAGAAGATCATCGAGCGGCGCATCGGCCACAAGGGCGTCGGCTTCGCCGCCGAGGTCCGCAGCCGCCGCGAGCAGGACCCCCACGACGTCTTCAGCGAGGTGCTCCCCGAGGACCTCATGAACTACGGGCTGATCCCCGAGTTCATCGGGCGCCTGCCGGTCATCTCCGCGGTGCACCAGCTCACGCGCGACGACCTCGTGAAGATCCTGATCGAGCCCAAGAACGCGCTCGTGCGCCAGTACCGCCGCTTCTTCAGCTTCGACGACGTGGACCTCGTGTTCGCCGACGACTCGCTCGGCGCGATCGCCGACAGGGCCCTCGAGCGCGAGACCGGCGCCCGCGGCCTGCGCTCGATCATGGAGACGGCGCTGCTGGACGTGATGTTCGAGCTGCCCTCGCGCGACGACGTGCTCAAGTGCGTCGTCACCCGCGAGACGATCGAGAAGTCGCTCCCGCCGACGCTCGTCACGGAGGCCCCCGGCCGGGTCGCCGAGGCCGGTGGCGGCTCCGCGTAGCGCAGCTCCGGTGAGCAGCCCGCGCGGGGCCGAGCGGTTCGACCCCGCGACGGTCGAGCCGCGGTGGATCGAGGCGTGGCTGGACGCGGGGGTCGGCCACGCCGACCCGGGCAGCGACCTGCCGCCCTTCACGATCGCGATTCCGCCGCCCAACGTGACCGGCGCCCTGCACATGGGGCACGCCCTCAACAACACGGTCCAGGACGTCCTGGTCCGGTCCCACCGCATGGCCGGATACGAGACGCTGTGGATCTGCGGCACCGACCACGCCGGGATCGCGACCCAGGCGGTGGTGGAGAAGGCGCTCGCCGCGGAGGGCCTCTCCCGCGAGGAGCTCGGCCGCGAGGAGTTCGTGCGCCGCGTGTGGGAGTGGAAGGAGCAGTACGGGGGCCAGATCATCGGCCAGCTCAAGCGCCTGGGCTGCACGCTCGACTACGAGCGCGAGCGGTTCACGATGGACGAGGGCTACGTCCAGGCCGTGCTGCGCGTCTTCGTCAACCTCTACGAGAAGGGCTACGTCTACCGCGACCGCTACCTGGTCAACTGGGACCCGGGCCTGGGGTCGGCGATCTCCGACCTCGAGGTCGAGGACCGCGAGGTCACCGACACCCTGCTGAGCATCGCCTACCCGCTGTCGGACGGGTCGGGCGAGGTCGTCGTCGCCACCGTGCGCCCCGAGACCATGCTCGGCGACACGGCGGTCGCGGTGAGCCCGGGCGACGCGCGCTACCGCCACCTGATCGGACGGACCGCCGTGCTCCCCCTCGTCGGCCGCGAGCTCCCGATCGTCGCCGACGAGCACGTCGATCCCGAGTTCGGCACCGGCGCGATCAAGGTCACGCCCGCCCACGACCCCAACGACTTCGAGATCGCGCGCCGTCACGACCTGCCGGCCGTCGGCGTGATCGGCGAGGACGGCCGCATGACCGCGGACGCGGGCGTGCGCTTCGCCGGGATGGCGCCCGCCGAGGCCGCCGAGCGGGTGCTCGACGACCTGCGCGCGCAGGGCTTCGTGCGCGGCGAGGAGCCCTACGTCCACACGGTGCCGTTCTCCCACCGGTCCGGCGCCAGGGTCGAGCCCCTCGTCTCGCTGCAGTGGTTCTGCGACATGACCCGGCTCGCCGCGCCGGCGATCGCGGCCGTCGAGGAGGGGCGGGTGCGCTTCACGCCGGCCAAGTGGGGCGACGTCTACCTCGACTGGATGCGCGAGATCCGGCCGTGGTGCATCAGCCGCCAGCTCTGGTGGGGTCACCAGATCCCGGTGTGGTACCGGGGCGACGAGGTCCACGTCGGGCGCGAGCCCCCGGGGGGGAGGGGTGGGAGCGCGACCCCGACGTCCTCGACACCTGGTTCAGCTCGGCGCTGTGGCCCTTCGCCACCCTGGGCTGGCCGGAGCGCACGCCCGAGCTCGAGCGCTTCTATCCCACCCAGGTGCTCTCGACCGCGAGGGACATCATCTTCCTCTGGGTCGCGCGCATGGTGATGATGGGCTGCGAGTTCATGGGCGAGGAGCCCTTCGCGGACGTCAACATCCACTCGGTGGTGCAGGCGCCCGACGGGCGGCGGATGAGCAAGTCGCTCGGCACGGGGATCGACCCCATCGAGGAGATCGAGCGCCACGGCGCCGACGCCCTCCGCTTCGGGCTCCTCATGATGGCCAGCACGCAGGACGTGCGCTTCAGCCAGGAGCGGATCGACCAGGGGCGCCAGCTCGTCACGAAGCTCTGGAACGCCGCGCGCCTGGTGGTCGACCGCGGCGGGCGCGCGGGCGCGGGCGTCCTGCACCCGGAGACGCTGGCCGACCGCTGGATCGCGTCGCGCATCGCCGCCGGCGTCGAGCAGGCGGCCGCGCACCTGGCCCGCTACGAGCTGTCCCAGCTCGCCGACCTCGTGTACCACCTCGTCTTCGACGACTTCTGCGACTGGTACCTCGAGCTCCTGAAGGCCGGCGAGGGGACGCCGGAGATGGCCGGCCTCGCGCTCGAGCAGCTCCTCGCGCTCGCCCACCCGCTGATGCCGTTCGTCACCGAGGAGGGGTGGTCCCGGCTGCCGGGGTCGCGGGGGCTGATGGCCGCCCACCCGCCCGCGGCCGCGCCGGGGCCGCGGGACGAGGCGGCCGAGGCGGAGATGGCGGCCGTGAAGGAGACGGTCACGGCGCTGCGCGGCTACCGCTCCGGGCGCGGCCTGCCGCCCCGGGCGCCGCTGCTCGTGCACCCGGCGCCCCACCCGGCCGTCGCGGCGCTCGACGCCGTCCAAGCGGCGCCCGAGCAGGAGCGCGACGGCCTCGTCCCAATGCTCCTGGCCGATGGCCGGGCGGTCGCCGTGGGGCCGGCGCGCGAGGCGCTCGACCCCGAGGTCGAGCGGCGCCGGCTGGCCGACGCGCTGGCCGTCGCCGAGGGGGAGCTCTCCCGAGCCGAGGCGAAGCTGGCGAACGCGGCCTTCGTCGAGCGCGCGCCGGCCCACCTGGTGGAGGCCGAGCGGGCCAAGGTCGAGCGTTACGGCGCCGAGCGCGACGCGCTCAGCGCGCGGATCGCGGCCCTGGGCTGAGCGCATGAGTCCAGGGGAGGCCCGCGAGTGGATCGCCGGGCTCCAGATCCTCGGGATGCGCCTGGGCCTCGAGCGCATCCGCGCGCTGCTCGGCGCGCTCGGCGACCCGCAGCGCTCCGCCCCGGCGCTGCACGTGGTCGGCACCAACGGCAAGTCCTCGACCGCGAGCCTCGCGGCGGCGGCGCTGGCGAGCCAGGGCCTGCGCCCGGGGGCCTACCTGTCGCCGCACATCGACGACTGGACCGAGCGGGTCCAGCTCGGCGGGGCGCCGCTCGGGGACGACGCGTTCGCGGAGGCGGCGACGGCCGTGCGCGGGGCGGCGGAGGGCCCGGCCCTCTCGCCGGGCGATCCGGTCACGCAGTTCGAGGCGCTCACCGCCATCGCGTTCTGGGCCTTCCGTCGCGCCGCGGTGGGGGCGATGGCGATCGAGGCCGGCCTGGGCGGCCGCTGGGACGCGACCAACGTCCTGCAGCCGGGGTCGGCCGTGATCCTGACCAACGTCGCCCTCGAGCACACCGAGTTCCTCGGCGACACCGAGGCGGCGATCGCCGAGGAGAAGCTGGCGGTCTGTCGCCGACGGCTCCGATCGGCTCGTCGTGGGTCCGCTCGGCCGGCGGGCCCGCCGGGCGGTGGACGCCGAGCTCGCGCGCCGGGGCATCTCCGCCGTGCGCTACGGCGAGGGCCTGCTCGCCGGCGGCGACGGCCCCCTCGTCGCGGTCGAGACCCCACGGGCCCGGTACGAGCGCCTGCCGCTCCGTCTCCGAGGTGCGTTCCAGCGCCACAACCTCGCGGTGGCCCTGGCGGGGGCGGAGCTGGTGGTCGGCGGGGCGCTGGAGGTCGAGCCCCTGCGGCGGGCGATCGCCGGCGTGCGGATGCCCGGGCGGCTCGAGGTGGTGCCCGGCGCCCCGGTCGTCGTGCTCGACGGCGCCCACAACCCCGCGGGCGTCGAGACCCTGGTCGCGGAGCTCGCGGGCCTCGGTGCGGGCGCGGGTCCGGTGGTGGCCGTCGTCTCGGTCCTCGACTACAAGGACGCTGCGGGCATGGTCGCCGCACTCGCCCCGGCGGCCGACCTCCTCGTGGCGACGCGCTCGTCCCATCCGCAGGCCGCGGCGCCCGCGCGCCTCGTGGCGCTGGCCCGGGAGGAGGGGATCGCGGCGCTCGCGGTCGAGGCGCCGGCGGCCGCGCTCGCCCACGCGCGCGCTGCGGCGGGTTCCGGGGGGACCGTGGTGGTGGCAGGATCCCTGTATTTGCTGGCGGATCTTCGTCCGCATGCCCTCTCGGCCGGGGAGGAACCCCCTGCTAGACTCGCGCCCGCCCGGAAGGGCGAAGGCCCACCCGAGCGAATATAGGTGCGCATGACGTCGGCCCCCGTGAAACGGCTCCCGCTCTGATGCCTGCGATCGGCCCGGCGGGCCTCGTCGGGTTCCTGCAGGCGAACCCCCAGGCGACCTCCGACTCGGACGACCCGTTCGAGTCGATCTCCAACTTCTTCGACTCGGGGCTGTGGAGCGCGATCAGCCTCATGCTGCAGGTCTTCGTGGTCCTGCTGTGGCTGGCGCTCGCGTACTGGACCTACCAGGACGCCCGGCGGCGCTTCGAGACCCCCGCGGCCATCGCCGGCTGCGTCGCGCTGTCGGTGCTGCTGCCGTTCCTGGGCTCGATCATCTACCTCATCGTCCGTCCCCCGGAGTACCTCGACGAGGCCCGCGAGCGCGAGCTCGAGCTGCTCGCCCTGGAGCGCCGGCTCGGCGAGCTGGGCGACGCGGAGGGCCAGGAGATCGTCGCGCGGATGCTCGCCCGCGAGGGCCTGCCCAGCGGAGGCGACCCTGCCGCCGTCGAGCGCGCCATGCACCAGGCTGGGCTCGCGTCGCAGGACGAGGTCCGCGACCTCGACCTGAGGCTGACCGAGCTGGAGTTCCGCATGCGGCTCGTGGACGGCGCCTCCGAGGCGCCCCCGCTCGAGGACGGCGCCTCCGCGCACGGCCTGGAGAGCGAGGAGCGCGAGCTGCCCGAGGCGACGGGCGGCCGCGCGGGCCGGGGCGGGGACGCCGGCCGGTCGGCGCGCTGGCGCCGGATCCGCCGCGAGCCAGAGGCGTATGACTGAGCGGTCCTTCGTGATGGTCAAGCCGGACGGCGTGGCCGCCGGCCTCACGGGGGAGATCATCACGCGGATCGAGCGGCGCGGCCTCGAGATCGTCGCGCTGCGCAAGGCGGTCATGGCGGCCCGCGTCGCGGAGGAGCACTACGACGAGCACCGCGAGCGCCCCTTCTTCGGCGAGCTCGTCGAGTTCGTCACCTCCGGCCCGGTGGTGATGATGGCCGTGGAGGGGGAGGAGGCGATCGGCTCCCTGCGGACGATGATGGGGCCGACCGATCCCCAGGACGCCGCGCCGGGGACGATCCGGGGCGACTTCGCCCTCGACGTGGGCCAGAACGTCATCCACGGCTCCGACGGCGCCGAGTCGGCCGCGCGCGAGCTGGCGCTGCACTTCCCCGACCTCTGAGCCGAAGCGCACCGTGATCCTGCTGGCCTCGCGCTCGCCGCAGCGGCGGGCGCTGCTCGCGACCCTCGGGGTGGAGTTCCGCGTCGTCGCCCCGCGCGCCGAGGAGGGCGACGACCCCCTCGCCAACGCCCGCGCGAAGGCGCGCGAGGTGGCCGCGCGCGCCGGGGTGCCCGAGGGGGGCGCGGTCCTCGGGGCCGACACCGAGGTGCTGCTGGACGGGCGGACGCTCGGCAAGCCCGCCGACTCCGCCGCCGCCCGCAGCGCGCTGCGGGAGCTCGCCGGCCGCACGCACGTCGTCCGCTCGGCGATTTGCGTGATCATGCAACGGGGTGAGCGGGAGGCGGTGGACGACGCCCGCGTGACCTTCCGGCCCCTTTCGGACGAGGCGGTCGATCGCTACGTCGCCACCGGCGAATGGCGGGACCGCGCCGGCGGCTACGCGATCCAGGGGGCCGGCGCCGCGCTGGCCGAGCGCGTGGAGGGCCACGAGTCGACGGTGATCGGCCTGCCCGTCGAGCGCCTGGCGGCGCTCCTCGAGGAGCTCGGGCTGCTCAGGTAGCCCGGGCCCGCCGACCGGGCGCGGTCAGGCGGCGTCGTCGTACTCGTCGTGCAGGCGCCACCACTCGTACCGCGGGCCCTGCGGGGTGCCCTCGGGCGAGTCCTCCCAGTCCTCCTGGCGCCCGAACGGGGTCAGGTCGAGGAAGGTCCAGACGCTGCCCAGCGCCTCGACCCCGCGCCCGTTGGTGCGGTAGGTGAGGAACACCTCGTCGCCGTCGTGCAGGAAGACGAAGAGGCCGAAGTACTCGTCAACGCCGTAGTCGGCGGAGAAGTCGTCGGTGGTGGAGTACCAGGGGATCTCCCAGCCCATCCGCGCCCGGTAGCGCTCGATGTCGGCCACGGGCGCGCCCGAGACCAGCACCAGCGAGGTGTCGCGGGCGTGGAAGTGGGCGAGGTGGCCGATCTGGTCGGCGAACATCGAGCAGCCGCCGCAGCCGGCCTCGGGGAAGCGGCTCATCCCCGGGTCGAAGAAGAAGCGGTACAGGATGAGCTGGCGGCGTCCCGCGAACAGGTCGAGCAGGCTCGCCGGGCCGTCGGGGCCCTCGAAGGCGTAGTCCTTCTCGATCCTCACCATCGGCAGCCGGCGGCGCTCGGCGGCCAGCGCGTCGCGCGCCCTGGTGGCCGCCTTCTCCTTGACCAGCAGCTCCTGCCGGGCCGCCTCCCACCCCTCCATCGAGACGATCTCGCGAGCCGTCACATCGCCCTCCTCGTCCGGTGCCTGCCGATGAGACCGCCGGCGGTGGGCGGACTCATCGGTTAGGCCCGGGCGATCGCCCCGGCGAGGTCTGCGACGAGGTCGTCGGCATCCTCGATTCCGGCGCTGACGCGGACGAGGCCGGGCGGGACGTCGTCGCCGCCCCAGCGGGCGCGGCGCTCGGCCGAGGAGTGCACGCCACCGAAGCTGGTGGCCTGGACGATCACCTCCAGGGCGGCGAGGAACCGCTCGGCGGCTGCCTCGTCGCCGAGGTCCAGGGTCAGGACGCTACCGACGCGACGCATCTGGCGGGCCGCCAGGGCGTGCGCGGGGTCGCCGGGGAGCCCCGGATGGCGCACGGCGCCAACCCCGAGGAGGCCGCGCGCGGCCTCGGCCATCGCCAGGGCGTTCGCGCACTGGCGCTCGAGGCGCACGTCGAGCGTGGCGAGGGAGCGGTGGGCGAGCCAGACCTCGTACGGCCCGGCGATCGCGCCCGCGTGCAGGCGCCAGTCGCGGATGCGCGCCACCAGGCCCGGGTCGCGGGCGGCGACGTGGCCGAGGACCAGGTCGGAGTGGCCGGTGAGCCCCTTCGAGTCCGAGGTGACCGACAGGTCGGCGCCGAGCTCGAGCGGCCGCTGGCCCAGCGGGGTCGCGAGGGTGTTGTCGACGGCGACCAGGCCGCCCCCCCGATGGGCGATCTCGGCCAACGCGGCGATGTCGCAGACGTCGAGACCCGGGTTGCTGGGGCTCTCGAGCCACAGCAGCGCGGCCCCCTCGGCGGCGGCCGCCGCGAGCGCCGGGCCGGCCGTCGGCGCCCGTGCCACCCGCACCCCGGCCGGCTCGAGGTGGCGGTCGACGAAGCGGCGGACCGTGTAGTAGCCGTCCGAGGCGATCGCGAGCGTGTCGCCGGGGCGCAGCAGCGACTGGAGCACGGCGGTGGCCGCGGCCATCCCCGAGCCGAAGACCACGGCCTCGCCGCCCTCCAGCTCGCCGAGCGCCGACTCGAAGGCCTCCCAGGTGGGGTTCTCGGACCGGCCGTAGCCGTACCGGGCCGCCGCCGGGTCGCCGGGGAGGTGATACGGGCCGGCGAACACCGGCCCGGGGAGGAGCGGCTCCCCGGCGGCCGGCCCCGGCAGGCCGGCGCGGACGACCCGCGTCCCGTCTCCCCGGGTCACCCCATGGGGGCCGGCGCCGCGGCCTCGGCCTCGGGCGCCAGGTCGGAGCGCCGCAGCGTGAAGAGCGTCGCCAGGATCGCCGCCACCGCGAAGCCCGCGGCGACCCAGAACGCGAGGCTGAAGCCGTCGGTCAGGGCCTCGGGCTGCGGGGTGCCGCTCTCGAGGAGGTTCTCGGTGCGCGTCGTGGAGACCGTCGTGAGGATCGCGACGCCCAGCGCGCCGCCGATCTGCTGGCTGGTGTTGATGAGGCCCGACGCGAGCCCCGCCTCCTGAGGGGGGACGCCGGCCAGGGCCGCGATCGAGACCGGCACGAACGAGAAGCCCAGGCCCACCCCGATCAGGAGGAACGGGCCGAAGAGGTTGGCGAGGTAGGTGCCGTCCACCGAGATCTGCGTGAACCAGATCAGCCCGGCGAGGATCGCGCTGAGGCCGATGACCAGGATCGGCTTCACGCCCACCCTGGTCACGAACGCCTGCGCGACCCCTGAGGCGAGCACCGCCGTCAGCGCGACGGCCAGGTAGCCCACGCCGGTCTCGAGCGCCGAGAAGCCGAGCACCTGCTGCATGTAGAGCGAGAGCAGGAAGAACATGCTGAAGACGATCGTCCCGAGGCCGAAGCCGACGATGTTGGCGCCGGTCGGGGTCCGGCGCCTGAAGAAGCTGAGCGGCATCAGGGCGTGGCGGTTGCGCGACTCGATGAACAGGAAGACGGCCATCAGGACGGCTGACGCGGCGAGCACCAGGATCGTCTGGGCCGAGGCCCAGCCGGCCTGGTTGGCCTGGGTGAGCCCGAAGACCAGCAGCAGCAGGCTGGCGGTGACGGCGATCGCGCCCAGGGCGTCGAAGTTGCGGGCCATGCCGGCGACGCGGCTCTCGCGGACGAAGCGCGGGACGAGGAAGAGCGCGATCGCGGCGATCGGCACGTTGATCCAGAAGATCCACTCCCAACCGGCGTACTCGGTGAGGATTCCCCCCAGCAGCACGCCGATCGCCGCGCCCGCTCCCGCGATGGCCCCCAGGACGCCCAGCGCCTTGTTGCGGTCGGCGCCCTCCTGGAAGGTCACCAGCGTGATCGAGAACACCGACGGGGCGAGCACCGCCGAGGCGCCGCCCTGCAAAAGGCGCGCGACGATCAGCATCGTGTCGGAGGTCGAGAGCGCGCACAGCGCCGAGAACACCGCGAAGGCCGCGAGCCCGACCATGAAGAGCCTGCGCCGGCCGAGCACGTCGCCGGACCGCCCGCCGAGGAGCAGGAAGCCCCCGAACGTGAGGGCGTAGCCGCTGACGACCCACTGGAGGTCCTCGGGCGAGAAGCCGAGGTCGGCCTGGATTGACGGCAGGGCGACGTTCACGATCGAGACGTCCAGGATCACCATCAAGTAGGCGATGCCGAGGACCGCGAGCGCCTTCCAGCGATCCGGGTCGGGGCGGGCGGCGTCGGTGGTCATGCGGCCTCCCGGGGCACGGGGACGGTCGGACGTGAAGGCCGAACGATACGGACCGGTCGCGCGAGTCGCCCCGCTCAGAACAGGGGCGGGTAGCGCTCCAGCAGGTCGGCGTGGCGCCTGGCGCGCTCCCGCGCGGCGACCGCGGCCGGGTCGTCGGCCTCCTCCTTCAGCCGCCGGAGGGTCGCCATGATCTCCCGGCGGCGCTCCTCACGGCGCCGTTCCTCGCGCTCGGCGCGGCGGGCGGCGCGCCGGTACGAGCTGTTGTCGTCGGCGAAGAGGGGCGCGGACGGCATCCGGGGAACGGTAGCGAACCCCTCCGCCGTCCCTCCGGCGCCCCGCCGCCGAGCTACGAGATGCGCTTCTCGAACCAGTGGTGCGCGTAGGGCTCGTCGTTGAACGCGTCGACCTCGCGGTACCCCGACGCCCGGTACAGCCCGATGGCCTCGGTCAGGGAGCGGTTGGTCTCCAGGCGGAGCACGGCGACCCTGTGCTCCCGTGCGACCTCCTCGAGCTCCCGCAGCAGCCGGCGGCCCAGCCCGAGCCCCCGCGTCTCCGGTGCGACCCACATCCGCTTGACGACCCCGACGCGGTCGGGGCGGAGCCGGAGCGCCCCGCAGCCGACCGGTCGTCGGCGGAGCCGGGCCACGAGCAGGGCGCCGGCCGGGGGCGTCAGCTCGGACGCGTCCGCCGAGATGCTCGCGGCCGGGTCGAAGCCGCCCTCGAAGCGCCGGTCGAGCTCGGCGAAGTACTGCTGCATGCACCAGCGGGCATCGGGGCTCGCGGGGTCCTCGACCTCGACGCGGACCATCGACGCGGCGAGCAGGCGCTCGACCTCGGCCATCGCGGCGGTGAGCCGGCTCCGCTGCTCCTCGGACAGGGGGTCGAGCACGGAGACGGCGAGCCCGTCGGAGCGCCGGTCGAGCTCCGCCCGCTCGGCCAGCCCGGCCTCGGTGAGGCGGGCCCGGCGGACGCGCCTGTCGCCAGGGGCCGCGGCGACGGCGACGAGCCGCTGGCGCTCCAGCGAGCGCAGCAGGCGAGCCAGATAGCCGGAGTCGAGCCCCAGGCCGCGGCGAAGCTCTCGCACGTCGCGGCCGCCCTCGCCGATCTCCCAGACCAGCCGCGCTTCCGCCAGCGGGCGGCCCCGGCCGAGGAACCCCTGGTCCAGGGCGCCGATCCGCTCGGTGACGAGGCGGTTGAAGCTCCGGACCTGCGCGACCATGCCCGGGTCCATTGCCTGACTCTAGTCAGACAACCCGCCGCGGGGCAAGGGACCGCCGGGTGGCGGTCGTCCGCGCCGAAGGGTACGGTTGCCGCGACCCGAGGCGGGACCGTCCGCCTGCCCGGCCGACGGCGCCTTGGGTAGAATCCTCCGCTTTGCAGGCCCTCGGGCCGAGTCGGCACTTCTGGGAGGCGACCGATCGGGTTCTGGAGCTACCTGACCGGGTTCGGCGGGCGTGACATGGCCGTGGACCTCGGGACGGCCAACACGCTGGTGTACGTCCGGGGACGGGGGATCGTGCTCTCCGAGCCCTCCGTGGTCGCGATCGACCAGCGCACCGGCGAGGTGCACGCGGTCGGCATCGAGGCCAAGCGGATGCTCGGGCGGACGCCCGGGAACATCAGCGCCATCCGGCCGCTCAAGGACGGCGTCATCGCCGACTTCGACGTGACCGAGCAGATGCTGCGGCACTTCATCCAGAAGGTGCACCAGAACCGCTGGGCGCACCCGCGGGTGGTGGTGTGCGTGCCGTCGGGCGTCACGGGGGTCGAGAAGCGGGCGGTCGAGGAGGCCACCCTGTCGGCGGGGGCGCGCAGCGCCTTCCTCATCGAGGAGCCGATGGCGGCGGCCATCGGCGCCGGCCTGCCGGTGGCCGAGCCCACCGGGAACATGGTCGTGGACATCGGCGGCGGGACCACCGAGGTCGCCGTCATCTCGCTCGGCGGCATCGTCGTCTCGCAGTCGATCCGGGTCGGCGGCGACGAGCTCGACGACGCGATCATCAGCTACGTCAAGCGGGAGTACAAGCTGATGATCGGCAGCCAGACCGCCGAGGAGGTGAAGCTCGAGATCGGCTCGGCCTACCCGCTGCGCGAGGAGGTGCAGGCCGAGATCCGGGGCCGCGACATGATCACCGGCCTCCCCAAGACCGTCGTGCTGTCCTCGGAGGACGTGCGCGACGCGCTGGAGGAGCCGATGGTCCAGATCATCGACGCCGTCAAGTCCACGCTCGACAAGACGCCCCCTGAGCTGGCGTCGGACATCATGGACCGCGGCATCATGCTGGCGGGCGGCGGCTCGCTCCTGCAGGGGCTCGACGAGCGCCTGCGCCGCGAGACCGAGATGCCCATCCACGTGGCGGAGTCGCCCCTGACGTGCGTGGCGGTCGGCTCGGGGCGCTCGCTGGAGGAGTTCGAGGTGATGCAAAAGGCATCGGCGAACGGGCGAAGCCGGAAGCGCTACTGATCCTGCCGAGCTAGCGAGATGGCGAGCACCCCAGCCACCACCGGGATCGCTCGGCGCCGCGCCAACCTCCGGCGCGGGATCATCGCGGGCCTCGCGATCCTGTGCCTCGCGCTCTTCACGGTCTACTTCCGCGAGTCCGACGACGGGCCCCTGCACGGTGCCCAGAGCGCGGCCGCCAGCGTGATCTCCCCCGTGCAGGAGGTCGCGACCCGGGCGGTCGAGCCGTTCCGCGACGCCTGGGGGTGGGCCAGCAGCCTGAAGGACGCCCGCGACCGGGCGGCCGGCCTGCAGTCCGAGGTCGAGCGGCTGCGCGGCGAGGTCGTGTTCAGCGACGTCCAGGCGCAGCGGCTCGCGGAGCTCGAGGAGCTGCTCGGGGTCGAGGCCCTGGTGGACGCCTCGGCGAGCCTCGGCGGCTACGAGGCGATCGCCAGCCCGATCGTCACCCGCTCCGTGTCGCCCTGGTGGCGCAGCGCGAGGGTCGGCGTCGGCAGCTCCGACGGGGTGATCCGCAACTCGCCGGTCCTCGCCGGAAGCCAGCAGGGGGCCGCCCTGGTGGGCATCGTCACCAACGTCAGCTCGAGCTCGGCCGACGTCGCGTTCATCACCGACGGGCGCACCGAGGTCGGCGCGTTGATCCCGGACGCCGGCCGCTACTTCGGCCTGCTCTCGTCCGTCACCCCCGGCCAGCTGCGGATGTCGGGCATCCCCAAGGAGGCGGCGGTGAAGACGGGCCAGGCCGTCGTGACCGGCGGCTTCGGCGTGAAGGGTCTGCGGTCGCCGTACCCGCCGGGCATCCCCGTGGGCGCCGTGACCAGCGTCGGCACGCGCGAGGTCAACGTCGACCGGAGCGTGCAGGTGACGCCCTACGTCGACCCGCGCTCGCTCTCGTACCTGTCGGTGCTCGTGCCGCGCAGCCCCGAGGCGATCGCCCGGGCGAGGGGATGAGCAGCGGCCTTCAGACGCGGGCCGTCGGGCCGGCGACGCCGCGGCCGCTCCCCCGCTCCGGGAGCGCCCGCTTCGGCTGGGTGACGGCGATCGCGCTCGGCGCGGTCCTGCTGCAGGTCACGGTCATGCCCTACATCAACGTCGGCGACGGCATCCCCGACCTGATCGCGCCGACCGTCGTCGTGATCGCCATCCTGCGCGGCACCCTGGTGGGGGCCGTGACCGGGTTCGCCATGGGCCTGCTCGTCGAGCTCGCGTCGCCGGTCGGGACCCTGGGCGTGCTGGCGCTGCTCTACCTCGTGATCGGCGCCTGGTGCGGGCGCTTCTGCTCCCGCGAGGAGTCGTCCACCCTCACCGCGCCGCTCGTGCTCTCCGTGGCGGCGGCGCTGGTCGCCCAGATCGGGGTGATGATCTTCCAGCTCCTGCTGGGCACGCAGATGCCGGTCTCGGAGTTCATCGTCTCGGTGCTCCTGCCGACGCTCGCCCTGACCGCGCTCCTGAGCCCGCCCGTGCTGCTGATCGGCCGGCGGCTGCTCGGGCCCCCGCGGGTGGTCGAGCCGTACGCGGTGGATCCAGAGCCCCGGCTCGGCCGCTCTCGGCGGCGGCCGGTCCTCAGCAGGCGGGGTCGTGACGACGCGCGCGCGCCCGCAGCGGCGCACCGGCCTCCGCGCCGGCCTCTCGACGGGGGGCTGGGCCCCGGCGCTGACGCCGAGCACCGCGATGCGCATCGCCATCCTGGGCGGGATCGTGCTTGCCCTGCTCGGGCTGCTGCTCATCCGCCTCTGGTTCCTCCAGGTGATCAGCGGCGAGCAGTACGCCGAGGCGGCCGAGGGCAACCGGCTGCGCACCGTCGTCACCGACGCCCCCCGCGGCAAGGTCCTCGACCGCAACGGCGAGCTCCTGGTGGGCAACCGCACCGGGACCGACCTGGTCGTCGACCCGCGCGAGCTCACCGGGACGCGGCGCGAGCAGGTGCTGAACCGGCTCGCGGCCAAGCTCGACGGGGTCACCGCGAGCGAGCTCATCGAGCGCGTCGAGGCGGGGGAGAGCCGTCCCTTCGAGTCCGTCGTGATCGCCCAGAACGTGCGCCCGGCGCTCTCCTACTACCTCGCCCAGCGCGAGCGCCAGTTCCCGGGGATCGGGCTGCGCGACAGCTACCTGCGGACGTACCCGCAGGACCGGCTGGCCGCGCACGTGCTCGGGGGCACGGGGAAGATCACCTCCGAGGAGATCGACGACTTCCGCAGCCGCGGGTACGAGGGCAACGAGACCGTCGGCAAGGGTGGGATCGAGCAGGAGTACGAGAGCTTCCTGCGCGGGACGCCGGGCAGCTACACGCGCGAGGTGGACGCCGTGGGCGAGCCCACCGGCCGCGAGGTCATCTCGTCGCGCGTCCCGCGGCCCGGCCGTGACGTCCAGCTCACGATCGACGCGCCCACCCAGGCTGCGCTCCAGGATGCGCTGGCCGAGCAGGTCTCCCTGAACGGCCTCTCCACCGGCGGGGCCGGCGTGGCCCTCGACCCCAACACGGGCGAGGTCCTGGCCATGGCCTCGTACCCGGACTTCGATCCCTCGCTGTTCGTGAACGGCTCACAGAAGAGGATCGAGGCCGTCATCGCGGACCCGGACAAGGTGCTCCTCAACCGGGCGATCGGCGGCAACTACCCGGCCGGGTCGACGTTCAAGGCCATCAGCGCCGCCGCGGGCCTCGAGGGCGGCTTCATCTCGGCGGGGGAGGAGGTCGAGTCGCCGTCGGAGATCGAGCTGTACAAGACGGTCTTCCAGAACTTCAGGGGGCGGTCCCACGGCTACGTGGACCTGCCGACGGCCCTGGAGGTCTCGAGCGACACCTACTTCTACCAGCTGGGCGACGAGTTCTACCGGGCCCAGGAGTCGCCGCTGCAGGAGGAGGCGCGCAGGTTCGGGCTCGGCGAGCGGACCGGCCTCGACCTGCCCGGCGAGGTCAACGGCCTGATCCCGGACCCGGCCTGGAAGCGGCAGAACTTCGCCGGCGCGCCGTTCACCGACCTCGATCGCAGCTGGAAGCCCGGCGACACGATCAACCTGTCGGTCGGGCAGGGCTACCTGAACGTGACGCCGCTCCAGATGGCGCTCGCCTACAGCGCGGTCGCCAACGGCGGAACGGTCTACACCCCGAGTGTGGGCCGGCGGGTGCTGGACCCCAACGGGCGCCAGCTCCAGGAGCTCTCGTCGGGCAAGCCGACCGGCACGATCGACGTCAGCCCCGACAACCTCGCCTCGATCCGCGAGGGGCTCTACCGGGCGGCCAACGGGCCCGGCGGGACGTCAACCTCCGTCTTCGGCCTCCTCCCGGCCGACCGCAAGGTGGCGGGCAAGACCGGCACCGCCGAGCAGGTGGTGGGCAAGGAGGACCACTCCTGGTTCGTCGGCTACGCGCCCTACGACGACCCGAAGATCGTCGTCGCCGTCGTCATCGAGGCCGCCGGGACCGGGTCGAGCGCCGCCGCGCCCACCGTCTGCCGGACGATCGCGGCCTACTCGGAGACGTCGTTCGACCCCGCCCTCTGCGGCGAGGACGCTGAGGCCAACTAGGTGGCCCCCGCCGCAGGCTCGCAGGTATTTCCCGGCTGCATCGCGGCGCGATGCGGCGTCCTCGGATCGGCCGAAGTTCTCCACTATCGGCCTCACCTGCGTCCTTGCCTCGCTTGCGATTCGCTCGGGAAATCCATTGCGATCCCACGGCGAGGCCACTGACCACCATCGCCCCTCCCCGCGGCGCCCGCTCGGGCCTCGGCGACCGCGTCCGCGGAGCGGTCCTCGGCCTCGACTGGGTGCTGCTCCTGGCCGTCGCAGCGATCACCGGCTTCAGCCTGTTCGTCATCGGGCGGTCAACCGAGGGCGACGTGGCCGGCGATCCGCGCTTCTACCTCGACCGCCAGATCCTCTTCGTCGCGCTCGGGGCCGTCGCGCTGGCGGTGGCGATGCGGGTGAACCTCGACCACGTCTCGCGCTGGGCGTGGGCGCTCTGGTTCGGGCTGCTCGTGGCGCTGGCGATCGTCTTCGCTGCCGGCGAGGCCACGCGCGGCTCCAACCGCTGGATCGACATCGGCCCCTTCAGCCTCCAGCCCTCGGAGTTCGGCAAGGTCGTGCTGATGGTGGTGCTCGCGGGGATCGCCCTGCAGCGCATCGACAGCGTGGGCACCGTGCGCTTCACCCTCCTCCTGACGGGGGTCGCGGCGCTGCCGGCGGCGGTCGTGTTCCTCCAGCCGGACCTGGGGACCTCCCTGGTCTACGCCGTCGTGGTCGCGGCGATCCTGTTCCTGGTGGGCGTTCCCTGGACCCATTTCGCCGTCTTCGGGACGGCGCTCGCGGTGCTGCTCCTGAGCGTCCTGTGGCTGCTGCCCGCGACCGGGCTCAAGGTGCTCGAGGACTACCAGGTCGAGCGCCTCACGGCGTTCGTCGGAGCCGAGCGGGACACCAGCGACGCCGGCTACCAGCTCGACCAGAGCAAGACGGCGATCGGCTCGGGGGGCACGCTCGGCAAGGGCCCCGACGGGGCGACGCAGGCGAACAACGACTTCCTCCCCGAGCACCACACCGACTTCATCTTCGCGGTGACCTCGGAGATGTTCGGGTTCGCGGGCGGGGGCCTGCTGATCCTGCTCTACGGGCTCATACTCTGGAGGGGGCTGCGCACCATGGCGCGCGCCTCGAGCCAGGTCGAACATGCTCGTGGCGGGCGCGATCGTGGCCATGCTCGGGTTCCAGGTCTTCGTTAACATCGGCATGACCGTGGGCATCATGCCGATCACCGGCATCCCGCTGCCGCTGATGAGCTACGGCGGGAGCCAGACCATCACAACCCTCATCGCCGTCGGCCTCCTCTTGGGGATCCACCGCCGCCGCTCTCCCATTCCCGGCTAGTTGGGCGTCATCAGCCTCCTGGCCACGGGCCTGAGGGCCGTGAAGCCCGGCGCGGACGCCGTGCGCATCGCCGCGGCGCAATACGAGGAGGGCGGGCACATCGCGATCCTCCCGGGCGAGCCGGCCGCCACGCGCCCGCCTGCGCGAGCTGCTCGGCGCGCCGTCGGCGGCCCCGGACGAGGACGCGCTCGTCATCCTCCCGGTCACGGCCGGGGTCGACCTGTCGGCCGGCATCGCGGCGCTCGACCGCGCCCGGCGCCGCCACGCCGCGGCCGCGCTGGCCGTCGTGATCGGCAGCCCCGAGGAGCGCGCCGAGCTGGAGCGCCGCCTGCTCGAGGGTCACCGCCTCGAGCCGTCGAACCTCATCCACGTCGCCTCGCTCGAGGGACCGGACGCCGAGAAGGTCGTCGAGCGGATGCTCGACATGCTGGGCGACCAGGCGGTCGCCGCCGGGCGCCGGAACCCGGGCCTTCGGCCGGCGGTCGGCAGGCGCATCGTGAGGAACGCGGCCCTCCGGGCCGGCGCCATCGGGGCGGTCCCCCTCGCGGGGGCCGACATGGGGGTGCTCGCCCTGCTGCAGGTCAAGATGGTCTCCCAGCTGGCGGCCCTCCACGACCGGCCCTTCGGTGCGCAGCGGGCCCTGGAGGCGGTCTCGATCGTCGCGGCGGGGTTCGGCCTGCGCGCCATCGGGCGCAGCGCCGTCGGCCTGGTGCCCGGGGCCGGGTGGGCCATTCAGGGCGGCCTCTCCTACGCCGCCACCCGGGCGCTCGGCGAGGCCGCGCTCGCGCGGCTGGCGGCGGGTCACGAGCTCGTCGAGGGCCCGCTGATCGACGCGGTGAAGCCGAAGCTCGAGGGCCTGCTCAGCAAGCTGCCGGGCCGATCGTGACGCGCCGGAGGAACGGGAGACGCCCCTGAGCAAGCAGATCCTGGTGTCGGTCAACCGCGCCGAGACCCGCGTCGCGATCATGGAGGACGGGCGCGCGGCCGAGGTCTACATCGAGCGCCGCGGCCAGCGGTCCGTGGTCGGCCACGTCTGGAAGGGGCGGGTGGAGAACGTCCTCGCCGGGATGGAGGCGGCCTTCATCGAGGTCGGGCTGGAGAAGAACGGGTTCCTGCACGTCGACGAGGTGGTCGCGCTCGGGGTGCCGAAGCGCAAGCGCCAGATCGCCGACCTCCTCAAGCGCGGCGACGAGGTGCTGGTTCAGGCGACCAAGGATCCGATGGGCTCCAAGGGCGCCCGCCTGACGATGCAGCTCTCGCTGGCGGGCCGCTTCGTCGTCTACGTGCCGTACGGCGACGGCGTCGGGGTCAGCAAGCGCCTGGCCGACGACGAGCGCACCCGGCTGCGCTCGATCTGCGGCGCCCTGCCGCTCGAGACGGGCGGCCTGATCGTCCGCACGGCGGCGGCGGGCGCGTCGGCGGCCGAGATCGCGCGCGACCTCGCGTACCTCAAGCGCCTCTGGGCGACCCTGCAGGAGCGCGGGGAGGCGGCGACCGCCCCCAGGCTCCTCTACTCGGAGGCCGACGTCTCGTTGCGGGTCATGCGCGACCTGCTGAACGCCGACGTCAACGAGGTCCTCGTGGACGACGAGGAGCAACATGCACGGATCGTCGGCTTCCTGCGCCGCACCTCGCCGGCGATGGCCGATCGCGTGCGCCACTACTCCGGGGAGCAGACGCTGTTCGCGGCCCACGGGGTGGAGGCGACGATCCGCTCGACCATGGACCGCCGCGTCCCGCTGCACTCCGGCGGCTACCTGGTGATCGACGACACCGAGGCCATGACGGTGATCGACGTCAACAGCGGCCGCAACGTCGGCAAGGGCGGCACCCGCCTCGAGGACACGATCACGAAGACCAACCTCGAGGCCGCCACCGAGGTCGTCCGCCAGCTGCGGCTGCGCGACATCGGCGGCATCGTGATCATCGACTTCATCGACATGGACGACGAGACCAACCGGCGCGCGGTCAAGGCCGCGCTCGACGAGGCCCTCGCGCGCGACCGCACCCGCACCTACGTCGTCAACATCTCGCCGCTCGGGCTGGTGGAGATGACGCGCCAGAACATCTCCGACGGACCGCGCGAGATCATGACCGAGGTCTGCCCCACGTGCGCCGGCGTCGGGGTCATCGCCAGCGACGACACGTTGGCCATCGTCGTGGAGCGCGAGCTGCGCGAGTCGCTGTCCCGGCGACCGGGCGGCGGCGCGGTGGCAGTGACGGTCCACCCGCGCGTGGCGGACGTGCTGAACGGCGAGGACGGGGCGCGGCTCGCCGACCTCCAGGCCGAGGTCGGGGCGGAGATCCGGCTGGAGCGGGACGCCGGCCTCGGCCCCGACGCCGTGCGCGTGCGCTCGCTCGACGACCCGGTCGCGGCGGCCCCGGTCGCGCCGGCCCGCACCGGGGCGCGGCGGAGGGCCTCCTCGCGCTCGGGCTGAGCGGCCCGGACCGCCTCAGCCGACGCGCGCCCTCATCCAGAGGAAGCCGTAGAGCGGGTGGGCCACGTAGCCGCGGACCCGGGTCGAGAGCACGTCGGTCCGGATCCCGTTGGCGAACGGGGCCCAGGGCGCGAGCGCCTGGACCGCCCGCTCGACGGCCCACCAGCGCCGCTCGCGCAGCTCGCGGTCCCAGGTCGCCTGCGCCCGCGCGATCAGGCGGTCAACGCGGTCGTCGTCCAGCAGGGCGTAGTTGAGGTTGGCGCCCGGCCGGATCGCCGTCCCGGACAGCAGCAGCGGGAACCAGTCGGCGGCGTCCGGGAAGTCGTTGCGCCAGCGCGCGTAGCCGATCTGCGACGGCGCGCCGGGGTCGGCCAGCGCCGCCAGCAGCGCCGGCCGGTCCCAGAGGCGCACCCGGGGGCGCAGCCCGATGGCCGAGAGCGCCCGGGCGAGCCGGGCGGTGACGGTGGGCGAGGGCTCGCGGGTGATCCCCCACACGCTCACGGCGGCGCCCTCGGCGCCCGCCTGGCGCACGAGCCGCCGCGCGGCCGGGAGATCGACCTCCGGCAGCGCCCCGGGGTCCCGGTAGCCGGGCACCCAGGGCGGGAGCACCCGCGCCGTCGGCGCCGCCTGGCCGTCGAACGCGGACGCCAGCGCCCGCCGGTCGATGGCGAGGTTCACGGCCCGGCGCACCCGGACGTCGTCGAACGGCTCGCGGCGGGTGTTCATGAAGAAGTAGTAGGTCGCGCACTCGAGGTGGCGCTGGACGCGGGCCGAGGCCCGGGTCGCGTCGGCGACCTGGTCCGGGGTCGGCCGCGCCAGGACGTAGTCCACGTCCCCGGCGCCGGCGCGGCGCACCGCCTCGTCCGGGGACACGCCCAGCTCGACGCCGATGCGGTCGGGCCCCTCCGCGAGGCCGGCGGCTCCCGCGACGTAGCCGAGGTTGCGCTGGAGGTCGATCCGCGCGCCGCGCTCGTACGCGGCGACGCGATAGGGACCCGCCGAGGCGACGCCGCCGGCGCTCTGGTCGGTCGCCGGCGTGCCGCGCGGCAGGACGAAGGCGAACGGCAGCGCCAGCACCCGCACGAACGCCGGGTCGGATCGCGTGAGGCGGAACTCGACCTCGCCGGACCCGTCGCGTGCCACGATGCCCGCGATGCCCCCCTCGCCCGCGCTCTCGAAGGCGCGGGCGCCGCGGATGCGCCGGTACAGCGCGCGGCCGGGCGAGCGGATGAGGAAGAGCCGCTCGATGCTCGCCTTGACGTCGCTGGGCTGCACGGGGCGGCTCGCGGGCGGCCCGAAGCGGGCCTCGTCGCGCAGGCGGAAGATCAGGCGCCGGCCCCCGGCGGAGACGCTCGGCGGCCCGGCGGCGAGCGCCGGCACGACCTCCGCGCCCGCGGCGCCCGGCTCGCGCCGGTACGCCACCAGCCCCTCTCCCGCGTTCGCCAGGATCTGCCACGACTCGGGCGCGTACGCCAGCGCAGGGTCGAGCGACTCGGGATCGTCCTCGGCGGCAACGGTCATCGTCGCCGCGGCCGCGGGGACCACGGCGGCGAGGGTCAGGGCGACGACCAGCGCCGCGCGCAGCAGGAGCCTCACAGGTGAGCCGTTCTACACGGCGCGCCCCCGGCGTCAAGCCGCCCCGGTCGTGGCGACCCGGCGCCGCTCACGCTAACATCCGCCGTCGCTCGTCCATCGGCCGGGAAAGGGGCCGTGCCCGACTACGCAGTCATCGCCCTCGGGGGCAAGCAGTACCGCGTCCGCGAAGGCGAGCGCCTCGTCGTCGACCGGCTGCCCCAGGACGAGGGCGCGTCCTTCGAGCCGCGGGTGCTGGCCACCGGCGACGGTGACGGGATCGCCGACGGCGGCGCCGTCACCGCGACGGTGGAGGAGCACCTGCTCGGCAAGAAGGTCCTGGTCTTCACCTACAAGCCGAAGCGCAACTCGCGCCGGCGCCGCGGGCACCGCTCGCGCCTGTCGCGGGTGCGCATCGACTCCATCGCGGCGGCCTGAGGCAGGGGGCGGGAGATGGCTCACAAGAAGGGTGGCGGCTCCAGCCGAAACGGCCGGGACTCGAAGCCGAAGTTCCTCGGGGTGAAGGTGTTCGCGGGGCAGGTCGTCCCGGCCGGGTCGATCATCGTGCGCCAGCGCGGGACGCGCTTCCACCCGGGCGACGGGGCCGGGATCGGCCGCGACCACACGATCTTCGCCACCGTCACCGGGCGCGTCGAGTTCACGGACGGCCGCAAGGGTCGGCGGGTCTTCGTGCACCCCGAGGAGCCGGCGGCCGTCTCGTCGTAGGGGCCCGCGCGGCGGTGCCCTTCACCGATCGGGCGCAGATCCACGTGGAGGGCGGCCACGGCGGCAACGGATGCCTGTCGTTCCGGCGCGAGCCGAAGACCCCGCGCGGTGGCCCCGACGGGGGCAACGGCGGGCGCGGCGGCAGCGTCGTGCTGGTGGCCGACCCGCAGGTGACCGACCTGTCGCGGTTCCGCCACGCGGTGCACCACAAGGCCCAGGCCGGCGGCCACGGCGAGGGCAAGGCGCGCCACGGGCGCGCCGGCGGCGACCTGCTGGTGGCCGTGCCGCCCGGGACGAGGGTGGTACGCGACGGCCACCGCATCGCCGAGCTCGCGGCGCCCGGCGAGCGGGTGCCCGTCGCGCGCGGGGGCGACGGCGGCGTCGGCAACCGCGCCTTCCGCTCCTCGACCCACCGGGCCCCCCGTACGACGGTGCCGGGCGGGGCGGGGAGGAGGCCTGGCTCACCCTCGAGCTGCGCCTGCCGGTCGACGTCGCCATCGTCGGCCTGCCCAACGCCGGCAAGAGCGCGCTGCTCGCCGCCTTGACCGGCGCCTCGGCCGTCGTGGCCGCCTACCCGCAGTCCACTCGGGAGCCGGCCTTCGGCCCCCTGGAGGACGCCGACGGCAACCTCTACCTGGTCGCCGACCTCCCCGGCCTGGCGGCCGACGGGTCGCCCCGGGCCGACGCCCACCTGGAGCAGCTCGAGCGCGCGCGGGCTCGTCCTGCACGCGGTCGACGCCTCCGATCCGGAGCCGCCGGACGAGCGGCTCGCCCGGGCGAGGGCGGGCCTCGAGGGCCGGCTGCCGGCGGGGTCGCGGGAGCTCGTGGTCGCCACCGCCGCCGACCCGGCCGATCCGCCGGCGTGGGCGGACGCGGCCGTGGAGGCGGACGACGGCGCCGGCATCGAGGCGCTGCGCGAGCGGGTGCTGGCCGAGCTGGGGCGCGGCTGATGGCCGTCCTGGTCGCCAAGCTGGGGTCCTCGACCCTGGTCGATTCCGAGGGCCGGCTGCGCGACGAGATCCTCGAGGCGCGGGTGCGCGACCTCGTGCGGGTGCGCCGCCAGGGCCACCACCCCGTGCTGGTGACGAGCGGCGCCATCGCCTGCGGGGTCGGGCGCCTCGGCCTGGCCCAGCGCCCGGCCGCGCTGCCGGACCTGCAGGCCGCGTCGGCGGTGGGGCAGGGGGTCCTCTTCCAGCGCTACTCGGCGGCGTTCGCGCCGCACGAGGTCGTGCCGGCCCAGGTGCTCCTGACCTCCAGCGACCTCGCGGCCAGGGCGTCGTACCTCAACGCCCGCACGACCCTGCGCCGGCTGCTCGACCTCGGCGCGGTGCCCGTGGTCAACGAGAACGACACCACCGCGACCGACGAGCTCACGTTCGGGGACAACGACGTGCTGGCGGCGCAGGTCGCCATCCTGCTGGGGGCCGCCTGGCTGCTGCTGCTCACCGAGCGCGACGGCCTCTACGCGCAGACGCCGGCGGGGCCGGAGCGGCTGGGCGACGTCCCCGCCGGCACGCGGCCGGACGAGCTCGTGCTCGCGGACATCGGCGGCTCGCCCGCCGGCCGCGGCGGCATCGCCAGCAAGGTCGCCGCGGCCAGCATGGCGACCGGCGGGGGCGTGACCACGGTGATCGCCTCCGGGACCGAGGACGGCGTCATCCCCGCCGTGGCCTCCGGCCGGCACGTGGGGACCCGGTTCGCCCCCACCGCCCGGCGCGAGGCGGCCTTCAAGCTCTGGCTCCGCTACGCCAAGCCCGCGATGGGGCGGGTGGCGGTCAACGCGGGCGCGGCGCGGGCCCTGCGCGAGCGCGGGACGTCGCTGCTGGCGGTGGGGGTCGTGGGCTGCGAGGGCGGATTCCTCGCCGGCGACGCGGTCAACGTGCTGGCCGACGGTGCGCTGGTGGGGAAGGGCATCGCGTTGATGTCGGCCGACGAGGTGCGGGCCGTCGCGGGCCTGAAATCCGAGGAGGTGCGCCGCCTGCTGCCCGACGCCGCGCCGCAGGTCATCCACCGCGACGAGTTCGTGCTCGACGACGCGCGCGACGGGCGATGAGCGGCCACGCCGGAGCCGCCGCCGGCCGCCCGCGCCGGATCGGTGTGCTCGGCGGGACCTTCGACCCACCGCACATCGGGCACCTGATCGTCGCCTCGGAGGCCCTCTGGCAGCTCGACCTGGACGTCGTGCGGCTGGTCCCCGCGCGGACGCCGCCGCACAAGCCCGACGGAGCGCAGACCGAGCCCGAGCGGCGCGCCGCCTGGCTCGAGGCGGCGGTCGCCGGGACGGCGGGCCTGGAGGTCTCGCGGATCGAGCTCGACCGCGAGGGGCCGAGCTACACGGCCGACACCCTCGAGGCCATGGCCGCCGCCGAGCCGGGCGCGGAGATCTGGTTCATCCTGGGCGCCGACCAGCTGGCCGGCCTGCCGGGCTGGCGCGACCCCGCGGCGCATCCTCGGCGCCGCCCGCTTGGCGGTGGTGCCCCGCGCCGGCCACGACGCCCGCGCGCTCGCGCAGGAGATCGCCCCCGGCCGCGCCGACCTCCTCGACGTCCCGGAGATCGGCGTCTCGTCGAGCATGATCCGCGAGCGCGTCGCGGCCGGCCTGCCGGTCCGCTTCCTGGTCCCCCCCGAGGTCGAGAAGTCGCTGCGTCGGGAGGGTCTGGTAGCCTCGCCGAGGTCATCGATCGCAAAGGAGGACCCCTCGCGGACCCGCTCGAGCTGACCCTGGCCGCGGCCGCCGCCGCGGAGTCGAAGAACGCCAGGGACATCGTGATCCTCGACATGCGAGGCCTCGTGTCCTACACGGACTACCTGCTGATCGCGACGGGCCAGACCCCGCGGCAGACCAAGGCGATCGCCGAGGAGATCCGGCTGCAGCTCAAGAAGCGCCACGGCGCGCGCCCCCGGGTGGTCGAGGGCGAGCGCGAGGGGGAGTGGATCCTCATCGACCTCCTCGACATGGTCGCCCACGTCTTCACCCCCGAGGCGCGCGACTTCTACCGCCTCGACCGCCTCTGGAGCGAGGCCCCCCAGCAGGAGTACGCGGCCACCGCCTCGTAGGTCCGGGGGGGTCGGCTAGACTCCGCTCGGCGGGGGATTAGCTCAGTTGGGAGAGCGCTACGCTGGCAGCGTAGAGGTCACCGGTTCGAGCCCGGTATCCTCCATCGACCGGAGCCAAGAGGCCGCACTGGAGCGCCTACTCGGACGCGACCGGTCCCCGCCCGAGCACCTTGGGCGGTAGGAGCTCGACGGATCTGGGCTGGGATATGCCGAGCGCTGGTCACTGCTGCATCCTTGGATCGTGCGTGGGGTCGGCGTACATGGGAGGGCAACCGTGATCGATGGCTTCGGGGCGCAGTTCGTAGTGCCAGGGTTCGTTGCCGTAGATCTGGCACAGCCCGTACTCGGCGCCGTGCTCGGACAGCCACGCCGTGGCATCGAAGGGCCCAATGTTCAACCGCGTCCCCCGACACGTGAGCAGACGTGTTGGGGGTGGCCACCCATCGGGCGGCTTCCTCTTCGGATCCGTACTCGGAAACCGCCTCACGAAGAAGCTGATTCTGGTACTCCGGGGAACGCCAGCCGCTTTCGACGAAGAACTCGACCCCGTCGTCCGCGGCATCAGTTGCAGCCTGGCGCAGGGCACCGAGGAGAGCTGGATCAAGGTTGGCGACACCCGGAATCTCGTCATCAAAGACCGTCGCGCCGTCGGGGACGGCACCGTCAGCCTCGCCAAGCGCACCACGTCGAGGAGGTAGGGCCGGTCCTGGTGTCGGGTGCTCACTGCGAAGGACGTCGATCGGTGATGCGGCCGTCGCGGACGGGGACGCCGTCGAGGACGAGGACGCCAGCGACTGGTAGCCGAGGGCTGCGGCGATCGCCGCGATGACGACGAGCAGGCCGGCGACACGGAGCCTGCGAATCCGAACCCGACGGGTCGTCGTTCGTGCCGGCTCGCTGTGGGTCATGCCTCCATTTCAGGCAGCGTGGCGTTGCCAGCACGTATGTGGTTTTCGATATGCCGGCGATATGCGCCCGCTCGCTAGCATCGGAGCCATGCGCGTGTTGATCGTCGAGGACGAGCCCTATATGGCAGAAGCCATCCGCGATGGCCTACGCCTGGACGCGATCGCGGCAGACATCGCAGGTGACGGCGACACCGCTCTGGAGCTGCTGAGCGTCAACGCCTACGACATCGCCGTCCTCGACCGCGACGTCCCCGGGCCCTCCGGTGACGAGATCGCCAAACGCATCGTCGCCTCCGGCAGCGGCATGCCGATCCTCATGCTCACCGCCGCCGACCGCCTCGACGACAAGACCACCGGGTTCGGGCTCGGCGCCGACGACTACCTCACCAAGCCCTTCGACCTCCAGGAGCTCGTGCTCAGGCTCAGAGCGCTCGACCGCCGGCGTGCACACCACAGGCCGCCCGTGCGAGAGATCGCCGGTCTGCGGCTGGATCCGTTCCGCCGCGAGGTCCACCGCGACGGCCGCTACGTGGCGCTCACCCGGAAGCAGTTCGCCGTGCTCGAAGTTCTCGTCGCTGCCGAAGGCGGTGTCGTCAGCGCCGAACAGCTACTGGAACGGGCGTGGGATGAGAACGCAGACCCGTTCACCAACGCCGTGCGCATCACCGTCTCGGCACTGCGCAAACGGCTCGGCGAACCCTGGATCATCGCCACCGTGGCCGGCGCCGGCTACCGCATCGACACTCAGCCCGACACCGGGCGCGAGGGAGGAGACCGTGGATAGAGCCCCTGGTTTGAGCGTTCGCCTCAAACTCACCCTCAGCTACGCCGGGTTCCTCATGCTCGCAGGTGCCTTGCTGCTCGCTGCCGTGTGGGTGTTCCTCCTGCGTTACGTCCCCGACCGTGCGCTCCTCGTCTCCGATGACACCGCCATTGATGGTGTTTTCCCCATCCGGTCCGAGCTCCTGCGCGTCTTCGCTCCGAGGGCAGCCGCAGTGTTGGCGTTCCTGCTGGTATTCGGCCTGCTGGGAGGGTGGATTCTCGCCGGCCGCATGCTCGCCCCCCTGGCCCGAATCACCGACGCCACACGCACGGCTGCGACCGGGTCGCTCTCCCACCGGATCCGAGTTGGAAGGCCGCAAGACGAGTTCCGCGAACTCGCCGACGCCTTCGACACCATGCTCGCGCGGCTCGAAGCACACGTCGCCGAACAGCAGAGATTCGCAGCCAATGCTTCCCACGAACTGCGTACCCCGCTGGCGATCACGCAAACACTTCTCGACGTGGCCCGCAACGATCTGAACCGCGACACCGGCGAACTTATCGAACGCCTCCACGCCGTCAACACCCGAGCGATCGATCTCACTGAAGCATTGCTCCTGCTCAGCCGCGCCGACCAGCGGTCCTTCTCCCGAGAACACGTCAACCTGTCCCTCATAGCGGAGGAAGCCACTGAAACGCTCCTCCCCCTCGCGGAAAAACGCGGCGTCACCATCGAGACCTCCGGCGACATGACCCCCACTATCGGCTCACACGCGCTCCTGCTGCAGTTGAGTACGAACCTCGTGCACAACGCGATCGTCCACGATCTGTCTGAACAGGGCACCGTGTGGGTCACGACCAGCGTTCACCCCAAGAGTGTGATGCTCACTGTCGAGAACACCGGCGAGAAGCTCACCCCACAGTTCGTTACCACGCTTGTCGAGCCGTTTCGTCGCGGCACCGAACGCATACGCACCGATCACGCAGGCCTCGGCCTCGGCCTGGCAATCGTCAAAAGCATCACCCAAGCACACGACGGAACCCTCACCCTCACCCCCCGCGCCGCTGGGGGCCTCTGCGTCACGGTACAACTACCCGCCGGGGTCCGTAACACGAACGGTGTTTCCGGCGTTGTTGGTTAGCCCTGCTCGTTCAATAGGCGGGCGAGGCCGGTGTGTTGATCTTGAGATGCCGTGATCTGCCGGGACACCAAGTGGGCGGCCGGCCCGTCCTGAACGGCAGGCACGGCGTTACGGCGCTCAACCGGGCGAGGGCGAGTCTTGTGTGTCATGGGGCCGGCGAAGGGGACGCCAAACGGGTAGCACCGGGGTAACACGGGCTCGCTCTCCCGTCCCTCCTCGCACGAAGAAACCCCTTGCCCAGGCGGTTCTCGGCTTGGTGATCCACCCCCTGGACCGGGAGCCCGGTATCCTCCATCGATCCGGGAAAGCCCCCGTTTGCGGGGCTTTCGTCGTTCCGGGCGTCACGTAGGCGCGCTGGCGTGGAAGAGAGCGTCAGCCGGGCGGGGCCGCGGCGCCGTAGGCCGGCGCCGGGCCCTCGGTCGCCGGCCCGCCGGCGCGCGAGGCGAGCGCCAGGAGCGCCTCGTCGGAGACCGCGGACGGCGCCGAGAGGACGCACTGGTGCCCGGCGGCGCGCCAGGTGGCGACGACGGCCCGGTCCGAGCGCAGGAGGCGGATCTCGACGCCCCGCCGCACGGCCCGCCGCGCGCCGTCGGGCCATGCGAGCGCGGGCGCGGCGACGATCGTGTACGACAGGCGGACGCCGGCCGGGCCGTCGTAGTAGACGGTGACCGCGCGGCGGCGGTCGAGGGTGTCCGATCGCTCGCCGGCCGCGCGCCAGCCCACGCCGCCCGACCAGGCCGGGAACGCCACGCCCTCGACGCTGCGCGCCAGGGCCTCCGGGTCGGCCGGGGAGACCGGCGGCGGCGGCGCCGTCGGGCCCCGGGCGGCGAGCGCGGCCGCGTCGAGCGCCGTCGGCGAGTCGCCCTGTGGCAGCAGGAGCACCGCGACGGCCACGGCCACCGCCGTCAGCAGGGCGGCGCAGGCGACGCCCGCGCCGACCGCCCGCCGCCGGGCGCGGCGCGCCGCGATGCGCGCGCGCAGGGCCGGCGGGGCCTGCACCGACCGCACGAGCGCACGCATGCGCGCGACGGCGGGGTCGTCGGGCATCCTCGCCCCGTCCATCAGGCCACCCCCTCCCGCGGCGCGGCGGCCGGCTCCTCCGCGAGCCCCATCCGGTCCGTCACCCGGCCCCGCGCGCGGTGCAGCCGGGTGGTGATGGTCGCCTCCTTGGCGCCCAGCAGCCGCCCGGCCTCCGCGTAGGTGAGGCCGACGACGTCGACCGCCACGAGCGCGTCGCGGAGGTCGGGCGGCAGCGCCGCGATCGCGCCGAACACCTCGCGCACCTCGGCCATCTCCTGGAGCCTGGCGTCGGCGCCGGCGCCGGCCGGCTCGAGCGCCTCGGCCAGGCTGACGGTGCGGGGCCGGCGCCCGTTCGCCCGGCGCCGGCTGATCATCGTGTTGCGGAGGACGCGCACCAGGTACGCGAGGTCGTCGCCCGAGCGCAGCAGGCGCGGGCGGGCGAGAACGCGGGCGAACGTCTCCTGCACCAGCTCCTCGGCCTCCTCGCGCGACCCGCACATGGCCCAGGCCGCCCGGTAGAGACGGTCCACGTGGTCGCCGAGGCGATCGGGGTCGAGGCGATGACCGGCCACCGCCGCCGAGCGTAGACCGCCGGAGCCCTTCTCGTGGCGGCGCTCGGGTATCACCCCCGGGTCAACTCGCGTCGCCCCCGATCGCCTGCCCCGACGGGTCCAGGGCGTACCACTCGGCCCCGTAGGCGTCGAGCCCCTGGCCCTCGGTGTCTCCCGGCGCGCGATCGCCGGCGTAGTAGTAGAGCGGGTGGCCGGCATAGGTCACCGCAACGGTGCCGTCGTCGCGCGTCGTGGTGCCGATCAGATCGGCCTTCGCAGCGCCGTCGGCGCCCGGGGCGCCGGCCGTGAGCAGGGGTGGCCACGCCGCCGCACAGGCGCCCGAGCAGGTGCTGGACGCGCCGGCGTCCATCTCGAAGAGGTAGAGCGTCCGCCCCTCGGCGTCGGCGAGGTACGTCCCCAGCTCGCCCGTCGCGGTCGAGACCGTGGCCGGCCCCGCGGCCTGCGTCGTGGTCGGCGGCGACGCCCCGGCTCCGTAGGCCCCCACGTCCGCGGGCTGATCGTCGCTCGAGCCGCAGCCGGCGGCGACGCCGGTCGCGGCAAGGGCCAGCAGTACCAACGCGATGCGCGTCCTCACGAGGGGGCCTCCCGCCCGGGTGCCTGTCACCTCCGAGGACGCCCGGCCGGGGCGAAACCTTCCCGTGACCGCGCGGCCTCAGCGGGCGCCGAAGCGCTCGAGCAGCGCCGCCGCGAGCAGGGCGGCGATCCGCTCGGTCGTGTCGGTCGGCGTCATCGGGCCTCCTCGGGTCGGCGTGCTGGCAGAATCCTGGCGCGTGAGGCGGGTCGGCGTCGACGAGCGGCGGGCCCGGCTGGGGGTGCGCCACCGGCTGGCAGGCGCGCGGGCCGAGGGGCCGGTGGAGGCCGCCCGCGAGGTCGTCGCCCTGCACGCCACCGACCCGGCGACGGTCCACCTCTCGGCGGCCGCGCGGATGCGCGAGCCCGACGTGGCGGCCGTGGAGCACGCGCTCTACGACGAGCGGTCGCTCATCCGGATGCTCGGGATGCGGCGGACGATGTTCGTCGTGCCGGACGAGCTGGCGCCGGCGGTCCAGGCCTCGTGCACCGACGCGATCGCGGCCCGGGAGCGCGTGCGGCTGGTGAAGCGGCTCCAGGAGGCGGGGGTCGCGGACGACGCCGGCGCGTGGCTGGCCGAGGTCGAGGAGGCGGCCCTGGCCGCGCTGCGCGCGCGGGGCGAGGCGGCTGCGGCGGAGCTCTCGGCCGACGAGCCGCGCCTGCGGACGTCGGTCCTGATGGCCGCCGGGAAGCCGTACGAGGCGCGCCAGAACGTCTCCACATGGGTCCTGGGGCAGCTCTCCATGGACGGCCGGGTGGTCCGCGGGCGCCCGCGGGGCTCGTGGGCATCGAGCCAGTACCGCTGGTCGCCGGTCGAGCGCTGGCTGCCCGAGGGCATGCCCGCCCGCGACGCCGAGGGGGCGGGGGCCGAGCTGGTGAGGCGCTATCTCGCGGCCTTCGGGCCCGCGCCGCTGTCCGACCTCCGCTGGTGGACCGGCTGGACGCTCCGCCAGACGAGCGCCGCGCTCGCGCGCCTGGCGACCGAGGAGGTCAACCTGGGGGACGGCGCGACGGGCCTGGTCCTCGCGGGCGACCTGGAGCCGATCGCCGCCCCCGAGCCCTGGGTCGCCCTCCTGCCGGCGCTGGACGCGACCCCGATGGGATGGTCGGGGCGGGCGTGGTTCCTCGGCGAGCACGGGCCGCTCCTCTTCGACCGCTCCGGAAACATCGGCCCGACCGTGTGGTCGGACGGGCGCATCGTGGGCGGCTGGGCGCAGCGCCGTGACGGCGAGGTCGCGGTCCGCCTGCTCGAGGACGTCGGCGCCGCCGCCCGCGCCGCCGTGGAGCGGGAGGCGGAGCGCCTCGCCGGCTGGCTGGGGGACGTGCGATTCACGCCGCGCTTCCGGACGCCGCTCGAGCGCGAGCTCAGCGCCTGAGCGCCGCCGGCGGCGTCGGCCTACGCGCCGCAGGGGGTGACGCCGTGCGCTAACGGACGATGCGGTAGCCCTGGCGGGAGACGGTGAAGCCGACGCCCGCGCCCCTCCGGGCCCGGCAGGTGAGCGCGCTCCGGCGCGAGGTGCAGCGCACCTTCGAGGGGAGGGTCAGGCTCGTGCCGTAGGGCAGCGCCGGGCAGTCGCCGCTTTGGGCGAAGCACGCGGGGCCGACGTCCCCCCGGCAGGAGCCGAGCGAGACGCGCCCCCGGGCCAGGCCGATCTGGGTGCCGATCCAGTCGAGGTCGCAGTCGTCGGGCCGCGGCGGGACGCGGGGCCACGACGCCCTCTGGACGAGGCAGTCAACCGCCGGGGAGTCGAAGCTGGCGACGCAGTCGATGTTCCCGGAGGGGGTCGTGAAGTGCATGAAGTCGGCCTGCGCGACGGCCGGTGCGGCGAGGGCACCCAGGAGGGCGGGCACCAGGGCGATCAGCAGGCGCCGGAGCACGCGCCGACCCTACCCCGAGGGTCAGGGCCGGGCCAGACCTCCCTCGAACGCGGCGATGACGGCCTGGACGCGGTCGCGCGCCCCGAGCTTGCCCAGGATGCGCTTGACGTGCGTCTTGACGGTGGACTCCTCGATGACCAGCTCCTTGGCGATCTCGCCGTTGCTGAGGCCCCGCGCCACCAGCTCGAGCACGTCGCGCTCGCGGGGCGTGAGGGCGTCGAGCCGGTCGGCGCCCGGCGCAGGCGGCGGCTGGGTCGCCATGCGCTCGATCACCCGCCGGGTGACCGAGGGCGCCAGCAGCGAGTCGCCGGCGGCGATCGTGTGGACCGCGGCGATGAGGTCCTCGGGACGCGTGCGCTTCAGGAGGAAGCCCGAGGCACCCGCGCCGAGCGCGCCGAAGATGTAGTCGTCCTCCTCGAAGGTGGTGAGGATGACGACCCGCGTCTCCGGCGCCGCCTCCAGCACCTGGCGGGTGGCCGTGATGCCGTCGACCCCGGGCATGCGGATGTCCATGAGGACCACGTCCGGCCGCAGCCGCCGGGCCGCGCCCGGGGCCTCCGACCCGTCGCCGGCCTCCCCGGCGACCCTCACCGTGGGGTCGCTCGACAGCACGGCGCGCAGGCCCGCGCGCATGAGGTCGTCGTCGTCGACGATCAGCACGCTGACGGGCGGGCTCATGTCCGCTCCGCCGCGTAGGGCAGGCGCGCCCGCACGCGGAAGATCCCGGCCTCCGAGGCGGTCTCGAGCGAGCCCCCCATGAGCGCGGCCCGCTCGCGCATGCCGACGATGCCGTGGCCCCCGCCGGGGCGGGCCGCCCCGTTCCGGCCGGCGCGGTTGCTCACGGAGAGCGCGAGCGCGTCGTCCCCGTACTCCACCTCGACCTCGGCCGGGCCCTCGCCGTGCAGGGCGGCGTTGGTGAGCGCCTCCTGGAGGATGCGGTAGGCGGTCCCGTCCACGGCGGGCGGCAGGGGACGTGCCGGCCCGCGCACGTCGATCCGGACGTCGAGGCCGCCGGCGCGGTGGCGCTCGGCCAGTCCGTCGAGCGCCGACAGCCCCGACGGCGGCTCGACGACGCCTCCGCCCGCCCCGGGCTCGGCCCCGTCGCGCAGCGCCTGCACCATGCGGTCGATGTCGTCGAGCGTCTCGCGCGCGACCTCCTCGATGGTCTCGAGGGCCTCGCGCGCACCGGCCGGGTCCTTCTCGCGCAGCAGCCGGGCCGCGCCGGCCTGCACGAGGATCACGTTGATCGCGTGGCCGGCCGAGTCGTGCAGGTCGCGGGCGATCCTGGTGCGCTCCTCGGCGACCGCGATCCGCCGGTCCTGCTCGGCGCGCTCGCGCGCGGCCTCCCGCCGCTCGCGGCGCAGCCGGACGCGGTCGCCCACGTACCAGGCCCCGCCCCAGCTGACCACCCCGCCGAGGATCTCCTCCGGACCCACGCTTTCGGCGATGAGGGAGAAGACCAGGAAGGCGAGCAGGTAGGCCGCGACCACGAGGGCGGTGCGGAAGGCATGGCTGCGCGAGTGGCGCGGCGAGGCCGCGACCTCGTAGAGCGCGATCATCGAGCCGATCGGAGGCCCCAGCGAATAGTCCATCCCGTAGAGCACGAGCGTCGGCACCCAGGTCAGCGGGAAGACGATGAGCGGCCAACGGCGCCTCCAGAGCAGCGGCAACGCCGTGAGCGCCGCGAGCCCCACGCCCAGCCCGTCGATCTCGCGCCCGTCGTCGTGGAAGCCCTCGAGCATGGCGAGCGTCGCGAAGAAGGCGAATGCGGCCAGTCCCACGTCGATCGCGAGGGGGAGCCACCGGCGCCACGGCCGGCGCGCGGTCGCGGGATGAGATGACGCGCCCACTGCGGATCCGACGCTAGCGCCGATCGCGCGCGGGCGTATCGCCCCGGGGGTGGATCGCCGTCCTCCCGGAGGGGGACCGAAAGGTTCGCCCCGCGGGGCGTCGTGGCGGCGCCGGGCCGGGCCTAGCGTGGGAGCGAACCCTCGCGAAAGGAGCCCCGATGTCCGCCCCGCCGAACCAACCCGCCGGGTTCCTCGCTCGGCTCGCCGACCTCTCGGTGCGCAGGCGCGGGGTCATGGTCGTCGTCTGGATCGTCATCCTGGCGGCGACGATCGCCCTGGCGCCCCGCATCACGGGCGACTACGCCGCCGACTACTCGACGCCCGGAGCCGACTCGAGCGCCGCCGCCGATCTGATCGAGGAGCGCTTCCCGGGAAGCTCGGACGCGTCGGTCAACGTCGTCTGGCAAGCCCCCGACGGAGCCCTCGCGCCCGCGGCGCGCGATCGCGTCGACTCCTTCCTGGCAGAGGCCGCGACGCTCGAGGGCATCGGCGAGCCGGGGCAGCCGCGCGTCTCCGACGACGGCACGATCGCGACCGTCAACCTCGCCATCGACCGGGCGTCGTGGGACGTCCCCGTCGCCACCGGCGAGCGCCTGATCGAGCTCGCCGAGGACGCCGGGGGAGACGGGCTGCGCATCGAGCTTGGCGGAGGCCTCATCGGGAACGCCGAGGAAGGCGGGGAGCCCGAGCTCATCGGCCTGGTCGCGGCCGCGGTCGTCCTGCTGATCGCCTTCGGCTCCCTTGTCGCCGTCGGGCTGCCGATGGCCATCGCCCTCGCCGGGCTGGGCATCTCGATCGGGCTGATCGGGATCGCCACCCTGGCCGTCGACGTCCCGGAGTGGGCGCCGGCCGTCTCGGCGCTGATCGGCATCGGCGTCGGGATCGACTACGCGCTGCTCATCCTGACCCGCTTCCGCGCGGCCCTGGCCGACGGACGCGAGGTGCGCGACGCCATCGTCGAGGCAGTCACCACGGCCGGCCGCAGCGTCCTCATCGCCGGCGGCACCGTCGTGATCTCGCTGCTCGGTCTGTTCCTGATGGGCGTCTCCTACATGGTGGGCGTCGCCGTGGCCGCGATCATCGCCGTGCTGGTGGTGATGGCCGCGTCGGTGACCCTGCTGCCGTCGCTGCTGGCGTTCGCCGGCCGGCGCGTGGACCGGCTGCGCATCCCCGGCCTGGGCCGCGCGATGCGGACCGATCGCCCGGCTCCGGCGGTGCGGTGGGCGCGAGGGGTCCAGCGCCGCCCGTGGACCGCGGCG
Source organism: Miltoncostaeaceae bacterium (assembly GCA_963835685.1). GTDB lineage: Bacteria > Actinomycetota > Thermoleophilia > Miltoncostaeales > Miltoncostaeaceae > DATAGF01. The sequence continues at coordinate 90,398 of CAWIGI010000009.1, forward strand.
ATCGCCGCGACGGCGATCCTCCTCGCGCTGGCGGCGCCAGCGCTCGGGCTGCGCCTGGGCTTCCCGGACGCGGGCAACAACTCCTCCGGCTCCACCACGCGCCAGGCCTACGACCTCATCAGCGAGGGCTTCGGCCCCGGCGCGAACGGGCCGCTGCTGGTGGCGGCCGACCTGACGACGCCCGGGGCCGGCGCCGACCTGACGGCGCTGTCGCAGCGGCTGCAGGCCGAGGAGGGCGTCGCGTCCGTGGCACCGCCGCTGCTCAACGAGGCCGGCGACGCCGCGATCATCGCCGTGATCCCGGAGTCCTCGCCGCAGGACGCCGCGACCCAGGACCTGGTCGACCGCCTTCGGGCCGACCTGCCCGACGAGACGCCCGGCGGTGCGCGCGTGCTGATCGGCGGCACCACGGCGGCCTTCGTCGACCAGAGCGAGCTGGTCAGCGAGCGCCTGCCGCTGTTCATCGTCGGCGTCGTGGGCCTGTCGTTCCTGCTCCTGCTGGTCGCCTTCCGGGCGCCGATCATGGCCCTGAAGGCCGGCCTGATGAACCTGTTGTCGGTCGGGGCGGCCTACGGCGTGGTCGCGCTGGTGGCCGAGGGCGGCTGGGCCGGCGGCCTGGTCGGGATCGACTCCGAGACCCCGGTCGCGCCGTTCATCCCCGTGATGATGTTCGCCATCCTGTTCGGGCTCTCGATGGACTACGAGGTGTTCCTGCTGTCGCGCATCCGTGAGCAGTTCCTGCGACACGGGGACTCCTCACGGTCCGTGGTCGAGGGCCTCGCGCGCACCGCGCGCGTGATCACCGCCGCCGCGGCCATCATGGTGGTCGTCTTCCTGGCCTTCCTCTCGAGCCCCGAGGTCTTCCTCAAGCTCATGGGGATCGGCATGGCGACGGCGATCTTCGTGGACGCGACGATCGTGAGGATGGTGCTGGTGCCGGCGGTCATGCAGATCCTCGGGCGTGGCAACTGGTGGCTGCCGGGGTGGCTGGACCGCCGCCTGCCCCGCCTCGACGTCGAGGTGCGCGAGCCGGCCACAACGGCGCGGTAAGCGCTCCGCCACCCCGACCCCCCGCCCGGCAGGCACGCCGGGCGGGGGGTCGAACTACGGTGCGTGGCGCACCGGCCCGTCCAACGCCGCTGGTTCCAGAAGATGGAGCGCTCCGGCGGCATCACCCCGGGGCTCGCCGTGCAGATCATCGGGATCTACACGGTCACGATCGTGACGCTCGGCGCCCTCCTCATGTGGCTCGTCGACGAGGACAACTTCCCCAACTACGGCATCGCGCTCTGGTGGGCGGCGCAGACCGTGACGACCGTGGGCTACGGCGACGTCGTGCCGACCAGCGTCGCCGGCCGCGTCGTCGCGGGTGTGGTCATGTTCACCGGGATCGCCCTCATCACCGTGGTGTCGGGAGCGCTGGCGAGCGGCCTGATGCAGACGGTCCGCCGACGGCAGGGCATGGACACCGAGCAGCGCATACTGGATGAGATCGAGGCCCTGCACCGCCGCCTCGACGAGCTGGGTGGGCCTCCCCGTGGCTAGGTCCGCCCGCGGAGGGCCATCGGCGTGACCCTCCGGCGCAGGCGCACCGGAACGCCCGGGCCCGTTGAGGTGCGGGCAGCCGGCGCCGAGCTGCCGCCGGGCGCCCTGTCGCGCCTGTTCGAGGCGCCCCGCTGGCTCCGTTCGCTGGGCCGGACGTCGTGGCTCGTGGTCGGCCTCGCCGCGATCCTCGTCGGCCTCGTCTGGATCCTGGGCATCACCTCGTCGATCGTCGAGCCGGTGGTCGCGGGCGGGGTCGTGGCCGCCGTCTGCTCGCCGGGCGTCGCGTGGCTCGCTCGCCACCGCGTACCGCGCGCCGCCGGCGCGGGGCTGATGCTCCTCGTCCTCCTCGCCATCGCCGTCGGCGTCTTCCTGCTCGTCATCGGCGGGATCGTCGAGCAGTCCGCCCAGATCGAGGCCTCGGCCAATCAGGCGTTGGACACGATCGAGGGCTGGGCCAACGACGCGGACGCCAACGGGACCTCCGACGCCTCGCAGGACGTCAAGGTCGCCGTCACGGGCGCCGGCTCCACGCTCCTGAACGGCGTCGCCGGCGGGATCCAGGGGCTGACCTCCGTCGCCTTCTTCGTCTCGTTCACCCTCTTCAGCATCTTCTTCCTGCTGAAGGACGGGCCGACGATCAAGCGGTTCGTGGACCGCCACCTGGGCGTGCCGGTGCCCGTGGCGACGATCGTGACGGGCGAGGTCCTGGGGTCGCTGCGGCGCTACTTCGTCGGCGTCTCGATCGTGGCGGCATTCAACGCCGTCGTGGTCGGGCTCGGGGCCCTCGCGCTGGGCGTCCCGCTGGCCGGGACGATCGCCGTGGTCACCTTCGTCACGGCGTACGTCCCCTTCATCGGCGCCTTCGTCTCGGGCGCGTTCGCGGTGGTGATCGCCCTGGGGACGGAGGGCTCGACGACGGCATTGATCATGCTCGTGATCGTGATCCTCGCGAACGGCATGCTCCAGCAGATCGTGCAGCCGGTGGCCTTCGGGGCCACGCTCGACATCAACCCGCTGGCCGTCCTGATCGTGACGATCGCGGGAGGCGCCCTGTTCGGCATGGTCGGGCTGATCCTCTCGGCGCCGCTCACGTCGGCCGCCGTTCACGTGAGCCGGAAGCTCGCGCTGGCCCGGGCCGCGCCGCCCGGCGCCGCAACGAGCCCGCCGCCCGAGCCGGCCTGACGGGCCCCCGGTCGAACGGGACCTCGGCGACGCCCTCGCGCAGAGGGCGTTGACCGCCCCCACCGGGTTGTATGGACTGCGCCGGTGAGCGGACCCGGCATGACCGCGATGGCGAACTCGCTCCGCGTCGGCGACCATCTGCTCGAGCGACTGGGCGGGACGGCATGAGCGAGCGCCCGCGCGTCCTCATCCTCGGCGGGGGGTTCGCCGGAGTCGGCGCCGCCCGGAAGCTCGGGCGCGCGGACGCCGAGGTCGTGCTCGTCAACCGGCACAACTACCACACCTTCCAGCCGCTGCTGTACCAGCTCGCGACCGGCCTGCTGGAGACGACGGCCGTCGGCCACTCCCTCCGTGACCTGCTCGGGCGACAGGACAACACGACCGTTCACCAGGCGAGCGTGACCGGCGTCAACCTCGACGCGCGCGAGGTCCGCTTCGACGAGATCGCGCCGATGACCTACGACTTCCTCGTCCTCGGCCTCGGCGCCGAGGTCAACTTCTTCGGCACCGACGGCGCGGCCGAGCACGCGTTTCCGATGTACACGCTGCCGCACGCGCTTCGCCTCAAGGATCACCTGCTCGAGCGGTGGGAGGCCGCCGACCGCGACCCGAGCTTGGTGGACGACGGCGTGCTCAACGTCGTCATCGTCGGCGGGGGACCGACGGGGGTGGAAACCGCCGGGGCGATCGCCGAGCTCTACCGGGCGGTGTTCGCGCGCGACTATCCGGCGCTCCCGCAGGAGCAGGCGCGCGTGATCCTGGTCGAGGCTGGGCCGGAGCTGTTCTCGATGTTCAAGCCGAGGCTTCGCAAGTACGCGGCGACGGCGCTGGCGGAGCGCACGGTCGAGGTGATGACCGGCGCGATGGTCTCGTCCGTCTCGCCGACGCGGGTCACGCTCAAGTCCGGAGAGGAGCTGAAGGCGCACACCCTGGTCTGGGGCGCCGGCCTGCAGGGCAACCCGCTCGTCCAGTCGCTCGGGCTCGAGCTCCAGCGCGGGAATCGCATCGCCGTCGGGGCCGACCTCGCGCTCCCCGACCACCCGGAGGTCTACGTGCTCGGCGACGTCGCCGCGATCACGGACGGGAAGACCGGGCAGGTCCTGCCCCAGCTGGGCTCGGTGGCGCTCCAATCCGGGGAGCACGCCGGAGAGGCGATCGCCCGCCGGGTCGCCGGAAAGGCGGCCAAGTCCTTCCGGTACCGCGACAAGGGCACGATGGCGATGATCGGGCGCGGCGCCGCGGTCGTGCAAATGCTCGGCGGGAGCACGATGACCGGCAGAAGGGCGCAGGCGGCCTGGGGAGCGGTGCACCTGGCGCTGCTGCCGACGAACGAGGACCGCGCGAAGGCGGTCGTCGAACTGGGCCGGCGCCACGTTGACCCACCAGCGCGTCGGCCGGATCACCGTGCGCGATGAGTAGCCGCACGGCTGTCGCGTCAAGCTGAACACCTGGCGCATGGGGTCGATCGGAGCCGCCGAGGACCAGGTTCCGTCCGCCTGATCCTCTCAGGCGTCGAGGGGTGTCGCCTCCCCGGGCGAGAGCATGACGACCTCCACGTGCGGCGCCAGCCGCGCGGCCAGCCGCGCGAACTCGCGCTGAGGAACGGCGAGGAAGCCCGGAGGCGCGCGGCGGGACGTCCAGGCGGGCGCGTAGGTGCCCCAATGGATCGGCACCGTCCGGCGGGGGCGCAGGAGGGCCAGCGCCTGCGCCGCGGTCTCGGGGTCCAGGTGGCCCGGCCCCAGCGTCGGCCCCCACCCCCAGACGGGCAGGAGCGCCACGTCGAGCGCCGCCGCCGCGAGGCCGGCCATGCCGCTGAACGGCCCGGTGTCGCCCGCGAAGTACACGGCGCGCGATCCGCGCACCACGTAGCCCAGCGCCGGCCTGCGCGGCAGCCCCGGCGCCCGGCGCCCCTCGTGCTCGGCGTGGACCGCCCTCACCAGGAGCGGCCCGATCGCCACCTCGTCGCCCTCGTCAACCTCGGAGACCGCCGCGCCCGTCCTGCGGCCGACGAGCCTGCGGGAGCCCCGGGGCGCGACGATCCGCGCCGGCGCGAGGCGCCGCAGCGACGGGCCGTGGAGGTGGTCGAGGTGCAGGTGCGATACGAGGGCGGCGTCGACGCGCTCGGGCACCGCGGCCGGCGCGACCCTCCGGCGCAGGTGGCCGACGCGCCCGGTGATGACAGGGTCGGTCACGAGGCGCACGCCGTCGAGATCGATCACGACGGTGGAGTGCCCGAGCCAGGTGAGACGGTTCGGGCGGGCCGTCACGCCGGGTCCGGGGAACCCGGGCTGGCCTGAAGCATCGCCCGCCATCCCGCGAGGAGGGAGTGGACCGCCTCGGCACCTACGATCGGCTTCTCCGGGATGCGGAAGCCAACGGGGTACATGATGAAGGGGCGCGTCTGCGACCCGCCCATGCCGCCGTGGAAGGAGATCAGCTCCTCGAACGCGCAGCCCTCGTCGAGCTGGGGGTCGTAGAAGCTGTTGATCATGATGTCGGCGACGTGGGGGAAGCCGTCGGCGCGCACCAGGTGCTTCGCGGCGGTCGGCGAGAAGGGCGCGAGTGGTTCCTCGCCGTCCACGTGGCCCGTCGCGAGCCGGCGCTCGCCCCGCGCGCCCAGTACGAGTGCGCCGTGCTCGCGAGAGCGCACGAGCAGGAAGCCGATGTGGGGGTGCGCGCGCAGGGCGGGGATGAGGTCGGGGTGGCGCTCGTCGATCTCCTCGCGGGTGAGCCGCTCCGGCCGCTCCATCAGGTAGACGAGACCGAGGTTCCCGGAGCCGAGGACGATCACGTCGCCGCCGCCGGCGTCGTCCCCCGGCGTCCGGTCCCCGCCCATCCGCCCGGTGGCCTCGTTCGCGGCGCGGCCGACGGCCGTGTCGTTCTCGTCGCCGGCCTCGACCTTGGCGACGGTGCCCCCCGAGAGCGCGCGGCGCACGAGGTCCTCGAGGCCGTACCCGTTGCGCTGGAGGAAGGTGGCGCCCTGGGTCTGGCCGTGGTCGGAGAGCACGACGATCTCGTACGGGCGGGGGGCGTAGCGCCGGGCGCGCTCGATGCGGCCGAACTGCTGGTCGAGCTTGCGGAGGGCCTCGAGGGTGTCGGCGCGCTCGATCCCCGAGTGGTGGGCCACCTCGTCGTACGAGGCGAACGTCGCGTACACGGCCGGCCGGCCCGCCATCATGTCGGTCAGCACGCCGTGGACGACCAGGTCGCGGACCGCCACGCACATCCCCGCGCGCAGCAGCGGGTAGACGCCGCCGCGGTGGCCGCGCGGGCGCACGTCGCGGCGGATCGCCCGGATGCCGGCGGTCCACTCCAGGATGACCTCCCACACGATCAGCACGAGCGCGCGCGTGACGTTGAAGCCGTTGGCGTAGAACGCGCGGTAGCCGGGGTTCGCCCGCTTCTCGGCGTCGAACCCGGCTCACCGTGAGGATGGTCTCGTCGGCCTCGCCCGACAGGAGGTTGCCCCGGCTCGCCCCGCCGCCGGCCAGGAGTCCCAGCCCGCTCGCGTGGCGGCGCTCGATCTCGGCGCAGTCGGCCGGCGCCGAGCAGGTCATAAGCCTGCCGGTCTCCTTCTCCACCCAGCGGAACGCGGGGATGTCGTGGTTCGAGCCCAGCAGGATGCCGGCCTGGCTCGCGCCCGTCTGGGACGAGAGGTCCGTCTCCCACTCCACGAGCCGGTGGGTGCCGTCGGCCAGCCAGCGGGCCATCTCGGGCGCGCTCCCGTCGCGCATCGCCCGTCGCAGCACCGGGAGGGCCAGCCCGTCGATCTCGAGGAACACGATGCCCGGCATCGAGGTGCTGGTCGTCCCGGACGTGCGCTCCGCGATCCGCTGCACCACCCGCAGGTTGTAGGCGTCGTCGTCGTTGGTGCCGAACACGACCTCGAGCACGATGCCCACGGCCGAGGCGACCAGGGCCGTCAGGAGCGCCCAGCCGAAGTGGTCAACGCGGATGGCGTCGGGGGCGATCTCCGAGACCAGCTCGAGCAGCAGGGCATCCAGCACCAGGATCAGCACGAAGCTCAGCCCCACCGTGTAGGGCAGCCGCACCGCCGCGACCACGGGGGGCAGCAGGGCGTTCAGGACGGCGATGAGGGCCGCGGCCAGCAGCGCCCCCCAGAAGCCGGTGATGGAGACGCCCGGCAGCAGGGCGGCCGCGGCCATCAGCGTCAGGGCGCCCAGGATCCACGAGACCACCAGCCGGGTCGGCCGCAGGCGGGGCCGCTCCGGGCGCCAGGCCGGCCGCTCGCCGAAGGGCGCGGGGACCGTCGGCTTGTCCGCCCGCGTCACCTCGCCACCCTACTTCGGGGCCTGACCGCGCGAAACGCTCCGCCGGCTGAGCGTCAGGGCGCGGCGAACTGGTGCAGCAGGCTGTTCGCCGCTCCGCGCTCGCCCCAGAAGGCGCGCTGGGCCTCCTTGCCCCCGAGGCGGTAGGCGAGGCTCATCGGGAACCGCATCGGGTCCCAGCTCCCGACGTCGCGCAGGGCCGCGCCGCCGGGACCGGCCGAGACGACCAGATGGCTCAGGCCGGGGCCCATGAAGTGGCCCACGTGGGTCGTGAGCTGGGCGACCGCCACCGCGCGGTGGCCGTCGGGGAGGGTCCGCGCCCCGACGCCCGCCAGGCCCGCGTCCATCTCGGCAACCAGCGCCTCGAGGCTCTGCGGCCGGTCGCCGGTCTCGAGGCGCGTGCACGTGACGTAGCCGCGCGTCAGGAGGGGATGGCGGGTGCCCGCCCCGGCGACCACCTCGATCTCGAACGTCTGGCCGAGCAGGCCGCCGGGGCGCAGCGGGGTGAAGCGGCCGTGGTCGGAGCCGAAGTCCGGCCACGACTCCGGCGCCGTGAGCCGCTCCATCACCAGGTCAACGTCGGCCACCGGGACCGGGTCGTAGGTCTTCCAGACGCGCCGGCCGGGCGGGGCGGAGGGTGGCGTGAGCTCGCCGACCTTGGCGTGGGCCATCCGCCGCTCGGGGCGGTGGGCCTCGCGATCGGAGGCGCGCTCGAAGACGATCCCCCAGCCGCGCCGCGCCGGGTCGGCGTAGCCACCCGAGAACCACGGGCCCAGGAGCCGGTCTCCGCCCTCCAGGAGGTCCGCGCGGGCGAGCCGTCCGCGGCCTCCGTCGCGGCTGAAACGCCGCCGGTAGGCGCGGTGGAACGCCCGCAGGTCGGTCAGGTGCAGCCGCCGGCCGCCGAGCCGGCTCCAGCGGGTGGTGAGGACGCAGAACGCCAGGCGGAGGTCGTCGACCTCGCGCTCGCCCTCGGGGCGGGCGTAGTAAGCGGCGTTCAGGAAGTCGGTGACCCAGGGCGCGGCGTCCGGGGCCGCGATCGACGTCCCCGCCATCCGCGCGAATCGCACGGCCCGGGCGATGGGGCCCGGACCGCCCGGCCCGCTCACCGCCGCGCCCGGATGAAGGCCGTCAGGCCGTACGAGGTCACGGGGACCATGCCGAGCTTGCGGTAGAAGCCCTCGGCGCCGCGCTCGGCCACGAGCACCTGGTGGTGGAAGCGCTCGATCGGGTAGTGCTCGAGGAGCGCCTCGGCGAGCGTGCGGCCGATCCCCTGACGCTGGCGGTCGGGGGCCACGAGGATGTCGGCGATGTAGACGGCGAAGGCCTCGTCGGACATCGCGCGCGCGAAGCCCACCACGCGCTCCTCCTCGAGCGCCACGACCGAGTACGAGGACGCCTCGATGGCGGTGCGCAGGCGCTCCGGATCGCTCGCATGGGTCCAGCCGTGCGCCCGGTAGAGGCCGATGATCCCGAGGAAGTCCTCGGTCACATCCGCCTCTCGGATCACGATGGGGGGGCGGGTCGTGGTCAGCGGGTCGTCCCGGAGGGGTGTGCGATACTCGCCGGCGTGTCGGCGCCTGGGCGAATCCTGCCGGAACGGTACGACCCTGCGCCCGTCGAGTCCAAATGGCAGCGGGCCTGGGAACGGGACCGCGCCTTCCACGCCGAGCCCCTCTCGCGCGACGGAGAGCGGCCCGCGCTGCCGGCGCGGCCGAAGGCGTATGTGCTCGAGATGCTCCCGTACCCGTCGGGCGAGATCCACATCGGTCACGTCAAGAACTACACGATGGGCGACGTCGTGGCGCACTTCCGCCGCCGCAACGGCGCCGCGGTCTTCCACCCGATGGGCTACGACGCGTTCGGGCTGCCTGCCGAGAACGCCGCCATCGAGACGGGCGACCCCCCGGCCGAGGTCATCGCCGGCAACATCGCGCGCATCCGCGAGCAGATGCGGCGGCTGGGCGTCTCGGTCGAACTGGGAGACGGAGCTCGCGACCAGCGATCCCGAGTACTACCGGTGGACGCAGTGGATCTTCCTGCGCCTCCTCGAGCGCGGGCTGGCCGAGCGCCGGGAGGCCGCCGTCAACTGGTGCCCGGTCGACCAGACCGTGCTGGCCAACGAGCAGGTCATCGACGGCCGCTGCGAGCGCTGCGGCGCGGAGGTGGAGCTGCGCCAGCTCACCCAGTGGTTCTTCAGGATCACCGAGTACGCCCAGCGCTTGCTCGACGACATGGACGAGCTGATCGACTGGCCCGAGCGCGTGCTGACCCAGCAGCGAAACTGGATCGGCCGCTCCGAGGGCGCTCGCGTCGTCTTCCGCACCGAGGACGGCGCCGAGGAGATCCCGGTCTTCACGACCCGGCCCGACACGCTCTTCGGTGCCACCTTCTTCGTGCTCGCCCCCGAGCACCCGGCGGTGGGCCATCTGGTGGAGGGGCGGCCCGAGGAGGCGGCCGTGCGCTCGTACGCGGCCGCCGCGGCGCGCGAGACCGCCGCCGAGCGCGGCGACGTCGACTCGGCCAAGACCGGCGTCTTCACCGGGCGCCACGTCGTCAACCCGGTCAACGGCGAGGCCCTGCCGGTGTGGGTGGCCGACTACGTCCTGATGGACTACGGCACCGGCGCGCTCATGGCGGTCCCGGCTCACGACGAGCGCGACCTCGCCTTCGCGCGCGCCCACGGGCTGCCGGTGCGGCGGGTGATCGCGCCAGAGGGGGTCGAGGCCGACGCGCCGGTCGAGGAGGCGCACGCCGGCCCGGGGCGGCTGGTGAGCTCGGGGTTCCTCGACGGGCTCGACGTCGACGACGCCAAGCGCGCGATCAGCGCCTGGCTGGCCGAGCGGGGCGTGGGCGAGGCGACGGTCGGCTACCGGCTGCGCGACTGGCTGATCTCGCGCCAGCGCTACTGGGGGGCGCCGATCCCGGTGGTGCACTGCCCCGACGACGGGGTCGTGCCGGTGCCGGACGACGAGCTCCCCGTGCTGCTGCCGCCGGTCGACGACTACGCGCCGCGGGGGCAGAGCCCGCTCGCGACCAACCCGGACTTCGTGGACGTCGCCTGCCCTCGCTGCGGCGGCCCCGCGCGCCGCGAGACGGACACGATGGACACGTTCGTCAACTCGTCCTGGTACTTCCTGCGCTACACCGCCCCCCACCTGGCCTCCGCGCCGTTCGAGCGCGAGGTCGCCGACTACTGGATGCCGGTCAACCAGTACATCGGCGGCATCGAGCACGCGATCCTGCACCTGCTCTACGCGCGCTTCCTCACCAAGGTGCTGCACGACGCGGACCTTCTGGCCGCGAACGAGCCGTTCGCGCGGCTGTTCACCCAGGGGATGATCTACCGCGACGGCGCGAAGATGAGCAAGAGCAAGGGCAACGTGGTCGCGCCGGACGAGTACGTCGAGCGCTACGGCGCCGACACCCTGCGGCTCTACGTGCTCTTCATGGGCCCGGCCGCCGACGACGCCGAGTGGAGCGACCGCGGGGTCGAGGGCCTGCGGCGCTTCCTCGACCGCCTCTGGCGCCTGGTCGGCGGCCTCGACGCCGGGACCGCCGGCCGAGCGGCCCGCGATCGAGTCGCTGGACGGCGACGCCGATCGCCCTGGAGCTGGTGCGCAAGGCCGAGGCGACCATCGCGAAGGTGACGACGGACATCGGCGAAAGGTTCTCGTTCCACACCGCCATCTCGGCGATCCAGGAGCTCGTCAACCTCGGCACGAAGGGGGTGTCCGAGGGCGCGATCGCGTCCGACGCCGCGCGCGAGGCCCTGCGATACGCGGCCCGGACGGCGGTGTCGCTGCTGTTCCCGTTCGCCCCGCACGTCTCCAGCGAGCTGTGGGAGGCGCTGGGCGGCGAGGAGCTCTGGCGTGAGCCGTGGCCGCAGGCCGACCCCGCCTTCCTCGAGCGCGAGACGGTCACGGTGGTCGTGCAGGTCGACGGCAAGCTGCGCGAGCGCCTGGAGGTGCCGGTCGGCCTGCCCCAGGAGGAGCTGGTGGCGCGGGCCCGAGACCTCCCGCGCGTCGTCGCGGCGGTCGACGGCCGCGAGGTGGTCCGCGAGGTGGTCGTGCCCGACCGGCTGGTGAACCTGGTGCTCGGGTAGCGGCGCCGGACGCGCGCCCGCCGGCGCGCATCCGTCCCTGCTCCGTCACGCCCGGGGCGCCGTCCGCGCGGCCCGCTGCCCGTAGCGTCGCGTCATGGAGCGGCTGCTTCCCTGGCTGCGGCGGTCGGGGTGGGCCTACGTCCTCGCCGCGGTGGCGCTGGCGCTGGTCGCGTGGCGGCTCGGCCCGGGCTCCGGTGACCGTGGCGGCCAGCCGGCCGCCGGGGGCGGCGCAGCGACCGCCGGGGCCGAGGTCGTCGACCCCCCGGCGCCGCGGGCGCTCGTCCACGTCGCCGGCGAGGTGCGGCGCCCGGGCGTCTACCGGGTCGGCGCGGGCGCCCGCGCGATCGAGGCGATCCGGCGCGCCGGCGGGCCCACGCGGCGGGCGGACCTCTCCGCCCTCAACCTGGCGGCGCCCCTCCAGGACGGCCAGCAGGTGCTCATCCCGGCGCGCGGCCGGGGCGGCGGCGCCGGTGCGGCGGCGCGCGCCGGGGTCGACCGGCCCGATCAGCCTGTCCTCGGCGACCGAGCAGGACCTCGACGCGCTCGACGGCATCGGCCCGACCCTGGCCGCGCGCATCGTCGAGTGGCGGCGGACGCACGGGGGCTTCTCGTCGGTTGACCAGCTGCTCGACGTGCCGGGCATCGGGCCGGCGCGCCTCGAGGCGCTGCGGGCCCAGGTGACGCCCTGACGGCTTCGGTCGCGCGACCAACGGGCATGGACAGCGGCCCGGCGGAGTGGTCTAACATCGACAGACGGCGGGCGGCGCACTGGATCGCTCCCGGGCCCCGGAAGGGGGCGGACCTGAACAGGTTCCTCAAGAGCGCGGCCTTCCCGATCCTGATCGTGATCCTGCTGGTCTTCGTGGCCCAGCGGCTGGTGGTCTCGGACGAGGACAAGGCCCCCCCGCCCACCTACCCCCAGCTGATCGCCGACATCCAGGCCGGCGACGTCGCCCGGGCCACCATCAAGACCGAGTCCAACGAGGTCTCCGCCGACCTCAAGGACGGCACCAAGATCGAGACCGGCTACATCCCCGAGGACACGGCCAGCCTCACCAGCGCCCTGGATGAGGCCAAGGTGCCCTACGAGATCAAGGGCATCCCGGGCTCGCCCTGGTGGTCGAGCCTGATCTGGCTGGCGCCCTTCGTGCTGTTCATCGTCTTCTGGATCTACCTCATGAACCGCATGCAGGGCGGCGGCTCCAAGGTCATGAGCTTCGGCAAGTAGCCGCGCCAAGCGGATGGCCGTCGACGCCCCCAAGATCACCTTCAAGGACGTGGCCGGCGTCAGCGAGGCCGTCGAGGAGCTCCAGGAGATCAAGGAGTTCCTCGAGAACCCCAAGAAGTTCCAGGCCCTGGGGGCCCGCATCCCAAAGGGCGTGCTGCTCTTCGGCCCCCCCGGCACCGGCAAGACGCTGCTGGCCCGGGCCGTGGCCGGCGAGGCCGGCGTGCCCTTCTTCTCGATCTCGGGCTCAGACTTCGTCGAGATGTTCGTCGGGGTGGGGGCCAGCCGGGTGCGCGACCTCTTCGAGCAGGCCAAGCAGAACAGCCCCTGCATCATCTTCATGGACGAGATCGACGCCGTCGGCCGCCACCGCGGGGCCGGGCTCGGGGGCGGCCACGACGAGCGCGAGCAGACCCTCAACCAGCTGCTGGTCGAGATGGACGGCTTCGAGGCCAAGGACAACATCATCCTGATCGCGGCCACCAACCGGCCCGACATCCTCGACCCGGCCCTGCTGCGGCCGGGGCGCTTCGACCGCCAGATCGTGGTCGACCGCCCCGACCGCGACGGGCGGGCCCAGATCCTGGTCGTCCACACCAAGGGCAAGCCGATCGCCAAGGAGATCGACCTGGGCGCCCTGGCCGGCCAGACCCCCGGCTTCACCGGCGCCGACCTGGCCAACCTGGTCAACGAGGCCGCCCTGCTGGCCGCCCGCAAGGGCAAGCGCCTGATCGAGCAGGCAGAGCTGGAAGAGGGGATCATGCGCGTGATCGCCGGCCCCGAGAAGAAGTCCCGCCTGCTCGTCGAGAAGGAGCGGGTGGTGACCGCCTACCACGAGATGGGCCACGCCCTGGTGGGCCACTTCCTGCCCAACGCCGACCCGGTGCACAAGATCAGCGTCGTCAGTCGAGGCCAGGCCCTGGGCTACACGATCAGCATGCCCGACGAGGACAAGTTCCTCACCACCCGGGCCCAGCTGGAGGACACCATGGCCATGAGCCTGGGCGGCCGGGCGGCCGAGGAGATCGTCTTCGACGAGATCACCACCGGCGCCGCCAACGACCTCGAGAAGGTCACCCAGACCGCCAAGCAGATGACGATGCGCTTTGGCATGTCCGACAAGCTGGGCCCGCGCGTGCTGGGCCACAACCACGGCGCCCCCTTCCTGGGCCGGGACATGCACTCCGAGCCCGACTACTCGGACGACATGGCCCGGGTGATCGACGCCGAGATCAGGCGCATCATCGAGGAGGCCCACCAGCGCGCCCGCGACATCCTGGTCGAGCACCGCACCGAGCTCGAGACCCTCTCCAAGATCCTGCTGGCCCGCGAGACGATCGAGCGCACCGAGTTCCTGGCCCTGCTGGCCGGCACCCCCGAGGCGCGCGTCTTCGCCGAGCGCGACCGGCGCAACGCCGAGATCGAGGCCGAGTCCAAGCGCGCCAACGCCGAGCCCGAGCCCAAGAAGCGCCTGCCCTACCCGGCCGCCGGGGACCCGATCCCGGAGGGGTGACAGAGCGGATGGCCGCCTCTTGCGGGCGGCCATGCGCGCCTCCGGCCCCTGGCCGGGGCCTCCGGCAGACCGGCGCACCGGCTGCGGCGGGGCGGGCGCCGGAAAGGGCTAACCCCTCCAGTTCACGATCAGAGCGTTCGGGGCGAGCGAGCGGTCGAGCAGCTTGCGCGCCTGCTCGGCGCCGGTGACGGGCAGGCCGGCCGGGTCGAGCGCGCCGACCTGGACGAGGACGGTCGCCTGGTCCCAGTAGATGTGCTCGTGGGCGACCTTCCCGTCCGCCAGGCCGACGACCGCGGCGACCGGGAGCTCCACCGGCCGGCCGCTCGGCGGGACGCCCGGCAGCATGAAGTCCATCTCGACGTCGTGGGTGAAGCTCATGACCAGCTCGTCGACCACCTGCTCGCGGCCGACCGTGCGCGACACCGGGGTGACCGACGTGTCCGCCGGCCAGCGCGGGATGAAGTGCTCGTCGTAGAAGCGCCGCACCTCGGCCGCCCCGCGCCCGCCGGTCATCACCGCGACGTGGTTGAGGTAGGGGTCCTCGACCATCGTCGCCATGGTCCGGTCGATGTCGCGCAGCTGGAACTCGGCGGCCAGGTGCTCGTCGAAGACCGCGGCGTCGGCCTCCGCGCCCGCGCCCGGCGTAGGCCGCGGCGGCCGCGGCGATCTCATCGGCGCGGCGCACGGCCTCCCCCGCGGCCATGCCGCCGGTCGCCACGCCGCAGCGCCTCGAGCAGGGCGCAGGCGCGCTCAGCCTTCGTGCCCTCCGTCATCGGCTCCTCCGGGTCGCGGGCTCGCGCCGTACCTTGCCACGACCCGGTCGTAGTTCAGCCGCATCAGCGCGATCACGTCGGTCACGTCGGCGTCGCCCTCGATCCGCCGCGACGCCGGGCCCGACGCGCCCGGGGAAGACCGGGTGGTCGGCGATCCGGCCGGCGTCGTGGAGCTCGTGCCAGACCTCCACCGGGAACCCGAAATGGGCGGAGCGGTCGCCGTGCAGGTGGCCGAGCTCGCGCCGGCCCACCTTGAACGCGAGCTCGCCGCGGCTGCCGGGGCCGATCTCGACGCCGGGCCAGGAGCCGACCTCCTCGATGATGCGCTCGCTCGGTCGCTGGGTCTCGGTGGCCATGGGCCGCTCCTTCCGCTGGTGGGGATGCGACCAGGGTAGAAGCTCAACTCAACTTGAGGTCAAGGGCGACTGTGCCGCGCTGCGGCGCGGAGGCGCGCGGGCCCCGGCGCGGACCGCGCGCGATCGGAGGCGGGGGACGGCCTAGCGTCGCCGGATGGGAGCGCGCCGGCTCGCCGGGCGGGCGCCGGCGGCCCTGCGGCTCGCGCCGCACGCGCTGCTGGCGTGCTTCTGCGCGGGGCTGCTGGCGGCCCTCGCCCGGGGCGCGCCGCCGGCCGCGGCCGCCGCCGCAACGGCGCTCGCCGCCGGCGCGGCCGCGGCCTGGGCGGTCCGCGGCAGGGCCGGGCCGGCGCTGGCGCTCCTGGCGCTCGCCGTGGCGCTCGCGGGCTGGGCGTGGGGCGGCGCCCGGCTCGCGGCGACCGCGCCACCCCGCCTCGCCCTGCCGGCGCACGCGTCGGGCTCCGTGGTCGTCGACGCCGCGCCGGTCCCCGACGGCCACGGGGGGCTGCGCGCCCGGGGTGTGGTCGAGCGGCTGGCCCTGTCGTCGGGAGCGGCGGTGCCCGAGGGGACGCGCCTGCTGCTCGACCTCGACGACGGGCGGCGGCGCCCCTCCCTGGGCGAGCGGCTGCGCGTGTCGGGGCGTCTGCGGCCGGCCGCGGACGCCCAGGACCCCGGCTGGTGGCGCCGCTGGCTGGCCCGTCAGGGGATCGCGGCGCGGCTGCGGCCCGCGTCCCTGCGTCAGGACGGCCGGCGCGGGGGGCTGCAGGGGCTGCGCGACGGCTGGCGGCGGTGGGCGGAGGGGCACGCCGGCGCCGGCCTGTCCGGCGACCGGCGCGAGCTGGTGCGGGGAATGGCGCTCGGCGGCGGCTCGGGACTCTCGGAGGCGGCCGCCGAGGCGTTCCGGGACGCCGGCCTCTGGCACCTGCTGGCGGTGTCGGGGCAGAACGTCACGGTCGTCGCGATCGCCGCCCTCGCCCTGCTGCGGGCGCTGGGGCTGCGCCGGCGCGCGGCGGTCGCCGGCGCGGCAGCCGTCATGGCCGTCTACTGCCTGGCCTGCGAGGGAGGGGCGTCGGTGGCCCGCGCGGGCGTGGTGGGCGGGCTCGGCCTGGCCGCCGAGCTGCGCTCGGCGCCGCGCGAGCGCTGGTACCTCCTGCTGGCCGCCCTCGCGCTCCTGCTGGCCCACCAGCCCCGCGCGATCGCCGATCCCGGGCTGCAGCTGTCGTTCGCCGCCGTGATCGGCCTCTTCGCGATCGCGCCGCCCCTCGCGGCCTGGTTCCGCGGCTGGGCTCCGGGCCGGGTCGCGGACCTCGCGGCCATGGCCGGGGCCGCGGGCCTGGCGACGGCGCCCGTGCTGGTGTGGCAGTTCGGGCGCCTGTCGCTCGCCGGGCTCGCCCTGAACGTCGTCGCCGTGCCGATGGCGGCCCCGATCGTCGTGCTCGCCCTGCTCGGGCTCCCCGCAGGCGCGCTGCTGCCCGCCGCGGGGGCGGCGCCGGCGTGGCTCGCGGGCCTCGGGGCGTCGGCGCTCCTGGGCGCGGCGCGCGCGGCGGCCGCGATCCCCGGCGCCGCGGTGAGCCTGCCGGCGGCGGCGGCGCCGCTGCTGCTGCCGCTGGCCGCGGCGCCGCCCCTGGTGGCCAGAGCCCTCGGGCCGGGCGAGGGGGCCGCGCGGTTGCGGCGGCTTCCGTGGCGGGCGCTCGCCGTGGCGGTGGCCGCGCTCGCGGCCGGGTCCTGGGCCCTGCTGCGGCCCGGGCCGCCGCCCCCGTGGCCTGCGGCGCCCGCGATCACGGCGCTCGACGTGGGGCAGGGTGACGCGATCCTGCTGCGGAGCCCGGAGGGCGCGGCGGCGCTGGTGGACGCGGGCCCGCCGGGCACGCCGGCGCCCGTCGCGCGCGCGCTGCGCCGGGTCGGGGTGCGCCGCCTCGACGTCATGGTCCTCACCCACGACTCGCTCGACCACGTCGGCGGCGCCCCGGACGTCCTGGCGGGCGTGGACGTCGGGCTGGTGGTGCACGAGCCGCCGCCCGCGGACGGCTTCGCGCCGGCGCACGATCGGGCCGCCCGGGCGGCCCGCGACCGGGGCGTGCCGGTGCGCGGGCTGCGCGCGGGCGCCCGGCTTGCCGTGGGGCGTTGGAGCGTGGCGGTGCTGTCGCCGGACCGCGGCCGGCTCGCCGGTCAGGACCCCAACCCGGCGAGCCTCGTTGCGCTGGCCTCGGCGGACGGCCTGGACGTCCTCCTGACGGCCGACGCCGAGAGCGATGCCCTCGCGCCCCTGGCCCTCGAGGCCGGTCGACGTCCTCAAGGTTCCTCACCACGGCTCCGAGGACCCGGGCCTGGCGCGGGTCCTCGCCCGGCTGCGCCCGGCGGTCGCGCTGATCTCGGTGGGGGAGGGCAACCCCTTCCGGCACCCGCGCCCGGAGACCCTCGCCGCCCTCGCCGGCGGCGGGGCCGTGGCGTGGCGCACCGATGCCTCGGGCGACGTCACCGTCACGGCCTCGGGCCGCGGCGTCGCCGTCGCCGCCAGCCGCTAACCTCACCCGCTCATGAGCGCCCAGGAGCCCCTGAAGCCCGCCTACGTGATCTGGGGCGAGGACCGGGCGACGGTCGAGCGGGCGCTGTCGAAGCTGATCGCAGCGGGTCGCCCGCGAGGGAGGGCTCCCTCCGGAGCGGATGCAGCGCCGAGGAGACCCCGGCCGAGGACGTGGTGGCCGCCTGCGAGGCCCTGTCCCTCGCCGGGCTGCGGCTCGTGATCGTCGAGGACGCCGAGGCCTGGAAGGCCGCCGACGCGGCGGCCGTGGTCGCCTACCTCGAGCGCCCCAACGCGGGCACCTGCCTGGCGATCGTCGCGACGACGCAGCCGACCCCGAAGCTGATGTCCGCCGTCGCCGAGGCGGGGGACGTCCTCCACTACGGCCCCGATCCCAAGGAGAAGCCCGCCAAGCGGGCACAGTGGTTCGCCGAGCACCTGGTCAAGGAGGTCGGTCGCGCCGGGGGATCGATGGCGCCGGCCGTCGCGCGCCGGGCCGTCGACCGCGTGATGGTCGACCGACCCGACGCCCGGCGCGGCGGGGTGGTGGCCCTGGAGCTCAGCCGGGAGGCCGAGAAGCTCGCGGCCTACGCCGACGGCGAGCCGATCACGGCCGAGATGGTCGAGGCGCTCGTCCCGCGCCACCCCGACGCCAAGACCTACGAGCTCGCGGACGCCCTGGCCGGCGGCGACGCCGCCCGCGCCTACGACGTGCTCCAGGACCTCGCGACCGGCGAGGACCCGGTGGCGCCGATCCTCATGCAGGTTCAGCTCGCCAACCACTTCCGCCGCCTGGCCGAGGCGCAGGCCCTCGGCGACGCCGTCTCGCCCGAGGCCGTCACCGAGGCGACCGGGGTGGCGGGCTACCCGGCCCGCAAGCTGGCGGAGCAGGCGCGCGCCATGCCCCCGGGAGCGGCCCGCCGGGCCGTCGCCCGCCTCGCGGAGCTGGAGCTCGACCTGCGCGTCAGCGGCCTGCGCGAGCTGGGCCGCTCACGCGACGACGGGGAGCGCCTGGTGCTGGAGACGGCCGCCCGGGACCTGCTGGCCCTGGCGCGCGGCGGGAGGCAGGCGCCGGGCGGCGAAGGCTAGTGCCGTGCCCGGTGACGTTGGTTGTGTTCTGGCCGCGAAAATCCCGTGGGGCCAGGACGCAGTCGAGGCCGATAGCCGGGCCTATCGGCCGAGGCGAGGACGCAGCAGCCGCGATGATTTGCAGCGCGCCAGAACCGAGCTGGCGTCGCCGGGCGCGGTACTAAGCGGTGGCCTTCGTCTTCTGGGAGACGCGCGCGACCCTGCGCTTCTTGCGGGCCGCGTTGTTGCGGTGAATCACGCCCTCGGCCGCGGCGCGGTCGATGAGGTGCTCGAGCTCTCGCGCCCGCTCCTCGATCTGGGCGCCGTCGCCGCTCTCGGCGGCGTCCCCGAGCCTGCGGAACAGGGTCTTGATCGTCGAGCTGTACCGCAGGTTGCGCTCACGCTGCGCCAGCGTGCGGCGGTTTCGCTTCTTCTGCTGCTTGATGTTCGCCACGCGGGCGGTCCTCCGTCGATCGGTCGGCGGCGTATGGTAGCGACCGCACTCGACCGGGGCCAGCGGTGAGCCGGCTCCCGAGGGGGCTGGGGCGCTCGACGGCGATCTTCGCCGTCTGGACGGGCGTCAGCCGGATCGCGGGGCTGGCCCGCGAGATCCTGGCGGCGGCGCTCTTCGGCACCCAGGGGTCGATCAACGCCTTCGTGATCGCCTTCCAGGTCCCGAACCTGCTGCGAAGCCTGGTGGCCGACTCGGCCCTGTCTGCGGCGTTCGTCCCCGTGTTCACGCAGCTCGAGGAGCAGGGCCGGCGGCGGGAGGCCCAGCGCTTGGTCGGCGCGCTGATCGGGCTCATCACCATGGGGCTCGGGCTGGTGACGCTGATCGCCATCGTCACCGCCCCGTGGGTCATGCCGCTGTTCGCCCCGGGCCTCTCCGACGAGCTGGTCGACGAGACGGTCCAGCTCGCGCAGATCATGTTCCCGATCGTCGTCCTGCTGGGCCTGACCGGCCTGGTGGCGGCGGTGCTCCAGGCGCACGGCGAGTTCGGCGCCACCGCCTTCGTCCCGGTGCTCTGGAACGTCGTGATCATCGTGGGCCTGGTGGTCGCGACGCCGCTCGTTCCCGACGACGACCGGATCACGGTCTACGCGGTGTCGATCGTGGTCGGCACCGTCGCGCAGCTCCTGTGGCTGCTGCCGTCCCTGCGCGGGAAGGGGCCGTTCCCCCTCTCGCTGGGCCTGCGCAGCAAGGCCGTGCGGCGGGTGCTCGTGCTCATGCTGCCGGTCACGCTCGGCCTGGGCCTGATCAACGTCCAGCTCTCGATCGGCGCGATCTTCGCCACCCTCGTCAGCGAGGACTCGCCGCGGGCCATCGACGCCGCCTTCCGCCTCTACCTGCTCCCGCAGGGCGTCTTCAGCGTCGCGATCGCCACAGTCCTCTTCCCGACCATCTCCCGCCTCGCCGCCCGCGAGGACTTTGCCGGGATGCGGCGCACCCTCGCCGAGGGCCTCCGGCTGATCTTCTTCATGCTGCTGCCGGCGTCGGCGTTCCTGCTGGTCCTGTCCGAGCCGGTGGTGCGGCTGATCTACCAGCGCGGGGAGTTCGACGCCGCCAGCACCGCGCTGACGTCCGAGGCGCTCCTGTTCTTCGCCATCGGCCTCGCCTTCAACGGGGCCAGCCTGCTCGTGATCCGCGCCTTCTTCTCGCTCCAGCGCCCCTGGCTCCCCACCGCCGTGGCCGGCCTCGGGGTGGTGCTCAGCACCGTCCTCTATGCCGTCCTCTACATCCCGGTGGGCACGGGCGGGATCCCGCTGGGGACGTCGATCGCGAGCATCGTGACGTTCCTCGTGCTGCTGTGGCTGCTCGAGCGCGAGCTCGGCGGGCTGCACCGGGGCTGGGTCCTCGAAGGCTCCTCGCGCAGCGTCGTGGCCAGCGCCGTGTCGGTGCTCCTGGGGTGGTGCACGTGGACGCTGCTCGACGAGTGGCTCGGGCGCAGCACGATGGCCCAGGTCGTCAGCGTCGGCGGCGCGATGCTCGCCGCGCTCGCGGCCTACCTGGCGGCGGCGCAGGCCATGGAGATGCGCGAGCTGGGGGCGCTGGCGCGCCTCAGGCGGCCGCTACGATGATTGCGTGGATCAGGCCCACATCCGCAACTTCTCGATCATCGCCCACATCGACCACGGCAAGTCGACCCTGGCCGACCGGATCCTCCAGGCCACCGGGGCCGTCAGCGAGCGCGACATGCGCAGCCAGGTGCTCGACTCGATGGACCTGGAGCGCGAGCGGGGGATCACGATCAAGGCCCAGGCGGTGCGGGTCCACTACACCGCGGTCGACGGCGAGACCTACCAGCTCAACCTGATCGACACCCCCGGCCACGTTGACTTCAGCTACGAGGTCTCGCGGAGCCTGGCCGCGTGCGAGGGCGCGCTGCTGGTGGTCAACGCGAGCCAGGGCATCGAGGCCCAGACCCTGGCGAACGCCTACCTCGCCATCGAGGGTGACCTCGAGCTGATCCCGGTGGTCAACAAGATCGACCTGCCGGCCGCCGACCCCGACCTGCATGGCCGCGCCCTCGCCGACCTCGTCGGGGAGGACCCCGGCCGGGTGCTGCGCATCTCCGCGAAGACCGGGGAGGGGGTCGCCGAGGTGCTCGAGGCCGTCGTCGAGCGGGTGCCGCCGCCCGCCGGGGACCCGGAGGCGCCGGCGCGCGCGCTGATCTTCGACTCGGTCTACGACCAGTACCGCGGCGTCGTGGCGTTCGTGCGGGCCGTCGACGGCCGCTTCCGGCAGGGCGACCGGCTGCGCGCGATGCAGACGGGGCTCGTGGTCCACGCCGAGGAGATCGGCGTGATGTCGCCGGCCATGATGCCGACGGGGACGCTCGGGGCGGGGGAGACCGGATACCTGGTGACGGGGCTCAAGAGCATCGGCGATCTGCGGGTGGGGGACACGCTGACCGTCGCGTCCGACCCGGCCGCGGCGCCGCTCCCCGGCTATCGCGAGGTCAAGCCGATGGTCTTCTGCGGCCTCTTCCCGGTGGACGCCGACGACTACCACGACCTTCGCGACGCGCTGGAGAAGCTGTCCCTGAACGACGCCTCCCTGCGCTGGGAGCCCGAGACGTCCCAGGCGCTCGGGTTCGGCTTCCGCTGCGGCTTCCTGGGGCTCCTGCACATGGACATCGTGCGCGAGCGCCTCGAGCGCGAGTACGACCTCGAGCTGCTGGCCACGACCCCCAACGTCGAGTACCAGGTCACGGACACCGCCGGGGTGCGCCGCCCCGTCCGCTCCCCGGCCGAGCTGCCGCCCACCACGACCATCGCCCTCATCGAGGAGCCCGAGGTGCGCTGCAGCATCCTCGTGCCGCAGGAGGGGGTGGGGGCGGTGATGGGCCTCTGCCAGGACCGGCGCGGGGTCTTCGTGACCATGGAGCCGATCGAGCAGCGCCAGCAGATCGTCTACGACCTGCCGCTCGCCGAGATCGTCCTCGACTTCTACGATCAGCTGAAGTCGCGCACGCGGGGCTACGCGTCGCTCGACTACGAGATCGTGGGCTACCGCGAGAGCCCGCTGGTGAAGCTCGACGTCCTGCTCGCCGGGGACACGGTCAACGCGCTCTCGATGATCGTCCACCGCGACCAGGCCTACGCGCGCGGCAAGGGCCTGGTCGAGCGCCTCTACAGGACGATCCCGCGCCAGCTCTTCGACGTGCCCGTGCAGGCCGCGATCGGCGGCAAGGTCCTCGCCCGTGAGACCGTGAAGGCCAAGCGGAAGGACGTGCTCGCCAAGTGCTACGGCGGCGACATCACCCGCAAGCGCAAGCTGCTCGAGCGCCAGAAGGAGGGCAAGAAGCGCATGAAGCAGGTGGGGTCGGTCGAGGTGCCCCAGGAGGCGTTCCTGTCGGTGCTGCGCATCGGCGACGACGGTTCCGGTCACCGGTGAGCGGGGTCCGCCACCTCTACGTGCACCTGCCGTTCTGCGCCTCGCGCTGCGGCTACTGCGCATTCGTGGTCGAGACCGGCTCCCTGGCGATGCGCGACGCCTACCTCGAGGCGCTGCTGGCCGAGCTGCGGCGGGAGGCGGGCCGGCTCGGGTCCCTGGAGACGGTCTACCTGGGCGGCGGGACGCCCACGCTGATGCGGCCCCGGCGCCTCGCCCGCCTGCTCGACGCCCTCCGGCCGCGCATGGCCGAGGACGTCGAGGTGACCGTCGAGGCCAACCCCGAGACGGTTGACCGGCGCGCCCTCCGGGAGCTCCGCGCGATGGGCGTGACCCGGCTGTCGGTCGGCGCGCAGTCCTTCAGGCCGCACCTCCTCGCGGCCCTCGACCGCGCGGCGAGCCCCCGCCAGGCCCGCGACGTCGTGGGATGCGCGCGCGCGGCGGGGTTCGAGAACGTCTCGATCGACCTCCTGTTCGGCGTGCCGGGCCAGACGCCCGGCGACCTCGAGGCCGACCTCGCCGACGCCCTGGCGCTCGCGCCCGAGCACGTCTCCTGGTACGAGCTCGAGCTCAAGCCGGGCTCGGCGCTCGCGCGGCGCGGACTCCGGCCGGTCGGCGAGGACGAGGGCGCCGACGCCTACCGGCGCATCGTCTCGGGACTGGAGGCCGCGGGCTACCGCTGGTACGAGACCGCCAACTTCGCGCGCGCCGGCCGCGAGTGCCGTCACAGCCTGGCCTACTGGGGCGCATGCGACTACCTCGGGGTGGGGATCGGGGCCGTCAGCACCGTCGCCGGGCGGCGCTGGCGCAACCGGCCGGGCCTCGCGGCGTACGTGGCCGCGCTGGCCCACGGCGAGGACCCGCCCCGCACGTCCGATCCCCTCGACGGCGAGGACCTCCGCCGCGAGCGCTGGATGCTCGGGCTGCGGCTCGCCGGCGGCCTCGACCTCGCATGGGCCGGCCCGCCGGACCGGCCCGAGGCGCTCCGGCGCCTGGCCGCGGCGGGGCTGCTGCGCGCGGGCGACGACGCCGTGGCCCTCACCCGCGAGGGCCGCTTCGTGCAGAACGCCGTCCTCCACGAGCTCATGGAGTACGCGTGAGCCCGCGGGTGGACCCCGGGGACCTCAAGCCGCGCCAGGAGGTCATCCTGCGCACGGTCGTGGAGGAGCACATCGCCACGGGCGCGCCGGTCGGCAGCAAGAACATCGCCGGCCGGGAGGGCATCGACTTCGCCTCCTCCACGGTCCGCTACGAGCTCGCCCGCCTCGAGGAGCTGGGGTACCTCGACCACCCCCACACCTCGGCGGGCCGCGTGCCCACGGACGAGGGCTACCGCTACTACGTCGACACCCTGCTGACGCGCGACCCGCCGGCGCGCCCGCCGGCCATGGTCGAGCGGGCGCTGGACCTCACCGAGATGCGGCGCGAGATCGACGCCGCGCTCGGCCGCCTCGCCGACGTCGTCGCGCAGGTCACCAGCCTGCTCGGCATCGTCACCGCGCCGCCGCCCGAGTCCTCGACCGTCCGGCACGTCGAGGTCCTGCTGCTCCAGCCCCAGCTCGTGATGGTGGTCGTCATCACCTCGACCGGCGCGGTCACCAAGCGCGTGTTCGCCTTCGACGGGCCGGTCGACCCCCGGCTCTGCGAATGGGCGGGCGCGTTCCTGAACGAGCAGGTCTCAGGCCTCGCCGTGGGCGCGCGCATGATCGCGACCAGGATCGCCGAGCCGTCGCTCGGCCCGCGCGAGACCGCCTTCCTCGAGGCGATCTCGCCCGCGCTGGTCGACCTCGACGAGCAGGCGGTGGGCGCGATCTTCGTCGGCGGGCAGGCGCGCTTCCTCGCCGAGCGGCGCCACCTCGACCTGATGGCGATCGACGCGCTGATGGAGAGCCTGGAGGAGCGCTACCAGCTCCTGGCGTTCCTGCGGGGCGCGCTGAGCCGCAACGAGGTCTATCTGCGCATCGGCTCGGAGCTGCCCGACAGCAGCCTCGCCGGGCTGAGCATGGTCGCGGCCAACTACGGCGTCCCGCGACGCAACCTGGGCACCGTGTCGCTCATCGGGCCCACGCGCATGGACTACCGCCTCGCCATGGCCACGGTGCGCGGCGCCGCCCATCTCCTCTCGGAGTTCGTCGAGGGGGTCTACGAGTGACGGGTCGCTGAGACGGGCGACGGGCGCCCGGCGCTCAGCTGCGTGCGATGCCCAGCTGGCGCTGCTCGGGCTGCGGTGTCCTCAAGCCCCCACATCGCGGCGATCCGCCCGTCTTCGAACCGGAAGAAGTAGACCTCGTCAACGTTCTCGAAGCGCCGGCCAGAGGCCTCGTGACCCTGCCACGGACCGGTCTGGGTTCCCGAGCAGGCGAAGCGTCCCACGACCGTCTCGCCCTCCTCGACCAGCTCGACGATCTCCATCTGCACGTCGGGGAACGACTCCCGGAACGGCTCGAACCAGCGCCGCGCGCGGCCCCTCATCTCTTCGGTGAAGAGCGCATCGATCAGGTCGAGCCGTCCGCCCGAGACGACCTGCTCGACGACTGCCCTCACCGCCGCCTTCTGATTCCCGGCCATGGCCCTCCCGTCGCACCGGCGCCGCGTCGCCCTCGGGCCGACCCTACCGCCGGCGCCCCGGTGACGACCGTCCAACGCGGAATGGGGCATGCTTCGGCGGTGACCGAGCCAATCGTCGACGACCGCTTCGAGATCCTCGAGGTCTGGCGCCGTCCCCTGAGCGGCGAGCCCTCGGCCGCCGTGCGCGTGCTGGCGAAGGTCGAGGCCGGCGCGTACGGACCCGAGGAGTACGCGGTCGGCATCAGCACCCGTCCCGACGCCCAGCTCTCGCCGCTGCTGGACGAGGCGGACCTCTTCACCGGGCTGTCGTTCGCCGAGGCGCACTGGGTGGCCGCGGTGCTCGCCAGCGCGGCCGACCGGGTGGAGGACGCCGAGAGCCTGCTCTTCGACCTCCGCGTGCCGGTCGATCTGGCCTGGCGCGAGGTCGAGCTCGCGTCGGAGGTGGTCGAGCCCGGCGGCCTCCGCTCGGCGCCGCTCGTGCCGTGGGAGCCGGACGAGGGGGCGACCGGCCCGAGCCGCTACGCCATCGCGATCTACACGCTCGACTGCGGCCACCAGGCCGTCGAGCTGCTGCGCCAGGACCCGGACGCGGCCCCGTTCTGGGTCGAGGACGGCGCCGTTGACCACCTCGTGGCCCGCGACGCCCGCAGCCTGACGCGACTGCTCTACGGCGCCGGCAACCTGGAGGACGCCCACGGGATCATCGAGGCGGCCCAGGCGAACCTCGCCCACCACCCCGACGACGGGGACGAGGACGAGGACGAGCGCGACTGACCGCCCTCCGGCGGCAGCTGGCCCCGGAGCGCGCGGGTCCAATAGCATCGCACCGCATGCCGATCGAGGGAGCGACGCTTCCCGCTCCGGCTCCGCTCGACCAGGTGCTCGGGGCCGGCCTGGAGGCGTCTCCGGACGCCGTCGCGCTCGTCTCGTCCGAGCGGGCCATGACCTGGCGGGAGCTCGACGAGGCGCGCCTGCGCCTCGCGGCCGGGTACGCCTCCCTGGGGCTGGCGCCCGGGGACCGCCTCGCGTCGCTGCTGCCCAACCGCATCGACCTCGTGGTCCACTACCTCGCCTGCTTCGCCGCCGGCCTCGTCGCGACGCCGCTGAACTACCGCTACACGGCGCCGGAGATCGACCACGCGCTGGAGGTGAGCGGCGCCTCGGCGCTCGTCGTGCACGCCGAGCGGGCGCCCGACGTGGCCGCCAGCCGGCTCGCCGGCCGGCTGCCGCGCGGAACCATCTGGTACGAGGGCGCGGGCCCCGGCGGCCCCCGGTTCGAGGACGTGGCCGCGGCCCCACCGGGCGCGCCGGTCCCGGTGGATCACACCGCGCCGGCCGTGGTCTTCTTCACGTCCGGCAGCACCGGCCCCGCCAAGGGGGTCACCCACTCGTTCGAGACCGTCGCCTGGATGTGGGCGGCCGTCGCGGCGGCCTTCGAGCTGACGCCGGCCGATGCGCTCCTGCCCGGCTCGTCGATGTCGCACGTCGGCTCCTTCATGTGGACCTTCGGGGCGCTGTCGGCCGGCACGCGGGTCGTCGTGGCCCGGCACTACGACGCCGGCGAGCTCCTGCCGCTGCTGCGCGCCCAGCGCCCGACCGTGATGGCCATGCTCCCGGCGGCGCTGAGCGCCGTGGTGCGCGACCCGGGCGCGCGGGGCGGCGACTTCGCCTCGCTCCGCCTCTGCCGCGCGGGGGCCGACAAGGTGTCGCTGCAGCTCGAGGACGACTTCGCCGGCCTCGCCGGCCTGCCCCTCGACGAGGGCTACGGCATGACCGAGGTCGGCCTGGCGACGCTCAACCCGCCCTCCGGGGTCATCAAGCGCGGCTCGATCGGCCGGCCGGTGCCGGGCGTCGCCATCGCGGTCCGCGACGACGCCGGCGCCGAGGCCCCTCCCGGGACGGTGGGCCGGGTCTGGATCCGCACGCGCAGCCGCATGATCGGCTACTGGGAGGACGCTGCCGCCTCGGCGGCGATCGTGCGCGACGGCTGGCTCGACTCGGGCGACCTCGCCCGGGCCGACGAGGACGGCTACCTCTGGTTCTTCGGCCGCAAGAAGCAGATCATCGTCCACGACGGGTCGAACATCAGCCCGCAGGAGGTGGAGGGGGCGCTGGTCGGAGCATCCGCGCGTCGCGCTCGCCGGCGTCGTGGGCGTGGACGACGCCCTCCACGGCGAGAACGTGCGCGCCTACGTCACCCTGGACGGCGACGGGCCGCCCCCCAGCGCCGCCGACCTGATCGCCTTCGCGCGGGCGCGGATCGGCTACAAGGCCCCGGAGGAGGTCGTCGTCCTCGACGAGATGCCCCTCAACCCCACCGGCAAGGTCGACCGCGAGGGCCTGAAGCGGCTCGCCGTGGACCATCTGCACCCCCACGGGCTGGGCTGAGCGGGCGCCTCCTGGGGAGGTCGTTCCGGGCGCGGCCCTTGCTAACCTCGCCGATGCCGATGGCCCGCGACTACTACGAGATCCTGGGCGTCGCGCGCGACGCGAGCGACGACGACATCAAGAGGGCCTTCCGCCAGCGCGCGCGCGAGCTGCACCCGGACGTGAATCCGGACCCCCGCGCGGAGGCGCGCTTCAAGGAGCTCGCCCAGGCCTACGAGGCGCTCTCCGACCCGGAGACGCGCGCGGTCTACGACCGCTACGGCGCCGACGGCCTGCGGGGCCGGGCCGGGCCCGAGTTCGCCGACTTCGGCTCGTTCCAGGACCTGTTCGACGCCTTCTTCGGCGGCGACGTCTTCGGGCGCCGCGGCGGGCCGCGCGGCGGCGACGACGTCGGGGTCGCGGTGGAGATCTCCTTCGTCGAGTCCGCCCAGGGGGTCACGCGGCCCGTGGAGTACGACGCCATGGGCGAGTGCGCGGCCTGCGAGGGCTCGGGCGCCGCGCCCGGCGCCGAGATCGAGCGGTGCTCGATGTGCGCGGGCCAGGGGCAGGTGCGCCAGCTCTCCCGCGGGCCCTTCGGCCAGTTCGTGCGGGCGCAGACCTGCCCGCAGTGCCGCGGCGCCGGCGAGCAGCCCTCCGAGGCCTGCCCGGCCTGCGCCGGCCGGGGTCGCACCCCGACCGTCCAGTCGCTGTCGGTCGACATCCCCGCGGGCATCGCGAACGGCCAGCGGATCCGGCTCCCCGGGCGCGGCGGCGCCGGCGAGCGCGGCGCTCCGGCCGGCGACCTCTACGTGGAGGTCGCCGTGGCCCAGGACCCGCGCTTCGCCCGGGAGGGGCTCGACGTCGTGACCCGGATCGCCGTGCCCGTCACGGATGCGATGGTCGGCACGTCGGTGGCCGTCCCGACGGTCGAGGGCGAGGCCGAGGTCGAGCTCCGCCCGGGGACCCAGTCCGGCGACGAGCTGGTGATGCGCGGGCGGGGGTTCCCGGCGCTGACCGGCCGCGGGCGCGGCGACCACCGCGTCGTCGTGGAGGTGCGCGTGCCGCGCGTGCTGACCGAGGACGGCCGCCGGGCCGTCGAGGGCCTCGCCGACGCCCTCGACGAGCGCAGCTACCGCGAGGACGAGGGGTTCTTCGACCGGCTCAAGCACGCCTTCCGCTGATCCGGGCGGGCGCCTGGTTCGTCTGGCCGTGACGGTGCCGTCCGCGCAGGCCGAGCTGGCGCTCGCCGAGGCGTGTGCCGCCCTCGGCACCGGCTGCCGCGAGGGCGCGGGCCCGGGCGGGACGGCGCGGCTGGACTTCTGGGTCGCCGAGGGGTCGGCCGACCCGCTCGCCCTCCAGGCCCTGCTCGGGGCGGCCGGCGTCGCGGCGCAGGTGGAGGCGTTGCCCCAGGACGACGGCTGGCGCCGGGCGCTTCGCGCCTTCCACCGCCCGGTCGAGGTCGCCGGCCGCGTCCTCGTGCGGCCGCCGTGGGCCCCGCCCCGGCCGCCGCTGCTGGACGTCGTGGTGGAGCCCGGCATGGCCTTCGGCACCGGGCAGCACGAGACCACGCGGGCGTGCCTGGAGCTGCTCGCCCGCCTGCCCGCCGCCGGCCGGTCCCTGCTCGACGCCGGCTGCGGGTCGGGGGTCCTCGCGATCGCCGCCCGGCGGCTGGGGTTCGACCCGGTGTGGGCGCTCGACGCCGACCCGGCCGCGGTGGAGGCGACGGTCGCGAACGCCCGCCGCAACGGGGTGGGGCTGCGGGTCGCCCGCCGGAGCTTCGGCTGCGACGCCCTGCCCGCCGCCGACGTCGTCGTGGCGAACCTCACGGGCGGGCTCCTCCGCGCGCTCGCGGCCGCGCTGCCGGAGCCGGCGCCGCGGGCGCTCGTCGCCTCGGGGATGCGGCCCGACGAGGCGGCCGGGGTCGAGGCGGCGATGGCGCGCAGAGGGCTGGCGGCGAGCCGCCGCGTGGACGACGGCGGATGGGCGACGATGCTGCTGGAGCGGTGAGGCACACCTTCCGCTACCTCGTCGCCGAGCCGCCCGTCGCAGGGCAGGAGGTCGCGCTGCCGCCGGGCGACTCCCACCACCTGTCGCGGGTCGTGCGCCGGCGTCCCGGCGACCAGGTGGAGCTGACCGACGGCGCCGGGCGGCTGTGGCCGGCGGTGGTCGTGGCGGCCGGCCCGCGGGCGACCGTGAGGGTGGGCGAGCCCCGCGCCGCGCCGCCGCCGGCGGCCGTCTCCCTCCACCTCGGCCTGACCGACTGGGCCCGCGTCGACCTCGTGGTCGAGAAGGCCGCGGAGCTCGGGGTGCGGGAGGTGACCCTGATGACCAGCGAGCGGGTACGCCGGGTGCCCGGGGCCGACGCGTGGGAGCGCCGGCGCCGGCGCCTCGAGCGGGTGGCCGGGGCGGCGGCGCGCCAGTCCGGTCAGGCCTGGCTGCCCCGGCTGCGGGGGCTGGTACCGTTCGACGATGCGCTGGCCGAGGTCCCGAGCGGGGAGGGATGCCTGATCGACCCGCGCGGCGACGCGGCGGTCTCCGCGGTCGCCGGCCGCTCCGGCCGGGCGGCGCTCCTCGTCGGCCCGCAGGCCGGCTTCTCGGAGGCCGAGGTGGGCCGCGCCCGCGAGGCGGGCCTGGCGGTCTGCGGCCTGGGGCCGGCGGTGCTCCGCACCGAGACGGCCGCCATCGCGGCCGTCACGCTCGCGCTGGCCGCCGTCGGGCGCCTGGAGGCGGGGCGGCCCCTGTGACGCCGCCGGACTGCATCTTCTGCCGCATCGCGGCGGGCGAGGTGCCGGCGACGGTCGTGGCGCGCGACGGCGGCTTCCTCGCGTTCGAGGACCTCTCGCCCAAGGCGCCGGTCCACCTGCTCGTCATCCCGGAGCGCCACGTCAACTCGATCGCCGGCGTCGAGGGGCTCTCGGCCGAGGAGCGGGCCGCCATGCTGCCGTTCATCGCCGCCACCGCGAGCGCCGCGGGGCTCGACGGCTCGGGCTACCGGGTGACGACCAACCACGGGCCGGACGCCCGCCAGAGCGTGCTCCACCTGCACTGGCACATCCTCGGCGGCACCCGGCTCTCGGGCAGCATGTGAGCGCGGTCGGTCCCACCGAGCGCGCGCAGCGCGTGATCGAGCTGGACGACCGCGTCGCGGTCGAGCTCGCCGGCGAGCACGACCGCGTGCTCCGCGGTCTGGAAGAGCGGCTGGACCTCGAGATCGCGCTGCGGGGCAACCGCCTGACCCTGACCGGCGACGAGGCGCGCGTGCGGGCCGCCGCGGACGTCGTCGAGCAGCTCGCGCGCCTCGTGCGCTCCGGGCGCCCCATCGAGCCCGGCACGGTGGCCGCGGTCGCCGACGCCGTCGAGGGCGCCGAGCCGGTGCGGCCGATGCTCGACGACGTGCTCTGGAGCCACCGCCAGACCGTCGTCACGCCCCGCACCGCCGGACAGAAGCGCTACGTGGACGCGATCCGCGAGCACACGATCACCTTCGGCATCGGCCCCGCGGGCACCGGCAAGACCTACCTGGCGGTCGCGATCGCCGCCTCGGCGCTGTCGCGCCGCGAGGTGGGCCGGATCATCCTCACTCGCCCGGCGGTGGAGGCCGGCGAGCGGCTCGGGTTCCTCCCCGGCGATCTCGCCGCCAAGGTCAACCCCTACCTGCGGCCGCTGTTCGACGCCCTCTACGACATGCTCGACGCCGAGCGCGTCGAGGCCGCCTTCGACCGCGGCCAGATCGAGGTGGCGCCGCTGGCGTTCATGCGGGGTCGCACGCTCAACGACAGCTTCATCATCCTCGACGAGGCCCAGAACACGACCCGCGAGCAGATGCAGATGTTCCTGACCCGCCTGGGCTACGGCTCGCGGATGGTCGTGACGGGCGACATCACCCAGATCGACCTGCCCCCGGCCCAGCGCTCGGGCCTCGTGGCGGTCCCCGAGGTGCTGGAGGGGATCGACGACATCGCCTTCGTGCGGCTGGACCGGCGCGACGTCGTGCGCCATCGTCTCGTGCAGCGGATCGTTAACGCGTACGGGGAAGCACAGGAGCGCGAGAGCACATGATCGAGGTGGAGGCGCGGGGCGGCGCGGACACGGGGCCGCTCGTCGCGCGCCTGGTGTGGGCGTGCGGCCGGCTCGGTGTCGAGCGCGCGACGATGGGGCTGATGCTCGTCGGGCCCGACGAGATGGCCGCGCTCAACGTCCGGGGCCGGGGCGTGCCGGAGCCCACCGACGTGCTGGCCTTCCCGGTCGACGGCCCGGAGGCCCTCGACTGGCCGGCCGAGGGGCCGCCGCCCGAGCTCGGCGACGTGGTGATCTGTCGCGAGGCCGCGCGCGATCCCCTGGAGACGCTCGCCGTCCACGGCCTCCTGCACCTGCTGGGCTACGACCACGAGAGCGACGGGGGCGAGATGCTGGCGCTCCAGGACCGCCTCGTGGGCGAGGCGCCGTGAGCACCTCCCAGAAGGAGACCCGTCCGCCGCAGCCGCCCGAGACGGTGCCGGGGCCCCCGCCGTCGCGGTTCCGCCGCCTCCTGCGCCGCTCGCCCACGAGCACCCTGCCGCGCCAGGGCACGCTGCGCTGGTCCTTCACCTGGGCCTTCGAGGGCATCGTCTACGTCCTCCGCACCCAGCGGAACATGCAGATCCACGTCGGCGCGGCGGTCGTGGCGCTGGTCATGGGGCTGCTGCTCGACTTCACCCGCCTCGAGCTCGCGGCGATCATCGGCGCGATCAGCCTCGTGCTGGTGGCGGAGATGATGAACACGGCCGTCGAGGCGGCGATCGACGCGGTGGTCACCTCGTACCACCCGCTGGTCAAGATCGCGAAGGACGTCGCCGCCGGCGCGGTGCTCGTGGCGACCGTGAACGCGCTCGCGATCGCCTACTTCGTCTTCTACGACAAGCTCACGGAGCCGGGCCGCGACCTGCTCGTCGGCGTGCGCCGCTCGCCGACCCACCTGGTGGTCGTGGTGCTGATCGTGACGCTCATCGCCGTCGTCGCGGTGAAGGCGTGGGTGGGGCGCGGCACGCCGCTGCGGGGCGGCCTCCCGTCGGGCCACGCGGCCGCCGCCTTCGCGGGCTGGGCGGCCGTGACGATCATCGCCGAGCCCCTGCGCCACGCGGCGCTCGTGTCCACGCTCGCCTTCCTGATGGCCCTGCTCGTCGCGCAGTCGCGCGTCGAGGCCGGCATCCACTCGATCGTGGAGGTGGCGGCGGGGGCGGTCCTGGGGACCGGCATCGCGATCATCATCTTCCAGTTGTGGGGATAGCGGGGCCGGTCGCCGAAGGGCTCCTCGCCCGCGCGAGGGAGGTGGCGTCGCGGGCCCACGCCCCCTTCAGCGGCGTGAAGGTGGGCGCCGTCGCCGTGGGCGTCTCCGGCGGGCTGCACGACGGGGTGAACGTCGAGTCGGCCTCCTACGGCCTCACCCTCTGCGCCGAGCGGGCGGCCGTCGCGCGCCTGCGCGCCGACGGCGACGAGCCGGTCCTGCGCATCGCGGTCGCGCGCGGCGACGGCGAGCCGATCGTGCCGTGCGGGGCGTGCCGCCAGGTCCTCGCCGAGCACGGAAGCGACGTCGTCGTGGTGCTCGAGGGCCCGCGCGGCCCGATCGAGCGCCCCATCTCGGAGCTCCTGCCCGACCCGTTCCTGCTGCCGTGAGCCTCCCGTACCGGTCGGGCCTCGTCGCGCTGGCCGGGCGGCCGAACGTCGGCAAGTCGACCCTCGCAAACGCGCTGGCGGGCGCCCAGGTGGCGGCCGTCTCGCCGCGGCCGCAGACCACCCGGCGGCGCATCACGGCCGTCGTCCACGGCGAGGGGTGGCAGGCCGTGCTGCTGGACCTCCCGGGCTTCCAGCGCCCCGCCGACGGCCTGACGACGCGGATGCAGGCCACGGTCAACCGCAGCCTCGCCGATTGCGACGCGGCCCTCTTCGTCCTGAACGCCGCCGAGCCGATCGGGGGCGGGGACCGCTTCATCGCCGAGCGCCTGGGGGCGTCGCGGCTGCCGGTCATCACGGTGGTCAACCAGATCGACCGCCTGGACGCCGACGCGCTCGCCGGCGTCATCGCCCGCGCCGCGCCGCTCGTCGACTTCGAGGCCCTCCACCCCGTGAGCGCGCGCACGGGCGATGGGGTTCAGGCCCTGCGCGACGACCTGCCGTCGCTGCTCGGCGAGGGGCCGCGGTTCTTCCCCGAGGGCATGGCCACCGACCAGACCGACGAGGAGCTCGCAGCGGAGCTGATCCGCGAGGCGGCGCTGCTGCGCCTGCGCCAGGAGATCCCGCACGCGCTCGCCGTCGAGATCGAGGAGATCGAGCCGGCGCGGCGGGGGGTCGTCGTGCGCGCGGCGCTGCTGGTGGAGACGGAGTCGCAGAAGGGCATCGTCGTGGGGCGCGGGGGAGGGATGATCCGCGACATCGGCTCCGCGGCCCGCTCCGCGCTCGGACGACTGTGGGGCACGGAGGTGCACGTCAACCTCACGGTGCGCGTCCGCAAGCGGTGGCGCGACGACGAGTCGGTGCTGAGCCGGCTGGGCCTCTGACGCTCAGGCGAAGCGGAGCCGCGTCCCCACGCTCGTCTGCACGTACGCCTCCGGCATCCGGCGGGCGAGCTCGTGCGTCGCCCGCCAACCCGTGCAGTGGCCCGGCACCACCCACGCCGGGCCGATCGCGTCGAGCTCGTCGAGCGTGGGCGGGATGAGCGGCTCGAAGACCGGCCCCGAGAGGTGCATGCCGCCCACGAAGGCGTGGATCCGCTCCACGCCCGCGAGCCGCTGCGCCTGCCGCAGCACGTTGATCGCCCCCGCGTGGCTGCACCCGGACAGCACGACGAGCCCGCGGTCCCTGACGTGGGCCACGACGGCCTGGTCGTCCCGGATCCAGGGGTCCGGCTCCCAGCCGGCGTCCGTGAGCGCCTGGCTCCCCGGCAGGCCCCGCTCGAACTCCGTGACGCGCTCGACCTCGCCGGTCACGAGAACGGTCCCGTCGATCAGCAGGCTGGGCCGGCGCTCCTCGCCGACCGCGACCCCCTCGCGGTCGAGGTCCTGTCGGCTCGGGGGCGGGAGGTGCAGCTCCGCGCCCGTGGGGAAGACGACCTTGCGGTCCCGCCAGGCGTCGGGGTGGATCACGAGCGGCAGGCCCCGCGCGCCTGCCCGCCGCAGCATGCCCTCGAGGCCGCCGTGGTGATCGGTGTGGCCGTGGGAGAGGACGATCGCCCGGAGATCGGCCAGCCCGACCTGCAGGACGTCCATGTTGTGGGCCGCGGTCCCCGCGCCGAGGCCCGCGTCGTAGAGGACCGTCGCGCGGTCGCCGTCGCGCTCGACGGTGAGCAGCAGCGAGAGGCCGTGCTCGGCGAGGAGCTTGGCGCGGTCGCCCTCGAGCATGCCGAAGTCGAGCGCCGGGCGCCTCACCACCTCGGTGCTCGGCAGGAGGAGGTCGACCGCGTTGTCGACCAGCACGGTCACCTCGACCGCGTCCACGGGTTGGAGCACGCCGGCGCCGGCCATGCGACAGGCTTGCACGGGCCCGGCGCGGCCGCTATTGTTAACTATATGGTGAACAGTGCGCTCGACGAGGCCTTCGGCGCCCTCGCGAATCCGGTCCGGCGCGGAATCGTCGAGCGGCTCGCGCAGGGCCCGGCCACGGTGGCCACGGCCACGGGCGGCCTCGGCGTCTCCAAGCCCGCGATCAGCCGGCACCTCCGCGTGCTCGAGGAGGCCGGCCTCATCCGGCGCGAGGTGCGGGGGCGCACCCACCGCCTCAGCCTGGCCGACGGCTCGCTGGCCGACGTCCTGGACTGGCTGGCGCGCCAGGAGGCCATGTGGCGGCGGAAGTTCGATGTGATCGACGCCTACCTGGAGGAACGCAGATGAGCGCGGCGACGACCCTCACCCTCGAGCACACGTTCGAGGCTCCCCGCGAGGACGTCTTCGCGGCCTGGACCGACCCCGAGGTCCTGCGCCGCTGGTGGGCCGCCGGCCCGGACTGGGACACGCCGGTGGCGGACGTGGACCTGCGCGTCGGCGGGCGCTACCGCCTCGCGATGCACGACCCCGCCAGCGGCGACGTGTTCGTCGTCGGCGGGGAGTACGCCGAGGTCGTCCCGCCCGAGCGGCTGGTCTACACGTGGACCTGGGAGCACGACTCGCAGGGCAGCGCCGGCTCGGTGGTGACCGTCGTCTTCCGCGACGAGGGCGCGCGCACCACGGTGCAGCTCACCCACACCGGCTTCGCCGACGCCGCCGCTGTCGCCCGGCACGAGCACGGCTGGCAGGCGGTCATGGACACCCTCGAGCAGCGGGTTTTCGCCGCGGAGCCCGCCTGAAACGCCTCCGCCGCGCCGGGGCGATCGGCTCCGCCTTCGGGCGGGGCGCGCCGATCGCCCAAGTGCGGACAATCCGGCCTTACCGCCACCGGCGGGGCGAGAGGCCGGAATTCACGCCTCTGTGCCGTTCGAACGGCTCGGTCGAGCTAGCCGAGCAGCCGGCTCATCCGGCGGTCCCGGTAGATCCGGCCGCCGGTCTGGCAGGCCGGGCAGTAGACCAGCTCGTACTCGGCGAACGAGACCCGCTCCAGGCGCGTGCCGCAGCGCAGGCAGGGCTCGCCGTGGTGGCCGTGGACCGCGGTCACGCGGGCCTCCTTGTTGGGCAGGTCGGTGGAGATGCGCTCGCGCGC
Source organism: Miltoncostaeaceae bacterium (assembly GCA_963835685.1). Taxonomy (GTDB): domain Bacteria; phylum Actinomycetota; class Thermoleophilia; order Miltoncostaeales; family Miltoncostaeaceae; genus DATAGF01. The sequence goes on from CAWIGI010000009.1 coordinate 126,463, forward strand.
CCGGTCGAGGGCCTGCTGCAGGACCGTGTCGGCCGCGCTCGCGAGCCGCTCGATCTCGTCGTCTTCCAGCGACCCGGCCCGCGCGAAGGGGGCCAGGCGCGCCGCCCACATGATGTCGCTGGCGTACGCGCGGCCGATCCCGGCCACGCGGCGCCCGTCGCGCAATGCGGAGTGGAGGACCGCTCCGTCGCCCGCGAGGGCGTCCCGCCACCCCTCGACGCCCAGGCCGATGGGCTCGGGCCCGAGGCGGGCGAGCGGGCGGTGCGCCGCCAGCCCGGCCGCGTCGAGCAGGTGGGCCGAGGCGCGCCGGCGGGTGGACAGCTCGCGCAGGCGCAGGACCTCGCCCCGGCCCACGTCGAGGTCGAGCGCCGCCGTGCGCGGGGGGCGGGGCCCCGCGGGCTGCGACGCGATTCCCAGCCGCCCCGCCTGCATCAGGTGCAGGACGAGGGTGAGGTTGCCCTCGCCCGCGACGCCGATGACCTTGCCGCGCCGCCACACCGCCTCGATGGCCCGCCCGCCGAGCGCACCCAGCGGCGGGTCGGCGCTGCGGATCGTCGCCGGGTGGTGGATACGGACGCCCTCCACGAGGCGCCCGCGCAGCGCCTCGTCGAGCCCCTCCGCGAGGGCCTGGAGCTCGGGCAGCTCAGGCACGGGCCGTCTCCCGGGCCCCCGTTATACTCGCCCCGATGAGCGAGCCGTCACCTCCGGCGCGGCGGTGATGCGGGCCGAGGACCTCACGAAGACGCTCGATCAGACCGTCCTCGCGGCCGACGTCACCGAGGCCGACATCGAGAGAGCCTGCGGCGAGGCCCGCGAGCACCACTTCGCGGCGCTCTGCTCCTACCCGCGGCACGTGCCCCTGATGGCGGACCTGCTGCGCGGCTGCGATGTCAAGACGTGCGCGGTCATCGACTTCCCCGACGGGACGAGCTCGACGGCCGACCGGGTGCGGGCGGCGACGGTGGCCGTGGCCGAGGGCGCCGACGAGCTCGACGTGGTCATGAACTACCGTGCCATGTTGGCAGGCGACTTCCGCCTCGCGCGGGACGACCTGCTGCGCGTGGTCCGCGCGGTGCGCGGCCGCGCGGCGAACGATGCGCGCGGCGACGTGCTGATCAAGGTGATCATCGAGGCTCCCCTGATGGACGACAAGCTCAAGAGGCTGGCCTGCATGATCGTCGTCGGCGTCGGCGCCGACTTCGCGAAGACCTGCACGGGCGCCGGCACGCAGGCCACGATCCACGACGTCGAGCTCATGCGCGACGCCCTGCCGGAGGGGGTCGGGGTGAAGGCGGCCGGCGGGGTGCGGACGCTCGAGGCCGTGCAGGCGATGATCGGTGCCGGGGCGGCCCGCGTGGGCACGTCGTCGGCCGTCAGCGTGATGGCCGAGCTCGCCGTCCTGAACGGCGATGTCTGAGCCCGGTCCGGCGGCGCCGGCCGTCGCCGCCGCCGACCTCGTGGGCCGGGTCCGCTTCGGGGAGGACGGGCTGGTCCCCGCGATCGTCCAGGACGCGCGCGACGGCCGCGTGCTGACCCAGGCCTGGATGAGCCGCGACTCGCTGGAGCGCACGCTCGAGCGCGGCGAGACCTGGTTCTGGAGCCGCTCGCGGGGGGAGCTCTGGCGCAAGGGCGCCACCAGCGGCAACACCCAGGCCGTGCGCGCGGTCGTGCTCGACTGCGACGGGGACTCGCTCCTCGTGCTCGTCAACCAGACTGGCGTCGCGTGCCACACGGGGCAGCCGACCTGCTTCCACCAGCCCCTCACCGACGGCGCGCCGCCCGCGCCGTTCGCGGCCCTCGCCGACCTGGAGCGGACGATCGCCGAGCGGGACGAGGAGGCGCAGCCAGAGTCCTCGTACACCGCCCGCCTGCTCGCGAAGGGCATCGACCACGCGTGCAAGAAGGTGGGGGAGGAGGCCACCGAGGTCGTCGTGGCGGCCAAGGGGGCCGAGCGCGACCAGGTCGTCTACGAGAGCGCCGACCTGCTGTACCACCTGCTGGTCCTCTGGCGCGCGAGCGGCGTGAGCCTGGACGAGGTGGCGCGCGAGCTGGCCTCGCGGCGCCGATGACGCGCCTCCGGCTCGACGTGCCGGCCCGCCGGGGGTCGCGGCTCGACGTGTCCCCGAGCGTGGAGGCGGTGCGGGCCATGGGCGATCGGCACGGCCAAGTGCCGCTCGCGCACACCTACATCGCCGACTGCGAGACGCCGGTCAGCGCCTTCCTGAAGCTGCGCGACGGCGGCCCGGCGTTCCTGCTGGAGTCGGTGGAGCAGGGCCGGCTGGGCCGCTACTCCATGATCGGCGTGCGCCCGCAGGCGGTGATCCGCGGGGCCGACGGCGAGCTGGTCCAGACCGGCGCCGGCGGCGAGGTCCGCGCCCTCGACGCCTCCGACCCCTTCGGGGCGGTCGAGGACGCGTTGACCCGGGTCGGCATGGCGCCCCCGGCCGAGCCGCTCTCCTTCTGGGGCGGGGCGGTGGGCTTCTTCGGCTACGACCTCGTGCGCACGGTCGAGCGCCTGCCCGGCCAGCCGCCCGACGACCTGGGCGTCCCGGACCTCGTGGCCCTGATCACCGGCCCGGTGATCGTGTTCGACCACATGCGGCGGTCGCTCACGATCGTCGCGCCCTGCCCGCTGGGCGGCGACGACCCCGAGGCGGCGTACTGGCGCACCGTGGCCACCGTCGCGGAGATGCGGGCCCGCCTGTCCGGGCCGGTGCCGCGGCCCGCCGAGCAGGACGGCGACCCCGTGCTCGGCCCGGTCACCAGCAACCTGACGCGCGAGGCCTTCGAGGCCGGCGTCGAGCGGGCGCGCGAGTACATCTTCGCCGGCGACGCCTTCCAGATCGTGCCCTCGCAGCGGTTCTCCGCCCCGATGGGCCTCGACCCCTTCGCCGTCTACCGCGGCCTGCGCACCGTCAACCCGTCGCCGTACATGTTCTTCCTCGAGACCGAGGACGTGACCCTGGTCGGCTCCTCGCCCGAGATGCTCGTGAAGGTCGAGGGCAGGGACCTGGAGATGCACCCGATCGCCGGGAGCCGGCCGCGCAGCGCCGACGAGGCCGAGGACCGGCGCCTGGGCGAGGAGCTGCTGGCCGACCCGAAGGAACGCGCGGAGCACGTGATGCTGGTCGACCTGGGCCGCAACGACCTCGGCCGGGTGTCCGAGATCGGCAGCGTCCGGGTGACGGAGCTCATGGACGTGCGCCGCTACAGCCACGTCATGCACATCGAGAGCTCGGTGGTCGGGCGCCTCGCGGCGGGCCGGCGCGCCTCCGACGCGCTGCGGGCCACCTTCCCCGCCGGGACGCTGTCGGGCGCGCCCAAGGTTCGCGCGATGGAGATCATCGACGAGCTCGAGCCGACCAAGCGCGGCCCCTACGGCGGCGCCGTCGGCTGGCTGGGGTGGGACGGCAGCCTCGACACCTGCATCACGATCCGCACCATCGTGTGCCGCGACGGGGTCGCCCACGTGCAGGCGGGCGCCGGCATCGTGGCCGACTCGGTGCCGGCCACCGAGTACGAGGAGACCCAGAACAAGGCGGCGGCGCTCTTCCGGGCCATCGAGGTCGCGGCCGCCCAGGAGGACTGGTGACGAAGGTCGTCCTGATCGACAACTACGACAGCTTCACCTACAACCTCGTCCAGTACCTCGGGGAGCTCGGGGCCGAGGTCGAGGTCCACCGCCACGACGCCATCGACGTCGCCGGGGTGCGGGCGCTGCGCCCCACCCACCTGGTGGTCTCCCCGGGCCCCAAGACCCCCGACGAGGCCGGGATCTCCGTCGACGCCATCCGCGAGCTGGCCGGCTCGGTGCCGATCCTCGGCGTCTGCCTGGGGCACCAGGCGATCGGCCAGGCCTTCGGGGCCCGGGTCGTGCGCGGCCGGGAGCCGGTCCACGGGAAGACCAGCGCGATCGAGCACGACGGCCGCACGGTGTTCGCGGGGCTCGCGAGCCCGATGGTCGCGACCCGCTACCACTCGCTGGTGGTCGACCCCGACCTCGCCCCCGACCTCGAGCTGTCGGCATGGTGCGACGGCGACGTGGTGATGGGGGTGCGGCACCGGTCGCTGCCCGTCGAGGGGGTGCAGTTCCACCCCGAGTCGATCCTCACCGGCTCGGGGAAGGCGCTGCTCGCGAACTTCCTCGCCCTCTCGGCCTAGCCCCGCCGCCGATGCCCTCCGAGGTGATCTCCGACGCCATCGACCGCCTGCTGGCCGGCGAGGACCTCGGCCGCGAGGGGGCCGCCGGGGCGCTCGAGGCGATCATGTCGGGCGAGGCCGGGGACGCGCAGACGGCGGGCTTCCTCGTCGCCCTGCGCGCCAAGGGCGAGACGGCCGCCGAGCTCGCCGGCCTCGCGTCCACCATCCGCGCCCGCGCCCAGCGGGTGACGCCGCCCGCCGGCCCGTTCATCGACACCTGCGGCACGGGCGGGGGCCGCTCGACCTTCAACATCTCGACCACCGCCACCTTCGTCGTGGCCGGGGCGGGGGTGGCCGTCGCCAAGCACGGCAACCGCTCGGCCACCTCGCGCTGCGGCAGCGCCGACGTGCTGGAGGCCCTCGGCGCCCGCATCGACCTCGACCCGGACGCGGTGGCGCGCTGCCTCGAGGAGTGCGGCCTCGGCTTCATGTTCGCCCCGGCCCACCACCCGGCGTTCAAGCACATCGTGCCGGTGCGGCGGGCGCTCGGCGTCAGGACGATCTTCAACCTCCTGGGTCCGCTCACGAACCCCGCGGGGGCTCCGCGCCAGCTCCTGGGCGTCAGCGACGCCGCATATCTGGAGCGAATGGGGCGCGCGCTGGCCGAGCTCGGCTGCGAGCGCGCCATGCTCGTGCGCGGGCGCGACGGGATGGACGAGCTGTTCAACCGGCGCCGTGACCGACGTGGTCCACGTCGACGGGCCCGAGGTGGGGGCCTCGACGGTCGACCCGGCCGAGCTCGGCTTCGCGCCGCCGCGCGACGGCGACATCGCCGGCTCCGACCCGGCGGGCAACGCGGCGGTGCTGCGCTCCGTGGTCGGGGGGGCCAGGGGACCGGCCCGCGACGTGGTCGTCCTCAACGCCGCCGCCGCCCTGTGGCTGGCCGGCGCCGCGCCGGACCTCGAGCGTGCCGTGACCGCGGCCGCCGGGAGCATCGACGAGGGGGCGGCGCGGGAGCGCCTCGACGCCTTCGTCGCCACGACCCGCCGCCTGGGCGGCGCGTAGACTCGCCTTCGCGTGCCCACCTTCCTCGAGACCGTCGTGGAGCGCACCCAGGCCGACGTGGCGCGGAGGAGGCGCCAGACGCCTCCGGCCGAGCTCGAGGCGCGTCTCGGGCCGGCGCCGCGCGGGCGCCCGTTCTCGGAGGCCCTCATCGCCGAGGGCATCTCGCTGATCGCCGAGATGAAGCGCGCCAGCCCGTCTCAGGGCCCGATCCGGCCGGCCGCGAGCGTCGCCGAGGTCGTGCGCGCCTACCAGTCGGCCGGGGCCCGGGCGGTGTCGGTGCTCACCGAGCCGACCCACTTCGGCGGCAGCCTCGACGACCTCGTCGAGGCCCGCGCCTCGTGCGACCTGCCGCTGCTGCGGAAGGACTTCGTGGTCAACGAGTACCAGGTGCTCGAGGCGCGGGCGGCGGGCGCCGACGCGGTGCTGCTGATCGTCGCGGCGCTCGGGCGCGAGCGCCTGGCCGAGCTGATGGCCGGCGCCTCGGACCTGGGCATGGACAGCCTGGTCGAGGTCCACGACGAGGATGAGGTCGAGGTCGCGGTCGAGGCGGGGGCCGAGGTCATCGGCATCAACAACCGCGACCTGCACAGCCTCGACGTCGACCCCGGCACGACCTTCAGGCTCCTCGCGGACGTGCCGGCGGGGACGGTGGTGGTCGCCGAGTCGGGCATCACCCAGCGCGGGCACGTCTCCGAGCTCGAGGACGCCGGCGTGGACGCGATCCTGGTGGGGGACGCCCTGATGCGCGCCGACGACCCCGCGACCGCGATCCGGGAGCTGCTGGGCTGAGCCGGGCTGCGAGTGAAGGGTCGGGGCCCCCGAGGTCGAACGCGGTTCCGTGAAGTTCCGCCGCCGCTACCAGGTCGTAGTCGAGGGCGTCTCGGGGCAGGCCGTGGCCCAGCGGTCCGTCATCTCCGAGCACCGCACCGAGGAGGAGGCGCGGGAGGCGGCCGAGCTCGAGCGCGCCCGCCTGGAGGTCATCCACGGCGGCGGCGCGCGGTCGTGGCGCATCCTGGTCATCCTCGGCGAGGACGTCCTGGCCGAGGTGCGGCCGCAGGCGACGGGCGAGGACCTGCTGCGCGCGAGGGCCATCACGCCGCCGCGCCCCGAGCGCTCGGAGGAGCCGGCCGCCGCCGGGCCCGACAACGGCGCCGCCGAGGAGACGGAGCCCGCCGAGCCCGCCGAGCCCGCGGAGCCCGCGGAGCCGCCGCCGGAGGGCCCCGTCCCCGACTGGGTCATCCGCCGCTTCGAGGACTCGATCGAGCGCCGTGGGGAGCGGGAGGAGCAGGGGCCCGGCCCCGGGGAGGACGGCGCCTCCTAACCGCTACGCTGGCCGCATGGAATGGGATCGCCGGCGCACCATCGCGGCGATCGTGGGCGGCGTCATCGTCGCCGGCGTGATCGTGCTGCTCGTGCTCGGCCTCGCCAACCGCGACGTCGGCACCTCGATCCAGGACGCCCTCGAGGAGGGAGAGCGCCCCGAGGCGCCCGCCTTCAGCGCGCCCGTGCTGCTCGCGGCCGACGGCATCGGCCCGGTCGGGGCGGAGGTGTCGCTCGACGACCTGGCCGGCCGGATCGTCGTGCTCAACTTCTGGGCCTCCTGGTGCGAGCCCTGCGAGGCCGAGGCGCCGATCCTCAACCAGGTCGCGCAGCGCTATCGCGCCTCCGGGGAGGCGCTGGTGCTGGGCCTCGACGTCCAGGACCTCAGCGAGGAGGCCCTCACGTTCGCGCGCGAGTTCGGGATCGCCTACCCGTCGCTGCGCGAGGCCGGCGACGAGGCCTACCGCGACTACGAGCTCACGGGGCTCCCGGAGACCTTCGTGATCGACCCGGAGGGGCGCATCGCCCTCAAGGTGGTGGGCGAGCTGTCCGACCCGGCCCAGCTGACGACGGCGATCGACCAGCTGTGAGGCGGGCCGCGCTCCTCCTCCTGGCCCTGCTCGTCCTGGCGGGCCTGCCGGGCGCCGCGGGGGCGCTCACGGTGAACGAGGTGGCGCGCGAGGTGCGCTGCCCGACCTGCAACACGCCCCTGGACGTGTCGAGCTCCCCGGCCGCGGCGGACATGAAGCGCTACATCGCCGAGCGGATCGACGCCGGCTGGGAGAAGCAGCGGATCATCGACGGGCTGGTCGCGGAGTTCGGCCAGGGCGTGCTCGCCACGCCGCCCAAGTCCGGGTTCGACCTGATCGCCTGGCTCGTCCCCGGGCTCGCGGTCCTCGCGGGCATCGTGGGGATCGGGCTCCTCGCCTGGACCTGGTCCCGGCGCAGGCCCGCGGCCGCGGGGCCCGAGGCCCCGCCCCCGACGCCCGAGGAGGCCCGCCGCCTCGAGGACGAGCTGCGCCGGCTGCGATGAGCCGCCCGCCGGCGGAGCGGGTCCGCGTGGGGACGGCGTCGTGGACCGACCCCGAGTTCATCAGGGCCGGCTGGTATCCGCCCGACGTGAAGGACGACGCCGCCGCGCGGCTGCGCTACTACGCGAGCCGCTTCCCCATGGTCGAGGTGAACGCGAGCTTCTACGCCCTGCCGACGGTCGAGACGACCGCCTCGTGGGCCGAGCGCACCCCCGACGGCTTCCGCTTCCACGTGAAGGCGCATCAGGTCATCTCGGGGCACCCGTCCGAGCCGGGGCGCCTGCCGCCGCCGCTGCGCGAGCTGCCGGCCTCCCACGACGCGAAGGGCCGCATCCGGCGCGCCAGCCGCGAGCTGCGCGACGCGGTCATCGACTCCCTCCTCGAGGCCGTCGGGCCGCTGGGCGACAAGCTCGGGGCGGTCCTGGTGCAGCTGCCGCCGTACGTCGTCTCGGGACCACGCCAGCGGGAGGAGCTCGGGCGGATCCTCTCGCGCCTGCGCCCGGCGCGCGCGGCGGTCGAGTTCCGCCATCGCTCCTGGGCCGAGCCCGGCGAGCGCGAGGCCGCCGCCGAGCTGCTGGGCGCCCACGACGCCGCCTGGGTGGTCGTGGACGCCCCCCGGATCGACGCCAAGAACGTCATGCCGCCGATCGTCGAGGTGACCACGCCCGGCCTCGCCTACCTGCGCCTGCACGGGCGGAACGCCGCGACCTGGAACACCGGCCGCACCGTGGCCGAGCGCTTCGACCACGTCTACTCCGATCAGGAGATGGAGGAGTGGCTCGACCCGGTGCTCGACATGGCCGAGCGCGCCCAGGAGGTGGCGGTGGTCTTCAACAACAACGCGCGCGACCACGCGCTACGCAACGCGACCGACTTCCGCGAGATGATTTCCGCTGCAAAGCGGCGGGTTTCCGACTGATGGCCCGTCGCGACCGGTGCGCCCGCCCCCCCACGCCGCGGTCAGATCTCGAGGACACGACGCTTCTTGGCCCTGAACTCCTCGTCAGTGATGACGCCCGCGGCCCTCAGCCTGGCGAGGCCGCGGAGCTCGGCCATCCAGGTGGGATCCCGCACCGGCGGCGCGGACGTGCCGGCCTGCGCCGCCCATCGCCCCCGCTGGCGTTCGAGTGCGCGCCTGGTCAGCAGCTCCTCGGTCCCCGCATCGATCGCCTTCCAGCGCATTTCATTCATGAGCAGTGCCATGTCGCCCACTCCCTCATGCCGCGCCGCCCGCAGCGCCCAGCGCGCCTGGGCCCCCGGAACCAGCCGCGATCGGCCTCTGCCGGCGGACTGCACGCGGCCCGTCTCGCGGCGGACCTCCTCAGACGCCCTCCGGGCGCGGCGCGTCGCCGCGCCCGAGCCGCCGGGGCTCAGATCCCCAGCAGCTGCTTCTTCTTGGCCTCGAACTCCTCCTCGCTGATGATGCCCTGGGACTTGAGCTGCGCGAGCTGATTCAGCTCGGCCATGTAGTCCGGCTCGGCCGGCGCGGCGGGAGGCGGGGGCGCCGCCGCGGCCTGGGCCTGCTGGGCCTCATAGTCGGCCTGCTGCTGCTGATCCTCCCAGCGCCCGGCCTGACGCCGGCTGACGCGATTCGACACGGCGGTCGCGGTGCCCGCGACCACCGCCGTGCGGCCCACCGCCCTTAAGAGTCCCATCTGCGTCTCCTCCTTCGGTCGTCGGTCAGGACTCGAGGCCCTCGAGCGCCTCCACCAGGTCGGCATGCGGGATGCGCTGGCTGGCGATGAGCTGGCCGCCGTTGCGCCGCACCGCTGCGGCGAACGGCGCTGCCCAGCGGTTCTCGTAGACGATCACGACGGCCGACTCACCCGGCTCCATGGCCGCGGCGGCCGCCTCGGTGTCGTCGTCCCCCATGAGCCCCGAGCTGGCGCCCTCGAAGACCGTGAAGTCGCCGATCCGGTCCGGCTCGATGCCGTCGACGTTGAAGCCGGCGACGGCGCCGTCCTCGCCCTTGGTGACGAACAGCACGTCGAGCACGCGGATGACCCCGCGCTCCACGAGGTCCACCAGCAGCGGCGCGGCCTCGCCGGTCATGGGCGCATCGGCCGGGAAGCCGATCACCACCACGTCGATCGGGCCCAGCTCGTCCATGTCGTCTGTGCTCACCCCACCCTCCCGCTCGTCGTGCGCCGCGATCCAGCGCGGCAGGCCTGGCCGTGAACGCTATCCGTTCGGGCGTCGTCCGCATAGCCAGTGGGAGGAAGCGCGATGCTAGGGTCAGCCGCGATGGGCGACGAGAGCCAGAGCGCCGGCCCGCCGGCCTGTCCCAAGGACGGCATCACGATGAGGCCGACCATCCGGGTGATGCGGAGCCACGGGCTGCAGGGCGGCAAGGCCGTGCCCAGGGACAAGACCGTGGACGTGTGGCGGTGTCCGGCGTGCGGCCGGGAGCTGCCCCGCTCCTCTCCGGAGTCGTCCTAGGGCGAGGCCGGCCGGGGGCGGCTCGCCATCGCCGCGGCCGCCGACGGGCCCGCGGCCCCTCCACGCTCGCGGAGCACCTGCAGGAACGCTGGCACGACCCGGGGGTCGAACTGGCTGCCGGCGCCCTCCCGCAGCTCCTCGACCGCGGCCTCCGGGGGCCGGGGCGGGTCGTACGGGCGGTCGCTGACGATCGCCTGGTAGGCGTCGCACACCGCCACGATGCGGGAGGGGAGGGGGATCTGCTCGCCGCGCAGCCCGTCCGGGTAGCCGCCGCCGTCCCAGTGCTCGTGCATCGCGCGCAGCAGCGGCGCGAGGTGGGCGAGGGCGGGGATCCCGAGCACGAGATCCTCGCCCGCGGCCGGGTGGCGGCGGACGACCTCCCACTCGTCCGCGGACAGCGGGCCCGGCTTGTCGAGGATCTGCTGCGGGACCGCCAGCTTGCCCAGGTCGTGCAGGGCCCCCGCGACGTGGAGCTCGGCCAGCTCGGGCCCCCTCACCCCGAGGCGGCGCCCGACGGCCACCGCGAGCTCCGCGACGTCGCCCGAGTGGTCGTTCGACGGCGCCGTCCTTGACCGCGAGGGCCTGGAGGACGGAGTTCAGGGCGGCGTCGGCCGACGCCCGCACCCGGCGCCGCGGCGCCTCCGAGAGCTCGTACGAGGCCGCGACGACGAGCGGGCCGAGGGCCATCCAGACGATCGCCATGACGGCGTCCCCGTTCGACCCCTCGCCGGCCGACCAGGCGATCCGCTCGGCCGCGAGCACGGCCTCGGCGACGAACGCGGTGCCGAGCCCGATCGGGAGCGGCATCCTCACCCCCACGACCGCGAGCATGACGAGCAGCACGGCGTGGACGGGCTCGAAACCCTCGCCGCCGGGGAACAGGACCGGCGACGCGCCCACGGCGACGCACGCGAGCGCCAGCGCCACCGAGCGCGCCGACCAGGCCGGCCAGCGCGGCGCCGTGAGCAGCGCCGAGGCGAGCCGGCCGCGCAGGCCCGGCCGGTCGGCGACGCCGGTCGTCACGTCCCCGCGCCCGGTCCGGCGCCGCGGGCCGCCCGGCCGGCGCCGGCGCCTGGCGGCCTGGGCCATCTCGTCGATGCGCAGCGCGACCGCGACCGCCGCGGGCTTGTCGGCGTCGGCCGCGGCGTCGGCGACGAACCACGCCTCGCGCGAGAAGTACGCGAGCCGGGCAGCCGCATCCGGTCGGCCGGCGCTCGCCCGCGCCTGCTCCTCGAGGTACCCGAGGATCTCCTGGCACTCGGGGGTCGACCAGCCGCCGCTGCGCGCCTGGTCGCGCTTGAGGCCGAGGAGCCACCACACCAGGACCAGCAGCGGGACCTTCACGACCACGAGGGCGGCGACGACCCACACCGCGAGCGTCTCGGGGCTGCCCGCGCCGGCGACCAGGAGCGCCGCGAAGCTCCCCACCGCCAGCACGACGAGGGCGGACGCCACGAGGCCCAGGATGACCCCGGCCCGCGGGTCCCCCCGGGCGTCGACCAGGAGTGAGCCGCGCGATCCCACGGGCTGACGCTAGCAACCTCTCGGCGCGGGAACTCCGCCACCGGCCGGAGGCTCGGCGGAAACGGTCGTTAACAAGCGAAGCACGTTGCGGATCGGCCGCGGCATTGCCTACACTGGAGTCGTGGTCACGCTCACCCAGGACGCGAGGGACAAGCTCCGCTCCCTGCTCGCAGACGAGGCCGATCCGGCCGCCGGGCTGCGGGTGCAGGTCGTCCCCGGGGGGTGCTCGGGCTTCGAGTACGACCTCTCGCTGGCGGGCGCGGAGGACGGGGACGAGGTCGTCGAAGGCGACGGGGTCAGGGTCATCGTCAACAGGTTCAGCGTGCCGTACCTGCTGGGGGTCGAGCTCGACTACGAGGAGGGCTTCCAAGGGGCCGGGTTCCTCATCAAGAACCCCAACGCCACGTCCTCCTGCGGCTGCGGCAAGAGCTTCCAGGCCTGACCTGAGCCGGGTCCACTGGCGCCCGGCCGGACGCGTGCGCCGCCGCGCGTTCTGGTACCTCGCCCGCGGGACGATGTACCCGCCGATGTCGTTGGTCGCCGGCTTCCGCGTCGCCGGGCGCCGCCGCATCCCCCGCCGCGGCGGGGTGCTCGTCGTCGCCAACCACGTCGGCGACCTCGACCCGACCTTCGTGGGCGTGGCCTGCGCCCCGAGGGTGGCGCAGTACCTCACCGACGCCCGCCACTATCGCCACCTGCCGTTCTCGTGGCTGCTGTTCTCTCTCGGCGCGTTCCCGGTGCGTCCCGGCACCGCGGACACCCGCGCGATCCGCCACGCCCGCGACCAGCTGCTCGCTGGCGAGCTCCTGGTGATCTTCCCCGAGGGCCGGGCCGGCTGGGGCGAGCCGCTCGGGGAGTTCCTCGACGGCGCCGGCCACCTCGGCCTCACCCCCGGGGTCACCGTCGTGCCGGCGGCGATCTGGGGCGTCCACCGCCTCATGCGCGGTTGGCGCCCGGTCGGCCGCGGCCCCGTGCTCGTGGCCTTCGGCCACCCGGTCCCGGTGCCCACGGCCGGCTCGCGGCGCGAGCGGGCGGAGGAGCTCACCCGCCGGACGCGCGCCGCCATCGTGGAGCTGCTCGAGCCGATGATGCGAGCCCACCCGTGATCGCCCACGCCGCCCCGCCGCCGCCGGTCGTCTCGGCCCCGGCCGTCAGCTACGGCCGCGTCGCCGTGCGCGTCGGCCCGCGGACGGAGCGGATCGAGGTGCAGGCGGACGGGCGCATCACCGCGCGCCTGCGCCCCCCTCCCGGCCCGCGCCGCGTGTCCGTGCCCGTGCCCGACCGGGATCCACGCGGTGCGGGTGAAGGCGATCGGCCGGGGCGGCGCGCGCTGGTCGGCGACGGTTCGCGTGCGGGCGCTGCCGCGGAGCGCCCTGCGCGCGGGGCGGATCCCGGGCTTCGTCAACCGCCGCCTCCAGCGCGACGTCGAGCGGCTCGCCGGCGGGATGGCGGCCGTCACCGGCGTCTACGTCCAGCATCTCGTCACCGGCTGCGGCGCGGCCGTCAACGCTGACGCGCAGTTCCCGGCCGCGAGCACCCTGAAGGCCGCGATCCTCGTCAACGCGGTCCGTCGCGGGCGGGCCGCGTCCCTGGGGTCGACCCTCGACCGGATGATCATCGACTCGGACGACAGGGCGGCGAACTCGGTGCTGGCGACGCTCGGCGGGGGGTCCGGGGACGCCGGGGCCGTCCAGGTGACCCAGACCCTGCGCGACCTGGGCCTGGACCGCTCGCTCGTGCGCCGACCCTTCATCATCGAGAACGCCCGCCGGCCCCTTCCCATCGAGACGACCCGGAGCCCCTCGCTCTACACGAACTTCATCAGCACGCCCTACGAGCTCGCGCGCCTCATGGTCGCCGTGCACCGCGGCGCGATCGGCCGCGGCGGCGTCGAGCGCATCGGGATCGGGGCGTCCGCCGCCCGCTCGGAGCTGCTCGCGCGGCTGCTCGACGTCCGCGACGCCACCAAGCTCGTCGCCGGGCTGCCCTCCGGCGTGCCCGTGGCGCACAAGACCGGGTACACCGACGAGGTCCGGCACGACGCCGGGATCGTCTACCTGCGCAGCGGCCCCGTGGCGGCCGCCGTCATGGCCTGGAGCCCGTCGGGGGTCGCGGGCGCGGGCGAGCGCTTCATCGCCCGGGTCGCCACGGCCGCGCGCGCCCGGCTCGCCGGCGGCGGGGCGTGCGAGGGCCTCCCCCTGACGCCGCGTCGCCCGCGGGGGTCGCCCGGCGCAGGCTGAGCCGGCGGCGCTCGACGGCGGTCCGCCAGTCGATCCGCACCAGCAGCCACAGGACCGCGGCGACGCCGAAGAGCCCGAGGGCGATCGTCCACGGTGCGACCCAGTCGCGCAGCCGATCGGCGATCTCGTCGGCGGCGGCGCTCGCCAGGCCCACCCCGAGGCCGTAGGTCACGAGTCGCCCCGCGACGGCGGCCGCGCCGACCACGGCGAGGTTGATCCGCAGCACGCCGGCGGCGGTGTAGAGGGCCCCTGCGGGCGGAGGGGCGACGGCGAGCAGGGCCGCCACCCCGAGCAGGCTCCGGCGCCCGTGCAGCCGCCCGGCGAGGTAGTCGACGTTGGTCCGGGTCCCCGCGGTCATCAGCCGCGGGCCGAGCGCCCGCGTCCAGAGGGCGAGCCCCACCCTCCCCGCGCCGGCTCCGAGGGCGCCCGCGACGACCACTCCCACGGGGCTCGCGTCGAGCTCGAGGCTGATGTAGGTCAGCACCAGCCAGGAGGGCGGCAGCGGCAGCGGCGTGATCGTCATCGCGAACACCACGCCGAAGGCCAGGAGGTACTCCACCGGTCGAGGCTAGCCTCTGCCGGACATGATCTCCGCGGTCCTGCACACCGACCCGGGCTGCCCCTGGGCCTACTCGGCGATCCCCGCCCTCCGGGCGCTCGAGTGGCGCTACGGCGACCAGCTCGAATGGCGGCTCGTCGTCATCGGGCTCGCCGAGAATGCGAGCCGGTACGCCGAGCGCGGGTACACCCCCCTTGGCGCGGCCGCCGGCCGGGCCGGGTTCCGCGACCGGTTCGGCATGCCGTTCGCCGCGACCCCGAAGGCCCGGGTGGCCGGCACGTCGCGCGCGTGCCGGGTCATCGCCGCCGCCCGCATCGACGCGCCGGGCTCCGAGTGGCGGGTGCTGCGGGCGCTCCAGCTCGCGCACTTCACCACGACGATGCTGCTGGACGAGGACCGCGACCTGGCCGAGGCGCTGCGCGGTGACACGGGCGTGGACGGGGAGGCCCTGGTGGCGCGCATCGACGACGCCGACGTGGTCGCGGCCTACGAGCGCGACCGCGCCGAGGCCCGGACCGCCGCCGGCTCGCCGGCCGAGCTGCAGGGCAAGACGGCCCGGACCGACGGGCCCGTTCGCTTCACCGCGCCGTCGCTCGTGCTCGAGCGCGACGGCGCGCGGCTGGTGGCGGGCGGCTGGCAGCCCCTCGCGGCCTACGACGTCCTGGTCGCGAACCTCGACCCCGGCCTGCGGCGCGAGCCGCCGCCGGACGGGCCGGAGCCGCTGCTGCGGCGCTTCCCGGACGGGGTCACGACCCAGGAGGCCGCGGTGCTGATGGCCCGCGGCAACGACGACCCCGACCGGGCTGCCGCTGAGCTGGCCCTGCTCCGGCTCGTCGCCGAGGGGGCGGCGGTCCGCGTCCCCCTCGGAGACGACGCCCTCTGGGTCGCTCGCGCCTCTCCACCGCGTCCGTGAAGCTGTTCAGCCCCTTGATCCGGGAGCTCGAGGAGACGCTCTACCAGTTCGAGCGGCCCTTCATCTGTGCCGGCCGGCCGCGCGGCGCGGTCCGATACGCCTCGAACCGCTCGGCGAGCTCCATCGGGCGGCTGAGGGCCGGGCAGTGGCCGCCGTCGATCTCGTCGGCGGCGACGCCCAGGCGCTCGCGCACGATCCGACGGCTCCAGGCGGCCGGGAAGATGCGGTCGTCGCGGCAGAGCAGGTAGCGGGTGGGGACGTCGGGCCAGGCGGCCAGCGGGTACGGCTCCGCCGCCGGACCCTCGGCCTGGTCGCGCCCGCGGCGAAGCGCCTCGGACGCGAGGGCCGGCGGGACGTCGTGGTAGAAGACGGCGATCGTGTCCTCGGCCGCGTCCGGGCCGCTCGCGTCGGCGAAGGCCTCCGCGTAGCCGGTCGCGGCGAACATCTCCGCCGCGGTCTCGCCGGGGCGCGGGACCATCCCGGCCACGAGCACCATCAGCTCCGCGGGGGCCTGCGCGCAGACGATCGGCGCCGTGTAGCCGCCGAAGGACTGGGCGACGACGACGAGGTCACGCCGGCCGTCGATCGCGTCGAGGACGACGTCGGCGTAGTCCGACAGCCCGGCCGACTCGTCGTCGCAGGGCAGGTCCGGGGCGACGACGTCGTGCCCGCGCCCCTGCAGCTCGGCGGCCACCAGGTGCCAGTACCAGCCGACATCGCCGGCGCCGTGGATCAGGGCGTATGTCGCCATCCGTGCTCCTCTCCGTGGGTCTTGAGGATACGACGGGCCGCCGCGCCGGAAATCATCGTCGGACGGGGCGGTCAGACGAGGGGCGCGACGCGCTCCATGAACAGCTCGAGCTGCCGGACCTCGTCCCGGAGCGGCCAGAGGAAGACCCGCTGCGCGCCGGCGTCGGCGAACGCCCGCATGCGCTCGCGCAGACCTCGGCCGGGCCGATGGGCAGCGACAGCGACGCGCAGCTCGCTCGACGGGCCGGCCGACCAGCGGGGCGAGGACGTCGGCGAGGACCCGCTCGGCCCCGGCCGCGTCCTCGGTGACGCAGAGCCAGGCCGTGGCGAGCGCGTTCGGCATCGCGGCGACGACGCCGGCGGCCGGCGGCTCCGCGGAAGCGCTCGGGCGTGATGTTGTAGGCGGACGCCAGCCAGCCGTCCCCGTGGCGGGCGACGCGGCGCAGGCCGGCCGGCGAGCCCCAGCTCGCCACCCAGATCGGCGGCCCCGGGCGCTGGACCGGCCGCGGCTCGAAGGGGTCGCCATGCAGCAGCTGACGCGGAGCGCCGGGAGCGCCTCGTCGAAGCGCCGCCAGCGCTCCTCGAAGCGGGATCCCGGCCGCGGCGTAGTCGCGCGCCGACGAGCCCGGGGCCGACCCCGGCGAGCACGCGGCCGTCCGACAGGACGTCGAGCGCGGCGAGGGCCTTGGCCAGCGGCGCCGGCCCGCGGATGACGGGCAGCGCCACCGTCGTGGCGAGCGTCATGTCGCGGGACTCGGCGATGACCGCCGCGAGCGCGGTCGGGCCGTCGAGCCAGGGCCGGGAGAAGAGGAGGTGGTCGTTCGCGCAGAGGTAGCGGTAGCCCGAGTCGGCGGCAGCCTCAGCGTACGTCTTGAGGCCGCGCAGGGACGGGGGCGTCCCGAAGTCGATGAGGGGGAGGTGGGCGCCGTACTCCACGCCATGAGTCTCGCGCACGGAGGGCGGGGTCAGCGCCGGCCCCGCCCGAAGCTCTGCGCCTCGGGCGCGGCGGCGCGGACGCGCGCCATCTCGGCCGCGTCGTCGAGGTCGGCGCCCTCTGCGGGCGGGTCGATCCGCTCGAGCCTCGTGACGAGCACGTTCATGTTCCGCTCGCGGCGCTCCAGCCGACCGTGGACCAGCACCAGCGGGTCGGCCCTCACGATCGCCCGGTGGCGCTCGTAGACCTCGGGGCGGACCAGGCAGTTCACCATCCCGGTCTCGTCCTCCAGCAGCAGGAAGACGATGCCGCCGGCGGTCGCCGGGCGCTGGCGCGCCACCACTAGCCCGGCGGCCGTCACCCGGGCCCCGTCGGGCGTCTCGCGCAGCTGCGCGGCCGTGAGCACCCCGCGCGGCAGGCCCGGGCGCACCAGCGCCACGAGGTGCCACCCGGTTGACAGCCCCATGGTCTCGTAGTCGGTCAGCGTGCGCTCGAAGCGACCGAGCTCGGGGAGGGGCGGGGCCTCGCCGGCGGGGATCGGGAGCGCGAGCTGGAGGCCGCCCGCCCCGTTGCGCGGGCGCGCCAGCACCCCGAGCTCCCAGAGCATCGCCCGCCGCGGGCGTTCCAGGACGTCGCAGGCCCCCGCCCGCACGAGCTGGGCGAGCTGCTCGCGGCGCAGGTCGGCGCGGGCGGCCAGATCGGCGATGTCGCGGAAGGGGCCCGCGGCATCGCGCTCGGCGACCAGGCGGGCGGCGGCGTCCTCGCGCACCTCGCGCACGTAGCCGAGCCCCACCCGCACGGCGCCGTCCTCGATGGTGCAGACGGCGGCGGAGCGCGCGATGCACGGCGGCAGCACCCGGACGCCGCGCCGCTGGGCGTCCCGCACCAGCGTGGCGGGCGGGTAGAAGCCCATGGGCTGGGCGTTCATCAGCGAGGCGAGGAACTCGGCCGGGTAGCGCTGCCGCAGCCACGCGCTCTGGTAGGCCAGCACGGCGAATGCCGACGAGTGGGCCTTGGGGAAGCCGAAGTTCGAGAACCCGATCAGCTTGCGGAAGACCGTCTTGATGGTCTCGTCGTCAACGCCGCGGCCGCGGGCGCCGTCGCGGAACTCCACCCACAGGGCGACCATGGCCTCGCGGCTGCGCTTGCGGCTCATCGCACGCCGCAGCGCCTCGGCCTGGCCGGGGGAGAAGCCGGCGAGCGCCATCGCCACCTCGAGCACCTGCTCCTGGAAGACCACCACCCCGAGCGTCTCGCGCAGGGCGTCACGCAGCAGCGGGTGGTCGTAGGGGGGCTCGAACGACGGGTCGGCCCGCAGGGCGCGGCGGTGCTTCACGTACGGGTGCACCGCCCCGCCGCTGACCGGCCCCGGGCGGATCAGGGCCACCTGGATCGTGAGGTCCTCCAGGCTCTCGGGGCGCGTCTGGAGCAGGCTCTGCATCTGGGCCCGGCTCTCGATCTGGAACACGCCGATCGTGTCGGCGTCCTGGATCTCGGCGTAGACGGCGGGATCGACGAAGCCGGTGCGCGACAGGTCGACGCTCTCGCCGCGCGAGCGGGCGATCAGGTCGACGCACTCCTCGACCGCCGACAGCATCCCGAGGCCGAGGAGGTCGATCTTCACGAACCCCGCATCGGCGCAGGAGTCCTTGTCCCACTGGCAGAGCTGCCGGCCGGGGAAGGCGGCCGGCACCACCGGCACCAGCTCCACCAGCGGCCGCGCGCTCACCACCATGCCCCCGGAGTGCTGGGACAGGTGCCGCGGCAGCCCCGCGGCCTCGCGCGCGAGGACGGCCAGCGCCCGCCAGCGTGGGGAGGCGAGCTTGGCCTCCCCGTCCGGGAGCCGGGCCAGCTCCTCCTCCACCGCCCGCGCCGACGACCACCCGTCCGACAGCCGTGTCAGGCGCTCCAGGTCGGCTTCGGGCAGGGCCAGCGCGCCGCCCAGCTCGCGGATGGCCATGCGGATGCGGAAGGTGGGGAAGGCCGCCACCAGAGCGGCGTGCTCGGCCCCGTAGCGGGCGATCACCTCCTCGATCAGCAGCTCGCGCACGTCGCGGGGGAAGTCGAGGTCGATGTCTGGCACCGACGCCATGTCACGGTTGAGGAAGCGGCCCAGGAAGAGGCCGTTCTCGACCGGGTCGACGTGGGAGAGGCCGGTGAGGTAGCAGACGATCGAGCCCACCGACGACCCGCGTCCCCGCCCGGGCGGCAACCAGCGCCGCGCCGACCCGGCCGGGCGCGCGCGCAGGGCGACCTCGCGGGCCAGCTCCAGGATGTCGCGGTGCAGCAGGAAGAAGCCGGCGAGGTCGTGGTGCTCGATGAGCGCCAGCTCCTGGTCGAGGCGCTCGCGGGCCTCGCGGCGCTTGCCGGCACCTGTGTAGCGCGCGCCGAGCTGGTAGGCGCAGACGCGCGCCAGCGCCTCATAGGCGGTCTCGCCGGGGTGGGACCCGACGAAGTCGGGGAAGCGGTAGCCGAGGTCGCGCGTGAGGTCGAACTCGAGCCGCTCGGCCAGCCGGAGGGTCTCGGCGACGGCCTCGGGGTGGTCGGCGAAGCCGGCGGCCGTCTCGGCCGGCGTCCTCAGCACCGCCTGGCGGTTGCCGCGCCGCTCGTCCTCCGAGCCGTCCAGCGTCAGGCGGTGACGGATCGCCACGAAGGCGTCCTGCAGGAAGGCCCGCGCGGGGTCGTGGGCGTGGGGGTCGCCGGTGGCGACGCAGCGCAGCCCGGCCTCCTCGGCCAGCTCGGCCAGCTCGCGTGCCAGGCGCCGCCCGCCGCGCGAGCGCGGGTCCTGGATCTCGACGTAGACGTCCTCCGGGCCGAGGTCCCGTGCGAGCGACCGCGCGGCCTCGAGCGCGTCGCGGCGCCGCCCGGCGGCGACGAGCCGCGGCACCAGGCCGTGGCGGGCGCAGCCCGTGAGGCACACGAGCCCCTCGGCGTGATCCGCGAGCGCCGCGCGGTCGAGGGCGGGGGGGAGCGCCCGCCGGTCGGGCGGGGGGCGGGTGCCGGCGTGGGCCAGCGTGATGAGCCGGCACAGGTTGGCGTAGCCCGCCGCGTCGGCCGCCAGCAGCGTGAGGTGCGCGCCGTCGTGCAGCGTGACCTCCGCGCCCGTGATCGGGCGGACCCCCGCCGCCCGCGCAGCGTGGGCGAAGGCGAGCGAGCCGCAGAGCCCGTCGTGGTCGGTGAGGGCGAGGGCGCTGTGGCCCAGCTCGGCCGCCCGCTCGGCCATCTCCTCGGGGGCCGACGCGCCGTCGAGGAAGCTGAAGGCCGAGTGGGCGTGGAGCTCGACGTAGGGGGCCGTCGCCATACGAACATATGTTCGTACTCCGAGCGGCCCGGCACAAGCCGTAGAGTCCGGCGCCGTGGACGACGGGCTGATCTACCTCGAGGACCTGCGGGTCGGGCAGCGCTTCACGACCGGCGAGTACGCGCTGGAGGCCGACGAGATCACCGCCTTCGCGCGCCGGTACGACCCGCAGCCGTTCCACACCGACCAGGAGGCCGCGCGGGACAGCTTCTTCGGCGGCCTGGTGGCCAGCGGCTGGCACACGGCGGGCATCACCATGCGGCTGGTCGTGGAGGGGCTCCCGATCGCGGGCGGGGTGATCGGCGCCGGCGGCCAGCTCGACTGGCCGGCGCCGACGCGCCCGGGCGCCGTGTTGCACGTCGAGGCGGAGGTCCTCGAGGTGCGGCCATCGCGCTCCCGGCCCGAGCGGGGAACGGCGCTGGTCCGCATCGAGACCCTCGACCAGCACGGCGCGCAGGTCCAGGTCTTCACGGTGACGATCGTGGTGCCCCGCCGGCCGGCACCCGAGGGCGCCGCCGGCTGACCTGCCGACGCGCGCCGAGCCCCCGTGCCAATTGGCCGACCGCGCATCGGCCAATTGGCACGTTCACATTTCGCCGATCGCGATCGCGAACCCGACAGGGCGCGAGATCGGCGCCGCAACTGCGATGTCGTGAGATGGCCAATTGGCCACCGAACCCGGGCCGATTCATCTTCACAATTCGGGCCCCTCAGAGGTCCGTGGTCTCCAGGATCTCCGCGATGCTCGTCCGCCCCTCGCCGATCACGCCCTCGCGCTGCACGCGGCTCCACAGCTCCCGGAGGGCGCCGCGCATCGCCTCGGCCTCCTCGCGGCTGTCAAAGTCGAGGTCGACCAGCACGTGGGATGGGTCGTCGAGGGAGCGCAGGATGCGGTAGCGGCGCACGCCCGAGCCCCGCCGGTCGAGCGGGTCGGCGTCGAAGGCGCGTCGCCAGGCGTCGAAGTCGGGGACCGGGTGCTCGATGCGGAGGGTGACCACCGGGAGGCTCCTCAGTGGGTGGCGTGCATGAGGTGCTCCAGGCCCTCGCCGAGGGCGCGGAGGGCGCGGGGGGCGTCGTGGGGGTCGAGGTCGATCCACAGCACCCATGCCCGGCCGGCGCCGCGCCGCGCGGCGGCCAGGGCGTCGTCGAGCTCCGCCGGCGTCGTGACGCGCCGTCCCTCTGCGCCCAGCGCCGCGGCCACGGCCGCGTAGTCCCAGGGCGCGACGTCGTTGAACGGGCCGTCAACGATCGCGCGCTCGGCGCCGTAGCCGTGGTTGTCGAGCACCAGGACGATCGGGTCGAGGCCCTGCGCGACGGCCGTCGAACAGGTCCGTGCCCGTCATCTGGAAGGAGCCGTCGCCCACCACGACGACCGGCCGGCCCCGCCCGCGGGCCAGGCGGGCGCCGGTCGCCGCGGGCACGGCGAAGCCCATGCCCACGTAGAGGCGGGCGATGTGGAGCTGGCGGGCCCGCTTCAGGCGGACGTCCATCATGCAGGTGGGCGGCGACCCCGACGTCGCTGACCAGGATGTCCGATGGGCGCAGGAACGCGTCGAGGCGCTCGGCGACGATGTCGCAGGTCACGCGCTCGCCGCCCCGTTTCCCGCGCGCCCAGGCGCTCGGCAGGCGCTTGCGCGGGGCGCCGTGCGGCGGCGGCCGCTCCTCCAGCCCGTTAAGCAGGTCGCGGAGCGTGACGCCCGGGGTAGTCGCGGAAGCCGACCCGCAGGCCGGTGTGGTCGGCGGCGATGCGGCGCTCGTCGGCCACGCCGAGCGTGAAGGCCCCGGTGTTGATGTCGTTGATGTCCACGCCGAGCTCCAGGACGAGGTCGGAGCGCTCCACCATCTGCCGCACGCCGGCGTCCGACGAGGCGCCCGAGTAGACGCCGACGACGAGCGGGTGGGTCTCGTCAACGCCGCCCTTGCCCATGACCGACTCGACCACCGGCGCGCCGAGGCGCTCGGCGAGGGCCATCGCACGGTCGCCGTCGTCGCGCCGCATCACGCCGACCCCCGACCAGACGACCGGCCGCCTGGCGGCCGCCAGGCGCTCCCGCGCGTCGGCGACGCCCGCCGCGATGCGCTCCGGGGTCGCCGCCCGCCCCGGCCGCTCCCGGCGGCGCGGGCGTGGCTGCGGCGGCTCGTCGAGGAGGTCTCGGGGCACCTCCACGTAGAGCGGGCGGTGCCCGGCGACGCAGCGGTCCAGCGCCCCCTCGAGGTCCTCCAGCGCCCGCTCCAGTCGCCAGCACCAGCGTCTGTCCGACCAGCTGGGCGAGGGCGCGGCGGGGCGCGTCGATGTCGCCGCCCGGGGTGTGGTGCAGCCGCCGGCCGTCACGCTCGCCGAGGCCCGGCGCGCCCGCGATGAGGACGACCGGGACGCGCTCGGCGTTCGACCCGCCGATGGCCGCCGCGCCGGCGAGCGCCCCCACCCCGAACGTCACGGCCGCCGCGCCGAGGCCCCGCTCGCGCGCGTAGCCGTCGGCCGCGTACACGGCCGCCTCCTCCCGGGTGGAGTTGACCATGGTCATCCCGCGTTCGGACCCGATCTTGAAGAGCCCGAGGATGAAGTCCCCCGGCACGCCGAAGACGTGCCGGACCCCGCGGCGGCGCAGCGCCTCGATGAGATGGTCGCCGAGAGATCGCGGGGCCTTCCGGCGGGGCGCCACGGCTGGGCGCGTCAGGCGCTGGGGTCGGTGCTGAAGCTGGGGTAGCGGTCCGTCAGCAGCATCAGATAGCCGTTGGTCTGCTGGATGAAGCGGATGCACCAGGCGATCAGGTCCCGCATCCCGAGGGGGATCGCGCCCATGACGATCCCGACGACCCAGGCGACGAGCCACATGAAGAACAGGAGGATGCCGATGAAGTACGCGACGATCAGCGCAGGGATCGCCACGATCAGCCGGAAGCCGGTGATCCAGCGGTTCTGCGGCGCCGGCGGGGCGATGGAGAGGTCGGCGTCGTACGGCCGGTCGCCCAGGAAGCCGGGGTAGGGGTCGGCCAGGAAGTAGAGGTAGCCGTTGACGTGCGTCGAGTAGCGCAGGTACTGCGCGATGAAGTCGTGCAAGCCCTGGGGGGTCGTCCCGGCGAACAGCGTCGCGAACCAGCTCACGATGACCGCGAAGTAGACGGCGATGCCCCAGAGGGTCAGCCAGATCAGGTGTGGGATCACCAGCAGCCAGCGGAACGCGACCGTGAGGCGGTTGCGGCTCAGGTCGTCGGTGACCGAGAGCGAGATGGGATGGTCCATGAGCGGCGACCCTACGCAGTGCGCCGGGTGCAGGGCAAGGGCGCGGCACCATCACGGCGACGCGCGCCACGACCCGGGACGCTGGGCGCGCCCGGGAGGGCGGGATAGGATCCCGCACCGCGCGGGCTTGGCCGCCCGCACGACCGGGAGACCGCCATCCGACGCCTTCCCACCGGGCTCGCCGCGCTGATCGCCGTCGCGGGGCTCATGCTCCTCGGGGCCGGCTCCGCCGCCGGCGCGCTGCCGTACGTGGCGATCGACCCGGGCCACGGGGGGAGGGAGACCGGGGCGGTGGGCCCCCTGCCGCCCGGGACGCCGACCGGCCTCCCTCCGCGGGTCGACGACCGGGGCCGCACCGCCCTCTTCGAGAAGGACGTCAACCTCGACATCGGGCTCCGGCTCCAGGCGGTCCTGGCCTCGCTCGGCGCGCGAACGCTCATGACCCGCACCACCGACAGCGGAGGCGGTGACCGGCCGTGGCCGACGACCCGCGCCGACCTGGCGGCGCGCGTGGACATCGCCAACGAGGGCGGCGTCAACGTGTTCATCTCGGTCCACAACAACGCCCTCCGGGCGACCACGAGCGGCACCGAGACCTTCCACTACTACTACGCGAGCGCCGCCTCCCGCCGGCTGGCGGTGGAGGTCCAGCGCGAGATGCTGCTGGCTCTCGGCCTGCCGGACCGGGGCGTCAAGAGCGCGGGGTTCTACGTGCTGCGACACACCGTGATGCCCGCGATCCTCACCGAGAGCGCGTTCCTCTCGAACCCCTCGGAGGCCCTCCTGCTCGCCGACCCGGCGGTGCGCCAGCGGATCGCGGACGCGATCGCGCGGGGGGTCCAGCGCTACGCGGCCCGCGGCGTCGCGGCCCCCGGGACGCTGCCCCCCACGATCGGCCCGTGGCGCACGAAGCCGAAGCGCATCCCCGCCGGCTACCGGCTGGTCAAGACCGGACGCGGCAGCCCGGTCGGCCGCGGCGGGTGGCTCGCCGTCATCGCGAGCTTCCGCGCCCCGCAACCGCTGCTGGCGGCCACGATCGGCCCCTGGCGGACGCGCCCGGCCTCGGTGCCGGACGGCTACCGCCTGGTCAAGACGGGCCGCGCCAACCCCACCGGCCGGGGCGGCTGGCTGGCCGTGAGGGGCGCGAGCTAGGGATGCACGAACCAGCCCTCGGCCCGGGTGTCGCGGTACACCACCGCCACCCGGCCGGGGTCGAGCACCAGCTCGAAGTAGTGGCGGTCCACGGGCCGGCCCGTCCACCAGCGGTCCTGGACCAGCCAGTCGTCGCGCACCGCGATCACCCGGCGACGGCGCCCCCGCAGCACCACCGCGCGCGGGGCGCCGCCGGGGTCGGCGTCGACCTCCACGGGGCGCGGCGCCCCCAGCGCGCGCAGGCTCACGGCTCGAAGGGGGTCAGGGCCCAGCGCCGCTCGGGGAGGCGCGACCAGGGCTCGAGCTCCACGGCGCGCAGCATCGCCTCGGGCCCCTGGGCGGCCCGCACCTGGCGGATCGCCTCGCGCGCCCGCGCCCGGCGCTCCTCGGCGGGGGAGGCCATGGCCGTGAGCTGATGGCCGCCGGCCTGCCCCGAGGCGTCCCCTCCGATCCACAGCTCCTCCACCGGGCCGGTGATCGCGCCCAGGTGGGGGAGGGTGGCCAGGGCGAGGCGCTCGGGATCGGCGGTGGCCTCGCGCAGCGCGATGTCGCGGATCCACGACCCGCCGTCCGCCAGCCGCGCGCGCAGCGCGAGCGCCCGCAGGGCCGCCCCGCGCCCGCGGGCGGCCCCCGCCAGCTCGCCCAGGAGGAGGCGGGCGGCGGCCTCGAGCGCCGGCAGCGCCCCCACCGGCTCGGGAAAGCTGAAGGCGGCGCGCAGCGGCGCAGGCGGCCGGCGCGGCCGCGGGTCGCGTCCGGGCTCGCCCCGCGCCAGCCGCCAGGCGCGCAGGCCGGGGAAGCCCAGCCGGTCGAGCGCCGCCGCCGGCGGCAGGGCGGCGATCTGGCCGATCGTGCGCAGGCCGAGGTCGTGCAGCGCGGCCACCAGCTCGGGAGGCAGGGGCAGCCGCCCGGCCGGCAGCGGCGCGAGGAACTCGGCGACGCCCTCGGAGCCGATCACGAGCGGCCCGCGCGGCGGCGCCTCGCGGGCCGCCTGCAGGGCGGCGAACAGCGACGGCGCCGCCCCGACGCGGCCGTCGGCGCCCACCGGGAGGGCGGCGCGCACCCGGCGCAGGACCGTGCCCAGCCCGCCGTGCAGTCGCAGCGTGCCGCGGGCATCGAACGCCGCCCCGTCGGGGCCGATCGGCTCGACCGGAAAGCCTCCGGCCTCGAGGCGCTCGAGGAGCCGCTCCAGGGCCTCCGCGGAAGCGTCGGGGTCGGGCACCACGAGGTCGAGCCGCGGGCAGCGCGCGAGCGCCTCGCCCACCCGCAGGCCGGGCCGCACTCCCTCGGCCTCGGCGGCCGGGGTGCAGAGCCCGATGACCTGCGGCGCCCCCGGCGCCGGCCCCAGGGCCACCGGCGCGTCGAGCGGGCGGCGGGCTTGGAGCAGCGCCACCAGGAGGGGGAGGCGCGGGACGTGGACGGCGACGATCATCGAACACATGTTCGCCAATCGGGCGGACGTCATCAAGGCCCGGGAGCGGTGGCCAAGTGGCCAAGCGCCACACGGCCAAGTGGCCAAGCGCCACGCGTCAGGCCCTGGGGGCGCCCCAGCGGTCGTCGTGGACCAGGGTCCGCCAGGGACGGCGGATCTTGGCCAGGGCGGGCGGCAGGCCGACGGGGAACTCCTCGGGGTAGCCGAGCGGCGTGACGAGCGGGGCCTCGACCTCGGGCGGGATGTCCGAGCAGGGCGCGGAACTCGTCCTCGACGAACAACTGGAAGACCGACGGCACCGTCCCGAGGCCCTTGGCGCGGGCGGCGACCATGAGGTTCTCGAACATGAAGCCCACCGAGACCATGTCGGCGTCGCGCTCCCAGTCGCCGTCGCGGGTCGGCCGGGTAGGCGTTGCGCGGCACGCGCAGGCCCACGATCCAGACCGGCGCCTTCGGGTAGGTGGCCAGGACCTCGCGCGCGTAGCCGCGGGCCCACTCCGCGTGCTCCTCGGGCGTCGCGCCCTCCTTCGCCGGGCGGGCGATGCGGAAGTACTCGCCCCCGCCGCGGATGAACAGGTCGGCGAGCGCCGCCCGGACCGCTCGGGGTCGCGCACCACCAGGATGCTCCAGGCCTGGGTCATGCCCCCGGTGGGCGCGAGCAGGGCGAGCCGCAGCACCTCGTCGAGGTCCTCGTCCGAGACGGGCCGGTCGGTGTACTTGCGCACGCTGCGGCGCTTGCGGATGGCCTCGAGGGCGTCCATTGTCTCTCCTCG
Organism: Miltoncostaeaceae bacterium; assembly: GCA_963835685.1. GTDB lineage: Bacteria > Actinomycetota > Thermoleophilia > Miltoncostaeales > Miltoncostaeaceae > DATAGF01. Next base: position 153,277 of record CAWIGI010000009.1, read on the forward strand.
TCGCGGTCGACCGGGCCGAAGACTAGGGGGCGCAGGTGCGGGCACGGGTCGCTGGGGTGGCGGTGGCGCTGGCCCTGGCGTGCGCGGCCCCCTGCGCCGCGGCGCCGACCGCCGTCCACGGCTGGCCCGTCCGGGCCCCGGCCGGCTCGGTGCACCAGGGGCCGGGGGGCGGGGCGGTCGTGGTCAACCAGAGCGCCTTCGACGCCTTCGAGTACACGGTCTCGGCGTACCGGCTCGACGGCCGGCGCCGGTGGGTCAACCGCAAGCGCGCCAGCTGCGGCAACTGCGACGAAGGCCCGCAGCCCGCCCGGCGCCAGGCCGACGGCACCTACGGCCTCATCGGGGTCGCGGGGGACGACTTCTGGTCGGTCACCCAGGCGGGCCGCAGGGTCCGGGGCTGCGCGGGCGCGGTGCTCCCCGACGGCACGTGCATCGCGACGCAGTCCCGGCTCGTGGCGCCGGCCTTCGACCCCGAGAACTCGCTCGTGTCCCGGCGCGGGGCAGCGGTCCTGTGGAGCGTCGTCGAGCCCGACCTCGACTGGATACCGGAGGACAACGTGCCGCCCTTCGCCGTCCGCGACGGCGCCGGCAACGTCTACACCGCCTACGGGCAGGGGTTCCCCGACGCGCGCTTCGTGGTGGTGGACGGCATGACGGGCGGGGTGCGCGCCCGGGTGCCCGGCTCGCTCGACTTCATCGCGGCGACGGCCGACTCGGGCCTCGCCCTGGATGTGCAGACGCTGGTGGCGATCGGGCCCGACGGTGCCCGGCGCTGGTCCGCCGTGGCCGGCGGGCGGGGGTTCATCGACCCGCAGAACGTGATCGTCGACCGCGCCCGCGGGCGCATCTACGTGGGCCGCGCGGGGGTTGACCGGCGCTGGACGACGACCGCCTTCGCGGCCGCGAGCGGCGCCGTGCTGTGGCGCAGCCCCGCGGGGCGGAGCGTGCGGCCGCTCTCGCTGGCCCAGGGCGGGCTGCTGCTGGCCGGGGTCCGGGCGTCCGGCGCCCGCTCGGTCCAGTCCCTCGGCCTGGACGGCCGGACGCGGTGGACCTTCCGCACGGCCTCGGACGTCGTCGGCGCGCGCGAGCTCACGGGGCGCACGGTCGTCGTCTCGACGGATCGCAGCGACGGGACGGGGCCACTCTGGCGCATCGACCCGCTGCGCCGCTGAGGGTCAGGCCTCGGGGTCGGCGGGGCGCCGCGCGGCCTTGACCGCCGCCCGGCGGGCCTTCTCGGCGAGGCGCCGCTCGCGGGCGGCGCGGGTCGGCCGTGTGGGCCGGCGCGGCGGTGGCGCAGGGGCGAGGGCGTCGGCCACCCGCCGCTCCAGGCGGGCGAGGACGATCTCGCGGTTGCGCTCCCGTGAGCGCTCGGCCTGGCTGGTCAGGCGCAGCGGGCGCCGGTCGAGCCCGAGCCGCGCCGTCAGCCGCTCCGCGACCTCGAGGGGCAGGGCCTCCAGGTCGGCGGCCCTGACGGTGAGCTCGGCGCGCGTCTCGGCGTGGTCGCGCCGCTGGCCGCCGGGTCCCGACGAGCGCGAGTATGCCCAGGCTCCGCGCTCGGCCAGGAGCGCGGCCACCTCGGCGGGGGTCACTGCGTGCCGGCGGGCACCTTCACGGTCGCCGACCGCGCCTGCTCGAGGCGCGCCGCCGCCTCCTCGCGCGTCACCTCGCCGCCCTTCTCGCGCTTCCAGATCACGAACCCGCAGCCCGGGTTCTTGCGGCTCTTCCAGCTCGTGCACCCGAAGGCGCGGCTGTTCTCCACGATCTGCCCCCCGCAGCCCGGCGTCGGGCAGTCGCCGAGCGGCTCCTTCGAGACGGCCGGCGCGGCGTTCGTCTCGCCGCGGGCGACCATCTGGCGCGCGGTCTCGGCGTCGACCTCGCCCTTGCGCCCGCGCACGCGCTTCCAGATGACGTAGCCGCAGCCCGGCTCGGAGCGGCTCTTCCAGCTCGTGCAGCCGTAGCTGCGCGAGCGCTCCACGATCTCGCCGCCGCAGCCCGGGCTCGGGCAGGGCCCGATGACCGTGCGCTGCGCCTCCAGGTCCTTGCTCGAGCGGCCCGCCCTGATGTGCTCGAGGGCCTCCTCGCGCGTGAGCGTGCGGCCGTTCTGCTGCTTCCACAGCGTGTAGCCGCACCCCGGGTCGTCCTTGCCGCGGTACGTGTTGCAGCCGTAGCTCTTGGGGTACTCGACGATCTGGCCGTCGCAGCCGGGGGTCGGGCAGGGGGCGAGCGGCTCGCGGTCGACCCTCAGGTCGCCCCGCTCCTTGTCGGCGAACCACGCGACCACCTCGCGCGTGAAGCCGTCGATCTCGTGGCGGAAGTCCTCGGCCCGCTCCTCGCCGCGCTCGATCCGGTTGAGGCGCTGCTCCCAGCGGCCGGTGAGCTCCGGCGATGTGAGCAGGTGGTCGCCGAGCATCCTCACCAGGCCGACGCCCTTCTCGGTGGCCCGCAGGGTGCGCCCCTCGCGCTCGACGTAGTCCGCCTCCACGAGCCGCTCGATGGTGGCGGCGCGGGTGGCCGGCGTGCCGATGCCGGCGTCCTTCATGGCCTCGGCCGCCTCGTCGTCGTTGACGAGCTTGCCGGCCGTCTCCATCGCCCGCAGCAGCGTGCCCTCGGAGTAGCGCGCCGGGGGCTTGGTCTGCTTGGCGAGTGCCTCGGCGTCGGCGCAGCGCACCGTCTGGCCCACGGCGAGCGGCGGGAGGGCCTGCTCCTTCTCCTCGTCCTCCTTGCCCTCGGCCGGCGCGCTCACCGCCTCGCCGTAGGCCGCGCGCCAGCCGGCCTCGATCATGACCTTGCCGCGGCTGCGGAAGAGGTGGTCGCCCACGCGGGTCTCGGCCACCGTGCGCTCGAAGCGGGCCGGCGGATGGAAGACCGCGAGGAAGCGCCGCGCGACCATGTCGTAGATCCGCCGCTCGTCGCGGCCGAGGCCCGACAGGTCGTGGTCGCCCTCCGTGGGGATGATCGCGTGGTGGTCGCCGACCCTCGCGTCGTTGACCACCCGGCCCAGGGGGAGGCGGTCGAGCCCGAGCACGTACCTGGCCGCGTCCGCGTACTCCGGCGCCGCCGCGCCGACGCCGCTCGCGACGCCCTTGAGCTGGCCGGCCATGTCGCCGCTCAGGAAGCGCGAGCTGGTGCGTGGGTAGGTCAGCAGCTTGTGCTGGTCGTAGAGGGCCTGGGCGGCGCTCAGGGTGCGCGTCGCCGAGAAGCCGTGGCGGCTGTTGGCCTCGCGCTGGAGCGTCGTGAGGTCGTAGAGCAGCGGCGGCTGCTCGACCTGCGGCTTGGTCTCGAGCGACTCCACGACGCCGTCGGCGCCGCGCGCCGCGGCGGCGATGGCCTCGGCGGGGGCGGCCTGGGACAGCCGCGTCGTCGAGCCCTCGTGCCAGAGCCCGGTGTAGCCGGCCTCGGCGGACGTCTCGAAGCGCGCCTCGACCTCCCAGTAGTCCTGGGGGATGAAGGCGGCGATCGCGAGGTCGCGGTTGACGATCAGCGCGAGCGTCGGCGTCTGGACGCGCCCCAGCGACAGCACCTTTCGGGCCGAGCCGACCTTCTTGGTGGCGGCGCGGGTGGCGTTCATCCCGACGAGCCAGTCGGCCTCGCTGCGGGCGCGCGCCGCCGCCTCCAGGGGCCGCATCGCCTCGTCGTCGCGCAGCGCGTCGAACGCGTCCCGGATGGCGTCCGGCGTCATGGAGCTGAACCAGGCCCGCTTGACCGGCTTGTCGCGCGCGGCCTTCGGCGCCGTCTCGAGGATGAGCTTGAAGATGAGCTCGCCCTCTCGGCCGGCGTCGCAGGCGTTGACGATCTGGTTGACGTCGGGGCGCTTCATGAGGGCGTGGAGCGCCTTGAGCTGCTTCGCCGCGCGCGCGTCGCGGGGCCTGTAGCGGAAGCTCTCGGGGAGGATCGGCAGGTCCTCGTACCGCCACGTCTTGTAGCGGGCGTCATAGCCTTCCGGGTCGATCTGCTCGACCAGGTGGCCGACGGCGTGGGCGACGATCGCGTCCGGGCCCTCCCAGTGGTCGCCGGACTTCTTGGCGCCGCCGCCGAACAGGGCCTTCGCGACGTCCTGGGCCACGGACGGCTTCTCGCAGATGATGAGGCTTCGGGTCATTCGGCGGGTGAGGTTAGCACCGCCCCCCGGCGGGATGTCCAAGCCGTTCCGGACGGGCCCTAGGGGCCCGAGACGACCTCCTCGACCCGCAGCCAGACCCGCTCGGGCACCGTCTTGAGCTCGCTGAGGGCCTCGGCCAGGGGGACGTTGACGACCCGGTCGCCCCGCAGCGCGGCCATCCTCCCGAAGCCCCCCTCGGCCACCAGCTCGGCGGCCCGCATCCCGTACCGCGTCGCCAGCGCGCGATCGAAGGCGATGGGCGTCCCGCCGCGCTGGACGTGCCCGAGGACGACCGCCCGCGCCTCGGCGCCGGTCCCCTCGGAGATGCGCTCGGCGAGGGTCTCGGCGACGCCGGCCTTGGCCAGCTGCCGGTGGCCGAACTCGTCGATCGCCCCCTCGCCATCCTGCCCCGCGAGCTCGACGCCCTCGCTGACGACGACGATCGCGTACCCGCGCCCGCGCTCGCGCCGGCCGCGGATCCGCTCGCAGACCGCCTCGACCGAGGGGGGCCGCTCGGGGATCAGGATGGCGTGGGCGCCGCCGGCGAGCCCCGCCTCCAGCGCGATCCACCCGGCGTGCCGTCCCATCACCTCCACGACGAGCACGCGGTCGTGCGACTCGGCCGTCGTGTGGAGCCGGTCGATGGCGTCCGACGCGATCTGCACCGCCGTCCAGAAGCCGAAGGTGTAGTCGGTGCCCGACAGGTCGTTGTCGATGGTCTTGGGCACGCCCACGACCGGGAGCCCGTGCTCCCCGTGCAGCCGCCGCGCCACGCCGAGGGTGTCCTCGCCGCCGATCGCGACGAGCGCGTCCAGGCCGAGGTCGGCGAACGCGCGCGCGCACTCCTCGCCGCCGCCCTCCTCCTTGAAGGGGTTGGTGCGAGAGCTTCCCAGGATCGTGCCGCCGCGCGTCAGGATGCCGGCGACGACGTCCCGGTCGAGCGGCGTCGTCTCGCGCTGCAGGAGGCCGCGCCACCCCCGGCGCAGGCCCACGTGCTCGTGCCCGTGCTCGCGCCCGCCCACGCGCACCAGCGCGCGGATGACCGCGTTCAGCCCGGGGCAGTCGCCTCCGCCGGTGAGCACTCCGACGCGCATCCGCACGACACTACCGGGCCGCGCGCTGCACGAGTCCGGCGACGAGCGCGGCGAGGACCGCGCCCGCCGCCGCACAGGCCGCCGACGCGGCGGCGAAGGCCGTCCGGTCGTCCACGACCGCCACCAGGTCGAGGCGCGAGCCGGCCGCGGCGGCCACCACCGCGCCGAATCCCAGGGCGAGGGCGACGGCCACCGCCCCCCCGGCCCGGACGGCCTGGCGCGAGGTCGGGCGGCGGGGGCGCAGCTCACCGGCGCCGGGGGCGGCCGCCAGCACGGCGGCGACGAGCGCGGCCCACGCGACGGTCACGAGGTAGGCGCCCACCACGTCGCTCGGGCGGTGCCAGTCGAGGGCGATCACGGCCACGCCGACGCCGACCGCGTAGGCCGCGCCCACCAGGGTCGCCAGCGGCCGCAGGGCCGGCGGCGCCACCAGCACGAGCGCCATCGCGAGCGACATCGCGACGGTGACATGGCCGCTCGGATAGCTGCCGCCCTCCGGCCCGAACGGCCCGGTGCGGCCGAGCTCGGCCTTCAGGTACTGCGTGGTGAGGTTGGCGCCCAGGACGATGACGCCCGCGCCCAGCGCGAGGCGCGGGCGCCCCCGCAACAGCGCGACAGCCATGATGGCGATGCCCAGGAAGGCGAGCGAGGAGATGCTGATCGTGTCGAGCAGGTCGCTCGTCTCGTCGAACGCGCGCGACCCCTCGCGCAGGTCGCCCTTGGCGGCGTCGTCCAGGCGCCGGCCCCCGGCCGTGCGCACGGCCAGGAGGTAGACGAGCGCGACGCCCAGCGCCGCGGCGGCCGCGAGGCCGCCCAGCGCGGCCGCGATGGGGGACGACGGCGGTCTGCTGGGCGGCACCCCCGGAAATGTAGGGCGTACCCCGGAGCCCCCGGCATGCGGGGGTTGCGCCCGGGAGTGGAGCGCGCTTGCATTCGCCCACGCAGCCCATCGCCTCCTCCTCGGAGCCGGACCTCCGCCACGGCCTCGCGGTCGCCGCCGCCCTCGCCGCGGCGGCGGGCATCGCGGCCTGGGCGCTGGCGCGGCGCGCCCGCCGGGCCGAGCGCGAGCGCGTGGCGGCGGCGGCCGCCGGCAACGGCGCCGTCGACCGGGTGGAGGAGGCCTCCCTCGGGTCCTTCCCGGCCTCGGACGCTCCCGGCTGGGGCGGCGCCGGGCTCTAGGAGGCCGAGGGCTCGACCCCGCAGCGCAGGTCGACCGGCTCGCCGCCGGCGGCGAGCGACTCGCCCGCGCGCAGCGGCCCCGCGACCACCCCCGGCGCCACGGGCCCGAGGTCGGCGATCCGCATCTTGGCCCGGCAGACCGGTTGCGCGACGCCCGCGAAGGCGTCCTCGGCGAGCCGGCGCGCCTCCTCGGCCCCGGCCGCCGCGACGACGACCTGCTCGTGCTGGAGCGGCCCGTCCCAGCCGCTGGTCGCGGCGAACAGGCGCAGGGGGGCGTCGGCGTCCACGCCCCAACGGTATCGCAGCCGCCGCCGCCGCCGGCCTCAGGCTCCGCCGAACCGCCAGCGCGTCTGGCTGTACACGTCCCCCTTGTCGAAGGCGAACGCCTTGGCCGGCGCGATCTCGAAGACCAGCGCCGACCCGGCCGAGTGGGCGAAGGCGCCGTCGCGCACGTCGAAGCGCCAGTCCTCCCCGTACTTGGCGACCCACGCGTCGGCCAGGCGGCGCAGCCGCGCCTCGTCGCTGACGCGCACCGCCTCGCCCTCGATCACCACGTCGAGCCCGCCCGCCGCGTCGCTGCCGGCGATCAGGGCGCAGAGCGGGCTCCGCGCCATGTTGCGCGCCTTCTGCTCGTCCGGGCCCGTGCAGAAGTGCGCCGCGTCGTCCAGCCACACCGACAGCAGCGGGGTGACGTGGGGGCGGCCGTTCGGCCGCACGGTCGAACAGCCAGTAGACCTCGGCGCCCGCGAAGCGGTCGCGCGCCCGCTCCCACGGCGTCGCGGCCGCCCCCTCGCTGCTGTACCGGGCGTCGAGCTCGCCCGCCGGGATCGCGCCTGACATCGCTCCTCCTCTCGTCGCCGTCCTATGACCCGCCGGATCGCCGCAACTCATCGCTGCAACGCGCGGCGGGGATCCGCAACGCCGTGCGGTTGTCAGGACGGCCGCCTCGATGTCTCATACCCAGCACGGCGGATTCGGCGCGGAGGGGGCGATGAGGCTCGGTCGTGGCGCGGCGCTGGCGGGAGGCTGCCTCGTCGCCGCGGCGATCCTCCCCGCTGCGGCGGCCGCCCAGGCCCAGCCGGTCTGGAACCTCCGGGTGGCGTCCTTCAAGGCGCCCTCGTCCGTGCATCTCGGCGAGCGGGCCCAGATCTCCGGCCGCGTGGCCCCCAAGGCCGCCGTCCCCGTGCTGATCGAGCGCCTCGAGGGCACGACCTGGACGCCCCTGGTCACCCTGCGCTCGCGGCGGAACGGGCGCTTCGCCGCCAAGGTGCCGCTGCGCACGCCGGGGAGCCTGCGCGCCAGCCTGCAGGCGCCCGACGACACGGTGGTCTCCAGCCGGCGCCGTTTCGTCGGCGTCCGGCGCCGCGTGGCCCTCCGGGTGCGGGCGATCGAGTACCAGCAGATCGCGGGCCACCCCTTCAGGGCGACGGGCCGCGTCTCGCACGCGGCGGAGGGCGAGACGGCGATCCTCGAGGGATCGGTGAACGGGGGCAAGTTCCGGTCGCTGAAGCGCCTCAAGTTGCGCTCCGGGAAGGTGCGGACCACCGTCGCGCCCCCGCGCGGCGGGCGCTGGCGCTTCCGCCTGGTGGCCCCGCCGCGGCCCGGGCTCGACTCGGGCGGCGCCGCCTCGGCGACCGCGATGACCGTCGCCGGGACGAACCCGCACGGGGTCCCGGCGTCGGCCCCGCATTACCTGGTGCAGAAGATCGGGGAGATGTCGCTCTACTACTACCAGCGCGGGAAGCTGGTGAGGCTCTTCCCGGTGGTCTTCGGCGCCCCCTCGACGCCCACCCCGATCGGCTCCTTCCGCGTCTACTCCAAGACGGCGGGGCCGAGCGGCGCCTTCGGGCCGCTGGTGCTCTGGTACCACCGCGGCTACGGGATCCACGGGACCAACCAGGAGTACCTGCTCGCCCGCTCCTGGCGCTACTACTCGCACGGCTGCACCCGCAACTACAACGCGAACATCATCTGGCTCTGGGGGCGCGTGCCGGTGGGGACGCCGGTGAGAAACATCTCCTGAGCGGGGTGCCCGCGCCCCCGGGGCGCGGGCCGCGGGGGTGGTAACGTCGGCCCCCATGCGCAGGGTGCCCCTCGCCCTCGCCGCCCCCCTCTCCGCGTGCGCGCTCGCGCTGGCCCCGGCCACGGGGGCGGCGGAGTGGAGCGCGCCCGCACGGGTGTCGCCGGCGGACCGGGCCAGCTACTCCTCGGCCGCGGTCGCGGCCGGGCCGGGCGGGGCGGCGCTCGCCGCATGGGTCCGCGTGCCCGCGGGCGCGCCGCGGGCCGCCGGGCGGGTGCAGCTCGCGGCGCGAGGGCGCGGCCGCGGGTGGTCCCGCCCCACGATCCTCTCGGGACGGGGCGCCTCGCGACCGCGGGTGGCGCTGAACGCGCGCGGGGACGCCGTCGCCGCCTGGCTCAACGGGCGCCTCATCGTGGCGGCCGCCCGGCGCGGTCCGCGGGGCCCCTGGATGCCCGGCCGGGTCGGCGAGGCCGGGGCGCCGGTGCAGGAGCTGCTGGTCGCGGTCGACCGCCGAGGCCGTCCCACGGCGGCCTGGGTCGAACGGCGCGACGGCGGGTTCCATGTGCGGCTCGCGACGGCGGGCGCCCCGGGCGCCGAGTGGGTGATCCGGACGGCGCGTCTCGCGACCCCGGGCCCGGAGCCGCCCGCGGTCGCGCTCAGCCCCGGGAAGGGGGCGCTGGCCGCCTGGCTTGACGACGACCGCGTGCTGGCCTCCCGCACCGTCGCCGGCGCGTTCGAGCGGCCGGTGGAGATGTCGGACCCCGCGGCCTCGGGGCCGGGAATCGCCCTCGGCGGCTCGGGCGCCGCGCTGGCCTCCTGGAGCGTGCGCCTGCCGGGCGGCTCGCGGGTGCTGCAGGCCGCCGGCAGGCCCGCGGCCGCGCCGCGCTGGGGGGCGGCCGAGGACGTCGGCATCGGCGGCGAGCCGGTGGTCGCGGTGAACGAGTTCGGCGACGCGATCGTCGTCTGGGGCAGCGGCGAGCCGGACGGCGAGCCGGCCGTGGAGGCCAGCACGCGGAGCCGGGGCGGTCTGTGGCGGGCCTCGACGGTCGTGGCGCCGCGGGAATGCCGGTGCGAGTTGAGCGCCGCCGCGGCGGCCGTCGACGGCACCGGCCGCGCGGTCGTCTCGTGGCGCCGGGACGAGGGCACCGCACACGGCGGCGGCGTCGCAGCGCTCCCCGCCGACGGCGACCGCTGGGAACCGGCGGGCGTCCCGGCGGGCCGCCTCGCCGCCGCGCCGGCCGTCGGCGCGGCTCCGACCGCCGGGACCGCAGCGGCGTGGTCGACCGCGGGACCCGGCGGGGAGGTCCGCGCCGTTCTGGGCTCGGGCTGACGCTCCCCCTTCGGGCGGTTGGATTCCGCCGGCCGGGCTGCTTCGATACCCGCCGGAATGGCCACGACCGCCCCGCGACAGCACGCGACGCCCTGGCCCCTCGCCCGCAGGCTGGGGGCGGGGCTCGCCCAGCCGGGCGGGCCGGCGATGACCCGGCGGGCGCTCGAGGGCGTCGGCCTGGAGGCCGGGGATCGCGTGGTCGAGCTCGCGCCCGGAGCCGGCGCGACGACGGCGATCATCCTCGAGCGCGACCCGCGCGAGTGGGTCGGGGTGGAGCCGGACGCGCTCGCCGCCGACCACCTGGAGCGGGCCGTCCGGGGCCAGGGCCGCGAGGTCGCGCGAGCCCCCGTGGACGCGACCGGCCTCGCCGACGGCTCGGCCAGCGTGGTCATGGCGGATGCGCTCCTCAGCACGCTGGACGACGCCGATGCCCTGGCGGTCCTCGCCGAGGCCGGGCGCCTCCTCCGACCCGGCGGGCGCGTGGCGGTCCACGAGCTCGCGCCGGCCGAGGGCCCGGGCGATCCCGAGGCCGACGCCGACCTCGCCTCCGCGGGGATCCGCCCCCGCCCCGCCGGCGCCCTGCGGGTTCTGGCCGAGGACGCGGGGTTCGTGGTCGTCGGCTCGCTGACCGGGCGGCTCGCGCTGCCCGCGCCGCACGAGCTGATGCGCGCGGCCGGCCCCCGCACCGCCCTCAAGGTCACCCGGGAGATGGCCCGCGACGGCGGGCTGCGCGGGGCCGCCACCTCGGCTCGCCGTACCCTGGAGCGGCGGGCCCTGTCGCTGCGCTCGGCGCTCGTGGTGGCCGAGATACCCTTGATCTTGGGAATGCGCCGCCCGCGGCGGTAGCGTGGCGGCGATGGCGCGCCGGTTCCTCGCCGTGGCCGCAGCCGCGGCGTGCGCGGTCGGCCTCGCGTGGGCGGGGGCCGGTCAGGCCGCCCCGGCCCGCCGCGCGGTCGAGCCCGCACCGGGCCCCCCGACCCCGAAGCTCGCCTGGGTCGGCCGCGTCCTCGTGCCCGTGACGGCGCGCACGGCGCCGCGCATGTCGGCCAAGGCGCGGACGGTGCTCCAGCCGATCGCCCCCCTGGGCGACGGGCCGACGTCGCTCCTCATCACCCGGACCGTCGCGAAGGAGGGCCGCCGCTGGGCCGAGGTGCTGCTGCCGATCCGGCCGAACGGGAGGCGCGGCTGGGTCCCCTTCGACGTCCTGAGGATCCACTCCACGGCGCTCCGCATCGTGATCGACGTCAGCGAGCGGCGGCTGACGCTGTTCCGCAGCAACAAGCCGATCCTCCGGGCGCCGATCGCCGTCGGGAAGCCGGGGACGGAGACGCCGCGCAACGACCACTTCGCGATCGCCGAGCTGATCCGCACCCGCACCCCCGGGGCGTTCCTGGGGCCGATCGTGTTCCCCATCACCGGGTACTCGGAGCGGCTGAACGAGTTCGCCGGCGGAAACGGCCGCGTGGCCATCCACGGCACGAGCCTGCCCGAGCTGATCGGCACCGCCGCGAGCAACGGCTGCATCCGGATGCGCAACCGGGACGTCGTCCGCGTTGCGCGCGTCGTGCGGGCCGGGACACCGGTCAAGATCCGCTCCTGAGCCTGGAGCTTCCCGACCCCCCGCTGGCCGACGACCGCGTCCGCCTGCGCGAGTTCACCGACGCCGACCTCGGCGACGTGGTCGCGGCGTGCCGCGACCCGCTCGTCCAGCGCTTCACCCGCCTCCCGGCGGACTATTCGGAGTGGGACGGCCGGGCCTTCATCGGGGGCGCGTCGGGGCGGCGCGCTCGGCGCGAGTCGATCGAGCTCGCCGTGGCCGCCGTCGCCGACGGCCGGCTGCTCGGCGCGGTCGGGCTGACCATCGACCGCCACGACGCCGCTCGGGCCGAGGTGGGGTACTGGGTCGCGCCGTGGGCCCGCGGTCGCGGCGTCGCCGGCCGGGCGCTGGCGCTGATCTCGCGCTGGGCCCTCGGCCCCCTCGGGCTCGCCCGCCTCGACCTCCACGCGTCGGTCGCGAACGCCGCCTCGATGCGGGTCGCAGAGCGCTGCGGGTACGTGCGCGAGGGCACATTGCGCAAGGCGTGGTTCCGCGGGCCGGCGCGCGAGGACCTCGCCCTCTACTCGCTGCTGGCGGAGGACCTCGCCGGGTAGGCTCACCGGATGGCACAGGAGACCGGGGGCGCGGGCTCGATCTGGGAGGACGGGCTGGGCCGGCCCGACGACGGCGCGGTGGTGCTCTCCCACGACGAGGCCGACCTCACGCCGGACCCGCAGTCGCTGCGATACGGGGAGGGGCGCGCCGGGGTCGCGGTGCAGGCGGTCGTGGCCGGGCCCGTCTTCCGCAACCGGCCCGTGGTCGACCTCCGGCTCCACGAGGGCCTGCGCCCCGTCTACGCGCGCCTGAGCCCCGACGAGGCCCGTCGCCTCGCCGCGATGCTCGCCGCCGCCGCGGACGAGGCCGACCGCGCGCACGAACGCTGAGACCGCCCACCTGCGCACCGGCGACTGCGGTGGGCGGTGACGTGATCCAGGTGCCCGTCACCCCATAAGCTCGCCTGGTCAGCGAGCGAAGGGGGACCGGAGATGGACCTGAAGGGAAACGCCGCCACCTGGCTGGGTCACGGCACCTGGCTCTGGGAGACGTCCGAGGGCAAGCGCCTGCTGATCGACACGTGGCTGGAGGGCAACCCGGCCTGCCCGGACGACATGAAGGACCCGGCCGCCCTGAACCTCGACGGCATCCTGATCACCCACGGCCACTTCGATCACGTCGGCCAGGGCGCGGCCGAGGCGGTGGACGCGATCATCAAGAGCGGCGCGCCGGCGTTCGCCCAAGTCGAGGTCGCCGCCTACCTCGGGAGCAAGGGCTGCGAGGTGACCGGCTTCAACACCGGCGGGACCGTCGAGGTGGCCGGGATCCAGGCGACCATGGTGCAGGCCGTGCACTCGTCGGGCATCACCGACGACGACGGGACGATGGTGTACGCCGGCCAGTCGATCGGCTACGTGCTCGAGTTCCTGGACGACCTGGTCGTCTATCACGCCGGCGACACCGACGTCTTCGGGGACATGGCGCTGATCGCGGAGATCTACCGGCCGCAGGTCAGCGTCCTGCCGATCGGCGGCTTCTACACCATGAGCCCGCGCCAGGCGGCCCACGCGGTGCGGCTGCTCGGGGCCACCCAGGTGGTCGGGAGCCACTTCGGCACCTTCCCGGCCCTTTCGGGGACCCCGGCGGCGCTGCGCGACCTGGTGGGCGGCGGCGTCGACATCCCGGACATCAGCCCGGGGGACCGCTTGGGCTGAGCGTCGCGCGTGCGATGGCGCCGGGCTCGGGTCCTGCTCGGGCGAGCACGGCGCCATCGGGGGCCCAGATCGCGGAGTGCCCGGCGGCCCGGGCAAAGCCGCCGCCGGTCGAGCCGGCGAAGCTGGCCATCACGACCCCGATCCGGTGGCCGGCGACGATGCGGTGTGCGCGCCCGTCGAGAAGGGCCCGGTCGTCCGCGGACTCCAGGAGGCCGGCGACGTAGGCGTCGATCCCCAGCGCGACGGTGCCGGCCGCGTGCTCCGGGACGCCGGTGTCCTTGCAGATCGCCAGACCGAGCCGCCAGCCGTCGACCTCGAGCGCGGCCGGCGCGCCGCCGGGAGTGAACCGGCCGGCCTCCGCCGCGCCCAGCCACATCTTGCGGTACGCGACCGCCGCCCCCGCTGCGTCGACGGCCAGCATCGCGATGTGCGCGCCGCCCGAGCCGCCGTCCACGGGGGCGCCGACCAGGGCCACCGACCCCGCCTCGGCGCACGCGTTGACGATGGGCGCGAGCCGCGGATCGTCGACGGCAACCGCCGGGGCATCGAGCTCGTAGCCCGTCAGGGAGAGCTCGGGGAAGACGACGACCCGGGCGCCCGCCGAGCGAACGGCCGCCGCGTGGTGGGCCGCGTTGCCGGCGAGGTCGTTCGAGACGCACGGCGGCTGGGCGGCGGCGATGGTGAGCGGCTCGCGCACGCGACGCTCGGCCTAGCCCAGCAGCGCGCGCGCCTGGTCGACCACCACCACCGCCTCGGTGTCGGCGGCCAGGCGGCGGGCGGGCTCGGCCTGCGGATCGCCGTCGGCGCGCAGCCGGTCGGTGAAGGGGTGCCCGGCGCGCTTCTGCGCCAGTGCCAGCCAGGCCGGCGGGATGGAGTCGCCGGGCTCGACGCCGAGCATCTCGGCGAGCTGGAGCGTCCAGGCGCGCGCGAGCAGGTCGATGTTGTAGCCGCCGCCCGCGAGGACGATCCAGCGCCCGCCGGCCGCCTCCTGGGCGAGCTCGCCGATCAGCCGGTAGGCGCGGCGCAGGCCGTCCAGGCTCACCTGCAGGTGGGAGTAGGGGTCGGCGTGGTGGGGGTCGGCCCCCTGGTGGGAGACGAGCACGTCGGGGCCGAAGCGCCGCACCGCCGGGGCGACCACCTCCTCGATCGCCCGCAGGTAGGGCGCGTCGCCGGCGAAGGGCGGCAGCGGGATGTTCACCGACGTGCCCACGGCCTCGCCGGCCCCGCGCTCGGCGAGCCCTCCCGTCCCCGGGTAGAGGAAGCGGCCGCTCTCGTGCACCGAGCAGGTCAGCACGCGGGGCTCCTCGTAGAAGAGCCATTGGACGCCGTCGCCGTGGTGGGCGTCGATGTCCACGTACGCCACCCGCCCGGCCCCGGCGTCGAGGAGCCATCGGATCGCCAGGGCGCAGTCGTTGTAGACGCAGAAGCCCGACGCCTGGGCGGCGCGGGCGTGGTGCAGGCCGGCCGGCGCGGGGCAGAAGGCGCGGGCCGCCCGCCCCTCCCACACGAGCTCGGCGGCGGTCAGGGAGGCGCCGCAGACCGCGAGCGCGGCCTCGTGCATCCCGGCGCGGGCGGGGGTGTCGCCGCCGGGCTGGAGCCCCCACTGGGCCGCCTCGGGCGCGGCGGCGAGGACGGGGGAGTCGCTGAGGCGCCTGACCGCCCGGATGTAGGCGGGCTCGTGGACCCGCGCCACGTCCTCGACGCGGGCGGGAGACGGGTCGACGCGCATCGCGCGGGGGTGGTCGCGCAGCCCGTAGGCGTCCATCAGCTCGATGCCCAGCTCGCGGCGGAGCGGCCGGCCGGCGTCGTCCGAGGGGTTGTAGTCCTGCAGCCGGGGCCCGTGGACGACTGCGGTCGCGCCGGCGGTCATCCGGTCGCGGGGGGCGACTCGGCCAGGATGTCCGGCTCGAGGTAGATGAGACGGGCGATGGGCACGGCCTCGCGCACCCGCGCCTCCGTGGCGTTGATGGTCTCGGCGACGCCGGCCGACGTGAGGCCCGGATCGAGCTCGAGCTTCGCCCCCACCAGCAGCTCGTCGGGGCCGATGTGCTGCGTGCGCATGTGGATCAGGCGCCGCACCTGGGGCGTGCCCTCGATCGCCGCCTGGATGCGCCTCAGGTCCTCGGGCGCCGCGCCCTCCCCGATCAGCAGGCCCTTCATCTCCACGACGAGGATGGCCGCGATCGTGACGAGCAGGACGCCGATCGCGAGCGTGGCGGCGCCGTCCCAGCGCGGCTCGTCCAGCACGAGGGCCAGCGTCACGCCCGTGAACGCGAAGGCGAGACCGAACAGCGCGCCGAGGTCCTCGAGGAGCACGACCGGCAGCTCCGGGCTCTTCGAGCGCCGGATGTAGCCCCACCACGACAGGCCGCGGCGCTCGGGGTTGGCCGACTTGACGGCGGTCCGCAGCGAGAAGGTCTCCAGCACGAGGGCGACGCCGAGGATGCCGAGCGCGACCCCCGGCGAGGTGATCTCGTGGGGCTCGCGGAGCTTCTCGACGCCCTCGTAGACCGCGAACAGCCCGCCGACCAGGAAGAGGACCAGCGCGACGATGAAGGACCAGAAGTAGCGCTCGCGCCCGTAGCCGAAGGGGTTCTCCGGGGTCGGGGGCCGGGCCGCCCGCGCCCCGCCGAGGAACAGCAGCCCCTGGTTCGCCGTGTCGGCGACCGAGTGGATCGCCTCGGCGAGCATCGACGAGGCGCCGGTGATCAGGAAGCCGACGAACTTGGCGATCGCGATGCCGAGATTGGCCAGGAACGCCGCGGCGATCGCCCGCTTGCTGCCCTCGTGTACGCCCGCCTCCTGCCGCGTGGGGGGACCGGGCGCAATATGCCAGGCCCGCGCCGCGGGCGACCGGAGTCCTCCGTGAGACGCCCGTGAGTGACCCCTGCGACCTTGGCATCCGGGAATGCACGCCCGGCCGCGGCGTCATTCCAGGTGACACGACAGCAGGACGACGTCGAGTCGCGGGCCGAAGGAGCAGGAGAGGGCATGGACATCGGACGCGACATCCGCACCTACACCATCGAGCCGTTGGTTACGCCGGTTCCCGAGCGAGCCCCCGCGGAGCTTCCGGCCGAGGCGCCGGCCGAGCCCGTGCCCGTGCGGCCATGAGCGGCCGCGCTCCCGACTACGCGGCCCCCGTCAACGGGTGGCGCACCTGGCTGGTGGACGACTCGCGCCCGGAGGCGCGGCTGATGAGCGTCGTGCGCCAGGCGGACTGGCCGGTCGGGGAGCCGACAGCGGCCGCGTGCCCCTGGGTGGGCTTCGCGCACCCTCCGCCGGGGCCGGGCTGCCGCTGCGGCATCTACGCGGCACGCAACGTCGCCGAGGCGGCCTTCTACGCGGACCTGCCCTCGCGCTCGGATGTCCCGCTGGCCATCGGCCTGGTCTCGCTGTGGGGAAGCGTCGTCGAGGCCGAGGAGGGCTGGCGGGCGTCGTCGGCATACCCCTCGGTCCTCTACGTCCCCATGCGGCGCGCGGCCGAGCGCGAGCGCTGCGAGGACATCGTCTGGGACCTCACCGCCTACGGCGTCCCCACCACGCTGCTCGACTGCACCGAGCGCACCATCGCAGAAGCGCTGCGAGCCGAGACGCCGGCCGCGCGGGCGCCCCTGCCGCGGCCGATCGCCGCCTAGCTCCGCCCGCCCGCTGCAAGACTGGCGGGCGTGGAGGTCGACTGGGGCGACGGCCAGTACGAGCGCGTCGCGGCGGAGCTCATGCCGACCGCAGAGGTCCTGCTCGACGCCGTCGGCCCGGCGCCTGGCTGGACCCTTGTTGACGTCGGCTGCGGCACGGGCAACGTCGCGCTCGCCGCGGCGGCGCGGGGCGCGGCGGCGATCGGCGTCGACCCGTCGGCGCGCCTGATCGAGCGCGCGCGGGCTCGCGCGGCGCGCGAGGGCGCGGACTCGCGCTTCCTCGTGGGCGAGGCCGCCCTCCTGCCTCTGGCCGACGCCCAGGTGGACGCGGCGGTCAGCGCGTTCGGCGTCATCTTCGCGCCCGACCCGGCTCGGTCCGTCGTCGAGATGCTCCGCGTGACCCGCCCGGGCGGGGTCATCGGCCTGACCTCGTGGCTGCCGTCGGGTGCCGTCGTCGAGGCCGGCCGCGTCCTGCGGCAGACGCTCCCGGCCGAGGAGCCAATGCCGCCGTGGGACGACCCGGACTGGATCCGCGAGCTCTTCACCACGGCGGGCGCGACCGGGGTCGAGGTCATGACGGCGGAGATCGCGCTCACCGCGCCGTCGCCCGAGGCGTGGCTGACCGCGCAGCTGGAGCACCACCCGGCCTGGCGGGCGGCCCGCCGCGCGATCGGGCGGGAGGCCTGGGACGGCGTGCGCGAGCGAATGCTCGACCGCCTGCGCGACGGCAACGAGGACCCCGCGGCCTTCCGGGCCACCAGCGGCTACCTGGTCGTGGTCGCGCGGCGCTGAGCGCTCAGATGTGGAGCTCCTCGGGCTGGAGCGCGCCCTTGCGGAAGCGCGTCCCCGACAGCGCGGCCGCGCTCGGGAAGGTGCGATAGGCGCCGGTGGCGATGAGCTCGGCCAGGCAGAGGCCCGCCGCCCAGGACTGCATCACCCCCCGCCCGGAGAACGAGTGGATCTCGTACGCGTTGGCGAGCCCGTCGACGGCCCCCAGGAGCGCCGAGTGGTCGGGTGACAGCTCGTACAGCCCGGTCCATCCGCCGGCGTAGCCCAGGCGGTCGAAGGCGCTCACCCGCGCCGCGAGCCGGGGCCAGATCTCGCGCTCGAAGAAGGCCGCCCCCTCGTGGGCGAACCGGTACCCGGGCGGGTCGCCCGGGGGGGAGTAGCCGGCCAGGATCAGCTCTCCCGACTCGGCGTGGAAGTAGCAGTCGCTGGTGTCCACGATCATCCCGTAGGGGGAGAGGTTGACCTCGCGGGAGGCCGCCAGGCTGAGCTGGCGCGGAACGGCGCGGCAGGGCACGGGGGCGCGGAGCAGCTCGGCCACCCGGACGGCCCAGGGGCCCGCGGCGTTGACGATCCGCTCGCAGGTCATCCGCTCGCCCGGCCCATGGGGAGGGCGGCCCTCCAGGGCCGCGGCCGCCCCGGCCTCGTCCTCGAGCGCGGCGAGCTCGACCTCGACGACGCGCGGCCCCTCGCGCCCGACGCCGACCAGCATCCGCCGGTCGACGAAGCGCACGCCCGCCTCGCGAGCCCGCGCCCGGTAGTGCTCCTTGACGGCGTTCGGGCTCACCAGGCCGTCCTTCGGCGAGAAGGTGGCGCCGGCGACCCCGTCGAGCTGGTCGATGAACGGCCAGCGGCGGCCGACGTCGGCCGGCGTGAGCGCCTCGACCTCCCGGCCGAAGCGGTTCTGCATGTCGATGCGCTCGAGGGCCTCGCGGAGGCGGGCCGGGCCGTGGAGCCACAGGTAGCCGTGCTCGCGGAGCGCGAACTCGTCGCCGTGCTCGGCCAGGAAGTCGATCGTGGCCGCGCACAGCTCCACGTTGACCGGCTGCCACCAGGTGGCGCGCACGCCGCCGGCGTTGAGCTCCGATGACGAGCGGGCGCCGGCCAGGTCGGGGTCGATCACGACGATGTCCGCATGGGCCATCTCCGCGAGGTGCATCGCCGTCGCGCTGCCCGCCAGCCCCGCGCCCACGATCAGCGTCTCCGCGCCCTCCACCTCGCCTCCATGTCGTTTCCCCCATGAATACCCGCCGGGGGAGCCGGGGGAGAGGCCGCGGGGGGGAGGGGGACCCGAAAAAGAGGGAGGCGGGGGGGCCCGGGGAGGGCTTTACAGCGCGGATCTCGTCCGGATACTGCCCGCATGCCCGTCCGCCGCTCGCCCCTGCGCGCGTTTCCGGCGCTGGCCGTCGTCGGCCTCCTCGCGCTGCTGGTGGCGGGCGCCGCGAGCGCCCGGGGAGCGACGGTCACGGTCGCCCCCGGCGACACCCTCGGCGCCATCGCGGCCCGCAACGGCACGACGGTCGCCGCCATCGCGGCCGCGAACGGCATCGCGGACCCGAACCGGATCGCCGCGGGCCGGCGCCTCACGGTCCCGGGCGCGGGGGCGGCCTCGGCGCCCTCAGGGGGCTCGTACGTCGTGCGCAGCGGCGACACGCTCGGCGCGATCGCCGCCCGCAACGGCACGAGCGTCGCCGCCATCGCGGCGGCGAACGGCATCGCGGACCCGTCCCGGATCATCGCCGGGCGGCGGCTCAGCATCCCGTCCGGGGGCATGGCGGCGGCGACCTCCTCGTCGGCGCCCTCGGGGGGCTCGTACCTCGTGCGCAGCGGCGACACCCTCGGCGCGATCGCCGCCCGCAGCGGCACCAGCGTGGCCGCGATCGCCGCCATGAACGGGATCGCCGACCCCGACCGCCTCGCCGCCGGCCGCGTGCTGCGGTTGCCCGCCTCCGGAACCGGGGGGCGCTCGGTGGGGATGGCGTCCATCCGGCCCGGGGGGCCCGAGGTCGGGATGCTCATCGACCGGATGGCCGCCCGCCACGGGGTCTCGCCGTCGCTGGCCCGCGCGGTCGCCTGGCAGGAGAGCCGCTGGTCGCAGAGCGCGCTCTCGCACGTGGGCGCGATCGGGGTGATGCAGCTCATGCCCGAGACCGCGCGCTGGTTCGGGCCGGCGGTGCTCGGGCGCCGCATCAACCCCCACAGCATCGACGACAACGTCGAGGGCGGGGTCGCCTACATCGGCTGGCTGCTGGGCAGGACCGGCAGCGAGCGCCTGGCCGTCGGCTCCTACTACCAGGGCCTGGGGGCAACGCGCTCGCGAGGGTTCTACGACGAGACCAAGGACTACGTCGCGAGCGTGATGTCGTTCCGAGGGCGTGTGTAGAGCGGACGGCGGCCGCTCGAGAAGGGCGACGGCCCCAGCTCGCGGTAGAGGGCGAGCCCCGTCTCGCGCTCGCGCCGCATCACCCAGGCGCGGTTGACGAGGTCCACCGCCCCGACGCCGGCGACGACGCCGCCGAACACGGCCGCCAGCGCCCCGCCGAGCACCGCGGCCACCACCACGGCGGCCGCCGCGAGGGCCAGCGACAGCGAGGTCCGCCGCACCGTGAGGGCGGTGGTCTCCACGCTCGCGGCGGGGTTCGCGTCGCCCGGCTCCGAGGCGCGCAGCCAGCGCGTCGTCAGCACGCTCACGCCGGCGAGCGCGAGGGCCGCCACGATCCAGGGCACCAGCGCCCGGCCGGCCGAGTCGGCCAGCAGCAGCCCGGCGATCAGGCCCCCGACCCCGATCACCGCCTGGCCGACCCCCGAGACGAGCAGCTCCGTCCCCAGTCGCGCGATCGGCCTCACCGCAAGTGCTCCGTCTCGAAGGTCATGTCGCGATCCGGCGGGCTGCAAATCATCGCGGATCCGGCGTCATCGGTCGCACGCATAGGTCCACCTATGCGAGCTCCCTGCTTCCTTGGCCCGCGGGATTTTCGCGGCCGGAGTCACGACGAACCCTCGAGACGCAGCACTGAGATACTCGCACAGGTGTCGTCCCCGCTCGCCATCCCGGTCGACGGCCAGCTCGCGGGCCGGGACCCGGCCGAGATCGCCCTGCTCGCCGCCGAGTCCGAGCGCGCGGGGCTCGCGCGCCTGTGGGCGGCGGAGCTGTATCGGTCGGCGACCGTGCCCGTGGCGGTGGCGGCGGCCGCGACCGAGCGGATCGAGCTGGGCACAGGCATCGCGCTGGCCTTCACGCGGAGCCCGATGGTCCTGGCGCTAGAGGCCCTCGACCTGGACGAGCTCTCCGGGGGGCGCTTCGTCCTGGGCCTCGGAGCCGGGGTGCGGCGGCTGAACGCGAGCTGGCACGGGGCCGCCTACGAGCCGCCGCTGCGGCGCATGCGCGAGCTGGTGGCGGCCGCGCGCGAGCTGATGACCGCGCTGACAGAGGGGCGAGACGCCCGCGCCCCCGGGGCGATCTACGACATCGAGGTGCGCGGCCTGCGGCGTCCGCACACGGCTCCCCGGCCCGCCCCGCCGGTCTGGCTCGCGGCGGTGCTCCCGGGGATGACCACGCTGGCGGGGGAGGTCGCCGACGGCTTCCTCGACCACCCGGTCACGACGCCGGCCTGGCTGGGCGAGCGGCTGGTGCCGGCCCTCGATGCGGGCGCGGCGCGGGCCGGCCGTGGGCGGCCGGAGATCGCCGGCGCCCTGATCTGCGCCGCCTCGGACGACGACCCGGCGGCGGCCCGGCGGGCGGCCGCCGGGTCGGTGGGCTTCTACGCCACCGTGAGGACCTACGAGGAGCTGTTCGCGGAGCACGGGTTCGGCGGGCGCCTGGGGGCGATCCGGAAGGCGTTCCTGGCCGGCGACGGCGACCGGCTCGCCGAGGCCGTCGGCGAGGACATGACCGACGTCTTCGCCGCCGCCGGGACGGCGGCCGACGTGCGCGAGCGCGCCCGCGCCTACGAGGGCCTGGCCGACCGCCTGTGGGCGGCCCCGCCGCATCACATGCAGGACCACGACGACACGGCGCGCTGGCAGCGGGGAATACTGGAGGCGTTTGGCACGCGAGACGAAGCCTGAGCTCGAGGAGTACCGCCAGAAGCGCGACTTCGGCGCGACGCCCGAGCCCGCGCCCGAGGCGGCGCTTGCAGCCGAGGACCGGCCCCGGTTCGTGGTCCAGCGCCACGACGCGCGGGCGCTTCACTTCGACCTGCGCCTCGAGGTGGACGGGGTGCTCGCGTCCTGGGCCGTGCCCAAGGGCCCGCCGCTGCGCGAGGGCCTGAAGCGCCTGGCCGTGCGCACCGAGGACCACCCCCTCGAGTACCTGACCTTCGCGGCGGTCATCCCCGAGGGCCAGTACGGCGCGGGGCGGATGACGGTCTGGGACACGGGCGCCTACGAGGCCGAGAAGCGCGCCGAGGACGAGTGGAAGCTCACGCTCGAGGGCCGGATCCTGCGGGGGAACTACCACCTCGTGCGCACCGGCGGGCGCGCCGGCAAGGAGGAGTGGCTGATCTTCCGCTCGTCGTCGGGGCCACCGGGGCCGCCCGACCCGACGCCCCGCTACCGCGAGCTGCGGCCGATGCTGGCCGGCTCCCGCCAGGACCCGTTCGACGACCCGGCCTGGGCGTTCGAGCTCAAGTGGGACGGCTACCGGGCGCTCGCGCTGGTGACCTCCGACGCCACCGAGCTGCGCAGCCGCACGGCCAAGGACCTCACCGGGGCGTACCCGGAGCTGACCGACCTGCGGCGCGCCGTGATGCTCCAGGAGGTCGTGCTGGACGGGGAGGTGGTGGTGCTCGGCGAGGAGGGGGTGCCCGACTTCAACGCCCTCCAGAAGGGTCGGGGGCCCTTCACCTACGTCGCCTTCGACCTCCTGCACGCCGACGGCGAGTGGCTGCTGGAGCGGCCGTGGCGCGAGCGCCGGGCCCGGCTCGCGGAGGCGCTGGCGCCGGAGGGCGCCCCGCGGCTGATCCTGAGCGACCACGTCGACGAGCGGGGGAGGGCCCTGTTCGACGCCGCCGCCGAGCGGGGCCTCGAGGGGATCGTCGCCAAGCGCGCCGACAGCGTCTACCGGCCCGGCCAGCGCGTGAAGGAGTGGCTCAAGGTCAAGAGCCGGCCGGAGATGGTGGCGACGATCGGCGGCTTCACCGAGGGGACGGGCTCGCAGCGCGGCACGCTGGGCGCCCTCCTGGTGGGCGAGCCGGCCGACGGCGGGGGCCTGACCTACCTGTCGCACGTCGGCAGCGGCTTCTCCCACGACCTCGCGCGGCGCCTGTGGGACCGTCTGCGGACCATGGAGGCGCCCGAGTCGCCGTTCGCGAACGAGGTCCCGCGCGGAAGCCCGGCCCCGCGCTGGGTGCGGCCGGAGCTGCAGGCGGAGGTCAGCTACGCCGAGCGCACGCCGGACAACCGCCTGCGCGCGCCCGTCTTCGGCGGCCTGGTGGACGACCCGGGCGAGGGCCCGGACGTGCCGCCCGGGCCCTTCGGCGGCCGGAGCGGCGACCAGGCCCTCGAGGACGGCGGCCGGCGCATCACGCTGACGAACCTCGACAAGCCCTACTGGCCCCGCGAGGGGATCGCCAAGGGCCACCTCCTCGACCACTACCTGCGGATGGCCCCCGTGCTCGTGCCGCACGTCGCCGGCCGCCCGCAGATCCTCAAGCGCTACCCGGACGGGATCGAGGGGGAGTTCTTCTTCCAGCACAACGTCGGCGACCAGGCGCCGTCGTGGATGCGGACGTCGAAGCTCTCGCGCAGCGGCCGGTCCGACGAGAAGACCAGCCACTACGCGATCGTCGACGATGCGCTCGGGCTGCTGTGGCTGGTGAACCTCGGGTGCATCGAGCTCAACCCGTGGCAGAGCCTCGCCGAGGCCCCCGACCAGCCGACCCACGTGCTCTTCGACCTCGACCCGGCCGACGGCCTCCCCTTCGAGCGCGTGGTGGCGACGGCCCTGCTCGTGCGCGAGTCGCTCGAGGCGGTGGGGCTGCGCGGCTACCCCCGCACATCGGGCGCGAGCGGCATGCACGTGCTGGTGCCGATCGAGCCCGGTCCGGACTGGGACGCCGTGCGCCTGTTCGCCCAGGTGGTCTCGGAGGCCCTCGTGCGGGCCCACCCGAAGCTGGTGACGACCGAGCGGGTCGTGGCCAAGCGCGGGCCGCGCGTCTACCTCGACGCGCACCAGAACGGGCGCGGGCGCAGCATCGCCAGCGTCTACTCGGTGCGGCCGCGCCCCGGCGCGCCCGTGGCGACGCCGCTGCGCTGGGAGGAGGTCCAGCCGGGGCTCGACCCCCGCGACCTCACGATGGGGGCCGTCGCGCGAAGGGTCGAGCGCGACGGCGACCTGGCCGAGGGGCTCCTGGCCGATCTCCAGCCGCTCGGCGCCGCCGTGGCGCGCCTCGGCGCCGGGTGAGCCGGCGCGCTCGGGCGCCCGCTCGCCGCGGCCGCCGCCGCGGTCCTGGCGCTCGCCGCCGGCTGCGGAGGAGGGGCCCCGTCGCCGGCGCCCGAGCCCCCCGCCCCGCCCGAGGCATCGGGCTCCGGTTACTTCGTCGGCACGGCGGCGAGCGGGGTCGGCGCGACGCTGGACCTGCGGGGCAGCGACCCGGCCGTGCGGGCGCTCGAGTCGGCGCTGCTGCGCGACGCGCCGCCGGCCGGCCCGCCGCCCGCCGTGGGGATCGCCTCGGTCGTCAACGGCTCCCCGCGGCCGGCGCGCGCGCCCTCCTTCGGCGCGGTCCTCGACGACGGCTCGCTGGTGCGGCTGGAGCCGGCGGCGGACGCCCTCGGCGACCGGACCGACGCCGAGGCGCGGAGGGCTGCCGCGCTGCTGCCGCCACGGCGGCCGACGCTGCCTCCCGGCGCGAGCGCCGTGGAGTACGTCGTCCTCGAGGGGGCCGTGCCGGGACGGGTCGCGGAGGTGCGCATGGCGACGGGCTCCGGGACGCCCACGCGCCTCGCCCCGCGTCCTCGGTAGGGGACCGCGGCCCGACGGCGAACTCACGCTTCGCATGCCCCCCGACGTCCACGCCCTGGCCGAGCGCCTGAAGCGCGACTACGAGCGCTTCAGCCCCGCCCAGCAGTCGCTCGCCCGCTACCTGGCCGACCACCTCGCCGACGTGCCGCTGCTGTCGGCCCACGAGGTCGCCCGGGCCTCCCACTGCAGCCCCGCGACCGTCGTCCGGTTCGCGCAGGCCCTCGGCTACTCCGGCTACCCCGAGATGCAGCGGACCGTGCGCAGGGCCCAGCGCCCGGGCCTGCCGCCCCGCCCCGGCGACCGCCAGCTCGGGCTGCCGCTGTCGGCCGACGGGATCGAGTCGGCCCTCGCGGCCGAGCGCCTGGCCCTCGACGACCTCTCCGAGCGGCTGGGAGCCGCGGGGCTCGGGTCCATGGCGGCCGCGATCGGGGCGCGATCGCCGCTCGTGATCGCCGGCGAGGGGCACGCGCGCACCGTCGTGACGCTGATCGAGGAGCGCCTCGCCCGCGCCGGCCGCCCGGTGGCGGTCGTGACCTCGCTCGAACCCGCCGCCCGCGCCTGGCTCGACGGCCTGGGCCCCGGGGGGGCGGTGCTCGCGATCGCGATCGGCAGGGAGTCGCGGGTGGCGCAGGCCGCCGTGTCGGCCGGCCGCGCGGCCGGCGTCCCGGCGGCGGCCCTGGTCGACTCCAGCCTCAACCCGCTGGCCCGCAACCCGCTCGCGCGGGTCGTCCCGGCCGACGCCCGCGACGGCGCGCCGACCCTCGTCGCCATGGTGGCGGTGGCCCAGGCGCTGGCGAGCGCGCTGACGCCGCCGAGGCGCGAGATCGCCGCCGCGGGTCTGGCCGCGGTCGGCGCGTAGGCCTCGCTAGACTCCCCTCGGAGAACGACCGAGGGGTAGTGCGTGGCTGAGGGGAACGGCCGCACCGGCACGATGCGGGTCAAGGCCGGGCTGGCGCAGATGCTCAAGGGCGGCGTCATCATGGACGTCACGACCCCCGAGCAGGCCCGGATCGCCGAGGAGGCGGGGGCCTGCGCGGTGATGGCGCTCGAGCGCATCCCGGCCGACATCCGCGCCGACGGCGGCGTCGCGCGCATGAGCGACCCCGAGACGATCACGGGCATCCAGGAGGCCGTCTCGATCCCCGTGATGGCCAAGTGCCGCATCGGCCACTTCGTCGAGGCCCAGGTGCTCGAGGCCCTGGAGGTCAACTTCATCGACGAGTCCGAGGTCCTCACGCCGGCCGACGAGGCCCACCACATCGACAAGCAGGCCTTCACGGTGCCGTTCGTCTGCGGCGCCACCGACCTCGGCGAGGCGCTGAGGCGCGTCTCCGAGGGCGCGGCGATGATCCGCACCAAGGGCGAGGCCGGCACCGGCAACGTGGTCGAGGCCGTGCGCCACATGCGCGCGATCCGGGGCGGCATCGCCGCGCTCGCCGGCCGACCGCGAGAGGAGCTCCACTCGGCCGCAAAGGACCTGCGCGCGCCGTACGAGCTGGTCGCGGCCGTGGCCGCCGACGGCCGCCTGCCGGTGGTGAACTTCTCGGCCGGCGGGATCGCGACGCCGGCCGACGCGGCGCTGATGATGCAGCTCGGCGCCGAGGGCGTCTTCGTCGGCTCCGGCATCTTCAAGAGCGCCGACCCGCCGCGGCGGGCGCGCGCGATCGTCGAGGCCGTGACCCACCACCGCGACCCCGAGGTGGTGGCGCGGGCGTCGCGCGGCCTCAAGGACGCCATGCCCGGCCTCGAGATCTCGGCGATCGGCGAGGACGGGCTGCTCCAGGGCCGGGGGTGGTGACGGAGCCCGTCCCGAGCCTCGGGCGGCCGCGCGTCGGCGTGCTGGCGGTGCAGGGGGCGTTCGCGGAGCACGCCGAGGCCCTGGCGGCGGCCGGCGCCGACCCGGTCGAGGTGCGGCTCCCCGAGGATCTCGAGGGGCTCGACGCGATCGTGCTGCCCGGAGGGGAGAGCACGACGCTCGGGCTGGTCGCGGAGGGCTCGGGCCTCCTGTCGGCGCTGCGCCGGCGGATCGACGACGGCATGCCCGCGCTCGGCACCTGCGCCGGGATGATCGTCCTCGCGCGCGCGACCACCGGGGGCCCCCAGCCGCTTGTCGGCGGCATGGACATCGTCGTGCGGCGCAACGCGTTCGGGCGCCAGGTGGCGTCGTTCGAGGCGCCCGTCGACGTCCCGGCGCTCGGCCACACGCCGGTGGACGCGGTGTTCATCCGCGCGCCCTGGATCGAGGAGGCGGGGCCGGGCGTGGAGGTGCTCGCCCGCCACTCCGGCCACGGCGTCGCCGCGCGCCAGGGCGACCTGATGGTGACCGCGTTCCACCCGGAGCTGTCGGGGGAGCGGCGCTTCCACGAGTGGCTGGTGGCCCGCGCGAGGGCCCGCCGGGCGGCGGCCGACGCAGCAGGCACAGGGAGGAGGGGCCGTGTCGGGGCACAGTAAGTGGGCGACGATCAAGCGCAAGAAGGGCGCCGCCGACGCCAAGCGCGGCCAGCTCTTCTCGAAGCTCTCGCGGGCGATCATCGTGGCCGCGAAGGAGGGTGGGCCCGACCCGGAGTCCAACACGACGCTCGCGAACGCCATCCAGAAGGCGCGCGACAACTCGATGCCGAAGGACAACATCGAGCGGGCCATCCAGCGCGGCGCCGGCGGGGCCGAGGGCGACGCCTACGAGGCGATGGTCTACGAGGGCTACGCCCCGGGGGGCGTGGCCGTGATCGCGACGACCCTGACGGACAACCGCAACCGCACGGCGAGCGACGTGCGCCGCATCTTCACCAAGAACGGCGGCTCGCTGGGCACGCCCGGCAGCGTGGCGTGGCAGTTCGACCGCAAGGGCCTGGTCCTGGTCGAGCGCGACGGCGTCAACGAGGACGAGCTCATGGAGCTCGCGCTGGCGGGGGGCGCGGAGGACGTCTCGGAGGACGGCGCGCAGTGGCAGGTCACCACCGACCCGGCCGACTTCATGGCCGTCCGCCGGTCGCTCGAGGAGGGCGGGGTCGGCTACCTCTCGGCCGAGCTCACGATGGTCCCCAAGAGCACCGTCGAGGTCAGCGAGAAGGAGGCCCGCCAGGTGCTGCGGCTGATCGACGAGCTCGAGGACAACGACGACGTCCAGGGCGTCTACGCGAACTTCGACATCTCCGAGGAGACGCTCGAGGCAGTGGCGACGGCGTAGGCCGCCCCTCTTTCGGGGGCGGCCGGACGCCATTTGCCCCCTGGCCGGGGGCAAATGTGGACCGGCGGCACCGCCTGCGGCGGGGCTGGCCGCCGGGACAATCACTCCGGCCGGAACCTTGGCTATTCGGGGCGCTGCTCGCTGATCGGGGAGAGGACGATGACGCGGTTGCCGTCGGGGTCGGCCACCCGCGCCATCCGCTCGCCCCAGGCCTGGTCGGCGGGCTCGTCGATGATCGTCACCCCGGCCTCGCGAAGCGCCGCGACCGCGGCGTCGCAGTCGGCGGCGTAAGCGCAGAGCTCGATGCGCGGCCGGCCGTCGGCAGCCGGCGGCGGCAGGTCCGCCTCCTGCCCGAGGCCGAGCAGGCAGCCGCCCAGCTCGAGGGTGACGAAGACCGGCTCGCCCTCCTCGGGGAAGCGGTAGGTCTGACGGCCGCCGAGGAGCTCGAGGTAGAAGCGCAGGGCCCGCCCCAGGTCGGAGACCGTCAGGATCGGGAACGCGCCCGTGACGTGTGCGGCCAAGGTCCCTTTCTACCGTCCGGGGCCGCTGATTGGCTACCCGCGTGAGCGGCGGCGGCGTCATCGGCGTGGACCCGGGGCTGGCCTCGACCGGCTACGCGGTGGTGACGGGCTCCGGCGTGCGCCCGCGCGTGCTCGCCCTCGGGACGATCCGCACCTCGCCGCGCACGCCGCACCCCGAGCGGCTGCGGGCGATCCACGACGGCATGGCGGCCCTCGTGGCGGCCGACGAGGTGACCGCGGCCGCGGTCGAGTCGTGGTTCGTGCACCCGGTCAGCCGCGCGGCCATGGGCATGGCGGAGGCGCGCGGGGCGATCCTGGTGGCGCTGGCCGGGGCGTCGATCGAGGTGACCGAGTACGCGCCGAACACCATCAAGCAGGCCGTCACCGGCCAGGGGGGCGCGGGCAAGGCCCAGGTCCGGGCGATGGTCCGCCGCCTCGCCGGGGCCGACCCGCGCGGCGACCACGAGGCCGACGCCCTGGCGGCCGCCATCTGCCATCTCAGCTCGGCCCCGCTGCGCGGGGCCATCCGCCGGGCGCGGTAGCTTCCCCACGATGATCCGCTCCGTCAGGGGCCGCGTCGTCGCGCACGAGCCCGAGGGCCCGGTGATCGAGGTCGGCGGGGTCGGCCTCCTCGTACGCGTGTCCGCCACGACGGCCGCGTCCCTGCCCGCGGTCGGCTCGGAGGCCGCGCTGCTGACCGTCCTCGCGGTGCGCGAGGAGTCGCTCGACCTCTACGGCTTCGCCACCCCCGCCGAGCGCGCCCTCTTCGAGGCCTTCACCGGCGTGAGCGGCGTGGGGCCGCGCCTGGCGCTGGCGATCTGCGGCCTCGACCAGCCCGACGAGCTCCGCCTGGCGCTCGCGCGCGGCGACAGCGCGCGCCTGCAGGCGGCGAGCGGGGTGGGCAAGCGCACCGCCGAGCGGGTCGTGCTGGAGCTGCGGGACCGGCTCGGCTCCCTCAACGGCGACGCGCCGCCCGTCGTGACGGCGGGCGCGGCCGACGCCTACCTCTCGGCCCGCGACGGGCTCGTCGCGCTCGGCTTCCGTCCCGATGAGGCCGACGCGGCGCTCGGCGACGCGCCTGACGGCCTCGACGCCGAGGGCCTCGTCCGGCACGGGCTCGGGCGGCTGAGGAGATGAGCGAGGAGCGGCTCGCCGAGGGCGCCGACATCGGGGCCGAGGACGAGCTCGACGTCTCGCTGCGCCCGCGGCGGCTCGACGAGTTCATAGGCCAGGAGGGCGTCAAGCAGCAGCTCGGCATCTTCCTGGAGGCGGCGCGCCAGCGTGGGGAGGCGCTCGACCACGTCCTCCTCGCCGGCCCGCCGGGCCTCGGCAAGACCTCGCTGGCGGGCATCGTGGCCGCCGAGCTCGGCGTCGGCTTCCACGTCACGAGCGGCCCGGTGCTCGAGCGCAAGGGCGACCTCGCCGCGGTCCTGACCGCCCTCGACGGGCACGACGTCCTCTTCATCGACGAGATCCACCGGCTCAACCGCGCCGTGGAGGAGGTCCTCTACCCGGCGATGGAGGACTTCCAGCTGGACGTGGTGCTGGGCCAGGGGCCATCGGCGCGGACGCTGCGCCTCGACCTCCCGCGCTTCACCCTGATCGGCGCCACGACGCGCACCGGCCTGCTCACGACGCCGCTGCGCGGCCGGTTCGGGGTGCTGCACCGGCTCGACTACTACGACGCGGACGACCTCGCGGCCATCGTCCGCCGCTCGGCGCGGCTGCTCGGGGTCGGCATCGACGAGGAGGGCTCCGCCGCACTGGCGGGCCGCTCGCGGGGGACGCCGCGGATCGCCAACCGGCTGCTGCGCCGGGTCCGCGACGTCGCCCAGGTGCGCGGCCACCCGGCGATCGACCGCGCCGTCGCCGAGGAGGCCCTGGAGCTCCTGGAGGTCGACGAGCTCGGCCTCGACGACCTCGACCGCCAGCTCCTGCGCCGTCTCGCCCAGACCTTCGAGGGCCGCCCCGTGGGGCTGGGCACGCTGGCCGACAGCGTGGGCGAGTCGGCCGACACGATCGAGGACGTCTACGAGCCCTACCTGCTCCAGGAGGGGCTGCTCAAGCGCACGCCCCGGGGCCGCGTGGCCACGCCGCGCGCCTACCGCCACCTCGGCCTCGAGCCGCCGGCCGCGGGGCACCCCGAGCTCTTCTGACCGGCCGCGCGGCGCCGGCCGCGCGGCGCCGCCGGGGCTCGGGGTAGGATCGCGCCCCCACCGCGACCACTCCCGGAGGACCGCCATGCCGCTCGAAGCACCCCAGATGGTCACGAACAGCCGGATGCTCTACTTCACCTGGGTCCCGGCCGACCCCGACGCGGTCCGAGCTCTCACCCCCGAGGCGCTGGACATGGCCGAGAACAACCAGTGCTTCATCAACCAGTACGTCGTGGACTCCGAGGACCAGACGTCCGGCTTCGCCCCCTATTCCCTGACCTATCTCGGCCCCGACCTGTCCGGGCTGAACACGCCCGACGGCGCCGTCCCCGGGCGCTGGTGGACCCACTACTTCAACTCGAACGCCGACATGCGCGCGTACGCCTCGCAGCGGGGCGTGCCCGCGGAGCCCGGGGAGACCGTCCTCGAGATCTCCGACGGCGTGCTGACGGCCACCACCTCGGCGGACGGCGTGCCGATCATCCGCACCACGGTCACCGTGGGCGACGAGATCGCGGGGGTCGCCCGTGGGCAGCTGCGCTACATCACCGACGTCGGCGGGACGCTGGTGAGCGGTCTGTACCCGTTCGTGCTCGGCGCCGTCCAGCCCTGGGAGGTCACGAAGATGGAGTTCCTGGAGCCGGACCACCCCGTCTCCGCCCTGCGCCCGGCCGAGCCGCTGGAGGTGACGTGGGGCTTCTACTCGCCGAACTGCTCCTTCTGCTACCCCGGCGGGGAGGGCCCGCTCGGCCAGGTCCCCTGACGGGTTAGGATCGGCCCATGGCGCGCACCGTGGGCGACGTGATGGCCGACGTGAAGGTCCGCATGGGCCCGGACCAGGACCTGCGCGCGCTCGCGGTCGCCCTGAGCGGCGCGCGCACGGGCCTGGGCATCGTCGAAGTGGAGGGCGGGGGCGTCATCACCGAGCGCGACGTCCTGCGGGCGATCGCCGAGGGCACCGACCTGGACGCGGCCAGGGTGGCCGACTGGATGACGCCGGACCCCGTGGCCGTCGAGCGCTCGACCTCACTCGACGACGCGTGCAACCTGATGATCGAGCGGAACGTGCGCCACCTCCTGGTCCGCGAGGGCGAGGACCTGGTCGGCGTCCTGAACATGCGCGACGTCGTCGGCGTCCTGTCCGGCGCGGCCGAGTTCGGCGCGGTCCCCCCGGCGCGGGGGTCCTGAGCTAGCTCCGAGTGAACGCGCAGGTGATGCGCGTGCGGTCGGCTGCGGTCAACTCGCTCTCATTTACTTGAAGCTGATAGGCGGGCTCCTCTGCCGGATCGTCGATGTCGGTCCGGTAGCGGTAGAACGCGGTGAACGACCACTGGAACGCGTCCCACTCATCCTGCGACAGCTCTCCCGTGTGCGTGGCGGTCGGAGCCCCCATGATCTGCTGCACCTCGGAGCGGGTCATGCCGAGTTCGACGTCGCACCATTTCTCCGGCCAGCTGTCCGCCGTGGCCCGGTCGACGCCGCCTGATGGGTCAGCGTTGCTGGACTCGGGGCCGACCTTCCACTCGCCGCCCTCGCGCTCGAAGGTGAGCTGTTCCTGCTCGCCGGCGAAGCTGCTGGTGGCCGTTGCCCGATCGCCTGTTACCTCGATGTCCGTGATGCGGATCTCGGGATCCTCGCCATAGAAGGCCGTGATCACCGCCGCCCCTCCGGCGAGGATCTCCGGACAGGTGTCCCCGTATTCCTCGTTGTCCGGGTCTTCGACGAGCTGCTGCGCGGCGGCCTCAGAGAGCAGGGAGCAGGCTGCATCGCCATCCAGCTTCAGAAACGCCTCGTAGAACTCGTCGGCGACTCTGCGAATCTCGCGCTCGTCCTGACGCGGGTCCGGCGCCGCCGTCGCGCCCGGCGACGTTCCTCCGCCCGAAGCGCCCCCGTCCGCGTCGGCGCCGTCGCCTCCCCCGCACCCCCAGACGGCGAGCGCGACGCTCACGACGATCGCCGTTCCTCCCAGGCAGCGCCTCATCGTTCGCCGACCTCGTCCACCAGGTCGGCCACCGAGTTGACGACTCGCGAGGGGCGGTAGGGGAAGCGCTCGACCTCGTCTGCCGAGGTGACCCCGGTCAGGACGAGGACCGTTTCGAGCCCGGCCTCGATGCCGGCCACGATGTCGGTGTCCATGCGGTCCCCGACCATGACCGTGGTCTCGGAGTGGGCGTCGATGGCGTTGAGCGCCGAGCGCATCATCAGCGGGTTCGGCTTGCCGACGAAGTAGGGGTCGACGCGCGTCGCCCGGCTGATGAGGGCCGCGACCGAGCCGGTGGCGGGGAGCAGCCCGTCCGGCGAGGGCCCGGTCGGGTCGGGGTTGGTGGCGATGAAGCGCGCCCCGCCGGCGATCAGCTGGATGGCGCGCGCGATGCGCTCGAAGCTGTAGCTGCGCGTCTCGCCCAGGACCACGTAGTCGGGCGAGTGCTCGGTGAGCGTGTAGCCCGCCTGGTGGAGCGCCGTGGTCAGGCCCGCCTCGCCGATCGCGAAGGCCGACCCGCCGGGGCGCTGGTCCTCGAGGAACCGCGCCGTGGCGAGCGCCGAGGTCCAGATGCACTCCTCCGGCACCTCGAGGCGCCGCATGCGCAGGCGCGCCGCCAGGTCGCGGCGCGTGTAGATGGAGTTGTTGGTGAGGACGAGGAACGGGGTGCCGGTCTCCCGGAGCCGCTCCACGAGGCGGTCGGCGCCTGGGATGACCTGCTCCTCGCGCACGAGCACGCCGTCCATGTCCATCAGCCACGATCGGATCTCTCGGCGGCCCATGCGCTCAGTCCCTCGGGACCCGCTCCCCGGGAAAGCCCGAGCGCAGCGCCGACGGCATGTTGCGGACGAGCTCGATCGGGTTGCGGCGCAGGTTGAAGCGCAGCCCCACCGGCGGGCGATCGTCGGGGCGCCCGTCCTTGGACGCCAGGACGTCCAGGTAGAGCTCCTCGACCCGGCGGGCGACCTCCGGCCACGAGTAGCGCTCCACCGCGACGGCGCGGCCGCGGGCGCCCCAGTCGCGGCGTCGATCCGCGTCGTCGAGCTGCTCGGCGATGCCGGCCGCGAGGGCGGCGGCGTCGTCGGGGGGGACGAAGCGGCCCGGCGCCCCGTCGCGGATGACCTGGCGGAAGCCGACGTTGTCGGCGCAGACGATCGGCGTGCCCGAGGCCATCGCCTCGAGCAGGACCACGCCGAAGGACGCGAGGACGCAGGGCGCGGCGAAGACCGTCGCCTCGCGGTAGAGGCGCGGCCGCTCCCTGTCGAGCAGGCCCAGCCATCGGATCCGGTCCCAGACGCCGAGGCTCCTGGCCTGGCGGTGGTAGACGGGGCGCAACGGGCCGTCGCCGACGACCTGCACGACGAAGTCCCGCCCCTCGTCCTGAAGGATCCGCGCGGCCTGGAGGAGGACGTCGAGCCTGTTGCGCGTGTCGAAGCGGCCCACGAAGAGGATGCGCGGCTGGGCCCGGCGGGCGCTCCTCCCCCGGGCCGAGCGGCCGGTACAGCTCCGTGTCGACCCCGTTCGGGATGACCTCGAAGGCCTGGTCGCCGAAGTAGGGCCGGAGAGCCGTCAGGCACGCCTCGGAGACCGCGATCAGGCGGTCCGTGCGGGCGATCGTGCTGCGCACGTACGCGAAGAAGTACTTGTACCCCCAGTGCCCGCCCTCGAAGTAGGTGTGGAAGGTGCCGACGTTGACCGGCGCCCGCGACACCCTGATCGCCCAGAGGCAGATGGTGGGCACGGCGAGCCCCTGCGCGTGCACGACGTCCATGCCCTCCACGGCGCGGGCGATGCGCCGCTTCGCGCCGATGCCTGCGCTGATGCGGGCGAACGACCCGTTGGAGACGATCGGCATCGAGGCGCCGATGCGGATGGTGCGGTAGCCGTGCAGGGCGAGGTTCTCGGCGTCGGTCCGGCGCGCCGCCCGCCGCATCCCGGGCGGCATGCTGGTGAGCACTGTGACGTCGTGCCCCCGGGCGGCCATCTCCTTGCTGAGGTTGTGGACGTGCTCGGGCATCCCTCCGAGGACCGGATAGGCGTACTCGGTGGCCATCGCGATCCTCATGCGGCCGCCACCGCCCAGGGGCGGGGCAGGGAGCGCGTCAGCGGGTCGACGACCGCCAGCGCGAGGAGGACGCAGGCGGCGCCCCCCACGGCGTCCAGCCACCAGTGGTTCGCGGTCGCCATCACGACGTAGAGCATGGCCGCCGGCCAGAGGAAGGCGAGCCAGCGCCAGCGCGAGCCGCGGTGCATCCAGACCAGCGTCAGGGCGAACAGGAGCGTGTAGCCGATGTGCATGGACGGCATGGCGGCGAACTCGTTGCGGAAGGGCTGGAACCACGACAGCGCCCCGCCGAGCTCGAGGCTGGCCTTCGTGGGGTCGTCGAGCCCGAGATCGGTCAGCCGCGGCGGCGCCAGCGGGTAGAGCCAGTAGCCGATCACCGCCAGCCCGTTGGCGACCCAGAACCAGTTGCGGAAGGCCGCGTAGAAGCGGCGGCGCCGGAACCACATCCAGAGGAACATCACGACGAAACCGGTCGTGTGGGCCAGCGTGTAGAGCCAGGTGACGACGAACTCGCCACCCGGCACGGACTGGGTCCACTCCTGGACGTCGGGCTCGACGAAGAGGCCCACGGCCCGCTCGGCGTCGATGACGTCGAGGGCATGGCCGATCGGGGTGGCGGAGTCGGAGACGCCGACGAGGTCCCGCAGCCACTCATAGGCCACCATGAGGGCCAGGAAGAGGGCCAGCTCGGCGCCGATGGGCCATCTCGCGGCCCACGCTCGCGCGAACGGCGACGTGCGGGCGGCGACGGTCACGGCGGCTGACGGTACCACGGGACCGATACGCCCCTCTCCCGGCTCCGCCTGACGGCGGGGCGCGCCGTCCGAGGGGCGGGCCATACGCCCCTCCGGCCCACCTCGGGCGCCCGGGAGGCGCCAGGGCCTTTGCTATTCTCGCCGCGCCGGACACGCGTCCTCCCGGCCATCCGCGGCCGCCCGAGCGAGGTGCCCTCCAGAATGTCGGCGCTGCTCCTGCCGATCTACATCCTGATCTTCATCGGGCTGATCTACCTCGTCGGCGTCCGCCCGCAGCAGAAGCGGCGCAAGCAGCTCGAGGAGATCCTCCGCAATCTCCGGCCGGGCGACGAGGTGGTGACGGTCTCGGGGATCTACGGCACCGTCACCGAGGTCGAGGAGGGCGAGACCCTGCTGCTCGAGATCGCCGAGGACACCGACATCCGGGTGGCGAAGAACTCGATCGCGCGCAAGGTGGCCGGACCCGCGGCGGGCACCGACGTCTCGGCGGCGGCCGACGCCGACGCGGGCTAACTCCACCGGCGGGAGACGCCGGTGAGGCGCCCGATCCTCCTGCTGGCGCTGGTCGTCGGCCTGGTGGCCGCGTCCGCGATCGCCATCGCGGTGCGGCCCACCGTGCTCGGCCTCGACCTCCAGGGCGGGGTCGAGGTCGTGCTGCAGGGCAAGCCGACCGAGCAGGCCCAGGTCACCGACGAGGCCATCGACCGCTCGGTCGAGATCATCCGCGACCGCGTCAACGCCTTCGGCGTGGCCGAGCCCGAGATCCAGACCCAGGGCGACGACCAGATCGTCGTCGCGCTGCCCGGCGCCGAGGACCCGGAGCAGGTCGTCAACGACCTCATCAACCCGGCGCAGCTCATGTTCATCCCGTTCGAGGCGAACGTCGTCGGGCCCCCGGAGGGGAGCAGCCTCTACGACGCGGCCAAGCTCGCCGAGCGGACGGAGCCGGAGGAGGAGCGCGGCCTGCCGAGCTTCTACGCCTTCGACCGCGAGAGCAAGGAGCTGCTGGCCGGCCCGGAGAGCGACCGCCTGAGCCTGCGCGAGGCGTTCCCGAACGACCGCATCCCGCCGAACGCCGAGGTCGTGGTGGTGCCCAGGGGCCTCTTCCTCGCCTTCGAGGAGACCCAGCGGTTCGAGACGCGGGAGTCCGGCACCGAGCAGCGCTGGTACGTCTTCCAGAACAACCCCGGCCTGACGGGCCAGGACGTCAGCTCGGCGAGCGCCCGCCTCGAGACGCAGGGCATCGGCGGCAACCGCTGGATCGTGACGATGGACTTCACCGGCGAGGGCCGGGAGAAGTTCCAGGACCTCACCCGCCAGCTGGCGGTCGAGGGGAACCTCAAGAACCAGCTCCAGCGCTTCGCGATCATCCTCGACGGCGAGATCGTCTCGAACCCGACCGTCAACTACAACGACTACCCCGCGGGGATCGACGGCCGCAACGGCGCCCAGATCGAGGGGGACTTCAGCCAGGACGAGGCCCAGACCCTCGCCACCCAGATCAACTCCGGCGCCCTGCCGATCGAGCTCGAGGTCATCAGCCAGAAGCAGGTGTCGGCGACCCTGGGCGAGGAGTCGCTGAACCAGGCGCTGATCGCCGGGGTCGTCGGCCTCGTGCTCGTGATCCTGTTCCTGATCGGCTACTACCGCTTCCTCGGCGTGATCGCGGCCCTGGGGCTCATCGTCTACGGGATCCTGCTCTTCGCGATCGTCGTGCTGGTGCCGATCACGCTGACCCTGCCCGGGATCGCCGGCATCATCCTGACGATCGGCGTCGCGGCCGACGCCAACGTCGTCATCTTCGAGCGCATACGCGAGGAGGCGCGGGCGGGGAAGACGCCCCGGGCGGCGATCCTCGCCGGCTACAAGAAGGGCCTCAGCGCCATCATCGACGCGAACGTCGTGACCTTCGCGACCGCGGCGATCCTCTTCCTGTTCGCGAGCGCCGGCGTCAAGGGCTTCGCGTTCACGCTGCTGATCGGGGTCCTGCTCTCGCTGTTCACGGCGATCGTGGCCACCCGCGCGATCGTGAACGTGCTGGCCGAGACGCGCTTCCTGCGCGACGACCGCTACATGGGCCTCAACCAGCGGGAGATCCGCTGGAAGATGGACGTCGTCGGCAAGTGGAAGCTGTGGATGGCGATCTCGTTCGTGCCGATCGCCATCGGCACCGTCTTCATCGCCGCCAACGGCCTCAACCTCGGGCTCGACTTCGAGAGCGGCACGCGGGTGGAGGCCCTGTTCGAGCGGCCCGCCACCGAGGACGGCGTGCGCGCGGTCACACAGGAGCTCGGCCTGCCGGACGCCAAGATCCAGGCCACCAGCGAGGAGATCGACGGGCAGCGGATCGACGGCTTCCAGGTCCAGACCGAGACCCTCCAGCCCGACCAGCTCCAGCAGCTGCGCCGCGGCCTCGACGCGGAGTACGGGCTCCAGGGCGGCGACTTCCAGTCGGTGGACACCGTCGGGCCCGTGCTGGGAGAGCAGATCATCCGCAATGCGATCTGGGCGATCCTGCTCAGCTTCGCGGTGATCGCCGCCTACCTGACGGTCCGCTTCGAGTACAAGCTCGCCATCCCGGCGCTGCTGTCGGTGATCCACGACGTGTGGCTCACGCTCGGGATCTACGCGGTCACCGGGCGCGAGATCACGAGCGCCACCGTGGCCGCGTTGCTGACGATCCTCGGGTACTCGCTCTACGACGTCGTGATCGTGTTCGACCGCATCCGCGAGAACCAGGCGCTCATGCGCCGCGCGTCGTACCGGGACATCGTCAACACCTCGGTGCACCAGACGCTGACGCGCTCGTTCATCACGGGCCTCACCACGCTGATCCCGCTGACGGTGCTCTACTTCTTCGGCGGCGACACGCTCAAGGACTTCGCCTTCGCGCTGCTCGTCGGGCTGCTCTCGGGCACCCTCTCGTCGATCGGCATCGCCGCGCCGCTCGCCGCGCTGTGGAAGGAGCGCGAGCCCGAGCAACGGCGGCGGGCGGCGAAGGCCGAGCGCCGCGCCGCGGCCGTCACGTCCGATTCCGACGTCGTCAACCTCGAGACGCTCGCGCGGGCCGAGGCGGCCCTGGACGCCGAGCTGCGCCTGGAGGACGGCGGCGGCTCCCCCGCCGAGGTCGAGACCGAGGCCGAGGAGGAGCCCCGGCAGCTCGAGGCCGGCGAGCCGGAGGAGCAGGAGCCCGAGGCCGAGCCCGAGGCCGAGCCCGTGGCCGAGCCGGAGCCCGTGGACGAGCCGGAGCCCGTGGACGAGCCGGAGCCCGTGGACGAGCCGGAGCCCGTGGCCGAGGCCGAGCTGCCGGCGGAGGGCGGCGACGCCGCGCCCGTTCCCGGCGGCGACGACGAGGCGCCGCCGCCGCGGCGCCGGACACCGACCCCCGACCGGCAGCGCCGACACCGTCAAGTGCAAAAGAGGAGACGCAGATGACCAGCGTGCGCGAGGGTATGGAGCAGGCCGTGCTCATGTCGATCGGGGCAGCGGCACTCACCCGCGAGCGGGCCGAGGCCGCGGCGTCGGAGCTCGTCCGCAAGGGTCAGATGGGCAGTGACGAGGGCAAGCAGGTGGTGGATCGCCTGATGACCCGCGTCCGCGCCGAGGGAACGCCCACGGCCGGCATCGTCGGAAAGGTGGAGGGCGGCGTCCAGGGCGTCCTGCGTGAGCTCGGCCTGGTGACCCGGTCCGAGCTGGAGGACGTGCAGCTGCGGCTGATGGAGCTGGAGCACCGCATCTCGCTGCTGGAGCGCGGTCCCGGGACCGACTGACCCGACGGCAGGGTCGCGGCCGTGAGCGCGGCCAGGCCCGCGGGCGAGCCCTGGCCCGTCCGCCTGCGCTGATACCTTGGCCCGCATGGCGCGCGGCGAACGGCGGCAGAACCTTGCGCGTCTCGGCGAGATCGCGCAGGTGGCCGCCCGCCACGGCTTCGGCTACGTCTTCGGGCGCAAGGAGGCCCCCCCGGAGCAGGTGGACGGGGCCGCCCCCACCCGCAGCCGCGCCCGCCGCGTCCGCGAGATGCTCGACGAGCTCGGCCCGACCTTCGTCAAGTTCGGCCAGCTCCTGTTGACCCGCCCGGACATCGTGCCGCCGGACATCCTCGAGGAGCTGCGCGGCCTCCAGGACGACGCCCGCCCGGAGCCGTTCGAGCGCATCCGCGGCGTCGTCGAGGCCGAGCTCGGCCTGACGATCGAGCAGGTCTTCACCGAGTTCGACGAGGAGCCGATGGCGGCGGCGTCGATCGGCCAGGTCCACCGGGCCGCGCTCCCCGGGGGCCAGCAGGTCGTGGTCAAGGTCCAGCGCCCCGATGCCGAGCGCCAGATCGAGGCCGACATCCAGCTCCTCTACCAGGCGGCGAAGGTCGCGCGCGAGCGCATCCAGCGCTTGCAGTTCATCGATCTGGTCGAGACGGTCGACGAGTTCGCCCGCACCGTGCGGCGCGAGCTGGACTACGGCATCGAGGCGCGCAACGCCGAGGTCTTCCGGCGCAACTTCGCCGGTGAGGAGACCGTCTCGCTGCCGAGGGTCTACTGGCGCTACACCACCGCCCGGGTGCTCACGATGGAGCGCGTCGAGGGCACCAGCCTCCGCCACCTCGACCTGGACGAGTGGACCGCCGCCGACCGGGTGACCCTCGCGAACCGCATCACCCAGACCTGGATGCAGATGGTCTTCGGGGACGGCTTCTTCCACGCCGACCCGCACCCGGCCAACATCCTCGTGCGCGACCCGGACCGCATCAGCGTGGTCGACTGCGGGATGACCGAGCAGCTCAGCCAGCGCGACCGCGAGGCGCTGATGCGGCTCCTGCTCGACATCCTCAACCAGGACGCCGAGCGCCTGCCGCGGCGCCTGCGGGCGCTGGGCGTGCGCTTCCCGCACGCCAAGGAGGAGGAGCTGGCCGACCGGCTGGCCGTCACCGTGCAGCGCTACTCGGCCAGCGCCATCGGCGATATCGACATCCGCGAGGTGCTGAGGGAGATCTTCGGGACGGTGTACGCGATCGGCGTCACCCTTCCCGCGCGCTGGGTGATGCTCGACAAGACGGTCGCCACCCTCGCCGGGGTCGTGCTCGAGGTCTCCCCCGACTTCAACGTGTTCGAGGCCGCCCGCCCCTACGCCGTGCGGCTGGCGACCGACCGCTACCGCCCCGACCGCATCGCCGGGCGCGTGCGCTCCGACGTCGGCCGCTACGCCGAGGCCATGCTCGACTACCCGTTCCAGGTCTCGGAGCTGCTCGACGAGTTCCGGGAGGGGGACCTCCAGATCCGCATCCGCCCCGAGGGCTTCAACGAGGCCGTCAACAAGCTCGAGGCGAGCGCCAACCGGGTCGTCCTCGCCGTCGTCGCCGCGGCCCTGTTCATCGCCTCCGCCGTGATCGCGGTCTTCGACCGCTACGCCGACGTCGCCGGCCTGTCGCTGCTGGCGCTCCCGGGGATCGTCGCGGCGATCGTGCTCGTGGTGTGGCTCTGCGTCGGCATCTTCCGCTCGGGCCGCTGGTGAGCTGGCGCGCGCGCCGTGCGGGCTTCGCCGAGGTCGCCGCGCTCGAGGACGCCCTCGGCGTGCCCGAGCCGGTCGCGTGGGCGCTCGTCCGCCGCGGCCTCGGCGACCCCGCCGCCGCGCGGGCGTTCCTGGCATCCGACGGGCCCCTCGCGCCGCCCGAGGACCTCGCGGGGATCGGGGAGGCAGCCGACCGCCTGGCGCGGGCGGTCCGGCGCGGGGAGCCGATCGCGGTGCACGGCGACTACGACTGCGACGGGGTCTGCTCGACCGCCGTGCTGCTCACCGCCCTGCGGGGCCGTGGCGGGGCGGTCGAGCCGTTCCTGCCGAGCCGCTTCGCCGAGGGCTACGGGGTCGCGGGCTCCACGGTCGAGCGGCTGGCGGCCGGCGGGGCGCGGGTGCTCGTCTGCGTCGACTGCGGTACGTCGGCCGTGGAGGCGCTGACCCGCGCCGCGGAGCTCGGGATGGAGCCGGTCGTGCTCGACCACCACCTGGCGGGCGGCCGACGGCCGCCCGGGATCATCGCCAACCCGGCGCTCGGCCGGCCGGCGGAGGACCTGCCGGCGGCCGTCGGGGTCGTCCACATGGCCGTGCGGGCGCTCGCGGCGCGGCTCGACGGCGGGGCGCTGGCCCCCGACCCCGACGAGGGGATCGACCTCGTCGCGCTCGCCACCGTGGCGGACGCGGTCCCGCTCGTCGGCGACAACCGCCGCCGGGTGGCCCAGGGGCTGCGGGCCATCCGCGAGCGCCCCCGGCCGGGCATCGCGGCCCTGTGCGCCGCCGCCGGGATCGAGCCGCGGACGGTCAGCGCCCACACGCTCGGCTTCACCCTGGCGCCGTGCATCAACGCCGCCGGGCGCCTGGCGCATGCCGACCGGGCCCTCGAGCTGCTGCTCGCGCCGGACCGGGAGACCGCCGACCCCATCGCGGCGGAGCTCTGGGAGCTGAACGTCCGTCGTCGCGAGGTGGAGCAGGAGATCCTCGAGGCGGCCGTCGCGCAGCACGAGGCCGAGCCGGACGAGATCCGCGAAGCCGGGGCGATCGTGGTGGCGGGCGACGGCTGGCACGAGGGCGTCGTCGGCATCGTCGCCGCCCGCATGGTCGAGCGCTTCGAGCGGCCCGCGATCGTCCTCGCACGCGACGGCGACTCGGCGAAGGGGTCGGGCCGCAGCCTCGGCGGCGTCAACCTCCACGGTCTCGTGGGGGCGGCCTCGGCGTCGCTGACACGGTGGGGCGGTCACGCCGGGGCTGTGGGGCTCGAGCTCCCGGCCTCGGCGGTCGCCCGCTTCCGCGACGAGCTGCTGCTGGCCGCCGAGGGCGCGCGGGCGGCGATCGCGCGGGCTCGCGTGAAGGCCGTGGACGCGGTCGTCGGCGGCCGCGACCTGACCCTCGCGACGGCCGAGGCGATCGAGGCGCTCGCGCCGTTCGGCCGCGGCAACCCCTCCGTGCGGCTCGTCGTGCCGGGGGCCGAGCTCGAGTCGCCGGTCCGGGTGGGGGAGGGCCGGCACCTCCAGGTGCGGCTGCGCTCCTGCGGCGCCCACGCCCGGGCGGTCGGGTTCCGCATGGGCGAGCGGGCGTCCGCGCTCGACCTCGACGAGCGCCACGACGTCGTCTTCTCGCTCGAGGTGGAGCGCTGGCAGGGCCTCGTGGGCCCGCGCGTCACGGTCGAGTCGCTCGAGGAGCTCGGCCCGCGGGACGTCCTGCCGGCCCAGTGCGCCCAGCCGTGCGACGTGCGCTGCCCCGACCGGCTGCCCATCGCCGACCTGCGGGCGATGCTCGACGACGATCCGCTCGCCGCGCCCGAGCCGCCGGCCGGCCACGCCGGCCCGCCGCTGCGGCCTGCGCGACCGGCGCGGGGAGGGCTCGGCCCTCGCGGTGCTCGCGGCCCTGGCCGGCGCCGACCGCGGCGTGGTCGCCGTCGTCTGCGACGTGGCCCGCCGGCGCCCGGCGCTGGAGACGGCGCTCGAGCCGGGGCGCCTCGGGGCCGAGGTGGCC
This sequence comes from Miltoncostaeaceae bacterium, assembly GCA_963835685.1. GTDB lineage: Bacteria > Actinomycetota > Thermoleophilia > Miltoncostaeales > Miltoncostaeaceae > DATAGF01. The sequence continues at coordinate 195,849 of CAWIGI010000009.1, forward strand.
GTCCTGGCGGGCGGGCGCTGCGACCCCGGCGCGATGGCCGCCCGGCTGGCCCGCGCGCGCGGCGTGCCGGCGCTGGTCATGATCGACTACGCCCGGCTGGCCGAGGTGGAGCCGCCCGAGGGCATGCACCTCGCGCTGGTCAACCCGCCGGCATCGGCGGCGGACGCGGCGTGGGCCGCCCGCCGCGCGGCGGGCCGCTGGCTGCACCTCGCCTGGAGCGAGGGCGAGGCAGACCTCGTCCTGCGGGTCGCCGAGGAGGAGTGGGAGCTGCGCCCCGCCGTCACCGCCGTCTGGCGGGCCCTCAGGGGGACGGGGTCGCTGCCCTGGGGAGCGGAGCTGGAGTCGGCGCTGCTGGGCGACGGGCCGGCGATGCGGCCGCCGCGGGTCGCCGCCCGGGCGCTCCGCGTCCTGCGCGGAGCTCGGCCTGGTCGAGGTCGGCGACGCGGGCGTGCGCGCGGCGGGCGACCCCGAGCGGCGGGAGCTCGAGGCCTCGCCCACCTACCGCGCCTGCCGCGCGCGCCTGGAGGAGGCCCGGGCGTTCCTCGCCCTGGCGCCGACGCTCGACCTCCTCGCGGCGCCCGCCTACCCGGTCCCGGTCAGCACGTAGCCCATCGCGGCGCCCGGTTGAGGCCGAAGCTCGGCAACGCCTGGCACGGGGGGCCCTGGACGAGGGCGACCAGCTGCAGCGTGTAGGCGCCCGGCGCCGCGACGAAGACCGGCGCCTCCTCCTGGCGGCTCGACTCCGACCAGCAGCATCCCGCCCGGAGCGAGCGGGACGAAGTCATCGTTCGGTGGATCGCCCTCGTCCCAGGCCGCGGGCGTGCTCGCGACCGTCGTGCCGGCCGCATCCCGGAGCCGGAGCCAGAGCGCGAAGGCGGTCGCCGCGGATCCCTCGCGCTGGAGGCCCCCGTGCGCGTGTGTCCAGATGCGCGCGGGCTCGCGGACCGTCACCGGCAGCGAGCCGACCGCGACCGGCACCTCACAGGGGATGTCGTTCACATTGGGCAGCTGGCGGCCGTCTCCGAAGCTCGGCCCGCGCGCGCCCGCCGTCCCCGGGTCGCCCTTCGGCCCCGCGGCCCCTGGGGCCCCGCGCGGAGCACCCCCGGCCGGAAATGATTCGCCCGCAGCGTGCGCCGGGCGATGTCCGCGCCGGTGACGCTCCGGTTCTTGATGTCAACGCCACGCAGGCTGTTGTCGGCCACCTGGGCGCTGCTCACCTTCGCGGCGGCGTATGCGCCGCCGGTCAGGGCGACGAACAGCGCCAGGTACGCGATCACGTTGCGTGCCAGATGTTCCAGATGCGCTCTCCCATCGCCTTCCTCCCGGGACGTCGCCGAGCCTTCCGACCCCATGTCTTGACGCCGCGCCCGCGCGAGTGGGATAGCTCCACGGGATCCGCCGGGGACCGGACCCGGGCGGCGCGACCAGGAGGATGGAATGCCGAAGCCCCTCGCCCGGTGGCTCGTCTCGATCGCGGGAGCGGCCCTGCTCGGCGGGCTGCTGCCGGGCATCGCCACCGCGACGCGGCCGAGCACGCAGGCCGAGATCGACGGGATCCTGGCCGCCGTTCAGCGGTCCCCTCTGCTGGCGAAGATCCCGGGCCGGCCGTTCATCGTCACCCAGATCACGGTCTCGACCGCGTCGGCGAGCCCCCTCTACGCCTCGGGCGTCGTGTCGCCGCGGAAGGTCGCCGGGCGCCGCCGCGCGCCGATCGAGCTCCTCTTCCGGCAGGGCGCCGGCGGCTCGTGGGCACTGCTCGACTTCGGCCACAACTTCTGCGGTGACGCCGATGTCCCGGGCCCGGTGCTGCGGGACCTGTTCGGCACGAGCTGCGCCGGCTCGGGCGGCGGATCGCAGACGGGGGTGGGTTTCGCGGTGCTGGGCACCGCGGTGGCGGGGCCGACCACCGCGAAGCTGATCGCCGTGCGCGGCGCGCCGCGGGGCCGGGTGCAGCCGGGGAGCGTCTTCCTCGCGGTGGCGGTCAACCGCAGGGTGGTCGTCGAGCAGACCGTCGGCCGCCCGCTCGGGTTCAACTGGAACCTGCTGAGCCGCCCCGGCGGGGGCGGGGTGATCGCCCTGGCCTCGGCCGGCGGCGGGCCCCAGTACATCACCGTGACGGTGCGCAGAAGCGCCCGCGCCTACGGGACCCAGTCGTACACCTTCGCCTCGAACGTGCTGCTGCCCGCGCGCGGCATCCTCCCCGCCTCGAGCTGAGGGGCCCGGCCCGGCCAGGCGCCCGCTCGGGCGCCCGCGGGGCCCGTCTCGCAGGCCGGGACTGCCGCCGCCGAGGGTGGCGCCCCGGGTCCGGCCCGTGTGACGATGGCGCCCCAAAGCGCAGGTCCTCCGAAACGCATTTCGAGGAGGCGGCAATGGCGATCGACATCGACGAGGCCACCCGGGCCGCGCTGCAGGCCGAGCTCGTGCCCATCGGGACGCTGTGGGCCCGGTTCGGCGAGATCCACACGCTCGACGGGGCCCCGTTCGGGACGCGCGTTATCGTCAACGTGACCGACGTGGTGGTCGAGGCCGAGGGCCTGTCGGCGAGGATGAAGGGGCAGGCCACGGCCGACTGGGCCTCGCTCTGCCCCGACGGCACGTTCCAGCTCGACGTCCGCGCCACCCTCGAGACCGACGACGGGGCGCTGATCCTGGCGCAGTACATGGGCCGGTGCGACTTCGCGGACCCCGAGAGCCCGGGCCCGGTGTACGCGACGCCGCGCTTCGAGACCGGCGACCCGCGCTATGCATGGTTGAACAAGGTCCAGGCCGTGATGAAGGGGAAGGTCGAGCTCCCGACCCACATCACGTACCAGATCTACCAGGTCCGGTAGCCCGGCAGGCCGGCGCCGGGCGGCGACCGGCGGGGCCGCCCGCCGGTCGCGGTATCCTCGGGGCATGGCGAACGACCTCGCGGACATCGGGCTCGCGCTCGAGTCGGCCGACCCGGAGCTCGAGCAGCTCATCGGGGAGGTCGCCGAGCACCACCCGGACGTCGACCGGGACGCGGTCCGGCGCGCCTACGCGTTCGCCGAGGAGCGCCACCGCGCCCAGGTGCGCAACTCCGGCGAGCCCTTCATCACCCACCCGCTGGGCTGCGCGCGCATCTGCGCGGGGCTGGGCCTCGACGGCAGCGCGGTCGCGGCGGCGCTGCTCCACGACACGGTCGAGGACACGAACGCCAGCCTCGACGACATCGAGCGGCTGTTCGGGGCCGAGGTCGCGTTGCTCGTGGACGGCGTCACCAAGCTGTCGAAGCTCCACTTCGACAGCCAGGAGGAGCACCAGGCCGAGGGCTATCGCAAGCTGATCGTCTCGATGTCGAGCGACATCCGCGTGCTGATCATCAAGCTCGCGGACCGCCTGCACAACATGCGGACGCTCGCGTACATGACCAAGCCGAAGCAGATCCAGAAGGCCAAGGAGACGCTCGAGGTCTACGCGCCGCTCGCGCACCGCCTCGGGATCCACTCCCTCAAGTGGGAGCTCGAGGACCTCGCCTTCGCGACCCTCCACCCGCGCCGCTACCGCGAGATCCAGCAGATGGTCAACCAGCGCCGGCTCGACCGCGAGGCCTTCATCGAGGAGGCCGGCAGCATCCTCAGGCGCGAGCTCGAGGCCGTCGGCATCACCGGCGTCGAGATCATCGGCCGGGCGAAGCACTTCTACTCGATCTACGAGAAGATGACCCGCAAGGGCAAGGAGTTCAACGAGATCTACGACCTCACCGCGATGCGCGTGATGGTCGAACTCGGTGAAGGACTGCTACGGGGCGGTGGGGATCATCCACTCGCTCTGGAAGCCCCTGCCCGGGCGCTTCAAGGACCTGATCGCGATGCCCAAGCCGAACATGTACCAGAGCCTCCACACCACCGTGCTCGGCCCCGAGGGCAAGCCGCTCGAGATCCAGATCCGCACGTACGCGATGCACCGCACGGCCGAGTTCGGGGTCGCCGCGCACTGGCTCTACAAGGAGGGCAAGGGCGACCAGCCGGCCTGGGTCTCGCGGATGATGGACTGGCAGAGCGAGACGCGCGACCCGGCCGAGTTCCTCGAGGCGCTGCGCTCGGACCTCTACTCGGACGAGGTCTACGTCTTCACGCCCAAGGGCGAGGTGCGCGACCTGCCGGCCGGCGCGACGCCGCTCGACTTCGCCTACGACGTCCACACGGACGTCGGGCACCGCTGCGTCGGGGCGAAGGTCAACGGCCGCATCGTGCCGCTCACCTACACCCTGCAGTCGGGGGACTTCGTCGAGATCCTCACCTCGAAGGCCCAGCGCGCGCCGTCGCGCGACTGGCTGAACCTGGTCAAGACGACCAAGGCGCGCTCCAAGATCAGCCAGTTCTTCCGTCGTGAGCGGCGCGAGGACGCCGAGCACCAGGGCCGCGAGGCGCTCCAGGAGAGCCTGCGGAGGGCCGGCCTGCCCAGCCAGCGGGTGGCCGGCTCGCCGCTGCTCCTGGAGGTCATCCAGGAGATGGGCTTCCGCAAGGCCGACGAGTTCTACATCTCGCTGGGGCTGGGCAAGACGTCGGTCCAGGTGGTGGTCAACAAGATCCTGCGCCGCCTGAAGGCCGGCCAGTCCGTCGCCGACGAGGCGGCGCCGGGGGTCGCGCCCCGGGGCCGGCGGCCGCAGTCGGCCACGGCCTCGAGCGACCTGGGCATCGAGGTCGACGGCCTCGCCGACGTCCTCGTGCGCCTGGCCAAGTGCTGCAAGCCCGTGCCGGGCGACCCGATCCTGGGCTACATCTCGCTGGGTCGCGGCATCACGATCCACCGCGAGGACTGCCCCAACGCCAAGGCGCTGCAGCGGAACCCCGAGCGGTTCACCGAGGTGCGCTGGGGCGGCGCCAACCAGCAGTCGTTCCGGGTCGAGATCGCGGTGGACGCCTGGGACCGGGCGCGGCTGCTCGAGGACCTCTCGCGCTCCTTCGCCGAGAACGGCGTGAACATCATCTCGGCGCACTGCGCGATGGAGGACCAGATGGTCCACGACCGCTTCACGGTCGAGGTGGCCGACATCGACACCCTGAAGGCCGCGATCAACACGCTCCGCAACGTGGAATCGGTCTTCGACGCCTACCGCGTGACGCCCGGCTCCTGACGCCTGAGCGCCCCGGAGGCGACCGGGACACCTGGTACCCTGGCGCCCCGTGGAGTGGCTCGATCTCGTCGTCCCGGCGGTGGCCATCCTGGCGCTGTTCGCCGCGATCGGCCTCATCGTCACGGCGGTCCGGCAGGGTCGCGCCATCCGTCGCCTGGAGGAGCGCCTGGCCCGCACCGGCGACGCCGCCGTGGAGGCGCCGCTTCAGCGCATCGCCGACCTCCAGGCCCGCCACGCCCCCTCCTCGGGCTCGCCGGACATCCAGCGGCAGCTGCGCGTCGGCGCCGCGGTGGGCGTGAGCGCCCTGGTGCTCGTCGCCCTCATCGGCGGGGTCTGGTACCTGTTCATCCGCGACGACAACGGCTCGGCCTCGGCGGACACCGGCCGTCCGGCGGCGGCCGCCCCGCAGACCCAGGCCGCGCCCGCCGCGCCCCCGCCCGACCAGGCCGCGGTGCCCGACGAGGTTCCGACGATCGACAAGGGCGCCCACACCGTGGCGGTCTTCAACGCCAGCGGCATCGACGGGGTCGCCGGCGACATCGTCGCGCCCGCGCTGGAGAACGAGGGCTACCAGGTCCCGCTGGTGGCCAACCCGCCTGACGGCGACACGGACCGCCAGAGGTCGGTGGTCATGTACACCGAGGGCCAGCGCAGGGCGGCCCAGAACGTCGCCAAGGACCTCGGCATCGCGCGCGCCCCGCCGCTCGACGGGTACACCACCGACCAGGTCGGCGACGTGGACGTGGTCGTGCTGGTCGGGCTCGACATCGCCAACAACGGGATCGCTGCCACGCCGTAGTCACGGTACGAGCGGCCTCGGCGAGTTGTCGGCGCGGCGCCGGCGGGGTACGCTGCGCTTCCGCGAGTTCGTGCCGATCGGCACGAAGAAAGGGAGGCCACGATGGCCGTCTACCCGGCGACCGACGCCGGGCGTGCCCGGGCCGACGTGCACCGCCTCAGGCTGTCTCGACACCAGGTGTACGCGTGCCGCTCATGCCGCGACGCCGTCCGAGTGACGAGCGCGCACTACCTGCCGGAAGGCTGTTCCGCGTGCGGGGCGTCCACCTGGGGGGACGACCTGCGCTGCGCGAACCGCCTCGAATGCGACGCCGTCCGTCGCCCCGGGATCCGGGGCCGCGCCCACTGCCACGCCTGTGGGTACAGCGTCTGGACCCTGGTGAGCGCCAGGCGACCGGCGCGCCTCGCGAGCTAGCGCCGATCAGGCGGGGGGCGATCCGTGCCCCCCGCCGCCCGGCGTCTCGATCCCGAGCACGTCTCCCGCGCGCAGGCGGCCGCGCCACTTCGAGGGCAGCTCACGCCCGTTGAGCGTCGTGCGCCCCGGCGCGCCATCGGCCCCCCCGAGCCGGCCCGCCGGGGCGCGGCGGCGCCGCTCGGCGATGACCGAGGCGTCGCAGTCGGCCAGGACCTCGAGCCGCCGCTCGACGCCGTCGCCCCCCCGATGCGCCCCGGCGCCGCCCGACCCGCGCCGCAGCCGGTACGCGGCGACGCGCAGGGGGTAGGCGGTCTCGAGCGCCTCCACCGGCGTGTTGAGGGTGTTGCTCATCGCCACGTGGACGCCGGAGGGGCCGTCTGCGCGCGACGAGGCCCCCTGGCCGCCGCCGATCGTCTCGTAGTAGGTGAAACCCGCCCCGCCGAGGGTGACGTTGTTCATGGTCCCCTGGCCCTGGGCGGGGACGTCGACCGCGCCCCCGAGGGCCGACATCACCGCGTCAACGATGCGGCTGGAGGTCTCGACGTTGCCGCCGGCGACGGCGGCGGGCGGGAGCGCGCAGACCAGGCTTCCGGGCGGGGCGATCACCTCGACCGGGGCGAAGGCGCCGGCCGAGGCCGGGATGTCGGGGTCGGTGAGCGCGCGGACCACGAAGTAGACCGCCGAGCGGGTGACGGCGGGGGGGCAGTTGCAGTTCCCCGGGCCGGCGGGGTCGGTGCCGGTGAAGTCGACGATCAGGCCGTCGCCGGCCACCGTCGCCGCGACCCTGATCCAGAGGTCGCCGTCCGCCACGCCGTCCCCCTCGAGGGCCTCTGCCGCCTCGTAGCGTCCGTCGGGCATCGCGGCGATGGCCGCGCGCGTGCGCCGCTCGGCGTACTCGAGGAGCGCCCCGAACGCCTCGCCGACGCGCCCGGCGCCATGCCGGGCGCCGACCTCCGCGAGCCGCCGCTCGGCCAGCCGGTGCGCGGCGAGCTGGGCCCGCACGTCGCCCTCGCGCTCGCCCGGCGTGCGGCTGTTCGCCAGCACGATGTCGAGCACGTCGGCCACCAGCGCCCCACCCGCTGCGAGGCGCACGGGCGGGATCACCAGGCCCTCCTGCAGCAACTCGCGCGAGCCGGCGGGCATGCTCCCGGGCGCCATGCCACCCACGTCGGCGTGGTGCGCCCGCGTGACGGCGTAGGCGGCGACCTGTCCGTCGAGGGGGACCGCGGAGATCATCGTGAGGTCGGGCAGGTGGGTCCCCCCGCGATAGGGGTCGTTGACGAGCCAGACCTCGCCGGGGGCGGCGCCGCGGGCCCGTGCCGCCTCGACCGCCTCGGGCATGGCGCCCAGGTGCACGGGGATCGACGCGGACTGCACCACCATCCGGCCGCCGGCGTCGAAGATCGCCGTGCTGCAGTCGCGGCGCTCCTTGATGTTCGGGCTGAAGGCGCTGCGCACGAGCGCCGCCTCCATCTCCTCCGCGACGGCGCGCAGCGCGTTGGCCATGACCTGGAGGGTGACGGGATCCATCAGGGGCTCCGCTCCAGCAGGATCCCGCCGATGGGGTCCTCCCGCGCCGACCATCCCTCGGCGACCCAGCAGGTCGCGCCGTCCATCGGGATCACCGCCGGGCCGGGGGCCGGGGGGCCGAGCTCCCGGGCCGGCAGGTCGGGGTCCGTCCCCGGCCGCTCGGCCGCCAGGCGCAGCGAGACGGCCTCGACCTCGCGTCCGGGCTCGGCGTCCCCGTAGCGCAGCTCGTGGGCGGCGTGGAAGGCGGTCGCCAGGGCTGCCTCCGGCGCAGCGGGGTCCCAGTCGACCGTGAGCGAGTGGCTCTGGCCGGCATAGCGGCAGTCGGCCGCGGCTCGCTGAGCCGCCCCGGGCAGCTCGTCGGCGGCCCGTGCGGCGAGCGGGGCGAGGAGGGCGGCGAGGTCGTCGCCCGCGTCGACGCGCGCCAGCACCGTCTGGACGTAGTCGCGCCGCTCGCCGGCCATGACCAGGCCGAGCGCCGCCAGCACCCCCGCGGCCGGCGGCGCGACCACGCGCCGCACGCCGAGCTCCTCGGCGACCGCGCACGCGTGCAGGGGCCCGGCGCCGCCGAACGCGATCAGCGTCGCCTCGCGCGGGTCCTCGCCGCGCTCGACGCTCACGAGCCGCAGCGCCCGGACCATCTCCTCGACCGCGACCGCCAGGATCCCCTCGGCGCAGGCCTCCAGCCCCATCCCGAGCTCGCCCGCGAGTGCCCCGACCGCCTCCCGGGCGGCCGCCGGATCGAGCGTGATCGCGCCGCCGAGGGGCGCGTCGGCCGGCAGCCGGCCGAGCACCACGTTCGCGTCGGTCACCGTCGGGAGGGTGCCGCCGAGGCCGTACGCCGCCGGGCCGGGGCGCGCGCCCGCCGATCCGGGGCCCACGCGCAGCGCGCCTCCGGAGTCGGCCCAGGCGATGCTGCCGCCCCCGGCCGAGACCGTCACCACGTCGAGCATCGGCAGGTGCAGCGGGTGGCCCGCGATGACGGCCTCGCTGGTGCGCGCGGGGGCTCCGTCTCGCACCAGCGCGACGTCGCACGAGGTGCCGCCCATGTCGAAGGTCAGGGCCAGCGGCGCGCCCTCGCGCGCGGCCAGGCGGGCGGCGCCGATGACGCCCCCGGCCGGGCCGCTCAGCACCGTCCACGCGGCGTGCTCGGCCGACGACTCGATGGGCAGCACCCCGCCGCTCGACTGCATGATCGCCGGCGCCGGCAGGCCGGCGGCGGCGGCGCGCTGTCCCAGGCGCTCGAGGTAGCTGCGCAGCACCGGCGTCAGGTAGGCGTCGACCGCCGTGGTCGAGAGGCGCTCGTACTCGCGGATCTCGGGCAGCACCTCGCTCGAGGCGCTCACGTGGACGCCGGGCAGGGCCTCGCGCAGCGCCGCGGCCACTGCCCGCTCGTGCTCGGGGTGCACGAACGAGAAGAGCAGGCCCACGGCGACGGCCTCGGCGCCGTCGGCCCGTACGGCCTCGACGGCGCGCCCGAGCGAGGCGGGGTCGAGCCGCCGGAGCACCCCCTCCGGGCCGCAGCGCTCGGCGACCTCGTGGCTGCGATCGTGCGGGATCAGCGGGGGAGGGTGGTGGACGTCGAGGCGGTAGAGCGACGCCCGGGTCTGGCGTCGCAGCTCGAGGAGATCGCCGAAGCCCTCGGTCGCCACCAGCGAGGTGCGGGCGCCCTTGCCCTCCAGCAGGGCGTTGGTGCCGACGGTCATGCCGTGTCCGAAGCGGACCACGTCGGACGGGCTCAGGCCCGCCGCGTCGAGGGCGGCCAGCACCGCCGCGACGACGGCCTCGCTCTGGTCGTCGGGGGTGGTCGGGACCTTCGCCGTGACGAGCCGGCCCCCCTCCACGACGGCGGCGTCGGTGAAGGTGCCGCCCACGTCAACGCCGACCAGCGCGCCTTCCGGCGCTGACGAGGGCGCATCTATCATCGGCGCCGCACTCTAGTGTCCCGTCCCCCTGGAGTCCCCGTCCGCGCCCACGCAGCCGCCGCCGTCGCCGTCCCCCTCGCGGTCCTCGCCCTGACCGCCACGACCGCCGCGGGCCTGCCCGCCCTGTCCGGGCCTCCGGGCGCGCTGCTGAGGGCCGTGCCCGCGGAGCTGTCGCCCGGGCCGCCGAACGGCGACTTCGCCGCCGGGCTCGCCGGCTGGACCGTCCGAGGGCGGGAGGCGCCGCAGGCCCTCGGCATGGGCGTGCGCCTCAGGGCCAACACCACGCTGGTGTCGCCGGCCTTCGCCATCCCGGCGGGGGCTCAGGCGCTCGCCGTGACCGCGCGGGCGTCCTCCTCGTCGGCGCTCCTCGAGGTCCGCGCGCGCCCCGCCGAGGGCGGCCCCGACATCCCGCTCGGGACGCTCGAGCCCGGCCCGCGGGCCCGGCGGCTCGTCGTCGCGGCGGGGCCGGTGGCCGGCCGCGTCGCGAGCGTGGTGCTCGACCCGGTGCCGGCGCTGGGGGCGTCCGTTGAACGTCCTGCGGGTCGGGCCGGTGACCGCCCCGCTCCCCGGCTGGACGGCGGCACGCGGCGCGCCCGAGGTCGCCGGGCGTCCGGGCCGCCGGCTCCTGCGGGCCGCCGAGCCTCTGGAGCTGTCGTCTCCGGCCTTCCCGCCCGGCCCGGGCGCACGCGGGCTGCTCGTGGCGCTGCGCGGCGACGGCGTGCTCCGCGCGACCGCCGGGGGGCGGCGGGTCGCCGCCCGCGCGACAGGGACGTGGCGCGACGTGGTCGTGCCACTCCGGTCGCGGACCCTGGCGACGCTCAGCCTCGACGCGCTGCCCGGCGGCGGGCCGATCGAGCTGCGCGACCTCGGCGTCGTGCTCCGCGCCACCCGCGCGGCCGGGCTGCGGGCGCGGCGGGCCGGGGGCCGGGTGCGCGTCGAGGCGCGGCTCGTCCCCGCGGGGGGGCGCCTGGCCGCCGAGCTGCGCGACGGTCGGGGGCGCCGGGTCGCGCGGGCGCGCTCGGACGCCGCCGGGCGCCTGCGGCTCAGCGCGCGGGCCGCCGGGGGGCTGACCCTGATCGTGCCGGGCGACCGCACGCGCATCGGCGTCCGCGCCCGGTTATCGTTTGGCTCGTCCTGACCGCGAGCCCTGGACGCGGGGCGTCAGGGGAGGAGGGTTGCTCAATGTCAGTCGCAAAGACCATCGAGCTCAGCGCGATCTCGCCGAACAGCTTCGAGGACGCCATCCGGGAGGCCATCACCAAGTCGGGTGAGAGCCTCCGCCACATCGAGGGCGCGTGGGTCAAGGAGCAGAAGGTCGTCATCGAGAACGGCGAGATCACGGGCTTCCAGGCGATCATCATCCTGACCTTCGTCATCGAGTAGGGCCGCTCAGAACTCCTGGGTGGTCGGGCGCATCAGGATCTCGTTGACGTCAACGTGGGGGGGTTGTCCGAGCGCGAACATCGCCGCCCGGGCGACGTCCTCCGGCGTCAGCTGCTCGCCGCCGACCGGGTCGTCGTAGAAGGGCGTCTCGACGGTCCCCGGCGAGAGCAGGGTGACGCGGACGCCGCTGCCGTGCAGCTCCTGGCGGGCCGCCTCCGCCATCGCGGTGACCGCCCACTTGGTGCACGAGTAGAGCGACCCCGGCACGACCTTGCGGCCGGCGACCGACCCGATCAGCAGGATGTGGCCCCGGCTCTCTCGCAGCGCCGCGAGGCTCGCCCGGATGGTCAGGGCGGCGCCGTAGACGTTCGTGAGCACCATCTCGCGCCAGTGCTCGGGCGACTCCTGCAGGAACCCCCGTTTGGCGCCGAAGCCCGCGCACGCGAAGGCGACGTCGATGCGGCCGAAGCGCTCCAGGGTCGCCGAGACCAGCCGCTCCTGGTCCCCCCACCCGGTCACGTCGCAGGGAACCGCGAGCGCGCGGTCGGGCTCTCCGAGCTCGCGCGCGAGGCCGCCGAGGGGAACGGTCCTGCGGGCCGCCAGCGCGACCCGGTAGCCGGCCGCCGACGCGGCGCGGGCGGTCGCCGCGCCGATGCCGCTCGAGGCGCCGGTCACGGTGATCACGGGGCCGGTTTCGCTCACCCTTCGATCCTCCTCGCGTAGGCGTCCGGGAAGTCCGAGCTCAACCTGCTCGCCTGGGCCGCGGCCGCGGCCTTGTCGGGATAGGTGCCGGAGAAGACGACCCAGTAGCCCGGCCGCAGACCGGGGAAGTCGGACGAGAAGAGCACGCCGGCCGGCTGGCCCGACGCGGCGACCCGCGACTTCGCCGCCCGCGCATCGGACTCGCTGCGCACCGAGGAGAGGACCGCTGTCCAGGCGGTCTCGCCGGCGGGCCAGTCCGAGGATCCCGTGCCGGGCGTCGGCGTCGTCTCAGGCTCGGTCTCTGTCGGGACGGTCTCATCGGTCGTGGCCGGCGCGGTGGTCGAGGGGCCCGTGACGGTCGGAAATCCGGTCACCGTCCCCGCCGTGCCGGTCGGCGCCGTGGGGGCGGTCGGCGCCGTGAACGAGGTGTCGGTCGGCAGCGGCCCCGTGACCGGCGGTGGGACGACCGTCGCGCCGCCGGTGGGCACGGTGACCGCGGTCGCGATCGACGAGCTCGGGCCGCCCCCGTCCTCGTCGTCGCTGGCGACCGCGTACGCGAGGGCCCCAGCGCCGGCCCCGAGTACGATCATCGCGCCCGCGAGCAGGGCCAGCGCCTTGCGGCCCCGGCGCAGCCTGGGCGCGAGCGGCGTCGGCGAGCCGCACTCCAGGCAGTAGGTCTGGTCGGGCTCGAGCTCCGCGCCGCAGACCTCGCAGCGCGGGGCGGGCGGCGGGCCCTCCGGCTCGCCGTCGCCGCCGTCACCCCCCTCGCCTCCCCGGCTCCCGCCGGCGTCGCCCGCGTCGTCCGAGAACCAGCGGTCGGCCTCCTCCCAGCCGGTGCGCTTCTCCTCGGTCACGCCTCGTCGGGCTCCCGAGGGGGATCGGGGGCGGGCGCGAGGGTCGCGGTCACCTGCTCGTCGCCCTCGGCCGCGGGGACGAGCCGGGCGCCGCACTGCCAGCAGAAGCGCGCCTCCGCGCGGAAGGGCGCGCGGCAGGCGATGCAGTGGCCGGCGACGTCGTCGCCCGGGGTGCGCCGGCGGCGCTCCTTGCGCTCGCGGTCGAGCTCCCCGAGGCGGGCGTCGATGTCGCGGACGGTGTCGTCGAGCATCGCCACCTCGCCGGCGCGGCGGCGCATGACCTCCTCGCCGAGCTGGTCGCGGCGGTAGAGCTCGAACGCCAGGCCGCCGAGGTGGTAGACGGCCTCCTCGCGGCTCGCCAGCAGCCGCCGCCGCTCGCGCCGCAGCTTCGCCGGGCCCTCGGCCCGCGGCGGGGGCGGGATGACCCCGGTCGGCTGCTCGACGGGACCGTCGCCGTTGTGAGCCGGCTCAGGTGGGCTCGACTCCTCGGAGGCCGCGCGCCGGCGGGGCATCCAGCGCCGCCAGGGGCTCGCGTCGGCGGGCGCCTCGGCCGCCGGATCGGGGGGCGCGTCGGCGGGGGGCGGCTGCGGGGTCTCCTCGGGGGGATCCGGCATCGCGGCCATGGTATCGGGATACCCCGCCGCCACCCGGACCCCTGCTACGGGCGCGGCGGGGTGCGTCCTCACGTCTCGGCCATCCGGATCACGGGAGCGCGATGTCGTTGAAGCAGGGGCTGAACTCGGAGGTGCTGGTCCGGGAGCCCGCCTGCCGGAGCGGCGATGTCTCGATGCCGTCGGGCGGCGCAGTCGGGTCGAGCGCGCCCTCGCTGATCGTCGCGGTGCCGGTGGGGAACCAGAAGACCGGGAACCAGCGATCCGTGCCGAACGAGCCCGCCGCGTGGCCGCCCGCATCCGTGGTGACGGTCTCCCCGTGCAGGAAGCGCGTCCCCTCGCCGTAGCCGGAGGCGTCGCAGACGCGGTTGCCGAAGAACTCGACCCGGAAGCTGGTCGAGGGCAGGCTGTCGAGCGTCCAGTGGACCGTCAGCAGGTCGTCCTGGAAAGTCGCGCTCGTTGATGTGCGGGAAGTTCTGCCATTCGTTGGCGCCGGTGTCGGCGTCCAGGTCCTGGAGCGGGTCGTTGTCGGTGACACCGTCGGCCTCGAGGTCGATGCCCAGGTCCTCCTCGCGGTCGCCGTTTTTGAAGATGCTGTTGCCCAGGATCCGGTTGTTCGTGCCGCCCCAGACCTCGACCCCGTCAGCGCCGCTGTGGGCGATGAGGTTGCCCGAGCGGGGCTCGGTCCCGCCGATGAGGGTGCCGTCGGCGTCCAGGAAGACCCCGGACGCCGGGAACAGCGGGTTCTGCCCGTTGCGCATGGGCGCGCCGTTGGCGCCCACCCCGATCAGGTTCCCCTGCACGAGGTTGCCCCGCGCGTCGTCCGGCTCCTCGGCGGCGATGAAGACGCCCTCGTAGAAGCTGTCCGCGATGACGTTGCCCTCGCCCAGGACGGGCCCCCCGATGAGGTTGTCGCCGCCGCCCTCGATGTCGATGCCGTCGCGATTGCCGAGGGGCGTGTCCCCGGAGGCGTCGGTGCCGACGAGGTTGCCCTGGACGACGTTGCCGTCGGCGCCGTCGCCGCTCAGCTGGATGCCCTCGCCGTCCTGGCCCGAGATGAGGTTGCCCTCGCCCTCCACGCCGCCGCCGATGGTGTTCCCCGACGACTCGACGACCACGCCCCAGTGGTTCCCAATGGCCGCGTCGCCGGTGGCGTCGGTGCCGATGCGGTTGCCCTGGATCAGGTTCTCTGAGCCCGAGGTGATCTCGACGCCCACGAGGTTGCCCGAGATCAGGTTGCGATCCTCCGGGGCGGGGCCGCCGATCAGGTTGTCGTCGCCCGTGATGTTGACGCCCAGGTGGTTGTAGACCTGGACCAGGCCGTCCGGGTCGGTGCCGATGTGGTTGCCGGCGATCCGGTTGCGGTCGCCCTCGACCAGGATCGCGGCCGCGGTGGTGTATGGGATGCTCGTGCTCGCGCCCCCGACCACGAGGCCCCGGATGTCGCTGTCGTCGGCGGCGATGTGGAGCGCGTCGTCCACGTCCTGCGCGTCGATCGCGATCTTCGGGGCCGCCGGCGCGCTCGCCGTCGCGGGGGTCGCGCCCGGCTGGCTGTAGCCGTCGATCGTCAGCGGATCGGTGATCTCCAGGGTTGACCTGGGCCGGATCGTGTGGGCGCCCGTGCCCGGGATGTCGAAGCGGATCCTGTCGTGCCCCGGATTCGCGTTGGCCGCCTGGATCAGGAACGGGAGCGAGTGTGGATAGTCGGGGTTGGCGCCCAGAGGGTTGGTGGTGAACGGAGAGGTGGTGGTGCTGGTGACCGTGTAGGTGGTCGCGCCGGCCTGGCCCGCCGAGACGGCGAGGCCGATCGCGCCGAGCCCTGCGGCCACTGCCATCAGGCGGGCGGCGCCGCGGCGGGGTCTCATCATTCCCCCTTGCCGTGGACCCGTCGGGCCCGTTGCAGGGAGGGACGCCGACTCGACCGGTGCCATTCCCGCGCGCCCTGCGATTGACGGGCGTCGCCGCGGATCCCTATAGTGCGCCCAGCATCAAGAGCGGTGGAGGGACTGGCCCTGTGAAGCCGCGGCAACCAGCGCGAGAGCGCCAGGTGCCAATTCCATCAGGCGATTGCCTGGGAGATGCGAGAAGCCGATCGGTACCCGCCTGTCGCCCTCGCCCTCCCGGGAGGGCGTTTTTCTTGGGGAGATCGGGAGGAACCGTGGCGGACGAGACGACGATGGCGATCGCGCTCCGATGTAAGGAGTGCGAGCGGACGAGCGAGCTGACCGCGGCGTACGTGTGCGAGTACTGCTTCGGGCCGCTCGAGGTGCTGTACGACACGGAGCGCATCGCGGCGGTGGTCAGCCGCGAGCGCATCGCGGCCGGGCCGCCCTCCCTCTGGCGCTACCGCGACTTCCTGCCCTGCGCCCCCGCGGACCCCTCGGCGGGCCTTCCCACCGGCCTGACGCCGCTGGTGCGCGCCCCGCGCCTGGCCGAGGCGCTCGGCCTGCGCGACGTCTGGGTCAAGAACGACACGGCCAACCCCACCCACAGCTTCAAGGACCGCGTGGTGTCAGTCGCGCTGGAGAAGGCCAAGGAGCTCGGCTACCGCGTGGTGGCCTGCGCCTCGACCGGGAACCTCGCCAACTCGGTCGCGGCCCACGCCTCGGCGCACGGCCTCGAGAGCTACGTGTTCGTGCCGGGCGACCTCGAGGAGCAGAAGATCGTCGCCACCGCCGTCTACGGCACGACCCTGGTCGCGGTCAACGGCGTCTACGACGACGTCAACCGGCTCTGCATGGAGCTGGCCGCCGACCGCCCCTGGGCCTTCGTCAACGTCAACGTGCGCCCCTACTACAGCGAGGGCTCGAAGACGCTCGCCTACGAGGTCGCCGAGCAGCTCGGCTGGCGCCTGCCCGACCGCTGCATCGTCCCGATCGCCTCCGGCTCGCTCTACACCAAGATCAACCGCGGCTTCGGCGAGCTGATCGAGACCGGCCTCGTCGATGGCGAGGCGCCGGTCATGGACGGGGCCCAGGCCGCCGGCTGCGGGCCGGTCGCCGCCGCCTACGACGCGGAGCTCGACTTCGTCGCGCCGGTGCGGCCGGACACGATCGCCAAGAGCCTCGCGATCGGCAACCCGGCCGACGGCGTCTTCGCGCTCGAGGTCGCCCGCGCCACCGGCGGCTCGATCTCGGCCGTGACCGAGGGTGAGATCGTCGAGGGCATCGAGCTGCTCGCCCGCACCACGGGCATCTTCACCGAGACGGCCGGCGGCGTGACGACGGCGGTGCTCGCCAAGCTGGCGCGGGCGGGGAGGATCGACCCGGACGAGCGGGTCGTCCTCTACATCACGGGCGACGGCCTCAAGACCCTCGACGCCGTGGCCTCGCGCATCGAGCGGCACGACGTCGCCCCGACCGTCGCCAGCTTCGAGGAAGCGATGGGCGAGGCCCGCCTCATCGCCTGACCCGACCACCCGCACCGAGGAGACCCAGAGCATGTCCGTGACCGTCCGCATCCCGGCCCCGCTGCGCCCCGTCACGGGCGGCGCCGCGGCGGTGGAGTGCGCGCCCGGCACCGTGCGCGAGCTGATCGACCAGCTCGACGCCCAGCACGCCGGCTTTCGCGACCGCGTGATGGAGGACGGCTCGCTGCGGCGGTTCGTGAACGTCTTCGTCGCCGGGGAGGACGTGCGCTTCGGCGACGGCATCGAGACCGAGGTCATCGAGGGCCAGGAGGTCACGATCCTGCCGGCGGTCGCGGGGGGCTGAGGCACCCGGCATGAGGGCCGCCCTGGTCACGGGCGGCAGCGGGCTGGTGGGCCGGGCGCTGATCGCCCGCCTGCGCGACGCCGGCGTCCGCGTGGTGGCCACGGCGCGCTCGCTGCCGGCCGAGCGCGCGGTGGTCGAGGCCGGCGCGGAGCCGCTCCACACCGACCTGGCCACCATCGGGCGGTGGGAGCGGGAGGCGGCCGAGGCCGACGCGATCTTCCACCTGGGCCTGCCGCGACTGGATCCACCGCTGCGGCCGTCCGGGGCCCGCCGGCGCGCCCGCACGGCGGGGGCCGAGGCCGGGGCGCTGGCGGCGATCGCGGGAGGCCGGCCGGTCGTGGTCGCCTCGAGCGGGCTGGTCTACGGCGACCGGCCCGGCGAGCCCGCGGCCGACGACGACCCGCCCGCGACGCGTCCCCCGGCCGTCGCGGCCGCGGCCCTGGCCGCCGAGCGGGCGCTCGCCGGGCAGGGCCTGCGCGCCGTGCGCCTGCCCTGGGTCTACGGGACGTCGGGGCTGCTGCGCGACCTGATCGTGGGGCTCCGGATCCGCCGCTACCGGATCGTGGGGGTCGGCGAGAACCGCTGGACGCTGCTCGGCGCCGACGACGCGGCCGCGGCGCTCGTCGCCGCCGCAGCGGCGCCGCCGGGCGCCTACACCGCCGCCGAGGAGCCGGCCCCGACGCAGCTCGAGGTCGTGAACGCCCTCTGCGCGCTGCCCGGCCTGCGCCGCCCGGACCGCGTCCCGCCGCGCTTCGCGGCCCTGTCGATGGGCGGGGCCATGGCCGAGGCGCTCGGCACGTCGCTGCACATCCGCACGGGGAGGCTGGCGGAGCTCGGGTGGGCGCCCTCCGGGGACTGGCGCCAGGACGTGCTCACCCTCGCCAGGAGCCCCCTTCCCCTCCCGGGGTGAGCGGGATCGTCACGGGCACCTCGGTCCCCGTCGCCACGGGGTGGGACGCTAGCCCAGCGCGCGCAGCGCCGCCCAGGCCGAGGGCGCCGTCACCGAGAAGTCGTAGAGGCCCCAGCCGATCGGCCCGAGCGTCGCGACGTTGCGCGCGAAGGCGCGCGCCTCGGCGCGGCTGAACTCGTCGCCGAGCCCGCCGATCAGGTGGATGGGCACGTCGGGGCGGCCGGTCGCGCTGCGCAGGATCGTCATGCTGCGGGTGACGTCGCGCGTCACGACGCGCGGACCGTCGCCGCGGTAGGTCGAGTAGACCATCGGCACGAAGACGTCGTACCTGGCGGCCAGCTCGGCGTACGGGAAGGGCTGCCAGTAGTCGCGGCGCAGCTCCATGCCGCGCGGGTTGGGGATGATGGCGCCGAGGGCGTAGTCGGGGCCCACCTCGGCGCGCAGGCGGTCCGAGAGCGCCAGCATGCGGCGGTTGCGCAGCGACACGGGCGTGACGCCGCTCCACTCGATGTCGAGCGCGAACGAGTCGAAGGCCTCCCCGCCCGCGGAGCGGAAGCGGATCGCCGCCAGCGAGCGCCGCAGGTCGCGTCCTCCCGCCGCGAAGCCCGGCAGGTACCACGCGACGACCGCGATGCCGCGGGCGTGGGCCGCGTCGAGGATGCGCGACAGGCGGTCGGCGCGCACGATGTCGGCCCGCTGCTTGAAGTTCGCCGTCTCGAGGAAGATCGTGCGCACCCCGCGGGCCTGGATGCGGGCCACCGTCCTCTCGGGCGCCGCGAGCTGAGGGTCGTCGTAGATGTCGATCCAGGTGCCCAGCCCGCGGTAGGGCTCGAGGCTCGGCGCCGCGGACGCGCCCGCGGGCAGCGCCGCGAGGGCGGCGACGGCGAGGACGAGGATCGCGGCGGGGAGGCGCACCGCGGCGATCCTACGGCCTCACCCGGCGATCTCCGCCCGCGCCCGGTCCAGCAGCGCGCGGCTCGACGCCGCCCGCGGCCCGGCGCCGACCCGTTCCGCCTCCGCGACCGCCCTCACGAGGTGGCCCTCCGCGCGCGCCGGGTCGCCGGCCGTCAGCGCGAGCATCCCGAGGAAGTGGTCGACCGGCCCGTACCAGACGACGGCACGGGCGGCGACGGCGTGGAGCCCGGAGTAGGGGGCGAGGTGGGCGTAGAGCCGCTCGGCCCGCTCGGCGTCGCCGAGCAGGGCCAGCGCCTCGGCGAGGTCGAGGACGGCGTGCCAGTTGGCGTCCAGGCGCAGCTCCGCGAGGTCCTCGCGCGTCAGCCGGTCGGCCAGCTCGCGGGCCGCGTCGGTGCGGCCGAGGGCGGCGTTCACCCACGCGAGCCCGGTCATCCAGGCCCACGGTGCGGGCGAGGACGCCATCCCGTGCTCGATGTCGGCGAGCATCGCTTCCGAGAACCGCGCCGGCCCGGTGCCCCAGAGGCGCTGGATGCCGACGAACAGCTCGGCGTTGGGGTCGTCGGCCCGGTTCCCGAGCGCGAGCGCTTCCTCGCCCAGCCGGGCCGCCACCTCCTCGCGCCCGGCCATCAGGGCGAGCCCAGCGGTCCACATCGGGACCCACCAGCGGTAGTGGGGGAGGGCGAGCGCGTCGGCGCCGGCGGCGTACGCGTCGATCTCGGCGCGGGCCTCGTCGAGGCGGCCCAGCTCCATGAGGTCCAGCACCCGCCAGTTCCGGCCCTGGAGCACCAGCTCCGGATCCGACGCGCGCTCGGCCTCGGCAACCATCTCCGTGGCCGTCGCCAGGCGCTCCTGCGCGTGGTCGATGTCCCAGATCGCCACCCGGCGGGCGTTCAGCGCCGTCGCGACCGCCCCGGCCTCGCCGCCGGCGCGTGCGGTCGCGACCGCCTCGCGGCTCAGCGCGTCGGCCCGGGCGCGGTCGGCGTAGTAGAGCTCGGTCGCCAGCCGGCCGAGCAGGCGCGCGCGCATCGCGCTCGCGCCGGGATCGAGGCCGGCGAGCGCCTCCTCGAGCAGGGCGACGAGCCCGTCGTCCCAGGGCCCGATCGTCACGCCGAGCCCGCCGGCCCCCAGCGCGGCGCGGGCGAGGAGCTGCGGATCCCCCGCGGCGCGGGCGCATGCGGCCGCCTCGGCGAACGCCGTTCGCGCCGACGCGCGGTCGCCCGCGCGGTTGCGCGCGTCGCCCAGCCGCGCGGCGAGCTCGCCGTGGCGCGCGTCGCCGGCGCCCAGCGCCTGAAGGGCCCGCTCGTAGTGGCCGGCCGCCTCTGAGTCGGCGGACAGCGCCGTCGCCTGCTCGGCGGCCGCGATCGACCAGCGCGCGGCGCGCTCGCGGTCGCCGGCATCGCCGGCGGCGACGAGGTGGTGGGCCACCTCGGCGGGCCGGGGCTCCGGACGGCGCTCGAGCGCGTCGGCGATGCGGGCGTGGACGCGCGCCCGGCGGGCCGCCGACGCCCCGTCGTGGAGGGTCTCCGCGACCAGCGCGTGCGCGAAGGCCTGGCGCCCGCCCCGGCCGCGCTCCAGCAGCAGGCCGGCGTCGCAGGCGCGCTCCACGGCCCGCAGCGCCTCGTCGGCGCCGTGGAGATCCTCGAGCAGGGCGAGATCGATCTGGCCGCCCGCCAGCGCGGCCGTGGTCAGCACCTCGACCGCGCCGGCGCCGAGCCGGTCGAGGCGGCGGCCGATGACCTCCTTCACGCCCGGCGGCACGCCGTCGCCTCCGCTCTCCTCCAGGTGCCGGCTCAGCTCCTCCAGGAAGAGCGGGTTGCCGTCCGTGCGCTCCCGGAGCGCCCGCGCCAGCTCGCGATCGACGCCGAGCAGGTCGGCGGCCTCCGCGTCGCTGAGACCGTCGAGGCCGATCGTCACCAGCGGGCGCTCGCGCCGCAGGTCGGCGAGCGTCGCCGCCAGCGGGTGGCCGCGGTCGACCTCGGTGTCGCGGTAGGTGGCGAGGATGAGGACCGGAACGCGCTCGACCATCCGGCCGAGGTGGCGCAGGAGCAGCAGGGTCGGGCGGTCGGCCCAGTGCAGGTCGTCGAGCACCAGCAGGACCGGCCGCCGGGCCGCGGCTGCCTCGACCAGTGCCCTGGCGGCCTCGAACGCCCGGTAGCGGGCGGTCGCGCCCTCCCCGCCGCCGGGCGGGGGCTCGTCCGCCTCGAGGGCCGGGAGCAGCCGGGCCAGGTCGGTGCGGTGCGGGCCGATGAGGTCCTCGCGCACCTGTGGGGACCCATCGCGCAGCAGGCGCTCGAGGGCCTCCACGAACGGCTGGTGCGGAACGAGGGCCTCGTCGTCGCAGCGCCCGTACAGGACGACGCCCCCGGCGGCGTGGATTCGCGCCGCGAGCTCGGCCGCCAGCCGGGTCTTCCCGATTCCCGGCTCGCCGGCGAGGCACGCGATGCGCGGGGCCCCGGCGCGCGCGTCGTCCCAGGCGGCCGACAGCCGCGCCAGCGCGTCGCCGCGGCCCACCATGCGGCCGGCCGCCACCAGCGGGGGCGGCAGCGGAGGCTGGGGCATGGGGGCGTCCGGCGCGCCCGCGGACGGGCGCCCGCGGCGGACCTCCTCGACCAGCTCCCGCGTCTCGGCCGAGGGCACGATGCCGAGCTCGCGGCGCAGCCGGTCCCGCAGGGCCTCGTACGCGGCCACCGCCCCCGCCCGGTCGCCGGCGCGCGCGAGCCGCGCGATGAGCTCGCGCGCGGTGCGCTCTCCGACCGGATCGGCGACGGCCTGTCGCCGGCTCCACTCGATCGCCGCCGCCGGCTCGCCCTCGGCGTCGGCGCGAGCGGCCAGGTCGCCGAGCAGGGAGACCAGCTCGGCCCGGTGCTCCTCGCGCAGGGCGTCGGCCCACTCCTCGTCGAGCCCGGCGAGCAGGTCGCCGTCGGCCAGCGCGACCGCCTCCTCCAGGCGGCCGTCGGCCGCGAGCCGCCGGAACTCGGAGAGGTCGACGCGCACGAGGCCCGGGTCGGGCGAGAGCCCGAGGCGCTCGCGCTCGCTCACCAGCCAGGCGTCGGCGCCCGGCCCGAGCGCTCCGCGCAGCGCCCACGCCGCCTGGCGCAGGCTCTTGCGGGCGCTCTCCTCCAGGGCGTCGGGCCGCAGGGTCCCCGCCAGCGCGCTGCGCGGGTGCAGCCCCGGGTGAACCGCGAGCCACGCCAGCAAGGCGCGCACGCGCGCGGCCGGGGGCAACTCGACCGGCGCTCCGTCTGCGCGGGCCTCGAGGCCCCCGAGCACGCGGATCTCCAGCATCGCGGCTAGCCTAGTGGCGCCGTCCCGGGGGCTCGACCGCGGCGCCTCGACGGCGGATGCTTGCGCCGTGACCATCCACGGCCGCGCACACGAGCGCGCCGCCCTCGAGGCGGCGGTCGCCCCCGGCGCCCCCGGCGCCTGTCTGGCCCTCGTCGGCGAGGCCGGCATCGGCAAGAGCGCCCTGGCCCGCCACGCCGCCGAGGCCGCGCGGCAGGCACGCCAGCCGGTGATCGAGGGCCACACCACCCTCGGCCTGGCCGAGCCGTTGGGGGTGATTTGCGACGCGGTGCGCGCCGCCGGCCGCGCCGGCTTCGATCCGCGAGGATCGCGCGACCGCCTGGCGACGGGCTTCCCCGCCCTGGTGCTGCCCGAGTTGGGGGGCGGCGATGTAGAGACCGGCAACCTCGGGGCCACCTTCGAGGCGGCGGCGCGTTACCTGAGCGCACTGGCGGGCCAACGGGGCCTGCTGGTGGTGCTCGAGGACCTGCATTGGGCCGATGCCACCAGCCTCAGCCTGGTGCCCTTCCTGGCTCGCGCCCTTGGCCGCGACCCGGTGGCCCTGGTGCTGACCTACCGCCCCGACGACGAGGGCGGCAGCCCCTCCCTGGGCGGCCTTCGCAGCGAGCTTCGCCGCGGCGCCCTGGGGACCGAGCTTCCCCTTGGGCCGCTCTCGCCCGAGGAGGCAGAGGCTCTATTGGCCGACGTTCTGGGCGTGGCGCCGGCCCCCGAGGTGGCGACAGAGTTCCTCCGCCTGGCGGCCGGCAACCCCTTCGCCCTGCAGGAACTGGCCGCCACGGCCCTCCAGTCGGGCTGGATCGAGCCCGGCTCGGGCCGGCGGGCCGGCACCGGCGCCCTCACGCTGCCGTGGAGCCTCGCCGAGTCGATCCAGGTCCGTGCCGCCCGCCTGGAGCCGCCCGAGCGGCAGCTGCTCGCCTGGGCGGCGGAGATCGGCGAACGCGTTGACGTGCGCCTGCTGGCGGCCGCCGCCGACCTGTCCCTGGACGAGGCCCTCGACTCCCTGACGCTGCTCGTGAGCGCCGGAATGCTGATCGAGGACCCGGCCGACCCAGAGGGCAACTCCTTCGCCTTTCGCCATGCCCTGGTGCGCGAGGCCCTCTCCCGCGAGGCGCTCTCGGCCCGGCGCCGGGCGCGCCACCGGGCGATCCTAGCTGCCGCCGAGCAGCTCGCGGCGGCCGGTGAGATCGAGGTGTCGGCGGCCGAGCTGGCCGGCCACGCCCTGGCCGCCGGTGAGCGGAAGAAGGCTCTCGCCCACTCGCGGTCTGCCGCCGAACGGGCTCGAGAGTTCGGAGCGGTCGAGGAGGCGGCCGCCCATCTCGAGCGCGCCATCGGCCTGTGGAGCACGGAGGACGGGCCGCGGCTGCGGGCCGAGCTGCTGTTCGCGTGCGGGCGCCTGCGGACGCGTCTGGCCCGCGGAGACGAACGCGCGGCGGGCTTCCTGGAGGAGGCGCGCGCCGGGTATCTCGATCTCGGCGACGAGGCCGCCGCGGCCTGGAGCCTCGCGGTTCTCGCCGACGACCACTGGCGGGGCGGCGAGAGCAGCCGCCCCTTTCGGGAGTGGGAGCAGGCCATCCCGGATCTCCGACGGACGGGCCCGCCGGAGGCCCTCCGCTGGGCGCTTACGACCTACGCGCGCGCCCTCGCGTTCGAGAAGCAGGTCGGTGCGGCGGCGCGGGCCGCCGAGGAGGGCCTGGCCCTGGTGCCGGCCGCCGCGACGGCCGACGAGGCCTTCGACCGGGTCTCCCTTCTCTCAACGAAGGGCACGATCGCTCTGTGGCGCTGCGACGCGACGGCGAGCCGAGCGCTGTTCGGCGAGGCGGTGCGCCTGGCCGTCGAGCACCACGACGATCTCGGTGCCGCTCAAGCGCACCACCTTCAGTCGCTGGCGAACGTCCTGCTCGTGTCCGTCCCCGAGATGGTCGACGGTCAGTCCCGGGCGGTCGAGCTGGTGGCGCGACACGGGCTGCGGGAACTGCAGGCCTACTACGTCGAGTGCCAGGCGTTCGTGGCTGTCCGGGCGGGGGACTGGGCGCGCGCGCGGCACCTGATCGACGAGAGCGAGTCGCTGCTCGAGCCGGACGACCCCGCCGAGTGGACGCGGTGGGGCCTCGGTGAGGACCGCGCGTGGCTGCTCATCGGCGAGGGCGAGCTGGAGCTGGCCGAGCAGGCGTACGCGGGCCTGCTCGGGCGCGGTCTCACCCGACGAAGCGCGCGCTTCGGCGACGACACGCGCGAGGGGGCGGCGGTCGCCCGTCTCCTCGCCGGCGACGCGCCGGGGGCGCTCGAGCTGGTGCGCCCGACGGTGGAGCGTTTCGTCGAGCTCATCGCCGGCGGCGAGGCGGAGCCCGACTCGATCGCGCCCAAGGTCGCCGTGCTGGTGGCCGCCGGCGAGGGCCGGCGGGCCGCTGAGATCGTGAGCTGGGCCGTCGGGCTACTCCCTGGTCATCCCTACATCCGCTGTTGCCAGGCGCTGGCCGACATGCCGCGCGACCCTGCGCGTGCGGCGGCGGCGCTGGAGGAGGCCGCATCGGGCCTGGAGGCGGGCGGACATCGCCTCGAGGGAGCATGGCAGCGGGTCGCCGCGGCGGGGATCGCGGCCGGCGTCGATGGGGGCGCCGAGCCCGCCGCGGCGCTCCTTCGCTCCGCCCACGACCGCTTCCGCCAGATGGGGTCGGAGGCCTGGTGCCGGCGGATCGAGGAGCGGCTGCGGGCCATGGGCGAGCGGGCTCCGAGCCGGCGGAGCCGAGCCGCAGGCCCCGGCGGCCTGACAGCCCGGGAGACCGAAGTGCTCGGTCTGGTGGCCGACGGCCTCACCAACCGCGCCATCGCCGATGCCCTGGTGCTCAGCGAGAATACCGTCATCCGCCACGTCGCCAACATCTTCGCCAAGCTGGGAGTCAACAACCGCGCCGCGGCCGTCGCGGTCGCGGCCGAGCGGGGCCTGGTGGGCGCGAAGGCCGAGTGACCATCCACGGCAGGGCCGGCGAGCGCGCCGCGCTGGAGGCCGCCGTCGCCACGGGCGCTCCTCGCGCGTGCCTGGCCCTGGTGGGCGAGGCGGGGATCGGCAAGAGCGCCCTCGCCCGCCATGCGACCGTCGCCGCCGGGACCGCGGGGCGCGCCGTGGTCGAGGGCCGCAGCGCGCTCGGTCTGGCCGAGCCGCTCGGGGTGATCCGCGACGCCGTGCGCTCAGCCGGCCGCGCCGGCCTGGTGCCCGCCGGCCGCGACCGCCTGGCCTCGGGCTTTCCCGCCCTGGTGCTGCCGGAGCTGGGGGCCGGCGGGATCGAGACCGGCAACCTGGGCGCCACCTTCGAGGCGGCGGCCCGGTACCTGGCCGCCCTGGCCGGCCGGCGCGGCCTGCTGGTGGTGCTGGAGGACCTGCACTGGGCCGATGCGACCAGCCTGAGCTTGATCCCCTTCCTGGCGCGCGCCCTGGCGCGCGAGCCGGTCGCCCTCCTTCTCACTTACCGCCCGGACGACGACACCGGCTCGCCGGCGCTCGCCGGCCTGCGCAGCGAGCTGCGCCGCGGCGCGCTGGGCGAGGAGTTCGTCCTGGGGCCGCTGGAGCCCGCCGAGGCCGAGGCCCTGCTGGCCGACGTGCTGGGGGTGGCCGCGGCCCCGGAGGTGGCGGCCGAGCTGCTGCGTCTGTCGGGGCGCAACCCCTTCGCCCTGGAGGAGCTGGCCGCTGCCGCCCTTCAGTCGGGCTGGGTCGACGCCGACTCGGGCCGGCGGGCCGGCACTGACGCCGTCGAGCTGCCCTGGAGCCTGGCCGCGTCGATCCAGGCCCGCGCCGCCGCCCTGGATCGGCCCGAGCGCGAGCTGATCGCCTGGGCCGCGGCCATCGGCGAGCGCTTCGACCTGCGCCTGCTGGCGGCCGCCGCCGGACTGCCCCAGGACCGGGCGCTCGATGCTCTGGCGGCCCTGGCCGAAACGGGCCTCGTGGTCGAGGACCCGGCCGATCCGGCCGGCAACGCCTTCGCGTTCCGCCATGCCCTGGTGCACGAGGCCGTGGCGCGCGAGGGCCTGGCGGCGCGGCGAACGCGACGGCACCGAGCGATCCTCGATGCCGCTGAGGCGTTGGCCGGCTCGGGGCAGTTGAAGGTCTCCAGCGCCCAGCTCGCCCTCCATGCCGTGGCCGCCGGGCGGCGCGAGCGGGCCATCGCCCACTCCCGGGCGGCGGCCTCAAGTGCCATGGAGCTGGGCGCCGTCGAGGAGGCCATCGCCCACCTGGAGCGGGCCCTGTCCCTGTGGGATGAGGAGGACGGGCCTCGGCTGCGGGCCGAGCTGCTGCTGGCCTGCGGGCGGCTGCTGACGCGTCTGACGCGAGGAGGCCTGCGGGCGGTCAACCTGCTCGAGCGGGCGCTCGCCGACTACCGAGGGCTCGGCGACGAGGCCATGGCGGCATGGTCGCAGGCCGCGCTCGCAGGGGCCCGCTGGGAGGATGGGGACGTCACGGGCGCCTTCGAGGACTGGGAGTCCGCGATTCCGGATTTGCGTCGCACGGGTCCGCCATGGGCGCTCCGATCAGCGTTGGCCGGTCATGCGAGGGCGCTCGCCATGCACGCCCGGCTCGACGAAGGAGAATCGGCCGCCGACGAGGGCCTCGCGCTGGCCGAGACTGATCAAGCGGGAGGGGAGAGCGCCGACCGGATCAGCCTGTTGTTGACGA
This sequence comes from Miltoncostaeaceae bacterium, assembly GCA_963835685.1. Taxonomy (GTDB): domain Bacteria; phylum Actinomycetota; class Thermoleophilia; order Miltoncostaeales; family Miltoncostaeaceae; genus DATAGF01. The sequence goes on from CAWIGI010000009.1 coordinate 222,672, forward strand.
AGGGCACAATCGCCCTCTGGCGCTGCGATGCGGACGTGGGCCAGGCGCTGCTGGTGGAGGCAGTGCGACTGGCGGCCCAGCAGCACGACGACCTCGGCGCGGCACGGGCCCACTACATCCTCGCGCAGGCGAACGTGCTACTGCTGCCGGCGCCCGAGAGTCTCGAGGGGCTCGCACGCGCGTCCGCACTGGTGAGCCGGCACGGTCTGCGCGCCCACGAAGCCTGGTACATCTGCCTGCGCGCATGGATGTTGGTCGAGATGGGCGACTGGGACGGCGCCCGGCGCGCGCTCGCGCGAAGTGAGTCCTTGACGAGGTCTGACGAGTCGGCGGTTGACGTCCGATGGTGCACCGACATCACGCGCGCGGCGCTGCTACGCGGGCTGGGCGATCTCGAAGGCGCCGGCAGCGCCTACGGAGCGCTTGACGAGCTTGGCGTGCGTCGAGGCATAGACCGCCTCGCTGATGAGGCGCGTGACGGCGCGGCCGCCGTCCTCATGCTCATGGGCGACGTGGCGGGCGCGGAGGAGGTGATGCGGCCCGTGGTCGACCGGTACCTCGACGGCATTGCGCGTCGCCATGCCGAGGTCGACTCGCTGCGCACCAAAGTATGGGTGCTGGCCATGACGGGCGACAAAGAGCGAGCGGCCGAGATCACCGGCTGGGCGGCCGGTCTGCTGCCGGGGCACCCCGAGGTACGCTGTTGCGAGGCGCTGCTCGAGCTTTCCCGCTCCCCGGGAGCTGCGACCGGTGCCCTCGAGAACGCGGCCACCGAGCTCGAGGCGACGGGGTGGCGGGTCGCCGCCGCCGAGACGCGGATGATCGGCGCCGACATCGTCTCACGCGCTGCTGGGGGTGCCGGGCAGGCCGCCACGCTCCTGCGAACGGCCCACCAGCGCTTCCGAGAGATGGGCTCCGAGGCCTGGTGTAGGAGGATCGAGGAGCGCCTGCGGGCCATGGGTGAGCGGGCTCCCAGCCGCCGCACCAGGGCCGCTGGGCCCGGCGGCCTGACCACCCGCGAGGCCGAGGTGCTGGGCTTGGTGGCGGAAGGCCTGACCAACCGGCAGATCGCCGAGGCCCTGGTGCTCAGCCAGAACACCGTCATCCGGCACGTGGCCAACATCTTCGCCAAGCTCGGTGTCAACAGCCGCGCCGCCGCCGTCGCCAGGGCGGCCGAAAGGGGCCTCGTGGCCGAGGGGGACGCGACCACGCGGTGATTGCCCCGCGATCCCGCTGACCGGAGCTCCTGGCGAAATATGGCAAGGCCTTGTCATGAACGGCCCGCCGGACCGCGCCTAGGCTCGCCTCATGACCGATCACACCAACGCCCTGGAGCCCGGCTTCCCGCCCGACTTCGCGGCATTCGCGGCCGGCCGGCGCCGTTTCCTCGACCGCCTGAGCGCCGACGCGGTGCTGTGGCAGGCCGCCCGCGACGCCCGCCGTCCCAAGGGCGTGGAGGAGGCGACCGTGGATCCCGGACCCCTGAACCTGCAGGGCGACCTGACCGTCCTGACCGCCGAGCGCCGTCTCGTGCTCGGCTACTTCGCCCCTGGCCAGCGCGACCTGGCCGACGCCGTCCGCAGCGTCCTCGGCTTCGAGGACGAGGCGTTCGGCGTCGGCAGGGTGGGTTCGGTGCGAATCACCATCGAGCGGCTTCCCCAGGAGCGGTGACGTGGCCCTCGCGCTCCTCGAGCGGACGGACGTCCCCTCGGCGCTGGCCGAGTGGGAGGCCGTGGCGCGATGCCCCAAGGAGCTGGTCATCGGCGGCGTGCGGCGCGACGCGCGGTCCGGTCGCACGCTGCCGGTCGAGGACCCGTCCACCGGCGAGGCGCTCTGCGCCGTGCCCGACGCGAGCGGGCCGGACTGCATCGACGCCCTCGACGCCGCTCATCAGGCCCAAGTGGCCTGGGCGGCGGCCGCGCCGCGCGACCGCGCGCGGGTGCTGCGCCGCGCGGCCGACGCCCTCGAGCGCGACGCCGAGCGCCTGGCCACCCTCATCACCCTCGAGATGGGCAAGCCGCTCGCCGAGTCCCGCGCCGAGGTCGCCTTCGCCGCCGAGTACCTGGAGTGGTCGGCCGAGGAGGCGGTGCGTGTCCAGGGCTCGATGACCGACGACCCGGGCGGGACGGCGCGCATCTTGGTGACCCGCCGCCCCGTCGGCCCCTGCCTGATCGTCACCCCCTGGAACTTCCCGCTCGCCATCCCCGCGCGGGGCCTCGCCGCCGCCCTCGGCGCTGGCTGCACCGTCGTGCTCCGTCCGTCGGCCCTGACGCCGCTGTCGGCGCTCGCGCTGGCCGAGATCGTCGAGGTCGCCGGCGCGCCTGCGGGGGTGCTCAACGTGGTGGTGTCCACCGCCGACGGCGCGACCGACCCGCTGTTCGCCGACCCGCGGCTGCGCAAGCTCACCTTCACCGGATCGACCGCCGTGGGGCGGCACCTGCTCGCCCTCTCGGCCGGCCGGGTGCTGCGCACGAGCGTGGAGCTCGGGGGCCAGGCGCCATTCGTGGTCTTCGCCGACGCCGACCTCCCAGCCGCGGTGGAGTGCGCGCTCGCCGCGAAGATGCGCAACGGCGGCGAGGCATGCACGGCCGCCAACGTCTTCCACGTGGAGCGGCCCGTGGCGGCCGCCTTCACGGACGAGTTCGCGGCGCGCCTCGCCGACCTGCGCATCGGTCGGGGGACCGAGCCCGAGTCGGAGCTCGGGCCGATGATCAGCGCCCGCCACCGGCGGCGCCTCCAGGATCTCGCCGACGAGGCCGTCCGGCGCGGCGCCCGCGTCGCCCTGCGCGGCGGCTCGCTCCCGGGCCCGGGGCTCTTCTTCGCCCCGGTCGTGCTCGCCGACGTGCCGGCTGACGCCCGCGTCTTGCGGGAGGAGATCTTCGGGCCGATCGCCCCCGTGTGCGCCTTCGACCGCGAGGACGAGCTCATCGGACGCGCGAACGCCTGCGAGCAGGGGCTCGCCGCGTACGTCCACACCCGCGACCTCGACCGCGCCTTGCGCGTCGGCGAGGCGCTCGAGGTCGGCATGGTCGCCGTCAACCGGGGCCGCGTCTCCTCGGTCGCGGCGCCGTTCGGGGGCGTGAAGCAGTCCGGCGGCGGGCGGGCCGGTGGTGACGACTGCCTCGCCGACTACCTCGACACGCGCTATCTGGCGATCGGCCGGGGGATGTAGCCTCGACGTCCCCTCGACCCGCGCGGGACGCGGCGCGAGACGCACACGAGACGGAGGCCCGGGATGGTGGCGTCGTGACCGAACCGACCAAGGAGACACCGGACATGAGCACGACGGAAGCCACCGCCGCAGCCCCCATCGGCGCCGACGCCCTCGTCGAGCGGACCTTCGGGGCGCTGATCGGCAGCCTGGAGCTGGCCGCCATGCACATCGGCGAGCGCCTCGGCCTCTACGCGGCCCTCGACGAGGCCGGCCCCAGCACCAGCGCCGAGCTCGCCCGGCGGGCGGACCTCGACGAGCGCTACGTGCGCGAATGGCTCGAGCAGCAGGCTGTCTCGGGCGTCCTGACCGTCGACGACCCGGCGGCGCCCACCTCCGAACGCCGCTACGCCGTGCCCGCCGAGCACCGCGAGCCGCTCCTCGACCGCGACAGCCCCTCGTACGTCGGGGCGATGCCGCAGCTGACAGTCGGCGTGTTCGCCCCGATCGAGCAGGTGGTCGAGGCCTTCCGCACCGGCGAGGGTGTCCCGTACGCGAACTTCGGGGTCCACGCCCGCCAGGGCATCGCGGCCTTCAACCGGCCGATGTTCGTCAACGAGCTGGCCCAGGCGTGGTTCCCCGCCGTCCCCGAGGTCGAGGCGCGCCTGCGCGCGACCCCGCCCGCCCGGGTCGCGGACATCGCGTGCGGCACCGGGTGGTCGAGCGTCTCCATCGCCCGCGGCTACCCCTCCGCGCGCGTGGACGGGTTCGACGTCAACGCGCCCTCGATCGAGGCCGCCCGGGCGCTGGCCGCCGAGCAGGGCCTCGGGGACCGGGTGCGCTTCTTCGTGCAGGACGCGAGCGACCCCGGCCTGGAGGGGACCTACGACCTCGTCACGATCTTCGAGGCCCTGCACGACATGGCGCGGCCGGTCGAGGCCCTGCGCACCGCGCGCGGGCTCCTGGCCGAGGGCGGCAGCGTCATCGTCGGCGACGAGAAGGTGGCCGAGTCGTTCACCGTGCCGGGCGACGAGTTGGAGCGCCTGAACTACGGCTTCAGCGTCCTTCACTGCCTCGCCGTGGGCCGCGAGGACGAGCACTCGGCCGCGACCGGGACAGTGATCCGGCCCCACACCGTGCAGGGGTACGCGCGCGAGGCGGGCTTCGGCGAGGTCAAGGTCCTGCCGATCGAGCACGATTTCTGGAGGTTCTACCGCCTCAGTGGCTGAGGGCGGGTCGGCTCGGCCGGGCCGATCGCCGCCCGGCCATCCCCGGCGGCCGCGGCCGCTACCGTGATGTCGTGGCCTGGCGCGACATCGTGAGGACCCCGTGGGCCGGCGTGGCGGCCGGCCTCGCCGGGGTCGGGCTCGTGACGCTCGGGGTCGAGCTCGCGAGCGACCGGGTCAACGTCCTCTCGATGGGGGTCGTCTACCAGCTCCTCGTGCTCGTCGTCAGCGCCGCCTACGGCGTGGGCCCGGGCCTCTCGACCAGCCTCGCCTCCGTGCTGGCGATCAACTGGTTCTTCGTGCCGCCCACGGGCACCTTCACCGTGGACGACAGCCGCGGCTGGATCTCGCTGGCGGTGTTCGCCGTCACCGCGGTGATCACGAGCCGGCTGACCGCCGGCGCGCGCAGCAGGCGGCGCGAGAGCGAGGCCCGCCGGCGCGACGCCGAGCGCCTGTCGGCGCTCGCCCAGACCGTGCTCGAGGAGATCGGCCCGGGCCCGCCGGGCCCCGCCGTGGCGCGGGAGGCGGCGCGCGCGCTGGGCGTGACGCGCTGCGCGTTCGTGCTCGGCCCGACGGCGGCCGCCGGCGGGGGCGGCGAGGCGTCGCACGTGACCCCCTCCGCGTCGGGCTTCACGGTGCCGCTGATGGCGGGCGGCCGGCCGCTCGGGCTGATGGAGGTGGGGCCCGCGCTCGACGCCGGCGAGCCGCGCTGGGCGCGCCCCGGCGTCGTCGCGGCCGTGGCGGGCCTGGCCGCCGTGGCCGTGGAGCGCGGGCGGCTGTTCGAGACGGTCCTCGAGGCCGAGGGCCTGCGTCGCAGCGACGAGCTCAAGACGGCTCTCCTGCGGAGCGTCTCGCACGAGTTCCGCACGCCGCTGACGGCGATCCGCACGGCGGCGCACGCGCTCGCCGAGGACCCCGCCGCCCCCGGGGCGGACGCGCTCCTGGCGGCCATGGCGCTGGAGAGCGAGCGCCTCGAGCGATTGGTGGGCAATCTGCTCGACCTGTCGCGGCTGGAGGCCGGCGCCCTGACGGCCCGCCTGGACTGGTGCGCGCCGGCGGAGATGGCCGCCGGCGCCGTCGAGGCCGCCGAGCCCCTCCTCGACGGGCGGACCGTCGAGATCGACGTCCCCGCGGAGCTGCCGCTGGTGCGCGCCGACGCGGTGCTGTGCGAGCGCGTCCTGGTCAACCTGCTGCACAACGCCGCGCGTCACGGGACGCCGCCGATCCGGCTCGAGGGCCGGGTCGCGGGCGACCGCCTGGAGCTCGCGGTGCGCGACGGCGGCCCTGGCCTGGACGCCGCCCTGGCCGAGCGGGCGTTCGAGCCGTTCGTCGCCGGGCCCCGGACGGGGGGGACCGGCATCGGCCTCGCGCTCAGCCGCGGGCTGGCGCGCGCCCAGAACGGCGACGTACGGCTGGAGCCCGACGGCGCGGGTGCACGCGTTGTGCTCGAGTTGCCGCTCGCGCCCGTCTCGCAGGCGGCCCGATGAGGGCCGAGCGGGTCCTGGTGGTCGACGACGAGCCCCAGGTCCTGCGGGGCCTGACGGCCGCCCTGAGGGCCGCGGGGTACGACGTGAGCGGCGCGGAGACCGTCGCGGCGGCGCTCGAGGCGGCGGCGCTGCGCCCGCCGGACGCCGTTGTGCTCGACCTCCGCCTGCCGGACGGCAGCGGCGTGGAGGTCTGCCGGCGTCTCCGCGAGTGGAGCCGGGCGCCGGTGGTGGTCGTGTCCGCGGTCGACGAGGAGGACGAGAAGATCGCCGCCCTCGACGCGGGCGCGGACGACTACGTCACCAAGCCGTACGCGGTCGGCGAGCTGCTGGCGCGGCTGCGGGCGGCGCTGCGGCGCGCGGCGGCGCCCGCCGGGGAGCCGCCGATGGTCCGCTTCGGCGACGTCGAGGTCGATCTCGCCCGGCGCGAGGTCGCGCGCGCCGGCGGCCCGGTGCACCTCACCCCGCACGAGTACGGGCTGCTGGCCGAGCTCGCCCGCCACCCAGGGCGGGTGCTGACCCACCGTGCTCTGCTGTCGGCCGTCTGGGGCCCCGAGTACGGCGGCGAGACCCACTACCTGCGCGTCTACATGGCCAACCTGCGCCGCAAGCTCGAGGAGGATCCCTCCCGGCCGCGCCACCTGGTCACGGAGACCGGCGTGGGCTACCGGCTGCGGACTTGACGAGTTCTTGATGCGCGCGCCCCGCCTCTTGAGGCGCCCTTGAGATGACCCGGCGTAGCGTCGCCCGTCGTGGGTGACCTCGCCGCCATCGCCATCGCGCTCGCCGCCTTCGCCCTGTTCGCCGTCTCGATCTGGTTGATCGGGAAGGTGGACTGAGTGGGCGCCGGCGACGTTGCCGGGCTGGTCGTCGCGTCCCTCATCTTCTTCTACCTCTGCTACGCGCTCTTCCGCGCGGAGCGCTTCTAGGAGACGGCGCCGGTGACGGCCAACGGCATCGCGCAGATCGTCTTCTACCTGGTCGTGCTCGCGGCCCTGACCCCTCCGCTCGGGGCCTACATCGCGCGCGTCTACGAGGGCCGCCGCATCCCCGGCGTCTCGGCCGTGCTGGGGCCGGTGGAGCGCGGCATCTACCGCGGCCTCCGGATCGACACCTCCAAGGAGCAGGGCTGGAAGTCCTACGCGTCCGCGGTGCTGGCCTTCAGCGCCGCGAGCTTCGCGCTGCTCTACGCGATCCTGCGGCTCCAGGAGCACCTGCCGCTCAACCCCAACGACTACCCCGGCATGACGTGGTTCACCGCCTTCAACACGGCGGCGAGCTTCGTCACCAACACGAACTGGCAGTTCTACGGGGGCGAGTTGACCCTCTCGTACCTGAGCCAGATGGCCGGGCTGACCGTGCAGAACTTCGTCTCCGCGGCCGTGGGCATGGCCGTGCTGGCCGCGGTGATCCGCGGCTTCGTGCGCCGCGGGGGAGCGGCGCTCGGCAACTTCTGGGCCGACCTGGTGCGGATCACGCTCTACGTCCTGCTGCCCCTGGCCATCGTCGTCGGCCTGATCATCGGCTCCCAGGGCGTCGTCCAGACCTTCGACGACCCCGTCGAGTACCGGACCCTCGAGGCCCGGACGCTCAACGTCACCGACGAGGAGGGCGCGGCGGTGACTCAGAGCGTCTACCGCGGCCCGGTCGCTTCGCAGATCGCCATCAAGCAGATCGGCACCAACGGCGGCGGCTACTTCAACGCCAACTCGGCGGTGCCGTTCGAGAACCCGACGGGGCTGACCAACTTCATCGAGATGCTGATGATCCTGCTCATCCCGGCGGCGCTCACCTACACGTTCGGGATCCTGGCCGGCTCGCGCGCGCAGGGCTGGTCCCTGTTCGCCGCCATGATGGTCGTGCTCGTGGTCGCGATCGCGGTCGCGGTGCCCTTCGAGCAGCGCGGCGGCGAGGTGCTCCAACAGACCGGGGTCGAGCTGAGCGCGTCCGAGGGGACGACCGGGGGCAACCTCAGCGACAAGGAGCAGCGCTTCGGGATCGCCAACTCGGCGCTCTGGGGCACCGTGACGACCGCGGCCTCCAACGGGTCGGTGATCAGCGGCCACGACGCGTGGACCGGAGGGGCGGCCGTCGTCCCGCTGACGCTCATGGGGATGGGGGAGGTGATATTCGGCGGCGTCGGCTCCGGCCTCTACGGGATGCTGCTGTTCGTGGTCGTCGCGGTCTTCGTGGCCGGCCTGATGGTGGGGCGCACGCCGGAATACCTCGGAAAGAAGATCGGCGGCCGCGAGATCAAGCTGACCCTGATCGGCATCCTGGTCATGCCCGTCGGCCTGCTGATCATGCTCGCGGCCGCGGTGACGACCGACGCCGGCACGGCCTCCATCTTCAACGCCGGGCCCCAGGGGTTCGGCGAGGCGTACTACGCCTACACCTCCCAGTTCAACAACAACGGCAGCGCCTTCGCCGGCTACGGCGTGACCGAGCTGTCCGCCAGCCTCGGCGGCGTCGCGATGCTGCTCGGCCGCTTCCTGCCGATCCTCGCGGTGCTGGCGCTCGCGGGGGCGCTCTCGACCAGGCGGGTCGCCCCCTTCAGCGCGGGGACCCTCCGGACGACGACCCCGACCTTCGTGGCGACGCTGATCTTCGTGATCATCCTGGTCGCCGCGCTCACCTTCCTGCCCGCGCTGGCCCTCGGCCCGATCGCGGTTGAGCTCTCGGGGAGCCCCTTCTGATGGCCCGCAAGGCCCTTCGCCTGCTGGGCGTCGCGTGCGGGATGGTCGTGATCTTCACGGTGCTGCTGGGGATCCTCTACCCCCTGGCGATGACCGGCGCCGCCCAGGCGCTGTTCTCCGGCAAGGCCGACGGGAGCCTCGTCAAGCTGGACGGCGAGGTGGTGGGCTCGGAGCTCGCGGGCCAGGTCTTCACGTCCCCGGCGTACTTCCACTCGCGGCCCTCGGCGACGACGCCGGCCTACAACCCGTCGGCGACCACCTTCGCCAACCTCGGCCCCAACACGATCGCGCTCGAGGAGGCCGTGGACGGCTACATCGCCGACGCCCTCGAGCTCGAGGGGCCCTACACCCCGGGCCTGCGCGCCCAGGACCTGCCGGTGGACATGATCACGACGTCGGGCTCGGGGATCGACCCCCACATCTCCGAGCGGAACGCCCGGCTGCAGGCGGCCCGCGTCGCCGCGGTTCGCGACGTGCCGATCGAGCGGGTCTTCGACCTCATCGACGACAACACCGAGGGCCGCTCGGTCGGATTCCTCGGCGAGCCCGGGGTCAACGTCCTCCTACTCAATCTCGACCTGGACCAGCTCGCCGGTCCGCCGCGGCAGCAGGTCCTCCGGACCGGCCCATGACCATCTCCTCCCGCCCCCGTCGCAAGCTCTTCACGAAGGACATCGTCGTTCCGGCGATCTGGGCGTCCTTCCGCAAGCTCGACCCCAGGGTCCAGATCCGCAACCCGGTCATGTTCGTGGTCGAGGTCGGCAGCGTCATCACGACCGGCATCTTCCTGGTCGACCTCGTCCGGGGGCGCACGGACGACCTCTGGTTCACCGGCGTCGTCGCCCTGTTCCTGTGGCTGACCGTGCTCTTCGCCAACTTCGCCGAGGCCGTCGCCGAGGGGCGCGGCAAGGCCCAGGCCAACGCCCTGCGGGCCACCAGGAGCGAGATGATGGCCCGCCGTCTGGGTGCCGAGGGGGCGGAGGAGCGGGTGCCCGCGGCCGACCTCCGCCCCGGCGACATGGTGGTCTGCGAGGCCGGCGACCTGATCCCGGGCGACGGCGACGTCGTCGACGGGGTCGCCTCGGTGGACGAGTCGGCGATCACGGGCGAGTCGGCGCCGGTCATCCGCGAGTCGGGCGGCGACCGCAGCGCGGTCACCGGGGGCACCAGGGTGCTCTCCGACCGGATCGTCGTGCGCATCACCCAGGAGCCGGGGCAGAGCTTCCTCGACCGCATGATCGCGCTCGTGGAGGGCACCGCGCGGCGAAAGACCCCGAACGAGATCGCGCTGAACATCCTCATCGCCGGCCTGACGATCGTGTTCCTGGTCGTGACCGTGACCCTGCGCCCGCTGGCGAGCTACGCCGACAGCGACGTCTCGGTCACGGTGCTCATCGCCCTGCTCGTCTCGTTGATCCCCACCACGATCGGGGCGCTTCTGTCGGCGATCGGGATCGCCGGCATGGATCGCCTCGTGCAGCGCAACGTCCTCGCCCTGAGCGGCCGCGCGGTCGAGGCGGCAGGCGACGTGGACACCCTGCTGCTCGACAAGACCGGCACGATCACGCTGGGCAACCGCCAGGCCACGGAGTTCATCCCGGTCGGCGGCGTCCCGGAGCGGGAGCTCGCCGAGGCGGCCCAGCTCTCGTCCCTCGCCGACGAGACCCCTGAAGGACGGTCGATCGTCGTGCTGGCGAAGGAGCGCTTCGATCTGCGGGAGCGCGCCGAGGTCGCGCGCGGGCTCGAGTTCATCCCGTTCAGCGCCGAGACGCGGATGAGCGGCGTCCAGACGAACGGCACCTCCATCCGCAAGGGGGCCGCCGACGCCGTGGCGTCCTGGGTCGCGGCGCGCGGTGGGACGGCTCCGGAGGGCCTGGAGGCGGTGGTCAACAGGGTCGCGCGCTCGGGTGGCACCCCGCTGGTGGTCGCCCGCGACGCACAGATGCTCGGCGTGATCCACCTCAAGGACGTGGTCAAGGCGGGCATGACCCAGCGCTTCACCGAGCTGCGCCGCATGGGCATCCGGACGGTGATGATCACCGGCGACAACCGTCTCACCGCGGCGGCGATCGCCTCCGAGGCGGGCGTCGAACGACTTCCTGGCGCAGGCGACGCCCGAGGACAAGATGACCCTGATCCGCGAGGAGCAGGGCGGCGGGCATCTGGTGGCCATGACCGGGGACGGCACCAACGACGCGCCCGCGCTCGCCCAGGCCGACGTGGGCGTCGCGATGAACACCGGCACCTCCGCCGCGAAGGAGGCCGGGAACATGGTCAACCTCGACTCCGACCCGACGAAGCTGATCGAGATCGTGGAGGTCGGCAAGCAGCTCCTCATCACGCGCGGGGCCCTCACCACGTTCTCGATCGCGAACGACATCGCGAAGTACTTCGCGATCCTGCCGGCGATCTTCGTCGCCAGCTACGCGGCGGAACAGGGCGGCGAGGGCCCCCTCGACGCGCTGAACGTGATGGACCTCGGCACGCCGCGCAGCGCCATCATCTCGGCGATCGTCTTCAACGCGCTGATCATCCCGGCCCTGGTGCCTCTGGCGCTGCGCGGCGTGCGCTACCGCGCGATCGGGGCGACCCGCCTTCTGCGTCGCAACCTCCTGATCTACGGCGTCGGCGGCGTGATCGCGCCCTTCATCGGCATCAAGCTGCTCGACCTGCTGATCCACAACGTCTTCGGGGCCTAGACGTGCTTCCCGAGCGACGGATCGGAGGCGTAAGCGTCGGCGGCATCGTGGTGATCGCCGGGATCCTCGTCGCCCTCCTCTTCAGCCTCATCCTCGGGGTGATCATCGTCGTCGTCGGGCTCGTGGCCTTCGGCGGGTTCGTCAGGGGGAAGTGGTATTAGGAGGCCGCTGCGAGATCCCTCGCGGGCCTCCGGCGCGGCCTAGGGACGACCTGTCGTGAGCGCCAACGGCGTCGCCCAGATCGTCGCCTTCCTGGCGCTGCTGACGCTCCTCACGCCCGCCCTCGGCGCGTACATCGCGCGGGTCATGGAGGGCCGGCCGGTGCCGGGCCTGTCGCGCCTGCTGAGGCCCGTGGAGCGCGGCATCTACCGCGCTCTGCGCGTGGACCCCGCCCGGCAGCAGGGATGGCGCGGGTACGCGGTGGCGGTCGTCGTCTTCAACGCCGTCGGGTTCGCCGCCCTCTACGCGATCCTGCGCCTGCAGGGCGTCCTCCCGCTCAACCCCCTCGACCTCCCCGGGATGCGCTGGGACGTCGCCTTCAACACGGCCGCGAGCTTCGTCACCAACACGAGCTGGCAGTTCTACGGCGGCGAGTCAACGCTGTCCTACCTCGGCCAGGCGCTCGGCATCGCCGTGCAGTCCTTCGTCTCGGCCGCGGTCGGGCTGGCGGTGGCGATGGCGGTGTTCCGGGGGTTCGCCCGGCGCGGCACCAGGGCGCTCGGCAACTTCTGGGTCAACCTCACGCGCGCGACGCTCTACGTGATGCTGCCCCTGGCGCTGATCTGGGGGCTGGCGCTGGCCTCCCAGGGCGTGGTGCAGTCGCTCGACGACCCGGTCGAGTACCGCGCGCTCGAGGCCCGCACGCTCGGGGCGACCGGCGAGGATGGCGGCGCCGAGACCCGGACCGTGCCGCGGGGCGCGGTGGCGTCGCAGGTCGCCATCCGCTCGCTCGGCAGCGTCGGCGGCGGCTACTTCAACGCGAACTCGGCGACGCCCTTCGAGAGCCCCACGCCGCTGGCGAACCTCGTCCACATGCTCGGGCTGCTGCTCATCCCCGCGGCGCTCACCGCCACCTTCGGGAGGGTGGTCGGGTCGCGACGTCAGGGCTGGGCCCTCTACTGGACGATGATGGTGATCGTGATCGTGGCAGTCGCCGTCGCGCTGCCGTTCGAGCAACGGGGATCGGAGGTGCTCCAGCAGACCGGCGTCGAGCTGTCGGCCGGCGACGGCCAGGCCGGCGGGAACATGTCCGACAAGGAGGTGCGCTTCGGGATCGCGGGCACCGCGCTCTTCGGCGTCGCCACCACGGCGTCGTCCGACGGAGCCGTGAACGGGGGCTTCGACGCCTGGACGGGAGGGGGCGTCGCGGTGCCCCTGACGCTGATGTCCCTCGGGGAGGTCGCCTACGGCGGCGTCGGCTCGGGGATGTACGGGATGCTGCTGTTCGTGGTCATCGCCGTCTTCATCGGGGGCCTGATGATCGGGCGGACGCCCGAGTACCTCGGCAAGAAGATCGAGGGGCGCGAGATCAAGCTCACACTGATCGGGCTGCTGGTGATGCCGGTCGGGTTGCTCGTCATGCTGGCGGTCGTGGTCACCAGCGACGCCGGCACCGCCTCGATGCTGAACCCCGGCCCGCAGGGCTTTGGCGAGGCGTTCTACGCGTACAGCTCCCAGTGGAACAACAACGGCAGCGCCATGGCGGGATACGGCGCGACGGAGCTCTCGACGACGCTCGGCGGGGTCGCCATGCTGCTCGGCCGCTTCGCGCCGCTGCTGGCGGTGCTCGCGCTGGCCGGGGCGCTCTCGCGCAAGCCGGTGGCGCCGTTCAGCGCCGGCACCCTGCGCACCACGACGCCCACCTTCGTCGTGACGCTGATCTTCGTGATCATCCTGGTCGCCGCCCTCAACTTCATCTCGGCGCTCGCCCTCGGGCCGTTGGCCACCGAGCTGTCGGGGCGCCCCTTCTGATGGGGGGCTGACCGTCGTGGCCGAGACCGTGGGGCGGGGAAAGCTCAAGGTGTACGTGGGCATGGCGGCCGGGGTCGGCAAGACGTACTCGATGCTCGAGGAGGGGCATGAGCTGCGACGCGACGGCCACGACGTCGTGATCGGGTGGCTGGAGGCCCACGGGAGGGCCGAGACCGCCGCGATGGCCGAGGGCATCGAGGTGGTGCCGCCGCTCGAGCTCGAGCACCGCGGCGTGCCGTTGCGCGACATGGACGTCGAGGCGGTGCTCGCGCGGCGGCCCGAGGTCGCGCTGGTGGACGAGCTCGCCCACACCAACGCGCCCGGGATGGAGCGGGCCAAGCGCTACCAGGACGTCCAGGAGCTGCAGCTCGGCGGCATCGACGTGATCTCCACGGTCAACGTTCAGCACCTCGAGAGCCTCAACGACCGGATCCTCGAGCTGACCGGCGTGCGGGTGCGGGAGACGATCCCCGACCAGCTTCTGCTCGACGCCGACGAGGTGGTGCTCGTCAACCTCACCCCAGAGGCGTTGCAGGCGCGCCTGAGGGCTGGGAAGGTGTATCCGACGGAGCGGGTCGAGACGGCCCTGCTCAACTTCTTCACGACCGCCAACCTCGGGACACTGCGCGAGATCGCCCTTCGAGAGGTGGCCGACTCGGTCGACGAGCGCGTGAAGCGCGAGACGCCGGGCTCCGGCGTCGTGCTCCAGGGCGTCCCGGCCTCGCTGGTGGAGCGCGTGCTCGTGGTCGTCCGGCCCGAGCTCGGGGCCCAGCGGCTGACCCGGGCCGCGTGGAGGGCCGCACGCCGGCTCGGGGCGGAGCTCGACATCGTCATGCCCGAGGGGAGGGACGACGAGGAGGCCTCCCGCCAGCGCGACCTCGTCAAGAGCCTGGCGGTCACGCTGGGCGCCCACTTCCTGCAGGTGCCCGAGGAGGACCTCTCGGACGCGGTCGTCAGCCTGGCCGAAGAGCGGGGGGTGACCCGGCTGGCGATGGCCCGCCCGGGGCGACGCGGGCTGGCGTCGCGGCTGCGGGGCGACCTCCTGACGACGCTGCTCGAACGACTCGAGGGGGTGGACGTGCTGTTGATCGCGGATCGCCGCACGGCGCGACGGGAGGAGGAGCGGTGAGCGCCGGCAGGAGGGTGCTGGTCGCGACCTTGGGGGAGCGGTTCCCGAGGACGGCCCTGGAGCACGCCGGCGACCTCGCGGGGTCCGGGGGCGCCCTGGTGCTCGCCTCGGTGCTGGTCATCCCGCACTCCCAGCCGCTCGAGGCCGCCCTCGACCGCTCGGTGACCTCGGCCTGCGAGATGCTGGAGAGCGCCGAGCGGGCGATGTCCGCTGCGCCCGGCTCGTTCGACACGCGCCTCGTGCGGGCACGGTCGTTCGCCGAGGGGGTGCTCGAGACCCTGGCATCCGAGCGGTTCGACCTTGTCCTGATCGAGAAGGGGCGGGGGGCGCCCCACAACGGCGCCGCGGGTCAGATCCAGGCGCTGTTCGAGAAGGCCGGGGCGACCGTGATGCTCGTGCGGCCGGCTCAGCCGGGGTGAGACCCGGTCGCCGTCAGGCCGCCTCGGGCTGCTCCCGGGCGGCGCTGCGGCGGCGGCGCGCCCAGAGCAGCGCCGCGGGCACGGCCGCGGCGAGGGCGGCGAGGGCCCCGACGCGCATCACCTGGTCCGCGGCGGACTGGTCAACCGGCCCGTCGGAGAGCTCCTCGAGCAGGGTGGCCGCGAGCACGGTCGCAAGCGCGGCGCCGATGACGAGCGCCGTGAGGGCGATCCCCGAGGCCGCCCCGGCCTTCTCCCTCGGCACCGCCGCGAGGGTGCCCTGGTTGACGAGGGCGTAGTTGGTGCCGACGCCGAGCCCGAGCAGCCCGAAGAGCGGGAGCCAGGCGGGCAGGTCGTCGACGAGCGAGACCCCGATCGCGCCCGCCGCGCCCAGCAGGGCCGAGAGCGCCATCAGCGCCCCGACGTCGTAGTGCGTGACGAGGCGGCCGGACAGGGGGCCCGCCACCGCCACCCCCGCCGACATGGCGAGGAACGCCAGGCCCGCCTCGAGCGGCGACAGGCCCTTGACCTCCTGGAGCCAGACCGTGGCGACGAACACCGACAGCGCCCAGAGGAAGTTCGAGAGGAGGCCGCTCGCCGTCACCATCACGAAGGGGTGGCTGCGGAACGTCGGCAGGTCAACCAACGGGCTCTCGACCCGCCGCTCGAGCAGGACGAAGACCACCATGAGGACCACGAAGGCCGCGAGGCTGGCGACGAGCCAGCCGGGGTCGGTCTCGGCCCACGACGGGCCGCGGTCGATCGCGAGGGCGAGGGCGACGATCGCGGCGCTCAGCACCACCACCCCGCGGTAGTCCACGTGGCGCGTCGCCGACTCGTCGCGCGACTCGCTCACGAAGAACCAGATCATCGCGGCGGCGCCGATCGCGAAGGGCACGTTCAGCAGGAAGACCCAGCGCCAGTCGAGGAGGTCGGTCAGAACGCCGCCGACCAGCGGTCCCAGCGCCATCCCGACGGACGACACCAGGACCACGGCGCCGATCGCGCGCGGCCGGGTCTCCTCGTCGAAGGAGTTGCCCACGACGGCCATGCTGGTGGGGAACAGGATCGCCGCGCCGATCCCCTGGAGCACCCGGCACGCGACGAGCATGTACTCGTCGTACGCCAGGCCGCACAGCAGGGAGGCGCCGCCGAAGGCCGCGACCCCGATCAGCAACGTGCGCTTGCGGCCGATGATGTCCCCGATGCGGCCGCCCGCCACCATCAGGGCGGCGAAGGAGAGCAGGTAGCCGGTGAGCGCCCACTGGATATCCGTCGTGGAGACGCTCAGGTCGGTCGCCATCTGCGGGATGGCGACCGTGAGGGCGAAGTAGTCGAGCGTCACCAGCACCTGGGCCAAGCCGACCGCGGCGAGGATCAGGAGCCCGGCGCGGGGGATCGACGCTGCCACCGGGGTATCCTCCCATGCCGCGACGCGCCCGTCGCGCCCCCGGAGAGGTTCCCCCGGGGCGCTCGGCCGTGCATCATGGTCCTGGGGTGGAATCGAGTCGAGGTCGTGATGACGAGGAACGTGCGACGGGGGCGGCCATCGCCGTAGGGGGGGAGCGGGTCAACGTCGCCGTCGTCGGAGCGGGCCCGGCCGGCTCCACGGCCGCGTACCGGCTCGCCGCCGCGGGCGCCCGGGTGGTGCTGCTGGACCGGCAGCGGTTCCCCCGCGACAAGCCCTGCGGAGGCGGCCTCACCATGCGGGGGGTCGGCCTCCTGCCCTTCGACGTCTCACCCGTGGTCGAGGACCGCGTCAACCGGGTGCTGCTGCGCCTGCGCTTCGAGCGCTCCAGCCTGCAGCGGTTCCCCACCCCGATCGCGCTCATGACCCAGCGGCGGCGCCTCGACCACTTCCTCGTCGAGCGCGCGGGGGAGGCCGGGGCCGACGTCCGCGACGGCGTCCGGGTGCGGGGCGTGGAGACGGACGGGCCGTCCGGGATGGTCGTGGACTTCGACGGCGGCCGGCTCCGGGCGGCCGTGGTCCTGGGCGCCGACGGGGCGAACGGGGTCTCCGCGAAGGCGCTCGGCCTCGGCGCCGACCGCGCCTTCGAGGTCGCCTACGAGGGCAACCTGCCGGTGTCCGGCGCCGCGGCGGCCGAGCACCGCGGCCGCGTCATCCTCGAGATCGGCACGGTCCCCGGGGGCTACGGCTGGATCTTCCCCAAGGGGGACCATCTCAACGTCGGCGTCGGCGGGTGGGCGGCCGAGGGGCCGCGCCTCCGCGCCCACCTCGACCGGCTCTGCGCGGAGCACGGCATCGCGGTCGGCGAGCTCACCGCCCTGCGCGGCCACCGCCTGCCGCTTCGTCGCACCTGGTCCCTGGCCGCCCGGGGGCGGGCGGCGGTGGTCGGGGACGCGGCCGGCCTGGTCGATCCGCTGTCCGGGGACGGCATCTTCGAGGCGTTCCTCAGCGCCAAGCTCGCCAGCGAGGCGGCCCTCGACGTGCTCGCCGGCCTGGAGACGGGCATGGAGCCCTACCAGGGGCGCCTCCGGCGCGCCCTGGCCGGCCACGCCGCGACCGCCTGGGCCGCGAAGCTCGCCCTGGAGCGCTCGCCCACCCTCACCTTCCACGCGCTGCGGTCGCCGATCATGGGCCGGTTCGTCGCCGCGCGCCTGGGCCGGTCCGACCCGCGCACGGTGCCGGGCAGCGCGATGCTGGAGCGCTCGGCGCGCCTGGCCCTGGGAGCCGCGGCCCGCTAGGGCCGCCGGGGGTCAGCCGCTGAGCTCCTCCAGCGGGACGTCCGGGTCGGCCAGCCGCGCCGGGTCGACCGCCGCCCGCGACCGGATCAGGGCCTGGACCTGCTCGTTCACGTCCCAGACGTTGATGTTCATGCCCGCGAGCACCGGGCCGTCGTCGCCGAGCCAGAAGACGACGGCCTCGCGCGCCGCGAGGTCGCCGCGCACGACGACCGGCGCGCCGGGGTCGGCGAGGCCCGAGTACTCCATCCCGACGTCGTACTGATCCGAGAAGAAGTAGGGGAGCCGATCGAAGGGCTCGGTGCGCCCGAGCATCGCGCGCGCCGCCGCCGGGCCCTGGTTGAGGGCGTTCGCCCAGTGCTCCACCCGCACCCGGGTGCCGAAGAAGGGGTGCTCGGCGTTCGCCACGTCGCCTGCCGCGAAGACGTCGCCCCCGGCGCTCAGGGTGGCGTCGACGAGGACGCCGTTCTCGACGGGCAGCCCCGCGGCCTCGGCCAGTCCCGTGCGCGGCGCGGCGCCGACCCCGATCACCACGGCGGCGCAGTCAACCGTCCGCCCGCCCGCCAGGCGCACCCGCTCGGCGCGGCCGTCGCCCTCGATCGCGTCAACGCCGGCGTCCGTGAGGAGCTCGACGCCGTGATCCCGGTGAACGCCTGCGTACATGCCGCCCACCTCGCTGCCGAGGACGCCCTCGAGGGGCACGGACTGCCGCTCGACGATCGTGACCTCCATCCCGCCTGAACGCGCCGAGGCCGCGACCTCCGACCCGATCCATCCCGCCCCGATCACCAGCAGCCGGCCGCCCGCGGCGATGACGTCACGCAGGCGGTCGCTGTCGTCGAGGGTGCGCAGGACGTGGACGCCGTCGAGGTCGGCCCCCGGGATGGGGAGCGTGCGCGGCGCGGCGCCGGTCGCCAGCAGGAGCCGGTCCCACCGAAGGCCCTCGCCGTCGCTCAGCGTCGCCGTCCGCTCGCCCCGGTCGATGGCCGTCACCTCGCGCCCGCGGAGGAGCTCGACCTCCTGCTCGGCGTAGAAGCTCTCCGGGTGGACGTACACGGAGTCCCGCTCGGCCTCACCCTGGAGGTAGCCCTTGGAGAGCGGCGGCCGCTCGTAGGGCCGGTGCGACTCGGCCCCCACCAGGACGACGCGGCCGTCGAAGCCCTCCTCCCGGAGGGTCTCGGCCGCCTTGGCCCCCGCCAGGCTCGCCCCAACGATCACGAAGGTCCGTCGCTCGGCCATGTCGGTCTCCTCGTCGGCGTCGCGGAGACCGTACCGTGCTTCCCTAGCGCGGGACGAGCGGGATCCGGCCCTGCGCCACCAGGGCCTGCTCGGTTCCGCTCGTGGCGACCACCCGCACGGTGAGCTCGGCGCGTCCGGGGAAGTCGTCGGGGTCGATGCGGACCGCGGGCCGGGCGAGGTCGAGCCCCACCGTGCGCCAGGTGGCGCCGCCGTCCTCGCTCGCCTGCACCAGGTAGCGCCGCTCGGGGGCGGCGCGGGGGGCGTCCCACTCCACGACGATCTCGCCGTCCGGCCCCTCGCCGACCACGCGCAGCTCCGCGGCCGGGTCGCCCAGGGCTGCGCCCGGCGCGGCGGCTCCGCCGATCGGGCGGCTGTCGAGCACCTGCTCGCCGTGCCGGAGCTCGATGCGGCGCGCCTCGGGGGCGGAGGGGACGACGACGTCGATCGTCCCGGTCACGTCCCCGCCCGGAAGCTCGCACGCGCTCGGCTGGAACGCGACCGGCTGGTCCACCAGGACGCGCCCGCGCGCCGTCGCCAGGACGATCGCGAAGGGCTCTCTGCCCGCGGCGTCGTCGGCCGGGGTGGGCTCGGCAGGAGACGGCACGACGGCGGTCAGGCTGCCCGTCGACCGCGTCGCGTTGGCCGCCGCGACGACGTGGATTCCGGCCACGGCCTCACCCGGCCCGGCCGTCGCGGCCGGCGGCGGGGCCCCCGCGCCGAGCGCGCCCTCGGCGTTCAGGCGCCGGCGGATGCCGTCGTACGTGAAGGAGCTGAGCCACTGCCGGTCACAGTAGGACATGACGTCGTGCCAGCGGCTGCCGGGGAGGGCGCGCATCGGCAGCGACATGACCGGGTCGCCGACGTCGAGCCCCACGTATCTCCCGTCGGCACCCGTAAGCTGGCCGTTGGGATGGGGGTACGCCGCCCCGCCGACCGCCCCGCAGAACTCCGCGTGGAACCGGCCGAACGTGTGCGCGAGCTCGTGGGCGGTGTACCAGTCGCCGTAGGCGCCGTCGGCGTCCCAGCCGAAGGTCAACGGGCCGGTGGGGCCGGATGCGACCGTGCCCGGGGCCGGCGTCTGCGGGATGCCGGAGGCCAGGCCGCGCATGAACCCGCCGCTGTCGGCGACGAGCCCGTAGTAGTGGGTGCGCCCGTCCGTGCCCGCGGCCACGTCGGCCGCCCGCAGCGCGATCAGCTTGGCGTTGATCTCGGAGGCGTCGAAGGGCGCCGGGTGGGGCGCGTCGATCGTCGTGGTCGTGAGCCGCACGGTCGCGACCGGGTACGCGCGCCTCAGCCAGGATCTGATCAGGTCGAGGTCGAGCGCGGACGGCAGGTGCGTCGTCGTCGATCCGGCCCGCGTGTAGCGGATCCTGGCGATGTGGACGCGCAGCGGCGCGGTGCGCGTGAACCTCACCAGCGTGGCCGGGCGGGGCTTCAACGGCAGGGGCGCCGCGTCGGTCCTGACGCTTCCCAGGCGGATCCAGGTGGGGCCGGCGGCCGCGAAGCTCGCGGGCAGCACGAAGTTCAGGCTGAAGCCCAGATCGTGGCGGCGGCTGCGCAGCGCGGCCGGCGAGGAGCCGGAGCGGGCCGGGTCGAGCGCCGCCGGGCCCACCGGCGCGACCGCGGACCAGGGCCCGTCGGCCGCGCGCGCCACCCGCAGCACCCCCCGCACCGAGACGCGCCCGGCCGGGTAGGACAGGTAGACCCTCACGACGGTCCGCTTGCCGGCCACGAGGGGCACCGAGTTGAGGTGGTCCTGCACCACCTGGGTCACCTCGATGCCGTCCACGGTGACCGCCGCCGCGGCCGCCCCCAGGGCCGCGGCCTCGTCCAGCGACGCGAGCAGATCAGGCGGTGCCGGGCGTCCCATGGTCCCTCCCGGGAGGGTGATCCGAGCCGCCGCGATCATCCAACCGTTCCCCGCGGCGGCGCAACGCCCCCGAGGTGCCCCCGTGGACGTCTCCGCCTAGCATGGCCGGCGTGGACGAGATCGAGGTGGACGACCGGCCCGAGGAGGAGCGCTACGAGGCCACGATCGGCGGACGGCTCGCCGGGATCGCGGCCTACCGGAACCGCCCGGGGGCCCGCGTCTTCACCCACACCGAGGTGCTCCCGGAGTGGGAGGGGCGGGGAGTGGGGGGCCGGCTCGCGCAGGCCGCGCTCGACGACGTCCGCGCCAGGGGCCTCCAGGCCGTGCCGCGGTGCCCCTTCATCGCCGCCTGGATCCGCCGCCACCCGGAGTACGAGGATCTCGTCCGCCCGGCCGAGCGGCGCCTGCTCGATCCACGAAGGTAGCCGGCCCGCCCGGCTCGCTCAGATCGCCCCTGGGGCCGACGTCGCGCTCACGCCCCCCGGCCCGTGGCCTGCGCCAGCTGCTCGGCCACCCGCGGCCAGTTGACGACGTTCCACCACGCCTCGAGGTAGTCGGCGCGCCGGTTCTGGTACCGCAGGTAGTAGGCGTGCTCCCAGACATCGACGCCGAGAAGGGGGGTGTGGCCGTCCATGAGGGGGGTGTCCTGGTTCGGGGTGGAGATCACGACCAGGCCGGTCCCGTCGTGGACCAGCCACGACCAGCCGCTTCCGAACCGCTTGAGGCCCGCGTCGTTGATCTGCTGCTTGAGCTCGTCGAGGCCGCCGAAGGTGTCCCCGATCGCCGCCGCCAGCGCGCCGTCGGGCTCGCCGCCGCCGTCCGGGCTCATCAGCTCCCAGAAGAGGGAATGGTTGGCGTGGCCGCCGCCGTTGTTGCGCACGGCCGCCCGCTTGTCCTCGGGGATCTGATCGAGGAGGTCGAGCACCTGCTTGAGCGGCCGGCCGTCCCACTCGGTGCCCTCGAGCGCCGCGTTGACGTTGGTCACGTAGGTCTGGTGGTGCTTGTCGTGGTGGAGCCGCATCGTCTCCTCGTCGATGTGCGGCTCGAGCGCGTCGTAGGGGTAGGGAAGCGGTGGCAGCTCGTAGGGCACGGCGTGCTCCTTTCGTGGGGCCCGGCCCGCGGGCGATCACTGCCGCGGGCCGCTGTCGGACTAGCGTACGGCCTCCCGGGGACATCGGTCGCGGAAGCGCCGCGAGGGCGGCGTCCACCCGGGCCGGCTCGGCGCTAGGGTGCGCGCGATGCCGGGCCCCCTCACCGGGAAGGTGGCGCTCGTCGCGGGCGCGACCCGCGGCGCCGGGCGTGGCACGGCGGTGGCGCTGGGGGAGGCGGGCGCGACCGTCTACTGCAGCGGTCGCACGACCAGGACGCGGCGATCGGAGTACGACCGGCCGGAGACGATCGAGGAGACCGCCGAGCTCATCGATGCCGCCGGCGGCGAGGGGATCGCAGTCGAGACCGACCACCTGCAGCCGGCGCAGGTCGAGGTGCTCGTCGGGCGCATCGAGGCCGAGCGGGGCCGCCTGGACGTGCTGGTCAACGACATCTGGGGCGGCGAGCTGCTGGCCCAGTGGGACACGCCCGTGTGGGAGCACGACCTCGATGGCGGCCTGCGGATGCTGCGCCTGGCGATCGACACGCACCTGATCACCAGCCACTTCGCGCTCGCGCTGCTCGTCCGCCGGCCCGGTGGCCTGCTCGTCGAGATGACCGACGGCACGCTCGAGTACAACGCGGGGCGCTACCGGCTCTCGGCCTTCTACGACCTGGCCAAGACGGCGGTCATCCGGCTCGCGTTTACGCAGGGCCACGAGCTCGCGCCGCACGGCTGCACCGCCGTCGCGCTGACGCCGGGCTGGATGCGCTCGGAGATGATGCTCGACATCTACGGCGTCACCGAGGCCAACTGGCGTGACGCGGCGGCCAAGAACCCGCACTTCGCCGCGATCTCCGAGACCCCGCGCTTCGTCGGCCGAGCGGTCGCCGCGCTCGCCGCCGACCCCGACGTCCATCGTCGCAACGGCGGCTCGTTCTCCTCCGGCGGCCTCGCGCGCGAGTACGGCTTCACCGATCTCGACGGCTCCCAGCCCGACGCCTGGCGCTACATGGTGGAAGTCCAGGACCCGGGCCGCCCGGCGGACCCCACCGGATATCGCTGATCTCGGTAGGGTGGCGCTGGTCGTCAAGGGAGCTGGCCGTGATCGGTGCCATCCTGCTGGGGCTCTTCGTCGGGATCGTCGGCCGCATGCTGGTCCCGAGGGATGCGTTCCGCGGCTTCAGCGGCCCCGTGTCGTGGCTCATCTCCCTCGGCCTCGGCCTGCTGGGAGCGCTGGTGGGCTACGCGATCTTCACGCTCGCGCTCGGGATCGGCGACGACGACATCTTCGACTGGGGCGGCGTGGTCGGCGCGATCATCGGGGTCATCATCGTCATCCTGATCGCGGCCCCGATCCTCCGCCGCATCGGCAAGCGCAAGGCGGCGGCGGCGACGCCGCCCCCCGCACCGCCGGCCGCGCCCCCGCCGGCAACCCCGGGCGTCTAGCCGAGGCCACGGCCCTCGGCGACCTGGATTGGTGGGCGGCTGACGCGGGTATCAGCCCGGCTGCACGGGAGCAATGGCCGTGCGGGCGCGTGGACGGAGCCCCCAGAGCGCCGCGCGCCGGTGGGGGCGACGGGAGGCGATGTGCGTATCTCCAAGGAAGTGCTCCTCGAGATGCTCCACGAACACGGGGAGGATGACTTGGCGGCCCGGGCCGACCGCGAGTTCCTCGAGGAGGTCAACACCGACCGCGACGCAGCGGCGCTCGCCAAGCTCGGCCTCGATCCGATGGATCTGCTTCAAAGGGTCGCCGACGAGGGCATCCCCGAGCTCTCGTAGGCTGCGCGGAGGCGCCGCGCTCCTCCAGCGAGCCCCAGCACCCCGTGCACCGTCGCCATCCTGGCCGGGGGAGTCGCTGAGGGTCGGCCGAGGCGCCCGGTCTGGCGGCCCTCGGCGGCCTGCTGGTGGGCGGGGGTGAGCACCCGGCCAGCGCCGCCGCGACTTCCGGCCGCGCCGTCCACGTCGGTCGCCGGGCTTGAGGACGTCAACATCCCCTACTGTGACGTCGCCGGCAAGCCGATCGACAGCGGTCCGCGTGCACGGTGCTTCGCCCAGTACATGTTCATCCATTCGCTCCAGTTGACGGGGCTCAACGTCACCTTCATGGCGTCGCTGCTGGTGCTGTTCACCCTCCTCGTCGGGGTGGCGCTAGTGCTCGCCGGAGTCGGCTTCATCGTGATCGGCCTGGGGCTGCTGCCGCCCCGTCCGGCCGCGGGGGGCGCAGAGAAAAGCCCTGCGTGAACGGGGCCGTTCGGAGCGGGAGCGCGATGTCCTTGTGACCAGGCGGCTGCCGACTTTCACCAGCTGAGGCCCGCGAGCTGCGCCAGCTGCGCAGGGGCATGGGGTCGCCTCGGCACTCGGCCCACCCCGGTCGCATCCTGAGCGTTCGCTCGCCGAGCAGGGACGACGAGGCTCGGTCGTCGTCCATCCGTTCACAACCGAGGAGGCACCGTGGAGCTGTTGGTCCTCTATCTGATCAGCTTCGTGGTCGCGGCGGCCTGCGCGTTCTGGTGCGCCAAGCTCGCGCTTGGCAAAGGCCGCAACGCCGCCGCCTGGGGTGTCCTCGGATTTCTCTTCTCGATCGTCGCGCTGATCGTGATCGCCCTGCTGCCCTCGACGGGCCGCGAGCCGATCGGGTAACCGGGGGTCCGCT
Organism: Miltoncostaeaceae bacterium; assembly: GCA_963835685.1. Classification (GTDB taxonomy): domain Bacteria; phylum Actinomycetota; class Thermoleophilia; order Miltoncostaeales; family Miltoncostaeaceae; genus DATAGF01. The sequence goes on from CAWIGI010000009.1 coordinate 247,005, forward strand.
CCCCCGCGGTCAGATGCCGAGCACGCGACGCTTCTTGGCCTTGACTCCTCCTCGGTGATGACGCCCGCGTCCCTCAGCCTGGACCGACCCCGCCGGGGGCCAAAGTGACCGCTGAGCGTGGGATTCGATCAACACGCGCGGCAGGATTCGAACCTGCGACCTCTGGCTCCTGAGGGCATCCAGCGGACCGGGCTGGTCGGTCCTGATCGGCTGTTCCGCCGCAAATCGGCGCATTCCGCCCACGGCTCTGACCGGCCAGAAACGACCAAGTGAGGGACCGACAAGGGACCAGCACGGGACGGCAGGCTACGGGGGTGATTTCCCTGCGCCCAGCCGCTCTACCTAGGGAGGGCCAGCAGCGCCGGGCGAAGTTATGTAGCGCGATGGCACGTCCTGCGCGGTGCCATAGGCTTGCGCCGTGCCGTTCACGCTCAGGAACATCAAGAAGGATCTGGAGGACCTCGGCTCGAGGTTCGACGGCGCGCCGGACCTGGAGTTCCGCTCGGCGACCGGGGCGCTCGAGCTCGAGGAATCCGGCCTGAGCTACCAGCGCGTCCCGCCTGGCTATCGCTTTCCGTACGGCCACACGCACAAGAAGCAAGAGGAGGTGTACGTGGTCCTGCGCGGGAGCGGGCGGATGAAGGTCAACGACGAGATCGTCGAGCTCAGGGAATGGGACGCGGTGCGCGTCCCGCCCGGTACGTGGCGAGGCTACGAGGCCGGGCCGGAGGGCCTCGAGATCCTCGTCATCGGCGCGCCCCATCTCGGCGAGGCTCCGCGCGAAGACGTCGATGGCCAGCGCGACTGGTGGGCTGACTAAGTGAGGGACGAGACCGGGATGGGGACCGGGTGACGCAGCCTCAGGAAGGCAAGAACCCGCTCCGGGAGCGGGGTTCTCGGTAG